>JABBOV010000008.1 GCA_012927625.1 Glaciimonas sp. | reverse complement strand
ATCAGGTGGGTTGTGCGCGCTTGGCTGTGCAGGGCTTGTGTCATGGAATCGGCAATGGGTTATCGTTGGTCAACAGCGTACGCAAAACGTGCCTGGCTTTGAAAAGGGGCCAGCTACGGATAAGTATATGATCACACGAATCTAAACACCTAATCCCTCTTTGCAGAAAATCGCTTGCTCCGGCTGACGCCTTATTTACCCAGTAGCGCCAGAGTATGGTTCCATTCCGCCGCCCATGCGTACAAGAAATCATGCGCATTGAACGCTCTTTTTAGATGGGATAGCGGTACCCGGTACAGATCATTTAATCCCAGCGCCAGCGTGACCGGATTCCACTCCGCTTTGTTTTTCGTCCTTCTGGCGCTGCCTTTGATCCTTGCGCCATCATCGCCGAATATGCCGCCGCCACTCTCAAGGGCCTGTTCCAGATCGATTTTTACCAGATTGGCAAATGCCATCAGCACCTGCCCCTTGTTGATGCCGGTTTGCGATTCCATTGTCGCCGCAATGTTGACTGGTTCGGGCTCGGCCTCGCGCTTGAGTTTGTTTGCCAGGCGCTCCAGATCTTTCTTCAGAAAACGCAGCGTATGCAAATCCCTTCGAAAGCCCGGAGGTTTGAGTTGCGTCACTATCTTATAGGCGTCTTTCGTGATCGTGATGAGCACATCCTCGCTTCCGGCTGCAAGGCGTTGGGTGTCGCCTTCGAAAAAAATCGGCGCCGGGTAACCGCCGTTGGCGTCGCCGAACAGCGCAGGATAGTCGGGGTCGTAGTCCAGCCAGACGTAGGGAGTCAAGCCGCTCTCTATCATGCGCGCCAATGCCCAAGGGGTGGCGGTTTGCTGTGCAAGCCAGTTGCACGCCTGCTCCGTTGTTGCCCGAAAGGGTAGCTGAAAAGGTGGTTCTGTGATCGTCATTTTTCTGTCTTTCACTTGCCAAAATGGCCGACGGTGCTGTGCGCATTCAAGGATACGTGCTGCAATCCGTCTGGCGCTATGTGTTGCCAGCCGACAAGCCCGGCAGTCCGGTTTTGGCCGCTCGCCGGCGTCTGTATTTTAAATGCCTAGCCGCCCACCCGCTTCGCGCTATGGCCTTGTTTTTTGAGCACTTCCATGACCCGTTCGCAATGTTCGCCCTGCACTTCGATCACGCCATCCTTGACCGTCCCGCCCGAACCGCAGGCTGTGCGTAATTGTTTGCCCAGCGCGGCCAGCGCAATAGAATCGAGTGCGAGCCCTCTGACGAGAGTTACGCTCTTGCCGCCCCGGCCCTTGGTCTGGCGCGAAACGCGCACCTCGCTATCGCCTACCGCTGCGGCTTTGGCTCTGGCCTTGCAGTCACACTCAGCGAGCGCAAGTCGACAATCGGGACATGTACGTCCGACATCGGTGGAATATACAAGGCCGCCTTTTGCGCTACGATTCATGATGCCTTTGCTCTGGAATTTGTGAGGTGTGTACCAGCGCCAGATTAGCAGACGTTCCTGACAGCGCGCCGCGGCTGTGCGGAACTGGTTGTCGTTGAGCGCTCGGATCAGCTTGAGCCCTGTCTTGCGGAACCCCGGCTACGGCCCGTGGCAAGTCTTTGCGCTATCCATATACGCTATTGTGTATTTTTTGAAAGTCATTAAATTAATGCGGTAAAGTCATGTTTTTTAAGCATACTCCATAAATTTCTTTAAATAACAGCAAAACACTCTGGGCGCTCTATGAAAAAAATTCGTTTCGGCATCATCGGCGGTAGCGGCTTGTACCGCATGGAAGGCTTGCAACAGGCGCAGGAAGTCAGCCTTGAAACCCCGTTCGGCGCGCCTTCCGACGCCATCATGACTGGCCTGCTGGATGGCGTGCCGGTGGCATTTCTGGCGCGGCATGGGCGCAACCATGCGCTGCTGCCGTCCGAAATTCCGTTTCGCGCCAATCTGTGGGCCATGAAGCAACTCGGCGTCGATTATCTGCTGTCGGTGTCGGCGGTCGGCTCGCTGCAGGAGCATTTGACGCCACGCGACATGGTGTTGCCGGATCAGTTCATCGACATGACCAGACAGCGTGCCGGCACGTTTTTCGGCCAGGGCGCAGTGGCCCACGTTAGCTTCGCGCAGCCGGTGTGCGCGGCATTGTCCGATCTGGTGGCGCAAGCTTTTTTCGATTGCAAATTACCGGACGCCACGCTGCATCGCGGCGGCGCCTATCTCTGCATCGAGGGGCCGGCGTTTTCGACGTATGCGGAGTCGCAGTTGTATCGTTCCTGGGGTGCGGCGGTGATTGGCATGACCAATATGCCGGAAGCGCGGCTGGCGCGGGAAGCCGAAATCGCTTACGCGACGCTGGCGCTGGTGACTGATTTCGATTGCTGGCATCCGGGTCATGCGGCCGTCACGGCTGAAATGGCGATCGGCAACCTGATGCACAATGCGCAGAACGCGCAAGCGGTGCTGCGCGCCTGCATCCGGCGGCTCGGCGCCAATCCGCCGCCGTCGGCAGCGCATCAGGCGCTGGCGCAAGCACTGGTGACGCCAGCGGCTGCGATGCCGGTGGCGACCCGCGAAAGGCTGGAGCCACTGTTGCGCAAGTACTTGTAACGGGTATGGCGTATCTTTTACGCACTTTCAGGGCCGGACGCGTCACAACCAGTAGTCCGGGTCGGCGTTAGCGTAACCTGACATTTGCGGTTGAGAATGGCGGGTTACGATAAAGCCGCTAACCCGACCTACAAAACCGAGTTTGCGGCCCAATATTCTGCGCATAGTATTGATAATGTTGGGCTGCGGTGTTGGGCTGAAAAGGCGTTAGCCCAACCAAAGCTGATCCTACTATCTTCATCTCACACTGAAAGCGCGACCATCATGCATAAAACTTTATTATTGTTCATATCCTCGGTTTTGTTGTCCGGCGCTGCACTGGCGCAGCAAATCGGCAGCGTCAACACCGAATTCAAACTGATGGGTTCGCACAAATTGGTGGTGGAAGCCTTCGACGATCCTAAGGTGGAAGGCGTGGCTTGCTACGTTTCCAAGCCGGAACGCGGCGGCGTGGCCGGAATGCTGGGGGTGGCGGAAGAAGTGTCGGATGTGTCGATTGCCTGTCGTCAGGTCGGCCCGATTCGCTTCAAGGAAGCGCTGCCGCGCCAGGAAGATGCATTTTCCGAGCGCCGCTCGCTGGTTTTCAAAACCTTGCACGTGGTGCGCATGGTCGATGCCGCACGTAATACGCTGGTGTACCTGACCTATTCCGACAAACTGATTACGGGCAGCCCGAAGAATGCGGTGACCGCAGTGGCAGTGCCGCGCACGACTATCATCCCACTTAAAAAATAGCGGGTTTGCCGGCTTGATGGCGCATCGGTACGCGTTGAACGCGGGCAGTTTGCTCTAAAATAGCGGGTTATGTATTCATTCACAGCTTGATTCGATCACTTATGTCCAAAAAACAGCCTTCCGCCAATTTGTCCGCTTCATTTGAAGACGCGATGGCCGAGCTCGCGCAACTGGTGACGCAAATGGAGGCCGGCAGCTTGCCGCTGGAAGCTTCCGTGGCGGCCTATCAGCGCGGTTCGGAGCTGATCAAGTATTGCGCGGCGCAACTCGACAAGGTGGATAACCAAGTCAAGGTGCTGCAAGGCGACATGCTGAAACCATTTGCTGCCGATACCAATATCGATACTGTGAGGGATGCCTAGATGGCAGGCGCTAGCAAAGTAGATATGAAACCCGTTGTGCAAGCTCCCGTGCAATCTTTCAGTGTTTGGATGAATTCAGTGCAGGCATCGATGGAGCAGGCGCTGTCATCCTTTTTGCCGGCTGACGCCAGTGCGTCCGCAGTGTTGCGCCAGGCCATGCGCTACGCTGTGCTGGATGGCGGCAAGCGAGTTCGGCCGCTACTGGCATTTGCGGCCGGCGAATTGTTCGCAGCCGGACAACAGCAAATGCAGCGCGCTGCGGCTGCGGTCGAAATGATCCACGCCTATTCGCTGGTGCATGACGACATGCCGTGCATGGACGACGATGCGCTACGGCGCGGCAAGGCCACCGTGCATGTCAAATTCGGCCAGGCCACCGCCTTGCTGGCAGGCGACGCGTTGCAGGCGCACGCATTTCTGGTGCTGGCTGAAGGCGCTGGCGACGCCAGTTGCAAGCTGGCGATGGTGCGGCTGCTGGCGCAGGCATCCGGCGCAATGGGCATGTGTGGCGGTCAAGCCATCGATCTGGCCAGCGTCGGTCTAAACTTGTCGCGCCTACAATTGGAACAGATGCATCGCTTGAAGACCGGCGCTTTGCTGCGCGCAGCGGTGTTGCTGGGCGCGCTGTCGGGCAAGTTGCTGACAGCCGCAGAAGAGCAGGCGCTGGATCGCTTTGCCGCCGCCATCGGTTTGGCATTCCAGGTGGTTGACGACATTCTCGACGCCACCGCCGATTCGGCCACTTTGGGCAAAACTGCCGGCAAGGATGCAGCCGACAACAAGCCAACTTATGTCTCGATCCTGGGGCTGGATGCATCTTTGGTGCTGGCGGAACAATTACGGCAGGATGCGCATGCAGCAATTCTGCCTTTCGGAGATAAGGCACTGCGCTTACGTGAACTGGCGAACCTGATCGTGCAACGGAAAACCTAGTATGAACCTACTCAAACAGATAGACAGCCCCGCAGATTTGCGGCAATTAACGCGCGCGCAACTCAGGCCGCTGGCTGATGAATTGCGCCATTTCATCATCGACTCGGTATCCAAAACCGGTGGCCATTTATCATCCAATCTCGGCACGGTCGAGCTGACGATTGCGCTGCATTATGCGTTCAATACACCGGAAGACCGCATCGTCTGGGATGTCGGCCACCAAACCTACGCACACAAAATCCTGACCGGACGGCGCGAGCGGATGCATTCGCTGCGTCAAATAAACGGCATTTCCGGCTTCCCGCGCCGCGATGAAAGCATTTACGACACTTTCGGCACCGCCCACTCGTCGACCTCGATTTCGGCTGCGCTCGGAATGGCGTTGGCGGCCCGCACCAAATGCGAAGACCGGCATGCGATTGCGGTCATCGGCGACGGCGCAATGACTGCCGGCATGGTGTTCGAGGCGATGAACAACGCCGGCATCTACGACGACATCAACCTGCTAGTAGTCCTGAACGACAACGACATGTCGATCTCGCCGCCGGTTGGCGCTTTGAACCGCTATCTGGCGCGCTTGATGTCGGGCAGGTTTTATGCAGCGGCCCGGCAAGTCGGCAAGACCGTGCTGCCGGGGCCGATGCTGCAACTGGCCAAGCGTTTCGAGGAACACGCTAAAGGCATGATCATGCCGGCCACCATGTTCGAGGAATTCGGCTTCAATTACATCGGCCCGATTGACGGCCACGATCTGGATGCGCTGATCCCGACCCTGCAAAACTTGAAAAAACTGAAAGGGCCGCAGTTTCTGCATGTGGTTACCAAAAAAGGCCAGGGCTACAAGCTGGCCGAAGCCGATCCGGTGCTGTATCACGGCCCCGGCAAGTTCAATCCGGCGGAAGGGATTAAACCGGCAGTTGCCGGCAAGCTGACTTATACCCATGTCTTCGGCGACTGGCTGTGCGACATGGCCGCACTCGAGCCGCGCCTGGTTGGCATCACGCCGGCCATGCGCGAAGGCTCCGGAATGGTGCGTTTCGAACAATTGTTTCCGAAGCGCTATTACGATGTCGGCATCGCCGAACAACATGCAGTAACCTTCGCCGCCGGCATGGCGTGCGAAGGCATGAAGCCGGTGCTGGCGATTTATTCGACTTTCCTGCAGCGCGGTTACGACCAGCTGATTCACGATGTTGCGCTACAAAACCTGGACGTGACTTTTGCGCTCGACCGGGCTGGTTTAGTCGGTGCCGACGGTGCTACCCACGCCGGCAATTACGATTTGGTCTATCTGCGCTGCATCCCGAACATGGTCGTCATGGCTGCGTCAGACGAAAATGAGTGCCGTCAGATGCTCACCACCGCTTTCCAATATAATGGCCCGGCAGCAGTGCGCTATCCGCGCGGTGCCGGTATCGGTGTGGCAGTGTTGCCGGAATTGGGCACCATACCAATCGGCAAAGGTGAGATCAAGCGCTCTGGAAAAAGCATCGCCATACTCGCGTTCGGCAGCATGGTGGCACCCAGCCTGATAGCAGCGCAGGCGTTGGATGCAACCGTCGTCAACATGCGTTTCGTCAAGCCGCTCGATGACGAATTGGTGTTGCAATTGGCTGCCAGCCACGATGCACTGGTGACGGTTGAGGAGGGCGCCATCATGGGCGGCGCAGGTTCTGCGGTGGCTGAAGCGCTAGCGGCTGCCGGCGTTATCAAGCCGCTGTTGATGCTGGGTTTGCCGGATCGTTTCATCGACCACGGCGATAGCGCGCAACTGCTCGCGGCCTGCGGTCTCGACGCCGATGGCATCGAAGCGTCGATACAGCAGCGATTTGAAAATACCTTGAAGCCGGCGCAGCAACGGATACCACAGTCGATAGCGCAGCCGATTGCAATTAAATAATATCTAAGTGGAAGCGTGCAAGCTGCATGCTTGCACGCCAACATAAAGGTTTTTGATGAATACCCGTGACGATCCTATGACTAGCATTCCCGATGTCCAGAGCACACCCGATACCCGGCAGATTGCAATCCAGCGCGTCGGCGTCAAAGGCGTGCGTTATCCAGTGGCTGTCAAAACTTCGGCTGGAGTTCAGGCTACGGTCGGCAGCTGGAACATGTATGTGCATTTGTCGGAGCACCAAAAAGGCACGCACATGTCGCGTTTCATCGCCTTGCTCGAAGGGCTGGATGCGGCGCAGCGCGGTGGCCTTGATGTGGCGATGTTCCGTGATCTGATGCAACGCATGATGACCTTGCTGGAAGCCGATTCCGGCCACGTCGAACTGACTTTTCCCTATTTCGTCAACAAGACCGCGCCGGTTTCCGGGGTGCAAAGCTTGATGGATTACGAAGTCGGTTTCAGCGGCGAGATCAAGAACGGCGTCGCCGAAGTATCCCTGAAAGTAATGGTGCCGGTCACCAGCCTGTGCCCATGCTCGAAGAAAATTTCGGCCTATGGCGCCCACAACCAGCGCTCGCACATCACCATTTCCGCATTGGTGGAAGGCGAGTTGCCGATTGACGACCTGATTGCCAAGGTCGAGGCGCAGGCTTCTTGCGAACTGTACGGCTTGCTCAAGCGCCCGGATGAAAAATACGTCACCGAACGTGCTTACGACAATCCGAAGTTTGTCGAAGACTTGGTGCGCGATGTGGCCGGCATGCTTAATCGGGAGCCATCGGTGCTGGCCTACACGCTGGAAGCCGAGAACTTCGAATCGATCCACAACCATCAGGCGTATGCGCTGATCGAGTGCGATAAGAGGGTTTAAAACCTGGTTTAAAACCCGGTTTTAAACGGGTTGCATCGCGCGTGATTGCGTAATGGATTTTCGGTACTATTCAGATCGTTCAAGCCGCCTCTCTCCCGCGAGCGTGAGAGAGGGTTCAAACAAGGTTGTGGGCAGCGCCCAACACCAATCTACCGAGTATTTTATAGCTCCGCATATTTTATATGCGGAGAAAGGCATGTTATTTGTCATACTCATGCCAAGTATTTTAGATGTGAGATTGGCAGGTTGGTACTGGGCATAGCGCCGCCCAACATTGCCGCTCCATCAGACCCGCGGCGGATTAGTCTCGCGCTCGAAAGCGCGATGCTTGGCCAATGCAGATTTGAAAGCAACCAGCGCTTGTGCCAACCCTGTGCTGTTGGTGTCGATTAGTGCAGGGTCGGCGCTGCCGTCCGGTAAGGCGACCGGAATTCCTGCTTTTTCCAATAGCGCCGAGCCGGTGCCGATCGCCAGCATCGGTTTGCCATGCCGATATTGATCCCGCACGAAATCCAGCGCGTGGGCGTCCAGCGTCCATGCTTTGGCTGCTGCAGCGCCGTCTGGTACAACCACCGCGTCGTACAGCACGGACGGCCCGGTTTCGAGCGAGATTTCGACGTCGAGGCTGTTCCCGTCACTGGTTGCGAGCTTGCCAAGCTGGTTGCCCACTAAACGCGGTACCGCGCCGTCGGCAAGCAGAGCGGCATAGATGGATTGCACCATTGCGCCATCCACGCCTGCCGCAACCAGCACCGCAACGCGCCGCGTGCGAATCCCTAGTTGACCCGGCCGGAACAGCAGCGACAGTGTCGGCGAGGGGGCATATTCAGGAATCGGCAACTCGGACGCCAGCGGCATTGCGGCGGGCACCTCGATCCCCAACCCTTGGGCCACGCTGGCGGCAAGCACCTGATTCACGTTCACTAGCAGCGATACCACACGCTGGCGCACCGCTGGCGTTTGTACCCGCGTTAACTCAAAACGGAAAGCCGAAATAATGTGCGCCTGCTCGACTGGGCTCTGGCTATTCCAGAACAGCCGCGCTTGCGAATAATGGTCGGCGAACAGTTCCGCTTTGCCGCGTACTTTGTCCGCGGTAATTTGTTCCGGGAAGCTGGTGTAACCCTGCATGCCGGCCTGAAATGGGCAGCCGCCACCGAGTGAGTTCGGCTCGTAGTTGGCGCGTCCGCGATGGATGGCTTGCCGATGCATGCCGTCGCGCTGATTGTTGAACACCGGCGCGAGCGGTGCGTTGATCGGAATTTCATGGAAATTCGGGCCGCCAAGACGACTGATCTGGGTGTCGATATACGAATGGATGCGGCCCTGCAACAGCGGGTCGTTGGTGAAGTCGATGCCGGGCACCACATGCGCGGTACAGAACGCGACTTGCTCGGTCTCGGCGAAGAAATTATCGGGGTTGCGGTTGAGCGTCATCTTTCCGACTGGCATCACCGCCACCAATTCTTCCGGCACGATCTTGGTCGGGTCCAGCACGTCGAAGTCGAACTGTTCGGCTTCTGCCTCGGAGAAAATCTGCAGTCCCAGTTCCCATTCAGGGTAAGCGCCGGCTTCGATTGCCTCCCACAAATCGCGCCGGTGGAAGTCGCCATCGGCACCGGCGATTTTCACCGCTTCATCCCAGGCCAGCGAATGGGTGCCGGCGATAGGATTCCAATGGAATTTGCAAAACACCGATGCACCCTGCGCGTTCACCAGTCGGAATGTATGCACGCCGAAGCCTTGCATCATGCGTAAGCTGCGCGGGATCGCACGGTCCGACATGATCCACAGCATCATGTGGGCCGTCTCCGGCATCAGCGACATGAAATCCCAAAACGTATCGTGGGCGCTGGACGCCTGCGGTATCGCGTTATGGGGTTCGGGTTTGACTGCGTGCACCAGGTCGGGAAATTTCATCGCATCCTGAATGAAAAAGATCGGCA
This sequence comes from Glaciimonas sp., assembly GCA_012927625.1. GTDB lineage: Bacteria > Pseudomonadota > Gammaproteobacteria > Burkholderiales > Burkholderiaceae_D > AVCC01. Next base: position 458,965 of record JABBOV010000008.1, on the reverse strand, counting down.
TGTTATTGCCCACCAGATCCCAGTTGCCTTCGTCGGTATAGAACTTGACCGCGAAACCGCGCACGTCGCGCACGGTATCGGCCGAGCCGCGCTCGCCGGCCACGGTGGAAAAACGCACAAACACCGGGGTGCGTTTGCCGGCCTGCGAGAACGGCGCGGCGCGGGTCAGGTCGCTGAGGTCTTTATAGGATTCGAAATAGCCATGCGCGGCCGAGCCACGCGCATGCACCACGCGTTCGGGAATCCGTTCGTGGTCGAAGTGGGTGATCTTCTCGCGCAGAATGAAGTCTTCCAGCGCGGTCGGCCCGCGCAAGCCGATTTTCAGCGAATTCTGATTATCGGCCACTGCCACGCCTTGGTTGGTCGTCAGCATTTGGCCGCTGGCATCGACCCGCACCCGGTCTAGCGGCGCGACCGCGGGATTGCTGCCGGTCAACGGTTGCCCTGCGCCCACTTTCGGCGACGGGTTAATTTCAGTAGCGGTGGAGGCGGTGGCCGAATCCTTGGTCGGCGTGGCGTTTGGTCCTGGCTGTGGCGTGCGCGCCGCTTCGCCGTATTCGCCGGACTTGGTCGGGTTGTAGGGCATCTGCGCCGACAGTTCTTGTCCAGCCGAAACTTTTTCCAACAGGTGGCTGGGCGCTGCTTCTGTGCTGCCCAGGCTGCCAGGCGGTTTGGTGCCGGAGGGGCCTGAGACTGTGCTCAAAATGGAACCAGCACCGGCAATCGATGACGCCGACTTTTTACGTTTAACCATGAGATATACCTCGCGAAAATGTGATGTAAGGCTTACGGAATATTAGGCAAGCAGGGCGGGTGGAACCCGCGCGCAATCAATGCGGCTCGCCGCGGGTTGCACCCGCCCTACGCGCTGGCAGGATCGATTAATGCAATAACGCAATCAAAATAATGATGGGGATTGGGATGCCAAGAAAAAATAATAGAATTGATCGCATAGTGTTCTCCTGTGTAGGTGATGATGAGTTTGTATGTATGCTTCAGCGCCCTTTGATGCCTCGCATGTCGTCGCGTTGCCTGCCGCCAAAGGTCGCCATCAGGCTGGAGATAAAAGCACCTAGCAACAATGCGACAAACATCCACAGTGCCGATTGGGCGGCGACCTTGCGCGCTTTTTCAGCGGCAGCTTTTGCAGTAGCCTCGGCGTCGGCTTTTGCTTTAATCATGCGCGCATAGACGTCGTTCACCCGCATGTCGGCGTCCGACTGTGACAAACCAGTGTTGCGGGCGACCTGGCGCGAGAGATATTGCTGGTCGTCAGCAGCCAGGGTGCCGGCATGTAGGTCATTAGTGAGAATCTTCACAATCTCGGCACGGGTGGCGGCATCGCCAGCCGGCGCAGGCTTGTCGGAACGCAGCAGCATGTCGGAAAAGTAGCCGACCGGACCGGTGCCAACATCCGACGCATTGCTGCTGGCGCTGGCCCCCGCAGCTGCGGCTGTGGAAAGGGTATCTATGGCACCACTGGCTACGGCGCGTACCGCGCCTGCCAGGAAAATTGCCGTCACTAAAGTTGCGACCGCCCATGCCAGCAAGCCATGCGCGGTATCGCGGAAATACACTTCATCGGTGTGAGCGCTGACCCATTTGACGCGCAAGCGACCGGCTAGATAACCGCCGATGCCAGCGGCGGCAAACTGGCTGAACGCAAGCCAGAGAATGGTTGATTTTCCCATCGTCGCAGTGTTATACGACCAAGGCGAAACCGCCGACAAGCCAAGCCCAATTCCAAGGATGAGCAAGAGCAGTGACAGGGCGGCAGCGGCGGCCGCTCCGGCCAGCACAGCGCCCCATGACACTCCTGAATTATTGCCATCAAAGGCAGCGCTTGGGCTGGCATCTTCAATTGGATAAACGTCAGAAACAGTGGATTGCATTGACATGATCTTCTCCTGTTTATTTTGTCGTAAAGCACGCTCAGGTTTGGAGCTTTGTCTCTGGGACGGTACGAAAGTTGTATGCCCCAACCTGGAAGCCAGGGTTACGACTACGGTGCTATGGCATGTATGAGTCATTTCCAAATCAGGTTAAAGACGCCGGCCTGAAAACTTGTACTCATTAATTTGTGCGGCACTAAATTGAGATATCGAGGGGACTAAGTACAACGCATCAAGTTGAACGTTTCTAGAAGCTTACATCTAAAATATATTGTGTATTTATTACGCTACCTTGATGTCGAACAAATATTGCATGATTTTTTCCATAAAACGCGGCAGAAGATTAACTGCTCTCACGCATCATGAGTGTGTTTTTGTTGCAGTAAAATTTAAATTATATATGGGGTATAAGTAAAAAATGCATTTAAACCTATTATAAATAAGCATAATTATATATACATAGACCTGTATATAAATATAATCAAGCCTTCCGCAGCGTTGCAAGCATCTCAAAGTGGTGGCAATAGAAGCTTGTTGCAGTGCAACTTGTGTTTTCCAAAAAAACAAGTAGGATTCGCAAACCGAGCGCCATTAAATAAAAAGCAACGTCACATTTGAGGCTCAATTATCGCTTTCCATTTTGACATTGTGCACCGCCCTGCTGCATCTGTTCCATGCAACACCCAGGCAATATCAACGCACCGCTAACGCTGCACTAGCCCAACGATCAGGAGGTTTCATTCCAGGAAGATTCGTATTCAGGAGATGTGTCACAGCAACACATGCTCATTAAAAAAAATCAGGAGACAGTATGAAAAAACAATTATTCAAAGTGCTAGGTGCAGTCCTGTTCGTGTTATCCATTGCGCCGGCTTCATCGTACGCGGCAGGCTATACCGAAACCAGATATCCCATCGTTCTGGTTCACGGTCTGTTCGGCTTCGACAATATCGGGCCGGTTGAATACTGGTACCGGATTCCATCCGCATTGCGCAGCGACGGTGCAAAGGTCTATTCGACCAGTGTGTCGGCTGCCAACAGCACTGAAGTCCGCGGCGAACAGCTGCTAACGCAGGTCAAACAGATACTGGCTGCGACCGGGGCTGCCAAGGTCAATCTGATCGGCCATAGTCACGGTGGCCCTACTGCCCGTTACGTCGCCTCGGTTCGTCCCGATCTGGTTGCTTCCGTGACTTCGGTTGGCGGTGTCAACAAGGGGTCGGAAGTTGCCGATGTACTGCTTGGTGTAGCACCGGTTGGGTCGCTTCCAAATTCTGTGTTGGTATCGGTCACCAACGGGCTAGGCACCTTGATAAGCTTCTTGTCCGGCAGTCCGACCTTGCCACAGAACGCAAAAGCAGCCGTGATCTCGCTGAGCACTGCCGGTTCGCTTAAATTCAATGCGGCGTATCCAGAAGGCATCCCGACTTCCGCCTGCGGTGAAGGTGCCTACCAGGTACGCGGCGTGTCGTATTTTTCATGGAGCGGCGCCCAGCCTTACACCAATGTGTTTGATGTTATCGACCCGGCGCTGGCGCTAACCTCGCTTGTTTTTGGCTCTGAGAAGAACGACGGCCTGGTCTCAAGCTGTTCAAGCCATCTCGGCCGTGTGATTCGCGACAACTATGCGATGAATCATCTGGATGAAGTCAATCAAACCGTCGGCCTGACCAATATCTTCGAAACCAACCCGGTCACGTTATACCGTCAGCATGCCAATCGCCTGAAGAATCTCGGACTGTAGAAAAAGCCATATGACAACAAGAACATATGCCTTGGTTTGGATTACGGCGGCGCTGGTCGCTGCCGTTTTTTTTATCTTCATGCGTACGTCGGGTGAAGTAGCCGCGCCGGTAAAGAGTGTGGCCGAGCCTAACCTGTTCCCGTTCGTAAAATCTCTCGAGGGCACCAGGTCGGATGACGCTGTGACGATCGCCGCAGATCAGACCCTGGTCGTCGACAGTGCGCTGCGCAATTTTTTTGAGTATTACCTCACTGCAGTCGGTGAAAAATCCATAGAGGAAATTTACGCTGAAACCGCACGCGAGCTGGACCGAAAACTGAAGCCTGCCGCGGCAGCAGAAGCTAAGCGTCTTTGGGGCCGCTATCTCGATTACAAACGTGCGTTGCTGGAAGTGGAAAAAAATGCCCAGCTAGCCGGGAATGCAAGCGGCGCGGTGCGCGCGCGTCTTGAGGCAATGCTACAGGTTCGCAGCCAGTTCTTCAGCGCGGCAGAAAACAAGGGCTTGTTCGGTTTCGACGACGCGTATGATCTGGACGCGGTAGCGCGGCTTGAAATCGACCAGGATACGAACTTGAGCGTCGAGCAAAAGCGCACCAGAATGGTCGCGCTTGACGCGGCAATGCCAGTTGCAGTGCGCGAGGCGCGCGAAGCGCCGATGGTGGTTGTTAGACTTGAAGAGTCGGTCGTAAAAATGCGTTCGGAGGGTGCCAGTGAAGACGATATTTACCGCATGCGCGCTGCGGCCATTTCGCCGGAAGCCGCAGCGCGGCTGTCTGAAGTGGACCGGGACGAATCTGCCTGGAAAAGCCGCATTGACGCTTATCTCGCAGAGCAGCATAGATTCATCGCCGCCAATCCGGCACTTTCTGAATCGGCGCGACAAACCGCGCTGCAACAACTACGTCAGAGCCGGTTTTTTGGCGATGAACAGAAGCGGTTGGCAGCGTACGAGTAAAGCATGAAGAGTGCTCTAATCAGGGTACAAATAAGGTCGATTGGTCTTGCAACAGATACCACTCGCCAGTCACGGTATCTTTCCATATCCTGCTATCGCCAAAGCCTTTTCATCTCCAAGCGAATCTGGTGCAGCTTCCGAAACACTGGCACGTTGGCTTGCAGCAACCGCACCATCACCCCGCGATCACGCTTTTCCCAAATCACGTCGCGGTCGCCGGTGGCCTGTGCCGGAGTGAAAAGTCTTTCAGTCAGCCGCAGTTACCACACTGATTTAACTGAACTGGATACTTAGTTGGAGTGGTACCTGATTAGCGGTTGCCGCACAGGCAAGCGCATCAAATGACCACCGGGCATAAGCCAAAAACTTCTGTTATGCATGGGTCATGAAGTGCTTGAGCGCAAACAATTTTTGATTCGGTTGCCTTGAAATGGTTGCCCTAATTGGACTCCGGCCCTATTTTTCTAAAATACTCGTGCACCGATTTTCGGTATCATTGCCGCATGTCAATATTCCATAGCATGAAGTACCGCATCATCGCGATTGGCGCATTGCTTATTGTGGGGGGTGTCTTGGCGCGCTTGCTGGTTGCGCTGCCTTTTGCGCAGGAACGCCTACGTGAATTGGTGGCGACTCAGCAATTGTCGATTGCGTCCTACGTTGCGCGCGACATCGATCACAGTATCCAGACGCGCCGCGCTTTGATCAGCGAATTGAGCGCCGCGTTGCCGCCCACGTTACTGCAGCAGCCTGAGAAGTTGGCGATTTGGGTTCAGGAACGGCAGCGCATAAATCCCTTGTTTGATAGCGGGTTGATGGTGTTGCCGCCGGATGGTAAAGGCTTGCTGGCGCAATACCCGGTGGTGGCCGGGCGCGATACGCTGTTGTATACCGATTCCGATTGGTTTAAGGCTGCGCTGCGCGCCGATGCTCCGGTGATGGGCAAGCCGCAGCGCGGGCGCGCCAATGGCGACCCGATCTTGATCATGGCGGCACCGGTACGCGACGCCTCCAGACGCGTGGTGGCTGTGCTAGCGGGTGTGGTCATGCTCGATACAGCCGGCTTTCTCGATCGCCTGCAAACAACGCAGCTCGGCGTCAGCGGCGGATTCCTCTTGATTTCGCCGGCCGATAAACTGGTTGTCGGCGCCAGCGACCCGGCCCTGGTGTTAAAGCCGACGCCGGCTCCCGGCGTGAATCTGTTGCACGATCGGGCCATGGCAGGCTACCGTGGCACCGGCATTGCCACTAATGTTGAAGGTGTGAAGGAACTGGCGTCCATGGTAACGGTACCCAGCACCGGATGGTATGTCGTCGCACGCATGCCTACCGCGGAGGTGTTCCAGCCGATTGCGGCGATGCGTGGTTTCTTCTGGAAAGGCTCTTTGGTGCTTCTGGTCGCGATGTTTGTGGTGTTGATGTTGCTGTTGCCCTACATATTGCGCCCGCTCCGGGATGCGGCACGCTCAATGCACGAAATGGCAGATGGCAAACGCGCACTGGAACCGTTGCCAGTCAAGCGTCAGGACGAGGTAGGCGCTCTGATGGCTGGATTTAATTGCCTGGTAGTGCGGCTGCGCGAAAAGGAAACCTCGCTCAAGACAAGCGAGGTGCGGCTGGAATTTATGGCGCATCACGATGCGCTCACCGGTTTATATAACCGCGCCATGCTGGACGACCACCTGCAACAAGCGCTGGCGTGTGCCGAGCGCGGCGGTTCGTATTTTGCGCTGTTGTTTTGCGATCTCGATAATTTCAAGCCGATCAACGATCAATTTGGACATGCGACCGGCGACGCTGTTCTGTGCCAGGTTGCTGCGCGCTTATCGGCGGGGCGCCGAAAAATCGATACTGTGGCGCGCCTTGGCGGCGACGAGTTTGTCGTCTTGTTAACTGATCTCGACGAGGCGCACGACACGGCGATTAACGTTGCGCAGCAATTGCTGGCGGCGATTGGCCTGCCTTTTAATATCGACGGCAAGAGATTGGTGCTCGACGTCTCGATTGGCATTGCGTTATATTCCGGCGCACCTGTTTCTGCCTCGCAATTGTTGTCGCAGGCCGACATCGCCATGTACCAAGTTAAGCGGTCGGGGAAGCATGGATTTTGTATTTTCAACGAAGGATTGGAAACTTTCAGCACGTAAAACCCGGAAGTTGCCTGCAAACCGATGCAGGCAGGCTGGGCGGGTGAAACCCGCGCTGTACGGGCCTTCATAGCGTTAGGCGGGTTTCACCCACCCTGACTGGTATGTTTTTACATGGCAAGCTGATGGCAGTTTTTTTTGTTGCATTGTGCGCGGTAAGTGGAGTATGCCTAAAAACAAATAGGTTGCCGCATATAAACAATGTTACATGAAATATACATTGCCATGTATATGGCAGTAGTGCAGGCCTCCGTGCCTGTATGCAGGCACGGAGGCCTGCATTACTTACACTCAAATAGTACGATCCCGCTCTTTTTCCCAGATCACATCGCTGCCGCCGGCAAAGCGATTCAGCACGCGCGACAGCACGAACAGCAGATCGGACAAGCGGTTGGTGTACTGGCGCGGCGCGTCGTTGATTTTCTCGGTTTTGCCCAGGCTGACGATGGTGCGTTCGGCGCGACGGCAGATGGTGCGGCAGACGTGTGCCAGCGCTGCGGCGCGTGAGCCGCCGGGCAGGATGAAGTCGCGCAGCGGCGCCAGATCGGCGTTGTATTTCTCCAGCAGATGATCGAGCCGGGTGACTTGCTCCGGCGTGATCATGGTATAGCCGGGGATGCAGAGTTCGCCGCCCAGGTCGAACAGGTCGTGCTGGATCGATAGCAATTCCTCGCGCAATGCGTCGGGCAGCGGCTCGCACAACAACACGCCGAGTTGCGAGTTGAGTTCATCTACATCGCCCATTGCGGCAATCCGCAGGTTGTCTTTGTCAGTGCGGCTGCCGTCGCCGAGCCCTGTGGTGCCGCCGTCGCCGGTGCGGGTTGCTATCTTGGAAAGCCGGTTGCCCATGATGTCGATTCTGATTAGTGAAAAAAGAGTTCAAGAATACGTCAATTCACCTCCACGGGTGTCAGGCCCGGCGTTGCAAATATGCGCGGTGTGGTGCTGCGGAGTAAAATCAGACACTTATTTGGAGAGCAAAATGAATCATAGGGACCCGTTGCCGGCAACTGAAAAAGCGTTGCAGGCAGCCTTGCCGTTAGCCTTTTCATCAGCGCTGGCGGAACGCTTCGGCGCACGCTTTTCAGTGGCGCAGGCGGTACGCGCGCATCATGGCCGGGACGAATCTTCGTATGATCCGATGCTGCCGGACGCGGTGGTTTTTGCCCGCAGCACCGAAGAAGTTGCCGCCGCCGTGCATTTGTGCGGCCAGCATCAGGTGCCGGTGATTGCCTACGGCACCGGCACCTCGTTGGAAGGACACATTCTGGCAGTGCAGGGCGGGCTGACAATTGACCTGTCGCAGATGGACGCGGTAATTGCGGTGCATTCGGAGGATTTGACTGCCACCGTGCAGGCCGGCGTGACCCGCAAGCAATTGAATCTGGCGCTCAAGGATTTCGGATTATTTTTCCCGATTGATCCGGGTGCCGATGCTTCGTTGGGCGGAATGGCGGCGACTCGCGCCTCCGGTACCAATGCGGTGCGTTACGGCACCATGCGCGAGAACACGCTGAAATTGACGGTCGTCACCGCAGACGCGCGCATCATCAAAACCGGCACCCGCGCCAAAAAATCTGCGGCCGGTTATGACTTGACGCGTCTGTTTGTCGGCAGCGAAGGTACGCTGGGCATCATCACCGAAGTGACGGTGCGCCTGTATCCGCTGCCCGAATCGATTTCGGCGGCGGTCTGTTCCTTCCCCAGCGTGGCGGATGCGGTCAACACCGTGATCGAAACCATCCAGATGGGCGTGCCGGTGGCGCGGGTCGAATTCCTGGATGAAAACAGTGTCAAAGCCATCAACGCCCATGACAAATTGGAGTTGCCGGTCAAGCCGTTGCTGCTGTTTGAGTTCCACGGCAGCGAGCACGGCGTGCAAGAGCAGGCGCAGCGGGTGCAAGACATCGCCGCTGAACATGGCGCCAGCGGATTTGAATGGGCGACTCGGCCGGAAGACCGTACCCGGCTCTGGACTGCGCGTCACAATGCGTATTTCGCCTTGCTGCAAATGCGTCCCGGCTGGCGCGCCATCACTACCGATTGCTGCGTGCCGATTTCGCGCCTGGCCGAGTGTATTCTCGCCACCCAGGACGACTGTGAAACCAGCGGCATACCGTATTCCATCATCGGCCACGTCGGCGACGGTAACTTCCATGTGTTGTTATTGGTTGATCCGGCCGATGCCGCCGCCATGACGCGGGCCGAAAGCGTCAATGGGCGCATGGTCACGCGTGCCATCGAGATGGACGGCACCTGCACCGGCGAGCATGGGGTCGGCCTGCACAAGATGAACTTTCTGCTGCAAGAGCATGGCGCGGCAGCCGTCGATACCATGCGCATCATCAAGCATGCGCTAGACCCGCACAACATCATGAACCCTGGAAAAATCATTACATGGCAACCCGCGCACTAATTCGACTTCCTCCGGTGCATGCGTTGTCGGCATTTGAATCTGCGGCGCGCCATGCTTCTTTTGCTGTTGCCGCCACAGAATTGTGCATCACGCCATCGGCGCTCTCGCACCGTATCCGGCTGCTGGAAGATTACACCGGCGAGCGCTTGTTCAATCGCGATGGCAGGGCCATCAGTTTGTCTGGATTCGGCCGCCGGTATCTGGATGTGGTGCGGGTGGCGCTGCGCACGCTGACCGATTTTCCGCTGCCGCACAAAAAGAATATCTCCCAGCCCAGAGTCAAGATCACGGTACCGCCGACGTTTACCCGCTGTTTTTTGATTCCGCGTCTGGCCGACTTCGTGCGTGAACATCCCGAAATCATACTGGAAGCGTTTCTGTCCGTGCCGCTGTATGACCTGAGCTTGTCGGAAACCGATCTGGAGGTGCGCTTCGGCACCGGCGAGTATCAAGGTGAGGTGGCTGAAAAGCTGTTTGAGGAGCCGGTTTTCGCGATTGCCAGTCCGCGCTATCTGGAGCAAATCGGCGGCCTCGCCGACCCTGCCGATCTCCAGCGCGCAACCCTGCTGCGTTCGCCGCTGGAACCGTGGCAACCCTGGTTCGAAGCGGCCGGACTGGATTGGCCCGAGCCGACTACCGGCTTTCGGGTCGATGATCTGGGTTTATTGCTGGAAGCTGTCCGGCACGGTAATGGCGTGGCGCTCACGCGCAAGCATTTCGCCCAAGAGGCGATCGCCGCCGGCGATGTAGTGCAGATTTTCGATGTCTGCCTGAATACCCCGTCGTATGCTTATTATCTGGTCTATGAGCAACAAGTCCTGGAACGCCCCGAAGTGGCGACTTTCATTGCCTGGCTGACTGCGAATTTCAAGAATATAAAGTGATTGTACTGGGATTGGTATGCCAATAAATCATGTGTTTCACGCATATATTTATTGCTTATATTATAAATACTCCATATTTTTTATTTAACCCATTCTGGTAATTGCGCCGCATTGAGATGCCATTCCTTGTAGGTGCGAATTTATTCGCATGCTTAACTATTTATTCCAGGTGTATTCGCGCGAATACATTCGCACTTACGACGCTGCTGTTTGAGCGTGAATAAAAGGCTTAATTTTGAACAGGGCATCTACGATTTGAAGTGAAAATATTTCACGCCCCATGAAAACAGTTTTTAGGCACAATCTGTGCTGCAGTGCTTTTACGCATAGCATCATCAAAAGTAAAAAATGGTTTGTGCATTACTGCTATTAGCGACTGAAAAAGCAATGATAAGGTGTCTACCCATTTGCCTGTTTTACCCGTCTTAGGACTCGCCCATGAATGCGCCAACCGAACCGACTTTTACGCTGGAGCGGCAACGCGAAGTGGTAGCTGCCTTGCGTGCGCTGCTGCCGGCCGATTGCATACTGTTTAACGAGGAAGATACCCGGCCCTACGAATGCGACGGGCTGGCTGCATTTCGCCGCCTGCCGATGGTGGTGCTGCTACCCCAAAACGAGGCGCAAGTAGTGGCGATCATGCAGACCTGCCGCGCTCTGGCGGTGCCAATCGTGCCGCGCGGCGCCGGCACCGGCTTGTCCGGCGGTGCGATGCCGATTGCCGACGGCGTGGTGCTGTCGCTGGTCAAACTCAATCGCATCGTCGCGCTCGATCCGGTGTCGCGTACCGCAGTGGTGCAGCCGGGCGTGCGCAATCTGGCGATTTCCGACGCTGCCGCGCAGCACGGCTTGTATTACGCGCCTGATCCGTCATCGCAAATCGCTTGCACCATCGGCGGCAACGTGGCTGAAAACTCCGGCGGCGTGCATTGCCTTAAATACGGCCTGACCGTACACAACGTGATGCGAGTGCGGGCTGTCACCATCGACGGCGAGATCATCGAACTTGGCAACGGCGCGCTGGATGCATCGGGACTGGATTTGCTGGCGGTCTTCATCGGCTCCGAAGGGATGCTGGGAATCGTCACCGAGGTCACGGTAAAACTGATCCCGAAGCCGCAAACCGCCCGCCTCATCATGGCGTCATTCGACGATGTGGTGCGCTGCGGCGACGCGGTCGCCAGCGTGATTGCCGCCGGCGTGATTCCGGCTGGGCTGGAGATGATGGACAAGACGTCGACCCGCATGGTGGAGCCGTTCGTCAAGGCCGGTTACGACATTGATTCCGAAGCGATTTTGCTGTGTGAGTCGGACGGCACCTTCGAAGAGGTGGAAGAAGACATTGCGCGCATGAGCGCAGTGCTCAGAGAATGCGGCGCAACTGCCATTACGGTGTCGCAAAACGAGGCTGAACGGATGCGGTTCTGGTCCGGTCGCAAGAACGCCTTTCCAGCCGCCGGCCGTATTTCGCCCGATTACTATTGCATGGACGGCACCATCCCGCGCAAGAATCTGGCTCAGGTATTGCTCGGCATTTCGCAGATGGAAATCAAGTACGGCCTGCGCTGCGCCAACGTGTTTCATGCCGGCGACGGCAACCTGCATCCGCTGATCTTGTTCGATGCCAACTTGCCAGGTGAATTTCACCGTGCCGAACGGTTCGGTGCAGAAATCCTGGCGCTGTGCGTCGAAGTCGGCGGCACCATTACCGGCGAGCATGGGGTCGGCATCGAGAAAATCGGCTCAATGTGCGTGCAGTTCACTGCGCTTGAAATCGCCGCCTTCATCGCCGTCAAGCGCGCTTTCGATCCGGCCTTTTTACTCAACCCAGACAAGGCGATCCCGACCCTGCAGCGTTGCGCCGAGTATGGAAAAATGCGAGTCTCTGGCGGACAGTTGAAGTTTGCGGATTTGCCACGGTTTTAACGCATAAATGCTTACATAACTGATGTTGCGTACGGCCCATGCAAGGTATGAAAAACATTGTCCACGAAAGACACGAAAAGCACGAAAACAGAACGCAATATTTAAGTAGTGCAGGCACGGAGGCCTGCACTACTGACAAACAAGCGTCAAAAAATTGTGTCGTGTAGTTTTTTCGTGACTTTCGTGCTTTTCGTGGACTGAATTTTTTGTGCGTAGCATCAGTTACATAATTGATCGGGAAAATGATGGAGCAAGTGTTAAAGCATTTCAAACAGCAAGTACACCGCGCAACTGCCGACAAAACTGCGCTGCGTATTCACGGCGGCAGCAGCAAGGATTGGTATGGACAAACATTGGCCGGCGTGCCGCTCGATACCCGCGCTTATCGCGGCATCATCGATTACGATCCGACCGAATTGGTGATCACTGCCCGCTGCGGCACGCCGCTGGCGGAAATTGAAGCGGCGCTGACGGCCGAAAACCAGATGCTGGCATTTGAGCCGCCGTATTTCGGCGTCGGCGCCACCATCGGCGGCGTGTTCGCCAGCGGCTTGTCCGGCCCGCGCCGTCCGACGGCTGGCGCGCTGCGCGATTTTGCGCTGGGTGCAGTGCTGCTGGATGGGCATGGCGAAGTCTTGCGTTTTGGCGGCCAAGTGATGAAAAATGTGGCTGGCTACGATGTCTCGCGGCTGCTGGCCGGATCGATGGGAACGCTGGGACTGATTCTGCAAGTATCACTCAAGGTATTGCCGAAACCGTTCGCCGAAATCACCTTGCGTTTTACGCTGGATCAGGCGCAGGCAATCGCGCAACTCAATGCATGGGCCGGCCAGCCGTTGCCGATTTCGGCCAGCGCCTGGCATGACGGCGTGCTGATACTGCGCCTGTCGGGCGCGCCAGCGGCGGTGTCGGCGGCGCAAAGCAAGCTGGGCGGTGAGGCAGTGCCGGATCAGGACGCCGAACAATTCTGGACCCCGTTGCGTGAACAGAGTAATGGTTTCTTTGTGTGTGACGGCCCAGAGCAAGCCGCTTTGTGGCGCTTGTCGGTACCGGGAACAAGTGCGCCGCTACTGAAAAAATACGCGCAATTAATCGAATGGGGTGGCGCGCAACGCTGGCTGAAAACCGATTCCAGCCCAGCCACGACAGCCATTGTGCGGGCTGCAGCGTTTCAGGCCGGCGGCCACGCGACCTTGTTTCGAGGCGGCGACAAGTCGGTTGGCGTGTTTCAGCCGTTGGCTCCGGCCATCGACCGCGTACATCGCAACCTGAAAAACGCATTCGACCCGGATGCGATCTTTAATCCAGGCCGGATGTTCGCGCATCTGTAGGACGAATCATGCAAACCAATCTAGCTGACTTCATCAAAAACACGCGCGAAGGCCGCGAGGCCGATGCGATTTTGCGCGCTTGCGTCCACTGCGGTTTCTGTACCGCGACTTGCCCGACTTTCCAGTTGCTGGGCGACGAGTTGGATGGGCCGCGCGGTCGCATCTATCTGATGAAACAGGTACTGGAAGGCAAACAGGCCAGCGCCAAGACGCAGTTGCACCTGGACCGTTGTCTGACCTGTCGCAGTTGCGAAACCACTTGCCCGTCCGGGGTGCAATACGGCCGCTTGGTCGATATCGGGCGCAAGATTGTCGATGCCCAGGTGCCGCGTCCGTTGTCGCAACGTTTGCTGCGCACCGCGCTGAAAGAAGTGTTGCCGCGTCGCTGGCTGTTCACGCCGGCGATGAAGGCCGGTCAATTACTGCGGCCGTTGTTGCCGAAGGCGCTGCAAGACAAGGTGCCACGGCAGTCACAACAGCAGCCTGCCGGTCTCTGGCCGACTGCTCTGCATGCACGCAAAATGCTGCTGCTCGACGGCTGCGTGCAACCGGCGATGTCGCCCAATATCAACGCTGCCACCGCCCGCGTGTTCGACGCGCTTGGGGTGCAATTGGTGGTGGCGCCCAAAGCCGGCTGCTGCGGCGCGATTCGCTTCCATCTGAACGACCAGGCCGGCGGCCTGGACGACATGCGGCGCAATATCGATGCCTGGTGGCCGCTGGTGGAGGCGGGAGCGGAAGCAATCGTGATGACCGCCTCCGGCTGCGGCGTGACGGTCAAGGATTACGGCCATTTGCTGGTAGCCGATCCGGCCTATGCGGAAAAGGCCAAACGGATTTCGGCATTGACCCGGGACGTCAGCGAAATTCTGCCCGATTTCGAAGCAGCATTGCTACAAAAGCTGGACGGCAAGATCAACCAACGGGTCGCCTATCATCCGCCCTGTACGCTGCAACACGGCCAGCAAATCCGCGGCAAAGTCGAAGCCGTGTTGCGTGCGGCCGGCGTCGATGTCACACTGTGCGCCGACAGCCATCTGTGTTGCGGTTCCGCCGGCACTTATTCGGTGTTGCAACCGGTGCTGTCGCACCAATTGCGCGACAATAAGCTCGCCAATTTGCAGGCCAGCGCGCCGGAATTAATCGTATCGGGCAATATCGGTTGCATCACGCATCTGCAGTCGGGTACCGCGACTCCGGTGCGGCATTGGATTGAGTTGATCGATAGCGCATTGGGTAACTGATACGACATCAGTAGGTCGGGTTAGCGGCTTTATCCCGTAACCCGACATTTGCGGCTGAGAATGTCGGGTTACGCTATCGCTAGCCCAACCTACGATAATTACGCAACATTAAGTAGTAGTGCAAGCATCGGAGGACATCCGCCATGATCAATACTTTTGCCACCTTGCTGGTTTTTCAAACTCTCGGCGAGGGGCTGGCTTATGCGTTGTCGCTGCCAATACCCGGGCCTGTCATCGGCATGGTGCTGCTGTTTGTGTATTTGCTGGTCAAAGATGATGCCATCCACGCATTAGCGCCGACTTCGATGGCTCTGTTGCGCCATCTGTCCTTGCTGTTCGTGCCGGCCGGGGTCGGGATCATGGTGCATTTCCAGCGGGTTGCGGCGGAGTGGCTGCCGATTGTTGCGGCGCTGCTGGCTAGTACCGTGGTTTCCATCGTGGTCACCGCTGCGGTCGTCAAGGGTTTGCAGAAATGACGCCGAAGCTGGATACCGTCTGGGTTTATCTGGCGACCTCGCCGCTGCTGTGGCTGACTGCTACCCTGCTGGCTTACCAGATCGCATTTGCAATTTATACCCGGGCCAGGTTCAATCCGCTCGCCAATCCGGTGGCAATCGCAGTGGCCTTGATCGTGTTGGTTCTGACTTCGACCGGGACTTCCTACAAAACCTATTTTGATGGCGCGCAGTTCGTCCATTTTCTGCTGGGGCCGGTTACGGTGGCGCTGGCGATTCCGCTCTATCAGCAGATTGCCAAGCTCAAGCGCGATTGGTTCGCCTTGCTGGTGGGCGCCATCGTTGGCTCGGCGGCGGCGATTGCCACCGCAATGGCGGTCGCCAAGTGGCTGGGCGCATCGACAGCGACCATTCTGTCGATTGCGCCGAAATCGGTGACGATGTCGATTGCAATGGGGGTGGCGGAAAAAATCGGCGGCCTGCCGTCGCTCACTGCGGTACTGGTGATGGTAACCGGCGTGCTCGGCGCGGTCATGGCGCGCGGGATCCTGAACCTGATGAAGATTACCGATGCCAGCACCTGCGGCTTTGCGCTCGGCGTTACCGCGCACGGCATTGGCACCGCAAGAGCGTTTCAGGTGAGCGAGCAAATGGGCGCTTTTGCCGGACTGGCGATGGGGCTGTCGGGACTATTGACAGCCCTGTTTTTGCCGCTGGCGTTGAAATTGCTGGGGATAATATAGTGGATTTTGTAGGTCGGGTTAGCGTAGCGTAACCCGACATTCCCACCCGCAAATGTCGGGGCAGTTTTGTAGGTTCAGCGATGAAGCCGCTAACCCGACCTACGATGCTAGACAATTCCCAAGTGCTCGGTGCCGGCATTGATGTCGCGGTTCTTGGCGTGCTTGCTGTCGAGTTTGATCGCCAGTCGCAGATCGTTGACTGAATCGGCAAAGCGCAACGCATTTTCATAGGAAATCAGGTCGGACTCATACAGATCAAATAGCGCCTGGTCGAAAGTCTTCATGCCGATTTCATTCGAGCGCTTCATCACTTCCTTGATTTCCTGCACATTGCCTTTGAAAATATGATCGGCGACCAGCGGCGAGTTGAGCAGAATTTCAACCGCTATGCAACGCCCTTTGGTATCGCGCAGCGGAATCAGGCGTTGCGAGATGATGGCTTTCAGGTTTAACGAAAGGTCCATCAATAACTGGTGGCGGCGTTCTTCCGGGAAGAAGTTGATGATCCGGTCGAGGGCCTGGTTGGCATTATTGGAATGCAGGGTCGCCAAACATAAATGACCGGTCTCGGCAAACGCGATGGCAAAATCCATCGTTTCGCGGTCGCGGATTTCACCGATCTGGATCACGTTTGGCGCCTGCCGCAGCGCATTTTTCAGTGCCACGCCCCAACTTTCAGTATCCACGCCCACATCGCGCTGGGTGACGATGCAATTTTTGTGCGGATGCACATATTCGACCGGGTCTTCGATGGTGATGATATGCCCGTAACTATTTTGATTGCGGTGGCCGACCATTGCCGCCAAGCTGCTGGACTTTCCCGACCCAGTTGCACCGACCAAAATCACCAGCCCGCGCTGCGCCATCGCTACGTCTTTCAGGCTTTCCGGCAAGCCTAGCTCTTCAAAGGTGGGAATCTTGGCCGTTATAGCGCGCAGCACCATGCCGACACGACTCTGCTGCACAAAAGCAGAGACCCGAAAGCGGCCCAGGCTACCCGGGCTAATGGCGAAATTACATTCCTTGGTGGCTTCGAACGAAGCGGCCTGCTTGTCGCTCATGATGGCGTGTGCCAGTTCAACCGTGTGGGCAGCGCTCAGGGCCTGATTGGAGGCGGGCAAAATTTTTCCATCGATCTTGAATGCCGGCGGGAAATCCGCTGTGATGAACAGGTCGGAGCCATTTTTACTGACCATCAGTCGCAGCAATTCATGCATGAATTTGGTGGCTTGTTCGCGTTCCATGGTGTTGCCTTTAACATGAAAGTCGCATGGCGACTCGTTTCACTTCCCTCTCGCGCATGCGGCAGAGGGGTTGGGGAGAGGGAACTCAGGCAGTCGCTCAGGCAGTCGGTAACCAGCAGGCTGAACAGATGCCATTATTTTAAAATTATCCGGGAAAATTTTCCGGCGTTTTTGCTGCCGCGCGCGCGGTGCCGATGGAGATTGCATTGCGCCGCACCAGTTCGGTCAAATTATGATCCAGCGTCTGCATGCCGATGTTGCTGCCGGTCTGGATCGCCGAGTACATTTGCGCAACCTTGCCTTCGCGAATCAGGTTGCGGATCGCCGGCGTGCCCAGCATGATCTCGTGTGCAGCGACGCGGCCAGTGCCGTCCTTGGTCTTGAGCAGCGTTTGCGAAATGACTGCCTGCAGCGATTCCGACAGCATCGAACGCACCATTTCCTTTTCCTCGGCCGGGAACACGTCGACGATACGGTCGATGGTCTTGGCCGCCGACGAAGTATGCAGTGTGCCAAACACCATGTGGCCGGTTTCGGCTGCGGTCAGGGCTAGCCGGATGGTTTCCAGGTCGCGCAACTCGCCCACCAGGATCACATCTGGATCTTCGCGCAGGGCCGAGCGCAGTGCATTGCTGAAGGAGTGCGTATGGGTGTTGACTTCGCGCTGGTTGATCAGACACTTTTTCGACTCATGCACGAATTCGATCGGATCTTCCACCGTCAGGATGTGGGCATATTCATTTTCGTTGACATGGTTGATCATGGCCGCCAGCGTGGTTGATTTACCGGAGCCGGTTGGCCCTGTCACCAGCACCAACCCGCGCGGTTTCATGGCCAGATCGATAAAGATTTTCGGTGCATTGAGTTGTTCCAGCGATAGCACTTTGGCGGGAATGGTACGCAGCACCGCCGCCGCGCCGCGTCCCTGATTAAAGACATTGACGCGAAATCGGGCCAGGCCCGGAATTTCGAACGAAAAATCGCATTCAAGGTGATCTTCGTAATTTTTGCGTTGGCTATCGTTCATGATGTCGTACAGCATGCCATGCACTTCGGCGTGATCCATTGCCGGCAGGTTGATCCGGCGCACATCGCCATGCACGCGAATCATCGGCGGCATGCCGGCTGAAAGATGTAAGTCGGATGCGTTATTCTTAACCGAGAATGCGAGTAGTTCGGAGATGTCCATTTATAATCCTTTGGCCGGCAATAATGCGTGAGTGTTGCAATGCCTTTTTCACTATTTTCTGCAAAATTTTCATATAACTCCGGCAGAGTTTCTATCAAGCATCGCTTACAGAAAATTGATTATGACCAGAATTTCCCAAAACTTGCAAGCCGTTCAGATCGCCATTGCGCAAGCAGCGCTGGCCGCGTCGCGCCACCCCGATAGCATCCGGTTACTGGCGGTATCGAAGACTTTCGGCCCGGCAGCGGTGCTGGAAGCAGTGCGGGCAGGACAGATGGCGTTCGGTGAAAACTATCTGCAGGAAGCGCTGGACAAGATGGCTGTGGTAAGCGCGGCCCTGCAGCAGGGGCAAAATCAGTTGCCGCTGCCGGAATGGCATTTCATCGGCCCGATCCAAAGCAACAAGACCCGCCTAATCGCGGAACATTTTGACTGGGTGCATACGGTCGAGCGTGAAAAAATTGCCCATCGCTTGTCAGAGCAGCGCCCGCACCATCTTGCCCCGCTGAATATTTGCCTGCAAGTCAACATCAGTGGTGAAAACAGTAAAAGCGGTGCTGCGCCTGAGGATGTCGGAGTTCTGGTGCAAGCGGTGGCCGGCCTGCCGCGCCTGCGCCTGCGCGGCCTGATGGCAATTCCTGAACCGGCTTCGGATTTCGATTCGCAGCGTCATTCATTGCGTCGCTTGCGGCAATTGTTTGAAGATTTGAACGCACAAGGTTGTGCGCTCGATACGTTATCGATGGGCATGTCGGCCGATATGGCGGCGGCCATCGCCGAAGGCGCGACCATTGTTCGCGTCGGGTCGGCAATATTTGGTCAGAGAAATTACGAGGCGTAATATGAAAATCAGCTTTATCGGTGGCGGCAACATGGCTACAGCATTAATCAGCGGTCTGGCAGGCACATTCACGGCCGGTACTAATATCCATGTGGTCGATCCGAATCCCGCCACCCTGGCGAAATTGGTGCAGCAATTCGGTGTCACCAGCGCTGCCCGGATTGATGCCAGGGTGGCGCGCTCGGACGTCATCGTGCTGGCAGTCAAGCCGCAACAGATGCGGGACGTGGCGGCACATCTGCAACCGCAGGTGACGACGCAACTAGTGCTGTCGATTGCCGCCGGCATTCGGGCGCAGGACTTGTCGCGCTGGCTGGGGGGCCATGCTGCAATCGTGCGCTGCATGCCGAATACGCCTGCCTTGATCGATCAAGGCATCACAGGAATGGTCGCGCTGCCGGGCGTATCGGCGGCCCAGCACGATGCCGCCAACAGCATCATGCAGGCGGTGGGCAGCACGGTTTGGCTGGACGAGGAGACGCAAATCGACGCGGTCACGGCGGTGTCCGGCAGCGGCCCGGCCTATGTGTTCTATTTTATCGAGGCAATGCAACAGGCCGCGCAAGAGCTGGGCTTGAGCGCAGAACAAGGCAGCCAGCTAGCCATTGCCACTTTTGTCGGCGCCGCGCAACTGGCCGCGCAATCCATTGACCCGGTCGCCGTATTGCGTGAACGTGTCACCTCAAAAGGCGGTACCACGTATGCCGCACTTACCAGCATGGACGCTAGCGGCGTCAAAGACCGCATCATCGGTGCGGTGAAGGCAGCAGCGCTCAGGAGCCGGGAATTAGGTGAAGAGATGGGGCGCGATTAAACGCAATAAGACGCACGTAAAATACGGTTGTTTAAGTAGTGCAGGCCTCCGTGCCTGCGCCAGACCGCAGGCACGGAGGCCTGCACTACTGGATATTGCGTAAGTTCTACGAAGACGAAACACATGCCAAAATAAACGAAAAAACCAGACGAAAATTAAGCGCCGGTTTTTTTCTTGCTGCGCTCCAGCATGTCGTGCAGCAATGGCGCGACGGCGCGCAATGCCTGCCATCCCAGCAGGCCGGTGCGTAACAATAGCAATAACCGACGCGGCCTGATGACCGCCACCCCAACCACTAGGCTGGCTATTGCGACGGGGTTATTTTTGATGCGCTGCAATAGCGCCAACCCATGATCCAGAGTCGACATCATCTGTGCCAGGGACTGGCTCTGCATTGACAGCGCATCGCGCTGTGCTGTGCAGCGCGCGATCAATTCAGCCCGACGTCTGGCGAGCCGCCCCAAGGTAGAGGAATTCATGGCATCTTCCCAGCGTCATTCCGGTCGGGACTGATGCGCGCCAAATCCTTGCGCAGTTCCGATAGCGTGTGCGACAACATTTTCGGTTTCCCGCGGTAATTGCTGCGAAGTCTCAGCCCAATCATGATGCCGCTCAAACCAAACGCGGCAATCAATGAGAGCAGAACCGGAATCCGGTGCGTATCCCAAAAAATCGCGACGATCAGCACAGTGCCCAGCAATATCGTCATGGCGAGACAGAACATCGCGACCAGCGCAAACAGCAAATAGGAGAAAGAACGCAGGGTTTCTTCTTCCAGTTCGACCGTGGCCAGCTCCAACCGCGTTTGCAGCAGGTCGATCAGAGTTCCGGCCAGCCGAGAAATCGATGCAGCAATTGCCATTTATTTACGGCCGATGAGCAAACCGATAATCAGTCCGACGCAGGCGCCCAGACCGACCGATTTCCACGGATGATCCTTGACATATTCATCGGTGTTATGCATTACGTCTTTCGTTCTTTCGACGATGGTTTCTTCCATATGAAGCAGTTCAGATTTTGCGCTGCGCAACGTCGATTCAAACTTTGCTCTGGCAACTTTGAACCCTTCGCCGACTTGCTGCTCGGTGTTTTTCATTAGCTCTTCAGCGTCGGTAATGACACTTTTCAGTTCACCCATTATTCTGTCGCGACCTTCAGTATTAAGTTCATTGGAATCCATAAGGCACCTTGTTAAAGTTTGGTTGATCTAAAATAATTTTACTGAAGGTCGGTCAGGCAGCCTTGTCTTACATCAAATTGGCAAGCAAAAACGATCTTCGGTGCATCTGCATTCGCACCCGCATTTACACTGCATCCAGTATAAGCGTATTTCAGCGAGCGGCGTAATCCAAAGCCACTCCGGCAAAGAGCATCGCACCCAGCCAGTTGTTGTGGCGGAAGGCGGCGAAACAACCCACGCGGTCGCGCTTGCGGATCAACGTGTAGTGATAAACCGCGCAGCCGGCAGCGCCGGACAGGCCGGCGATGAACCAGCCGCGCAGGCCGAATTGCCAGCCGACGACCAGCATGATGGACAGGGTTGCTGCGTAGCACAGCATCACCGCCGCCACGTCAAAGCGGCCGAATGTGATGGCGGAAGTCTTGAGGCCGAGCTTGAGGTCGTCGTCGCGGTCCACCATCGCGTATTCGGTATCGTAGGCAATTGCCCAGAAAATATTTGCCGCCAGCAGCCACCATGCGGCTGGCGGCACTGTCGCTTGCACAGCGGCAAAACCCATCGGGATACCGAAGCCGAAGGCGACGCCCAGATACGCTTGCGGGATGGCGAAAAAACGCTTGAAATACGGATAGCTGGCGGCGATCAGCAGTGCTGCCACCGACAATTGCTTGGTCAGCGCATTCAGCGGCAGGATCAGCAAGAATGCCATCAGGGCCAGCAACAGCGCCACCGTCAGTGCTTCCCATGCCTTGATCTTGCCGGAAGTCAGCGGTCGGTCGACTGTGCGTTTAACATGCCGGTCAATGTCGCGGTCGGCGTAATCGTTGACCGCGCAGCCGGCCGAGCGCATCAACGCGGTGCCTAGCGTAAAAATCAGCAGAAGCTGCAAGTCTGGAACGCCGGCGCTGGCAAGCCAGAGCGCAATCAACGTTGGCCATAGCAATAACAGGATGCCGATCGGCTTGTCGAGTCGGACCAGACGGAAATACAGCTGAAGTCGCTTCATCTAAACTCTGACTCTGGTTGAAATCCCGTCCATCAGGGCGGTAAGAAGGTAGAACCCACCGGCTGGAAGTATCGGGCTAGTTAATTGCCGGATGCCATTAAATATTGCATTGCAAAATCGAATTATAAGCGCCACCAACTCGCTCGGGTTATTGTAATGCCGTTGAAATATTCGCCCGATACAGTTCAACCTCTCAGGAGGAATTATGCAAATCAATTGGAAATCATTGGCCGCTGCCGGCCTGTTGGCAGGCGTTGCGGCATCTGCCCACGCCGTGACCGAAATCACCTGGTGGCATTCAATGACCGGCGCGCTCAACGATCGCGTCGCCGGTCTGGCAGGCCAGTTCAACAAGAGTCAGTCCGAGTACAAGGTGAATGCCGTCTTCAAGGGCAGTTACGATGAAGCGCTGGCGGCTGCGATCGCCGCCTATCGCGCCGGCAATGCGCCCAACATCCTGCAGGTATTTGAAGTTGGCACCGCCACCATGATGTATTCGAAAGGCGCGATCAAGCCGGTTTCGGAAGTGATGAAGAGCGCCGGCGAAAAATTCGACCCGTCGGACTATGTGCCTGCGGTGGCCGGTTATTACACGTCACCGAAAGGCGAGATGATGTCGTTGCCGTTCAACAGTTCGACCACAGTGTTTTACTATAACAAGGACATGTTCGCCAAAGCTGGCCTCGATCCTGAAGCCGCACCGAAAACCTGGCCGGAAGTGGTAGCTGCTGCCGCCAAGCTGAAAGCGAATGGCGAAAAATGTGCATACACCACTGGCTGGCAATCGTGGGTGCAACTAGAGAGTTTTTCGGCCTGGCATAACGTCGAATTCGCATCGAATAACAATGGCTTCGGCGGTACCAATACACGGTTGAAATTCAACAGCCCATTGCATGTCCGGCACATCGAAAACCTGGCGAACTGGGCTAAACAGGGCTATTTCACCTATGCCGGGCGCAAGAATGAGCCGGAAGCAAAGTTTTATTCCGGCGAATGCGGGATGTTGACCAGTTCCTCGGCGGCCTATGCCAGTATCGCCAAAAACGCCAAGTTCAAATTCGCGGTATCGACCCTGCCTTATTACAGCGATGTTGTGGGCGCACCGCAAAACACGATCATCGGCGGCGCTTCGCTGTGGGCGATGAATGGCAAGACGGCGGAAGAGTACAAGGGGGTCGCCAAATTCTTTAAGTTTCTGTCGCAACCTGAAGTACAGGCCAAGTGGCACCAGGAAACCGGCTATTTGCCGATTACCAAGGCTGCTTACGAATTGACCAGGAAATCGGGATTTTATAAAACCCAACCCGGCACAGATGTTTCGGTGCAGCAGATGATCGTCAAGACCACCGCTAAATCGCGTGGCATCCGTCTCGGCAATTTTCCGCAGATACGCAATGTGATTGACGAGGAGTTGGAAAATGTCTGGACCGGCAAGAAGAGCGCGAAGGAGGCGCTCGATAATGCGGTGAAACGTGGCGACGAATTGCTGGTGCGCTTTGAGAAAGCAAATAAATGAATAGTTGGAGGCGGGATGCGCCGCACGCACCCTGCCATTTACGGATTTTCAGTGCGCTTGTTGATTGAATCTGGTCGCTATGGCGTTGTGAGTAATTGAAACGTGCATCGAATCGGCTGAATATCTGATGGAAAAACGCGCTCGCTTTAAATCCGTCTGGCTGCCGTATGCGCTGCTGGCGCCGCAGATTGTGGTGACGGTATTGTTCTTTTTCTGGCCGGCGGCGCAGGCGCTTTACCAATCGGTATTGCTGCAGGATACATTCGGCATCTCGTCGCAATTCGTCGGCCTCGAGAATTTTCGTATCTTGTTCAACGATGAAACCTATCTGCAATCGTTTAGGACTACAGCGTTTTTTTCGGTGCTGGTTGCATTCTTCGGCCTCAGCTTATCGCTGATTCTGGCAGCGTTTGCCGATCGGGTGGTCAAGGGTGCGGCGTTCTACAAGACTTTCCTGATCTGGCCGTATGCGGTGGCGCCGGTGGTGGCGGGTGTGTTGTGGATGTTTATGCTAAGTCCGACGCTCGGTATTGTTGCGCATGCGCTGCGCTATGTCGGCATCGAATGGGATCATATACTCAATCCAAACCATGCGATGCTGCTGATCGTGATCGCAGCCGTATGGAAACAGATCAGTTACAACTTCCTGTTTTTTCTGGCCGGCCTGCAATCGATTCCGAAATCGTTGATCGAAGCGGCGGCAATCGACGGCGCAGGACCGGTCAGGCGCTTTTTTACCATCGTTTTTCCATTGTTGTCGCCGACCACATTTTTCCTGCTGGTGGTCAACATAGTGTATGCATTTTTCGATACTTTCGCGATTATCGAGGCGACTACCCAGGGTGGCCCCGGCAACGATACCGAGATACTGGTCTACAAGGTGTTCCAGGACGGCTTCAAGGGCGGCGATCTGGGCGGCGCCGCGGCGCAGTCGGTGATCCTGATGACTATCGTCATCGTCCTCACCGTGGTGCAGTTCAAGTATGTCGAAAAGAGGGTGCAATACTCATGAGCTTGCGTTTTTTCAGTTCGGCCGACCCCGGTCGTTCCCTTGAAGGTAATGAATGACTGCGCAAAATCATGATTGAACGGCGTCCGCTCCTCGATCTGTTTAGTCACCTGGTACTGATCGTCGGCGTGCTGCTGGTGGCTTTTCCGCTGTACATCGCGCTGGTGGCCAGTACACAAACGGCAGAGCAGGCTGCGGCGGCGCCGATGTCGCTGATCCCCGGCAGCCATTTTCTGGAAAATTATTCGGCGGTGCTGGGCAAAGGCGCGTCCGGCAACATTTCGATGCCGCCGGTCAGCCGCATGCTGTGGGTCAGCCTGGTGTCGGCACTGGTGATTGCCGTTGGCAAGATCTCGATTTCGATGCTGTCGGCGTTTGCTTTCGTGTATTTCAGGTTTCGCGGACGGTCGCTGTTTTTCTGGATGATTTTCGTGACGCTGATGTTGCCGGTCGAAGTGCGCATCACGCCGACCTATCAGGTAGTGTCTGACCTGCACATGATTAATACCTATGCCGGCCTGACGATCCCATTGATCGCATCGGCCACCGCCACGTTTCTGTTCAGACAGTTTTTTCTGACCGTACCGGATGATCTGGCGGAAGCGGCGCGCATCGACGGTGCCGGGCCGCTGCGCTTCTTCATGGATATTTTATGGCCACTGTCGCGCACCAACATCCTGGCGCTGTTCGTCATCATGTTCATCTACGGCTGGAACCAGTATCTATGGCCGCTGCTGGCCGCGACCGATCAAAGCATGTACCCGATCGGGATTGGCATCAAGTCGATGATCGCCGGCGGTGATGCTGCAGTTGAATGGAACCTGGTGATGGCGACCCTGGTGCTGGCCATGCTGCCGCCGGGGTTGATCGTGGTGCTGATGCAGAAATGGTTTGTCAAGGGATTGGTCGATGTCGAGAAGTAATTCGACTGGCCCATGCAGGCGCACCTTGTATTCCTCTTATGGATAGATCTGGGAAGTATCAAGTCGATCGCCCATGACTAACTCCCCATGTGAAAAATAATCAAATGGCAAAAGTTCATTTAAACAGGCTTCAAAAAACCTACGGCTACGGCCCTGCAGCGGTCGAGGTGATCCATGACATCTCGGTTGATATTGCCGACGGCGAATTCGTCGTAATGGTGGGGCCGTCAGGATGTGGCAAATCGACGCTGTTGCGGATGGTGGCAGGGCTGGAAGAGGTCACCAGCGGCGAGATTGTGATTGGCGCGCGCGTCGTCAACCAACTGGAGCCGAAAGAACGCGACATCGCGATGGTGTTTCAGAACTATGCGCTGTATCCGCATATGAGCGTGTACGACAACATGGCGTACGGCTTGCGGATCCGGCATTTATCGAAAGATGAGATCGACGCCCGGGTGCAAAAAGCCGCTGCCACTCTGGAACTCAGCACTCTGTTGCAGCGCACCCCGCGCCAACTTTCCGGTGGACAGCGCCAGCGGGTGGCAATGGGCCGCGCCATCGTGCGTGAGCCGGCGGTGTTTCTGTTCGACGAACCACTCTCTAATTTGGATGCCAAGCTGCGCGTACAAATGCGGCTTGAGTTGCAACGGCTGCACCGCACTCTCGGCACCACCAGCCTGTATGTCACGCACGACCAGGTCGAAGCAATGACGCTTGGCCAACGCTTGATCGTGATGAATGCGGGCCGCGCCGAACAGATCGGCACCCCGGCCGAAGTGTATGGTCGGCCGGCGTCGATGTTTGTGGCCGGTTTCATCGGCTCGCCGCCGATGAACTTGTTGCGCGGCCAGGTCAGCATGGATGGCGGTAGTTTCGATGCAGAGGCGGGCGCGCTACTGCAGTTGAACGGCGCTGCGCCGCAACCGGCCGGCCGCGAGTGTGTGCTCGGCATCCGGCCGGAACATCTGCAACTCGGTCGGGCGGGATTATCGGTCGAAGTGGAAATGGTTGAAGTGCTGGGCGCCGATCTGTTGGTGTATGGACGCTTCGGCAGCCAGCCACTGGTGGTGCGCGCACCGGCCGGTACTGCGGTAACTGCCGGCGAACGGGTTACGGCTGGCTTCGATGTCAGCGCGCTGCACTGGTTTGATCCGCAGACCACCTTGCGGCTGGCGTGATCTGCACAAATGCCTATGCAATCGTCGGCAAACGCTGCTTAAACCTCTTTCGGTACCGCTTCCGGCAGCATCGTTACCCCAGGTAGAGTACAGCGCAAAACCGCTTGCCGTACCGTTTCGATAGCGGGGCTGCGTGTGAAGCTTTTGCGCCAGGCAATGGCCACGCGACGCGATGGCGCCGGTTGTTCGAACGGAAGGTAGCGCAGCATGCCGCTCCTGGAATCCATGTCCGGCACCGAGGCCTTTGGCAGCACGGTAATGCCGATCCCTGAAGCCACCATGTGGCGAATGGTTTCCAGCGACGAACCTTCGAAGGTGTGGGAAATGCCATCACCTGAGCTGGGGCCGGAGTAGCGCGACATCTCCGGGCAGACTTCCAGCACCTGATCGCGGAAGCAATGGCCGTTGCCCAGCAGCAGCATGGTTTCCGACTTCAGTTCTTCGGCCCTGATGCTATTGCGATTGGCCCATCGATGGTGTTTCGGCAGCGCCACCACAAATGGTTCGTCGTACAGCGGCTGCACCATTAAGCCGTGATCTGGAATCGGCAGCGCTATTATGGCGGCGTCCAGTTCGCCTTGGCGCAGCGATTCGAGTAGCCGCACCGTGAAGTTTTCCTGTAGCACCAGCGGCATTTGCGGCACCTGCTCGATCATGGCGCCGACCAGCGGTGGCAGTAGGTACGGTGCGATGGTGTAAATCACGCCCAGGCGCAAGGAACCTGCCAGCGGATCCTTGTTTTGCTTGGCTATTTCCTTGAGGGCGGCGGTCTGTTCCAGTACCAGTTCGGCCTGCGCAACGATTTTTGCACCCAGCGGCGTGATAGAAATTTCAGCCCCGCCGCGCTCGAAAATCACCACCCCCAACTCATCTTCGAGCTTTTTGATGGCCACCGAAAGGGTCGGCTGCGCTACGAAGCAGGCTTCTGCGGCATGGCCGAAATGTTTTTCGCGCGCAACGGCAACGATGTATTTGAGTTCTGTCAGTGTCATGCCGGTATCTTCGCACAGTCCATAGGCGGGTGCCGGCCGGATTCCGGCACTGATAATATACTGGATTTAGGTATTTTATATTTCAGCAATTTAAATATGCGTAGAAAGCCATATTTTTTATGATACTCCCATGTTTTAATGATTTTACGTACAGTTGATGTTTGATAAAATCGAAATCGATCTGCAACGTGCGGGTAGGTATAGGAGCGGCGCGGTCGAAAGAGTGAGGTGCCAAGAGTGATTTACCCACGGCGCTGGCGCGATTCGGAGCTTGCCCACTATTTGCGTCCAAACGTGCAACCTCGTGCAAGCATCTTTCCAGCCCTTACACGCGGGCCCAGCCATTGATCCGACTCACTCCTATTTCAATAAATGCGCATTTGCCATGATTGCCCCATGCAAAGATTTGATCGTGTCAGATGCTTTCGACTACCGTCATACGATTTTATTTTACTGTTTGGCTTTAGCGCTCAGTCGAGTGTCTTTTGATATCGCTGCAGCGCAATTGCGCCGGCCACCAGCATGAATGCGGCAATCGGCCACAGGCTGGGAGTGATTTCTGCCAGCGTATTGCCCTTGAGCAGAATCCCGCGCACGATGCGCAGGAAATGCGTCAGCGGCAGTACTTGGCCAATCCATTGCGCCCATATCGGCATGCCGCGAAACGGGAACATGAAACCCGACAACAATATTGACGGCAAGAAAAAAAAGAAGGTCAGTTGCATCGCCTGCAACTGGTTTTTGGCGATGGTAGAAAAAGTGAAACCAACCGCCAGGTTCGCGGCCATGAACAACACCAGCGCAAACAGCAGCAAACCCAAGCTGCCGACCATCGGCACATCGAATAGCAAATGCGCGGCAACCAAAATTACCGTGACCTGGACGTAGCCGATCAGGATGTAGGGCACGATTTTTCCGGCCATTACTTCGAACGGCCGCACCGGCGTGGCGAGCAGGTTTTCCATGGTGCCGCGTTCGCGTTCGCGGGTCATCGCCAACGCAGTCATCATCACCATCGTCATAGTCAGGATCACGCCGATCAGGCCGGGCACGATGTTGTAACGCGACAGTCCTTCCGGGTTGTAGCGACGCTGCACCCGCACCTCAAATGGCGCGTCGGTTGGCTGCAGGCTAGCCAGCGGGCCGGTCAAATCGCGCTGCAATGCTTGCCGGCTGATGGCATTGACGGCAGCCAGCGCATTGCCGGACGCTGCCGGATCGGTGGCGTCCGCAGCCAGCAGCACCGCCGGTTTTTCACCACGGATCAAACGGCGCGAAAAGTTCGCGGGGATCACCAGCACGAACTGCACCCGGCCTTCAGCCAGCAGCTGGTTGGCCTGCGCCTCGCTGCTTGGGCGCTGCGTGATGCGGAAATAGGCGGAATTTTCCAGGGCCGCAATAAAGCTGCGTGAAAACGTGCTTTCGTCGGCGCAAACCAGCGCCAGCGGCAAGTGCTTGGGATCGGTATTGATCGCAAATCCGAACAGTATCAGTTGCAGGATCGGCACGCCGACCATCATGGCAAAGGTTAGCCGATCGCGCCGAATTTGCCGGAATTCTTTCAGCAGGATGGCCAGAAAGCGCGACCAGCTCATGTGCCGCTCCCGACCTCAGCATCTTGCTCATTTTTACCACTTTGACCATCTTGGCTGTCTTGCATCAATACGATGAAAACGTCCTCCAGGCTGGATTCAATCGCGGTGACCTGGAAGCCCTGGCCCGCAACAGGCGCCAGCGCCGCGTCCAGCACCGCCTGCGACGATGCACTGACATGCAGCGTGGCACCAAAAGACGCGACGCTGCGCAGCGCCGGCAATGTGCGCAGCGTGCGCGCCAATGCACCCAATCGGACCGGATCATCGGCGGCAATCGCGCACGTCACCAGCCCGGCGCCGGCAATCAGTTCGGCCACCGTGCCGCGTGCCAGCAAGCGGCCTTCGGAAATGTAAGCCAATTCGTGGCAGCGCTCGGCCTCATCCATGTAATGGGTGGTGACCAGCACGGTCAGACCGGCCGCTGCCAGATCGTGGATTTGATCCCAAAAGTCGCGCCGGGCCTTGGGGTCGACGCCGGCGGTCGGTTCATCGAGCAACAACAGTTGCGGCGCATGCAGCAGGCAGGCGGCCAATGCCAGGCGCTGCTTCCAGCCGCCGGACAAAGTTCCCGCCAGCTGGCTGCGTCGGCTGGTCAAACCCAGTCGCAGCAGCGTCGCTTCGACGGTCTTCTTGCGGTCGGCGACTTCGAAGATACGGGCGATGAAATCGAGATTTTCGACGATGCTCAAATCTTCGTATAAACCGAATTTTTGCGTCATGTAGCCGACCTGACGCTTGATCAGATTCGATTCCCGTCGGATGTCGTAGCCCAGGCATTGCCCTTCGCCTTCATCGGCATTGAGCAAGCCGCACAGCATGCGCAGGGTGGTGGTTTTACCGCTGCCGTTCGGCCCGAGGAAGCCGTAAATGCGGCCTTTCGGCACCCGCATGTCGAAGTGATCGACCACGATGCGCTCGCCAAAACGTTTGGTCAGACCGCGCACATCAATGATCGGCGTGTCCGGTGTTATCGCTGGTGGTATTGCTTGCGTCATTGCTGGCTTTGGCTGGCAGCGCCGACAAGCCTGACTTCCAGCGGCTGGCCCGGATGCAGCAGATAGGCGTTCTTGAGGTCGGGACGTGCTTCCACCATGAACACTAGCGACGCCCGGTTTTCCTTGCTGTAAATCAGCGGCGCGGTATATTCGGCGTCGTGCGCAATGAAGCTGACGGTGGCTGCAATCGCTGCGCTGCAACCGTCGCAGCGCAACTCTACGGTTTGGCCCAGATGCAGTTTTCCCAGCAGCGTTTCCGGCACGAAAAAGCGCGCTTTGATGTTTTGCGGCGGTAGCAAACTCAGCACCGAGCCGCCGGCCGGCACCCACTCGCCCTCTTGGTACAGCACCTCCGCCACCGCACTATCGACTGGAATGACCGGGCTTTTTTGCGCGACCCGCCAGGCGACTTGCGCCAATTGCGCTTGCGCTGCATTGAGCGCTTGCTCGGCCACCGTAATCTCATCGCTTCTGGCGCCGAGTTGCTGCACCCGTAGTTGTGCCTGCAGCTCTCGCACGCGGGCCTGATCGCGCATGACGGCAGCGCGTGCTTCATCCAGCCGTGCCGCCGAAATGAAATGGGCATCGATCAGCTGGGTTTGCCGTACCAGATCGGCCGCACTCAAGCGCTGCGCTGCTTGCGCTTGCGCCAGTTGCGCTTGCGCGGTGGCGATTTCATCCGGGCGCTTGCCCTTTTTTAGATTCGCCAGCGATGCTGCTGCGCTCTGGACGCGAAATGCGGCTTCTGCACGCGCTGCGGTTTCGCTTATCTGCTCCAGCACAAAGGCGGGTGCGCCGCGCTTGGCTTGGTCGCCTTTTTTGAAATGCAGGGTCAGCAGAGTACCGGCGATAGGTGTGGAAACGCGCACATAATCGGCTTCCGCATAGCCGGGAAAGCTGCCGGACGGCGGCTCGGTACAAGCCGCCAGCGCAGCGGCAAGACCGACAAAACCGAGCATGAACAGAGTACGCAATGCTTTCATCGGAACTTCTTTCGCTTGTTTAACTGCATGCTATGCATTGTCCACGAAAGACATGAAAAGTACGAACAGGTTTCAAAAGTCGATGCAATTCATAAAAATAGGGTGTATCACTATTTTAATGGAATTTTCCGCATATTTTTATTGGCACTATAAAATATACTCCAATAAATATGTAAAATATGCTCGGCTCTGTGGCTTCGGCCTGGATAGCTGTTCCTACACACCAGAGGCCACTTTTTTCATGGCTGTGCGTAACAGTATCAGGGTTGTATCTGCCTCAATTTCTGATCGACAAATGCCTGTAGCTCGGGAGATAACGTATTGGATGCTTTGGCGCGTGTAAAGGCATCCTGCGCTTCTGCCAGACGATTATCTGCTTGCAGCGAGATGCCGTAACCCATCCACCAGAGGCTGTTTTGCGGCACTTTTCTTAGCGCCACCGCATAATGTTCAGCAGCTTCCTTATGGCGTTTTTCACGCTGCAGCAAGGCGGCCAGAAAAGCCTGGTAATCTGCTTGTTCTGCGGCATACGGGAGTGTGCGCTGCAAGGTTTCCAATGCCGGCCGCAGGTGGCCGCGCTCAATCTGAAGACGCGCTAATATCATGGCCAATCCCGGTTGGGCAGGATCGATAGTCAAGCCTTCCTGTAACGTGCGCACCGCCTCATCCTGACGTTTACTCTCCAGCAGCAAGCCCGCCAGAGTCTGACGTGCTGCCGCATGTTTCGGATTACTCAGTAAGACTTGCTCTAATATGCCGATTGCTTCTGGCAACTGCCCTGCATCGATTAACGATAGCGCTTTGCGATAAGAGTTTTCTGCAGATTGCTGCGGTGTGACCTCTTTAGCTTGCTTGAATACGGCACTGTCCTGGTCTACTGGCACGTCTCTAAACTCTTTGGCATTCTTGGCGACATGCGTTGGCATAGCAGGCACTGTAGGCGCTGCTGTTTTTGCATGTAAAACCGGCGCCGTTTTTTGCACTGCGGCAGCTAGCGGCTTGCTCGCGGTCGTTCTGGCTGGAGGTTTGACTAACGCAAGCGTTGTTTCGGGCGTCTTTTGTGCTGAAGAATCGATTGCGGCAAAGACGGGTACGTCTGGTGCGGCTGCTATCGAGACAACCGCATCCTTTTCGCGGGGTGCCGGCTGATCGGGAGTGCTGCTGGCGCGCGGCAGCGCATTCTGTCGCGTTGGCGACACCGACACCGCAGGTTTGGCTACCGCAACAATAGGTGCAGGTGCAGGTGCAGGTGCAGGTGCAGCGCGGCGCCAAAACAGCCATGCAATGCCAGCGCTCAAAAGTGCCACGGTCAACAGTAGTGCTGCCCACCAGACCAGTCGTAATCTAGTGCGTTGCCCGGGCGCTACCCGGATATCGGCTTGCGCCACGTTGTTAACCGCTGCAGCAGATTGACGCTTGTCAAGATCCTGCAGCATTTGGTTGATAAGACTCATTTGAAATGATCCCAAGCCATGCCGATAACGGCAATAAGCAATAGGGAAGCAGCCAGCAGGCGCCATATCCTGGAGGTTTTTTTTATTAAAATCGTATCTTGAACTGCCCTTTTGACGTGGCCTGCCAGCACTTGTTGTTGCCCCTCGCCATAGGCTGCCATCAGGGATTTATGTGCCAGGATGTTCACCAGTCGCGGGATACCGCCACTGGCCGAATACAGTTTGCGCAGAGCGTCACGGCCAAACAAAGGGCTGCCGGTAAAGCCGGCAATCTGCAGGCGATGAGAAATATAAAACGCCATATCGTCACTGGTCAAGGGCGCAATATCATAGTGAAACGTGATGCGCTGGGTCAACTGCCGAATCGCGTTTTTTTGCAATTTGAGGTTTAATTCCGGCTGACCGAACAACACGATTTGCAATAATTTTCTTTTTTCGGTTTCCAGATTAGTCAGCAAGCGCAGCGCTTCAAGACTTTCCAATGGCATAGCCTGTGCTTCATCCAGGCACAGCACCACTTTTTTTCCGAGACGCGTCAACTCCAGCAGGCGATGATTGATCGATTTCATCAACTGATATTGATCGATATCTTTTTCCAGGCGAATTTCCAGCTTGTCGGCCAACGCCAGCATGAAGGTGCGCGGTTCAAGATAGGGATTCGGTATATAGGCGGTAACAAAACTTGCATCCAGCGAGGCCATGAACTTGCGGCATAACAGCGTTTTCCCGGTACCGACTTCACCGGTAATTTTGATAAAGCCTTCGCCGCTATTTGTTGCAATCAGCAGCGTGTTCAACGCCGCCTGGTAGTTGGCGCATCCAAAAAAAAAGCTGGTGTCGGGAGTAATCCCAAAGGGCAGTTCGTGCAAACGGAAATGTGCCTTATACATCCTAGTATGTGCCCGGTGCATCACGCGGCGCCAAACCTTGAATCCGGCGCTGGCTATCGAGCATGTCTTGGGCCCAGCTATCGTCGCCTTGAATCACGGTCGGCTTGATCAGGATGACCAGTTCACGTTTTTTCGAAATCCTGCCGGTATTGCGAAATAAGTTGCCCAACACGGGGACGTCGCCGGCACCTGGCACTTGCGAATTATCCGATGTGGATTCTTGCCGCATCAGGCCGCCGATCGCAATAATGCGCCCGTCCTGGCCGCGCACTACGCTATCCGTTTCGGAAATGGCGCTCGATGCCAATGGCAATTTCATGATGCCACCATTATTGGCGCCCAGATCAATGGATAAGTCAGACGTAGTGACCTTGCTGACAGACGGATGAACATGCAAAGTGATATTGCCGCTGGCGTCGATTTGCGGCGTTACATCGAGTGCGACACCTGAAAAGAAAGACTGTGTGTCCACCGTCGTTATCGGTAATGGTTGCGCAATGCCGTTTGAACTAGTGCCCTGTGTGGTGGTTAACTTCGTTACAAAAAATGCGTCGGTGCCGACTTTCAATACCGCTTTTTGATTATTCATGGTCGCAATACGCGGGCTGGATAAGACATGCACTGTGCCTTGCGACTCCAGGAATGAAATCAGCGCAGCGAAATTACTGGTCTGAAAAGCCAAGCCAAACAGAGAACCCGCCGCTGCGCTGGCCGCACCCAATGCGATACCGCTGACCGCGTTGAGGGCATTGTTGCCCCCGCTAGTTAAGGCTGCCGGGTTACTTCCATTCAACGGCAATGGCGCCAAGGTGGAACCGGGCGAGACAAAACCCAGCGATGAACGGCTATTTTTAATCGCATTCAACGATGCAAACGAAGCCCAGTTAATACCGGATTGAAAGCTGTCATTTAACTCCACTTCCATTATCTTGGCTTCCAGAATCACCTGGCGGTCCACTGACAGTTGTGTCGCTTTCAGAAAAGTCGACACATTGCGTAGTTCATCGGACATGGCTCGAATTACCACTACTCCCGACTGCTGGTTTATGACAACACTGCGCCCGCCTGCGTTCCCGATGATGGCGTCCAGCGATGTTTTAAGCTCTCCCCAAAAATGATTTTCGGAAGTGGTGCTGATATTGCTGCTGGCAATAGCTTGCGTATTCGTCCCGGACGTGGGGGGCGATGGGTTACCCCCGGGATTGGATGCCACATTGCTTACCGCACCTGAAGTCACGCGCAGATCAGACGAACCGGTGCGATTGCTATTGAGATAATTGACCTGGAAGATACTGGTTTGCAAACCCGGTGGTTTCACATAAATACGCGTCCCTTCCACCTTGTACTCATAGCCGTAAATTTCGTGAATCGCATCCAGCGTCTCAAACAAGGTGACATTATTGAGCTTGGCCGAAATGGTGCCGGTGACCTCAGGATGCACCAGCATGTTGTAACGCGTACCCGACACTATTCCCATGAAAAACTGGGTCGCCGGGACATTGTTGAACGACACATTAAATCGTTCTTCCAGCGGCTGCCGGGCTCTTGGCATTTCAATTGTCAGCGGCGGCAACAGCGCCGCAAAAACCGCATCCTGCTGCGCAGGCTTTGCGTTGGTTTCCACCGCCTGTTTCATTTCCGCATTGATCAGGTCATACGTGTCACGTTTTGTGGCATGTGAAGCACATCCTGCCAATCCTATAACCAGGAAGCTTAATAGAGTCTTTTGCATTTTTTATCTTACCCGTTGATTTGTACTTTTGCGAACAGGTTGCAGTACTGGCCGCACCTTGATCTCGGGAAA
Source organism: Glaciimonas sp. (assembly GCA_012927625.1). Classification (GTDB taxonomy): domain Bacteria; phylum Pseudomonadota; class Gammaproteobacteria; order Burkholderiales; family Burkholderiaceae_D; genus AVCC01. The sequence continues at coordinate 423,615 of JABBOV010000008.1, read as the reverse complement.
AAGTTTCAATGTTTGTTCTGTTGTGCTATTGCGCAAAATGACTTCTGTTTCGCCAATATGCGTGAGGCGAGAGTCGCCGAATTTTTCATGTAATTGCACCGTCTGGCCACTGATGATGGCCATTCTTCTGCCGGGAGAAATCAGTATCGACTGCAGCACCGGATCAGCGGCAGACGAGGCGGCCGGATCCCTGCTCACCGCGCTGATTAAGTCCGGTGGCCGTGTCGGGTCCGGCACTGTCTGTGCGATGGCCGATGATGCCAACAGCCACAAGGGCAAGCACGCTTGCACCATGACGGCGGACATGCTCACAGATTTAGCCATTTTTTATCCAGGCTTAAAGTGAATAGAGTCAGGCTCAAGGTCGCTTCAGGATAAGTCTCTACCTGCATTTTGGCCTTGCCCCAAAACAACTGCCACGGCATCGCTTCCAGTGCCGACATATAAGCCATCATGTCCAGATATTTACCTTGCACCACGATTTCTACGCCGTGCTTGTAAATCTCGCCAGTTCCCAGGGCGCTGGGTGTCGCTGCTGGTGATGCCGCAGACGTCGGCACGCCACTTTTTTCTGCCGGAATTGTCGCTGCGTTAGTCGCAACGGGAGTCAAAGTACTCACAGGCAGAGTATTGAGTGAAATCAGGCGCAATGTACCGTTGCGTTTTAAAATAGATTCCAATAACGAAGTCATATTCTCAGGCTTGACCAACACATCGTTCAAGCCCAGCAAGTCGGCATGCATTTGCTCAGACTGTTGTTGCAATTTTTGCAGAAGTTTCTTATTGGCAGTGTCCGGGTCTGACGCCTGCGATGTCACTTTTTGTTGAATCTCCGCCTGCATTTCGGCAATTTTTGACTGATCCGATTGTATTTTTTGCGATAAAAGTTTTTGCTGCGCGAATTGCGGGTCAAACAAGAGTGTATTGAGCAACAACACCAATGTCAGAGCCGTTCCTGCAAAGATCATGATGCGTTCGCGCAGGCTCATCGCATCAATTTTCAGGATAAATAGCTGTACGGTTTGCTTCATTGATTTTTTACTCCAGGCGGCAAATCAGAGGCCACTGCTGCCTTGGATATGCCTGAAGAATGCAGATCAAATTCAACATACGGCGCTGCGGCGGTATTAGTACCTGCTGGATGCTCCCGATTGCTTTGTTCCCGTTGCGGCAACTGTATCTCTAAAGTGGAAAAATTTTTGCCCTGGATGACGTGCTCCTGCTTCAGATTATTGATGTAAGCCGGCACCAGCTCCGGCCGCAGTGCGCGCCCTTGCAAACCCAACTCGGTACCGGCACCGACAATGGTGAAGCCGGTGAGCCACAATCCATCCACGATCTGCCGCGCAAATGCGCGCAAATACGCTGAGTATCCTTCTCTATTGCCAATATCCCCTTTTTGCAAGGCATCGAATACCTGTTGCAAGGACTTCACTTCCGCGTCTGTCTTTTTGACGCCGTCTTCTAGCCCCTGGCTTTTTTTGGGTGGCGCGTATTCTGCTTTGACCTTGTTTAACCGCGTCTGCACCAAGCCCATTTGTGCAGTCATATTGGTCGCCGTATCGAGCATGCCGGAAAATTGATAGCGTGAATATACGGACAGAAGCAACGCACCGATCAATATCAAGCCCAAAGCTTGCGCCATGGCAATAGCAGAAAAATATTTTTTCTGCTTCAGAAAAATCGGATTAAATAGATTGATCTGCTGACTCATAACGACTTCTCTTCATGGCGCAAGGCAGCCCCAAGCACCATGAAATAGCGTTGCTGTGATTCAACGTTATTCAGATCAGGCGCCTTGGAAAAATCCAGAATCGATTCCAGATGCAAAGTCTCCACTGGAGTATACAAATTAGCCGCAAGGTACTCTTGCAGACCCGCGCCCTCCAAACCCATCGGGGAGAGTAATAATTTGGATAACGGCATCGCATGATATTGCCGATCGAAGTGATCCAGCGAGCGCTGCAGCTCCAGCGTGATGCGTTCATGCAGTGCGGTCTTGTGCGATACGTCAGCCTGCTGCAGTTGCGTCACGGTCATGTCGATACGCCGCGAAAAATACAGTTCACCGCCGAAAGTGATGGTAATCAATCCACCTTCCGCATTAAACGACAACAGCGCGATGGCGCGTCCTTCCGGCTCCAGCAAGGCGGAAATATTACGTTGCGCCATCTCTGGAATATCGATCGCGCACAATGCAATTTTCGCTCCTTCAAACAGGGCCTGGCGTTGCCCGATCACTTGATTGCGGGCCGCCACGGCAAACAGGGTATTGCTGCGTGCCGGCCCGTCCTTGTCGAGCGGCACCGCCAGCACATCGATGGTGGCGTCGTCAACGTGATAGTCCAGCATATCCTTGATACTCCAGCGGATTGCATTCTTGAGCTCATCGGGCGGCACATTCGGTGCGTCCACAGACAGCAACTGGTATTCACCGGACTTCAGCAAGTGTGTGCATTGATAACGGTCTGGATGCAGTTCTTTTGCGAGTTTATTCAGCGCGGCCGGGTACCCTGGCTTATCAGCAGGATAAAAAGAAAATAGCTCTACCACCGGCTTGCTTGAAGGCGGTTTTTTTACATGGGCAACGAAAATGCCATCGGATTGGCAGCTGATAGCTAGCCATCCGAAATTATTCTTGGTTTTACCGAATAAGCCCACAAATAAACCCCTGCTTGCACTGAATAAAAATAGTTTCTGAAGTTAAGTTACTACGCCAAGCTTGTCAATCGTCGATGCTAATACATTTCCCGCAAGTAAATAAATTCACTCTTATACACACCAAAAGTGGCGCGGGCTGTGGGGTTTAAGTCTGCTGCTGTTGGCGTCGGCTTTCCTTTCCAGTTGAAATTGAGCCAAGGCATGACCGCAAGATCAAAATACACATCGACATATCCGATCCCTGGGCCCACGGCTGAATTGCCCGGACTTGCCAGCGATAGCTGATCGCGTGTAACAATGCCTGATGTTATGTAAGTGCCAGCATTCTTTAGATATGCTTTTACGTTGCTCGCTGCCAAATGATTTTTTGTGGTTAAAGTTGCAAAGGTAAAGCCAATGCTGGCAGGCAATGCGATCGGCGTGCAGCTATCGGCGGTATTCGGGGGCTGGCTGGCGGTTAACCAGCCAGCCCCCGCTTTGTAATACTGCACTTTCATTGGAATCGGCAAGGCCAGCCGTTCCGACCCATGCGCATTGGAAAGTGCTATGCGCCCATAGCGGATTTTGGTTTCATCAGAGGTACCCTGGGCGGCAATGGCAACGCCGTCAGGGTCGGCGATGGCCGCCTTCAGTTTGAAATTGTCATACGCGCCATCCGGCGTAGTATCTCTGGCATATTTAAGCGCTGTACCGGAGACCGTATAGACACCATTCGACCATGTTGTCGACTCATAGGTTGATGCCGCTCCTGAACCGACTGTGGTTGCGCCAGGAAAAGAAGCAAGCGGCGTCAGTCGACTGATGTCGATCTGGGTGCTGCTATTTTGCGCAGTCAAAGTCAGTTTGCAAGACCCTGATGTTGGGCAAGGATTCGCATATTGGGTGGCAGTAATCTCACGGCTGCTTTCCGCCGATACCTTGAAATTGATACCTAGGCGCGGGTCATCCATATAGGTGAAACCGCCGCCGCTGCAGGATGGCGTAAAACTGCCGGACACCGTGAAATGATCCGGGATGAAGCGCGAGATTAATTGGTCGACGCCGATTTCGCATCCATATTTGCCGTTTGTCAGCACGTTGGATGCGCTGCCAACCATGCAATCATTATTGGACTGGTCAACACCGGTGTATGTCTTGTCGCGTATTGCCAATGTCAGCGTTCCTGCATCGTGGTAGCGGAAATTACCGTTAGCGGGTGCGCCGGAGGCTACGTTGAAGCTGACCGTGCCGTCAGTCATAGGTGTGTTGCCGGCATCTGCCATAGTTAAAGTGTTTCTGTTTAAAACTGAAATATGATTGTGGTCAACACTCGCTGAAGGATAGATAAAAGCGCTGCCGGAATAACCTGCAGTCGTTACGCTGACGGTAGCTTTGATATCGTCTACCCCTGCTTTGATCGTACTGCCCAAGGCAGATCCATCTGCCTTGGTGACAGTGGCAGCAAAGGATGCCGGCCGCACCGAGAACTGGTCGGAAGAACAAGCCGGCGGCGCCGCAGTAACGTGCCCACAGGTGCTGTCGGTACACTCTGTGACGCGGCAACGGAGTATCTTGTAGGCACTGTTGAGATTGAAAATACCCGTGGTTGTGCGGCCTGCCGCGTTCGAAGCGAAGACGACCGTCTGCGTGACCACCGGGGTTTTGCCCGCAAAGTCTGGGCAATTAGTTAACGGCGTAGTGTCTTCGAATAACTCCACTTTGACGTATTTGGAAGCGTAGCTGGTTTGCGGTGTGCCGTCAGTCTTGAGCGCAGCGATGTCGATACTGAAGCCGGTGCCGGCTAGCTTGGTATAGAGAGGCCGTCGCGTCGTCGGGCTCCACGGGATATTGCTGCCCGTCTCCAGGCATTCAAAGTTGCCGATGGCGGTACCGCTAACGGTCCCGGCACCTGTGGTGATGGCGCCGTTGGCGGCGCTGATAGTGCCACCGATATTTGAGTGTGCACCGACTGAGACAGCACCTGTGCCGGTGATGCTAATCGAGCCGCCAACCGCGCCCGCAGCACCGACTGTGATGGCGCCGTTGACGGTGCTGATATTGCCGTAGACATCGATGTTCGCACCCAATGTGACGGCGCCGTCGACGGTGCTGATATTGCCTGTGGCGCTTGTGTGCGCACCCAATGTGATTGCGCCGGTGACGGCGCTGATATTACCGTTTACCTGTGAACTCGCACCTATCGTGATGGCACCGGTGCCGGTGACGCTGATCGAGCCGTTAACTGTGTCATTAGCACCGAGCAGGATGGCGCCGGTGCCGACGCTGAGATCGCCGACGATTGTTGTATTCGCCCCTATTTTGATATCGCCGACGTCGGTTTTGAGGTTGCCGCCCACTTGCGCGTCTGCACCTATTGTGAGGGCAGCGCCGCTGATCACATTTGCATTGAGAATGACGTTGGCGCCTGCGCCGAACGCCGCACCAACCGTCGTAATATTCAGGGAGAAAGGTGCTCCTGAATTGATTTGGCCGCCGGCAGCGACATCGAATGCACCATTGACCGTGATGGTGGTCGCTGATGTGATGGCGATCGTGTCGCTGGCGCCAAGGCTTATCGCGCCGCAAGTGTAACTTCCGCCGCCATTGTCGACGCAACCTGCAGGCAGGGCGCCTGGAAAAGTGTAATTAATCGCCTGTGCCGGTAAGGCGGTTAGCAACAGCAAGGGTAGCGCGAGGAGCAGGAATATCCGGCGGCGCATGGCGGCGCTCAATGACGCCGTGCGGCGCAACAGTCCGCGGCGCAGCAGCGTAGACGATCTACGTGCGCCGGGCAATCGGGCGCTGGAGAGGCTGGCGCAGTCACGGAAAACGAAGGCCAGAACACGGTGTAATTGCGCGCAGCAGAATGTAATCATTGAACATCTTTATGGTATGTTTGACCTGTATTTTTCTAATGTGCCTATTTGTATGCGGATAAAGCACTATTTTTGCTTATACTCCATATTAAATAATTAGCTCATCACTGTTTTTTTATGCTCTGCTCATTCTGGGCAAGGCACGCCAGCTGCCCGGCAAGTGCTGATCGCTGCGGATAATTGCCGCTCGACATAGTTGGTGCTACCGACCGTTCCCAGAGTTGCGGTCGAGGTTAACTGATAGACAGCAATCGTATTACCGCCTTCGCCATAGGTTGTCTCCACACAAAGCACCTGCACGCTAAAGCCTGCCAGGGAACCAGCCAGATGATTGAGCGTTGTCGCAGCAGTCGGGCAAATATACGGAGCCTGCCCCGTTGGCAGGTTGGTGTGTTCTGGAGTGCGCACCTGATACGCGCCCCACTCGATTCCGGCCCGTGCCGCCTGATAGGCGCGGCTACCCTGCAAATCCTGGGTCGAAGTGACATTCTGGACGGTCGAGAGTGTCACCATGAAAGCGCCCAAAGCAGCCAATACCACCAATAGAAAAATAGCCGACACGAGGGCAAAGCCGCGCTGGGGGCTACGGCTGGAATCGTATATTCGTCTTGCGGAGTTTCGTCTAGGGCACATTGCTGACATGTACCTCATGGTAGAGATTTACATTCTCACTGCCCTGGCTCAGTTGGAGCCAGATTGACACCACACTGGTGCGCTGATTAATTACCAATTGATCGTAGGTAAAAGTACACCCTGCCACATTCGTTGCCAGTAACGCTTGCGGCGTACCCGCAAAAGCGGTCGGCTGCGCACCCTGGATTGGATAATTCCAGAAACGCGTCAGGTTACCGGTGCCGGGGTCGCATGCGTAAGTAACAGGTGAAGAAATAATCTGGAATCGATTGCCGGGCGAGGATAAAGGAAATTGTTTGGCGTTGATCGTTACGATATGTGTTGCGGCATCAATTGCGGTAATGGGACTGGTATTGTCTCCTTGATAGGCATCTGCACCTGGAATACCCAAGTTATAAACTACCAATAAATTCTGCGCACCGGCAACCATTGCAACAGGAGGCCCTAGCACATCGAAAGTAGTGTCGGTAGCCGTAAAGTCCAATATGTCGCCTGGGCCGTCTGCACGGTAGCGCCCACCATCGCTGGTCTGCAAAAACTCCAGATAAGATACCGTTCCAACCTTAGTCACCCGCACACTATTCGGCAATGCCAGCCGCACATCGCGCCCAATACGGCGTAATGCGGTATCGACGGTGTCGGTCATTTCTGCGCGCCGTTCGACATCGAAATAGCTCTGAACCGGGGTGCGGATGAAAATCGCCACCACTCCGGCCAGGATGCCGGTGATGGTAATGACCATGATCGCTTCGATCAGGGTAAAACCGCGCTGGCGTTGGGTCATGGCAGCCCGCATCGCGTCAGGGTAAGGCATTGGGCGCATAGCGGAAGCGGTAGCCGGTGAGGGTGATATCGGTGTTGCCTGAGACGACCCGGACGTCAATTTGCAATGCGTCATTTTTTGCAACTGCCGGGGTCAAAGTATCGCCGACTTGAGTTATTGCAACTGACGCAGAATAGGCCGCCAGCCCATTAATCTGCGTACCCGAAATATCCCGTATCGGCGCCATTGCAAAATTGGTGTAATCGGCGACATTGGCAGCATCGCGCTGTGCCACATTGCTAACCCTTGCTGCGGTTGGCAAACTGTCTTCAGAGTTAGCCGGTACTGCACAACCGGCAGCATTGGCGGCAGTCAACGCATTGGTATCATCCGGCGCACAGTAGGTAAAGGGCTGCAACTCGATTTCTTCCAGCAGCGATTCGGCAATCGCCAGCGCCTGTTTGCGCAGCAGCGGGTCGGCGCTGGCCTTGGTGGTGACATTCATCACCGACAAGATGCCGGCAATGCCGACGCTGACGATCACGATGAACATGATCAGTTCGATCAGCGAGATGCCTCTTTGCCGGTATTCAGTGGACATAGCCGGTCTCGGATTCTATGAGAATAGCGCTAGCGACATCAACTACGCTGATGCTTTGTTGTGTATTAAAGCCAGGTCGGCCCAGTGCGCCAAAGCTAAAATCAGCCGGTGTCTGGGAAAACGTGATGCCGGAAGGGGCGGTAACGACTGACGTCAGCTTGCCGTCCGCCGAAGCCAGAGCGGTTCCTGGGCATGTTGCCGTCGCCGCATTATTGATGGCATCGATGGTCAGGGTAATGCTGCTGGACGTAAAGGCAACGCAAACAAAACGGCGCTGCGCAATCGCGGTTTTTTGCGCGTAACGCAACATTGATTTTGTTTGATCATGAAAACCGCGCGTCTCGAAGGTCTTGCGATCCATAAAACGCGGCATAGCTGCAACCGCGAGAACCCCGATGATAACCATCACCATGATGAGTTCAATCAGGGTGAATCCCGCGATTTTGGTTGGCGTCGTCATGTGTTAACTCACCGAAAAATGTTGTTTGCGACAAGAAGACGGCATGACGTTTAGCCTTGTAGGGCGCTTGCCCACGGGTTTGAATACCCGCGGGGCACAACGTCCTGCCTACCCTACTAGGTTAATTGCCAGCACCGATTGCGGTAAACGAGCCTGTTGGGCCAACAACACCGGTAGATTTGTCTTTGTTCAGGGTACACGCCTGAGATGTGCCGTTGGTCGTCACGCCTGTATCTGCGGTTAAATAATAATTTGTGGTGCTTGCCGTTGTGCCCAAAGTCAGCGCAGGTGTCAATAAAAGGCCAACGCCAGAACACTTTGTAACGTTGACACATTTGTTAGCGGTCACTACGTTATTTACTACGGCACATCCAGCGTAGTTAATAGCGGCAGCAGAATTCAACCCACCAATCACACCTAGGATTGCGGCATTATCAGCGTCGGTTTTCAAATCAACAAATTTCGGCAACGCGGTCGCAGCCAGAATGCCCAGAATCACGATCACCATCACCAATTCGATCAGGGTAAAACCAGATTGTTGCTTGTTCATCTTCATGTGCATGTTCATATTCAATTCCGTTATTAAATAATTCAAGGTGCCGTAGTACCGGCGCTTTGCATCAGTTATACGACTTGTACTATCTTTACGGCATGCATGGCGTAAAGATTGAATGCCGCGCTATTGGCAATTCGCTGCAGTCAAGCCGGCATTGTCGTAAGTCGGCGAAGTTCCGACGACGCTGGACGGCGTATAGGTGACCGTGCAGTTAGCATGCGTTGTGTCGGGAGTAACCGTAAAAACAGCTGCACTGGTGGCGACCGGCACAAAACCGGCTATGGCCACTGTCCCATTCGCTAGACCTGCCGCAGTGCCTATCGAAGCCAGAGCGGTGGTCGGATAGCCATTCGTCATCGCGATGACTGAACCTTCCATCGTAATATTGGTATCAACGGTTAATTGCTGTGTCAATTGCACAGAATGGGCCAAGACAGCGGCCACCTTGATCGACCCGAGCACGCCGTTCATCTTTGCGATTCGCGCTTCGGCTTGCAGCGCGGCGAATTTTGGCAGTGCTACCGCAGCCAATATGCCCAGGATGGTGATGACCAGCACCAACTCCATGAGCGTAAAACCTGACTGCATTTTTCGCATTTTCTATGTTCCTGAACTGAGTTCTTTTGCCAAGTTTATACAAAAATGATACTTCGCAATAACAAATATCGTGGAGCAATTTTTGTTTCGCAATACTACATGGGAAGAAGCCGGCTTTTTCTAACCTATAAAAAAAATTGACTTTTTTTACTATAAATGCTGATATTTAATAACGAAAAACAACTTAAATTTCCTGGCGCCAATAACACTGTGGTGCCGTTGCCACAATGGTGCTCTGATCGGCTCCTTGTTAAACGTATAAATAGATAATGCGAGCGTGCCGGACGGTTTGAGATTCTGTGCTTGCGTTCACTACTTCGATATGGCATCGCCGATACAGACAGACTTTGTTGTTGGTTCGGAAATTTAACTATACTTACCTGCGTATTTTTTTAGATGTATTTAAATAATGCGTAGATTCCTATATTTATGCATATACTCCGCTTTTTTCCATTGAAAATAGGGTGTCTTGATCGATGCCGGCGGAGCGGGCACACTGTGGTGCGCACCGGCCAGAATGCCTGATGATCGGAAAAACCTGCCGGTTCGCCGTGTCTGTATGGCATAAAATGCAGGGCACCAGATTTCCCAGGCAAAAACTATAAGGAGCATGTATGGCCAGGCCGGAAAAAATTCGTTTGGGTGAGATTCTGCTGCAGCAAAAACTGCTGTCCGAAGAGCAGTTGCAATTGGCACTCAGCGAGCAAAAACGTACCGGGCGAAAACTGGGACGGGTTTTCGTCGAAAACGGTTTTGTGACGGAAGAGATCATTTCCGGCGCGCTGGCACGGCAGCTCAACATCCCTTACATCAATCTGAAACACTACAACATCAAACCGCAAACGGTGCGCCTGTTGCCTGAAATGCAGGCGCGCCGTTTTCGTGCCATCGCACTCGACGAGCGCGATGGCATGCTGCTGATCGGCATGGCCGACCCAACCGATCTGTTTGCCTATGATGAAATTACGCGTCTGGTGAAGCGCGACATCGCGCTGGCGGTGGTCAATGAAAGCGAGCTGCTGCAGACCATTGACCGGCTGTATCGCCGCACCGATGAGATATCCGGCCTGGCGCGCGAATTGGAGCGGGATCTGGGCGACGGCAACACCGATTTCGGCACGTTGGGGATGGGCGCAGGTCTGGAGGATGCACCGGTGGTCAAGCTGCTGCAATCGGTATTCGATGACGCGACTCAGGTGCGCGCTTCCGACATCCATATCGAGCCGCAGGAAAAACGCTTGCAGATCCGATTTCGCATCGATGGCGTGCTGCACCTGCAAACCGAGGCCGATATCAAGATTGCTGCATCGCTGGCATTGCGTCTGAAGCTGATGTCGGAGCTCGATATTTCAGAAAAGCGCATACCGCAGGATGGCCGCTTTGCGATCAAGGTCAAGCAGCAACAGATCGACGTGCGGATTTCCACCATGCCGACCCAGTACGGCGAATCGGTGGTGATGCGTCTGCTCAACCAAAGTGGCGGCACGCTCAATCTGGACGCCATCGGCATGCCGCCAGCAATGCTGAAACGCTTCCGCGCCATCGTGCAGCGCCCGAACGGCCTGGTGCTGGTAACCGGGCCGACCGGCAGCGGCAAAACCACCACGTTGTATGGCGCGCTGTCCGAGCTCAACACCATGGAAAGAAAGCTGATTACGGTCGAAGACCCGGTCGAATACAGGCTGGCCGGCATTAACCAGGTGCAGGTCAACGACAAAATCGAACTTAATTTTGCCCGGGTGCTGCGCTCCGCGTTACGGCAAGACCCTGACGTGGTGCTGGTGGGCGAGATGCGCGACCAGGAAACGGCCCAGATCGGCATGCGCGCTGCGATGACCGGCCATTTGGTGTTGTCGACTCTGCACACCAACGACGCCATCAGCACGCCGATGCGTTTGCTGGACATGGGCGTGCCTGGTTATATGGTCGGCAGCTCGCTGCAAGCGGTGGTGGCGCAGCGCCTGGTGCGCGTGATTTGCGAAAGCTGTACGGAAGACCATCCATTGCAAACTCACGAGTATGAATGGCTGAAGGCAGAGCTTAAAGACGCGGTCAATACCCACCGCTATCGGCATGGGCGCGGCTGCTCGCACTGCAACGGCACTGGTTTTCGCGGTCGCATTGGAGTCTACGAAATGCTTGAAATGACCCAGGAAGTGGCGGATGCAGCCAATGCTAATGATCCGGCCGCCTTCATCAAGGTGGCGCAAGCGCAAATGGCCGGCGAAACCCTGCGTAGACACGCGGTGGCAATGGTGGTCGCAGGAAAAACCACAGTCGGCGAAGCGATGCGCATCAGTAACCAGCTTGAGGATTAAAAATGGGGTTTTTTGCCTATAAAGCGCGCAATTCCCGCGGCGAACTGGTCAAGGGCGTGCTGGAAGGCGTCGACAGCAGCGCCGTCGCCAGCCAGTTGTTCAATACCGGCATTACGCCGATTGATATCACGGCAACCAGCCAGCCGCGAACCGGTAACGAAGTCGGCTGGTGGGCGCGCCTGACCGAAGAAAAAGTACGCTCCATCGACGTTCAGTTATTCAGTCGGCAGTTGTATACGCTGTTGAAAGCAGGCGTGCCGATCATGCGCGGCCTGGCTGGCTTGCAGGAATCCGCCATCAATAAATCATTTGGGCGGGTGCTCAAGGATATTCGGGAGTCGCTCGATGCCGGGCGCGAATTGTCTGCGGCAATGCGGCGCCACCCCCAGGTATTCTCCAACTTTTATTTGAATATGGTGCGTGTGGGCGAGATGACCGGTCGTCTGGAAGAAGTTTTCTTGCGCTTGTTTGCGCATCTTGAATTCGAGCGCGAGATGGGCGAACGGGTGCGTACTGCAATGCGCTATCCGTCCTTTGTGATGACTGCGATGCTGCTGGCGATGGGTGTGATCAATATCTTCGTGATCCCGGCTTTCGCCAAGGTGTATGCCGGCTTCAATGCGCAATTGCCGTTGATGACGCGCATCTTGATGGCAAGCTCGGAATTTACCGTGCACTACTGGCCGCTGATGCTGGCGGCGATAGGTGCTGCCGTGTTTGCATTCAAGGCAACTATTTCGACCACTAAGGGCTTATACCAGTGGGACAAGATCAAGCTGCGTTTTCCTATCGTCGGAAAAATCATTTTGAAAGGCACGCTGGCGCGTTTTGCCCGCAGCTTTGCTTTGTCCAGCAAGAGTGGGGTGCCGATCGTGCAGGGGCTGAATGTGGTTGCGCAAACGGTGGACAACACGTATATCGCCAGCCGTATCGAGCAAATGCGCGACGGTGTCGAGCGCGGCGAAAGCATTTTGCGCACGGCCTTGGTGGCCAACGTGTTTACGCCTGTGGTGCTGCAGATGATTGCGGTCGGCGAAGAAACTGGCGAGCTCGATGATTTGATGGATGAAATCGCCGAAATGTACGAGCGCGAAGTCGACTACGAACTCAAGACGCTGTCTTCGCAGATTGAGCCGATCCTGATCGTCGCACTGGGTATTCTGGTGCTGGTTCTGGCGCTGGGTATTTTCTTGCCAATATGGGATCTGGGCAAGGTTGCACTGAAAAGATAGGTAGATCGGGATAGCGTGGAAGGTGCAAGTTTACGCGATCATCGATTGTCGATTATTGGTCTTCCAGGTGCGTGATCGCGTAACCTTTCGCGTCGATCTGCGCCAGAGCATCGTCAAGCGCCAAATTAAATTGCGGGCTGGTATCTTCTTCCAGCTCAATATTGTGCTCGGCAGCTTGCCAATCGGTGCTGGTGACTTCTTCGGGCAGCGGCTTTCCCTGTGGCACAGCCAGGTACGAAATACGATTCTGGCTTTCCATTCTTAGATATATATCCACCTTCATGTCTGCTCCTATTGGCCCGGTTGACCGGAAATATTCACATCGCTCGGTTCTCCAAGTTGCATCGGTAGCACGAGCAATGCATTGGGATGGCTCGGGGGCATGAAGCGGTTAAAACGGGCCAGTTTCAATGTCCAGGTACAACTTATTCGCAGCTTCGCGCGCCGATCCCCCATTAATTGACGCAATTCATCAATGCTAACGCCGCTGGCTTCTTGCAGCCACAGCAACATCGACGCACCGAGCGGCAATGTTTCGGCTCGAATCCGACGAATTACATCAATCTGGACGTTGAGTTTTTGGGCTAGAACGGTATCGTTTTTCCATTGCATTTTTCTAAGAACCGCATCCAGCAAGCGGCTTGGGTCGTAAGATTTAAGCTCGGTTGCCGCTGTTTTAACTGTTTCCATGCTGTGAGACTGTGTCATTGTTTATTGTGGTAATTTTTAGTTTTAATATGTAAAGCTGTGCAGAGTGAGATTTACAAATGGCGTGATAAAAGATGCCGTCTTTGTCGGATGCAAATCGGTAGTCACACTTCTAGTGTAGGGAAATAGCGGCTGCGGCTATATCGGAATATCCTTAATCTGCCCTAGGAATTGAGAAGAATTCTTGCCTGTTCAGTTTTAATGATGGCAAGCGTTTAATGGAAAGCGCACACAAGGCCGGTTAAGGCGCTCGGCGTCCCATAGGCAGAAAAGTAGCAAGCACTATCGAATGCGTTACCAAAACAAGCCGCAAAGTCAGGAAAATCATGCCATTAAAATTTCTTGTTGTTTGTCTGGTATTGCTGCTGACAGCTTGCGGCACGACGCCGCTGCAACCAGCGCGTCCGGTTACGAGCGAACAAGGCAACGAAGTTGCCATCTATGCGATGGGCTTGATTGGAACCGGCTATCGCTTTGGCGGCAAGAATCCAGAAGCCGGGCTCGATTGCAGCGGCATGGTGTCGTATATCTACCGCAACGCAGCAGGCGTGAACGTGAGCGGCAGCGCAGCCGATATTGCGCGACGCGGCAAAGAAATCCCGCGTTCCGGCATGCGCCCTGGCGACTTGATTTTCTTTAACACCATGAACCGGCCGTTTTCACATGTCGGCATTTATATCGGCGATGCGCGCTTCATCCATGCGCCATCGACCAACGGCCAGGTGCGTATCGACCGGCTCGACAACCGTTACTATGCGCAACGCTACGAGATGACGCGTAATTATTTTGATTAAAAGTAATGCCAGCCTGCGTGCCTGCACCGGTTGCCGGCACGCAGGCCGGCACTACCGCTCTGGTGTATGCTTCGCTCCGTTTGCCCGGATACGAGTTGCCTGCGCTCAACGGTATCCGCCTGTATCATGTTGTGCCTGCAATTGTGTCTGTAATCCCGGCACTCCCGATTCTTCCGAAAACCTCCGATAGGTTCGACTTGAACGAAAAAAAATTCCTGCCGCGCATGCTGGACCTGCTACGCCAGCGCGCTAGTCAGCTGCGGGCCACTGGCACGCGCTGGTTTGCGTGCTTGTTTGCTTATGTGGTGCGCCAGCCGCCGTTTCGGCGCGGCGCGCTTCTGCTCGGCCTGACCGGCGCTACGCTGTTCGGACTGCTGTTTTTGTACGTTCTGGTACTGATTCCAACCACACCCAGCATCAAGGATTTGCAACAGGCGCGCACCGCGCAAGCGAGCACGATCCTATCGGCCGACGGCCAGCAGCTGGCCGCCTTCAACCAGGGTCAACAGGAACGCATCAAGCTGGAGCAGGTTTCTCCCCTGGTTATCCAGGCTTTGATCGCGACCGAAGATCACCGCTTTTACCAGCACCACGGGGTAGACTTCCGGCGCACGGCAGGTGCGGTTTTGCATACCTTGGGCGGCGACGCTCAGGGCGGTTCGACCATTACGCAGCAATTGGCGCGTAATCTGTTCCCGGAAGAGATTGGCCGTTCGCGCAGCGTCAGCCGCAAGCTCAAGGAAATGGTTACCGCCTTCAAGATCGAGAGCGCGTACAGCAAGGATCAGATTCTCGAAACGTATTTGAACACGGTGCCGTTTTTATACAACGCGTTCGGCATCGAAATGGCGGCGCGCACGTATTTCGATAAATCGGCGGCGAAACTGAATGTGCTGGAAAGCGCGACCCTGGTTGGCATGCTCAAAGGCACCCATTACTATAATCCGGTGCTCAACCCGGAACGTTCGCTGGAGCGGCGCAATGTGGTGCTGGGGCAAATGCGCAAATACGGGAATTTGGGCGATGCGCAGTACCAGTCGCTGCTGAAAAAGCCGCTGAGGGTGCGTTTTCACCGCCAATACGAACCAGCAGACAGCACCGAAACCCATTTCACTGCGCATGTGCGCAAGTGGCTGATCGAATGGGCCGACCAGAATGACTATAACTTGCAGCTCGACGGCTTGATTATCCATACCACGCTCGATGCCGGATTGCAGAAGGCGGCGCTGCGCGCAGTCGAACGGCAAGCCAGTGCGTTGCAAAACATCGCCGATGTGGAATGGGGACAGAGCCAGGGCGGCCTGATCTCGACTTCGACTGCCGTGTATGCCAGCGTGCGTCGGCAAATTGTGCCGTTCCGCTATTTTTGGGATACCCAAGGCGAGCTGCAGGACAGCTTCATCCGCGAATCGCCCGAATATAGAAGCGCGCTGGAAGGCGGTGCCAGTGCCGCCGATACCTTCAAAAAACTGCACGCCGATCGTAATTTCATCGCCCGGCTGCGCGCCGCCAAAACGCGGCTGGAAGCCGGCTTTGTGGCGATTGATCCAACCAACGGCGAGGTGCGGGCTTGGGTTGGCAGCCGCGATTTTCAGCGCGATCAGTTTGACCATGTGGCGCAAGCCGAGCGCCAGCCCGGCTCGACCTTCAAACCGATCGTGTATGGCGCCGCGCTGGAGAAAGGTTTTCGCCCGGATCGGCCGTACCAGGACAGCGTGATCGATATTCGCGCCGCCGACGGCAGCGTTTGGCGGCCCACCGATATGTCGGGCGCGAGTGGCAAAACCATGACGCTGCGCCAGGGTTTGGTGTACTCGAAAAATACCATCACCGCGCAAGTGATGCAGGATGTCGGCCTGCCCGCAATCGTCAAGCTGGCCAAAGCGGTCGGCATCAATCAGAGCAAACTGGCGCAAGTGCCGTCGCTGGCGCTGGGCACCAGTCCGGTGACCTTGCTGGAAATGGTGTCGGCGTATGCGACCATTGCGGCCCAGGGCGAATATCGGAAACCGGTTTTCGTCAAAAGCATTACCGACCGCAACGGCCGGGTGCTGGCCACCTTCGATACCAAAAGCCAGCGCGCGATGTCGGCAGAGTCGGCAATAACGCTGATCGATATGATGCGCGGCGTGGTCAATCAGGGTACTGGCCAGGCGGTCAAAGCGCGTTTCGGCATCAGCGCCGATATCGCCGGCAAAACCGGCACCACGCAAAACAATACCGACGGCTGGTTTATCCTGATGCATCCGAATCTGGTCGCCGGAGCTTGGGTTGGCTTTAACGATGCGCGTGTCACCATGCGCAGCAATTATTGGGGGCAGGGCGGACACAATGCGGTGCTGCTGGTGGGCGACTTCTTCCGTAGCGCATTGAATGCGCGGCTAATCGATGCCACAGCGCTATTCCCGGGCGGCAAACTAGCGCCGGCTCCGGCTCCGGCTCCGGCAATAGTGGAAGAATCAGCCGCACCTGTAGCAGAACCTCCTCCCGAGGATTGGATGGGGCAATTACGCACACTACCGCAGGGGCAAGCGTTGCCGGCGGAACCTCGGCCGGACGCGAACCCCGACGCCGGCCTGAGTACGGGCGAGTCAGTAGTCGATGCGCCAAGGCCGCAGTGAGCCGCTCGAAAAATATTAAAATAATGCGGAGTATGCTTAAAAACGTGCGTATTTCCGCTTGTATTCATTGAGCTAACTTAAAATACATAATCCTGTATGCAATCTAATGAGGGTCCCGTAATTCATGAAAACTCCCAAAAGACTCGAACCGCTAGTGCAGGAAGGCTTGCTGGACGAAGTCGTTCGTCAGTTAATGAGCGGCAAGGAAGCCACCGTATATGTGGTGCGCTGCGGCGACGAAATTCGCTGTGCAAAAGTCTATAAAGAAGCCAGTCAGCGCAGTTTTAAACAGGCCGCCGTCTATCAGGAAGGCCGCAAGGTCAAGAACAGCCGGCAGGCGCGCGCGATGGAAAAAGGTAGCCGCTACGGCCGCAAGATGCAGGAAGAAGTCTGGCAAAACGCTGAAGTCGATGCGCTGTATCGTCTGGCCGCTGCCGGCGTGAAGGTACCAACGCCGTATATTTGCTTTGAAGGCGTGTTGCTGATGGATTTGGTCACGGACGCCAATGGCAATGCGGCGCCGCGTCTGAATGATGTTGAAATGACCCAGGCTTCGGCGCTGGAATACCATGCGTTGCTGCTGCATCAAGTGGTGCTGATGCTGTGCGCCGGCATTATCCACGGCGATTTATCCGAGTACAACATTCTGGTCGATGCCGATGGGCCAGTGATTATCGACTTGCCGCAAGCGGTCGATGCGGCCGGCAATACCAACGCTGGGCCGATGCTGGAACGCGATGTGGATAATCTGAAAAATTACTTCGGCCAGTTCGCCCCTGCGCTGTTGGCTTCGCAGTTCGGCAAGGAAATCTGGACCCTGTACCAGGCCGGTTTGCTCACCCCGGAGACCCCCCTGACGGGCCGCGTCAAGCAAGATAACCGCAAGGTGGATGTGGATGGCGTGCTGCGTGAAATCGAGGATGCCCGACTGGAGGAGGAGGCTCGTATTCGTTACCGGCAGGAATTGGCGGGTTAGTTGAACTAGCGCCGAACCAGCATCATTACAGCAACACCTGCCGCGCCGTCTGCACCAGGGTTGCTGACATCAACTCCAGACGCGGCGATTGCACCTTCCAGCGGTGCCAGAACAGTTCGACATCGGTCGGTTGCTCCGGCGCCAGATCGACCAGCGTGCCACTTTCCTGCAGATGCTCCATCTGCACCTCCGGCACCATGCCCCAGCCCAGCCCCAGACGCACCGCCTGCATATACGCTTCCGAGGCCGGGATGTAATGGCAAGGGTAAGCATCTGTCGTCAGGCCGAAGTGCTGCAGCAGGAAATCCGCCTGCAAGCGGTCCTTGCGGTCGAACGTCAGCACCGGCGCCAGTCGTGCCGAGCTGCGGTTCATCCCCTGCGGAAACCAGCGTTGACGGAAGTCGTGTGAGGCCATGCAGCGATATCGCATCACCCCCAGCGTTTCTGTGACGCAGCCGCGCATCGGCAACCGCTCGGTCGAGATGCAGCCCAGCGCCAGACCGGCTTCCAGCAATGCGTAGGTGTGGTTCTGGTCGTCCACCGTCAGATCCAGCAGCACCTGCTCGCGGATTAAAATTCTGCCAGCGCCGGCAGAAACCAACTGGCCAGGCTGTCGGCGTTGACCGCCACGGCAAGCATCAGCGGTGCCGACTGATTGCCGGCAAATTCCGCTTGTAAATCCTGTTCCAGCAATTGCGCGCGCCGCAGATATTGCAGCAGACGCTGACCGGCCTGTGTGGCGCGGCACGGCCGGCTGCGCACCAGTAGCGGGCTGCCGAGCTGTATTTCCAGCGCCCGCACCCGCTGCGAAACTGCCGATGAGGTCAGGTGCAAGCGGCTGGCGGCTTGCTCGAAACTGCCGGTCTCTATTACCGCCAGTACGGCTTCGCATTGCTTGGGATCGAATTTCATGGGAGGTTTTGGTGGTGGAAAGTGGCTCTATATTAAGAATTTTTAATGATTCACTAATTAAATTAATTCTGCTTCATTAATTGTGCGGCCAAAAGCAGAATGGTGTCCATCATTCATCGCATACAGGATTCCATCATGCTGTTCCCGTTCTATCTGAAAGGCTTCAGTCTCGGCGCCGGCCTGATCATCGCAATCGGCTCGCAAAACGCGCATGTGTTGCGCATGGGCCTGCGGCAGCAACATGTCGGCCTGACGGTGCTGGTGTGCATCGTGCTCGAGGTGCTGTTGATCGGCCTCGGGATCGCCGGCATGGGTGCGGCGATAGGCGGCAATCCTGTGTTGTTGGGACTGGCGCAGTGGGGCGGCGTGGCTTTTCTGAGCTGGTACGGGCTGCGCGCCTGGCGTGCGGCATGGGCAAATCATGCGTTGCAGGTGAATCAGCAGGCTGTCGTCATGAGCGCCGCGCAGGCAGTTACGGCCATCGTCGTCCTGTCGCTGCTAAACCCGCACGTATATCTGGATACCGTGGTGTTGCTGGGCGCGGTCGGCGCGCAACAGGCCGGTGTCGGCAAGCTGTGGTTCGCGCTGGGCGCGATGACCTCTTCCGTCTTGTGGTTTGTGCTGCTGGGTTTCGGCTCGCGCCTGTTGTCGCCGTTATTCGCACGGCCGCTGGCATGGCGCGTGCTGGACGGCGTGATCGGCGCGGTGATGCTGGTTCTGGCCGGGACGCTGGCGCTGGGCAGCGTGGCTTGATGCGGGCGGAGCGCACACAGTAATCAAGTTGCGCCGCAAACCACCTGAGGACAGCAGTGTATTTAAGCTTCTTTAATCAATATTTCCATAATAAAATCAATTCGTATTGAAATGATCAGAAGTGAGATGATTTGACATGGAATGTTATTAATGTACAATTGAGGCTCTTTATTTGGAATCCAGTGGAACAGAAAACAGAAACGCGAGGGTTGTTGCCGGGTGGCGAGATAGAAAGCGCGGATGCCGTTAAAATGACGCCCATGAGCGATGCCACCAGACATGTAGCCGTAAATGATTCAATCCGCATTTTACAAAGCGTGCGCCGTATCGCGCAGTGCGTGGAGCATCATTCCAAGCGACTTACCGCAACCCACAACATCACATCGCCGCAACTGGTCGCGCTTATGGCAATTGCCCAATTGGGGCCGAGTACGCTGAAGTCGATCGGGCGGGCGATCCACCTGAGTTCAAGCACTGTAGTGGGCATCGTTGACCGGCTGGAAGAAAAAAAGCTGGTCTGCCGCGAACGCGATACACGCGACCGACGCAATGTCTACGTGAGCGTAACGGCGGTCGGCCAACACATGGTCGACAATGCGCCGTCGGCGCTGCCGCAAGGCTTTACCAGTGCGCTGGGCGCGTTGCCGGAAAATGATCAACATACTCTGGTGGTGGTGTTGGAGCAATTCGCTACTCTACTTGAGGTTAAGGCGCCTGCTGGCGCTATTTAATGTCTTAGTCTGCACACTGGTTTTTTCTAACCGGCAAGTTTGTTCAGCGGAAAAAGTTTGCCGCAAAAATGCTCTTGCCTGCAAAAGGAGAACACATGAATGCACCCGTACTTGCACCCGCCCCGAGGTTAGATAGTCACCCCACATTACGGCAACCGCAGCAACGCGACGGCGCGGCGTTGCACAGTTTGATCGCGGCTTGTCCGCCGCTCGACCTGAATGCAATGTATGCCTATTTATTGCTGTGCCTGCATCATGCGCAGACCAGCGTGGTAGCGGAAATCGACGGCAAGCTCGTCGGTGCGATCACTGCGTATATCCCTCCCGAACAACCTGACACGCTATTCGTGTGGCAAGTCGCGGTCGCACCGCAACAGCGTGGGCAGGGACTGGGCCGACGCATGCTGCGGCACCTGCTTTCAGACTGCATCGCGCCGCGCGGTCTGCGCTGGATGGAAACCACCATCAGCCCCAGCAATCAGGCGTCCAGCCGATTGTTTACCAATTTTGCCGTGCAGCATGCTGCAGGCTGTACTACCGCCACTCTGTTTGTAGCCGACGATTTCGGCGAGAGTGGGCACGAAGAAGAACGTCTCTACAAAATCGGTCCCTGGGATCGTGCAGTCTGACTGCAAGAGATAGTCAACATCCATTCCATCCCCTAAGGAGAAGCATGATGCGTACATTCAATAGACTAGAATCTGAGGTTCGTGGGTATATCCGTTCCTTCCCAGCTATTTTCACCAAAGCACAAAACGCAGTACAAACCGACGAAAATGGCCGCGAGTTCATCGACTTTCTGGCCGGTGCCGGTAGCCTGAACTACGGCCACAACAACCCAGTGATGAGAGAAGCGCTGATCGCGTATATGGGTACCGACGGTGTTATACAAGGGCTCGACATGGCCACTGCAGCCAAGAAAAATTTCTTGCTCACATTTGAAGAACGCATCCTGAAGCCGCGCAAAATGCATTACAAAATGCAATTCACCGGCCCTACCGGCACCAATGCGGTGGAAGCCGCAATCAAGCTGGCACGCAACGTAACCGGTCGTCAAAATGTGATTTCGTTCACCAACGGCTTTCATGGCGTTACGCTGGGCGCGCTGTCGCTGACCGGCAATCGCAAATTCCGCGACGCCTCCGGCGCGACACTGACGGACGTGCATCATGCAGCGTATTCCAACTATTTCGGCCCGGATGTGGATACCGTCGCGATGCTCGACAAGCTTCTTACCGACCCCAGCAGCGGCGTGGATTTCCCAGCCGCGATTATTCTTGAAACCGTCCAAGGAGAAGGCGGCCTGAATTTCGCCAGCTTGGATTGGCTGAAAAAAATCGAACAACTGTGCCGCCGTCATGAAATTTTGTTGATTGTCGATGACATTCAGGCAGGTTGTGGGCGTACCGGGACTTTCTTCAGTTTCGAGCCGGCCGGTATCCAGCCCGACATGATCACCTTGTCGAAATCGCTGTCCGGTTACGGCTTGCCGATGTCGGTAGTTTTGATCAAGCCCGAGCACGATGTCTGGAAGCCGGGCCAGCACAATGGCACTTTCCGCGGCAATAACATGGCGTTTGTAACCGCCGCTGCAGCGCTTGATCATTACTGGAGCGATAACAAATTCCAGGCATCTATCGACAAGAAAGCACAGACCGTCACCACGTATCTCGACAAACTGGTGAAAACATACCCCGCCGCCGCAATGGTGCGACGCGGACGTGGCCTGATGCAGGGTTTGGCATTCAAGGATCCGAATTTGGCTGACAGCGTTACCACGCTGGCATTCCAGAACGGGTTGATTATTGAGACCTCGGGCGGCAGCGACGAAGTTATCAAGCTACTGATGCCGCTGACCATCGAACCAGAAAAATTGCTGGCCGGTCTGGATATCCTGGAACAAGCGCTCGCCGATACGTTGAGTGACCTGAACGCAAACACCGTAAAAAATACAGAGGTGACAGCATGATAGTACGACGCCTGCAAGACATTTTGAATACCGAGCGTGACGTAAAAACCGAAACCTGGGCTAGCCGCCGCCTGTTGCTGCGTGATGACAATATGGGATTTTCGATGCATGAAACCACCATTTTCGCCGGCACCCAAACGCACATTTGGTACAAGAACCACCTGGAAGCGGTGTATTGCGTCGAGGGCAGCGGCGAGGTTGAGCTGATTCCTTCGGGCGAAGTATTTCGCATCGAGCCGGGCACTATTTATGCGCTTAACAAGAACGACCGCCATTGGCTGCGCGCCGACGCCGGTGCCGACATGCGGTTGGTGTGCAGTTTCAATCCGCCGCTGGTCGGCACTGAAGTGCATGATGCCGAAGGCGTCTACGCTGTCGCGCCGGCAGTCGTTGAGTAACCTGTCGAATAATCTATTGAATAAAGAGAGGAGCATCAGATGCTATCCCAAGACCATTACAAAAGCCGTGCATTAATTTCTCCGGCGATCCTGACGCGGTGCGAACCGGTTGTCTACGAACTCGAACCAAGCGTCACCCTTGCCCCCGCCACGCTGAATGCAGCACAACGCGATGCCTACAGGCAGAACGGATTCCTGTTCTTGCCCGACTTGTTCACCCCGGCCGAGGCAGCCGGCTTGCACGACGAAATGCAAACGATGCGCACAGATTTTACGGCGGCAGGTCGCGCCGAAGTGATTGCGGAACCGGACAGCGGCGAGGTGCGCTCGATCTTCGATGTGCACCATCTGAACGAAGTATTCGCCAGCCTGATGCGCGACCCGCGCGTGCTGAACGTAGCGCGTGAAATACTCGGCAGCGAAGTTTATATTCACCAGTCGCGCATTAACTACAAACCCGGATTTAGCGGTAAGGAGTTTTACTGGCATTCCGATTTTGAAACCTGGCACACCGAAGACGGCATGCCGGCCATGCGAGCATTGAGCTGCTCAATTCTGCTCACCGATAACGATGAATTCAACGGCCCGCTGATGCTGATCCCGGGTTCGCACCAGCACTTCATTTCCTGTGCGGGTGAAACGCCTGACGAGAACTACAAGCAATCACTGAAAAAGCAGGAATACGGCGTGCCGGATCAACTCTTGCTGCGCTACCTGTCGGATCTGGGCGGCATCACGTCTTGTAAGGGCCGTGCAGGCTCCGTAGTGTTTTTTGACTGCAACACCATGCACGGCTCGAACGGCAATATCACGCCGTATCCGCGCAGCAATGTGTTTTTCGTCTACAACAGTATCGAAAACCAGTTGCAAGCGCCGCAAAGCGGACTGAAGCCGCGGCCCGAGTACATCGCAGCGCGTCATAACCTGGCGTCACTGGAGCCTGAGCCGCTGACGATTGCAGGAATTCCTGCTTGATGCCGGTTCGTCGCCTGGCGGCAGGCGCTCAATCCAACCTTGTGCGCTAGTCATACTTCGTAGTACAACTATAAAACTAATTTTAAAGAGATCAATCATGAAAACCATCTCCAAAACTTCCGCTGTCGCAGCGCTGATTGGCATCGCCGCAATCGGTCTTTGCACTGCGGCAAGCGCTGAGACCACGCTGGAACGGGTGCAGCGTACCGGCGAGATACGTATTGGCTATGCGAACGAAGCGCCATTTGCTTATACGCTGCCGGATGGCAAGGTGACCGGCGAATCGCCGGAGATTGCCAAGATAGTATTCAACAAGATTGGCGTCACGAAAATCGATGCGGTGCTGACCGAATGGGGCGGGCTGATTCCCGGCCTGATGGCAGGACGTTTCGATGTCATCGCCGCCGGCATGTACGTCACGCCAGAGCGCTTGCAGCAAGTGTTGTTTACCGACCCGCACTATCAGATCGGCGATACGCTGCTGGTGGCCAAAGGTAACCCGTTCAAATTGCACAGCTATGCCGACATCGTAAAAAATCCCAAGGTAAAGTTGGCGGTGATGTCGGGCACCGCAGAGTACACATATGCACGCGAAGCCGGTATTTCGGATAGCCAGATCATGCAGGTTCCAAATACCACCGCGGAGTTGCAGGCAGTACGTACCCGGCGTGCGCAAGCCGCAGTCGGCACCCAATTGACGATGAAGGATCTGGCGGTCAAGGGCGGTAAAAGAGTCGAGGCGATCACAACCTTTAAAGACGATCCGGCGCATATCGGCTACGGCGCACTGGCCTTCCGCAAGGACGACAAAGACTTGCGCGACGCGGTCAACGTAGCGCTGAAAGCGTGGGTGGGCAGCGAAGAGCATCTGAAGACAGTCGCCCCCTTCGGCTTCGATAATTCCAACCTCACCACCAAGACTGTCGAAGAACTCGCCCAGCCATAACGGGCCGGTGCTATGCGTGAACTTTTGCCGCTCCTGCTGGAAGGGACGTTAGTTACCATCCGTATCACCTGTATGGCCGCGCTGTTGGCAGTTGCGTTGGCGCTAGTGGCTGCACTGGCCAAGTTGTCGCCGTTGCGCGGCTTGCGCTGGCTGGCCAATATCTATATCGAAGTATTTCGCGGCACGTCACTGCTAGTGCAATTATTCTGGCTGTTCTTTGTGCTGCCGCTGCCGCCGTTCAACCTCACGTTGACGCCGTTCATGGTTGCGGCGCTCGGTCTTGGTCTCAACATTGGTGCCTATGGCGCGGAAGTGATGCGCGGCGCGTTTGCGGCGGTGCCACGCGGCCAGATTGAGGCGGCTATTGCGCTGAATCTTTCACCGCTGCACCGCTTTCTGGACATTGTGTTGCCGCAGGCAATGGCTAAAGCGATTCCGCCGGCCACCAATCTGCTAATCGAATTACTCAAAGGAACCTCGCTGGTATCCCTGATTACGCTGGCTGATCTGACGTTTCGTGCAAATCAACTGGTGCAGGCGACTTTCCGCACCGGGGAAATTTTCACAATCGCGTTGCTGATTTACTTTGTGCTGGCACAGGCGATCAATCTGGGCATGCGCATGCTGGAACGGCGACTTAATCGCGGTTTGAGCGGTGGCTTAAAGCGGGGGCGCATGTGAGCGGGCGCACCTTGTTCGACTGGCAGTTCGCTGCCCAGATTCTGCCTGACTTGCTGCGTGCTTCGTTGTACACCATTGGCATCACCTTTGTTGCGTTTGCAATTGCGCTGGTGTTCGGCTTGCTGCTGGCTGTCATGCGTCGCGCGCAGTTGCGCTGGCTGTCGTGGCCGGCCGCTGCCGTGATCGAATTCATCCGCAGCACGCCGCTGTTGATCCAGTTGTATTTTCTGTTCTACGTGATGCCGGAATACGGCCTGACGTTGTCGGCGCTGGCCGCCGGTACGATAGGCATCGCACTGCATTACTCTTGTTATGTGGCGGAAGTGTATCGGGCCGGCCTGAACGGCGTGCCGCGCGGCCAGTGGGAAGCGGCCAAGGCATTGAGCCTTTCGCCTTTGAATGCGTATCGCAGCATCGTGCTGCCGCAGGCGATCCGGCCCATCGTGCCGGCGCTGGGCAATTATTTGATTGCGATGTTCAAGGACACCCCGGTGCTGTCGGCCATCACCGTGGTTGAACTCATGCTGCAGGCCAAAAACATCGGCTCGCAATCGTTTCGCTATATCGAACCCATCACGATGGCTGGCCTGTTCTTTCTGGTCATCAGCATCGTCGTCGCGCTGCTGGTGCGCAAGCTTGAAGCGTATTTGCGCATGCCATAAAAATGCTTTTCACAGGATAAAACATGACATCTCCCATGATCCGTTTCAGCGATGTGACAAAACGCTACGGCCCGCTCACTGTCCTCGACCATCTGGATCTGGACGTGGCGGCCAATGAAAAAGTGGCGATTATTGGTCCCAGCGGCTCTGGCAAATCGACTCTGTTGCGTGTGCTGATGATGCTCGAAGGGATTAACGATGGCATGATAGAAGTCGACGGTGCGCCGCTTACCCACATGCCGCGCAACGGCGGCTTGGTGCCCGCCAGCGAAAGCTACAAGCGCCAGGGCCGCCGCAAAATCGGCATGGTGTTCCAGAACTTCAACCTGTTCCCGCATATGAGCGCATTGCAAAATGTGGTCGAAGCTCCGGTCAAGGCACTCGGTCTGAGCAAGGCAGAAGCCACCGAACGCGCCAGCGAACTGCTGGACATGGTCGGGCTCTCGGACAAGTTCAAACACTATCCGTCGCAATTATCCGGCGGCCAGCAACAGCGGGTGGCGATTGCACGCGCCCTCGCGATGCGCCCGCAAGTGATGCTGTTCGATGAGGTAACGTCGGCGCTCGACCCGGAACTCTGCGGTGAAGTGCTGAATGTAATTCGCCGCCTGGGCGACGAGCATAATCTCACCATGCTGATGGTGACGCACCAGATGGGCTTTGCGCGCGAATTTGCCGATCGGGTCTGCTTCTTTTCCGAAGGTAAAATTGTCGAACAAGGCACCCCGGAACAGATTTTCGGCGCACCGCAGAACGAACGCACCCAGGCATTTCTGCGCGCCGTGATGGAAGCTGTGTAAATGTCGGGTCACGCGGTGAAGCCGCTAACCCGATCGCCAGATTTAAAAAATTATTTCGACTAATTCGCCTAATGTTGTCGAGTGACAATTTCGGCATTAAAATTTGAGCCAGCATCCGTCTGCTCGGGTAGGATGATAGAACTGCCGGCACATGGATTCATCATATGCCGTCCCAACCTGTCAGGATCAGCGTTCTACCGAGAAAGATTGGCGCATGAATATCCAGCAAAGAAACAACGTCCAGGTTTTTGGACGCGGCCGGCAGCCGATGGTTTTTGCTCACGGCTTTGGCTGCGATCAGGTGATGTGGCGCTTGCTCAGCCCGGCTTTCGAGCAAGACTACACCGTGGTACTGTTCGATTATGTGGGTGCCGGCCACTCCGACCCGGATGCCTACGATCCGCAACGCTATGCCAGCCTGCGCGGTTATGCAAAAGATGTGGTCGAGGTTTGCGAGTCGCTCGATCTGCAGAACGCCATCCTGGTCGCGCACTCGGTTAGCAGCATGATCTGTCTGCTGGCCGCGACCGAGATTCCACAGCGGATTGATCGATTGGTCATGATCTGCCCCTCACCACGCTACCTGAACGATCCGCCCGATTACAAAGGCGGTTTCGAGCAGGCAGACATCGAAGGATTGCTGGACATGATCGAGCGCAACCAGCCCGGCTGGGCCAACTACCTGGCGGGCATGGTGATGAAAAACCCCGACCGACCTGCTTTGGCCGAAGAGCTTGAAGCCAGTTTTTGCGCCATGGACCCGCCCATTGCCAGACGCTTTGCCGCCGCTGCATTTTTGGCCGACAATCGCAATGATCTGCGTGGTTTTGATAAGCCCACCTTGATTCTCCAGTGCGCCCAAGACTCTGTCGCCCCGGTTGAGGTTGGCAGTTATCTGCACCGGCATCTGGTCAATAGCAGGTTGCAGCAAATGAAGGCTACTGGACACTGCCCGCACATGAGCCACCCTCAAGAAACCATTGCGTTGATTCGCGAGTACCTGCAAGCGGGCGTCTGATCTACGTTAAAAACCATGAATCTGTCCTCATTCGATCTGCAACACGCACCCTGTGGCGTATTCACGTTTGGTGAAGATTTGGTGCTGCTAGCTGTCAACCAGACACTGGCGGACATATTGGGCGTAGCTCCTGCGGATTTGACAGGTAAGTCGCTGGATCACTTGTTGACGCCCTCTAATCGGCTGATGTTTCACATGCAGGTGCTAACCATGCTCTACATGCATGGTCATGTAGAAGAGATATCCTTGCATCTGGCGGGTGCCCATGGCGGAGAAATTCCCGTACTTTTCAATGCAGTGTGCCGCCAGCGGGAAAGCGGCACGGTCACAGAATGCGTCGTGGTTCAGATGAACCAACGCAAGCGGCTGGAAGATGAGCTTTTCAAAATTAAAAAAGCTACCGAGCAGATCCCCGGGGCGGTTTTTCAGTACCTGCAGCGCGCTGATGGTACGTCCTGTTTTCCTTACGCCAGTGAAGGCATACGGGCCATTTATGGTTTGAGCCCTTTGCAGGTGCAGCAGAGTGCCGATCAGGTTTTCAAGCGCATTCACCCGGATGACCTCGCCCGGGTCACTTCCGGCGTCAAGGCGTCCGCGCAAGCATTGCATCCTTGGCATCAAATTTACCGTGTCAATTTGCCACTTCACGGTATCCGATGGCTAGAGGGTAATGCCATGCCTGAGTCGCGCTCGGACGGCGGCGTAATCTGGCATGGTTACGTTTCTGACGTGACCGACCGCAAGCTGCTGGAAGTGGCACTGGCCAGTGAACATGAGCGGACCCTGGTGACGCTGCGTTCGATTGGAGATGCGGTCATCACCACCAATGCAGTCGGGCAGGTCGAGTACCTGAACCCGATTGCCGAACGGCTGACCGGCTGGAGTCAATCCGAAGCTGTAGGCCAATCTATGGCACGCGTGTTCAACATCGTCCATCAGGATACCCGCTCGCCGGTAGAAAACCCGGTGGCCCGTTGCCTGGCCGAACGCACGATTGTGGGCCTGGCGAGAGACGCGGTGTTGATCGCTAAAGGCGGTAAGGAGTGCGCGGTGGAAGATTCGGCCGCGCCAATTTTTAGTGGCGACGGCTCCATCACCGGTGTGGTTATGGTGTTTCGTGATGTAACGGATCAGCGCAAACTGCGTCAGGAAGTGGAACACCGTGCCGCCCACGATCATTTGACAGGACTTCCCAATCGTGCAGAGTTCGATCGCATCCTGAAACAGATGTTCGAGTCGGCGCTCACTACCGGCGCCGGGCACGCACTGTGCTACATTGATCTGGATCGATTCAAGATCGTCAATGACAGTTGTGGGCACGCTGCCGGCGATCTCCTGCTGCGGCAGGTGTCGGCATTGCTGCTCAAATGCGTACGGGCCAAGGACACGGTGGCGCGCCTGGGTGGCGACGAATTTGCTCTGATTCTTGAAAATTGCGATTTGGAAACCGCGCAACGCATCGCAAAAAATGTTTGTGACCGCGTGGCGGAGCTGCACTTCCAACACAGCGGCAAGTCTTTTCGCGTGGGTGCCAGCATCGGCGTGGCACTGCTGGATCGCCGCTGGGACAGCGCCTCGCTAGCGCAGCAGGCTGCTGACGGCGCTTGTTTCGCGGCCAAGAAAGCTGGCCGTGGCCGTGTCCATGTCTATGAAGACCTGGACACGGCGATACTTGCACAGCATGATCAGATGCAGTGGGCAACGCGCATACAACAAGCAATTGAAACTGACCGTTTTGAGCTTTTTGTGCAGGCCATCAAGGCATTGGGTGACGGTGCGCTAGCGGGCCGCCACTTTGAAGTCTTGCTGGGATTGCGCGAAAATACCGGCAACTTGATTTTTTCCGACGCGATCATTCCGGTTGCACAGCGGTACGGACTGGCTACGCAAATCGACCGATGGGTAGTGACGCATGCGTGCGCGTGGATGGTTGCGCAACAGGGCGCCATTGACTGCGTCCACACTATCGTCATCAACTTGTCTGGGCAATCGGTTGGCGACCGGGATTTCCATCGCTTTGTCTGCAAGCTTCTTGATCGAGGACAGGTATCTCCAAAAAAATGGTGCTTTCAAATCACGGAAACTGCGGTGACCGAACATCTGGACGATGCCCTGGTTTTTTTTGATATGTTGCATCAGCGTGGTGCACGGATCGCGCTCGATAATTTTGGCGGCGGCATGTCGTCAATGGCTTGCGTCAAGCGTTTGCCGGTGGACTACCTCAAAATCGATGGCCAAATTGTCAAAAACATGGCAACCGATGTGGTCGACTGTGCAATGGTTCGCAGCATCAATGAAATAGCGCATCTGACGGGCAAGCGCACTATCGCCGAGCGGGTGGAGAGCGAGTCGATTCTGGGTTTGTTGCGTGAGCTTGGCGTGGACTTCGCACAGGGCTGCCATATTGGCACTCCGGTTCGGATCGAGGATGCGCTGGCTTGAGTGGCGGTTCGAATTGCATCCATATAGTTCAAGCCAGCAATCAACATACGTAAAATAATCTGTGCATTGTTTCTGCGTCCTGATCCACAACTTATATCCTGCACACTCTTTAACCTGCCCAAGGCGCTGCTGCTGATTGCAGTGCGCGATTAATTATTGACGTTTACTTTGTTATTTCTCAGTATTAATTACAAAATTATCAACTAATATAAAAATGCTAGTTAAAAGACGAAGCGGCATGATCTAACGAAAAACGTTTATGAACTCACTATTGAAGCGAACTCTGGTTGGGCTGAATAGCAAGTTAGCGTGATAATTTAATAACGCAACATCGGGGGTGATATGTCAACTGTACTTTACGCAAATGACCAGGTATCCGACGTCTATCCAAAAGAAGTGGCGATTGAAATTCGTGAGGGCGACTGGAAGGGATATTTACAACACATTATTGGGCGCCAAGGCAACAATAATTTTGTTAGTTGTTATGGTGATATCAGCGCATATAAACGACAATGTGCCATGGCTTACCTCGGGAAGCGCGCGCAATTCAACGGTGGGGGATGTAGCAGAACCCAGCCACGTATTTTGACTCAGAAGATGATCTCTGACTTGGAGGCAAAGAACAAAGCCCAGCGTTATCAACGCTACCCCTGGTTAGAGACCTTGATTAATTTGCTGGCAGAGATTGAGCGAAATCAAGACAATATTTCCGGTTGCGACGTCATCTCATTAATGTCTGCCGCCAGATAGCCCGGCTGATTAGCAGTCAATGGCTACCTTCAGAATAATAGGTGGTTTCCAGCAATTGCAACGGATTGGTCTGACTGTATTCGGCAATTTTTAAATATGCTGGATCGCCACGAATGATGTGCGCGTAATAATTACGCTGTCAGATTATATTGGCGGGCGCATTGCATCACTTTTTGATCCGCCTGGCGGAAAATGCCTTTAATCGCCGGATAATTTCAGATGCCGGTTGTGGTATCCACGTAGAGGCAGGTTTCAAGCCCGCCCAATTTAAACCCGCAAAAAATCCTCTCGTTCGCCCAGCCAGCGCGCCAGATGTGCCTTTACAATGCGCGCGCTGTTTTCTGATTTGTCCTGCAATAAAAAATGCGCCAGATTGCGCGCTTTTTCGACTAGCCATTGGTCAGTTTCCAGATCGGCGAATCGTAGCATTGCCTGACCTGATTGGCGCGCACCTAAAAATTCGCCGGGGCCACGGATTTCCAGATCCTTGCGGGCGATTTCGAAGCCGTCGGTGGTGGAGCGCATGGTCATCAGGCGCTGCTTGGCGACCCAGCCCAGCGGACTCTGGTACAACAGCAGGCAGACTGAGGCTGCCGTGCCGCGTCCGACCCGCCCACGTAACTGGTGTAGTTGCGACAAGCCGAAGCGTTCCGCGTGTTCGATCACCATCAGCGATGCGTTCGGCACATCGACCCCGACTTCAATCACAGTGGTGGCGACCAGCACCTGCACCCGGTTTTGATTAAAGGCGTCCATCACCGCCTGTTTTTCGACCGCTTTCATGCGACCGTGCACCAGCCCGACCTGCAGACTGGGCAACGCTGCGACCAGCGTAGCGTAGGTCTCGGTTGCGGTTTGCAGTTGCAATGCTTCGGACTCTTCGATTAGAGGGCAAACCCAATAGATTTGCCGCCCTTCGAGCGCCGCCGCATGCACTCGTGCGATCACTTCTTCGCGCCGGCTTTGGTCGATGGCGCGGGTGACAATCGGGCTGCGGCCGGGCGGCAGTTCATCGATTACCGAGATTTCGAGATCGGCGTAATACGTCATTGCCAGCGTGCGCGGGATCGGCGTGGCACTCATCATCAACTGGTGCGGCGTCAGGTCAGGGGTCTGTGCATTGGAGTCCTTCGCAGTTCCTTTATTCCGCAAACTCAGGCGCTGGCCGACGCCGAAGCGGTGCTGTTCATCGACGATCACCAGCCCTAGCCGGGCGAATTGGACCGCTTCCTGGATCAGTGCATGGGTGCCAATCACCAGTTGCGCGGCACCAGACTCGATTCTAGCTAGCGCCTCCAGCTTCTCTTTCTTTTTTAGGCCACCGGTCAGCCAGGCGACCTGGATGCCGAGTGGCTCCATCCAGCCGGCGATTTTGCGGAAGTGCTGCTCGGCTAGAATTTCGGTCGGCGCCATCAGTGCTGCCTGGTAGCCGTTGTCGATAGCCTGCGCGGCGGCCAGCGCCGCGACTACGGTTTTGCCGCTGCCGACATCGCCCTGCAGCAGCCGCTGCATCGGGAAGATGGCACACAAATCGTTGCGGATTTCAGCCAGCACTTTTTCCTGCGCTCTGGTCAACACGAACGGTAACGTCATCAGGAACGCATTCGACAGTTGTCCGATGCGCTCCAATGCCGGTGCGCCGACTGCACGGCGTGCCGTTTGCGCGCGTTTCAGCGATAGCTGCTGCGCCAGCAATTCATCGAATTTCATCCGCTCCCAAGCGGGATGTGTGCGCTCCATCAATCCATGCTGATCGACATTGGGCGGTGGGTTGTGCAGCAGGCGAATTGCGGGTTCGAAGGCTGACAGGCCAAGCTCTGCCAACACAGCCGGCGGCAGGGTGTCGCGCCAATCGAGCTGGTTCAGCGCTGCTGCAATGGCACGGCGCAGAAAGCTTTGCGACAGGCCGACCCCGGCTGGGTAAATCGGCGTTAGCGCAGTTGCCAGCGGTGCTCCCAGATTGACGATTTGGTAAGTCGGGTGCACCATCTCAGGCCCGAAAAAGCCATGCCGCAGTTCTCCCCGCGCCCGCAACCGGGTGCCTTCAGCCAATTGTTTTAGTTGACTGCCGTAAAAATTCAGGAAGCGCATCACCAACTGGCCGGAATCGTCGGCCAGCGTGACCAGTAGTTGACGGCGCGGCTTGTATTGCACTTCGCAGCCGCTGACCACGCCTTCGACCTGCGACGGCTGCCCAAAGCGTAAGCCGGCTTCATGAATCGACAGCACCTGGGTTTCATCCTCGTAGCGCAGCGGTAGGTGAAGCGCCAGATCCATGTTGGATCGCAGGCCCAGTTTGGCTAGCTTGTCCGCCATTTTGCCAAGCGCCCTGGATGCAAGTTTTCTGGGGTCTGACGGTACCGGCACAGTTGCGCGTATTTGCTTTGATTCTGGCATGTCAGCTCATCAATAGATCGCCTAAGGCGTAAAATAACCGGCTTTTACAATAGATACGGTAAATTATTGTATCTATTGTACTGATCTAGGCTAGATGCTGTGATTAAACACAGTTAAATTTTCTGCGGCGCTAGCTTTTCTCGAATTTTCAATCCAAGACACACGATGCATCCCACTTATTCCTTATCCGATTTTGACTTTGCACTGCCGCCGGAGCTGATTGCGCAAACTCCGCTGCCGCAGCGCAGTGCTTCGCGTTTGCTGCAGGTCGATGGCGACACGCTGATCGACCGTAGCTTTGCCGATATTGCCGACCAGTTCAGCGCGGGTGACTTGCTGGTGTTCAACGACACCCGGGTGCTGAAAGCACGTTTCTTCGGGGTCAAAGCCACGGGCGGCAAAGTCGAAATATTAATCGAGCGTGTGCTGGATAACCGCACCGTCCATGCGCAAATTCGAGCTTCCAAATCGCCGGCAACCGGTAGTAGCATCCGTTTGGCCGACGCTTTCGACGTCACGGTCGGCGCGCGAGTTGGCGAGTTCTATAAGCTGCACTTCCCATCCGACGTGTTCGAACTGATCGAGGCGCACGGCCGGTTGCCATTGCCGCCGTATATCCAGCACACTGCCAATGCTTTTGACGAAACCCGCTACCAGACCGTGTATGCGAAAGAACTTGGTGCGGTCGCGGCGCCAACTGCAGGCTTGCATTTCGACCATGCTCTACTGGCGCTCTTGCGCGCCAAGGGCGTGCAGCTTGCATTCGTGACGCTGCATGTCGGCGCCGGCACTTTCCAGCCGGTGCGCACTGAAAATCTGGCCGAGCATCAGATGCACAGCGAGTGGTACACGATATCGCAAGCCACGGTAGACGCAGTGCAGGCCACACAAGCCGCCGGACGCGACGTGGTAGCGGTTGGCACCACCAGCCTGCGCGCGCTGGAGTCGGCCTCGCAATCTGGCCTGCTTGCCGCCGGCAGCGCCGATACCGTACTATTCATCACGCCCGGCTATCGGTTTAAAACGGTGACGCGCCTGATCACCAATTTCCACCTGCCGAAATCGACTTTGCTGATGCTGGTGTCGGCTTTCGCCGGCTATGCCACTATCCGCCACGCCTATTCTCACGCCATTCGCCAGCGTTACCGTTTTTTCAGCTACGGCGACGCAATGCTGCTGACTATGCAATCAACTACAAAAAACCATGCTTGATTTCAAACTTCTCAAAACCGACGACAGCGGTCAAACTTCGGCCCGTCGCGGCCGCCTGACGCTAAACCACGGCGTGATCGAAACGCCGATTTTCATGCCGGTTGGCACCTACGGTTCGGTCAAGGCAATGTCGCCGCTGGAGCTTAAAGAGATCGACGCTCAGATCATCCTTGGGAATACCTTCCATTTGTGGTTGCGCCCCGGCGTTGAGGTGCTGAAAAAATTCGGGGGCTTGCATCGCTTCATGGGTTGGGATAAACCGATTTTGACGGACTCAGGCGGATTTCAAGTATTTTCGCTGGGCGCGATGCGCAAGATCACAGAAGAGGGCGTGAAATTTTCGTCGCCGATTGATGGCAGCAAGTTGTTTTTGTCGCCGGAAATCTCGATGCAGATCCAGCGCGCACTTAATTCCGACATCGTGATGCAGTTCGACGAATGCACGCCGTATGAAATCGACGGCCGTCCGGCCACATTCGACGAAGCGGCTCAATCAATGCGCATGTCGTTGCGCTGGGCCAAACGCTCCAAGGACGAATTTATCGCCGGTGAAAATCCGAATGCACTGTTTGGCATCGTGCAAGGCGGCATGTTCGAACATTTGCGCGACGAATCGCTGGCTGGGCTGGAAGACATCGGTTTTCCCGGCATTGCCATCGGCGGGCTGTCAGTGGGCGAGCCGAAAGAAGAAATGATGCGCATGTTGGCGCACATCGGGCCAAGGCTGCCGGCCGACAAACCGCATTATTTAATGGGAGTCGGTACGCCGGAAGATCTGGTGGCTGGTGTAGCTAACGGCATTGACATGTTCGATTGCGTGATGCCAACCCGTAATGCGCGCAACGGCTGGTTGTTTACCCGATTTGGCGATATTAAAATTAAAAATGCGCGCTATAAGGATGACGAGCAGCCACTCGACGAAACTTGCGACTGCTACACATGCCGTAATTTTTCACGCGCTTATCTACATCATTTGCACCGCACTCGCGAGATTCTCGGCGCGCGCTTGAATACCCTTCATAACCTGCATTACTACTTGCAGCTGATGCGTAAAATGCGCTCGGCCATCGATGCGCAACAATTTTCGACTTTTGTGTTGCGCTTCCAGACCGAGCGTTCACGCGGAATCTGATTCTGGTATTTTTAATGCAAAAACCCGGTATTGCCAGTTTGTGAGAACTGGCAATACCGGGTTTTTGCTTTAGCGGTCGTGCGTTACTGCTTATTGCTGAGTACTTATTACTGACCTGCTGCTGGTGCAGGCGCTGCTTTTTTCGCTGCTGCGTGCTTCATTTTCTTAGCCTTGTTGGCTTTTTTATGGGTTGCTTTTTTCGCAGTTGCTTTAGCTGGCATTGCTGTAGCATCGGCTGGTGTGCTTGCGGCAGCTGGTGTTGCAGGCGTTGCTGGAGCAGCAGGAGTTGCTGCAAAGGCTGTGCCCATTGCGAAAGTGGCGGCTATCAAGGTTGCGATAAGTTTGTTCATTCTGAAGTCCTTTTGGTTGGGTTCGTAGACAATTGCTACGTAAGCTGATAACGCTGCTCTTCTAAAGCCGGTTGACAGCGAATACAAATAATTTTCAAGCAGTGTCGTTAGTTGTGGCAGGTCGGCAG
The DNA here is from genome assembly GCA_012927625.1 of Glaciimonas sp. GTDB lineage: Bacteria > Pseudomonadota > Gammaproteobacteria > Burkholderiales > Burkholderiaceae_D > AVCC01. Next base: position 387,584 of record JABBOV010000008.1, on the reverse strand, counting down.
CGAGCAATTCTGCCGATTTGTTTGCGCAGGCCGCGATCCATTGCCCAATATAATAAATATTGGCCGGGTATGCGCGAATAAATGGAATTTACCGCATGTTTTCAATGCGACTTTAAAAATACTGTTGCCTGTATGAATTTCAGGGCGGGACGCTGTTGGATGCCAGCGCCAATTTATCCAGGCGTCATAGGACAATGCATCGGGAAACTTATACCTGAATGCTAAAATGCCTGCCTGTTTATAACAACCAATTGGAGTACGCCTTGTTTATTTCTAATGCATTTGCACAATCAGGTCCGCTGGAATCATTGGGGTTGGGCAGCAACCTGACTAGCTTTCTACCGATCATCTTGATGTTTGCGGTGTTGTATTTTTTGATGATTCGTCCGCAGATGAAACGCCAAAAAGAGCAGAAAGCCATGATGGCAGCCATCGCCAAGGGTGACGAGGTGGTTACCAGCGGCGGTATGCTGGGTCGCGTTACCAAAGTAACGGATGTCTATGTGACATTGGAGATCGCCAATGCTACCGAAATCGTGATCCAAAAAGCGGCCATCGCCACTCTGCTGCCGAAGGGCACGATCAAATCGATTTAATGCTGTGTGTGCCGGTTCGCACGCTTGTGTGCGGGCCCGGCCATTCAAGTGATCCCGGCCATTTCTGCCCGGCGGCCAACCCTGAACATTGAAGCAATATGAATCGTTATCCACTCTGGAAGTATCTTGTTATCGCCTTTGCGCTGCTACTGGGCGTGTTGTATACGCTGCCGAACTTCTTTGGCGAATCGCCCGCAGTGCAAATCAGTAGCGCCAAAGCCACCATCAAGGTTGATACCGGCTTGGTGACTCGAGTAGAACAGATTTTGAAAACCAATGACATGGCCACGGGCGGCGTGTTCTTCGATGCGGTTGGCAATCAGGGCTCGGTGCGGGCCCGTTTTGCCAATCCCGATGCCCAATTCAAGGCCAAGTCATTGCTGGAAAAAGAGCTCAACGTCGATCCAGCGGACCCGGTGTATACCGTTGCCTTCAACCTGTTGCCGAATACGCCCCGCTGGTTGCAAAGCCTGCATGCGCTGCCGATGTACCTCGGCCTCGACTTGCGTGGCGGCGTGCATTTTCTGATGGAAGTCGATACCAAGGCAGTGCTTAACAAGCGTTTGCAAGGATTGCAAGCCAGTGTGCGCAGCATTTTACGCGATAAAAATATCCGTCACGCCGGTCTTTCCCGTAGTGCCGATACGCTTGAATTGCTGTTTCACGATCAGCCCACGCTAGACAAAGCCCAGGAACAACTGAGCTCGCAACTCAGTGAACTGACTTTCAATGCGAGCGGCAGCGGCAACGAACTCAAGCTGGTGCTGCGCATGAAGCCGGAAGCCCTGAAAAAAACCGTGGATGATGGCGTGCAGCAGAATATTACGACTCTGTCCAAACGCGTCAACGAACTCGGTGTGGCGGAGCCGATCATCCAGCGCCAGGGCGCTAGCCGGATCGTGGTGCAATTGCCGGGTGTGCAGGACGTCTCGCGCGCCAAAGACATTATTGGCCGCACCGCTACTCTGGAAGTGCGTTTAGTCGATGAAACCGTCACCCGCGGCACTGAAGAAAGCGCTGCGATTCCGTTTGGCTCCGAGCTGTTCAAGGTGGGCAAGGGTGCGCCAGTGGTGCTGTACAAGGATCCGATTATTACCGGCGACTATATTTCCAGCGCCACTGCCAGCTTCGATCAAAACAACCGGCCTTCGGTCAGCATAGATCTCAACGGTGACGGCGGTCGCCGCATGCGTGACGCCACCCGCGGCAAGATCGGCAAGTTGATGGCGATCGTGCTGTTTGAGAAGGGCCGCGGTGAAGTGCTGACGGTGGCTACCATCCAGGACGAGCTCGGGTCGCGCTTTCAGATTACCGGCGAAGGTTCATCCCAGGCGTCCAGCGATTTAGCGTTGCTGCTGCGCGCCGGTTCGCTGGCGGCGCCGATGGAAATCATCGAGGAGCGTACCATCGGCCCGCAACTCGGCGCTGAAAACATCAAGAAGGGTTTCGATTCGACCATGTACGGTTTTCTGGTAGTGGCCGCTTTCATGACGGTGTATTACATGCTGTTCGGCCTATTCAGCGTGTTCGCCCTGTCGACTAATCTGCTGTTGCTGGTGGCGATTTTGTCCATGCTCCAGGCGACCCTTACCTTGCCGGGAATTGCCGCGATTGCGCTCACGCTCGGTATGGCAATTGACGCTAATGTGCTGATCAACGAACGGATTCGGGAAGAGCTGCGCGCCGGACACTCGCCGCAAGCAGCGATAGCGATGGGGTTCGACCGGGCCTGGGGCACCATTCTGGACTCCAATGTAACCACTCTGATTGCGGGTTTGGCGCTGTTGATCTTCGGTTCCGGTGCGATTCGCGGCTTTGCGGTGGTGCATTGCATCGGCATCGTTACCTCGATTTTTTCTTCGGTGTTCGTCTCGCGCGGCCTCGCTAATCTGTGGTATGGCCGCAAGAAAAAGCTGACCAGCCTGTCGATCGGAACGGTCTGGAAGCCGGGACAATAGACACTTGGCGCAGTCAGATTGATTTAGTCAGGGTTCACGCAAAATAAGCAGTGCAGGCCTCCGTGCCTGCAACGGGTTGTACGCGCAGAGGCCTGCACTACTTCAGTTTTAATCAAACATCTCGCGGTAGTCTGGCTCGGCCGGAGTACCGCATTGAAAGGATCGATGATGGAATTATTCCGCATCAAAAAAGATATTCCGTTTATGCGCCACGCATTGGTACTCAATGTGATCTCGGCAGTCACGTTTGCGCTGGCAGTGTTTTTCCTGGTGAACAAGGGCTTGCATCTGTCGATTGAATTTACCGGTGGAACTGTGATGGAAGTGTCCTATTCCAAAGCGGCCAATATCGATGGCATCCGCAAATCGGTCGAAGCACTGGGCTACACCGATAACCAGGTGCAGAGCTTCGGCACCGCGCAGGATGTGATGATCCGCTTGCCGCTCAAGAGCGGCGCGACGGCAGCCGAACAAAACAACAAGGTGATGGCGGCGCTGAAAACAACAGATGCCGATGTGGTGCTCAGGCGCGCCGAATTCGTCGGGCCGCAGGTGGGCCAGGAACTCGCGCATGACGGCTTGATGGCTCTGACGATGGTGATCATCGGCATCATGATTTATCTGGCGCTACGCTTCGAATGGAAATTTGCAGTGGCGGCGATTATCGCCAACCTGCACGATGTCATTATTATTTTGGGATTTTTCGCCTTCTTTCAGTGGGAATTTTCACTCTCGGTGCTGGCAGGGGTGCTGGCGGTGCTGGGTTATTCGGTCAACGAATCGGTGGTTATCTTCGATCGTATCCGCGAAATGTTCCGTAAGCATCGCAAAATGGCCGTGCCGCAAGTTATTGATCACGCGATCACCAGCACTATTTCGCGTACCATCATCACGCACGGCTCTACCCAGATCATGGTGCTGTCGATGCTGCTGTTCGGCGGCCCGGCGTTGCATTACTTTGCTGTGGCGCTGACTATTGGCATTTTGTTCGGAATTTATTCTTCGGTGTTCGTCGCTGCTGCCATCGCGATGTGGCTGGGCATCAAACGCGAAGACCTGATCAGACCGGTCAAGGATAAAGTGGAAAATGATGGCGCAGTAGTTTAAACAGGGTTTTTTTATCAAGCCAGCCGCCTGCCGGCTGGCTTTTTTTATAAGCGCGATTCGGCTGCGGCGGAAGTAGGCCGACTATTCTTTGCTGGGATCAATATAGAACTGGTAATTGCTCCGCCCCATTTGCTTGGCTCGGTACATGGCGTCGTCGGCACGGCCTATCAGCGTATCGACATCGGCGCCGTGTTCGGGATAGTGGCTAATGCCGATGCTGGGCGTGACAGTCAGCGTATTGCCTTCAATCTGGTGCGGCTGCACCAGTGCGCTCAGGATTCTTCTGGCGGCTTCGCGTGCGGTGGCCTGCGAGTGCATATCGGGCAGCACCAGAACGAACTCGTCGCCGCCGATACGCGCCACGGTATCGACTGCGCGCAACAGGTTGCGTAGCCGTTTTGCGACGGCCTGTAACAGTAAGTCGCCGACCCGGTGCCCGAGCAAGTCGTTGATCGGCTTGAAGCTGTCCAGGTCGATAAACATGACAACCATCTGGTTGCCGCTGCGCTTGGCTACGGCCATGGCCTGCCTGAGCCGGTGCTCCAGTAGGCGGCGGTTGGGCAAGTCGGTCAAGGCGTCGTGATCGGCCAGGTGGCGAATCTGTTTTTCAGCTTGCAGGCGTTCCAGGATCTCGGTTTGCAGGCACTGGTTAGCGGTAGCCAGCTCTGCAGTGCGTTCTTCTACTCGCAGCTCCAGATGGTCGCGCGCCCGCACCAGCGCTTCTTGCGCGTTCTTGCGTTCAGTGATGTCTTCGGTGATGTAGATTGAGCCCTTGCCGAGATTGTCTGGATCAATCGCCTTGGCCAGCATGCGGCACCAGAATGTGGTGCCGTCGCGTCTTCGCATCAACAATTCGGTATCAAGCCGTTGCCCACTGCCCAGCGTCGCCCTGGCAAGGTTGGATAATTCAGCGAGCGCTTGTGGCGATGGATACAGGATGTCGGTAGTCTGCTGGATCAGTTCGTCGCTGGGCCAGCCGAACATTTCGCTGAAGCGCTGATTGCAATGTAAAAAACGGCGTTTGCGGGTGAAGGTGATGGCTAGCGAGACGTTGTCCAGAATTGCCTGATGTTCCAGCAGCAGCAGCTGTGCCGATGCGTCTGCGGCGCGGCGTTCGGTGATGTCTTCAATAATGTATAGCTGCCCCTTGGCAGGATCAGTCGGATCGATCGCATTTGCCAGTAGGCGGCACCAGAGGGTGCTGCGGTCCTGCTTTTGCATCAACAGTTCGGTATCGAGTCGTTGCCCGCTACCCAGTACCGTTACGGCTAGGCTGGATAATTCGGTATATGCCTGCGCCGATGGCGTAAGCAGGCTGACAGGCTGCCCTGCTAACTGCCCATCGGGCCAGCCGAATATGTCGCTCAGGTGCCGGTTGCAGTGCAAAAAACAGCCATCGCGGATAAAGGCGATGCCGAGAGGAAGGTTATCCAGTAGTGCCTGATATTCCAGCATTACATGGTGATTTTGTGCTGCGTCAATCGGAGGTGGAGTTTTTATCATGCTCATGCGCAAAATAGGAACGAATGTTAGGCGGCGTTTATCGTCAATTTGATGCGGCTAGCCTCGTTCTTTATTGCATTAATTCTTCTATTTCTATGTTGCGAGGCGCCACTTCAGTGTTTGCCAAAATTACATTGTTCGGTCAATTGAAGCAATACCGAAAAATTCCTTATGGACAATTAATTTGGTTGCACATTCTGACGCATTTTTTGGGCTAGCAGCAAAATTAGTTGTTTTATTTTCCTTTTTTTTCTGTCTTGATGGCGGCCATTGCCTCCAACCGGTTTTTGAGTATGCCCAAGGTTTCTTCGAGTGCGACAAAATCCGCTTCTGCATAGCCGGAAAACGGTTGTTTGCAGAACTGTATGTGAGAATCGAATACGCGTTCAAAAGTGCGTTCGCCGGTTGCAGTCAGTTGCACAATGACGTTGCGGCGGTCTTCCAGGCTGGTGACGCGCCGCACCAATTGCTTGGTTTCCAGACGATCGACAACGCCGGTCAGGGTACCCTTGGTAATCAGGGTTTTTTGACCCAGTCCCTTGAAAGTCATGCCCGGCGTATTGCCCAGCGTGGCGATGATGTCGAATTGCGCCTTAGTGAGGCCGGTTTTGCGGATATCGGGCGCAGACATGTGCTCAAAGCCGTGATAGCACTCGGACAACAGGCGCAGACTGCGTAAATATCGTTCTTTCATATGCGGGATTATATCGACAAGCAGCGTGACCGAATTTGTCAGACATCATAGCGGCTTGGAAAGGTTTGCGCTGGCGAGCGCAAACGCGTGCGGTAAGTGGGGATGGGTTTTCTGCCACGTAATGCATTCATCCCTCACTCTGCTTCTTCCTTGGAAAGAGAGGGTAGAAAATCATTCCACTCTGCCCGCTGAATGGACGTCCTATTTTAAAAATTAATGGGAGTATATGATTTTATGGTGCTTTTTCCGCTTTATTAAAAGGCAGAATTAAAAAATACAGATTGTAGTATCATATTTTTTGAAAACACTTTCAAAAGCATCAAGAAACGCTTTATTGGCGCGTGTTACCGCGCTTCGATTTTCTATTGCGGGATTTTCCGAGCAATTTTTTTAACCTGAATTTGACTATGCTGATACCTCACCATCTGCGCGGCATTCTGACGTTGCTGCTTGTGACTTGCGTTTGGGGCACGACTTTTCCGGCCATGAAAGATGTATCAGCCGATCTGTCTGCGGTCTGGATCGCGCTGCTACGCTTCTCGCTGGCAGGTTTGTTGCTGTTGCCCTTTCTGTGGCGCGCCCGGCGGGTCGATGTGCTGGCAGGTGCGCTCTTGGGTGCGACCTTGTTTGTCTCTTTCATGCTGCAAACCGAAGGCCTGGCGCTAACTAGCTCAAACCGGAATGCCTTCATTACTGGCTTGAACGTGCTGGTGGTGCCACTGTTGGGCGTATTGGCCGGCAAGCTGCCGCCGCGCCACATCGTGCTCGCCATTACGCTGGCGATGGCTGGAATAACGGCTTTATGTTGGGATAGCGGGGCTTGGTCGTATGGCGACACGCTGGCGCTGGGCGGCGCAGTCTGCTATGGAATTTACGTCAAACAGATGGAAACGGCGGCCCGCAAGGCCAGTCATCTGATGGCGTTGACTGCAGTCCAAATAATCACGGTCGGCATCTGCGCTGCGCTCTGGCTGCTGCTGTGGCAGATGCCGCACAAATCGGTGGACTGGGTGCAACTGCAGCAGGCCGTGCGCCAGCACGCCCCGAATTTGCTATACCTCAGCATTGTCGCTACCGCTGCCATACTTTCCCTGCAAGTCTGGGGCCAACGACATACCAGCGCCAACGAAGCCGCAGTCACCTATGCCTTCGAGCCGGCCTGCGCAGCTATTGCCGCTTATTTCTGGATTGGTGAAACCATGGGTTGGCGCGGGGTGATCGGAGGTGTGTTGCTGATCGCCGGCATCATAGTCAGTCAGTGGAAGAGCCGCGGCGCGCAGGCGAAAGTGTCTAATGCAGTGGCGGCCGCATCCTGATGTTTTTTTCTGGTAGTGCCGGCCTGCGTGCTTGCGGCTTACGACCAGATGCAGGTACGCAGGCCGCGCTACTTAAGTTGAACCAGATCCATACGCCGGCGCAGGCGTAGCGCTTCTGCCGTAGCGCCGGCTTGCTCGGCGCGCATCGCCTGCACACCCAGCCATGCCAGCAAGGGACGCCGCCAGCCTTGGGTGGATGCGGTATCGACCGCCAGCGTCAGCACAGCCGGGCTGGCGCGGTCGCTGCGCAACAAGACACCGGCAGCCACCAGTCTGGATAACGGATCGCTGATGCCGGCCACCGCAGCCGCAGGGTCTGCGCCGGCGCGCATCGCGCTCTGGTGCTGCGCGGGCAGCAGCGCGACATCTTGCGGCTGAATCCGTCCAGCCAAATAATCGGCATAGGCGCGTTCCGGCACGCTAGCGTCCTGACGTAGTTTTTCAAACCCGGTGCAGTCTTCCAGCACCAGGCTGGCTACACGGCTGGCGCAACGGATCAATTCCGCGCGCGCCACCAACGCGACCTGGCCGGTGCTAGCCATTTCGCTGCGAGCCTTGGCGAACTCCTGAACTTCGACTCTGTCGTTGCCGGACAAGTAAGCAGAAACGGCGCGTTCGATACTGCTTTGGGCGTTCATTTGCCAGTCCGGCACGGCAGGGCCGCTGGCACAAGCGCTTAATAGCATGGCAATACCACACGGTAAGAACAGGGTGTATTTCATGGCAGTTTGATCTCCGCATCGTGTTTGAACGGCCACTTGCGATTGATTTCATTGACCAGTTGTTCGACCTTGCGCAAGTTACTCTCCACATCGGCCCGTAACGGGGCCAAATCGACGGTCGCGTCTTTGACGTTGGCGCCGACGGCCTGTGCTTCGAGCAATACCGCATCCACTTTTTTCATGCTCGCCCTGACGTCTGTCAGTAAGCCGTTGAGCTCGACGACAGTGGCTTGGGCTTCGGGCATGACACCGTTCTTGCCGAACACCTGGCTGTCCGCCTTGGCCGCCAGACCATCGACGGTGGCCAGCAACTGGTTGGTGCGGTCGAGCGTAACCAGCAATTTTTTCGCGTTTTCATCAGTGCCGGTTATAACACCCAGCGCTCCGCTCTTGCCATTGAGTTTTTCTGTGACCGACTGTATGTTGCGCAAGCTCGAATCCAGTGCCGAGTCGGTTGCGGTCAGGGTATTCAAGTTCTGGATCAATTCTTTGGCGGTAACTAAAAGGCGGGGAATTTCAGCGGTGGCGTCGCCTGCCAGCACGCTACGAACAGCACCGTCGGGTAGCGGTGGGTCGCTCATGATGCCGCTGAAAGCGCGCAGGTGCGTCGCACCCACCAAGCCACGTTCCATCGTGAAGATACTGGATATGCGCAACCAACGGACATCCTTGCGCGCCACATCGACAATCATCCGAGCCTTGCCTTCATTGCTGAGTTCGATGCGGCTGACACGTCCGATTGCAAAGCCGGAGAACGTCAGATCCATTCCGACCATAACGCCTTCTGCATCGTCGGCTACCAGCACCAGCTTCTGGGTCGATTCGAATACGCCGCGCGCATACATCAGGTACACCACCGTCGCCGACACTAATACCACCATCAAAATCAGGAGCAAGGCCGCTTTAAACTCGACATGGCGAATCGGCAGTGCGGCGGGCAGGGAAGATGCGTCGTTTGTTTTATCTGTCATGGATATTTAAGACTGGCTGGAGATATCGTTAGAAAAATATTAGATGCGCTAAGTTAAGTTTGTGAATCATTGTTGGTGTCTGATGTTACGCGAGCGCCGGTAAAAATTGTTAATCTGTGCCGTGAAAATGAAAAAGGCTGAACTTGCGTTGTGCTCGGATTGTTTGGTAAATACGTTTGGACCAGCGACGGAGCAAGAGTTGCCTGCGATGGTCGACAGCGACATGAGCGACGACCACACGACGCGGTCTTTATTGAAAAGAGAATACACGTCGTAAAATTTATGGCTGCAGTGAAGTCCGTGGTGCGTGAAATGAAGCTCGATGACAGCGTACTCATCTAGGTCGGCTTACCGCATCGCAATGTACCAGGCGCAATGCTTGCATCCGCGGACTTGCCAAAAAACGCACACTGTCAAAATGGAATGAAATACAAACCTGCAGCAAATATAACGTAAAGCATTCCGAACCACGATAGTCGAGACCCTGTGAGCTTGTTATGTTTGAGCAAAAAATATAGGCCAAGGATTGATGTCATGGTTACGATTGCGGCCCAAACCAACGCATGTCCCAGTATCCATGGCGTGAAAAATATGCCCAGCGCGCTCGGAATGGTTGCCTGAATCATCATGGCTCCGCTGATATTAGAGAGCGCCATATTTTGCTTGCCCTGTCGCACCCAGATAACCGCGTTCAGTATTTCAGGTAATTCAGTTGCGATCGGACTCAACAGCAGTGCAACGATTTGTGCCGGCAATCCAAGCCATGGGCCAATGGTTTCCAGTTGATGGACGAACAATTGGGAGCTAAAGAAGATAACGACCAACGCTCCAACACACTGCAACAAAGCCCAGCCGGTTGAAGGATTATCGCTACTTGGGAAAATTTTCAGAGCTTCGAGTTCTTCGTGTTCATTTCCTGCTTCGTCAACACTTTGCATTTTTTTGCGTACGTACAGGCCGTACGCCACCAGGAACAGAATGCCCAGCCACGGTTTGATAGCAAATGCGACAAGCCCCAGCGCAATTTTGACGACGAATATGGACATGAACCATTTTTGGTCGCTTATTAAACGTTGGGTTGATGTTCTGGAAAAGAGATGCTGGTCTAGTTTGCCTTTGGTGAGGATAAACGTCAGGCCGACAATGGCATAGGCCACAGTTGCCAATGCTAACGGCCCGCCAATTGCGGCACCGACTCCGAGTTCTTTTTGCTCAGGCCCTGCGCCGAATACGACTGCCACAAACGTCACAACGCTCTCGGGCAAGGCGGTGCCGAAAGCAGCCAATACGCTGCCCGTCGCATTCTGGGAAACTTTGAATTTACGGCCTACCCATTCAACCCCGTTGACGAAGAATTCGCAGGCCAGATAGATGGCGACGGCTGACGCCAATAAGAGCGCGAAGGGCAGCATCATGGTTGAATCCATGCTACCCGTGTGTCGATTAACAGATAATACGCAGGGCAAAGGGCACTACGCAATAAAGAAACGCTGACAGGCATAAGTCGTCCAAATGGCCGGGCAAAAGAAACCAATGGCATAAAAACCCTACCCGGCCACGGAAAGAGTCATTCATGCCATAGGTCTCGCCAAACCAACTGGTCGCATATGCCATGGCGACTGCGCCAAGGATGTTGACATATGCCCTTTGCAGGATGCAAAGGCGACTACTCCCCTACGGAAGCTTGAATTTTAACAAAACAAAATCGGTGAAACAACTTTTCGGACTGGATTCAGCGCAGACTTGAGAACGGCTTCAGTTTGACTTCCCTTGTGCGCAGTGCAATAAATTCTGCCTCAGTTGTGATATCAAAAAAAGGCGGTCGTCGCTGTGATTATCCCGATCGCAGCCGAGGCTACGGAGCCCCAAAGTAGCCACCGCTTTTTGGTCAATACGGTAATGGCCGCCAGTGCGATTGCTATTTGGATGAACGTCAATGCGAGAGCCAAGCGCTCGTGGGGTTTAAGCTTTGCTTCGGATTCTTCTCCCAGCTTGCGGGATTCTGCCTGTAGCTTTTGCGCCTCAGCCTGAATTTCAGCTTTCTCTTTCTCCTTTTTTTCTTTGTCGGCCAAAAAGCGTGTTGTGATTTCCGGTGTACTGGATAGGACGGCGACTACCTCGTCAAGATGCCCCTTCATCGATTTCGCTTGGTAAAACGCCCATTGGTCACTTGCTTCTGCTTGTTTCAATATGCTCTGGTTTTTGAGAAACATCGCTTCGTTCTGGGCACTTCCACTTTGGTAGCTGATTAACGCGCCAATGGTGGCAAGAACAGCGGTCATTAGTGCGATTTTTTGCGCCAAGCCGTTGTTTTTCTTTTCAGATGCTTCTTCGAGTGCGTGTTCGTGCGGACTTGGGACTTCGTATTCTTCTTCCATGGACGTCCTCTAAAGTAGAGATGGGTGTGCACTCAACGAAAAGAATATCACGAGCCGTGCCCGCCACTGCATTAAGTTCATTGGGATAAATAATCACTTGACCATCGCAAGGTTGCAACTGTTTCATGATGAAGATGTTGGCTTGCTTTTGAGCGGCCAGGGAGATTGCCAGTGGCACATTACCGACATTTTTAATACTAAACTTCACCTTATCGCTTATTTTTACCCAGAACAAAAGCAGGGCGTCTTTTTGGGTAATGGCCATTCTCATTGCGCTGATTATGCGTGGTATCGATAAGCGCATGCTTCAGAATGATGGTTTTGTTCACTTTATGGACGCCTTAATTTTCACCGCTACTCTTGGGCATAGCTTTCGCAAAATAGGAATAGTCTGAGTTTTAAAAAATTCTTAGTATGTTAATTTCGGTTGCCGTCAGAAAATGAAATTTTTATTGCCCTATTTATGGGGCTTTCTTAATTGGGCCGGCGCTGATTTGGCGTGAGCGTTTTTTCTGCTTCTTAAAGTGTTGAATAAGGTAACCATGCGTTATCTATTAGCCGGCTAGGTCTGGACGGTTTGAATTTCCTTTGCCGCACACGGAACAGGAAGCGATTCATACTTGACTGACGGGTATGCTCGATAAATACCATGCGGTCGTCACCACAGGTAATCTTGCTGTCATCAAAGTGCTGCATCATAGAGCCTTTGCGTATAACACTTGTAAGCAATATCGGAGTGGGCGTTTTTTGCCCATAATGTTTACGATTTTGCTGCCGGAATGTACGGTTAAACTGCAGCTATTTCCTGGGGACGGCTATTCACACTTTTTACATTGACCGGCTAATTTGTGCTGGATGCTTTTCGCAATACGGGACAGGGGCCGACCATGTTTGAGTTATTCAACCCGCGACGGCCAAACCGTACACCGCTTGCAACTACTCCCAACCGCTGGGACTGGGCACTGCTACCTCTGGTATTAGCGGTATTTGCTGCGGTCGCATTCGGTGCAATGCAAATGAGTCGGCCGTTCACGGTCGGTCAAGAAACCCCGATTTCGCTTGACCCCATCAACTTGCCATATTATTTGCTGCGAACCATGCTTCGCATGTTTACGGCATTGGGTTGCTCACTGCTATTTAGCTTCGTCTTTGCTGCGATTGCAGCGAAATATCGCGCGGCCGAGAAAGTGATGATTCCGCTGCTCGATATCTTGCAATCGGTGCCGATTCTTGGCTTTCAGGCACTGGCGATTGCGCCATTCATCGCCCTATTCCCAGGCAATTTGCTCGGGGTGGAATGCGCGGCCATCTTCGCGATTTTTACCTCGCAGGCATGGAATATGGCTTTCAGCCTGTATCAATCGATGCGTACTGTACCGCCGGAACTCAATGAAGCTGCCCGTGTGTTCCAGTTGTCCGGCTGGTTGCGTTTTTGGCGGCTGGAACTTCCATTCGCGATGCCTGGACTACTCTGGAACATGATGATGTCGATGTCGGGCGGTTGGTTCTTTCTGGTCGCCGCCGAAGCTATTTCGGTCGCCGGGCAGGATATTAAATTGCCCGGAATCGGCGCCTACATTGCCGTCGCCATCGAGGCCGAGAACGGTGTAGCTATCGCTTGGGCTATTGGCGCCATGCTAGCGGGGATTGTGCTGTACGACCAATTGTTCTTCCGGCCGCTGTTGGCCTGGGCCGACAAGTTCCGCTTCGAGGAATCGCAAGGCGAAACTGCACAACACTCCTGGCTACTCGATTGGGTGCGACGCAGCCACTGGATGCGCGTACTGACCGGCCGCTTCTGGTCCATGCTGCGGCGTGCGCTGGGCTGGTTCAGTGCGCGTCCTGACGGCATGACGCCGCAGCCGCGCTCAAGGCCGTTTGACACCTGGTGGCCCCGCGCATGGGATGCACTGATACTGCTAGCGGCACTGCTGGGCGCTTATCGCCTCGTTGTCTTTGTGCATAGTGATGTTGGCTGGGGTGAAGCGGCACATGTGATGGGCTTGGGCTTTATTACGCTGGTTCGGGTGCTCTTGTTGATTGCCCTGGCTTCTGTGGTTTGGGTGCCGATTGCCGTCTGGATTGGCTTGCGCCCGCAGTATTCGCAACGGGTGCAGGCTGTGGCGCAGTTCTTGGCTGCATTCCCCGTCAATCTGATGTTCCCACTGGTGGTCTTCCTGCTGGTGACCTTCAAGCTTAATCCGAATATCTGGTTGAGTCCGTTATTGGTATTCGGTACCCAGTGGTACATCCTGTTCAACGTGGTGGCAGGCGCGTCCACAATTCCGAACGAGTTACGCCTGGCAGCCGACAACCTTGGGCTGAAAGGCTGGTTGAAATGGAAACGGGTCTACCTGCCAGCGGTGTTCCCCAGCTTTGTTACGGGCGCTATTACCGCCAGCGGCGGTTCGTGGAACGCCAGTATCGTTGCAGAATATGTCACTTGGGGAAAGACCACACTGGTGGCCGATGGTCTTGGTAGTTACATCAAGCAGATGACCGATGCAGGAGATTTTCATCGCATTGCACTTGGCATTGGAGTGATGTGCATATTCGTTATGTTGTTGAACAGGTTCTTCTGGCGCAAGCTGTATTCGCTGGCCGAAGATCGTAGCCGTTGAGGAAATACTATGAACCGCAATGCATTGATTGAACTAAAGAGCGTTGCCAAGTCCTTTCGCAGCGCGGATGGCGCGCCCCGTACGGTACTCGACGAGGTCAATTTCTCTTTGGCCGAAGGTGAAATTGTCGCGTTACTTGGCAAGTCAGGTTCGGGGAAGTCGACTTTGCTGCGGATTATCGCGGGACTGATTCCGGCTGACGCTGGCAATGCCGCTTATCGTGGGCAAGGCATCAATGGCCCAGCCTCCGGCATTGCGATGGTGTTCCAATCGTTTGCCTTGTTTCCGTGGCTGACGGTGCAACAAAATGTCGAACTGGGTCTGGAAGCGAAGGGCGTGTCACCGGAAGAGCGCGAGAAGCGGGCCGATGCCATGCTCGAGTTGATTGGATTGGCCGGCTTCGGTGGCGCTTTGCCGCGTGAATTGTCAGGCGGCATGCGGCAGCGGGTCGGCATTGCCCGCGCACTTGTGACCGACCCGGACGTTCTGCTGATGGATGAAGCGTTTTCGGCTCTGGATGTGCTGACGGGCGAAACCCTGCGCAACGACATTCTCGACCTGTGGGATAGCAACCGGATTTTGACCAAGGGCATCCTGATTGTCTCTCACAACATCGAAGAAGCGGTAATGATGGCTGACCGGATCATCATCCTGTCGAGCGACCCGGGACGTATCCGCAGCGAAATCCACATTGACTTGCCGCGACCGCGTAATGTCGATTCGCTGGATGTTCGCGCCTTGATTGACGAAGTGTATGGTCTGATGACGATGCGCTCGGCGCAAGAAGCCGCTGCAGGTACGGTAGCTCCGACGCATCTAGGCTATCGCTTGCCGGAAACCGATGTCAGTCATATCGAAGGTGTGCTGGATCTGCTGGCGGCCGCACCATTTAACGGCCGGGCCGACTTGCCGCAGTTGGCAGATGAAGCGGGGCTGCCGGATGAAGAATTGTTCCCCACCTATGAAGCGCTTGCTTTACTGGGTCTGGCTCTCGTGGAGAAAGGCGATATTACAATCACGCCCCTTGGCCTTCGGTATGCTGAAGCGGAACATACACTCAGGCAAGAAATCTTTGGGCAACAGTTGCTGACCCATGTGCCTTTAGCTGCGCACATTCGGCAGCGACTGGAGCAAGAACCCACCGGCACCTTGACCGAAAAGCCATTCCTTGAATTGCTGGAAGAATTTCTGAAGGCGGATGAAGCCCAGCAAGTCCTCGAGGTCGCCATTGAATGGGGCCGTTACGGTGAAGTCTACGAGTACGATTTTCATACTGGCCGACTGAAACTGCCGGATCAGGAAGAAGAATAAGCAATGTGCAAGGAGCTTTCGAAACAGCGTTTGCTGTTCTGGACAGATTGAATCTGTGTCCAGCTCTGACTTGCGTGATGTTTGGCCCTCGCAAGAACTGCTTTCCAGTCGAATGCACATGGAGCGAGTTTGCCTCGGTAAGCGGCAAGTATGCTTACCGGCCGGCCTCTGGGAACCTGTAAAATAGCCCGCTGCAATCCTATTCTGCGATGGCACCCGCACCGGGTGCCCGGATGCGGGTTTTTTATTGGCATATTTTTTTCTCCTAATTGCCCTACCTAATTTTTCCACTTTTCCCAAAATAATCATGGATTTCATTCTTGCGCTAAAAGCACTCATCATGGGCTTGGTCGAAGGCTTTACCGAGTTTTTGCCGATTTCATCGACTGGCCATTTGATCCTGGCGGGCAGCCTGCTCCATTTCACCGGCGATAAAGTCAAAGTGTTCGAAATTGTTATCCAGACTGGTGCGATGTTGGCCGTGTGCTGGGAATACCGGCAACGGATTGGATCGGTTCTGGCCGGCCTGTTGACGGACGCCAAGTCGCAAAAATTTGCCATCAATCTCATCATAGCTTTCCTCCCTGCCGCGTTGTTGGGTCTGTTATTTGCGAAGAAGATCAAGGCGGTTCTATTTGCGCCGGTACCGGTAGCACTGGCGTTCATCGTTGGCGGTTTCGTCATTTTGTGGGTCGAGCGCAGGAATAAGGCTAATCCAATTGTGGTGCGTATTGTTGCGGTCGATGAAATGAGTGCGCTGGATGCCTTCAAGGTCGGTTGCGCGCAAGCCTTTGCGCTGGTGCCGGGCACCAGTCGCTCCGGTGCAACCATTATTGGCGGCATGTTGTTCGGCTTATCGCGCAAGGCTGCCACCGAGTTTTCTTTCTTCCTGGCGATTCCAACCTTGCTGGGCGCCACGGTGTATTCGATTTATAAAGAACGGGCGTTGCTTTCGATGGCCGATCTTCCTTTATTTAGCATCGGTACCGTGGCGGCATTTGCCTCCGCCTTCCTGTGCGTGCGCTGGTTGTTGCGTTATATCAGCACACACGATTTCACTGTGTTCGCCTGGTATCGGATCGCGTTCGGCCTGATCATCCTGTTTACCGCCTATAGCGGTTCCGTTACCTGGGCCGAATAAGTCGTGATGCATCAACATTCCGGCAATAATCAAGCATTACAGGTGCTGGAAACCGTATTCGGCTACCCCGCTTTTCGGGGTCAGCAGGCCGAAATCATCGACCATGTCGCACACGGTGGCGACGCGCTGGTGCTCATGCCTACCGGCGGGGGCAAGTCGCTCTGTTATCAAATTCCTGCCTTGCTGCGTGACGGTGTCGGCGTGGTGATTTCGCCGTTGATTGCTTTGATGCAGGATCAAGTCGATGCGTTAGCCGAGGTTGGGGTGCGCGCTGCGTTCCTGAATTCGACCCAGACTTTCGAAGAATCCAGTCGGATTGAGCGCCAGGTGCGCAACGGCGAACTCGATCTGGTGTACGTAGCGCCCGAGCGCCTGATGACGTCGCGTTGTCTGGAATTGTTGCAAGCGTCGAAGATTGCGCTGTTTGCGATTGATGAAGCGCATTGCGTATCGCAGTGGGGCCATGATTTCCGGCCGGAATATATCAAACTGTCGGTGCTGCACGAGCGCTTCCCGCAGGTGCCGCGGATTGCGCTGACCGCCACTGCCGATCAGCAGACCCGTGATGAAATAGCCGAGCGGCTGCAACTGGTCGATGCGCACAAATACGTATCTTCCTTTGACCGCCCGAACATTCGTTACCAGATCGTCGAAAAGGCTAATGGACGCAAGCAGTTGCTTGATTTCATCCAGAGTACGCATAGCGGCGACGCCGGTATTGTGTATTGCCTGTCACGCAAAAAAGTCGAAGAAACTGCCGAATTTTTGAGCGACAACGGCATTCAATCGTTGCCCTATCACGCCGGCATGAAGTACGAACAGCGGGCCGCAAACCAGGCCCGTTTCCTGCGCGAAGACGGCATCGTAATGACCGCCACCATTGCTTTCGGCATGGGCATCGATAAACCCGACGTCAGGTTCGTCGCCCATTTGGATTTGCCGAAAAGTATCGAAGGTTATTATCAGGAAACCGGCCGCGCCGGGCGTGACGGCGCTCCTGCCAATGCGTGGATGACTTACGGCTTGCAGGATGTGGTGCAGCAGCGGCGCATGATCGCCGAATCGGAAGCCGATGAAACTTTCAAGCGTGTGCTGGGCGCCAAGCTCGATGCGATGCTGGGCCTGTGCGAGACGCTGGCTTGTCGCCGCATGCATTTGCTGGACTACTTCGGCCAAAGTTCCGAGCGCTGCGGCAATTGCGATACCTGCCTGAACCCGCCCATCTCGTTCGATGGCACGGTGGCAGTGCAAAAATTGCTGTCGACCGTCTACCGTGTCGACCAACGCTTTGCCGGCGGCCATGTGATCGAAATCTTGCGTGGGATTGAAACCGACCGCATCAAGCAGTGGCGGCACGACCAACTCTCGACTTTCGGTATCGGCGCAGAAACCAGCGAGGCCGAATGGCGTGCGATTTTGCGCCAGGTCATCGCACTCGGCTTGCTTGCAGTCGACTACGAATCGTATAGCGCACTTAAACTAACCGATGCCGCGCGTCCGGTGCTGCGCGGCGCACAAAAAGCCCAGCTCAGGCAATACCAGAAACCGGTCAAGCCGAGACGTGAAAGCGGCAAGACCAAAGGCTATGAAGAATCGACGTTATCGGTGGCAGAACAAGCGCTGTTCGACAAGCTGCGTTGGTGGCGGGTTGAGACCGCACGCAAAAACAATGTGCCAGCCTACGTCATCTTCCACGACGCCACTTTGCGTGATATTGCCAAGGCCCAACCGCGCTCGATTGGCGATTTACGTGGTGTAACCGGGGTAGGGGAAAAGAAATTGGAAACCTACGGCGAGCAGATCGTGGCGCTGCTCGCAGAACTGGTTTAAATCGGAAGATATTTTTTTCAGACGGCGAGGGCGTTTTGCTCCTCTCTCTCCCGGCATGGCTTTCTCTGGTGCCCGAATCGCCATGCGATTCGCCTGTGGGAGAGAGAGCCGTCGCAATCCATAGCGGCTGAATAATTAGTGCGAAATTTCTTTAAATTAAATATACTGCTTTAAGTATATCTGAGTCACGCTTTGTAAATATGCGGTAAGTGCATTGTTTTTAGACATACTCCCATTGAAATTGGATATGCAAATTAGCGTTTGCGAAACACCAAATCCCACACACCGTGCCCTAACTTCAAGCCGCGATTTTCGAACTTCGTTACCGGACGATATTCGGGGCGCGGCGCAAATCCTTCTGCGGTATTTTCCAAAGCAGGTTCCGCCGACAACACTGTCAGCATCTGATCCGCATATTCCTGCCAGTCGGTGGCGCAATGCAAATACCCGCCCGGTGCAATCCGCGACGCAAGCAATTCGACCAGAGGCGACTGGATCATCCGGCGCTTGTTATGGCGTGCCTTGTGCCACGGATCGGGAAAGAATATATGTACGCCGGCTAAAGATGCCGGCGCGATCATATGGGTCAGTACTTCAAATGCATCGTGCTGAATCAGGCGCAAATTACTCAGTTTTTGCTCATCGATGAGCTTCAATAAACTGCCCACGCCCGGCGTATGGACTTCTACCCCGATAAAGTTTTTCTCCGGCATGCCGGCCGCAATTTTGGCGCTGGTTTCGCCCATGCCAAAACCGATTTCCAGAATAATAGGCGCGCTGCGTTCGAAGGCCAGCGTCAGATCTTGCGCCGCCTTGACGTAAGGCAAGCAATACTGCGGCCCCAATTCGGTAATCGCACGTCCTTGCGCCACCGAAAGACGGCCCGCACGCGTCACAAAACTGCGAATCCGGAATTCGGTAGGGTCGTAAAAGCGTGCTTTGCCGCTATCGTCAGAAGATGGAGTATCGGACATGCTGAGAATGGTCTGCAAGAAAATTATGGCGGCAATCGGAGCGCGCAAAGTATTTTTCTATCTGACTTTTGCGGAACACTCCCAGAATTGCGGAACAATACAAAACGGCCCTCGTTGCTGAGAGCCGCGTATTAACTGGAGCGGGTGAAGGGAATCGAACCCTCGTCGTAAGCTTGGGAAGCTTCTGCTCTACCATTGAGCTACACCCGCGAAGCGTGCATTTTACGCGGGTTTCAACATGATTGGCAAATTTACAGAGTACCAGGCCCGATGAAAAATGTGAGCGTGAGCAAGACCGATGCTTGATACATCCGATATGTAATTTTGAGAGTTTGAGATAAATCAACTTTAGTTAAAAGATGTTCGGCTTATTTAAAAATGGCTGGTATAACAAATCTCTGATGTGGTTGAAAACGTGAAGTGTTCATGCTTGATTATTGTTGCTTACTCCGAGACTCATTCGGAACCTTGTAACAATAATTTCATAATAAGGAAGAACCTCAAATGTTCAAAATGGGCGCGTTCATGTCACGTTATCTGGGATTTAGATATTCCCATCTGGTAGCCATACTCCTTGCAATGCAAAGTCTTTTGAGCCCATTAGTCGCCCATGCGCTGCCGGCATTCGCGCGGCAAACCGGGCAAAATTGCGTCGCCTGCCACGCAGGTGGGCAATTTCCTGAACTTACCCCATATGGGCGTCTGTTTAAAATGACCGGTTACACAATCGGCACGCGCACCGTTCCCCTCTCTGTCATGGGCGTAGCAAGTTTCACCAAGAGTTCGAATCCGACCGCGGATGCGGCGTTCGCCAAAGACGCCGTTGCACTTTTTCAAACCGGTAGCGTGTTCCTGGCGGGCAAAGTCACTGACAATGTAGGCGTGTTCGCCCAAGCGACCTACAATAATTATGACAGCCAAAATCCGGATTCCGGTCAATGGCAAGGCAAGTGGGCTTCCGACAATTTCGATTTGCGCTACGCCGACCGATTTATCGATCCGGCCAAAGACCTCATTGTCGGGCTCAGTCTGAACAACAATCCTTCCCTTGCCGACCCTTGGAATACCGCTCCGGCCTGGCTGCAATATGTGCCGACTAAATTTGGGGTCACCGGCCCTAGCGCCACCCCCATCGTTACCCAACTCGGACAAAAGGCCGCCGGTGTCAGCGCGTACACCTTCTGGAACCAGATGGTGTACGCGGAAATGGCAGGGTATCAAACCGCTAACGGCATCTTGTCCTTCTTAAGCCAAGGCACTGCTGATGCGGATCAAACTAAACTCAAGGGCTCTAACCCCTATGTACGACTGGCACTCAGTCATGAATGGGGTCCGCACAATGCAATGGTGGGTATGTTCGCCCTGAATGCCGATATTTATCCCGACAACTTGAACCCGACCGGCCCGACAACACGGTACCGCGACAGAGGAATAGATGCGCAGTATCAATACATACTCGATCCCCATACCGTTACCGCCCAGGTAAGCTATATCAGGGAAGCCATCGATAATGGCGACGTGACCGGAATTTCCACCAATGCGTCCAATACCCTCAAACAGTTAAAACTGAAAGGCAGCTATGTGTATCGGGCGAAGTATGGCGCAAGCCTGAGCTATTTCAGTACCACCGGAACGTCCGATGCTACCTTGTACCCGGATGTGGCCACCAATCCCGAGACGCGCGGCTGGGTTCCTGAAATATTCTATACACCAGTGCAAAACATTCGGCTGGGAGCTCAATACTATACTTACAACCGCTTCCACGGAGCGTCCAGTAACTACGATGGGGCAGGTCGTGACCCGAAAGACAACAAAACCCTCTTTTTCTATGTGTGGGGAGCCTACTAAATGAATCACCACGACGACTGCAAAACTGCATACCGCATAGCTGCCCCAGTTGCAAAAGCGCGATTCGAGAATTTCAAGCGGAAAGGATGTTACTTATCCTTGGGTCTGGCTTTCGTAGCAACGATTGCCGGCTGTTCCGCCCCAGAACGCTCGCGTTCGCTGGGCAACCCCAGTATTTCAGCCAACACAATTGCATTGCAAGTGTGTTCCAATTGCCATGGCGTTACTGGCATTTCAGTGTCTCCGAACTTCCCGAATCTGGCGGCGCAGCCACCCCTGTATCTCGAGGCACAACTGAAATCCTTCAAAAGCCATGGACGATCGGACCCGGCAGGTTTCGAGTATATGTGGGGCATCAGTGCGCGTTTAACCGACGCGCAGATCAACGGACTCGCAGCGTATTTTTCTTCCCAGAGCCCAGCACCTGGAAAAGCAACCGATCCGGCATTGCACAAAAACGGTCAAATGATTTTTGAACAAGGCATTGCGGCAACTAATACGCCGGCTTGTGCCGGATGTCACGGCACCAAAGGCGAGGGCATGCAATTGTTCCCGCGTTTAGCGGGCCAGCACGCCGACTATATCGTCAAACAACTGCAGGTTTTTCAAAGAACCGATGAAAGGCCGGAAGGCAGTGTCATGAAAACCATTGCGCATGGACTCACGCCCGAGCATATGGAAAGTGTCGCGGCCTATTTGGAGGCAATGCCATCTGCCCAATAAGCGCAGGAGTCGAAAACTTGATGGCTAGCTCGTTGAGTTTGGCGATTTTTGTGTGCGATGTCACTGTTCATGCGGGTCTTCCCTGCATGAACAGTGACGTCTTGATACGTTACGGGGCCTGACAAGCCCCTGCTCTGCAATTGGGCTACACCCGCGAAGCGGACATCCTGCACAGGATTGACAGATTTGCAGTGGGCCTAGAGGAACGCCAATCGATGGCGGCTTGCCCCGCGTTTTTTACCAACGGCACCATTACTGGCGCAGCTTTTCTTCCTTCTTGACTTTCTTGTCAGCCTTTTTTTCCTTCATTGTTTTGGCCGGTTCCTTCTTGGTGGTTTTTTTTGCATCCTGACTTTTGCTCATGATTTACTCCGTGGTTGAAAATTCTAATTTCTGCGAAGTACCAATAAAACCAATTGCTACCCGTTTCGCTATGCGGCAACTGGATGGCTGACACAGCCGTCACCTGTCTTAACATCTTGAATTTTACTTAATTGCGCTCATTCGATCACAATTGCATAAGCTGCCATGCTACGCTTTTTTTGGCGTGATTCACTCGCTGATGTTGGCATGAACTGAGGCATTATTCGCACTATTTCGGAAACCGAGGTATCCGTGCCGCATGTGAGAGACGAAATTTTTTCCAATTGGAAATTATTGAAAAATTCTCGGGCGAAGAATGGCGTGCCTGAAGCCCAGAAAACCGGGTGATTTAAAAATTGAAGGCACTGGCGGCAATATGCCGCCCAGGATGGGCTCGTACTGCTGCCGGCCAGGCCCGGAAAGGATAGCAAACTGCGATGGTCGAGCAACTGGTCTTGGAGCGCGTCGCCGGCCAAGTTGTAGAGTTGTTGCAGCACCAGAATCTGGATCATCAGCGTCGTCATACAATGCTGTCACCTGTGGCGCGCGATGCCCGGGGTGCTGCGATATCGACAGTTGCAGCAAGTGCAGGAAAATCGACATGCTTGAACAGACGGGCCAATGGGTCGCCCAGTTTTTTACGCCGGTTTCCGCGTTCTTCTTCAGCAAACAGACTGAGTTTTGGCATCATCATGGGGCAGGCCCGTAACGTAAATTGGCAATACTGAAATTTTACGCAATCCTCCAAAGCACAGGAGAGCTTTTTAGAGGTGGATTTACCCTGCAACACATTGGAGGTGCCGTTATGCTGGAATTTCGCTTTTCGCAGGAGAGGTAGAGTTTTTTTTGGTAGTTCTTCTTAAACCGGAATGGGGCTGGCTTTTGCAGTAAAACATTTTCTCGGCCGCCACCGCAACAGGACTCTGGCACCACATATATACAACGCATTGTATTTATCACTACCGCCCAAAAATCAAGCGGAAAATGTGGTTTTTTTAGGTATACTCCCATTCTCAGTGCTACCTTTTGCCACGGTATCACCCTCAAAATTGAATCCAGAAGAATTTTGCATCCATGGTTACTACCGTTACTTCTTACACGGACTCCCGCAATCGTGCCTATTCTGGTCAAGGCTTTGATGGGGTCGTTCGCGTTTCCTATGGCAGCTATTACGGCACTGGCGTGTTGCTCTACGACGGCCTGGCCGTCCTGACGGCAGCGCATTTGTTTGCCAACCCCATATCCGACGGTGCCAGCGTGCATTTTGAGACGACGGCCGGCAGCCAGACCCTGAGCGCCAGCCGGGTCACGGTGCTGCCGGACTATGATCCGATTCAGGGTAACAACGACCTGGCCCTAGTATGGCTGTCGGGCAGCGCGCCAGCCACGGCGAACCGTTACAGCCTGTACCGCAGCAGCGACGAAATCGGCCAGACGCTGACGATGGTGGGTTACGGCCTACCTGGCACCGGTGACAGCGGCACGCTGAATTCCTATAGCGGTAGCCCGATTCGCCTGAAGGCCAGTAACCAGTTCGATGCGGATGCAGCCACACTCAAGAGCACGCTGGGCCCGGCAATGGGATGGACGCCGACCGCCGGTACCCAACTGGTGGCGGACTTTGACAACGGCAGCGCCAGCCGGGATGCCTTGGGACGCTTGATCAATCGCGTCGACACCGGGCTGGGGCAGAACGAAGGCATGATCGCCCCGGGCGACAGCGGCGGCCCTGCCTTCATTAAAGGCCAGGTCGCCGGCATTGCGAGTTATATCGCCAGTCTGAGTCGCGGCAACGTGCATCCCGATATTGACGGCGTGATCAATAGCAGTTTTGGCGAGATCGGGGCCTGGCAGCGTGTAAGCCATTACCAGCAATGGATAGACCAGAGCCTGCGCGCGCAATACCCGAACGCGCCGAGCAAGCCGGAGCAAGTGCATAAATCGGTCGTGGAAGGCAATAGCGGCACTACGTACGGGTATTTCCTGTTGCAGTTCACTGGCGTGCGTAGTGATCCTAATCAGTCCCTGAGCGTTGATTACGCCACCCGAGACGGCAGCGCCAAGGCCGGCTCTGATTACCTTGCCGTCAGCGGCACACTAGTGCTCTATCCCGGAGAAAACCAAGCTGTGATACCGGTAGAGATTGTCGGTGACACCATACCGGAACCTGACGAGACCTTTTATCTTGATGTGACCAATCCGGTGGGCGGCAGCTTTGGTGCCGGGGTGGTCAAGCTCACGGCGATGCGCACTATCGTTAATGATGATGGCGGGACGTTGGTTTGATCTGCTTTTAAGCTGTATCGCGGAGCACCCGGCCATACAGATGCAGGTGCTTTTAGGCTTTAGAATCCCCAAATAATAAAACGGGCGCACATGGTTTCCCATGTGCGCCCGTTTAACTTACCGTTTATCAAATCACCAACCCAATCGCTACCGAACCATTGTTGGCTCTGGAAAGCGATTAAGTCATGTCTTCGGATAATTAGAAGTTGTGTGTAACACCCAAGCCAAGGCCAGTAACTGAGTTGCTGTTGCTGGTAAGCGTGTACTTGGTACGTGCAACGTCAGCATACAGCGAAGTGCGCTTCGACAGATTGTGTTGATAACCAATCGAAAGTTTTTCGATTTTGTCGAAAGTGCCGCCGATGAATACGGGGCCAGGGACACCGTTGAGGGTGTTATCCGCACCATCTTTTGTCCGGTTGTAAGCAGCTTTGATCAAGCCAGCACCAACTTCATACGTACCGGCAACAACCCAGTTTTTTGCTTTTGGCAGGCCTGGAGTACGAATGCCACCAATTGCCTTGTTTTCGCGCTGATCGTAGCCGAGAGCAAGTTTAGCTGGGCCGAATGCATATGAACCGGAAACAGCCCAGATGTTCGATTT
This sequence comes from Glaciimonas sp., assembly GCA_012927625.1. Classification (GTDB taxonomy): domain Bacteria; phylum Pseudomonadota; class Gammaproteobacteria; order Burkholderiales; family Burkholderiaceae_D; genus AVCC01. The sequence continues at coordinate 362,638 of JABBOV010000008.1, read as the reverse complement.
GTTAGTGTTTTCTTCAACACCGTAACCAGCGCCAAGGTAAATCGGGCCATTATTGTAGTTTACGCCAACAGCGTAACCATCATTGTCTGTGCCATTAGCAATGGCGCCAACTGGTTTTTCACCCATGACGTATTGCGCTTGACCACCAAAGCCGCTCATTTCTGGCGTGTAATAAGTGATGGTGTTGTTGATGAATAGACGGGTGACTGAATTCAGGCCAGCAATACCGTCGTTCTCGAATGGATCAATTGCTGCGGTGCTTACGCTGTCAATGGTGCTCCAGTTACGGCCCAGTTTAACGGTGCCGAAGCCGCCAGACAGACCAACGAATGCTGGGCCGCTGAACAATGGTTGACCAGCTGGCAATGCGCCGGTGTCAGCATTGAAACGGTTTTCGATTTGGAAAATCGCAGACAAACCGCCGCCCAGATCTTCAGTACCCTTGAAACCAATACGGCTAGGGTGGTTGGCTTGCATTTGTGCGCCGTTGTTTAAGCCTAGAGCTGTCGTGTCACCAGTCAATTTGGTGATGCCCAGATCGACTTTACCGTAGATGGTAACTGCGGATTGTGCTTGCGCTACACCGGCCACTGATGCCAGTACTGCCAATGCGATGAGTGATTTTTTCATTTTGTTCGTCCTTAGTCAAAGAGGAATGGCTTTCTAAATATTCAAATCAGATGAATATGCGCATTACCTTATGATTTATCGGTCGAGGCGGCAGCAGATTTGTGCGTCGCGCCATGAAAATTTTGTTAAATAAATTAAATCGCCTAATGAGTGTGGTTTTATTGTGACATAGGTATGACAAAGTCCGCGAGGCATGAAAGTGAAGTGCCCAGTAAAAAAGCGCCCGAGAGCGCTTTTTTACTGAATGATTCAAATCGTGCAAGCCTGATAATTTAGGCTATTAAGCGATTAGAAAAAGTGGCGGATACCGACATTGAACAATTTGTCTGTTTGGCCAGCAGCAGTAACTTTGTAGTTTGCATTGTCATCGTTGCGCAGTTCACCGTAGCTGGTGTACAGAGCGGTACGCTTGGACAGATTGTGCGTGTAGCCGACAGCAATTTGTCGTGCATTGGCGTTATCGACAGCCTTGTCCGTTTTGCGGATGTAGGAAATCATGAAAGTGCCTGCTGCGCCAACTGGAGCGGTCAAGCCAACCAATGCATCGCGTTGGTCACGTAGGCCATCGCCTTTTTCCCAAGCGTAAGAAACGAATGGCTTAACTACGCCGAAATCATAATTTCCACCTAGCAGTGTCATCTTTGTGCTGCCGGTGTCAGTTGGATTCTTGATATTCTGGTGTGTCAATACAGCGTCGATCGGGCCATTTTTGTAGCCTACAAAACCTGCAAGAACACGGCTGGCAGATGAGTTGCCAGCAACTTCGCCAAAACCATATTGCAATTCGCCGCGGATGCCGTTGGCAGCATAAGCGTAGGTGACCAAGTTGTCGGTACGGCTGCCGTTATAGCTGAACAAACGCGATGTGTCGCCAGCCAGACCATCGCCAAACGGGTCGAAGGTCGATGAATTGGCGTAGATAGGATTTTGTTGACGGCCAAGCTTAACGGTACCAAAGCCGCTGGTCAGACCAACAAAAGCTTGGCGATTAAATAACCTTGTTGCGTCCGCTTGTGCGCCGGTGTCAGGATTAAAGCCGTTTTCGAATTGGAAAATTGCTGATAGGCCACCACCGAGGTCTTCAGTGCCTTTGAAGCCCAGGCGGCTACCGTTCAAATTGCCGGTATCCATTCTATTAACGGAAGTGGTGCCGTTGTTTTCATGTGCCAGGCCGACGTCGAGAGCGCCGTAGACAGTAACTGCGGATTGTGCTTGGGCTACGCCGGCGATGGAGCCGAGTACGGCCAAAGCGATAAGAGTTTTTTTCATGTGTATCTCCGAAAGGGGACTAGTGGTGTTGGGATCCGTTTGTTGCGGACAAAACAGAAGATAGGGACTAATAGAACCGCCGCCGCAAGTTTGGTGTTTTGAATTTTGATGCATTTGATAAATATCTCTAATCATCCTATGTTGTTGTTTTTTAGGAACAGATATGGTTGCATTTAATATTCCTGATGGTGCTGTGCCCGTGTATTTATTCCTAATACGACTTAGGCAAAATATTTCTGCTTGTCTGTCGGTAATGCAGGCTTGCACTACTTAATATTGGGTAAGTCCATAGATCATGGAAATTTTTTTGCTGGCGAGCAGTTTGTATTGGAATATGGTAAATTGTTGTTTTAAAAATACATTTATTGTGATTTTATCTGTTATTTACCTGCCAAACTTGGTTTATGAAACAATTTTTCATGTGCAATACTTTTAGGCAGGACTGCAATTATGGCTACGCGTGAAGAGTTGGCGATGATCCGCGGTGCGCGCGCCGGAGATGCTGCGGCGCAATTGGCGCTGGGCACGCGCTACTTGTTCGGCGGCGGCGGCTTGCCGCAGAGCCTGACAACCGCGCTGCACTGGCTGGATCGGGCGGCACATCAGGGCGAGAGCGCGGCCTGGATGTTGATCGGCAACCATATTCCTTTCGAGACGGTGCGCCGGAGCGCCAAGCCGCTGTCCTATCTGGTCTGGTACGAACACGCACTCGATGCCGGGGTACTGCCGGCAGGACTGGTGTTTGCCAGTCTGGTGCTGGAGGCGAAGCCGAAACCCAATTTGGAACCCACAAGCGCGCCGGACTCCGCCTTGCGCAGCAAGGCTTTGCAAGCGTTGCAAGTTGCGGCGCAGGCTGGCATTGCAGATGCGCAGTGGTTGCTGGCGCAGCAAGCCAGCATGGCGCCACCGGGCTCTGCTGCGGCGGGGTTGTTGTCGTTGGAGCCGACCGCAGCAGAACCGGCAGAGACACCTTTGGTGTGGGCCAGTCGCGCTGCCGATGGTGGCGTGGCGCAAGCGCAGCAAGTGTTGGCCGAACATGCCTGGGCTGCGTCGGACTGGAAAGGATTTCTGCACCGGGCCTTGCCGCTGGCACGCTCGTTGATCGACGGCAGCGTGCATATTATTGCGGAAGATGCGCCTGATGTGCTCAAGGCGATGGCGCAGCGCATTGCTGCGAAGGACGTAACATTATTGTCGCGTACCGCGCAGGCGCTGTACGACACTGCGCATGCCGATGTCGGGCTGATGCAGCGCTGCTGGGAATTGGCCGCGTATGCGGGGGATCGCGCGGCCCAGTTGGCGCTCGGCTTGTGGCTGGCCCGGATTGATCTGGATGGTGCGCGGGCGGCGTCGGCGTCGGGTTCCGCACATTACAAGAAGGCGATATTCTGGCTCACGCAGGCCGGCGAGCAAGGTTCGGGCGAAGCCTGGTTTGCCTTGTCGCGAATTTATCTGAAAGCCGAGTTTTCACAGCGTAGCCTGCCAGACGCCAGGCGTTATCTGGAGCAGGCAGCCGAAATCGGGCACTGCGCGGCGCAACTGGAGTGCGGCTCCAGTGCCTGGCGCAATCGCCGCGATGTAATCTCGAACGACGTGCGCGCCGCCTATTGGCTGCAAAAAGCGGCCGCGCAAGGCAGTCGGGAAGCCTTGTTGTTGCTGGCAAAAGTCGCAGCCCCGGCGGGCCCGGCGCCGTGGGCGCTGGCGGCGCAAAAGCAACTGACGCGCGAGTTGATCGCGGCCCATCCGTTTCTGGCGGCCCGCATTGAATTAGCTGCGTTGTTTGGCCTGTCGCGAGCGGAAGCTTTGCTGATTGACCTGGATCTGGCCGACTGCGGCCATTGCCTGCAAGTCGATATCCGGGCCCAAAATGCGCGCAGCAAGCGCCGTTTGATCCTGTTGCAAACTACCGAGGAATTACAAGCCCTGCACCGCATCAAGCGTATTTTTGAGGATGTCGATCTCGGGCCGGACGGGCCTGAAGGCAATTACCGCCAGCGTCAGTACCGGTTGAGGGCGTTGGTCGGGAATGATGAATGTCCACGAAAGACATGAAAAAAACGAAAAAATTTCATGGCCTCAGCAGTTTCGGTAGGAGCGCACCCGGGCGCGAACAGTCCTGAAAGGACTGATATCGGAGCCGAATAAAAGCCAGTTGCGCCCGGGTGCGCTCCCACATAGCCACACTACTGCACACTTGACTGGTGTGCAGGCCCGGCTGGCCTGCACTGCTAATTGGGGATTTCGATTTCGCCCTCGAACACGGTTACTGCCGGCCCGGTCAGCAGCACCGGTTCGGTTTGGCCGGCCCAGGCGATGGATAGTTCGCCGCCATGCATGGTGACTCGCACCGGTGAATCCAGACGGCCGCGCCGGATGCCGGCCACCACTGCGGCGCAGGCGCCGGTGCCGCAGGCCAGGGTTTCGCCGGTGCCGCGCTCGAACACGCGTAACTTGATGTGATGCCGATTGACGACTTGCATGAAGCCGGCATTGACGCGCTTCGGGAAGCGCAAGTGATGCTCGACCTGCGGGCCGTCGGCGGCGACTGGTGCGCGTTCGGCGTCTGTCACCACCTGCACCGCATGCGGGTTGCCCATTGACACTACCGATACCCAGATTACGGCGCCATTGATTTCCAGCGGAAACAGCGTGTCGCTGCCTTCGGTTTTGCCTTCCAGGTCGCGGGCGTCGAACGGAACTTGCGCCGGGGCCAGCACGGGCGCGCCCATGTTGACGGTAATTTGGCCGTCGGCTTCGAGCATGGGTTCAATCACGCCGGACAGGGTTTGCACCCGAATGCTGCGTTTCTCGGTCAAGCTTTTATCTGTCACAAAACGCGCGAAGGCGCGCGCGCCATTGCCGCATTGTTCGACTTCGCCGCCGTCGGCATTGTAAATTCGGTAGCGGAAATCCACTTCCGGCGTTTGCGCTGGTTCCACCACTAGCACCTGGTCGGCACCGATGCCGAACCGTCGGTCAGCGATGAATCGCCACTGCGCCGGCGTGAAATCAATCTGCTGGTGGATCGCGTCGATCACCACGAAATCATTTCCGGCGCCGTGCATTTTGGTGAATTTTAGTTTCATTTTATTGTTTGGGTATAGGTTAAAACAGTGCTTTCTCCGCATATATATCATGCGATTCTTAAAAATACACTATTAAGTATGCTTAATTTGCGGGGCTAGCGCATATACGCTAGGCAAGCCTGGCGGGCGCGTCTTGAAACGTTTGTGGGCCCAGAAATATTCCGCCGGCGCTTCCAGGATGCGTTGCTCAATAAAGGTATTCATGGCCCGGGTGGCCGCAACCAGATCATCGCCGGGGAAATTGTCCAAGGCGGGATAAAACGTGACTTTCCAGCCCCGGTAATGCTGCAAATAAGTCGCGATGACCGGAATCACTTGCGCGCCGGTGATGCCGGCAATCCGGGCCGGCGCGGTCAGGGTAGCGGCGGGGACGCCGAAAAACGGTACGAATTCGGCATCCCGGGCGCCGAAATCCATATCCGGCAACATGAAGAACGGCACCCGCTGTCGCAGCGCGCGGATGATCGGTTTGACGCCGGCGCTGCGCGCAAACAATTGCACCGGTCGAAAGCGCGAGCGGCCCCGGCGCAGTGCAGCGTCAAACTGCCGATTGCGTTGCGGGGTATAAATCGAGCATAGCGAGGATTCCAGCATCACCGCCACTCCAGCCACGTCGAGGCTGACAAAGTGCGGACACAATAGGATTGTCGGCCGCGCCGCAATTGCGTCCAGCGGCACCTGCGGCACCACCTGGATCAGCCGGCGCAGGCGCGCTTCCGAGGCCCACCACAGAATGCCGCGTTCCAGCACGCTGCGTGCATAGGCCTGGAAATGTTGTTTGGCGATGGTTGTACGTTCGGCCTGGCTCAAGTCCGGCAGACACAAGCGCAAATTGGTTAAGGTGATGTGGCGGCGCGAGCGCAACAGCATAAACAGCACGCTGCCGATGGCTTCGCCCAGCCGTCCCAGTAGCGGCAACGGCAGCCAGTGCAGCAGCCACATCACTCCCAGCAATAGTTTCATGCTTGTCCCGGCGTGTTTTCCGGTACCGCCACGCCATGCGGGACTTTGTAGCGGTTGTAGCTCCAGAAATATTGCGCCGGGCAGCGCGCAATCAGCTTTTCCATCGCCCGATTGATGGCGGTGGCCTGTGTTTCGGGCGTCTCGCCCAGTACTTCTTCGAAGCGGATGAAGCGCACGATATAGCCGCGCCCAAACGGTAGCCGCTCCGCATAGGACAGGATGATCGGCGCGCCGGAGAGTTGATGCAGTTTGGCCGACAGGGTCATGGTGTAGGCCGGTTTGCCGAAGAAATCGGCCCATACGCCTTCGCCATGCTGCGGCGTCTGATCCGGCAGCAAGCCAATCGCACCGCCTTTTTTCAGACATTTGAACAAGGCCCGCACTCCCGACAAATTGGCTGCGGCCAGCATTAGATTTTCGCGCGCGCGGGCACCCTCGATCAGCGGTTTCAGCGCGTCCTTGTGGGGCGGGCGGTACAGCACCGTGAGCGGGGTTCTGGCAGCGATGGATTGGGCGATGATCTCGAAACAACCCAGATGCGGGGTCAGGAAAATCACACCCTGTTTGGCGTCGAGCGCAGCCTGCACCAGCTCCCAATTTTCGACCGTGGCGCAGCGCAACACCCGCGCTGGCGGCGCGCACCAGACGAAGGCCAGTTCCAGAATGCTTTTGCCGGATTCGCGGATGGCTGCGCTGCGATAAGCAGCGTGGCCGGCGCGGTGGATATTTTCCGACAACAGCCGGCGATAAGAGGGCGAAGCCAGATAGACCAGCCAGCCCAGCGTAGCGCCCATCGCATGCAATATGGGCAACGGCAGGTGTGACAGTAGGCGAAATACAGTGATGAGCATGATGGAAGACAAAGTAACGAGCGTTGTTGAAAAGGGTGGTCGTGCCGATTGCTATCAAGAGGCGTAAAATATCACATTGAAGTAACCGCCGAGTTAACAGAGACAACTTGCGAGGCGGTCTATAAATATCGCTAAAGCGTCGCAGGCTCGTTGGATTGGCCGCGACATTGCCAAAATCGTCACAAGGAGCCTGTCATGTCCAATACCTACCTTTTCACCTCCGAATCCGTATCAGAAGGTCATCCCGACAAAGTCGCCGACCAGATTTCTGACGCCATTCTGGACGCTGTGCTGGAGCAAGACCCAACTGGGCGGGTTGCCGCCGAAACCCTGTGCAATACCGGCTTGGTTTTGCTAGCGGGTGAAATTACTTCCACCGCGCAGGTCGATTACATTCGTGTCGCGCGCGAAACCCTGAAACGCATCGGCTACGACAATACCGAATACGGCATCGATTACAAAGGCTGTGCGGTACTGGTGTGCTACGACCAGCAATCGCCGGACATCGCCCAGGGCGTCAATGTGGGTCAGGGACTGGATCTTGACCAGGGCGCGGGCGACCAGGGCTTGATGTTCGGTTACGCTTGCGATGAAACGCCGGAACTGATGCCGGCGGCGATCTATTACGCCCACCGCCTCGTTGAGCGCCAGTCGCAACTGCGTAAGGATGGCCGCCTGCCGTGGCTGCGCCCGGACGCCAAATCGCAAGTAACCTTACGCTATGTTGGAGGTCGCCCGGTATCGATCGACACCATCGTGCTATCGACCCAGCACGCGCCGGAAATGCAGCATAAGGATATCGAAGAGGCCGCGATTGAATTGATCATCAAACCGGTGGTGCCGCCGGAATGGCTGCAAAACACGCGTTACTTGATCAATCCGACCGGCCGTTTCGTCATCGGCGGCCCGCAAGGCGATTGCGGTTTGACCGGGCGCAAGATTATTGTCGATACGTACGGCGGCGCCTGCCCACATGGCGGTGGCGCGTTCTCCGGCAAAGACCCCTCTAAAGTGGATCGTTCAGCCGCTTATGCAGCGCGTTATGTTGCTAAAAACATCGTCGCGGCCGGCCTGGCGCGCCAATGCCAGATCCAGGTCAGTTACGCCATCGGCGTTGCCAAGCCGATCAACATCTCTGTGTACACCGAGGGTACTGGCGTGATTTCCGATGAGAAAATCGCCGAACTGGTGCTGGAACATTTCGATTTGCGCCCGAAAGCCATTATCCAGATGCTCGATTTGCTGCGTCCGATTTACAGCAAGACCGCCGCTTACGGCCACTTCGGTCGCGAAGAGCCGGAATTCACCTGGGAACGTACCGACAAAGCGGCAGCCTTGCGCGCAGCGGCGGGGTTGTAGGATTTTTTGGTAGGGCGGGTTGCACCCGCCCTACTTTTTTTATTACGTAATTCGAGTAGTGCAGGCCTCCGTGCCTGCAAACCGATGCAGGCACGGAGGCCTGCACTACTGGGTTATAATTCCACTCCCCAAGGAGCGTTGCAGTATTGCTTACTTTCAGTAAGCAATGTCAGGCTTGGGCAATTTTTTCCCGCAACTGCGCTCACGTTACTTTTTTTCTAACCGAAAGGAGGGCGTGATGAACGCCGTAGTTTCCCATTCCATAAGCATTACCTCCGCAGCACCCATAGATTATTCTGTCGCTGACCTGACTCTGGCCGATTGGGGCCGCAAGGAAATCCGCATTGCCGAAACCGAAATGCCCGGCTTGATGGCAATTCGGGAAGAGTTTGCCGCGGCCCAACCGCTCAAAGGTGCGCGGATTGCCGGCTCGATTCACATGACGATCCAGACCGCGGTGCTGATCCAGACCCTGGAGGCGCTCGGTGCGGATGTGCGCTGGGCCTCGTGCAATATTTACTCAACCCAGGATCACGCTGCTGCGGCGATTGCCGCTGACGGCACGCCGGTGTTTGCCTTCAAGGGAGAATCGCTGGATGATTATTGGGAATTTACCCATCGCATCTTCGAATGGACCAATGATGCGCAAGGGCAAATTCAATACGCCAACATGATCCTCGACGATGGCGGCGATGCGACCTTGCTGTTGCATCTGGGCACGCGGGCTGAACAAGACGCTTCGGTACTGGATCATCCAGCATCCGAGGAAGAAATTTGTCTGTTCAATGCAATCAAGAAACGCCTGGCGACCCAACCCGGCTGGTATTCCAATCGTCTGGCTGCAATCAAGGGCGTGACGGAAGAAACCACTACCGGCGTGCATCGCTTGTACCAGATGCACAAGGACGGCAAGCTGGCTTTCCCTGCCATCAATGTCAACGATTCGGTCACCAAATCCAAGTTCGACAACTTGTACGGGTGCCGCGAATCGCTGGTGGACGGCATCAAGCGGGCCACTGACGTGATGATCGCCGGCAAGGTGGCGGTGATCGCCGGTTATGGCGATGTCGGCAAAGGTTCTGCACAGGCGATGCGAGCTTTGTCGGCGCAAGTGTGGGTCACTGAAATCGATCCGATCTGCGCGCTGCAGGCAGCAATGGAAGGCTATCGCGTGGTGACGATGGATTACGCGGCTGCGCACGGCGATATTTTTGTCACTTGCACCGGCAACTATCACATCTTGACGCATGCTCACATGAGCCAGATGAAAGATCAGGCGATCGTGTGCAACATCGGCCATTTCGATAATGAAATCGATGTCGCCTCGCTCAAGCAATACACCTGGGAAAACATCAAACCGCAAGTCGATCACGTGATCTTCCCTGACGGAAAACGCATTATTCTGCTGGCTGAAGGCCGATTGGTGAATCTGGGCTGCGGTACCGGCCATCCATCGTATGTGATGAGTTCGTCGTTTGCCAATCAAACCATTGCGCAAATCGAATTGTTTGGCAACACTGCCGCTTATCCAGTCGGCGTCTACACGCTACCCAAGCATCTGGATGAAAAAGTGGCGCGCCTGCAATTGAAAAAACTCAATGCACAACTGACCGAACTGACCGAAGAGCAGGCCGCATATATCGGCGTGACCCAGGCCGGCCCTTACAAGCCGGAGCACTATCGGTATTGATGTGGAAAGAAATCCTCTCTCTTTCGGAGGATTAGGGCGGGGATGGATTTTTTGCTGCACAACAAACCCATTCCTTGCCCGGCCTCGTCCCTTGAAAGGGACGGAGAAAATCGCCGTTGCCTGCGAACAGAACAGTTGTTGTAATTATTAAATAACATGGAGTATATTGAGATTTCATACTATTTATATGCGGTAAACATATGCTCCTATTGGGAGTATATTTTTAGTAACTGATCTGCATAAGTGCGCTGATGCACGATGTATTTAATCCGAAAGGTTGTCATGCTATTACTCGTTTCATGGCTTATCAATACGCTGGCTCTGCTGGCCTTGCCTTACCTGATGCACTCAGTGCGCGTCGATAGTTTTGCCACCGCTTTAATTGCCGCACTACTGCTGGGACTGGTCAATACCTTGATCCGGCCGATTTTCATCCTGCTGACCTTGCCGGTAACGGTGCTGACGATGGGCTTGTTCATTTTTGTCGTCAATGGGCTGATGTTCTGGGCGGTAGCTAGCATGGTGAATGGCTTTCATGTCGGCGGTTTTTGGTCGGCAGTTGGTGGCGCTTTGCTGTTTAGCATCATTTCCTGGGCCTTGTCGGCGATCCTGCTGAAACATTAAATGTCCAAAGAAAACTTTAGCGTCGAATTTTTTCCGCCAAAAACTGCGGAAGGTACCGAGAAACTGCGTGCGACGCGCGCAAAATTAACGGTACTGCATCCGAAATATTTTTCGGTGACGTTCGGTGCCGGCGGCTCGACCCAACAAGGCACGCTCGATACGGTGCTTGAAATCATGGGCGAGGGCCTGGACGCCGCGCCGCATCTTTCCTGTGTCGGCAGTTCGCGGGAATCGATACGCGCGATTCTGGCTGATTACAAAGCGCACGGGATTCGCCGGCTGGTAGCCTTGCGCGGCGATTTGCCGAGCGGCTATGGCGGCGCCGGCGAGCTTAGGTATGCCAGTGAACTGGTAGAGTTCATCCGTTCTGAAACCGGCGACTGGTTTCATATCGAGGTTGCGGCCTATCCCGAAATGCACCCGCAGGCCAAGTCGCCGCAAGATGACCTGCACAATTTCGTACGCAAAGTGCAGGCTGGCGCGAACGCTGCGATCACCCAGTATTTCTATAACGCCGATGCCTATTTCGAATTTCTGGATAACGCCCACAAGAAGGGCGTGCGGGTGCCGGTAGTGCCGGGCATCATGCCGATTACCAATTATTCGCAATTGATGCGTTTTTCGGATATGTGCGGCTCGGAAATCCCGCGCTGGATTCGGCTGAAACTGGCCAGTTTCGGCGACGATTCCGATTCCATCAAGGCTTTCGGTTTGGATGTGGTGACGCAATTGTGCGAGCGCCTGCTCGCCGGCGGAGCGCCTGGCTTGCACTTTTACTCGATGAATCAGTCGGCACCGACCAGCGCCATATTGCAACGGCTGAAATAGTAGTGCAGGCCTCCGTGCCTGTAACCAATGCAGGCACGGAGGCCTGCACTACTGAATGCCATTTTCAGTGACGATGGCGTCCATCGCCACATCGTGCGCGGCGGCAGCAAAATCGGCTTTGGTGCAGCTATAAGCGATGCCGACGGCGAGCGGGCGTGCTGCGGCTGCCAGCGTGCGGTCGTAATAGCCGCCGCCATAACCGAGCCGAATCCCGGCAGCCGTGAAACCGACGCAAGGAATCAGCAATGCTTGCGGTTGCAGCGGGACGATGGTTCCGGCCGGAATCGATACGCCGAAGGCATCCTTGACCAGTGGTGCGCCTGGTGCCCAGGCGGCGAATTGCAACGGCGCGTCGGGTACTGTCACAACCGGCAGCGCCAACTGCACGCCTGCTGCAGCTAGTGCGGCATACGCCGCATGCAAATCTGGTTCATGCCGGATTGGCCAATACACTCCCAGCACCGACACCGGATGCGTGCGCCACCAGTCGGCGACCTGGCGACCGATGCTCTGATCGTACTGTGTGCGCTGTTCGCTTGCGATACCGCTGCGTAGCGCAAGCAGGCTGCGGCGCAGGATGATTTTGTCATCTTCTGCAACAGCAGGTTGCGGTGGATTGTCATGCGCTAAAATACTGCCGAAATCGCGTGTTATGCTGAAACCTGTCATGAGAAAGTAGTAGAAATTGTGTCTATGTTTACCATCAAACGAATTACCCGAATTACACTTGCTGCTGCAGCGCTGACCCTGCTGCCGGTCGCCCACGCCCAGTTCAAGTTGGCAGAGCAATTAGGCGCGGACGAGGATTTCATTGCCTTGCGCGCTGCCGCGCGTAAAGACGATGTAGAAAAAACCGACAGTATTGCGGCGCGGCTGTCAAATTATGACATTGATTCCTATGTCAATTACTATCGCCTCAAGGCGCACCTGAAAACCGCGTCCGAGACGGAAATTCGCAGCTATTTGGCGCGCTATGACGGCAGTGCGATTGCCGACCGCTTGCGCAACGACTGGCTGCTGGAGTTGGGCCGGCTACGCGACTGGAAAAGGTTCGACGAGCAATATCCGCAATTCGTGCTCGATGATGACACTCAGCTCAAGTGTTATGCATTGATGTCGCGCATCGAAAAACGACAGTCAGTGGCGGTCGAAGCCCGGGCGCTGCTGGTCGAGCCGAAAAATTATGGACCTGCTTGTGTGGCCTTGCTCACTTCTCTGGCCGAAACCGGGCAGTTTGATGAGAACGATCTGTGGCAACAAGTTCGACTGGCGGCCGAGGTCAACAATGTCGGATTGGCGCGTGCGCTGACTGCACTGGTTGATCTGTCGATGGTGGAAAAAATTGGCACTGCCATCAGTCAGCCGGCGCTGACAGTGGCTTACGGCCCAGGCAGCGGGCGTGCTGCGCACGAGGCGTACCTGATCGCACTCGGCCGCTTCGCCAAATCCAGTCCAGAGCAAGCCGCGCGCGGCTTGTCCGGCAATAGTGCAGGCTTGACTCGGCCGGAACAGGCCCAGGGCTGGGCCCAGATCGCCTTGCCGGCTTCGCTCAATCTGGCTCCAGAAGCTGCCGGATATTGGCGTCGTGCGGATGGCGCCCGTTTGTCGCTGGAGGGATATCAGTGGCGCGCGCGCGCCGCCTTGCGGGCCGGCGATTGGAAACAAGTCGGCGCGGCGATCGATGCGATGCCAGCAATCTTGAGCACCGATGCAACCTGGGTCTACTGGGCGGCGCGCTCGCTGAAGGCGCAAGGGCAGAACCAGGCAGCGCAACAAATGTTTGCCTCGATTGCCGATCAAACCAATTTTTATGGGCAGTTGGCGATCGAAGAAGGCGGTGGCAAAATTACCATTCCTGCCAGCGCCGCCAAGTCCACTCCGGCTGAAGTGGCAGCAATGGCGGCGAATGCGGGTTTTCGCCGCGCACTGAAGTTTTTCGCCATGAACTTACGCTTTGAAGGCACGCGGGAATGGAATTGGGAATTGCGTAAACTGAACGAGCGTCAGTATTTGGCTGCAGCCGAGTTTGCGCGCCAAAGCAATGTGCTGGATCGGATGGTGAACACCTCCGACCGCACTAAAACGGAAGTTAATTTCGAACAGCGCTTCCCCGCGCCGTTTCGCGACATCATGCGCGTCTACACCCAAAAACTCGGCATCGACATGGCCTGGGTCTACGGGCTAATTCGGCAGGAGTCGCGCTTCATCATGGATGCGCGCTCGAATGTCGGCGCTTCCGGCCTGATGCAGATCATGCCGGCTACCGCCAAGTGGGTTGCCAACAAGATCGGCTTCGGTGAGTTTGCGCCTGGCCGGGTCAACGAGATTGAAACCAATATCATGCTCGGCACCAATTACCTCAATATCGTCCTGGGCGATCTGGGCGGTTCGCAAGCACTGGCAACCGCCGCTTACAATGCCGGCCCAGGGCGGCCGCGGGCTTGGCGCGCCACCTTGCCGGGAACGGTGGAAGGGGCGATCTTTGCCGAGACCATCCCGTTTTCGGAAACCCGGGGCTACGTCAAGAACGTGCTATCCAACGCAACATATTATGCAGCCCTGTTCGATGGCCAGCCGCAGTCGCTCAAGGCCCGATTGGGGTCGGTTGCCCCGAACTAGTAAAAATGCATTTTTCACGAAGAACTGCTTCAGTTTGGATTTCTCTTAAAATGGGCTGAATAATTGCCAGTGTTCCAAAAATATGACGAGTATCACTATTTTTATCGTATTTTCCGCATGTATTTATTGCGGTTGTAAAAAATACTAAGCCTAGTTTCCGTAGGTTTAACTTCGCAATCTCAGCTCTAACCAACAATTCAAAACAATAATTTCTGCCGCACCGGCACACTAAGTTCAAGGAGTAACACCCCATGCGATACCCAACAGTATTAGTAATCGGCGGCAGCGGCTTTGTCGGCAGCAGCCTGGTTGCGCAATTGTCGAACGCCGGCCATGTCGTGGTGGTGCCGACCCGCAACCGCGAGCGCGCCAAGGCGCTGATTACGCTGCCGACAGTCGATGTGGTCGAAGCCGATGTGCATGACGATGCGGTATTGCGCGGCCTGATGCAAGATGTCGATGCAGTGGTCAACCTGGTGGGAATTTTGCATTCGCGTGCGGGTGCGGCAGGCACCCCTTACGGCCCGGATTTTGAGCGCGCCCATGTTGAATTGCCGAAACGCATTGTCGCGGCTTGTGTTGCCAGCGGTGTGTCGCGCTACTTGCACATGAGCGCGCTAGGCGCGGATGTCAGCGGGCCGTCTATGTACCTGCGCTCGAAAGCCGCCGGGGAGCTTGTTGCGCGCTCAGAACCGAGCCTGAAGACCACCATCTTTCGCCCTTCCGTGGTGTTTGGCGCAGGAGACCATTTCCTCAACATGTTTGCATCAATGCAAAGAATTTTGCCGCTGGTGCCGCTCGGTGGCGCAGAGGCGAAATTTCAACCGATTCATGTCGAGGATGTGGCGCGCGCGTTCGTCAATGCGCTGGCGTGCGAGCAAACCATCGGCCGCACTTACGAGCTGGCTGGCCCGATGGTGTACAGCTTGCGTCAATTGGTGCAACTAGCCGGCCTGTATGCCGGTTATCCGCGTCCTGTCATTGGACTGCCGCCGTCGCTGGCGCGGCTGCAAGCCCTGCTGCTGGAATATGCGCCGTTCGGCCCGATAATGAGCCGCGATAATCTGGCTTCGATGCAGGTCGATAATGTGGCAAAAGGTGGAACAACATCGCCGATTGCGCCGGAACTGGGAATTACGCCGGTAGCGCTGGAAGCGATTGCGCCGCAATATTTATCAGGCCGTTTCCCGCGTGCGCGCTATGACGATTATCGCGCTAGCGCGCACCGTTAATTGAAGTTGATCGTAGTCATCGAAGTCCTTACGAAAGAGCTCCATGCAAACTACCGATTCTGATACCACTCTGTCCGATACGCTGACCAATGGCGGCAAATCCAGGCTCAGGCTGGTGATCGCCAACAAGAATTACTCATCCTGGTCGATGCGGCCGTGGGTGGCGATGACCGCGTTCGGCATTCGCTTCGAGGAAAACCGCATTCTGCTGGACCGGCCCGATACCGCCACCCGCATCGCTGAAATATCGTCCGCCGGGCGGGTGCCGGTGCTGCTTGCCGGCCCCATCACGGTCTGGGATTCGCTGGCGATTTGCGAATACCTGGCCGAGCAGTTTCCCGATCTGCACCTGTGGCCGCAGGATGTCGCCGCCCGCGCCATGGCGCGCAGCATTTGCGCCGAGATGCATTCCGGCTTTAACGGTTTGCGCAGCGCGATGCCGATGAATATCCGCATGTCGTTCCCCGGCAAAGGGCGCACCCCCGATGCCCAGGCCGATATCGGCCGTATTTGCGAAATCTGGGAAGAATGCCTGGCGCGCTTCGGCCACCATCAATTCCTGTTCGGCGCGTTTTCGATTGCGGACGCTTACTACGCGCCGGTGGTGATGCGTTTCAGAAGCTATCAGGTGGCGTTGGCGCCGGCGCTGCAAGCGTATGCCGACCGGGTTGCCGCCCACCCTGCGGTGGCGCAATGTATGCGCGAAGCACTGGCTGAGCCGGAGCGTTCAGCCAAGTACGACGCCGGCCCGGATTGATCTTGCCGGATTAATCACCATGAAAATCTACACCGTCGGTGGCGCTGTGCGCGATGCCTTGCTGGGTTTGCCGGTGCAGGATCGCGATTACGTGGTGGTTGGCGCGACGCCGCAACAGATGCTGCAGCGCGGCTTCATGCCGGTGGGCAAAGATTTTCCGGTATTCCTACACCCCGAAACACACGAAGAGTACGCGCTGGCGCGCACCGAGCGCAAAACTGCGCCTGGCTACAAAGGCTTCCTGTTCCACGCCGACCCTGACGTTACGCTGGAGCAGGATCTGGTGCGGCGCGACCTGACCATCAATGCTATTGCCCGCGCCGAAGATGGCAGCCTGATCGATCCGTTTGGCGGCCAGCGCGATATTGCGGCGCGGGTATTCCGCCATGTCTCGTCAGCGTTTGCCGAAGACCCGGTGCGGATCTTGCGGCTGGCGCGCTTTGCCGCCCGCTTTGCGTTGCCGCCGCATGACTTTCGGGTGGCGGCAGAAACCAATTTGCTGATGCGGCACATGGTGGCCGCCGGCGAAGTCGATGCGCTAGTGCCGGAGCGGGTCTGGCAGGAACTGGCACGCGGTTTGATGGAAGAAAAACCCTCACGCATGTTTGATGTGCTGCGCGACTGCGGCGCGCTGGCGCGCCTGCTGCCGGAACTGGATGCAGTGTGGGATGCGCCATCGCGGCACCATCCTGGCATCGATGTCGGCCCGCATGCGATGTTGGCCATTGATGCTGCAGCGCGGCAAAATAAGGACTTGCCGATATGTTTCGCGGTGTTGCTGCACGATTCAGGCACCGATGCAAACGCTGCTGCCGACGCCGGCCCGGACATTATTTCGGCCGTCGCAGCGGTGTGCGAACGCCTGCGGGTGCCGCATGATTGCCGCGATCTCGCGCTCATGACGGCGCGTGAATACGGTAATTTCGGTGGCAACCCCGGCCAAGCGCTGCAACTCGGCGCCGCTGCCATCGTGGCTCTGATCGAGCGTTGTGACGCGTTGCGCAAGCCGCAGCGTTTCACCGACATGCTGCAGGCGCTGGCATACAGCATGGGCGGTAGTGAAGCGGATGGCGGCGTGGCTCCGGCCTGGGCGCATCATCTGCAGGGAGCTCTGGCTGCCGCGCAAGCGGTCGATGCGGGACAGATCGCGGCCGGCATTGCGCAAGGTTTTCCAGGCCAGCCGCAACGCATCGCGCCGGCGATTCGCGCGGCGCGGGTTGCTGCTGTTACGGTCATGATGAACACAAACCAGTCTGGGTCGTGATGTGCAGAAAGACCCGGCTGCAGCGGAACGTGGTATCGTTATTGTGCGACGCACCATAAAGAGGTTTCAACATGGCAATAATAGATGATTCGCAGGAGATTTTATCGGCCACAGTTGCTGGCCAGCATGACCGCGCCGGCGCGCCGGACCCATCGTCGGTTCGCGTCAAGGAACTGTCCGAGCGCGACCGTCACCGCATTTTGCGGCATTTTCTGGCACTGGACGACCATAGCCGCTACCTGCGTTTCGGCATGCGCCTCAAGGATGATTTGATTGCGCAGTATGTTAATCAACTCAATTTTTCGCGCGATACTATTTTTGGCGTCTACAACAGCAAGTTCAAGTTGGTTGGCGTCGGCCACTTGGCGTTCGCTCTGCGCGATGGCTATTCTGACCCAGTCAGCACCACCCTGAAAGACCGTGTTGCCGAGTTTGGCGTCTCCGTCAACGCCAGTGGGCGCGGGTTGGGAGTTGGCTCGAAACTGTTTGTGCGCGCCGCCATCCATTGCCGCAACGCCGATGTCGATACGCTCTATATGCATTGCCTGTCTTCGAACCAGGTGATGATCCACATCGCCAAAAAAGCTGGAATGGAAATTCATCGCGACCACGGTGAAGCCGATGCCTACCTGAAACTGTTGCCGGCTAGCCCTGGTACCGTGTTCAAGGAAGCGGTAGAAGAACAAGTAGCCAGCTTCGATTACGCGCTCAAGGCGAATACCCGCGCCGCAGTGAAGTGGCTGGCAAATCTGCCCGGCTTCAGGGGCGACTGATTGCGGATGACACATACTTGGTGATGTAATTTTTAATTCCGCAATATATATATGCGGAAAGAATAGTGTTTTTTCTTATACTCCTTGCATTTTTGTGTGATAGCGAAAATCGTAACGGCAACGCAGTGGCACCCTTGGCTCCTTGCAGCACAAAATGTGATCGCCTTGGCAAAATCGGCGCGCACCGCCTATACTGTTTTTAGGGTGATTACCCGAAGCGAATAAAATGAAAGCAGGGATAGGCTTTCAAGTTTGGAACAACCTGCATCGACGAACCCTTTGGCGCACAGCACTTGATCTTCCTTGAATCGATTGCATTATGGACAAGCATCCGAATACCGACGATTTTTTTGCCACTGTCGCTGAAAAATCCAGTTGCGGCGTGTTGCGTGGCGACTACGCCCACGCCGATGCCGACTATGTAGTCAAGCAGCAATGGGATGCGCATACGCCTGCGCAGCACGCGCTATGGCGACGCCTGTATCAGCGCCAGGCCAGGCTGGTGCCGGATCGCGCCTGTGACGAATTTCTCCAGGGGATGCACAAACTGGATGCGGCCGATGGCATTCCCGATCTGGCAAAGGCTTCTGACATCCTGTTCGCCGCCACTGGCTGGCGGCTGGTGGCGGTACCCGGGCTGGTGCCTGAATTGAATTTTTTCACCCATCTGGCGCATCGCCGCTTTCCGGTCACAGTCTGGTTGCGCAAGCCGGAGGAGTTCGATTACATTGCCGAACCGGATGTGTTTCACGATTTTTTCGGCCATGTGCCGCTGCTGCTCGATCCGGTGTTTGCCGACTATTTGCAACGCTATGGCGCAGCAGGATTAAAAGCGCTGAAACTCGATGGACTGGAGTATCTGGCCCGGCTGTACTGGTACACCATCGAGTTCGGTCTGATCCAGACGCCGCAGGGCCTGCGCGCGTATGGGGCCGGTATTTTGTCGTCCGGCGGCGAGATCGAATATTCTCTGCACAGTCCGCTGCCGCGCCGCATTCCCTTGACGGTAGAGCGGGTGATGCGCACCTTGTATAAGATCGATTCTTATCAGGAGAGTTATTTCGTGATCCCGAATTTCCAGCAATTGTTTGATGCAACCGAACCGGATTTCACGCCGATTTATGCGCACCTGAAAGCGCTTGCAGTGCTGCCGGCGGACACCTTGTTGCCGGATGAGGCGAACCTGGCAATCCCGTAGGATGGGTTTCACCCACCCTGCAACGCACAGAAACAAGCGCTTGTGCTACCCTGCAAAAAGTCAAAATTTAAAAGCAGTTTGCTCACGAGGCAGGCTCGTTTGACAGCGACACGATCGCACCCAAAAACATAATTTTTGGCACGGAGACAAACATGAATGCACCCCTGACCCCCGAGCAATCGCAGGCACTTGCGACGCACCGCGATTTCGGCACTATTTCCCTCGACGATAAATTCACGCTGGAACGCGGTCGCGCTTTCATGACCGGCACTCAGGCCCTGATCCGACTGGCGTTGCTGCAAGGTCAACGCGACCAGTTGGCCGGCCTAAATACCGCCGGTTTTATTACCGGTTATCGCGGCTCGCCCCTGGGTAGCGTCGATCTGACTGCGATGAAGGCGAAAAAATATCTTGACGCTCACAATATCAAGTTTCATCCGGGCATCAACGAAGACTTGGCTGCCACCAGCATCTGGGGCACGCAGCAGGTCAATTTGTTTCCAGAAGCCAAATTTGAAGGCGTGTTCGGCATCTGGTACGGCAAAGGCCCGGGAGTAGATCGCTGCGGCGACGTTTTCAAGCACGCCAACATGGCCGGCAGCGCCAAACTGGGCGGCGTATTGGTGCTGGCCGGCGACGATCATGCGGCTAAATCCTCGACCACCGCGCATCAGAGCGAACATATCCTGAAAGCTTGCGGGATTCCAGTGCTGTATCCGTCGTCGGTGCAGGAATATCTCGATTACGGCTTGCACGGGCTGGCGATGAGCCGTTACACCGGCTTGTGGGTGGCGATGAAATGCGTAACCGATATCGTCGAATCGGGCGCTACAGTCGATCTCGACCCGGATCGGGTCCAGATACAGTTGCCGACCGATTTCGATTTGCCCGAAGGCGGCCTGAATATCCGCTGGCCGGACGCCGTGCTGGAGCAGGAAGCGCGGATGAATAATTACAAATGGTATGCAGCGCTGGCGTATGCGCGTGCCAACAAGTTGAATCAGATCATCTGGGACGCGCCGCAAGCGAAGATCGGCATCATCACCGCCGGCAAGTCGTATCTGGATACGCGCCAGGCGTTGGACGACCTCGGCATCGATGCAACCGTCGCCCGCGAAATCGGCATCCGTCTGTACAAGATCGGCATGACCTGGCCGCTGGAAGCGACTGGCGTGCACGAATTTGCGCAAGGGCTGGAAGAAATTCTGGTGGTCGAAGAAAAGCGCCAAATCCTCGAATACCAGATCAAGGAAGAACTGTACAACCTGCCGGACAATGAACGGCCGCGGGTGGTGGGCAAGTTTGATGACACCGGCGAATGGAGCAATCCGCACCGCAGCGGCCACGGCGACTGGCTGTTGCCGGCGACGTATGAACTGAACCCGGCGCAAATCGCCCGCGCCATTGCGACCCGTATTTCGAAGTATTTCGCCGGCCACCCGGTCGAGGCGCGCATCAAGCAGCGCATCGCTTACCTGGAAGCCAAGGAAGCAATCCTGACAGTGAGCGCCAAGCCGGACCCGGCCAAAGACCGGATCCCGCATTTTTGCTCCGGTTGCCCGCACAACACTTCCACCAAATTGCCGCAAGGCAGCCGTGCGCTGGCCGGCATCGGTTGCCACTACATGGTGTTGTGGATGGACCGCGAAACCGCCACCTTCACCCACATGGGCGCGGAAGGCGTGACCTGGGTCGGCCACGCGCCGTTTACCAACGAGAAGCACGTGTTCGCCAACTTGGGTGACGGCACTTATCAGCACTCCGGCTTGCTGGCGATTCGGGCTGCGGTGGCTGCCAAGGTGAATATTACTTACAAGATTCTGTTCAACGATGCGGTTGCGATGACCGGCGGCCAGCCGTTCGACGGCCCGCTCGACCCCGGCATGATCTCGCGCCAAATTGCGGCCGAAGGCGTGACCCCGATCATTGTCGTTACGGACGAGCCGGATAAATATCCTTCAGGATACGATTGGGCTCCCGGCGTCACCATTCGTCATCGCAGAGACCTCGACGCGGCACAGCGTGAGTTGCGTGAAATCGAAGGCGTATCGGCGCTGATTTACGATCAGACCTGCGCCTCCGAAAAACGCCGTCGCCGGAAACGCAATGCTTATCCAGACCCAGCCAAGCGCGTCGTCATCAACGAGGCGGTGTGCGAAGGTTGCGGCGATTGCAGCGTGCAATCGAATTGCCTGTCGGTCGAACCGCTGGAAACCGAATTCGGCCGCAAACGTCAGATTAACCAGTCGTCGTGCAACAAGGATTTTTCCTGCGTCACCGGCTTTTGCCCGAGTTTTGTCACGGTCGAAGGCGGCCAGCTGAAGAAACCGAAAAAAGCGGACGTATCTGGCAAAAACGCCGACAAGACCAGCATGGCAGTCTTGCCGCAACCGGTCTTGCCCACCACCGAAGTGCCGTTCGGCATTCTGGTCACCGGCATCGGTGGCACTGGCGTGGTCACCGTCGGCCAGATTCTGGCTATGGCCGCGCATCTGGAAGGCAAGGGCTGCTCGGTACTCGACATGAGCGGTTTGGCGCAAAAAGGCGGCCCGGTGATGTCGCATGTGCGCCTGTCCGACCATCAGGAAGATATCCATTCAACCCGGGTTGGCACCGGTGCGGCCGATCTGGTGATCGGTTGCGACGTGATCGTCGCCGCCAGCCGCGATGCGCTGTCACGCATGGGCGAAGGGCGCACTTTTGCTGCGATCAACTCGACCGGCACGCCGACTGCCGCTTTCGTCAAAAATCCAGACTGGCAATATCCGGGTGTAGCTGCCGAGAGCAGCATTCGCGCCGCTTGCGGTGCCGATAATGTCGATGTCATCGATGCCGGTAACCTCGCCACCGCGCTAATGGGCGACGCGATTGCGACCAATATGTTCATGCTCGGCTATGCCTGGCAAAAAGGTTGGGTGCCGCTATCGGAAGCCGCCATAGTCAGGTCGATCGAGCTGAATGGGGTCTCGGTCGAATTCAATCAGAAATCCTTCATTTGGGGCCGCACCGCTGCGCATGACTTGGCTGCAGTACAGCGCCTGGTGACGCCGGCGCAAGTGATCGCAATCAAGCGTTCACCTACTTTGGAAGACACGATCGCGACGCGCCTGACGTACGTGTGTGCCTACCAAAATGCTGCCTATGCGCAACAGTACGGCGATTTTGTCGAACAGGTGAAAATGGCGGAATCGGTTTTGCTTGGGGCCGGCAAGCCGCTACGGCTGACCGAAGCGGTGGCGCGTTATGCCTTCAAGCTAATGGCCTACAAGGATGAATACGAAGTGGCGCGGCTCTATACCAGCGGCGCGTTTGCGGACAAGGTTGCGGCCCTGTTTGAAGGCGATGTCAGGCTGAAATTCCACCTGGCGCCGCCCTTGTTTGCCAAGCGCGACAGCAATGGCCATTTGATCAAGCAGGAATTCGGCCCGTGGATGATGAAAGCCTTCGGCGTGCTGGCTAAATGCAAAGCCCTGCGCGGCACTGCACTAGACGTTTTTGGTTACACCGATGAACGCAAAACCGAGCGCGCATTGATCGCCCAATACCGCAACACGATCGCGCAATTACTGTCGGAATTGACCGTGGATAACTTATCGAAAGCGGTTGCCATTGCCAGCATCCCGGAAGATATCCGCGGCTTCGGCCACATCAAGGAGCAGCATCTGAGCGCAGCCAGGCAGAAAGAGGCGGTATTGCTGGCTGAATTTTTGGCCCCGCATACCGCCAAAGTGATTCCGATTGCGCAGCATGGCTAGCAGGTAGCTTGAGAATCAAAGTGGTTGATCGTAAAACACATTGCAGTTTCAACCTCCGCCTTTAAAGGCAGAGGTTGAAATTCCCGGCCTGAAGGCCGGGGTTAGCCATTCAATGTTTTCATGCCTTCCTCCACATAACGTGGCCCCGTAGCTGCGCCGAATGGAAAGATCGCATCGATTTCTGCCAGGTCTTCCTTGCCAAGTACCACGTCGACGGCATTCACATTTTCTTCCAGATACGTGCGCCGTTTGGTGCCGGGGATCGGCACAATGTCGTCACCTTGCGCCAGTACCCAAGCCAGTGCCAGTTGCCCCGGCGTGCAGTCTTTACGGGTAGCGATTTCTTTTACCTTTGCCACTAACGCCATGTTTTTGGTAAAGTTTTCACCCTGGAAACGTGGGCTGGCGCGACGGTAATCATCTTCCGGGAATTGATCCGGCCGGGTGATCGTGCCGGTCAAAAAGCCGCGCCCCAATGGGCTGTATGGCACAAAACCGATTCCGAGTTTGCGGCAGGTCGCCAGCACGCTCTGCTCCGGGTCTCGAGTCCAAAGAGAGTACTCGCTTTGCAATGCAGTAATCGGGTGGGTTTTGTGTGCCCGCTCCAGCGTTTTCGATGAAGCCTCGGACAGTCCGATGTAACGAATTTTTCCGGCTTTGACCAAATCTGCGAGAGCACCGACGGTATCTTCAATCGGCGTTTGGGCGTCGATGCGATGCTGGTAATACAGGTCAATGGTTTCGATCCCGAGACGTTTCAAACTCCCTTCTACGGATTGTCGGATGTATTCAGGAGTTCCATTGATGCCGCGCGCATTTGGGTTGGCCTTGTCACGCACGATACCGAATTTGGTTGCAATGAAAACCTGATCACGCTTACCCTTGATCGCTTTGCCGACCAGTTCTTCATTGGTATAAGGGCCGTACATGTCAGCCGTATCGAGCAAGGTTATGCCTAATTCTATGGCGCGATGAATGGTCGCGATGGATTCGACATCATCACGATTGCTGTAGAAATCGCTCATGCCCATGCAGCCCAGACCGATGGATGAAACAGTTGGGCCGTTCGCCCCTAATTGGCGTGTTTTCATATGAAATTTCCTTTGTAAGTGGTGGAGCACGATTGCGTTACATGCTGTCGATTGCGCTTAGGGCCGAGATGATGAGACATGCAGACTGAACAGTTTTGTAAATCGGGGATTCCTGGTTCGTTGTTAAAACAAGATTGCGGAACTAAGATAAAAAATGTAATAAATACGTAAAACTATTTACCCCTGCGCCTCGTTCATGCACGCTTCCTAAGCACCCTAATGTTTTTTTCAAAATCCATGCTACGCGAATTTTCATTTACGCGTCTGCTGTCGCAAAAGTTTGGCGCTGTTTCACTTCGGCAGAAATTAATCCTGAAAAATTGCATTTGGCCGGATGCTGGTATCTTCAGCCTCTCGATACAACATGGAGTAGCCCATGCCCGATGCCATTCATTTTTATGAACCCCGTAACGGCCACCGTCTGCCGCACGATCCCTTCAACGCCATCGTCGGGCCGCGCCCGATCGGTTGGATCTCGTCGCGCAGCGCGGTGGGCGCGCTCAACCTGGCGCCCTACAGTTTTTTCAATGCCTTCAATTACACCCCGCCCATCGTCGGTTTTGCCAGTATCGGTTACAAGGACACAGTGCGTAACGTTGAGCAGACCGGGGAATTCGGCTGGAACCTGGTGACGCGCCCGCTGGCAGAGGCGATGAATCAGACTTGTGCCCCGGTGCCTCCCGAGGTCAGTGAATTCGGGCTGGCAGGGCTGACGCCGGTGGATTCGCGCATCATTGCCGTGCCTCGCGTGGCCGAAAGTCCGGTCTCGTTCGAGTGCCGTTGTACGCAGATCGTGCAACTTCAGCGCGCTAGCGGCGAAACGGTGCCGACCTGGCTGGTGCTCGGGGAAGTGGTGGCCGTGCATATCGCCCAAACCCTGCTCAAGGACGGGGTCTACGACACCGCTTCTGCCGAACATGTCTTGCGCGGCGGTGGCCCGTCCGACTATTTTTCTATCACTCCCGCGCAGTTGTTCCACATGGCCCGTCCCGCCTGAGCATTCTTCAAACCGCGCTGTGCAATATCGGGTAAGCGCTGCGCATCCTGACGCAGATTCGGATTATCTGCCATGATGGATCTCTGCAAGAAAACCCGGTATTCGAAAGCATTTCAATATTTCAACTATTTTTTTCGTACCTATTCAGACTGTCGGCAACGATAGTTTGAATTCTGTATTCTTAGCTTTTTTCGCTTCCGGCAGTGGAAGCAGGTTCACTTTTAACGAGCTGAATAGCTACATTTTTCCACCTGAACAAACTTTCTATACGAGGATGAATATGCTTCAATCTATTGGTTATGGCGCAGCCGAATTAAACCAGCCGCTCGATCTCATGCAGTTCGAGCGCCGAGAGCCAGGGCCGCACGATGTGCAGATTGACATTGAGTATTGCGGTGTCTGCCACTCCGATTTACATACTGTGCGCAATGAATGGAACAATACCGTTTATCCGGTTGTTCCGGGACATGAAATTGTGGGCCGCGTGACTTACGTGGGAGCACATGTCAGTCGCTTTAAACCAGGCGATCTGGTCGGGGTCGGATGCATGGTTGATTCCTGCCAGCATTGCGAGAGCTGTGAAGATGGGCTGGAGCAATACTGTGAAAACGGCTTTACCGGCACCTATAACAGCGAGGAAACGCAGATCGGCGGAATGACGTTCGGTGGATACGCCGACAACATTGTCGTGAATGAAAAATTTGTCTTGCGCATCCCGGATAATCTTGACCCTGCGGCAGCGGCTCCCTTGTTGTGTGCGGGCATTACCACCTATTCTCCGCTGCGTCACTGGGGGGTTAAAAAAGGCGACAAGGTTGGCATTGTAGGTCTTGGCGGACTTGGCCATATGGCAATCAAGATCGCGCATGCAATGGGCGCACACGTCGTGCTATTCACTACAACCAAAGGAAAAAAAGCAGATGCTATCCGGCTCGGCGCGGATGAGGCTGTGCTGTCGACAGATCCGACAGAAATGGCGGCGCACGAAAATTCTTTCGATTTCATCCTCAACGCAGTTGCCGCTCCGCATAATCTGGATGCGTTCCTGGTGTTGCTCAAACGCGATCGAACCATGACTCTGGTTGGTGCGCCCGCGTCTCCGCACCCGTCGCCGCAGGTATTTAATCTGATCATGAAACGCCGTCAGCTTGCCGGCTCCTTGATCGGCGGCATAGCGGAAACCCAGGAAATGCTGGACTTTTGCGGAGAGCACGGGATTGTGTCAGACATTGAACTGATCCCAATCCAGAAGATTAACGATGCCTATGAGCGCATGTTAAAGAGCGATGTGAAATATCGTTTTGTGATCGACATGGCGTCCTTGCGGAATGCGCATGCTGAAAAATCTACCGACGCAAAAGCATGATCTATGAACTGCGAATTTACCATTGCGCACCAGGCCGGCTGCCCGCATTGAACCAGCGTTTTGAAACCATTACGCTGAAATTTTGGGAGAAATACGGCATTCAGCAAGTGGGGTTTTGGAGCACGCTGGTGGGGTCAAGTAACCAGACGCTAACCTACATGCTTCAGTGGGAAAGCTTGGCCGAGCGCGAGACGAAATGGAACGCGTTCGCGAGCGATCCTGAATGGCTGGCAAAACGCGCAGAATCAGAAGCGCAAGCCATCATTGTGGAACGCATCGAAAATCAAATTCTGGTGCCAACTTCGTACTCTGCCATGCGCTGAAAATTTTCCACGGATGGATAGGCAAAGTGCACTTGCCGAGCAGGCTTTGCTAGCGCCATAGATGTTTCAAAATGAAAAAGCCGGCAGCGTGTTGCGTGCCGGTTTTTTCATTCCATAACCAAAATCAGTATTGATCGATTCAGAACAGTTTTCTGTCGCGCCAGAGTGCGATTCCCAGGCCCAGCAGCAATCCCAGAAAAGCGCCAGCGGCAAGGAACAAGCTGAGTTTCGGGAAATACGGCCTGTAGTCTGCATGCACGGCATCTATAATTTTGGTCGGATAGATTGCGATCGACTCCAGTAAATTCTGCAGACTGGTTTTCTCCACCATTAGCGAACGCAATTCTGCTTCCTTGTTTTCCAGCAGGCTGATCGCGACGATGTTGGGTGCAAACTGCGGCGTAGACTTCAAGCTGCCGCTATCGGCGAGTAATTGAAACAATTTTTTGCGTTCCGCTTCCGCATCTGCGGTTTTCTTTGTATTGTTTTGTAATTGTCTGGTTAAACGATTTTTTGCTGGAAGCACCAGTGTGTTGTGCGAGGCGATCAATGCTTGTGCGGCTGCGGCAAGGTTTTTTTCCGCCTCACTCGGGCTAAATCCGGCAAGTTTTATTTGTATGAAATTGGTGTTTTTGATAGCGCTGGCGTTGATGGTTGCTTTGAACAAACTGGTGTGCATATTTACGCGTTCATCCAGCGGCAGCTTGAGTGCAGTCAGTGCGCTTGACTGTAGCTCGCGCAATTTGACTCTTTCAATGGCCTGAACCGGCTCTTCGATAGGAATAATTGCATTTATCGGGGAGGGCATTTGACCAATTTGCATCGTGGCGGATGCCTGCCAACGCGATGGCAGAATATTGGCCAATATGGCGGCGCAAATCATTGCAGCGATTATGCATGCAAACAATATTAGCCAATTGCGCTTCAAACTATCGAGTATTTTTGACAAATCGATGAAGTCATCTTCGGTGACGGCAGGATTCAAAATGGTGTGTTCTTTCAATGGAGGATGCGACATGGTTGGGTAGCCGTCGCTTTACAAAAAATGGATAAGTCACTAATTATTCATAACTCTTCATTGCAGGTGGCTAATCGATGCTCTTTCTGTTGCGCATCAATTAACCGCCTAGTCTGTCATTTTTGATTGGAGGCGAACAATCGCAATGTTTGGTTTCAGACCGCTGCCAGCGCTTGCTCCAGATCCGCCTTCAAGTCATCGATATGTTCGATGCCAATCGACAATCGCACCATATCTTCCGTTACACCGGCTTTCGCCAATTCTGCCGCATCCAGTTGGCGGTGCGTGGTTGAAGCCGGGTGGGTTGCCAGCGATTTGGCGTCGCCGATGTTGACCAAGCGGGTGAACAGTTGCAGCGCATCGAGAACCCGCGCACCGGCCGCGCGCGGGTCGGCATCGCTGTATTTCAGGCCGAACGACATGAGGCCGGAAGCTTTGCCGCCCATGTATTTTTGTACCAGAGCGTGATCTGGATGATTTTCCAGCCCGGCGTAATTAACCCAAGCCACTTTCGGGTGGTTTTGCAAGTATTGCGCGAGTGCCAGTGCGTTGTCGCAGATGCGATCCATGCGCAGCGCCAGGGTTTCGATGCCTTGCAAAATCAGGAACGCGTTCATTGGTGAAATTGCCGCTCCCATATTGCGCAGCGGCACCACACGGGCACGGCCGATATAGGCAGCAGGACCCAGCGCGTCGGTATACACCACGCCGTGGTACGACACATCCGGCTCGTTCAGGCGCTTGAAGCGCTCCTTATGTTCGGCCCACGGAAACTTGCCGCTATCGACGATTGCACCGCCGACGCTGTTGCCGTGACCGCCCAGGTATTTGGTCAGTGAATGCACCACGATATCGGCGCCGTGTTCAAACGGTCGGCACAAGTAAGGGCTGGGTACGGTATTGTCGACGATCAACGGGATACCGTGGGCGTGCGCGATATCGGCCAGCTTGGCAAAATCGGTGACGTTGCCAAGTGGGTTGCCGACCGATTCGCAGAAAATGGCCTTGGTGCGTTCGTCGATCAGGGCCGCGAAAGTTTCCGGCTGGCGCGCATCGGCGAAACGCACTTCGATGCCCATCTGCGGCAGCGTATGCGCGAACAGGTTGTAAGTGCCGCCATACAGTTGGCTGGCAGAAATGAAGTTATCGCCCGCTTCGGTGATGGTCTGGATCGCGTAAGTGACAGCGGCCATGCCGGAGGCCACCGCCAGCGCGGCGATGCCGCCTTCCAGTGCAGCGACGCGTTTTTCCAGTACGTCCTGAGTCGGATTCATGATGCGGGTGTAGATATTGCCAGGCACCTTCAGGTCGAACAGATCGGCACCGTGTTGGGCATTGTCGAACGCGTAAGCGACCGTTTGGTAAATCGGCACCGCTGCAGATTTGGTGGTCGGGTCCGGTGAGTAGCCGGCGTGAACGGCCATGGTTTCGATTTTCATGCAATGCCTTGTTGTTAGGAAAGTAAAAAGCGAAGACGGATAATTTTGCCATAAGTAACGGCAGTTATGGATGTTATGGAGCTTACCCAAGTTTCTTTTTTTCAATCTTTGGCGAATAGCGGTGATCTGCGGGTACTCAGAATGATGCTATCGCTGTCAATGGCCCAGCGCAGCACGATCTCGCCGTGATTATGTCTACCAATCGATATGACCATTATCAGGATCGAGTATTGTATGTGTCGCACCTGACTGTGCGCCAGATCAAGTTAGCCACCCCATCGGAGGAACCATGAAAAAACACAAAATCGCAGTCATACCGGGCGACGGTATCGGGAAGGAAGTCATGCCGGAAGGATTGCGTGCAGTGGATGCCGCGGCTATCAAGTTCGGTATCGCGCTTGAATACACGCATATCGAATGGGCCAGTTGCGATTATTACGCACAACACGGCCAGATGATGCCGTCCGATTGGTTTGAGCAACTCAAGGGGTTCGATGCGATTTACTTCGGCGCGGCCGGCTGGCCGGCAACGGTGCCGGACCATATCTCGTTGTGGGGTTCTTTGATCAAGTTCCGGCGCGATTTCGACGAATACGTGAACCTGCGACCGGTGCGGCTGATGCCCGGCGTGCCGTGTCCGCTGGCAGGGCGCAAGCCGGGCGATATCGATTTTTACGTAGTGCGCGAAAATACCGAGGGTGAATATTCCTCTATCGGCGGGCGCATGTTCGAAGGCACCGAGCGCGAATTCGTGCTGCAGGAAGCCGTGTTCACCCGCAAAGGCGTGGATCGAATACTGCAATATGCATTCGAGCTGGCGCAAAGCCGGCCAAAAAAACATCTGACCTCAGCCACCAAGTCGAACGGCATCGCCATCAGCATGCCGTACTGGGATGAGCGGGTGGAAGCGATGGCCGGAGACTATCCAGAGGTGCGCTGGGATAAATACCACGTTGATATCCTGGCTGCGCATTTCGTGCTGCATCCTGACCGCTTCGATGTGGTGGTCGCATCCAACTTGTTTGGCGATATTTTGTCCGACTTGGGGCCAGCCTGTACCGGCACCATCGGCATCGCGCCATCGGCCAACCTCAATCCTGAGCGGAAGTTCCCATCGCTGTTCGAGCCGGTGCATGGCTCGGCACCCGACATTTACGGCAAGAACATTGCCAACCCGATTGCGATGATCTGGTCGGGCGCGATGATGCTGGATTTTCTCGGCAACGGCAGCGGCGTCTACCGCCAGGCGCATGACGCCATCTTGGGCGCGATCGAAACAGTGCTGGCCGGCAACGGGACGCGCACCCGCGATCTGGGTGGGAATGCCAGCACTACCGAGGCGGGACAGGCCATTGCCGACGCAATCTGACCGACAATGGATGCGCGCGTTATATAAAATTTATGTCTACACTGTCGCACCCGCGATAACTCTGCGCACAAACACATTACAGGAATGAAAAAACATGATTCTCGAACTTGCTGATATTCACATACAACCTGGAACGCAAGCCGATTTCGACATAGCAATTCAGCGTGGTATCGATCAGGTAATTTCCAAGGCAAAAGGCTTTAATGGCTACCAAATAAATCGTGGCATTGAATCTGCGGAGCGCTATGTACTGATGATTTTTTGGGAAACTGTAGAAAACCATACGGTGGATTTTCGTGAATCCGCTGCATTTCAAGAGTGGCGCGGTATTGTTGCCTCGTATTTTGCGTCACCGCCCATAGTGGAGCATTTTAATTTGCTCAACAAATCCCACTAACTGCCTTCGGCCCGTTGCGCACGGACATCAGGCTGCAAGCGAGCATCGCAGGTTCCGTTAGCGATAGGGTAGAACGATATTTTCAGCCGCACACGTTGGGTTACGCGATAAAGCCGCTGGCCCACGCACCAAAAGCCTTCCCCTATTTGTTCCACTTTCTGGTTTCTTCAATGGACAATTGGCACCATTATTTGAGGATGGCAGGTTGATGCCATGTGAGATTTTTACCTTTTACAGGCAAATCACGCCTAGTTCTGTATAAATTCCCGATAGCCACGCTGCCGCAATGCACAGGCCGGGCATGTCCCGCAGCCGTAGCCCCAGTCGTGTAGCGTGCCGCGCTCGCCCAGGTAGCAGGTGTGGGTTTCGGTGCGGATCAGGTCGACTAGCTTTTGCCCGCCGAGTTGCTGTGCCAGTTGCCAGGTCTGGCGTTTGTCGATCCACATCAGCGGCGTGTCAATCTTGAGGCGGGTTGCCATGCCGAGGTTGAGCGCGACTTGCAGCGCCTTCATGCTGTCGTCGCGGCAATCGGGATAGCCGGAAAAATCCGTTTCGCACATGCCGCCGACCAGCACGTCCAGCCCGCGCCGGTACGCTACCGTGGCCGCTACCATCATGAATAGCAAGTTACGCCCTGGCACGAAGGTGTTGGGCAAGCCGTTTTCCTGCATCGCGATTGCGACGTTTTGGGTTAATGCAGTATCTGAAATTTTGCCCAGCAGTCCAAGGTCGATCAAGTGATCTTCACCCAGTTTTCGGTCCCAGTCGGTCGATTGGGTGCGCAATTGTTGCAGCACGGTGGGGCGCACCGTCAGTTCTATACGGTGGCGCTGACCGTAATCAAAGCCGATGGTTTCGACTTTTGCATAATGGGTCAGGGCCCACGCCAGGCAGGTGGTCGAGTCCTGGCCACCGCTGAAAAGTACTAGCGCAGCGTTGGGTTGTGTGTTTGTCATATTCGATTCTCGAAGTATACTTATTGCAGTATTTTTTAAAGGTGCATAATTTATATGCGGAGGATTGTGTGTTTTTTTTCATACTCCCTATAAAAAATTATGGGGCGGGAGTCCGGTAAGATGTCGGCCCTAGAGGCGAATTTGAATTCAGTATACAAACTTATGGCAGCCACGGGCATTTTGCAATGATCAGAAATATTTTTAGCCTTGGGCAACGGAGGCAGCGGATGCTGCGGATTTTACGACTACTGCCGGTTGGCCTGTTGCTGCTGTCGGCGTGCGCCCATGCCGCCAGTCTGGAATATGTAGTGGTGCTGGATGCGCCTTCCAACATAAAGGATGTGCTGGAGAAAAATCTCGACCTGAATCGCTGGCACGACAATCCGCGTCTCGATGCAGAGCAGTTGCAGCGGCTGTACCGTCAGGCCCCCGAGCAAATCAGAACGCTGGTGGCAACCGAAGGTTTTTATGCGCCGAGCATTACTTCCGAGATTACTCAGCAAGGCCAGGCCTGGCGGATTCAATTTACGATCGCAGCCGGCGCGCCGGCGCTGGTGGATACGGTCGATCTGGAATTTGAAGGCGCGATTGCGACCCAGCCGCAGCTGGCCGAATTGCGCAGCGGCTGGACGCTGCCACCGGGCCTGGTGTTCCGGCAGGCAGCCTGGGAGTCGGCCAAGAATGGCTTGCTGCGCAAGCTGCTGCTGGAACGTTATCCGCGTGCGCGTTTGACGCAAACACGCGCTACCGTCGATCCGCTGGCGCATACGGTGGCCCTGAAAGTAGTGATCGACAGCGGCCCGGAGATTCGTTTTGGTGCGCTGAAAATTGATGGCTTGCAACGCTATCCAGTGACCATCATCAGCCGCATAAACAAGATCAAGCCGTGTGACCCGTATGACGAAGCGGCGCTGCTGGAATTGCAAGCGCACCTGCTCGACAGCGGCTATTTCAGTCGGGTTGATGTCAGTGCCGAAATCGACATGCAAACAGAGCCGGACAGCACTGCGCCGGCGTCGTCGGCACCGCTGCCGGTGCGCGTAACCGTGACGGAAAACAAGCGCAAAAAATCCGGGATCGGGATCGGTTACAGCACCAATACCGGCAATCGCGCCAAGCTGACGTATGAAGACTTGAATTTTCTGGAGCAGGAACTGAAGTTCAAGACTGCGCTAACGCTAGAAACCAAAAAACAATCGGCTACTGCCGACATCTATTTGCCGCTCACGCAGGACGGCGTCCAGTACAGCACCGGCTTGTCGTATGTGCGCAGCGACATCGAAGGTGAGGTCGGCAAAGTCTCCAGCATTTCAGCCAAGCGCATCTGGGGCAAGCCGACGCTGGAGCGCAACCTGACGCTGGAATATCTGCGCGAGCAAAAGGAGATCGACGGATTTGCCCCGCGCAACAGCCAATCGTTGCCATTGACGTATGGCGTTACCTGGCGCGATACCGACAGCTTGCTGTTCCCGACCAATGGCAGCATCATCCACGCGCAAATCGGCGGCGCGGTGGGCGGTTTGCTGACCGATCAGAGTTTTGTGCGCAGCACCGCACGCGTGGTGCGGTATAGCCCGTTGGGGAAAAAAGGCATTGTGGTTCTGCGCGCTGAAATAGGTGCGTTGGCGTCAAGCAGCAAAGATGGCGTTCCCGACACTTACCTGTTCCGTGCCGGCGGCGATCAGTCGGTGCGCGGTTACGCTTATCAGGGGCTGGGCGTGGCGCAAGGCACCGCCACTGTCGGCGGGCGTTATCTGGCGGTCGGCAGTGCCGAATATCAGAATTGGTTTCTGCCGCAATGGGGTGCCGCGGTGTTTGTCGATGCCGGCAACGCCGCCGATACCGTCGCCGCATTGAAACCGAAAGTGGGTTATGGCGTCGGTGGGCGCTGGCGCAGCCCGGTTGGGCCAATTAATCTGGATATCGCTTACGGGCAGGCGGATAAGAAAATACGCATGCACTTTTCGCTCGGGGTGACATTTTGAGGCGGCGCACCGGGTGGATCGCATTGTCGTCGCTGCTACTTGCATTCGTGCTGCTGGCGGCAATCCTGATACCGCGTGAATCCAGCCTGCGCTGGGTCTTGCAGCAAGCGGCCAAAGCCAGCAACGGCGCGTTGACGGTTACCGGCGTGAGCGGTGCGCTGCTGGCGCCGGTGCATATCAAGCAATTGCAATATAAAAAATTCAGCGCGTCCGGTGCGCCCGAGAAAGTGATCACGCTCGATGATCTCGATCTGCGCTGGTCGCCGGCCCAGTTGTTGCGCGGTCATGTCGGAATTGAAAAGCTGCAGGCGGCGCGCCTGACGCTGCAAACATTACAGGAATCGAACGATCCGCTAGTGTTGCCGACTAATCTGTCAGTGCCTCTGGAAGTTGACATCAAGATTGCACAATTGGGCCAGTTGGTAATGATTTCTCCGGCTGGTGCGCGCACGCAATTGCACGATCTCCATTTCGCGCTGCATGGCGGCCGGCAGCAATGGCAGGTCCAGGATGCCGCTGCTGGCACGCCGTGGGGCAATCTGGACGCTATCTTGACGCTGGGTGCCAAGCCGCCATTTTTACTCACCGGCCAGATCAATTTTTCACACGGAACCGCGCCCGATGTAAGTCAAGCCCAAGCCGTATTGGGCGGCGACTTGAGCGCGCTGACGGTCAAAGCCAGCTTCGATGGGCGGGGCGCGAGCGGTCAGGGCGACTTGACCATCGCGCCGTTTGACGCCTTCGCATTGCGCCGGATTGCGCTGCACGCCAGTGGCATCGACCCCAGCCGTTTTAGTGCCGGTGCCAATTTGCCACAGGCCGCAATCGCGATTGATATAAACGGCCAAGTGCAGCCGAACCAGGCCATTAGCGCCAAACTGAATATCGTCAACACGCTGCCAGCCGGCCCGATGGATAAAAAAAGATTGCCGCTGCGCAGCATCAGCGCCCAAATTGATGGCACGCTGGATGCAGCAAATATCAAAGACATGGTGCTGGATCTTGCCGATGCCGGTCGTGTCAGCGGTAGCGGTAACATCCAAAATGGCAAGGCTGCATTTGCGCTACATGCCGACAAAGTCAATCTGAAAGCAGTCAACACCAAACTCAATCGCACCGCCATCGCCGGCGATATCGTGTTGTCCACGCAGGACGGGCGGCAAGTGCTGAAAGCGCGGCTGGGGCAGGATCGCTATCAACTGGCACTCGATGCAACGCTGGCCGGCGGCGTGCTGAACTTGCAGCAAGCCAAACTCAGCGCCGGCAAGAGTGCGCTCAGTCTGCAAGGAAACGCGCGCACCGACACCGCGCAAGCGTTCGCGCTAACCGGCAGCATTCAACGTTTCGATCCATCGGATTTTGGCGCTTATCCGGCCGCAGACGTGAATGCCGCGCTGCGCTTGGAAGGCCACCTGGCACCAAGCTGGCAAGTCGCAGCGGACATCCAGTTGCAACCGAGCCGCTTGCTCAAGCAACCTTTGTCCGGTCAGGTTAAGTTAAACGCTGATGCCCAGCGCCTGCAAAATGTCGATCTGGCATTGCGCCTCGGCGGCAATCTGATTGCCGCGCAAGGCAATTTCGGTGCGCCCAAAGATAGCCTGGCGCTGCGCATCGATGCAAAAAATCTGGCAATGCTGCAAGCAGGTTTGGCCGGCGCGTTGCGCGCCACCGGCACGCTTACCGGCAGCATGGCAGCGCCGCAATTGGCGTTCGATGCCAACGCGCAAGGGCTGGTCTTGAATCCGCAAGAGAAAAAGCCGCAACGATTCGCCGATAGCGACGTCAAGGCACACGGCAATCTGGCACTGAGCGGCAGCGGTCTGTTCAGCCTCAAAGGCACAATGTCGCGCCTGAATCCGGCCGCCTTCGGCGCTTATCCTGAAGGCAATATCAGCGGCGACATCGATGCAAGCGGCAATCTTGCCAGGGATTGGCGGGTCGCGCTCGACTTCACGCTGAAACCCGGCACGCTGCTGGGCGCACCGTTGTCCGGTCATGGCAAGTTGCAAGCCGACGCTGCGCGCATCGCCAATGCCGACATCGCGCTGCAATTGGCCAACAACAGCATCGTGCTCAAAGGTAATTTCGGCGCGCCGAAAGACCGCCTCGACTGGCGTCTCGATGCGCGCCAACTCAGTGTGTTGGGGCCGAATTTCGGTGGCGCTGTGAACGGCGCGGGCAGCGTCAGCGGCAGCAAGGATGCACTGCAGATCGGCTTTGCGCTGGATGGCAGCGAGATCCGCTTGCCGGGCGAAACTTTCGTCAAAACTTTGCACGCCAGCGGCCGCTTGCAGCAAGGCGAAAATGGCCCGCTGCAAGCCGATATCGCGCTGGGCCAAGCGCGCTCCGGCACGCAGGCATTCGAAGCGTTGCGGCTGGTAGCCAATGGCAGCCGGCGCGTCCATACCATCGAACTCAGCGGAAACAATAAAAGTGAAAATTTCAAAGCGACCCTGGCCGGCGGTTGGCAATCGGCCAAAGGCTGGGATGGCGCGATTCGCAGCCTGCAAAATCGCGGTGCGTTTGCCTTTACATTGCAAGCGCCGGCACCGCTCAAAGTCGGGCCCGGGCAATTTTCATTGACCGATTTTGTGCTGGCGCTGCCCAGCGGCAGCCTCAATTTGCAAACGCTGCAAAAGAACGGCAGCCACTTGCAAAGCCGCGGTCATGCCAACGGCATTGCGCTGACTACGCTGGCAAAATTGTCGGAACCGCTACAACAGAATCTGGCCGGCGCGTTGACCGGCTCACTGACCTTTGGTGCCGACTGGTCGCTCGACGCTGATAGCTTTATCGACGGCAACGTGCGGCTGTTCCGCGAAGGCGGCGACGCCACAATCCGCGCCGGAAATAACGCCGCGCCGCTGGCGCTGGGTTTGAGCAAACTGGCCTTGCGCGCCGATATTGTCAAAAACGCGCTGAAGCTGGAGTTCGAAATAGATGGCAGTCAGGTCGGCAGCAGCCGCTTTGCCGGCAGCACCAAGATCGGCGGCACGCCTGGCAGTTGGAGTCTGCCGGCGACCAGCCCGCTAACCATGAACGGCACTGCCAACCTGCCCAGGTTGGATTGGATCGGGCCGGTTATCGGTCGCCCCGAACTGGACTTGCAAGGACGACTGGCGCTGACGATTAGCGGCTCCGGCACGCTGGGCGCACCCAATTTGACCGGCGACATCAACGGCGACCATCTCGGCGTGCGCTGGGTAGAGCAGGGCATAAAACTGCGCAATGGCGTATTGCGGGCGCAATTGCAGGGCGACCGTTTGCTATTGAAAAAACTTGCATTCGATGGCGAACAAGGCACGCTGAATGTGCAGGGTGAGGCGCGCTTTGCCAATGCCCAGCCGAGCGTGCAAATGACGTTGACCGCCGACAAACTGCTGGCATTGTCCAGCCCGGAACGGCTGCTGATCTTGAGCGGCGACAGCAACATCACACTGGACAACAAGCGGCTGCAAATCGGCGGCAAGTTCAAGGCCGAGCGAGCAATATTCGAGTTGCCCAGCGAGAGCGGGCCGACCATCAGCGACGACGTGGTGGTGCTGGGGCGCGAAAAAAATGGCGGCAAGAGTGCTGGCAAGTCGCTGCCGCTGCGGGTCGATGTCATGCTGGATCTGGGAGAGCGCTTTTTCATCAAGGGCAAAGGGCTCGATGCACAAGTCGGTGGCAGCCTGCGGGTGCGGGTGGACGACGGCCAGTTGCCACGCGCCAACGGCAGCATCGAAGTAATCAAAGGCACATACGCCGCCTACGGCCAAAAGCTGGAAATCCGGCGCGGCATTCTCGCCTTCAGCGGCCCCATCGACAATCCGGGTTTGAATATTCTGGCGGTGCGCCCGGTGCCGGAGATCGAAGGCAATGTCGAAGCCGGCGTCGAAGTGCGCGGCAACGCGTTGGCGCCACGCGCCAGACTGGTTTCCACGCCCTCGGTACCGGACACCGAAAAGCTGTCCTGGCTGGTGCTCGGGCACGGCACCGAAAGCGCTTCCGGCAGCCAGTTCGACGCACTCTCAGCCGCCGCCAATGCCTTGTTCGGCGCGTCCCAGGGCGCGTCGTTGCAAGCGAAAGTGGCGCAATCCATCGGCCTCGACGAATTCGGCATCGGCCGTGCGCAAGGACTGGAAACCACCGTGCTCACCTTCGGCAAGCGCATCTCGTCGCGTGCATTTTTGACCTACGAACAAGGCGTCAGCGGCGCATCCACATTAGTCAAACTGCGCTACATGTTGAGCAAGCGCTTCTCGCTGCAAGCCGAAACCGGCACCAGCACCGCGCTTGATTTGTTTTATACCTGGTCGTTTGATTGAAGTAACTGTTCCGCTTCTATAAAAGACATCTGAACCGAAGTGGTTTCTGTAGATACTCTGTTCAAAATCAGGTCTTTTCACATTGAAACAACAGCAGCGCAGGTGCGAATTTATTCGCACTGTTATCGATTTCATGCGAGCTGATGCGAATAAATTCGCACCTACAAGCAAATGGCATCCAATGTGGATTGTGGATAATTGCCGATATTTTTTACTGGTAGTAGTGCGCACCGCACAGCGGATATCTCGGAAAGCAGCGCGGTAGGCTGGGCTAATGCTGTATCAGCCTAACATCCCCACCCACAAAAGCGGCGTGGCTGATTCATTTAGTGTGCCCTTATTGACATACCCCCCACTTTTTGTCACATATTCTCTCGGAATTTCCTGATGGTGAGATTGATGATGAAAAAGTACATAACTTCGATCTGTTCGCTCTACGATTCTCAGTCGGTTTGTCGCATTGAACGTTGGGCTGATACAGCGTTAGCCCAACCTACGCACTGGCCGTCCCCACCTTGAAAACAGACGTTCACCATATGGTAAAGTCCGGCTTTATATTCCGCGCAACGTCGCTATGATCGCACTGAAACTCACGCTCGTTCCGGCGTTTCTATTGGTCGTTTCAATGTCAGGAAAATGGTGGGGACCCACTATCGCCGGGTGGCTGGCCGGACTGCCGGTTGTTGCAGGCCCGATTCTTTTTTTGCTGGTTCTGGAGCACGGATCAGCATTCGGCGCGCGCGCTGCGACTCTGTCGCTCTCAGCCGTTCTTGCATCTGAAGCGTTCAATTTTGCCTACGCATGGAATTGCCGTGCCAAGCCATGGCCCATCGCGCTGACTACGGGCTTGATAGCATGGCTTCTGACGGCCGGATTCTTGTCTTTCTTGCCTGTATCTCCATTATGGGCAATTGGTGTTGCGCTGGCCGCCGTACTGTTTGGGCAAGCTTTTCTGCCGCGTAGCCAGGTGACAGCAGCAAGTTCTCCACTGACGCGTTCTGATTTGGCCGGGCGGATGGCGGCAGGCGCGGTTCTCACAATTCTGGTTACTGCGCTGTCTTCATCGGTTGGGCCGACGTGGAGCGGCTTGTTTGCAGTCTTTCCGCTTCTCGGAATTGTGCTGTCAGTTTCATCGCATCGTGCGCACGGACCTGATTTCGTCATCTCCCTGTTGCGGGGTATGGTGCTCTGCAGGTTCTCGTTCGCGGCTTTCTGCGTGTGTCTGATTTTTACGCTCCCACATCAGAGCGTTTTAGTTGCCTTTGCAGAATCGGCTATTCTGTCGATTCTGGTGCAGTGGACTACGAAGCGATTGGCAAACGCACAGCGCGGTAGGTTGGGCTAACGCTGTATCAGCCCAACATCCCCTCCCACAAAAGCGACGCGGCTTATTCATTTATTGTGTCCTTATCGACATATCCCTCACTTTCAGTCATATCTTCTCTCGCGATTTCCTGATGGTGAGATTGATGATGAAAAAGTGGGTGACTCGGGTATGTTCGCTCTACGATTCTCAGTCGGTTTGTCGCATTGGACGTTGGGTTGATACAGCATTAGCCCAACCTACGCACTAGGTTGCAGGCCCGCGCCCAATCGGTGCAGGTGCAATGTTCACAATCAGCGCAAACAGCTTGTCCAAGCTCTCCTTGTATCCACTACCGGCAAGTGGGTCCGCATTGGCAGCAAACTGCGCATTGATCACGGCCCAGTCATCCTGCGTCAGGAATTTAATGGCAGCGGGAAGAACCACATCTTCCTCCAGGCCCATATGATCGGAATGGAATTTGGCATGTGTTTCCACCATGTCGAAAAATGACTGGAATGCTGCGGCGCCCTCAAGTTCATATTGCGTCAGCGCGAGTTCCAGTGCACACAACTGCGACTCGCCTTGCTTGTGTTGAGACTCCAGTTCTTCAAGAGTCTGATTGATTCGATTGGTGCGCTGGCGTAACCGGGCAAACAGGTATTGGTCTTCTTTCGGATGATGCACTTTTTGCGGGTACTCGCTAATGTATACGAGCATTGCCCGAAATACCTTGGGGTCCGGCGCTTTCTTGCCCTTGTTGATGGCACGCACGAAATGCTGCATGCCTTGGATCACAGCCGATAGCCGATCATGTTCATTCTCGATAATACGTATTGCAATATGATGTGATAGCACACGCATAAAAGTCCCTTTGAAAATCACGTGAGTCAAATTACTCTGTACCAGCGATAAGGACAAGCGCGTGAATCAAGCAGGTAGCATTAAATCCGCCATATCGGTTGCCAGATGCTCGCCTGGCGCACATTGGTTATTCAGCGCCGTGCTGATCAGTCGCACAATCTGCGTATTGGCACCGCCCGAATTCATCGCCAGGCCAGCCGCGTTAGCGTCAGCAACTACGCGTTAGACCGCCGCCATCAGACTGCATTGAGAAGCAAGGTGTCAGCGGTACCTCCAGCCTAGTCAAATCGCCATAGATTGATAGCCCGCTCAACCTTCCCGGTACATTCCGTGGTTTCCTCCTTTGAGGCTTGACCAACGCCTGACCATGGCGTTCCGTCATATCCTGAGAGCCCTGCGCGTACGGGCAGGCATCGGTCAACCTTAACAATAGCTGCCATTGGCATATAGTGACTGAATCGACTACGAGACCAGAAAGAGAGCCGACTTGAACCTTGAGCCCGGCTATGAGCTAGACGCATACATGCGGGGAGTGGGCGAGGACGATGTGCTCTGTGACTTAAGGGTCTGGCTGCCTATGGCCCCGCATGAGGACGGACGCATTGAGGCGGTGGCGATGGGCGTCGACGCGTCCCATCGCACCGGCTAGTGAGCTTCTTTGGAGCGGACACTGAAGAAGGCTATCTTAAACTCAGTAAATATTTGTCTGGACAGTGGGGACCATTTTAGTTTGACACAAGCCTTCTTACACGAAAAATGACTGTTAATACAGATTCCGTAAATGGGGATAGGTAGATCATTCAGCCCGAAAATCATCGCACAAGCATCACAGAAAAAACGGCAAAATTTACCGCTGTGCAGCACATTTCTGGCTGCAACCCCCACAATCCGGCAGGC
Organism: Glaciimonas sp.; assembly: GCA_012927625.1. Taxonomy (GTDB): domain Bacteria; phylum Pseudomonadota; class Gammaproteobacteria; order Burkholderiales; family Burkholderiaceae_D; genus AVCC01. Next base: position 321,428 of record JABBOV010000008.1, on the reverse strand, counting down.
TTTTAAAACATATATTGCACGCTCGCACCCAGCATCCAGTTACGGCCCGGCGCCGGTTCGTAGTAACGCTTGCTGTTATCGCCGACGATTACGGAACCGATGTAATTACGATCGAACAAGTTGTTGATCCGTACAAATTGCTGCAGTCGCCAAACGCCGAGCTGCTGCTCGGCACCGAAGCGCAGGTTGGCGAGCGCATAGCCGGGAGCCGGAGTTTCGATATTACTGTCTTCGGCGTAGACCTTGCTATTGGCGATAGTCTCGATTGCCGCGCTCAAGCCGGATGGCGCATCTTTCCATGCCAGTTCGCCATACAGGGTGGCGCGCGGCACGCCAGGCAAGCGATTGCCGGCAGGGACTGTGCCGAAAGCCTGATCATAAACAGCATATAAACCCGTCAGAGCGAGTCGCCCTGAAAAGCCATGCTTCCAACTGGTGTCGAGTGATAGTTCCAGTCCCTGGCGCAGAGTTGCGCCGGCATTTTTGTAGCTGGTGCGTCCGCCGCTGGAAGCGTCCACCACCAGTTCATTGTCGGTACGCACCTGGAATAACGCGACATTGACCCGCGTGTCGCTACCCAGCAATGCCTTGGCGCCTACTTCAAAATGGGTGCTATGCGCCGGCTTCAGGTTGAAATTGAAACCATTCCCGTTGCCCGAATAGAACAGCTCGTTGAGCGTCGGCGTCTCAAATCCTTTCGCCGCACTGGCATACAGATTTAGCGCCGGCGTAGCCTTGTAGAGCAGGCCCAGTAGCGGCGTGGTGCGGCGGTAATTCAGGCTGCCGCTATCGTTTCCGTTACTGATAAAGCTGTCGTCCACTGCGATGCGCATTCTGCTATGGCGCACGCCGGCAGTGAGCGCCCAGTTGCCGCTCTGCCATTCGGTCTGCAGATATGGATCGAGGCTGGTGACGGTATCGGTTTCGTTGCGCCGCAACTTACCTTCAACCCCGAACTGGTTGCCGATGAAATTCTCAAAGCCCTGACGATCATCGCTAGAGCGGCCATATTCGAGGCCGACGGTGGTGGTCAGGCTGCCATTGCCGAGCTGGCTTACGCCGATCCAATGCAGGTCAAGGCCGCCGAAATTGCGGTCGAAATCAACCACACCGCCGGAGTGGCTGGCAGGTGCCTGGAAACCTTTGGAAAAAGCCTGGTACTGGATGACTTTGCGGTTGCCGGCATAGGCGCTCAACTGCACACTATCCGCGCCGAAGCGCCGCTCGTAGGTAACGCCTACCTGTTGATGGTCGATGCTCTTGCGGGTGTTGTAACGCTCGGCAAAGGTCCGTTTCGGGCTCTGGGTATCGGTGGGGTCGATCTCGCCGGCACGCGGGTCGCGCTGGAAGGTGCCCCAACTCACGCCGAGCGGGTCTTGGGTATCGTGTTGCCACAGCCCGTTGGCCACCACCATCAGGCGGCTGTCTGCATCGGGCTGGGTGGTGATCTTGGCGAACGCCTGGTCGCGGGTGGCGGCGCTATGGTCGCGACTGCCATCGGTGTGAAAGCGCGACGCATCCAGCACATAGCCGATCGCGCCCGGCTTGCCCTGGGCGCTGAGATCGGTTTTCCAGCTGCCGTCGCTGCCGCCCAGCACACTGGCTTCAACCGAGGGCGCGCCTTGCCCGTCGCGGGTAAAAAGCTGGATCACGCCACCCGAATGGTTGCCGTACATGGCGGAAAAAGGGCCGCGCAAGACTTCGATGCGCTCGGCCATATCCAGATTAAAAGTGGCGGCCTGGCCTTGGCCGTCCGGCATGGTGGCGGGAATGCCGTCGGCGAGCAGGCGTACGCCGCGCACGCCGAAAGCGGAACGGGCGCCGAACCCGCGCGAAGATATTTGCAAGTCCTGGGCGTAATTCTGGCGATTTTGCACCACCAACCCGGGCACCGCCGCCAGCGCTTCGGACGCATTGACGCGGGCTTGGCCTGCAGTGATCCGTTCCCGCTCCAGTACATCAACCGAGGCGGGCAAATCGAAACTGGAATGCTCGAACCGGCTACCGGTCACTACGATGGGGTCTAGTGTTTTGACTGTTGCGGCGGGCAATTCGGCGCTGCTATCGGCGGCTCTGACTAAAGACAAAGGCGTAAGAGACGCGGCAATGACCGCCAACAGGGTCAAGCGCAAGGGGTGGCGAAAAGGGCGGCGCAGCGGTGGCATGGTTTGTCTCACTAATGGTATGCACGCGTCCGAAAAATCCGGCGTCATGCTGATCTTTATCAGGGCTGGAAAGGCGGCTCTTTGCATCAGATATTTTTCAAATGACTTTCTGGATAGCAAGAAACCGCAAGCATCAATAAGCAACATACATGCCACGGATTTCCATCCGGCTATGCCACCTCCAAATCAAATTCGAGCGGCACTCTCAAAGCGATCAAAAATTGCGCAGAACTGTTTTCATGTGATCCGACGTTGCACAGCCGATGTAGCTCCAATCATTTTGCATTTGCCATTATTCGTGGGCAGGCGGCATGAAGCACAGAGATAAAACCGATTGTCTTATTTTGTCTTGCTATTAGGCACGCATTTTGCTCTGGGCAATGTGCATCCATTGGTTGATGCATACAACGATACCAAAAAAATTTAGAGGAGACCATTGACCACTTTCATCTGCTTCGGGCGCTACGCAAGCGCCTGGAGAATCGGTAGCGATTCAATCAAACAATACTGGAGTATCAAATGAAATTAAAATTAATTACAGGCGCAGCTTTGACACTAGTTTCAAGTATGGCTGCTGCACAAAGTTCTGTTACGGTTTATGGCAATCTGGACGTTGGCGTATTGACGCAAAATCATGCGCCGGCCGGCACTGCATCAACCACCATGGCAAACGGCGGTATCTCGCCCAGTATCTGGGGCTTTCGCGGCACGGAAGATCTGGGCGATGGTTTGAAGGCAAACTTTAATCTTGAAGGTCATTTTGCCCCAGATACCGGCGCACTTGTCAGTGGTGCGAATCTCGGTGGGACCGGCACCCTGTTTCGCCGTCAAGCGAACGTCGGTCTTTCGTCCGCAAGCCTTGGCGCCGTTACTGTAGGTAACCAGTACAGCCCTGCAATTCTGGCGTTTGCTGCGACAGATCCGCGCGGCCTGCGTGAAAATTTCTCCGGCTTGTATTCATGGGCTTATAACTCTGGAATATTCAACAAGGTTGCCGGCACCAGTCAACTCGCCACGACTCCAAACACCAACAACGATGTTGGCGTATTTCTGCAAAATGCTATTTCGTATAGCAACACCATCGGCCCGGTAGGTGTTGCAGCCGGCTATAGTCTTTCTGAGCGTACCCGTGGTGCTGTGTACTCCTTGGGCGTTACTTACTCCGGCCCGGTTTCACTGTCTGCGGCGTATCAATCAAACGATAAGCCCAACACTTCCGACCGCCTGAGCAGTATTTACACAGTCGGCGCCGGTTACACGATGGGCGCATTCACCGCTAAATTAAACTACCTGCGCGGGGTAAATAAAGATACGACAACGCTTGTTGAGACCAGTAGGGTGGATGTGTTTGGCTTGGGCGTCGATTGGAAAATGGCGGCTAACAATACCGTCATCGCTGCAGCGTATTTTGGCAAAGATAAAGATAACAGTGCAGACAACACAAAGACTCTTGTCTTGAGCGATGAATACGCGTTGTCCAAGCGCACTACGCTGTATGGTCAATTAGCCTATGCCAGGGCTGATGCGGGAGCCAGCATGCTCACTACCGTAGTGGCCAGCGGCAATGCTGCCAACACCAACACCACGTTGCTCAACTTTGGTATCAAGCACGCGTTCTGAATGTAGATACCTGCAAGAAAAAAGCCATCTCGCAGGATGGCTCTTAGTTATTGAATAACAGGCTATTTGGTGTAATAACCGACACCCAGCACCACATCGTCAACTCGCTGGATTAGGGAATGCTTGGTTTCCACTGCGTTGGTCGCCGGGTTGCGCCACACATAATCGACACTGCCGTTACCTTTCTGTTTTGCCAGCGTGATCATTTCCTCAATCAGCGGTTTGCCGGCGGCATCTTTCAAACCCCGTACATCCATGCCGGTGAGTTGTGGCGCTGCCCCCGATGCGCGGTATTTGCCATCGTCGATGCCGATCGCGAATACATACTGATCGTTATGCATGAAGCTGCCCTGCGGGTTATTGAAGGCTGCGAACGCGACGTTTTCACCTGATTTTTTTAGTAGTGCCACTGCCTTGGCGAGCAAATCCTGGGCTTCTTCCATCGAGGCGCGCGGCGTGTAGTAACCGACGCAGACAATAGTGTTGCCCACCTTGCGGTACAGGCTGACCTTGCTTTCGATGTGATTGCTAACGCGGTTCAGCCAGTGGTACTCAATGGTGCCGCTGGGATTTTTATTGGCCTGCACCAGCAAGTTGGCGATCAAGGGGTTGCCAGCCGCGTCACGCAGGTCAATTTGATTTTTGCCCGCCAGTCCGATCGGCGCGGCGCCGTCGGCATACATAAAGCCATCAAGCCCCACCGCAAAAACGTAATAAGCACCGTCGATGAAAGGGCCCTTGGGGTCGTTGAAGGCGGCGAAAGATTTTTCGGGGCCATTTTTCTGCAGAGAGTCAACTGCGCGGTCCAGCAGTTCGGTGGCGCGTTTGGCTTCGGAGCGCTCAATCGCGCCCAAGCGTGGTGTTGCTGCATCTTCGACAGCGTTTGCTAGCGGTGCTGCGATCAATGCAGACACTACGGCCAGAGTGAGCAAGCTTAGGCGATTGCGTTTCATGATGTACTCCATGTCAGAGAATGAAAGCCCAGTCCACACCGGAAGGGCTTTGAGTGGGTCAATTGGCAAAGTGTTAGTGATGCACTAGCAAAATACAGGCCATCATTTTCTGCAATAAATAATGTCGCACAGTAATCGCATGCGTCTGCCGCATAGGGGCTGACTGCTCCAATCTGCAACTATTGTTCCATTGAATGACACATCGAAAATCAAGCCGGAGCACATACGATCAAAGCAACATTGCGTCCCTGCGCACGCGTAATACTTTGGCACAGATCATGCTTATTACGATTAAATTAATGGGAGCAATATGGTCGATATACCTATCCAGGCGTGCGCATGATGAGCAAGATCCATCCGCAGAACGTAATTTGTCGGTGCTGGTGCGTAACGCTATTTCGACAATTCCTAGCTTGTTTATTGTGCCTGCTGAGCACATCCGTCACGCTGGCCGGCGTCATGACACACGATGCAATGGTGAAAATGTATCCGCTGCCGTATCTCGTCAATGCAAAAGATACGACGATCCCGGTGTGGCCGATCTTCCAGCAGAATGCAACTGAAAATAAATTGGTCGGTTATGCTTTTGAATCGATTGATCTGGCTCCCATTCCCGGTTTTTCTGGAGTGCCGATCAATCTGTTGATTGCACTCGATCCGAAAGGCAATTTTTTGGATGTCAGAGTATTGTCGCAACACGAGCCGGTGTTTCTCGATGGGCTGGGCGAAGGTCCGCTGCATTCTTTCGTCAGCCAATACGCAGGTTTGTCGCTCAAGCAAAGCATCAGGATATCGACCGGTTCCAACAGCGCAAAAGACGTTTCGGCTACCAGCGCGCAACTGGACGGCGTCTCGAAGGCCACTGCATCGGTGCGCATCATCAACCAAAGTATCCTGGCTTCCGCACTCAAGGTGGCGCGCAACAAGCTCGGCTTTGCTGAGGGCCGCGACCCGGAACTGATGGCGCGGATCAAGCCGGATATTTTGGAGCCGCGCACGGTCAGAAGTTTGCTCGATGCCGGGCTGATCCAGCATCTGGTGCTGCGCAACGCCGAGGTCGAAAAAAAATTCATCGGCAGTAACGGCAGCGGACTGGATGCCGACGCGGTTTCGCATCCAAATGACACGTTCATTGATTTATATATGGCCTATGTGTCGGTGCCGGGCATCGGCCGCAATCTGCTGACCGAGCGCGCGTGGAATAAGCTGCAAGGCCGGCTGGACCCCGGCGATCACGCCATTCTGGTGATGTCGAAAGGGCGCTACAGTATTCTCGGCGACGACTTCATTCGCGGCACGGTGCCGGAGCGGATTACTCTGAAGCAGGATCAATTGCCGATTGAAATGCGCGACTTGAACCTCGATCTGACACTGAAATCGGATCCGGCTGCGGCTCTGGATATGGAGTCCGTCACGGTTTTCAGGGTCATCAGTCAGGCCGGACTGGACCCATCCAGACCGCTCGATTTCGTGCTGCCGGTAGCACGCTACAAGGGGATGATCTATCCGGAAAAAATCAGCCGGGATTTCACATTCAGTTTCAAGCTCCCTGCACGTTTTTATACGGTGCCGGAAAGCGACAACAAATCCTGGGGCGGCATCTGGCGCGACCGGCAGGTCGACATCGTGGTGCTGGTGATCGCCCTGGCGATCCTGTCGCTGGCACTGGCTTTGCAAAAAAGATTGGTCGGGCAGCAGCGCCGCTTCGCCATATTCCGCAATCTTTATCTGCTATTCACTTTGTTCTTCATCGGCTGGTATGCGCAGGGCCAATTGTCGATCCTCAACTTCATTAGCGTATTGCAGGCGCTGATCGCCGGTCGCAGCCTGGGTTTCTTGCTGTACGACCCGATGACGGTGATTTTGTCGGTGTTTGTATTGATTTCGCTGGTGGTCTGGGGCCGCGGGACATTTTGCGGTTGGCTCTGTCCTTTCGGCGCACTGCAGGAATTCAGCGCCAAACTTGGCGCGCTGCTCCATATCCCGCAAATCAGGCTCAAGCCGAAAACCGATAACCGGCTGAAACGGATCAAATACCTGTTACTGGCAGGAATTCTGGCCAGCACGTTTTTTGCATCCAACATCACCGACAAGCTGGTGGAGGTGGAGCCGTTCAAGACTGCCATCACACTCAATTTCGTGCGCTCTTGGCCATTCGTCGTGTATGCGCTGGGCTTGCTCGTGGCCAGCATGTTTGTCTACAAGTTTTTCTGCCGCTTCCTGTGCCCATTCGGCGCCGGTCTTGCGGTGTTGGGCCGCTTGCGCATGCTGGATTGGATTCCGCGCCGCAAGGAGTGCGGTACGCCCTGCCAGACTTGCCGCTATCAGTGCGCATACCAGGCGATTACGCCGGCCGGGAAGATCGAATATGACGAATGCTTTCAGTGCATGGAATGCGTGGTGATTCATGCCAGCGATGCAAGATGCGCACCGCTGATGCTGGAAAAGAAGCGCGCCCGAATCATTCCAATCCAGAATGCAGAAAATGATTTAATAAGCGATTTGACAACTGATTTGATAACCTGAGGAACCGCGATGCGGCGACGTACATTACTATCAGCATCACTTGGTTTGGGCGCGCTGGCGGGTTTGGCTGGCATTGCAGGTGTTGGTTCACTGCCGGATTTTTCGCAGCCAAATACCGGAGATGCTGGAGATATTGGGCTGACGCTGCATACCGGTTCGGACTTGGCCTTCGGCACCACGGTGACGATCAAGGTGCTGCATGGCGATGCGGTGTCGGCGCAGGCAGCGATTCAGGCAGCCTTGCGCGAGGTCAAAAAAATCGATGGCTTGATGAGCGTGCATCAAGAGCGCAGCCAGGTCTTTGTGTTGAACCGGCACGGCTTCGTGGATGCACCCGATGACCATCTGCTGTACGTGCTGGCGTTCGCCCAGCAACTTTCCAGGCTGACGGCGGGTGCTTTCGATATCACGGTGCAACCGCTGTGGCGCGCCTTCAGCGAAGCCCGCTCCAGAGGCGCGCTGCCGGCGCCGGATCAAATCGCCGCCGCCAAAGCGCTGGTCGACTGGGGTCAAGTTGATACGCGCCGGCAGCAGGTCCGCTTGCGCACGGCAGGCATGGCGATCACGCTCAACGGGCTGGCGCAAGGCTATGCGGTCGATCTGGCGCTTGCAGCTTTGCAGACAAGAGGCATCCGGCACGCGCTGCTCGATACCGGCGAGTTCGGCGCGATCGGCAGCAAGTCGGCCGGTCAAGCGTGGGCCTTGGGAATTGGCAGTCCAAGACAGGCCGATGCAATTGTGGCCAGGGTAAGAATGGATGGCCGCAAGGTAGCCACATCGGGCGACTATGCGACGGTTTTCAGTTCCGACTTCGTCCACCATCATATTTTCGATCCGGCCAGCGGCGATTCGTCGCCGGCACTGGCCAGCGTCACGGTGGTGGCGCCGACCGGCATCCTGGCCGACGGCCTTTCGACCGCTTTCATGGTGATGGGGGCGGAGCGGGCGTTTGCACTGGCTGCGCAATTGCCGGATGTGGACCTGATGCTGATAACTAAAAATGGCAGCATCCGGAAAACAGCGGGTTTCCCGGAGTTGCAGGTTTGAGAGTTGAAAGAATGGATTTTATATTTCGGCTCGTCCGGTTTACGGAGTGACGACATGCACCCCGTATTTGGCGAATATCTTTGCCAGTTCCCCCGTAGCGACCAGTTCATCGGTTGCCGTTTGCAACAGCTTGGCGAGTTCCATTTCATCTTTTTTGACCGCCATTCCGACCACCCAGCCCTTGTGCGGCAGGCGCGGGAAGGAAACCTGCTCCACCGGAAAACCGGTGTCGCCCTTGAAGACTGATTCAATTTCGGATTTGTTGGCCAGTACCGCGTCGATCTTGCCTGCCTTCAGATCTTCCAACGCCTCGATCGGCGTCGGATAAATCTTGACGCCGTCCCGGAACTTGCCGTCTTGCTCACCGAGCATGACCATGGCGGAAATCGAGACTTTTTCAACCCCGATTTTCTTTCCCGACAAAGCATCCAGGCTGTCGAAGTCGGGAATTGTCGTGCCGTTGCGCACCAGTCGGACCGTTTCCCGGTAGTAGGGCGCAAAGATTTCCACCTTGTCGTTTTCTGCCGCCAGGCGGGGGTCTACTGGCACATGCATCATCAGATCCGCCGGGCCGTAACCCAGATAGTGTCCTTTCCAGACCATATTGCGCAAATCGTCGTTCAGATTTTCGCCGGCAGGGAACGGCAGCAGGCTCACTTTCAAACCCAGTTTATTTGCCAGGGCATCGGCCAGATCAATATCGATGCCCTTGTGATTTGCTGAAAACGGAGCGAAATCATCGTATACGGCAACTTTCAGTATTCCGGTTTTCCTGATTTTATTCAAATCTGCGTGGGCCGGCGCTACGACGCTCAAGGATGCACACGCCAGTGCTATCGCCAAGCCTGCATGGCGCAAAGAAAATCTGTTCATAGGTGCATTTTCCCGTCAAATAGTTGGATTATCGGTATCGCCATTCCTGGTGTGCAGAAATGGAAATTGCTGTTTAATTTCCCTGGCGAACGGTTTCAAGATACGCCTTCACTGCCCACATGGCTTCCTGGCTGAGAATGCCTTCAAACGGCGGCATGTAGACCGCGCCGTTGCGTACCTTGCCGTGGCGTATCGAGGTCAGGAAATAATTGTCGGTTTCCTTGTAACAAGCCAGCTTTTTTTTCTCATTTTTCATGCCTACGCAATCACGATCCAATAGTCGCAAATCAGGGGCGATACCGCCCGACATCGCTTGCAGTCCATGGCAACGCGCGCAATTTGCGCCATATGCCGATTCGCCCAATTTTGCTGCTGCCTTGTTGTCGCGATAAGGATTTTCCGCGCGCCATTTATCGCCGAGCTGCGGCAAGGCAGTGGCGTCAACCGAATGCGGCACAACATCTCCATGGGCAAAGGCCGAGAAGGGCGTCAGAGTTACCGCAGTTAGCAGGGATGCAATGGCAATGGTTTTCAGGGTTGATTTCATGGTGTCTCCATTTCTAGGTTTTAAAACTGATGGGAGACGATATGCAATAGCCATGCCATGCATTTTTAGCCTGCCCAATTTGCTTGTGTATTTTTTTTGAGCAAGTGTCACATTAAAAGGATTAATATCCTTTATGCATTTGGTGAATTTCAAGATTCCGCCGGATTACTTTTGCTGCAAGGGAATGATTGCAGCGTCGGCATATTCATAAAATACTTATTTCGGGATAATGCGTGATGGCAAGTATTTGTAAATCATTGGCTGGCATAGTTTCTGCTGACAATGTCTGCATGAGCATAGAAAAATCACATCAGCGCTCAAGTGCTTATGGCCTCACTGAAAACGATAAACCCGATTTCAGTCGGCTTGTCGGTTCCGATCTATCGCTATTGGTGGAGCAAAATCAGAGCTTGCACATCCATGCATTGCCGGTAATGGAAACGCTGTATGAGCAAATCATTAATACTCACAACATGGTGATCCTGACCGACGTTAACGGTTTGATCATCCATACGCTGGGTGATGACGATTTTCTGGAAAAAGCCGATCGGGTGGCGCTCAAGCCCGGGGTCGTCTGGTCGGAGCAAAGCAAGGGTACCAACGCAATTGGCACTGCTATTGCGGACCAAGCACCAACCATGATTCATGCAGGCGAGCATTACCTGCGCGCCAATCATTTTCTGACATGTTCTGCCGCACCGATTTTCGACTATCGGGGCAATGTAATCGGTGTTCTCGATGTTTCTGGCGACCAGCGTAGTTTTCACAAGCACACGATGGCGCTGGTGCGCATGTCTGCGCAAATGATTGAGAACCAGTTGTTTTCGTCCGCGTTTCAGGATGGCATCCTGCTACATTTCAATACACGTGCGGAGTTCATCGGCACCTTGATGGAGGGCATTGCTTCGTTTGCGCCAAATGGGCGGTTTTTGTCGGCTAATCGCAGCGCTCTTTTTCAGCTCGGCTTGCCGCTTTCCGCGTTGTATTCGCATACTTTCAGCTCGCTGTTCGGTCTGCCGGTGTCTGCGCTGTTTGACCATTACCGTACCGCTGCGCCGGACTTGTTGAATTTGTGTCTGCATAGCGGTGTGCGCGTGTATGGCCGGGCCCAGTTGCGCTTGGCCCATAGCGTGTTCCAGCAGGCTACCAACGTGTCGGCGCCACAATCCGATAGTGCAATAGAGCAAAATCCACAGCACAGCATCTCGCAGAACGCCGCCCAGGCAACACGCCGGCTGTCGGGTTTGCGGTATCTGAATACCGGCGATCCGCAAATTGCAGCTGTGATCGAAAAAGTCACCAAAGTTCTGGGGCGTGATATTCCGATTTTGGTGATGGGCGAAACCGGTACCGGCAAGGAATTGCTGGCCCAGGCCATCCATAATGACTCTCCACGTGCGAAAGGCGCTTTTATTGCGGTTAATTGCGCTTCCATACCGGAAACTTTGATCGAGTCGGAGTTGTTCGGCTATGAAGATGGTGCTTTTACGGGAGCGCGTAAAAAAGGCAGTCTCGGTAAAATTTTGCAAGCCAACGGCGGAACTTTGTTCCTGGACGAAATCGGCGACATGCCGCTGAGTTTGCAAGCGCGTTTGTTGCGCGTATTGCAGGAGCGCATGGTTACGCCTTTGGGCAGTTCCAAGTCAATTCCGGTCAATGTGGAATTGATTTGCGCCACCAACAGAAATTTGCGTGAACAAATTGCAAAAGGGGAGTTTCGCGAAGATTTGTATTACCGTTTGAACGGACTGGTGGTCAAGCTGCCACCGATACGCGAACGCACCGATCTTGAGACAGTGATCAATAAGGTGCTGGCGCTGGAGCCGAATTCCGGGACTTACACGGTGGCGCCGGACATCATGCAGTTATTCAAGCAACATAACTGGCCAGGGAATTTCCGTCAGTTGACCAATCTGCTGCGCACAGCAATTGTGATGGCCGACGACTGCCATGAAATCCGCCAGGAGCATCTTCCGGACGATTTTTTCGAGGATATCGAATTCACGCAAAACCGTGCATCGGTTGAAAGCACCAGCCGCTTTGTCGCCAGTGGCAGCAACCTCGAAGAGATGGAAATTTCAGTGATACAAAAATCGCTGGAAAGCCATCGCGGCAATGTTTCCGCCACTGCGCGGGCGTTAGGCGTGTCCCGCAACACCATTTACCGCAAGACTTCAATGCCCAAGTAAACCCTTCAAGAATATTCGAGCATGTCCCTCACAGCTTCGCGCAACGCCGCGCAGATGGCCGGGTCGGACGTGGTGTGCGTGCCTTTTTCGACCCAGCGCACTGCAGCGTCGGGCATGAATCGCTGCAAATGGATGACATTTTCCGGCGGGCAGATCCAGTCATGGGTGCCGTGCACAATCACCGTCGGCACTTTGCCTGCGGCCCGGGCGTGGCGGAAAACCGCGCGCGTCTTCAGAAAGCAGTGCTGCGACAGGTAATGCGATTGCAGGCGGTACTTGCTGGTCAACTTCTCCAAATCGCTTGACCGATGCGATGACGGCAACCCCGTCATCGCCTGCATGATGGCAGCCTCGTAATCATTCCAGCGTTGCGCCGCATCTTGCATTTCTGCCAGTGTTCCATTGTGTAGCAGTGCTGTTAATGATTGGAGCACATTGCATTTCTGCTGCGAAGTCCAGGCCAAGGTCAATTGCCGCCATGCTTGTGGCACCAGTGCTGCGAGCGACTGGAAGAACCAGTGCATTTCTCGCTGGCTGGCCAGAAATACCCCGCGCAATATCAGGCTGCTTACCACTTGCGGGAAACTGCCCGCATACACGATGCCCAAAGCGCTGCCCCAGGAACCTCCCACCACCGACCAGCGCGCGATTTGCAGCGATTGACGTAAGCGCTCCAGATCGGACACCAGATCGGCGGTCGTATTCTGGCTCAACCCGCCTGTCGGCAGGCTTTTGCCGGCGCCGCGCTGATCCAGCAAAATCACGCGCTGGCGCGACAAGTCGAACCAGTCGAGCATGGAAAGATTGCAGCTGCTGCCCGGACCGCCGTGCAGCACCACGCTGGCCGGCCCCGACGCATTCCCGTGCTCGGAAAAATAGACGGCGTGGCCATTGTCATCCGGCAAATATCCTTGATGCAAAAGTGCGGGCGTCGCCTGCGGCATGGAAATTGCGTCTATGCGCTTGGTTGTCTGGATTGTCATGGATACGGTTTGGCCTGGCAGTGTGGCAATCGCAAATCATACCCACACTTTATAACTACTGGAGATCACCATGAAATGGAGCAAACCGGCTTTTACCGATCTGCGTTTTGGCTTTGAAATTACGATGTACATTGCCAATCGCTGATTTAAACGAATTGTCCCTGTGCGGCGCTTGACGCTGGCTTAAGCGCTATTTCAAACTCAAGCGCCGCATTCAACATAGCTAACGGCTCGGATCATGAAAATAATCGTATTGGGTTCTTCCGCAGGCGGCGGTTTTCCGCAATGGAATTGCAATTGCGCCAATTGCGACGGGGTGCGCCGCGGCACCCTGAATGCCAGAGCGCGAACGCAATCGTCCATCGCTGTTTCTGCCGATGGCGAAAATTGGCTGCTGATCAATGCCTCGCCAGACATTCTGACGCAAATCCGCGCCACACCGGCGCTGCAGCCCTGCCGCCAGTCACGCGACAGCGGCATTGCCGCAGTACTGCTGATAGACGCGCAGGTTGATCACGTAACAGGCTTATTGATGCTACGCGAAGGCAAACCAATTCCGTTGTACTGCACCGCATCAGTGTGGGACGACCTGACCACCGGCCTGCCTTTGGTGCCGGTGTTATCCCATTACTGCGGCGTGCAATGGCACCCGCTGCCGATCATGCAAAACCGTATGGAGCCAATCGAGTTGCCGGGCTTCGACGGCATCCGGATCACACCGCTGGCGCTGTTGAGCAAGGCGCCGCCGTATTCGCCGCATCGGGAAAATCCGCATCCGGACGATAACATTGGTCTGATGATTGAAAACCGGAAAAGTGGCAAGAAAGTATTCTATGCGCCGGGCCTGGGCGAATTTGAGCCGCACGTCGAGGCGGCAATGCGCAGCGCGGATTGCCTGCTGGTAGATGGCACCTTCTGGACTGCCGATGAAATGATCCGGCTCGGCTTTTCCACCAAATTTGCTGCCGAGATGGGACATCTGCCGCAGTCCGGTTCGGGCGGGATGATCGAATGCCTGGACCGCATGGATGCTGACAGGAAGATCCTGATCCACATCAACAATACCAATCCTATCCTCGACGAGGATTCGGAGCAACACGCGACCCTGCTGCGGCATGGCATTGAAATCGCCCACGACGGAATGGAAATCACGCTATGAATATTACGCAGCACGTTTTGCAGCCCGTTTTGCAGCAAGCAGCAACCGGCGTTGAACTGCCCTGGGACAAGGAAGAATTCAAGCGCCAGCTGTTGGCGAAGGAAATTCACTACCATATCCATCACCCGTTCAACCTGAAAATGAACAGCGGCCAGCTGAATCCGGAGCAGATTCGGGCCTGGGTCGCCAACCGTTTTTATTATCAGATCAATATTCCGCAGAAGGATGGCGCGATCCTGGCCAACTGTCCGGACCGGGAAACGCGCCGCAGATGGATACTGCGGATTCACGATCACGACGGCTGGGAAGACAATGCCGGCGGCATCGAAGCCTGGGCGCGCTTGGGCGAGGCGGTCGGCATCCCGCGCAGCGAACTCTGGTCGCTGCGTCACGTGGTGCCGGGAGTGCGTTTTGCGGTCGATGCATATGTCAATTTCGCCCGCCAATCGCCGTGGCAGGAAGGTGTCTGTTCCTCGCTGACCGAGATGTTTGCGCCGAAAATCCACAAGGAGCGTCTGGCAAATTGGCCCACGCTGTACCCTTGGATCGAAGCGCAAGGATTGCAATACTTCCGCAGCCGGATTTCGCTCGCCGAGCGCGATGTGGTGCACGGCTTGCAAGTCACGCTGGAGCATTTCACCACCCGCGCGCAGCAGCAGCGCGCGCTGGAAATCCTGCAATTCAAGCTCGACGTGCTGTGGTCGATGATGGATGCGATCGAACTGGCCTGTTCCGAACGTATTTAGTATGCAAGGATGCAACATGGATGCGACAACTGATCTGCCCAAGCTTGCACGATTGTTCCGCCTGCAATGGGAGCCGGCACAGGATGCTTTTGTCTTGCTGTATCCGGAAGGCATGGTTAAGCTGAATCAAAGCGCAGCGGAAATACTCAAGCGCTGCGACGGCAGCACCGCGGTTGCGGCGATCGTGGCCGATCTCGAGCACACATTCGAAGTCGATAACCTGCGCGATGAAGTGCAGGATTTTATGAAGGAAGCATATGAGCGCGGCTGGCTTATCTGAACCCATCTTGTCAAAATCCAGCATCGCGCCACCGCTGTGGCTGCTGGTCGAACTGACCTACAGATGCCCGCTGCATTGCATCTTTTGCTACAACCCGGTCAACTACGCACAGAACCGCGATGAACTGAGCACTGCGCAATGGGTCGATGTGATGCGGCAGGCGCGCACACTGGGCGCGGCGCAACTCGGGTTTTCCGGCGGAGAACCGTTGCTGCGCGATGATCTCGAAGAGTTGATCGTCGAAGGCCGCCGGCTCGGCTATTACACCAACCTGATCACCTCGGGTGTCGGCCTGACCGAAGACCGGATTGCACGGATGCGCGATGCCGGGCTGGATCATATCCAGCTGTCGTTTCAGGATTCCACCAAGGAAATGAACGATTTCCTGACCAGCACCAAAACCTTCGATCTGAAGTCGCGGGTCGCCACACTTATCAAAAAGTATGAGTATCCGATGGTGCTCAACGTGGTGCTGCATCGCTACAACCTGGATCACGTCGACCGCATCATCCAGATGGCGCTCGAGATGGGCGTTGAATATCTGGAGCTGGCCAACACCCAATATTACGGCTGGGGCCTGGTCAATCGGGCGCACCTGATGCCGTCCCATGAACAGCTCAAGCGCGCCGAAGCCATCGTCAACGATTATCGCGCCAGGGTCGGCAACAAAATACGCATCCTGTTCGTGGTGCCGGATTATTTCGAAGAGCGGCCGAAAGCTTGCATGAATGGCTGGGGCGCGGTATTTCTGGCCATAGCCGCCGATGGCAGCGCACTGCCCTGCCATGCGGCAAAGTCGCTGCCGGGTCTCGATTTCCCGAACGTCGCGCAACACAGCATCCGTGACATCTGGTATCACAGCGACGCCTTCAATAAATATCGCGGCGATGCCTGGATGAAGGAGCCGTGCAAAACCTGCCCGGAAAAGGAAAAGGACTTCGGCGGCTGCCGCTGCCAGGCGCTCGCGCTCACCGGCGACGCTGCCAACGCCGACCCGGTGTGCAGCAAATCGCCGCAGCACGCAGAGGTGCAGGAAATCGTCCGGCAGGCGCATCAGTCGCAACGCAGCGCACAGTCAAACAGCCAGCCGATCATGTTTCGCACCGATGCGAATTCGATCAGTTTGTCAGCCAAAGATAGTTAGCTGCGGAAAACGCAGTTAAAGAGCGCGGGCTACGCCTGCGCTCTTTGTCATTTAATTATACTGGATTCATGTATTTTTTAATTCGCATTAAATTCTTGCGTAAAACTATATGTTTTTCAATATACTCCTGTAAAAATATCATATATTGTTTCAGTCTGGATGCGATTTCCGTGTAGCAGCGAATTCGTTCGCGCTGTTATCTATTCATGCTAACTGGTGCGCATGAAATCGTTGCTACGGGTACGGACACTCCAGCTTGCGAAGTGTGTAAGTGCAGATACAAAAAAAACTGACGGCCGCAGCCGTCAGTCAAAATGACTCAAGGCAAGCAGGGAGACAAGCTGCTGCCAACCACCAGAGTCAACCGCTCACAATCTTACAATTGGCCCCTTACTTGGAAGAGAGTTTGAAAACCCAAACGCTGCCGCCTTGTTCCAGGAAATTCACTTTGCTTGCCACTTCGCCGCCCCACAGCGGTACTGCGCCACCCCAGCCTGAAGTGACGGCGACATACTGCGTATCGCCATCCTGCCAGGTCACCGGCGGCGCCACGACGCCGGAACCGGTCTGGAATTTCCAGAGTTCCTTGCCGGTCTTGGCATTCACCGCTTTCAGGAAGCCTTCGGGCGTGCCGTAAAATACCAGGCCGCCGGCGGTGGTCATTACGCCACCCCACAGAGGCGCGTTATTCTTGACTTCCCACACAATCTTGCCGGTCTTCGGATCCACTGCGCGCATCGCGCCGATGTAATCGTCAAAGTTGGGTTTGATCGTGAAGCCGGCGCCGAGAAAGGCAGCGCCTTTTTTGTATGTGACCGGCTCATTCCAGATATCCATGCCCCATTCGTTGGACGGCACATAAAATAATTTGGTCTGTGGGCTATACGCCATCGGCATCTGGTTCTTGGCGCCCAAAAATGCCGGTGATGCAAATGCCGTTTTCCCTTTCTTGCCTTCCTCGCCTTTGGTCGGATCGCCAGGGCGGCCGGCAGCAAGGTAATTCGGACGACCTGTTTTAAGGTCGATGCTGCTGGCCCATGTGATTTTCTTGACGAACGGGAAAGCATTTTGAAGCTTGCCGTTTTTCGCATCCACTACATAGAAAAATCCATTGCGGTCAGCTTTGCCGCCATAACGTTTGCCATCCATGTCGAAGGTGATGAACTCATTGACGCCGTCATAATCCCAGCCATCGTGCGGAGTGCTTTGATAGCTCCACTTGATTTTGCCGGTGTCCACATCCAGCGCTACGGTGGATGACGAGTACAGGTTGTCGCCGGGGCGCAGATGGCTGTTCCAGGGTGCAGGATTGCCGGTGCCGAAATAGGCCAGGCCGGTCGATGCATCGTAGGTGCCGCCAAGCCAGGTTGCGGCGCCGCCGGTTTTCCACAAGTCGCCGGGCCAGGTCTTGTTGACGGTGCCGCTGATGCCGTTTTCAATTTCTTTGCCATCCTTGTCGAACTTGTAGCCCATGTGTCCTTCCACCATAGGCCGCGTCCAGACCAGGTCGCCAGTAAGCGGATTGCGCGCTTCCACCCGGCCGACAATGCCAAATTCACCGCCCGAGACGCCGGTCAGCAACAATCCCTTGGCGATCAATGGCGCTGCCGTCATGGAATAACCGGCTGCATAATCGCCCACTTTCTCTTTCCAGACGACTTTGCCAGTGTTCTGGTCGAGGGCTATCAGTTGCGCATCGAGCGTGCCGAAAATCACCAGGTCGCCAAATAATGCAGCGCCACGGTTGACCACGTCGCAACAAGGCATGATGCCTTCCGGCAAGCGCTGTTCGTATTTCCATAACTTGGCACCGGTTTTCAGATCCAGCGCAAAAATGCGTGAATAGGAGGCGGTCACGAACATCTTGCCATTGTGAATCAGCGGCTGCGATTCTTGCCCGCGTTGCTTCTCGCCGCCGAACGAAAACGCCCAAGCCGGCACCAGTTTGTCAACCGACTTGGTATTGATCTGGTCAAGTTTGGAAAAGCGTTGTCCTCCTTGCCCCATACCCCACGACAACACGCTGTCGGTTGCATTTTTTTCTATCATTGCCTCAGTTACGCCCGCAGCGTGAGCAGCGGATGCGCCACCGAGCGCCATTCCCACCATCAATCCTAATAATTTTTTTTGCACGACAATCTCCTCAAATGACAGACGAACCAATTATGTAAATCACATAACAGGTGGGAGATATGCAAGCTGCGTGCCATCGGACATTCGCCTTGAAAACCCTGTTTTTGAGCCTTTTGCACGCTGAAATGAACAATATCTGTTGCAGGTGTACTGTTCCAACGTGACAAAAGGGGACAGGATGCCATGGCTGATCCTGCGCTATTCGACGGCATTGCCGCAACTTTTATGGCGTTTGATATTTTGGCATTGCGGATGCAGTTTGCGCCTCGCAAATACGCATTTTTGAGTTGAAGTACGAAATTGAATTAATTTGCAACAGTAATTCCTATTGTGTTCAAAAAATGATCACATTCATAAAAATTATCTATGTCATAGCGCTGCGTCGATGCCGGCCGACAGGAAGCTGACGCCCTAATCATTGCTGAATTTTCGGTTTTTCCCCACAAAAGACCTGCTGGCATGGTGTTTGCAGTAGGGGGTATGTGCACCGCACACTTGTGGTACAGACCAATCGACATAACCCACTTTAGAACAGTGAATAGAGGACGACATGAATCTCGCAGACATCAGCAAATTAGGCGTCAAGAACCCTTTCAAGCAACGTTACGACAATTTCATCGGTGGCAAGTTTGTGCCACCGGTGAAAGGTGAATACTTCGCTAACATCACCCCGATTACCGGCCAGCCATTTTGTGAAATCGCCCGTTCCACTGCTGAAGACGTCGAACTGGCGCTGGATGCCGCCCACGCCGCAAAAGATGCGTGGGCCAAAATTTCCCCCTCCGAACGCGCCAACATTCTGAACAAGGTGGCCGACCGGATCGAAGCCAACCTTGAAATGATCGCTACCGCCGAAACCATCGACAACGGCAAGCCGATTCGCGAAACCATGAATGTGGATATTCCTCTGGCGATCGATCATTTTCGTTACTTCGCCGGTTGCATCCGCGCTCAGGAAGGCAGCGTTTCGCAGATCGATTCCGAAACCTATGCGTATCATTTCCATGAGCCGCTCGGCGTAGTCGGCCAGATCATTCCGTGGAATTTCCCAATTTTGATGGCGGTCTGGAAACTGGCACCCGCATTGGCTGCCGGTAACTGTGTGGTCATGAAACCGGCCGAACAAACGCCGGCATCCATCATGGTGTTGATGGAACTGATCCAGGATTTGCTGCCAGCCGGTGTGGTCAACATCGTTAATGGCTTTGGCCTGGAAGCCGGAAAACCGCTGGCCTCCAGCAAACGTATCGCTAAAATCGCCTTTACCGGCGAGACCGGTACCGGTCGTTTGATCATGCAGTACGCAGCGCAAAATTTGATTCCGGTGAGCCTGGAACTGGGTGGAAAATCGCCCAATATCTTCTTTGCCGACGTGATGGATCAGGACGATGAATTCTTCGACAAATGCCTGGAAGGTTTCGCCATGTTTGCGGTGAACCAAGGTGAAGTCTGCACCTGTCCATCGCGCGTATTGATCCAGGAATCGATCTATGAAAAATTCATGGAACGTGCGCTCAAGCGCGTGGCTGCCATCAAGCAAGGCAATCCGCTCGATGCAACTACGATGATGGGCGCTCAGACTTCACAAGAGCAGATGGATAAAATCATGTCCTACATGGACATTGGCACGCAAGAAGGCGCCGACAAGCTGATCGGCGGCGAACGGTGCGATATGGGTGGCGACTTGGCAGGCGGCTATTACATCAAGCCGACCATATTCAAGGGCAACAACAAGATGCGCATCTTCCAGGAAGAAATTTTTGGCCCAGTGGTTTCGGTCACGACTTTCAAAGATGAAGCAGAAGCGCTGGAAATCGCCAATGACACTTTGTATGGTTTGGGCGCTGGTTTATGGACCCGTGACGGTTCTCGCGCGTTCCGTGTCGGCCGCGCGATTCAGGCTGGCCGCGTCTGGACCAACTGTTACCACCTGTACCCAGCCCATGCTGCGTTTGGCGGTTACAAACAATCCGGTTTTGGTCGTGAAAACCACAAGATGATGCTGGATCACTATCAACAAACCAAAAATTTGCTGGTCAGTTATAGCCCTAAAGCGCTCGGCTTCTTTTAAGTCTTGGTTTTGTAGGTTGGGCTAACGCCTTACCAGCCCAACATCGTACGCACAATGTTGGGCTTCGCTTTGCTCAGCACCGACCTCTCAACCTATTGATCGAGTTGCACAATGACCCACACCATCCCACGCGTGATGGCAACCCAGGCGACACTGGATTTGCTGCAGATACTGCATGAAAAACATGGGCCTCTGATATTTTTTCAGTCCGGCGGCTGTTGCGACGGTAGCGCCCCGATGTGCTATCCCTCAGGTGAATTTGCAATCAGCGATACCGATGTTCATTTGGGCGATCTCGATGGCACTCCGTTTTACATGGGCGCGGAGCAATACGAATACTGGAAGCACACCCAACTTATAATCGATGTGGTGAACGGCAACGGCGGCATGTTTTCGCTGGAAAACGGTTCAGGAAAACGCTTTCTGACACGTTCACGCCTATTTACCGATGACGAATGGGCTAGCATCGAACAACAGGGCAAGACCTGAGAATCATGCCAACCGGAACCAACTTGTCCCTGAGCGTGAGATCCATTTGCAAATCGTTTGGTCAGCGCAAAGTGCTCGACAACGTCAGTTTGCACGTTGCGGCAGGAGAATTTCTGGCATTACTAGGCCCCAACGGGGCCGGTAAAACCACCCTGTTTCAAATACTTTCAGGATTGTTCATTGCTGACCAGGGCAGCGCTGTCATTTGCGGCGCGGATATTGGTAAAACGCCGATTCCAGCCTTGGCACAACTAGGAATCGTGTTCCAGCAGCCGGCCCTTGACCTGGATCTGAGCGTCACTGCCAATCTGCAATTTCAGGCCGACTTGCATGGCATCGCGCGACTTGAATCCAAACAACGCATCGTCACTTGTCTGGCGCGCTTCGGTCTGTTGGAACGTGCGCAAGACTGCGCACGGGTTTTATCCGGCGGCAACCGACGTAAGGTGGAATTGGCGCGCGCCTTGATGACACGGCCCAAGTTATTGCTAATGGATGAAGCCACCGTCGGCATCGACCCGGCTTCGCGCATGCAAATCATTGCGGATGTCAAATCCCTGTGCAAAGAGCAAAACATGGCAGTTTTGTGGGCCACGCACCTGGTGGATGAAGCCGACAGCGCGGATCGCATCATCGTAATGGCCAAAGGCCGGGTGCAATTCGACGGCGTGCCAGCGCAACTATTGGCCAGCCAGGAATGCACAACCCTCACCGATGCTTTTTTACGCCTGACCAAATAAAACAAAGGGAGACATAACATCATGGTAATGATGACACCAAAAATTGGGTCTGCGCATGCACTGTCCATTGCGATGGTGCTTGCGCTTGCGGTACCGGCATCGGCAATAGCCAAACAAACCGGAGCGGTCTTTATCTCCAGCGAAAAGGATAATCAGATCACCGTACTGGACGGCAAGACCCAGCAACAGATCGCCACCATCAAGGCGTGCAAGCGTCCACGCCACATGCAATTCACGCCTAACCGGCAGCAGCTCATTGCCGCGTGCGGCGATGATGGCATTGCCATCGTGGTGGATGTCGCCAGCAAAAAAGTGATCAACAAGATCAAACTACAAGAGGGCGTCGAAATCTTCGATCTATCGCCCGATGGCAAAAAGCTCTATTTCTCCAACGAAGATGACGCCACCATCGTGACGGTTGATATTGCTACCCAAAAAGTGCTCAACCAGATCAAGGTAGGTGAAGAGCCGGAGGGCGTGCTGGTGACGCCAAACGGCAAGACCCTGTATGCGACATCGGAAGTGGCCAGCCTGGTGCATGTGATCGACATTGCCAGCGGCAAGATAGTCAAGAATATCGAAGTCGGCAAGCGGCCGCGCCGTTTCGCACTGAGCCCAAACGGCCAGGAGCTATGGGTCAGCTGCGAGCGTGGCGCTTCGGTAAGCATCATCCGTACTGCCGACAATACCGTTATCGATACGGTGAGATTCCAACCCAAGGGTTTTCGTGCCGACGACGTCACTCCAGTGGGCATGGTGATGGCCGCCGATGGCAAAACCGCCTACGTGGCGCTGGGCAAGGCTAACCATGTGGCGGTGGTCGATGTGGCCAGTCGGAAGGTAAAGAACCTGATCCTGGTCGGCAAACGGGCCTGGGGTTTAGCGCTATCGCGCGACAATGCGACGCTGTATGTTGCCAACGGCTTGTCGGACGATGTTTCGGTGGTCGACGTAGCCAAGGGCCGCGCAGTGAAAACGGTCAAGGCTGGCCGGGTGCCGCATAGCGTGGTGATCGATGATTAAATTGACCCGCACCCGACTCCACGGCCGTTGGCGCCGGGTGCTGGCGTGCACGCTGCTGGCAAGTGCCAGCTGCGTAACGCAGGCGCGCGAATTGACAATCGGGGTCGTATATGCACCGGACGATGCGCGCTATGCATCGAAGCTTTTGGAAAAAAGTTACCCCGGTCATCCGCTGGGCCGGCCCAAAGCCGGGGCCGAAGTAGCCATCGCTGAATCCGAGTTTCAGCTAGCCAATGCGGGTCTGAAAATCACTTTGCAGGATGTGCCGCTGGATACCGTACAACAGGCACAAAAGCAGATTGCTGTAATGATGCAAAAGGGCGTCCGGCATTTTCTGCTCGACCTGCCGGGCGCGGCTGTGGCGCAGCTGAGTAAAGCGCTGCAAACTAGCGACATCCTGCTGTTCAATGTATCGGCACCGGAAGACAGCTTGCGCCGTGCAGGCTGCAGCGCGAACCTGTTTCATACGCTGCCGGATGAATCGATGATGGCCGATGCTACTGCGCAATTCCTGACCGCGCACAAGTGGACCAGAGTGCTGCTGCTAACCAGCGCTGCAGCCGCCGATGCATCCCGCATCAGCGCGACCCGACAAGCGATCAAGCGCTACGGCATCAAAGTGGTGGCGGACAAAACTTTCAAGCTATCGAATGATCCGCGTGAGCGCGATCTGGGCAATGTGGCATTGCTCACCGCAGGAATGGATGCCGACGCGGTGTGGGTAGTGGATTCCGACGGCGAATTCGCACGCGATGTGCCTTACCGCACCAACCTGCCGCGACCAGTGGTCGGCAGCGCCGGGCTGGTGGCCGAAGCCTGGCAAACTTCATGGGAGCGTTATGGTGCGCCGCAATTGTCGCGCCGCTTCAAAAAAATTGCGAATCGGCCAATGGCTGGTGCCGATTGGGCAGCATGGATTGCCACCAAGGCCATCATTGATGTTGCGCTCAAATTGCCCGATGCGCGCCAGCATCGGCGCGCCTTGCGCAGCACGGATCTGGTGCTGGATGGTTTCAAGGGTGCGCGCGTATCGTTTCGCAGTTGGGATCAGCAATTGCGGCAACCGGTGTTTCTGGCGCACGGCGGCATCGGCGGCGGTATCGCAGGGGTAGCGCCATTCGATGGTTTTTTGCACCCCAGCAATAACCTCGATACCCTAGGCGCCGACCAGAAGGAGTCGCCCTGCAAGTTAAGTGATAGCGGTGACAACATGGCAGGCACAAAGAAATGAGAGCCGCACACGCGTTGCTGGCCTTGCGGGCGATTGCCGGGCGCGAAATCCATAAGTTCCTGCGCCAGCCGGGGCGACTGATTTCGTCACTGGTACGCCCAGCCCTGTGGCTGGTGGTGTTCGCAGCCGGATTCCAGAATGTATTCGGGGTGGCGATCCTGCCGCCGTATGACACCTACATCGAATATCGGGTCTACATGGTGCCCGGTCTGGCGATGATGGTGTGCCTGTTCAACGGCATGCAATCCTCGTTGGCAATGGTGTATGACCGCGAGATGGGCGTGATGCGCCTGTTGCTGACCGCACCCTTGCCACGCGCCTATTTACTGGCGTGCAAGCTGCTCGGCACCACATTCCTGTCGGTGCTGCAAGCCATCGCTTTTTTCATGCTGGCGCTGCTGTTCGGCATCGACCTTACCATCAGGCAAATCGTCATCGCCATGCCTGTTTTAGCGTTGGGCGCGTTGATGCTATCCGCATTCGGCCTGATGTTGTCGGTCTACATCAAACAACTGGAAAACTTCGCCGGCACCATGAACTTCGTGATTTTCCCCATGTTTTTCCTGTCAACGGCCTTATATCCGTTGTGGAAAATCGAGGAGTCCGGTGCGCAGTGGATTCATATATTGACCCGTTTCAATCCGTTTACCCATGCAATTGAAGCACTGCGTTTTAGCTTGTATGGCCAGATTGAGCCAACTTCGCTAGTCGTGATTGTCGCCAGCACCCTCGTCTTTTACCTGATTGCGGCAGTCGGTTACGATCCGCAAAGGGGATTGATCAAATCGGTTAGAAACTGAGTTGAAACCATCATCCGTTATTTCGCATGGAGCAGCGCTATGCCGACTCGTTTCTACTTTCGCATTTTAGGCGCACTGTTGTTGCTGCTGCCCCTTTCGCTGAGCAATCTATACGCGAATGACAAGCCATTAACAATCGTGCGGGTGGGCGTGCTGGAGTTCGGCACAGTCAATTGGGAACTGGAAGTAATCCAGACCCGTGCCCTTGCCAAAAAACGCGGTATAGATTTACATATCGTGCCGCTGGCGTCGGGCGACGCCTCCACCGTTGCGCTGCAGGGAGGGGCGGTTGACATCATCGTATCCGACTGGATCTGGGTCAATCGCCAGCGCGCCGAATCCAATTTGTACACTTTTGTACCGTATTCCAACGCGGTCGGCTCGGTGATGGTCAAGTCCGATAGCGGCATTACATCGTTAGCCGATTTGAAGGATAAAAAACTGGGTATTGCCGGCGGCCCGGCAGACAAGACCTGGCTGTTGCTGCGCGCCTACGCGCAACGCAAGCTGGGCGTGGATCTGATGCAATTCACGCAACCCACCTACGCCGCGCCGCCTTTGCTCAACGTATTGGCCTTGCGTGGGCAAATCGATGCGGCACTGAATTTTTGGCACTATGCGGCGCGCCTGGAAGTGGGCGGCATGCATGCTTTAATTGAAGTGCCGGAAATTCTCAAAGGACTGGGAATTGACAAGCCGATTCCATTGATCGGCTGGGTGTTTCGCGAAGAGTGGGCGAATGCCAATAGCGCCGCGCTCAAGAGTTTCCTTGCCGCATCGTATGAAGCGAAAGCCATTTTGGCTACATCAGACGCGCAATGGGAATTACTGCGACCGAAAATGCGGGCTGAAAACGATGCGGTATTCAAGGTGCTGCGGACAAAATTTCGGGCCGGCATTCCCATCTGCTCCGATCAGGACACCATGACAGCCGTCGCCGCCACTTTCAAAATCCTGGCAGACACCGGTGGCGAAAAACTGGTCGGCAAAGCAAAAACTTTGGCAAGTGGCACTTTTTGGCCCGGCTTTACCCTTCCGCCATGCAAAACGCTTTGAAGCCGGCATTGCGATCCACATTGCACCCAGCTGCGCAATTCGCGCAAAGCCGTTGGGCCCGCATCCTGCCCGTTTTCCTGTTTGTGTGCATGTGGCAAGTGCTGGCGACCATGCTGGAGAGCACAACCCTGCCGTCGCCGACTGCCGTGATAAGCACTTTGTGGCAAGAGATGTATGCGGGCGATTTGTTGTTTCATCTGGGCATGACGTTACGCCGGGTCGCTATCAGCTTTGTCGCTGCGATGCTGATTGGCGTGGCTTTGGGCATACTCATGGGCGCATCGAAGAACTGGGATCGCTTGCTCGATGCTTTTCTTATTCTGGGACTTAATATCCCCGCCTTGGTAATCATTATCTTGTGCTACATCTGGTTTGGCTTGTCTGAAACCGCCGCCGTAATCGCGGTGACCGTGAATAAAATCCCGATGGTTGCCGTTAGCTTGCGCGAAGGTGCGCGTGCGGTGGATAAAAATCTGCTGCAGGTGGCCAAGCTGTATCGTTTATCGCGTCGCGATACTTTTTTTAAAGTCTATTTGCCGCAACTCATGCCTTATTTGTTTAGTTCGGCCCGCAACGGCTTGGCGCTGATCTGGAAAATCGTGCTGGTGGTGGAGTTGTTGGGACGCAGTAATGGGGTCGGCTTTCAGATCGGCAGCTATTTCCACTTTTTTGATATCACCGGCATTCTGGCCTACACGTTGGCATTCGCACTGGTCGTCTTCAGTGTCGAAGCGCTGTTGCTGCGCCCGCTGGAGACGCACTTGAACCGGTGGCGCACATGATTGCGCTGACGGTGGATATCCGCAAGAAAGTGTACCCGAACGGCTGCTGCGCGATCGACAGCCTGGCATTTGCAGCGCAGCCTGGCGAGTTTGTCGCAATTGTCGGCCCTTCCGGTTCCGGCAAGACTACCTTGCTCAATCTGGTCGCCGGGCTTGACCGGGAACTCGATGGCAGCATCACGTTGCACTCCAGGCAAGCAGGACAGCCCAGTCCCGGAATCGGATTCATGTTCCAGGAGCCGCGCCTGATGCCGTGGCTTTGCGTGCAGGAAAACCTGGAGCTGGTACTGCGCCCGCAGGCGCGCGCGCATCCCGTTACGCCACTGCAGGATTTGCTGGCGCTGGTGGGCTTGCCCGGTTGCGGCGCGCTGTTTCCTGGCCAATTATCGGGCGGCATGCAGCGCCGGGTTGCGCTGCTGCGCGCCTTTATCGTCGAGCCGGATTTATTGCTCATGGATGAGCCCTTTCAGTCACTCGATGCGCCCACTGCCAATCAGATCAGAATCCTGTTGCAAGACCTGTGGCAACGCACTCGCCCTACTGTGTTGTTCGTAACCCATAGCCTGCGCGAAGCGCTCAGCCTGGCCGACCGGGTTCTGTTCCTTTCGGTCCAGCCTTCCAGGGTCATCCTGGATATTCCAGTCGATTCGCCGCACCCGCGCAGCATCGACGATTTGTCGGTGCAGAAATTACATGCATCCCTGCTGGATCAATATCCGCAATTGCTGGCAGGGCAGATCGCGCCTTCGTGGGAAAAACCGCGCATCGCACCGCTACAGGCGGTAAAGGACAAGATGGGTTGCGGTTAGCAGGGCAATCGCATCAAAAGTTTTTTACGATCAAGCACTTGCCAATATGGTTTTAAGGCAACGAGAATTCAGGTTTGCTGTTTCTCTTTATGCCGGGGAAAGTAAATGTAAAAATCGGTCTTGGTGAATGCAAGGGAGAGCTTTGCCGACATGCCGGACCCAAGGGTTGTTGGGAGAACGGATAATCACTTGCTCGACATTTTTGCATTTTGAGCAAGCCTTGCGTATTCCATCGGAAGTGGCGACCTTATCGAGTGGCACTCAGGGTGCGCGCATGGTGAGGTTCATCATGCTGAAGAGAACAGGCGTGCGAGCAGAGCTGCGAACGGATACGGGTCCGGCTGCTGGTACCAGACTTCCGCAGGCCCATGCGCACTTACCGTAATCCATCCGCTGGCTTGCACTACGTATAATTCGCTTTCGCGCAACGTCGTGCTGTGGTGCAGGAACTGGTCGCTTAACCAGATTGGTGCTTCAGTGATAGATATCGAGCCCTCGGTGGCGAGAATGTTAGTGCCGGAATCGGCATGCAGGCGTAGCGCCTGACCCACTATCAATCGGGTTCGTGTCGGGGTGCCCATTGTTTCATCCTTTCAAATCGTATGGCCCCATGTTAGTCGTCACCTACAGCGTGCAACAGACACAGAAAACGCGATTCTGAATCGAAGCAGTTGGCGCTTTTGGCATCTGTTATTGTTCAGTTTCGATGCGTCTGTATCTGTTCAGGCCCATGCAGATGAAGGATTATTAGGCATGAACACCCAACCGCTTTATCGCCGCTATGCAGACCACTACCTTGGTGCAATCAAGGCCGGCTCGTTGCGCCAAGGCGACCGCATGCCGTCGGTACGCGTGTTGATGCGCCTGCACGGCGTCAGTCTGTCAACCGCGATCCAGGTGTATCGCCAACTCGAAACAGAGGGCTGGTTGGAGGCGCGCCCACGTATTGGCTATTTCGTACGGCAGCCGTACCGCCTGCCGGTGGCGCCGGTGGAGGAGCCGGATATTTCCGCACTGCCAGACCCCGCGCAATACGTCGGCATCCACGCGCGCGTTTCGACCTTCATCGCCAAGGGTCGTCAGTACCCGATCACTACCGACTTGGCTGTAGCGCACGGCGCGCCCGAGTTATATCCTGAGGAAAAGCTGAAAAATGCCGCGCTGCGCATACTGCGCCGCAATTCGCGCATGCTGGTCAGCGTGCCTGGCCACAATGGTAGTGCAGCCTTCAAGACCGTACTTGCCAAGCGTGCGGTATCGATCGGCTTGGCGATCGCGCCGGAGGATGTGCTGGTTACACACGGTGGCACCGAAGCGCTCAACCTGGCGTTACGCGCGGTGGCGCAGCCGGGCGACACCATCGCGGTCGAATCGCCAACCTTCTATGGCCTGCTGCAGATATTGGAGAGCCTCGGCCTGCGTGCGCTCGAAATTCCGACCAGCCCGCAGACCGGCATCTCGATCGAAGCACTCGAACTCGCGGTGCAAACCTACGACAACATCAAGGCTGTCGTGGTGATGCCCCATCTGCAGAATCCGCTTGGCAGCATCATGCCGGATGCGCACAAGAAGCGCTTGTTGCAATTGTGCGAAGAACGCGAGATTCCGCTAATCGAGGACGATACCTACGGTGAGCTGGTCGAGAGCGAAATACCGCTCACCGCAATCAAGGCTTGGGACCGCAGCGGGAACGTCATTTACTGCACATCCCTGGATAAGGTGCTCGCGCCTGGCATGCGCTTGGGCTGGATGACCGCTGGAAGATTGCAGGCCAGGGTGGAAATGTTGAAATTCGCACAGACACGGCAAAATGAGGAATGGTCGCAAATCACTGCTGCGGAACTCATGGGATCGAGTGCCTATGATCGTCATCTGCGACGCTTGCGGAGTCTTTTGCGCACGCAGCGCGAGCGTACGGCCGAAGCGATTGCCACTTATTTTCCGCAGGGCGTGCGCTTGTCGCTGCCGAATGGCGGTGTCACGCTTTGGATCGAACTGCCAAACAAGCTGTCGTCGGAAAAAGTGTTCGATGCCGCCCTGCAGGAAGGCATCCTGATAGCGCCCGGCTCGATGTTTTCCAATTCCAATCGTTTCGAACATTTCTGCCGTATTAATTGCGGCATACCTTATTCAAAGGATCTCGACCACGCGCTGCTGCGTCTGGGGCAGACGGTTGCGCGGTGTTTGAGAACATAGCCGAATGCATTTTCGCTACTATCGCCGCCGACGTACTTTGCGTTCGGTTTTCTGAGGCGTCCTTTATCTAAGTTTGGTCATTCCAATAATTCTCGATTGACTTCATATCGATGGCTGATGCTTGTAGCAGCCGCCATTTTTCAAGCCCGCGCAACATTTGTCATGCGTGGACTTGCTGTGTTGGCAGGTTTTCTTCAAACAAATCTGCAGCGCACGACTATACAAGTAGCTCTGTTTTTTCTGCTGTTTACCGCGTCAGGTTTAGCCCCAATGCTCGGCATTATTTTTGTTGGCGATCTGCTTGATCAAAAACTGATTATGGTTTAAACCCCATTTTTCAGGGTGGAGAGCTGCCAAAGAGCGACTCATTGGTAGGGATTCAAGCCCCTTTGCAAAAATGTCTATTACGGGTCGTAAATCGGCCTAGCTAATTGATAATTTATGCAGGAGTATGCTAAAAAACATGTGAGTTACCGCATTATTTTTATGCGGTAATTAAATATACGTTATCCAGTATGTGAATTTTCCAAGGGCTATGGTGAAAACCTGGCTTTGGGAACGTTCCGTGTGCCAGCGTCCCGTAATATTGCATAAGCCTGCACGGCGGCCAGACAAGCAAGGTCAGATGATGCACTTCTGCTAATATCAAGAGTGGTTTAATCTAAGAGTCACGCCGCATTCTCACTTTAAGTACAACTCAGGCAAGGACGCAAGATGATCGAGTTATTTACCGCCGCTACACCGAATGGCCACAAGATATCTATCGCGCTAGAGGAATTGCAACTTCCTTATACGATGCGCGTGCTGGATTTCGGTAAGCTGGAACAAAAGCAAGCAGAATTTTTGGCGATCAATCCCAACGGCCGTATTCCGGCGATCGTGGATCACGCTGCCGATGACTTCGCGGTCTTTGAATCGGGCGCGATCCTGATCTATCTTGCCGAGAAAACCGGAAAATTGATGCCGAGCGATCCGCGGGGCCGGTCAGTCGTGCTGCAATGGTTGATGTTCCAGATGGGCGGCATTGGTCCGATGATGGGTCAGGCAAACGTGTTCTATCGTTATTTTCCTGAAAAAATCCAGCCCGCGATTGACCGTTACCAAGGTGAATGCACGCGCCTGTTCCGGGTTCTGGATAGCCATCTGAAGGATCATGAATATCTGGCCGGAGATTACTCGGTTGCCGATATTGCCAATTGGGCCTGGGTTCGCACGCACCGATGGTCGGGGGTGTCGGTCGAGGCGTTTCCGCATCTGAAACGGTGGTTGGCGTTAATCCGCGCCCGGCCTGCTGTGCAACGCGGCATTCTCATGCCGCCCTCGAATCTGGATTCGGGCGATGATGATGCAGCCGCGCAGAAATTTTCAGAAGAGGCGCGCAAGATGGTCGAGATGGGCCAATCGCAGAACGGCGGCGAGTAGTTATCTGCAAAAATTACATTCCAAACAGAAAGACAAATTATGAAACTTTATACCTCGTCCGGTGCACCGAATCCACGACGGGTGGATATGTTCCTGGCGGAAAAAGGTGTCTGCGACATGCAACGCCAGTTGATTGATTTGAACAGCAGCGAACATAAGAAGGATGACTTTCTGGCGCGCAACTCCCTGGCAACGGTGCCTGTTCTTGAGCTTGACGATGGCCGCTTTCTCGCTGAATCGCGGGCCATCTGCACCTATCTCGAAGCGGTTTATCCAGAACCCAATTTAATGGGACGAGATGGGACGGAGCGGGCCTTTATCGAAATGGCGGACCGGCAGATCGAGTTCGCTCTTTTTGCCAGTATTGCCAATTGCGTTCGTCACACCCACCCGGGGCTAGCGGTGCTTGAGCAACCGCAGTTTCCCGCTTACGGCGCATCGCAGGGTCAGAAGATGCGGGAAAATGCACGTTGGCTCGATGGCCAACTTGGGTCGCGCCCATATGTGGCAGGCGAGCGATTCACCATCGCCGACATCACCGCGTTTTGTGCGATTGAATTCGCGCGACTAATCAAGTTCAAGCCGGGCGCGGAAGGCATGATCCATTTGCAAGCCTGGCGCGATCGCATTGCGCAGCGTCCGAGCGCTAAACCAGCTAACACCTAGCTGTTGATATTATTTATTAGCTTTGACTTGGGATTAATTATATGAAAGATAGAGAGCAGTTACTGGAAGAGAACGCAAAACTCAAGCACCTCATCTCTCAATTCACCGGGTTATTAGACTCGATTCCCGATCCTGTTTTCATGAAAGATTCAAACTTGCGGTGGATCTATGGCAACCCGGTCATTCTCAATCTTTACAGTATCGATAAAAACAACTACATCGGCAAAACGGAAGACCAGCTTTTACCCGAGGAATTCGCAGAATCCTGCATGCAGAGCGACAGAGATGCAGTCGCTGGCCGCAGATTAATGCAGTCGGAAGAACGGGCCCGCACTGACGATGGAGTCATGCATTACTACGAAGTATTTAAGGTGCCGTTTCATGATGAATCGACGGGGGAATTCAAGGGATTGATTGGAGTGGGACGCGATATTACTGAACGCAAAAAGGTGCAAGACGAACTAGAGACAAATTATCTTGAACTGCAGATGGAATTGAAACTCAGGAAGGAGCTGGAGGAGGAAAATCGGCTCCAGCAGTTAATTTTGGAACAAAAAACCAAGCTGGCCGATCAGGCGGAACGACTCACAATGTTGAACACGAGCCTCATCCTGGAAGCTGAACAACGGAAAAATCTTGAGGCAGAGTTGCAGCAATTAGCCTATACAGATCCTCTCACGGGACTGAATAACCGGCGACGGGTGATGGAGTTGGCTGAAAATGAATTTGAACGTTACCGGCGTAACCATCAATCCACAGCACTTCTGATGATTGATCTTGACCATTTCAAAAAGATAAATGATACGTTTGGTCATCAGACGGGTGATGCGGTTCTACGCCAGTTTGCCAAGCAATGTAGAAGCGAATTACGCAAAATAGACATCGTAGGGCGCTTCGGGGGCGAAGAATTTATAGTGATACTGATTGGATTGGACAAAAACCAAATTGGCATAGTTGCCGAGAAACTCCGAGCAGCATTTCATTCAATCCAGTGCATTCCCGATCATGTCACTTACCCTCTGTCAATCAGTATCGGTATTTATATCTTTACCGAGACATTAACCTCGCTCGATGAAGCGATATTGTTGGCCGACGAGGCACTTTACGAAGCCAAGCGACAAGGGCGTAACCGTGTGGCTTGGGCGTGACATGTTGACGCTAACTTGGATTTGACCAACAGCGCCGAACGACACCAAGACGATCTCAAAACAGACACGCAGGGTATTCTTCCATGCATAGGCCGCTACGCTTTTTGCATAAATCGGCGGGGCTTGACAGGTCGCGCTCGAATTCCAAGTGCAACATTTTTTATGAAGCCAAATGTTCGGCTGCTGGACGCGTACCACTGTCAAATCATCGGCCGTCCCGTGGCCGAATTGGGCACTGCCGCGTGACTTGGGAGATGACGTGCGGCAGGCAAAAGCGTCACGTTACGATTGAATCCGGCCCATGCCGTTGCATCGGCACCCACGTCACGCGGACAAAAATATGTGTTTGTGTTTGCCGCATTTTTTATCTAAGACCGCACCGGTTAAAACCTGCTCCTGCATGGGCTTACATCTCCAAGATGCAATTTTTTAGCGTGGATAAAGTGCGCCCAGTACACGCGAGCCCCGCGCGCCGGTGACGGCTGGCAGGTTGCCGGGCTGGCGTTGCAGGAAACGTTGTGCCAGCCATGCGAATGCCAGCGCTTCAACTTGGTTGGGCGCTACCCCAAGCGCGTCGGTTGATAGCACGCGCGCGTTTTGCCCTTGTGCCTGCAGGGCTGCTGTCAACTGCGCCGTCAGTTGCGCATTGTAAGCACCGCCGCCGCATAAATAGACCGCTGCAGCGTCGCCAGCAGTGCGCGCAATGGCGTCGGCCAGAGTGCGGGCGGTAAATGCGGTCAGGGTCGCTTGCACGTCTGCCGCAGCTACAGCGGGGAAAGCGTGCAGTTTGTCATCCAGCCATGCCAGGTGAAATAGGTCGCGCCCGGTGCTCTTGGGCGGTGGCGCTGCCAAATACGGTTCCTGCAGCAGCGTTTGCAGCAGCGCCGCGATCACAGTGCCACTGGCGGCCCAGGCGCCGTCAGCGTCGTAAGGCAAACCCCGGTGACGCCCGATCCAAGCATCGAGCAGCATATTGCCGGGGCCGGTATCGAAGCCGGTAGCGTTGTCGCTGTCGCCGTCAAGTATGCTGATGTTGCTGATGCCGCCGATATTGGCTACCACCCGGGTCTCGCCGGTCTGACCGAATGCGGCTTGATGGAAGGCCGGCACCAGCGGTGCGCCCTGGCCGCCGGCAGCGATATCGCGGCTGCGAAAATCGGCGATCACGTCGATTCCAGTCAATTCCGCCAGCAGGGCCGGATTGTTCGTCTGGCGGGTAAACCCCAGGTCGGGCCGATGCCGAATGGTCTGCCCATGTACGCCGATGGCACTAATCTGGCTGGCGCTATTGCCTGCACCATCCAGCAACTGTTTTACGCAGGCTGCATATTGGTGCGCCAGTGCATTGGCGCTTTGTGCTTCGCGCTCGATTTCGTTGTGACCGGCAGTTTGCAGAGCCAGCAATTCGGCCCGTAGCGCATTCGGAAACGGGATGTACGCATGAGCGATGGAGCGCATCCGGCCGCCGCTATCGGCCGCGCAAGTAGCGAGCACACCGTCCACACCGTCCAGGCTGGTGCCGGACATGAGGCCGATGGTGAAGCTGTCGCGGCAGCGTTTGGGCATAAGAGGAGGGCGCATTTTGGGCTAATCTATTTTGGGCTAATATTTAAAAAAACGGTGACTGAAGCCATTCAGTCACCGTTTTTTGTTGCTGCGTGTGTTCGCCAGAGGGCAGGAGTTAAAACCTGTCAGATCACCACATCATTCGATGGACGCCAGCTTGACTGCGTTTTTCTGCGGCTGCATCAAAGCGAAACGATGCATGATGTCGCCGGTAATGTTGCGGAATTGCCGCAACTGGGCAGTTGTCATGGGTTGCGCGTTTGGTATATTGACCGACATCGGATCGACCGCAACATTGTTGACGCGGAACTCGTAATGCAAATGCGGGCCGGTAGCCCAACCGGTGGAGCCGACATAACCGATCACGTCGCCCTGGCTGACCTTGCTGCCCTTGCGCATGCCAGGTGCAAAGCGGCTCATGTGGGCGTAGGCGGTGGAATAATTATTCCAGTGCTTGATGACGATGAAGTTGCCATAGCCGCCCTGGGTGCCGACGAAATCGAGCACACCATCGCCCGAGGCGCGTATCGGCGTGCCGGTCGTTGCAGCGAAATCGACCCCTTTGTGCTGCTTCCACAGGCCCAGAATCGGGTGTTTACGCATCGAAAAGACCGATGAGATGCGAGAGAACTTGAGCGGCGATTTGAGGAAAGCTTTTTTCAGCGACTTGCCGTCAAAGCCGTAATAGCCGCCGCCCTGTTTGCTGCCCGGTTCCTGGAACCAGACCGATTGATAGGTGTTGCCATTGTTGATGAATTCGCCTGCCAGCACACGGCCGGTACGTACGAAGTCACCGTTTTGCCAGAAAGTTTCATAGACCACGTTGAAGCGGTCACCTTTGCGCAAGTCGGAGGTAAAGTCGATATTGGTCGAGAACATGTCGACCATTTGGGTCGCGACCGGGTCCGGGATGTTGGCGTTATCGGTGGCGGCAAAGAGCGATGAATGGATCAAACCGGACCGCATTTCGACGCGCATCTGGATGGCCGCGGTTTCTTCCACGGCCTTGAAATTGTCGCCATTGCGCGCGACTACAATGTTTTTGACCGGGTTGTCGCGACCGCTGACGACAGTGGTGCGCAACCACTGCAGGCTACCGGCATCATTGGTTTGCGCCTGTACGCTCTTGCCGGCGCGCAATTGCATCACGCCGCGCGCGGTGCTGTCGGACTTGATGAAATTCTCCGCTGCCGCATCGTTGATCCCGAGCCGGTTCAGTAAAGTCGCCAGCGTATCGCCGGTACGGACTTTCTCTTCACGCATGTAATATTGGGGGGAGGCTTGTTCGAGCGCCGCGATTTGCTGGGACAGGTTGGGCAGCGTTATTTTTTGCTCGATCAAACTGACCGGTAGGTCGGCGGCGTCCGGGGCTAGCGGCGCGAAACCGATTGCGCCGAATGTGCATGCTGCGAAAAACAGTCCGCTGGCCGAGATGATTCTGGTCTTGCGCGATGTGCCCAGCAACAGTTTGCTGACGGAGCCTAGGCTCAGGTATTTATGATTTGGTTGCATGCATTCAGTTAGAATTTGTCGGTTCGATATGGATAAATAGAGTAAGCACGTTTTCTTATTATTTTAGTATTGACTAGCGGCAAGACAGGAAATAGTCAAGGATTATAACAAAGTCGTAAACACGCATTAGCCTTTTGAAAGTGAAATAAAGTTAAACATGGATCCTCAATCCCAACCTGCCCTAGAGCAAGCTCCAGCCGATTCTGCAAATTCTTCCGGGCTAACCGCAGCGCTGCCGCTGCCATTGTCGGATCGAGTGCAAGAGGCACTTGCCATTACCCGGCGCGGTGCCGACGAATTGCTGATCGAAGCCGAATTCGCACTAAAACTGGCGCGCGCCGAAAGTAGCGGCATACCACTGCGCATTAAACTCGGGCTGGACCCGACCGCGCCTGATCTGCATCTGGGCCACACCGTGGTTTTGAACAAGATGCGCCAGTTGCAGGATCTGGGCCATAACGTGATTTTTTTGATCGGTGATTTCACTTCGATGATCGGCGACCCGTCCGGCCGCAACGTGACGCGCCCGCCCTTGACGAAAGAGCAGATCGAACACAATGCGGCTACGTACTTCAAGCAGGCCAGCCTGGTGCTGGATGCGGCCAGGACCGAAATTCGCTACAACTCCGAATGGTGCGATCCGTTGGGGGCGCGCGGCATGATCGAGCTGGCTTCGCATTCGACGGTGGCGCGGATGATGGAGCGTGACGATTTCAGCAAGCGCTTCAAGGCTAACACGCCAATTTCGGTACATGAGTTTCTGTACCCGCTGATGCAAGGATACGATTCGGTGGCGTTGAAAAGCGATCTCGAACTCGGCGGCACCGATCAAAAATTCAATTTGCTGGTCGGCCGTGAGCTGCAAAAGGATTACGGCCAGGAGCCGCAGTGCATCTTGACCATGCCGCTGCTGGAAGGACTGGACGGCATCGAGAAAATGTCGAAGTCGAAAAATAACTACATTGGGATTACCGAGCCGGCCAACGTCATGTTCGCCAAAGTGATGAGCATTTCCGATGTAATGATGTGGCGCTATTACGAACTGCTGTCTTTTCACTCGCTGGCGGAGATTGATGGCTTCAAAGACGCTGTTGCGGTCGGCAAAAATCCGCGCGATGTCAAGGTGGCGCTGGCGCAGGAAATTGTGACGCGCTTCCATTCAGCGCAGGCAGCTGTTGATGCGCTGGCCGATTTCGTCAACCGTTCGAAGGGCGGTATTCCAGATAACATTCCAGAAGTCACATTGGGCGGTGCGCCATTGGGTATCGGTCAATTGCTGAAACAGGCCAATCTGTGCGCCTCCAGCTCGGAAGCGCTACGCATGGTGGAGCAGGGTGGGGTACGGATTGACGGTAACATGATTTCAGACAAAGGCTTGAAAGTGCAAGCTGGCAGTATGGTGCTGCAAGTCGGCAAGCGCAAATTCGCGCGCGTCACACTGGCCTAGCGTGTGACGCGATGATTGCGCTGTTGCAGCGGGTATCGCAGGCGCGAGTGGTGGTCGATAGTGCCTGCATCGGCGCTATCGATGCCGGGTTGCTGGTGTTGTGGTGCGCCGAGCGCGGCGACAGCATCAAACAAGCCGATGCGTTGCTGTCCAAGTTGATCCGCTTTCGCATGTTTTCCGACGATGCGGGTAAGATGAATTGGAGCCTGGCGCAAGTGCAGGGCGGTTTGTTGCTGGTACCGCAATTTACGCTGGCAGCCGATACCAAATGCGGCACCCGGCCATCGTTTACGCCCGCCGCCACACCCGATGAGGGTCGTCGCCTGTTCGACTATTTTGTGGCGCAGGCGCGCTTGCGGCATCCGTTGGTTGAAAGTGGGCACTTTGGCGCCGATATGCAAGTTACGCTGACCAACGATGGGCCGGTGACTTTCTGGCTGCAGTCAGACCGGCCGTAACAGGCTTCTTGCATAACTAATTTTTAGTGGGATATATCATAAAATACTGCTTCCTCCGCACTATTTTGGTAATTTTATAAAAATACAGTAATGGGTATGTTGGTGAAAAGAAATCCAAACATGGCAATCATAATGAAGGAGTAATCATGCAACTCTGGAGCGATTCATTCAAGGACGGTAGCGCCATTCCTGCCAAATTTGCATTTTGCAAAATAGATACCAAGGCCCATGTCGCCTTGTCCGACAATAAAAATCCGCATCTGGGCTGGCGCGACATGCCGCACGACGCCCAATCGCTAGTGCTGATCTGCCATGACTCCGATGCGCCTTCGCAAGGCGTTGACGTGAATCAGCTGGGACGAGAGGTCCCCGCAGACCTGCCACGAATCGATTTTTTCCATTGGACCTTGGTCGATCTGCCACCGGGCATGCTGGCGATTGCCGAGGGCGAATTTTGCGATGGCGTACTGGCACGCGGCAAGTTAGGGCCAGAAGCTTTGCGCGGTACGCGCCAGGGCATCAATGACTATACCGGCTGGTTTGCCGCCGATCAAGACATGTTGGGCGAGTATTACGGCTACGACGGCCCCTGTCCGCCGTGGAATGATTCCATTGTGCATCACTACACCTTTACTCTGTATGCACTGGATATTCCCCATTTACTGGTCGAAGGGGCATTTACTGCGCAGCAAGCACTAGCGGCGATGGAAGGTCATATTCTGGCGCAAGCCAGCATCAGCGGCACCTATACGCTCTCGCCGGAACTGCAGGAAAAATAAACGCAATATGAAGAGCACTGAAATACTGCTGATTAGGCACGGTGAAACCGGCTGGAATGCGGCGAATCGTCTGCAGGGGCATAGTGACATTGCGCTCAATGCGCAAGGCCAGGCGCAGGCAGATGCCTTGGGGCAGGCGCTGCGCGACGAAGCACTGGCAGCCATCATCTGCAGCGACTTGCAGCGGGCGCGGCAAACCGCACAAGCGGTTGCCAGGCAGCAATCTATATTGACATCCGAAGTCGTCAGCGATGTCGGTTTGCGCGAACGTTGTTACGGCGCGTTCGAAGGCTTGTACTACAGCGAAATCAGTCAGCACTATCCAGCCGCTTTTGTTGCTTGGCAAGCACGTGATATTGACGCGGTTTTTCCACCGGGTGAGCGCACCGGCGAGAGTTTCCGCAATTTTTATGCGCGTTGCGTGGCTGTCATACTGTATTGGGCGCGCCAATATCCGGGCCAAAAAATCGCGCTGGTGGCCCACGGCGGCGTACTGGAATGCGCTTATCGCGCCGCCTTGGCGCTGCCGCTTTCGACGCCGCGCAACTTTCCGGTCTTGAATGCCA
Organism: Glaciimonas sp.; assembly: GCA_012927625.1. Taxonomy (GTDB): domain Bacteria; phylum Pseudomonadota; class Gammaproteobacteria; order Burkholderiales; family Burkholderiaceae_D; genus AVCC01. The sequence goes on along the minus strand of JABBOV010000008.1, from coordinate 282,302 downwards.
GCGTTAACCGCTTCCGCCTGGAAGCCGGTGTGCTGCAACTGGTGTCCTGGGGCGAAGTCGCGCACATGGATGGCATGGCGCTGGACGAAGCTGACCAGCGCGTTCCCTGATTGTGCTTATTTTGTCAGCATAATTCGGATAGAATGGCCTCCCCCTAACTATTCCCTGCCGCCCATCGTGCATATCGGCCCTTATCTGCTGCGCAACAATGTATTCGTCGCGCCGATGGCAGGAGTGACCGACCGGCCGTTTCGTCAGTTGTGCAAGGAACTCGGGGCCGGTTATGCGGTGTCCGAAATGGCGGCCTCGAACCCGAAGCTGTGGCAGACCGAAAAGTCGTCGAGACGCATCAATCACGTCGGCGAAATGGAACCGAAAGCAGTCCAGATCGCTGGTGCCGATCCAACCATGCTGGCCGATTGCGCCAAGTTCAATGTCGAACGGGGCGCGCAAATTATCGACATCAACATGGGCTGCCCAGTCAAAAAAGTCTGCAGCAGCTGGTGCGGCTCGGCACTGTTGCAAGACGAGAAGTTGGTTGGTCGGATTCTGGATGCGGTAGTGGCTGCGGTGGGTGTGCCTGTCACGCTGAAATTTCGCACCGGCTGGGATAGATCAAACAAGAATGCGCTGACGATTGCCAAAATGGCGGAGTCGGCCGGGATTGCGATGCTGACGCTGCACGGCCGCACCCGCGCCGACGGTTATAGCGGCGCGGCGGAATACGACACGATTACAGCGGTAAAAGCGGCGGTATCGATCCCCGTGGTGGCCAACGGTGACATTACGAGCCCGGAAAAAGCGCGCTTTGTACTGGATACCACCGGTGCCGATGCGGTGATGATAGGCCGCGCGGCGCAAGGCCGGCCGTGGATATTTCGCGAAATTGATCATTTTTTACGCACCGGCAGCCATTTGCCGGCACCACTGGTGGCTGAGGTACAGCCGCTGATGACTGCCCATTTGCGCGCCCATTATGCGTTTTACGGCGACTATCTGGGCGTGCGCACCGCCCGCAAGCATATCGGCTGGTATGTGCGCGGTTTGCCCGGCGCTGAAATTTTTCGCCAACGCATGAACCGGATTGAGTCGATCGAGGCGCAACTGGATGCGCTGAATACATTTTTTGAGGTGCAATTGGCGTACGGCAAGCGGTTACAATACAGCCTCTGCGAACAGGCGCTGGCAGCTTGAAGCTGCATCAAAGTTCTGTCCAGTTAGAAATATTGCCGGAGTATATAAAAAAATAAGGTGTTTTCCGCATATATTTAGTGCGGAATAAAAAAATACACCCTGCACTAATTAAATTAGCCAAAAACATCAACGCGTTAGAAGAAAAAGCATGAGCCAAGAAAGCATCCAGGAAGTCGTCCAGCACAATCTTGAAAAATATTTCGACGACTTGGGCGAATTGCAGCCGTCAAACGTGTATGACATGGTGGTTTTGAGCGTCGAAAAACCGATGTTGGCGGTCGTGATGGCGCGTGCCGAAGGCAACCAATCGTCGGCTGCCGCAATGCTCGGCATCAACCGCAATACCTTGCGCAAGAAATTGCAGCAGCATGGGCTGTTGTAATCCACGGCGGATAACGCGAGGGGCGCGGCTAGCTTCTTAGTTAGATTACTAACTTGCTGCCGCCTTCACCTTAGCCGCTTTGGCTACTTAGACCACTACAGCTCCATAGTTCAATATGGCCGCTTTAGATTCAGAGAACCTCATCATGATCAAACAAGCACTCTTATCCGTTTCCGACAAAACCGGTGTACTCGATTTCGCGCGCGCGTTGTCGGCTATGGGCGTCAATATCCTGTCCACCGGCGGCACCGCCAAACTGTTGGCCGACAATGGGGTGGCGGTGACTGAAGTGGCCGATTACACCGGTTTTCCCGAAATGCTGGATGGCCGCGTCAAGACGCTGCATCCTAAAGTGCATGGCGGCATCCTGGCCCGGCGCGATTTTCCCGAGCACGTAGCCGCTCTGGCCCTGCACAGTATTCCGAGCATCGACATGGTGGTAGTCAATTTGTACCCGTTTCAACAAACCGTCGCCAAACAAGAATGCTCATTGGAAGATGCAATCGAGAACATCGACATCGGCGGCCCGACCATGCTGCGTTCCGCGGCCAAGAATCACAAAGACGTGATCGTCATCTGCGATCCGCTCGATTACAGCGCGGTACTCGATGAGTTGAAAGCTGGCAACGGCGAAGTCAGCTACGACACCAAATTCACCTTGGCCAAGAAAGTATTCGCCCACACTGCGCAATACGATGGCGCAATCACTAATTATCTGACCAGCCTTGGTGCCGACAAGGCACACGCAACCCGCAGCGCCTATCCGCAAACGCTCAACATCCATGCTGAAAAAATGCAGGAAATGCGCTATGGCGAAAACCCGCACCAGTCCGCTGCGTTCTACCGCGACCTGCATCCGTGCGACGGTGCGTTGGCTAATTACACGCAATTGCAGGGCAAGGAATTGTCGTACAACAATATCGGCGACGCCGATGCGGCCTGGGAATGCGTGAAAACTTTCGATACATCAGGCAATTCGGCCGCGTGCGTCATTCTCAAGCACGCCAATCCGTGCGGCGTGGCAGTTGGCGCCAATGCGCTGGAAGCCTATTCCAAGGCGTTGCAGACCGACCCGACTTCGGCCTTCGGCGGCATCATCGCCTTTAACTGCACCTGCGACGGCAAGGCGGCCGAGGCAATTGCCAGGCAATTCGTCGAAGTGGTGATCGCGCCATCGTTCACGGCCGAAGCAAAACAGTTTTTTGCCGCGAAACAGAATGTGCGCCTGCTGGAAATTCCGCTCGGCAAGAGCCTGAACCCATTCGAAATCAAACGCGTCGGTGGCGGCTTGCTGGTGCAATCGCCTGACGCCAAGAATGTCGGGATTGCCGATATCAAGGTAGTCAGCACGCTGCAACCAACGCCGCAGCAAATGCAAGACATGTTGTTTGCCTGGCGCGTGGCCAAGTTCGTCAAATCCAATGCAATCGTATTTTGTGCCAACGGCATGACTTTAGGCGTTGGCGCTGGTCAGATGAGCCGGGTCGATTCGGCCCGTATCGCTTCCATTAAAGCGCAGAACGCTGGCTTGTCGCTGATCGGATCAGCCGTGGCGTCGGATGCATTCTTCCCGTTCCGCGATGGTCTGGATGTCGTCATCGACGCCGGCGCGACGTGCGTCATCCAGCCGGGCGGCTCGATGCGCGATCAGGAAGTAATCGATGCTGCTAATGAGCGGGGTGTCGTCATGCTGTACACCGGCATTCGTCATTTCCGCCATTAATGCAATAGGGCTTGCGGGTTAAAGGCCGAACTTCTATCCGCCACAGAGAGCGTAGGGCGCACAAAGAGGTTTTCGTTTTTCGTTGTGGCGGCAGTGTGTGTTTTTACTTTAATGAAGTAACTGATGTCAGTTAAGTCTGTTGCGTAAGTCCTATGAAAATTCTCGGCATCGACCCCGGTTTGCGCACTACCGGTTTTGGCATCATCGACAAGCAGGGCAACAGGCTGGCCTATATTGCCTCCGGCACCATCAAGACCGCCGACGCCAGCTTGCCGGAGCGACTGAAAGTCATATTCGATAGCGTCGCCCAAGTTATTGCGACTTACCATCCTGATTGTGCCGCAATCGAAAAAGTATTCGTCAATGTCAATCCGCAATCGACTCTGTTGCTCGGGCAAGCCCGTGGTGCGGCGATTTGCGCGCTGGTTGGGGCCGATTTGGCTGTGGCTGAATACACTGCGCTGCAACTCAAGCAAGCAGTGGTCGGCCACGGCAAGGCAAAGAAAGAGCAGGTGCAAGATATGGTGCAGCGCTTACTGCAGTTGCCAGGCCTGCCCGGGCCGGACGCCGCCGATGCGCTCGGAGTGGCGATTTGTCATGCGCACAGCGGCGAAGCGCTGGCGATGCTGGGCAAGCTGGCGCCGGGATTGGCCAAGCGTGGCCTGCGGGTCAAGGGTGGACGGCTGGTGGGTTGAATCGTCGCTCTAGCGTAATTATTACTGTGTATTGGCTGGAGTATCTTTTTCTTCTTCCAAAGCCTTCGGTCTGGGGCAATTAGATAAAATGAGATACTGAACTTTCGCAATAATTGTCTCAAGGCGACTGACGCCTTCGGGTCGTCGGGCCTTGTCAGAGAGCCGAAAAAATGCATCCTCGCTCCCGCTCAACCATTTTGCCTGGGTTATCCCCCATTCCATCCGCGGAAGTGGCCAGCGGCGGCGTCAGCGCGAACTATGCGCTGATTGATGGCTATCTCGATTGCCTGAAGACGCAACGCAAACTGTCGCCGCACACTACCGATAATTACCGGCGCGACCTGCTCGAACTGGCGGCAATGCTAGGCGGTGCGGCGCTGGCGCTGGTTACTCACGAACAGGTGCGCAGCATGACGTCGCGCCTGCATGCCAGGGGCCTGAGTCCCCGCTCGATAGCACGCAAGTTGTCGGCTTGGCGCGGATTTTTCGGCTGGCTGTCCGAGCAGACGGTACTGGCGTCGAACCCGGTCGATGGTGTCAGCGCACCCAGGCGGGCCAAAACTTTGCCGCTGGCACTGGGTGCCGACGATGCGGTGCGCCTGGTGTCGAGCGCCAATCCGAATGTCGCCGCCGACAGTGCCATGCAACTGTGTAATCGGGCAATGTTCGAACTGCTGTATTCAAGCGGCCTGCGGGTGTCTGAACTGGTCGGGCTGGATGTGCGTTATGTGCATGAGGCCGCGCTGCACGGCAAGCCATACACTTCGGACGGTTGGATTGACATTGATGCGCGGGATGTAATCGTCACCGGCAAAGGCAGCAAAGTGCGCAGCGTGCCGGTCGGCGAGGGTGCGACTCTGGCATTGCAGGCATGGATTGCTGCGCGTACGGGTGTGGTCCCGCGAGATCCGAACGCATTATTTTTGAGCATCCGGGGCAGCCGCATCTCGGTGCGGACGGTGCAAATTCGCATCAAGGCGCATGCGCAGGCGCTAGGAATTCCGGCTGATGTGCATCCGCACATGCTGCGCCACTCGTTTGCCTCGCATCTGCTGCAATCGTCGGGCGATTTGCGCGCGGTACAGGAAATGCTGGGGCACGAATCGATTGCCTCCACCCAAATCTATACCGCGCTCGATTTTCAGCGACTGGCCACCGTGTACGATGCCACCCACCCACGCGCAAAGAAAAAATCCCCGAGCGGGGGGTGACTACGTAATTGCACAATTGCGGCATAATTAATGCATCAATTTTTTCAAATTTACAGCCATGAGCACCATGTCCCAGATTGCTATCACCCTCCGCAGCAAGCCACCTGAAGCCGCTAACACAGAAGCCCAAAGTCGTCTGCGCGCAGTCTCGGTGCGGGTCACCCCAGCGCGCGTAAAAGTGCTGGCAGCCCTGCTTGGCGCACCGCGCGCACTGTCGCATCAGGATATGCAAGAGTCTTTTGCCGAGATGGATCGGGTCACTCTATACCGGGCGCTGGACTGCCTGATTGCGGCTGGCCTGACCCACAAGATTGCCGGCGACGACCGCGTGTTCCGCTACAGCGCCGGCACTGAGCATTCCGAACGCGGCGGCGCCAGCGCCCACCAACAGCAGTTGTCCAGTCACGGCGCACCGGCGCAACACCAGCATGGACACTTCAAATGCAGCCGCTGCGCCAAGGTATTTTGCCTAAACGTGGACGGCGAGGCGGATCTGGTGTCCGATGTATTGGCGCAATCGGCCTGCCGGCAATCGACACTGCGCCAGCAATTGCAAGCGGTGCTGCAAGACAATCTCGGCCCAGGCTTTCAAAGCCATGACATCGAACTGACCATCAAGGGCTGGTGTGCTGAATGCGCCCGACAACCACAATAATTCCCATTATTTTTGACAATACATAATATGGCATTGATTCCCACCACCATACTGACCGGCTTTCTAGGCGCAGGCAAAACCACTCTGCTCAATCGCATTCTTCAGGAAAATCACGGTTATAAAATCGCCGTAATTGAAAATGAGTTCGGCCAGGAAAACATCGACAACGAAATTCTGGTGCAGGACAGCAACGAACAGATCATTCAGATGAACAACGGCTGCATCTGCTGCACGGTGCGCGGTGACCTGATCGCGGCGTTAACCGATCTGGCACAAAAGCGCGCCGCAGGCCTGCTGAACTTTGATCGCCTGGTGATCGAGACCACTGGCCTGGCTAATCCAGGGCCAGTGGCGCAAACTTTTTTTATGGATGAAGAAGTCGCAATGTCCTACATGCTGGATGCGATTATTACTGTTGTCGATGCGCGCCACGCGATGCAGCAACTCGATGCACATGAAGAGGCGCAGCGTCAGGTAGGCTTCGCCGACCGCATCCTGTTATCGAAAACCGATCTGGTGAGCGCGGCCGAAGTCGCCATGCTGACGAGTCGCTTAAAACGCATCAACCCGCGTGCACCGGTTGGAACCGCCGATTTCGGCCGCGCGCCGATTGCCGAACTGCTCGATATTCGTGGCTTCAACCTCAACGAAAAACTGGAAATAGACCCTGAATTTCTGGCCGATCAAGCAGTTGAAAAAAACGAAGAAATGGACCAACAACATACCTGCGCGCCCGGTTGCGAGCACGCGCATCATGACCATCACCACGCGCATCACAGCGATGATATTTCCGCATTCGTTTTCAGGAGTGAGCGTGCGTTCAACAGCGCGCTGCTGGATGAATTTCTGGCTGGAATCGTGCAGGTTTTCGGGCCGCGCATGCTACGTTACAAGGGCGTATTGCTGATGGACGGCGCCGACCGCAAAGTACTGTTTCAGGGTGTGCATCAATTGATGGGCACTGATATTGGCGGCAAATGGGCAGAAGGTGAAACACGCGGCAGCAAGATGGTGTTTATTGGACAAAATCTACCCAAGGAAACAATTATTACCGGTTTGGAGCAATGTTTGGTATAACATACCCGCGATTTTGGTGGCGCGGACAGAATTTGCTCTTGAAAGCACCCTATTAGTCCCCCAAAAAACAGTGCAAGTAGCAACGCACTGGAAGATGCGAATTATCAACGTAAGCCCTACGAAGTCTGCTAAAGTGGCCCGCGGATTGTGAGACATCTAGGCAAATTGACAATGTGAGCGAATCCGTCCCGGTAGCGCCTTAATGCACGATACCGTACCCGGATTAGCGGATAAAATTATTTGAACCTGTACCGAAAGTCAGCAAAGTGATCACTAAAACTAAACAACCTAATGCCGACGCCAACGTGGCCGACACGCCTCTTACCGAAGAGAAAATCCTCAAGATGGGCGAAAAAGATTACATGAACGAGGCGCAACTGACCTTTTTCAAGACGCGTCTGAAACAGCTCGAGAAAGAATTGCTGCAAAACGCCGACGACACCACCGAGCATTTGCGCGAAACTACGCTGGTGCCAGACCCGGCCGACCGCGCCACGATCGAGGAAGAACATGCCCTGGAATTGCGTACCCGCGACCGCGAGCGCAAGCTGATCAAGAAGGTCCAGCAATCGATCGCCAGAATTAATGACGGCGATTACGGCTGGTGCGAAGAAACCGGCGAAGCAATCGGCATCCCGCGCCTGCTGGCCCGCCCGACTGCAACCTTGTCGCTGGAAGCGCAGCAGCGGCGTGAACTCAAGCAAAAGCTGTACGGCGATTAAAGACTTAATAGGACGCCTGGTGTGGCGTCGAATTAAAAAAACGTGCGAACAAGTTGTTCGCACGTTTTTTATTGCCGTAAAGCAAAGAACGGTAATGTTGTACGCCTGTCGTATACGTTCAAAAAATATACATGGTGGCGTATTATTTTTTACCGCAATTTTTATATGCGGAAAGCAGGTGTTATTATTATTTTTTATGGGAGTATATGTGATATCGGATCAAATATCTGATGTCATAAAAAAATGCAGTCCACGAAAAGTACGGAAGACACGAAAAAGCCTTCTCTTTTGTGGCTGAAAAGGATGGTGTTATGCATTTTTTCGTGCTTTTGATGTCTTTCGTGGACAATGTTTTTCATCAATCCACAACTGATTTTGCCGAGTCGTTGTCAGGTGTTTCAGGTGCTATACGGAAGGTTGGCGCTGAACCGTCTTTGGCTTGACCGGGATAGATAGTCATGTGCGGGTAGGGTATTTCGATGCCGTGCTGATCGAAGGCCTGTTTTAGGCGGCGTAAAAATTCGCGGCGCACCTCCCATTGCCCAAGCGGCAGCACTTTGAAACGGCAACGGATAATGACCGCAGATTGGTCCAATTTATCGACGCCGGCCATTTCCATGTCCTCCATGATTTTAGGGCCGATGGTTTCATCCTTACGCAAATTTTCTCCTACCTGCAGCATTAAATGCATCACTTCGTCTGTATCTTCCCGGTACGCCACGCCGACATCGACCACAGCAAAGGCGAACCCCCTGCTCATGTTTGTGACCGTGGTGATAATGCCGTTGGGAATAAAGTGTACGTTGCCGTCGTAGTCGCGCAGCCTGATATAACGCAGCGTTACTTCCTCTACCAGCCCGGCCTTGCCACCCACCGCAATTACATCGCCTTGCCGCACCTGATTTTCCAACAGCAGGAAGATGCCGTTGAAGTAATCTTTGATCAGACTTTGCGCCGCAAATGCAACTGCGATGCCAAGTACTCCGGCGGTGGCCAGGATGGGCGCAATGGAAACACCCAGTTCGCTCAAAACCACCATGCCTGCGACCACATAAATAACCACGGACGAAATATAGTGGAACACCCGCCCCAGGGTTTCGATACGCTTGAGATCTTCGGGATCGTTACCGGTACGGCGTATCGAATAATTTTGCAATATCAAGATTGCCTTCTTCGATAAACGCAGCAGTATCCAGGACAGAATCAGGATTAACAGGATATGCAGTACCGCCTGGGACAGGTTCAGCAATTCCTTTAAATCGAAAGCGCCGGCCATTTTGATGAGTTTTTCCATTGTTTTTCACGCGCTGTGACGTTGCTAAAGAAGTGTATGGAGTTGCGGCTACGGGTGATGCTGACTGGCCGCAGATGCAATTGCACATGGCGCAATATGTCAGGATAGCGCAATGCAGCATACCACTCCACCAGGGCAGCCAAGTTTTTGATCCGCTCAAAACGTGCGATGGCGAATGTCTATGTTTTGATCTTTTCGTGCGTTGTGCGTGCGACAGTGAGGTCGTGCTTCCGGGGCTACGGGCCGGGAAAGGCATGTCATAATCGCCTTGCCGACTCAGGAAAAGTGTTGTTATATAATAACGAAAGCATACAACGCATTGGTAGTCATTTACGCGCTGCCTGGGTGGTTAAAATCAAAAGCACAGCAACCATCGATTACACTTTTGGATAGTTCCTGCTGTCTGGCAACCTGTCGAATTTCATTTTAGAATACGCACACCATTGGTGAGGCCCACAGAACATGAAGAACGTGAAGTTTTTTTCTCTTTTCGGCAAGAAACCGCCGCCGGCCGACACCCAGGCCGGAGATGCGCCTATACGCGCCGGCAGCGCAGAAAACCTGAGGGCGCACAGTCAGGTTGAGCGCGGCGGCCGCATTCACTACGATCGGCGCAAAGTAGCTCGCGCTACTGAACTGAAGATCGATGCGATCGAATCGGCAATGTCGCTCCAACTTGACGATAATCCCCGCATTAATGGCAAAGCAGGCATATTGAGCGCAAAGAGTCGGGCTGGCGCTGAATCCAACGGCTTCAAAAGCACCATGCAACTGCTGGATACACCGACCGAAATCCTGTTCGACAACGGTGGCCTTCCAGGCGCTCCTTTCGCGATGGCGGCAACTCTTCCGGCGCCGTTAATTGAAGAAGCCGCCATCCTGTTTGCGAACGACCAACAGGCACTGGCCGAACATTTACTACAAACCGCGATCCTGGAAGCAACGCCCACTGCAGACGTCGAACACGCCTATTTGCTGTTGTTTGACTTGTATCAACTTAGCAGCCAACAACAGAGGTTCGATAGCCTGTCGACCGACTACATCAGCCGCTTTAAAAGCTCGCCGCCGACATGGTGCGACAGAACGCGGCAAGTGCCGTCCGCTGCTCCGGATTCCAATCAGCCATACGTGGTTTTTTCGAGAGCTTTGGATGCCGATAGCGCAACACAAATCGAGCGCGCGCAACAGTTAAGCGCTGTACACCAAGTCTTGCGCCTCGACTTTAGCCGCATCCGGGAGACCGCTCCCGCCGGTTGCGCTCTGCTGTTGCAACTCTTGCACAGTTTGCGCAGATCCGGCCATGATCTGATCTTGTCGGGAGCGCCCGAACTGGTCGAGCGGATCCAATCCACGCTGCAGGTCGGGCGACGCGATGCCAGCGCCGCGCCTTGGCTTTTGCTGCTGGAATTGCTACGGCTATTGGGCCGGAAACAGGAATTCGAGGAAAGCAGCATTGAATATTGCATCACCTTTGAAATTTCTCCTCCCGACTTTGAGGCGCCAAAGCCGCCCTCTCTCCCAGTGCACCTCCCGCGAACAGGAGAGATTGGCGAGTCAGCTCCCGCTGCCAGCCGGCCAGAACGCTTCGTGATGCCGGATATTGTAACCGGCGATATCCGGCAGCTACTGGAAGCGATTACTGTCTTCGCGGCTGAGCGTGAAACCATTGTGATCGACTGTTCGCATTTGAATCGCATCGATTTCAATGCATCAGGGCAACTTCTCACCGGCTTGGTGCCGCTCGCAAATAGTGGCAAGATTATCGAATTCCATGAAGTCAATTATCCAGTTGCAGCCCTGCTGAACGTCATGGGTCTGCAAGAAATCGCCCATATCATCTCGCATAATGGCTGAATAACGCCACCTTGCAATCGACCGCTCCATCCCCATTTTTATGGATAAATGCATGCCTGCAACGACTGTTGCAGCGAGGCATGTTTGATGGAACATATCCAGGGCACATCAATCCACAGTATTTTTGAGGTAAGCATGGAACAATTTCACGGCACCACCATCCTGTCGGTGCGACGCGGCAATATTGTCGCCCTCGGCGGCGATGGACAAGTTACCCTTGGTAATATCGTCATGAAGGGTACCGCTCGCAAAGTCCGCACGCTGTACCACGGCAAAGTGCTGGCTGGTTTTGCCGGCGGCACCGCTGATGCATTCACATTACTCGAGCGCTTTGAAGCCAAGCTGGAAAAACACCAGGGCCATCTGATGCGTGCCTCGGTCGAACTGGCCAAGGACTGGCGCACTGACCGCATGCTGCGCCGGCTGGAAGCGATGCTGCTGGTAGCTGACCGCGAATCGACGCTGGTCATCACCGGCAACGGCGACGTGCTAGAGCCGGAAGATGGCATCGGCGCGATTGGCTCCGGCGGCACTTTTGCCCAGTCGGCAGCCAAGGCATTGCAAGAAAATACCGATCTGGCGCCGATCGATATCGTCAAGAAATCACTGACGATTGCCGGTGAACTTTGCATTTATACCAATCTGTCGCACACCATCGAAACGCTGGACTGATACCCCATGAACATGACCCCTCAAGAAATCGTCACCGAACTCGACAAGCATGTAGTTGGCCAAGGCAACGCCAAGCGCGCAGTCGCCATTGCGCTGCGCAATCGCTGGCGCCGCCAGCAGGTGGCGGAGCCACTGCGACACGAGATCACGCCCAAAAACATCCTGATGATCGGCCCCACGGGTGTGGGCAAGACCGAAATTGCGCGCCGTCTGGCGAAGTTGGCGGATGCGCCATTCATCAAGATCGAAGCCACCAAGTTTACCGAAGTCGGTTATGTCGGCCGCGATGTCGATACCATCATCCGCGACCTGGTCGATATCGGCATCAAGCAAACCCGTGAAGCGGCTACCCGAAAGGTGCGCGTGCGCGCCGAAGATGCGGCAGAGGACCGAATTATCAATATTCTGGTGCCGCCGGCGCGCGATTTCGGTCTGAATACACCAGCCCAGGACGAAGCGCAAAAAGACAATGGCACCCGTCAAACTTTTCGCAAGCGTTTGCGTGAAGGTGCGTTGGACGATAACGAAATCGAGCTGGAGGTCGCCGAAGCCGGGCCGCAAATGGAAATCATGGCACCGCCCGGCATGGAGGAAATGACCGAGCAGATCAAGACCATGTTTTCCGGCATGGGGAACGCCCGCAAGAAAGCCCGCAAGATGAAGGTTCGGGACGCTATGAAGCTGCTAATCGAGGAAGAAGCAGCGAAACTGGTCAATGAGGAAGAACTCAAGCAGCAGGCGATCACCAATGTCGAGCAAAACGGCATCGTGTTCCTGGACGAAATCGACAAGATCGCGTCGCGCTCCGAAGCCGGCGGGGCCGAAGTATCGCGTGCCGGCGTGCAGCGCGATTTGTTGCCGCTGGTCGAGGGCACCACCGTCAATACCAAGTACGGCATGATCAAGACCGATCATATTTTGTTCATTGCCTCCGGCGCTTTCCATTTAGCCAAACCGTCCGATCTCATTCCCGAACTGCAGGGCAGGTTCCCGATCCGGGTCGAACTGGGATCGCTGTCGATTGCGGATTTCGAATGCATCCTGACTTCCACCGATGCCTGTCTGACGGCGCAGTACGAAGCGTTGCTGGCGACTGAAAAAGTACAGATTGACTTCACCCCGGAAGGCGTCAGGCGTCTGGCCGAAATTGCTTATTCGGTCAATGAAAAAACCGAGAATATTGGTGCCCGCCGCTTGTATACAGTGATGGAAAAACTACTCGAAGAAATCTCGTTCGCGGCTAGCGAAACTGCCGGCAGAGTGGTCTCAATCGACGCCGCTTACGTCAATGAACGACTCGGTGCGTTGTCAGTCGATGACGACCTGGCGCGTTACATTTTGTAGTCACTCCGCGTAGTAATTAAATTTTTACGGGAGTATATGAAAAAATCACACTACTTCCGCATTAAATCAGTGCTATTTATAAATATACACATATTGGTATATTCATAAATTAGCTATCAAGCCTACTATGGATAAGCTTTCTCCGGGGCGCGGAAGAGGGCGCTCGCAATCACCAAGGTGAACCAAATCAAGGCTCCAGCTTGACTACGGTGATTGCTGGCTGGATTGCGTTCCTGGCTGGTTTGGCGGCGGTAAATCCGATACGGCACCCGGTACGACCGTAGTTGCTCTGGCTGAAGACATGGTCGGCACCACTGCGCTGGGCACCCTTACCGACAGATCCAAGCCAGCTTGGCCTTTGGCGCTGACGGCCAGTTCTACGCGTTTGATGACACCGGATTCCGACAGCAACACGTATTGCGGATGAACTTCCTTCACTATCACGCCTGGCGTCAGTTCACCTCCGGCGGTCACCGCCTTGGCCGGTTTGCCGTCGGCCGACAGAATGGCAACGCTATCACGGTTTCTGGCGGCGGCAACCACTCCACTAAGTTGATAATTGCTGGCCAAATTAATTGCGACACCGCCGAACAAATTTTTGGCAGCGTCTAGCGACAACTCGGGCTGTTGCGCCCGCGGTACCGCAGCAACTGCGCGCACTGGCGGTTGGAACAGTTGCATGGCCCAATAGGCGGCCGACGCACATAGCGCGATGAACATCGCAAAACTGGCAAACCAGGGCAAGCGCTTCATGTCAATTCTTTCTACGCATATTATTAATGCACCAACTGATTGATTTCGATGATCGGCATCAGTACCGCCAACACGATCAACAACACCACCACGCCCATGATCAGGATCAGCGCCGGCTCCAGCAAGCCGGCAATGGTCAGCGTGCGGCGTTCCAGATCCTGCTCCTGGGAAGTGGCTGCGCGCTCCAGCATCGCCGGCAATTCGCCGGTGGCTTCGCCGGCGCGGATCATGTGGATCAGCATCGGCGGGAAATGCTGCCGTGCTGATAGTGCCCGTGCCAGGCTGACGCCTTCGCGCACCGCAGCCGCGGCCTCTTCAACCTGCTCGCGCATGGCGACATTCGACAGGGTGTCGCGACTGGTTTGTAGCGCGCGCAAAATCGGTACGCCGGAACCGATCGTGATCGCCAGCGTACTGGCAAAGCGCGACGTATTCAGGCTGCGTTCGAATTTGCCATATAGCGGCGCAGTCAGCAGCCACTTGTGCCAGCGCATTCGGGTCGCCGGATTTTGCAAAGCGGCGCGCCAGGCGAATCCGAGTGCGATCAGCGCCAGCAACACAAACAAGCCGTAACTCCGCACGAAATCAGAAATTGCCAGCATCATGATGGTCAGGATCGGCAGTTTTTGCTTGGTATTGGAGAACACGGAAACGATTTGCGGCACTACATAAGTCAGCAAAAAAATCACGATCGCAAATGCCACTACCGAGACGATGGCCGGATAAGTGAACGCGAGTTTGACCTTTTGCACCAGCGCATTGCGCCGTTCGATAAAGTCGGCCAGCCGCGACAGTACTCGCGCCAGTTGGCCGATTTGCTCGCCGGAGGCGACCAATGCGCGGTAAATTTCGGCAAAATCGCGCGGATGCTGGGACAACGCGTCCGATAGCGATGCGCCGCCCATCACTTCTGAACGGATCGAGGCGACCAGGTCGCGCACGTACGGCCGCTCGGCTTGTTCCAGCAAGGCGGAAAAAGCTTGTTCCAGCGGCAGGCTGGCTTCCAGCAAGCTCGCCATCTGGCGTGTAAATAACGATAGCTCATTGGTTGACAGCCGTTCGCCGAAGCCGTGCCGCCGCCGCGCACCGGTGGCGTCGATTTGGGTCGTGATCGGCTCCACCGCAATCGGTGTCAAACCCTGCAGGCGCAGATCGGTGCGCGCCGCGCGGGCGCTATCGGCGTTGACCACGCCTGTGCTGGTGGCGCCCAGGGCATTTACGGCTTCGTAACGGAAAACTGCCATGATCCTAGTCTTTCGTCACGCGCAGCAATTCCGCTTGCGAGGTGGTGCCATCTTTTAACCAGCGTTCGCCATCTTCGCGCATGGTCTGCATGCCGTCGTGCTGGGCCGTGGCGCGGATTTCGGCTTCCGAAGCGCTGTGATGGATCAGTGCGCGGATTTCATCGGTGGTTTGCAACAATTCATAGACGCCGATCCGACCCTGGTAACCGGAATTGCCGCACTTGTCGCAGCCGACCGGTTGCCAGTTTTGGCCGTCATGTTGCCGGCAATGCGGGCACAACTTGCGCACCAGGCGCTGAGCCAGCACCCCTAGCAGCGACGACGACAGCAAAAACGGTTCAATCCCCATGTCTAGCAAGCGCGTCACGGCCGCGGCGGAGTCGTTGGTATGCAAGGTTGCCAGCACCAGATGACCGGTGAGCGATGCCTGTACCGCAATCTGCGCGGTTTCCAGGTCGCGAATTTCACCGATCATGATGATGTCTGGATCTTGCCGCAGGATCGCCCGCAGCGCCTTGGCGAAGCTCATGTCGATGCGTGGGTTGACCTGGGTCTGGCCGACCCCGGCCAGATCGTATTCAATCGGATCTTCCACCGTCAGGATATTGGTGGCGGTGGTGTTCAAACGCGTTAGCGCCGCATACAGGGTAGTGGTTTTGCCGGAACCGGTCGGTCCGGTCACCAGCACGATGCCGTGCGGCTGCGCGATCAGCTTGGCAAACTGCGGCAGCAGCGTATCGCCCATGCCCAGATTCTGTAAATCGAGTTGACCGGCTTCCTTGTCCAGCAAGCGCAACACTGCGCGCTCGCCGTGCCCGGTCGGCAAGGTGGAGACCCGTACATCGACCGGCTTGCCGCCAACCCGCAGTGTGATGCGGCCATCCTGCGGTAGGCGTTTTTCTGAAATATCGAGTTGTGCCATGATTTTGATGCGCGAGATCAGCGCCGCGTGGATCGCTTTTTTTGGCCGCACTACATCGCGCAGTGCGCCGTCGATCCGAAACCGTACCACCGACGAATGTTCGAACGGCTCGATATGGATGTCGGACGCACCTTCGCGCAGCGCCTGAGTCAGCAGCGCATTGATCATGCGGATCACCGGCGCATCGTCGGCCGATTCCAGCAGATCTTCAATCGCCGGCATATCCTGCATCAAGCGGGTCAGGTCGAGATCGGACTCGACTTCACCAACCACCTGCGCGGCGTCACCGCCGGAGCCGGCATAAGCTTTGGCGATTGCCGCCTTGAGTTCATCGTGTGGCAAGGATTTCAGCTTGACGCGGCCGAAGCGGCGGCTCACTTCGGCGATTGCGGTCGGCGGTGTCGCATCCGAAAACCATACCTCTACCGTATTTTCGTGATCTTCAGTTTTGCGATACGCCAGCAGCGCGAAATCTCGCGCATACGCATACGGCAATAGGCGGGCCTCGTTCATCATGCTGTTCATTATCTCGATTCTGCCGCCGGGGTAGCGGGCGTGATCTGGATCGACGCGCCGCCATTGCCATTGCCGTTTGCGTCCGGCCTAGCGCCCTTTTGCAGCGGTTTCAGGAACGAGCCGCCGATGGGTTGGCCGCTTTCAAGCCGCGGCAGAATCGGTGCGCCGGTATCCGGCAAGAAAATAGTCCTGGCTGGTTGAGCGGAAATTTCGGTGCCGCGGATGTAGTCGTAGCGATCGGCCACCACGCTGGCGCTCTGCTCGCTGCTGCGGATCACGGTTGGGCGCAAAAACACCATCAGATTGGTCTTTTTGCGACCGCGTTTCTGGTATTTGAACAGGTTGCCGATGATTGGGATATCACCCAGGCCAGGTACTTTTTCGGTACTGTCGCCAACGGTATCTTCGATCAGGCCGCCGAGCACGATAATTTGGCCGTCATCAGCCAGCACATTGGTTTCAATCGAGCGCTTGCTGGTGATGATGCCGGCCGCATTGGCGGTGCTCTGGACGGCCGAAGTCTCCTGGTAAATCGCCATCTTCACGGTGCCGCCTTCGGAAATTTGCGGACGCACTCGCAGCGACAGGCCGACGTCTTTACGCTCGATGGTCTGGAACGGGTTGACGCCAGCGCCGCCGCCTGAGGCTTGCGTGGTGTACTGGCCGGTGATGAAAGGCACGTTCTGGCCGACAATGATTTTAGCTTCTTCGTTGTCGAGCGTGATCAGGTTCGGAGTCGACAGGATATTGGTATCGGCGTCGGATTCCAGCGCCCGCGCCAGTGCGCCCAAGCCGAGCTTGCCGTTGATCTGGCGAAATATCCCCAGCGTCAGACCGGCGCCTGGCGCTACCGCACCGTTTCCGGTTGCCAGATTGAGGATATTGTCGCCGGCGACCGAACCAGCGAACGCGGAGCCGCCGCCGACCCGATAACTGCTGCCGCTATTGCCGGACAAACCGAGCCACTGGATGCCGAATTCGGCCGCTTTGTCGGCGGTGACTTCAACGATCAGCGATTCGATATAGACCTGGGCCCGGCGCACGTCGAGTTGGTCGATGACGGTGCGCAAATTGCGATACACAGGTTCGCTGGCGGTGATGATCAGAGTATTGGTGGCGGTGTCGGCCTGAATAAAACCAGCCGGGCCGCCGGACGACAATACGGCGGGTGCAACAGAAGGCGGCATGGATCCGGTCATTCCGTTGGCTGTATTTTGGGAGGCTGCGGGTGCTGATGCCGGCATGGTCGAGCTTGGCGCCGAGCCATCGGAGCCGACTACGGAGCGCAAGGTCAGCGCCAGCTTGGTGGCATCGGCGTTTTTCAGGTAAACCACATGCACGTTGCCGGGCTGCGCAGTCGGCTGATCTAGTTTGGCGATCAGCGATTTGGCCAGATTTGCGCGTGCCAGCGACGGCGCGCGCACGATCACCGCATTGGTGCGACTATCCGCAATCAGATTGACGCGCCCTGCATCCGTGCCAGGTGCGGCGGCGCCGGATTCCAGCAGTTTATTGATCATGACCGCGATATCGGCGGCAATCGCGTAGCGCACCGGCACCACATCCATATCTCCGGTGGCGGGAGCGTCCAGCGCAGTAATGATTTTCCCCAACCGGTTCAAGTTGTCGGCATAGTCGGTGATGACCAGGGAATTGTTGCCTGGATTGGCATTGATCGTGTTGTTGGGCGAAATCAAGGGCCGCAACACTGCCACCAGATTAGCGGCCGATTCATAGTTCAGGCGGAAGATCCGGGTTCCGATCTGGTCGCCCTTGAGCCGGACCGCGTCGCTTCTGACCTCGGTCGGAGTCGCTTGCAGCTTGGCATCGGCTTCCGGCACCACCTTGGTGAAACCATCGCCGGCCACCATTGCATAACCCTGCAAGCGCAAGGCAGACCCCAGCAGGTTGAAGGCTTGCGCTTTGGTCAGCGCAGTTTCGGCCACCAGATTAATGGTGCCCTTGACGCGTGGATCGATGATGAAAGTAGTGTTGGTGTAGTGGCCGATCGCCTTGATTACTGATTCGATATCGGCACCGACGAAATTCAGCGTCGCTTCGTTATCGGCGGCGGCCGGCCACGCCGGCGGGATTGCCGCAACACTCAACAGCAAAACCGCGGTCGCGCGCAAGCGCTGCCATTGGGCATTTTTCTTAATGTGTTTTTGCATGTTGTTCCCCACCGCCGTATTGGATTGTTTTTTCATTATCTAAATTCTAAAGCGATCACTTCACGGCCAGCGACCGTGCGGCGCTGGCCCAGTAAATTCAGCAAGTTCGCTAATTTTTCCTGTTGTCCGGCTGCCGCCTCGGCGGTGCCAGAAAAATGCAGTCGGCCATTTTCCAGCGCACCATCACCGTTCAGCAACAGCGGGCCCTTGACAGTCTTAAGCACCAGTTGCGCGCTCTGTCCGCGCCATTCCATTGTTACCACATAGGCCCCTAGTGGCTTGATCGGTGACAGACCCGACGCACTATCTTCAATATCCAGCCGCAGCGTGCCGTGCAGATCGACTTTTTGGCCACGGCGCGCTAATTGTAACGGCCCCCAAGACAGGCGCATCCGGCCGCTGGGCGCGATCGTATTGAGTGGCGCGCCCAACCCAGCCAGTCGTTCCGCTGGCAGCATGACTTCTGCTGCGCTGACCTGCCACTGCGACCAACTGCCGCGAATACTGACCGGTTGCGTCAGCGCAGCGGAGTTTTCCAGCTGCAGCCGGACTTGTCCCAGCAACAGCAGCGGCGATAAACGCCAGGAAAATCGGCCCGGCAGCAAGGGTGTAACCGGATCTCTGGCACCAGGCGCACCGCCGATAAATGCCGAGCCGTTCCAGAGCGTGCCCTGTGCATCGCCCAGCGTCAAGCGTCCTGCGGTCTGTGCCTCCAACAGCATGGACATCCAGTTGGCCGGCAGGTATGCCAACACGGTAAGCGCGACGCTGATGCAACCGGCCAGCAACCAGAGCAAGAGGCGTGCCACTCAATCAGCCTTTTGCGCACGTAAAGTCAGGCTGGCATTGACGCTGCCGGCCGTGCCTGTGGCCGTGACGGTGGCTTCGACGACGGCTAGTCGCATGGTTTTCTGTAGCGGCTGCAAGGCGTCCAGTAAGGCGTTAAAAGGAACCTCTGTAAATTGCAATTGGGCGAAATCGCCACTCCACGCCACGCTTTTTGCTCGCAGGCCACTGGTCTGTAGCGCGGCTTCGATGCTTTCTTTGCTCACGCTGGTTGCAGTGGGCGCCGCTACTTTGGGCAAAGCGGCAGCCTGTTTGGCCATTGCCTGCAATTGCGCGGACTGTTGCCGCAATACTGGCAGATTTTTGCGCAACTGGGCACGGCCCTGCAACGCCGGGTCTATCAACAGCACATACAACAGGCCCAGCAACACCACTGCTACACCAAGTGCTATCAGGATGCGCTCGCGCCGATTGCGCTCTGACCAGAAATGTGCCGCGGTGGCACGCCGATCGGTGAAGCGGGCGGACTGGAGCGCCCATTTGCCGGAAAACTTGCGGTTGAGCCTCATGGCGCACTCCTGATCTGCCAGACGCCGGCGCTTAGTTCGGTCAGCGCCAATTTGTGTGGCGCCAAAAGCGGCCGGATGGCGTCGAGTTTGACCGCATCAGCAGGCTTTAGGCGCACCAGCAAACTGCGCTCGCGGTATTCTATCGCGGCAATTGCAGGCTGCGCTTTATTCGTTTGCGCTTGCGGCAGGCTGTCCCAAACGTTGCCAAAGGCGCCCGCCAAGGTCAGAAAATCGTCTGGCCCGGCCTGGCCAGAGC
The DNA here is from genome assembly GCA_012927625.1 of Glaciimonas sp. Taxonomy (GTDB): domain Bacteria; phylum Pseudomonadota; class Gammaproteobacteria; order Burkholderiales; family Burkholderiaceae_D; genus AVCC01. Next base: position 262,262 of record JABBOV010000008.1, on the reverse strand, counting down.
CTTGTTTGGAAGCGCTGAGTTTTTGCCGCATCTGGGCTACCGGATCGATGATCACGCTTTCTTTCGGAAAGGCGGCACGGAAAGTCTGATTCATACCATCATGCAGGAAATCCGCTTCGTGCTGCAACTGCAGCCAGCTGGCGTTAAGTCCGACAATATTCACCACAGCCGCCAGCAGTGCCAGCGCCGCCGGCCAGCGCCACGGCCGCCAATTCACTTGCGGACCGGCCGAGGCACCCAGCCCAGTCATCAAATTCAGTGTCACGTTCTTGGCAGCAGCGGCGCACTGAACCCAGTCTTCGGCCGCAATCTGCAATTGTGCATCGCCGGTATCGGCAACGGCCCGCTGGTAAGCCGCCACGCTGGCCGGCGCCACCTGTAGGATCAAGTCCGCTTGCGGCGCCATCAGCCGCAATGCATCGATGACTTCGCGGGCTGCGGCTTCGGCGCTATTTTGGGCTATGGCGCCGATGCAAAAACCGATGCCATCCTGCTCCGACCAACGCAAGGCAACGTCTCTGTCAGAGCCAAACTCAGTGACTGCGGCAGCCACCGCGGGAGGCTGGTGCGGCAGGCAGAGCTGTGCCGGGACGGCTGCCAACTGGCGCGCCCCCAGCGCGGTCAGGCTGGCGGATAACTGTTCCAGCCACGCGCGATTGACCACTGCCACAGTGCGCATGCCATCCTGTGCTGCGCCAGCGGCAAACGCGCACTCGGACGGGTCCGACATCAATTGATCCTCAACCAGGTTAGGCAGCGCCACTTTGAGCCGGGCGCTTGACAGCGGCGGCACCTTCACGCGTAACAAGCTGACATCGCTGGCGGCCAGCAGTAATACTATCTTTGCTGCCTGCCGGATTGCATCGCTCAGGCCGGGCAGCGTTGACAATCCCTCGCGCTCGACCGCGCCGCTATTCGACACCAGTGCAAACCGACAGGGCAGCGGCACCAGCGCGCCGTCAAAGGCTGCTTTGGGAGGGTGGCGAATATACAATATGCTCACGATGTCAGATTTCCCGAAAATTAATTGTCCAGCACCCAGATCAGCCTGGTGGTGAGATCGCTACGCTCAATCAGAGCCTGCATCTCCATGGTGGCACGGTTCAGGCGCACTTTGCCATAGACGATGAAAAAATTCGTCGCCACCGCAAAGTCGTTGGCGCTTAGATCGCCTGCCTTGCCCGGTGGCAAGAGTGCAACGAAGTCGGCGCTGTTGCGAAAAGACGCCTTTTTGCGCGCTGCCACCAGCACTTCGGCGTCGGACTGCGAGAGTGTATCAATTCTGGCCGCTAATACCTGGGCCGAAGCGGTATTTACATTGATCGGCGTGGCGCGCGGCAGTAAGGTCACGAAATCGCGCAGCGAGGTCAGTATCGGCGCAGTAAATCCAGGTACCGCCAGCAAATCGTCAACTAGCAGCAACTTCAGCGGCTGCGCGGCGGACTGTGCGGCAGCGCCCGTCAGCGCAGCGCCGCTTGCGGCTGGCGCGATGGGCTGGGCGCGCGCGATGGTGTCGGCCGCCGCTTGCGCCAAGCCGGTATTTAGTTGCAGGCTACCCAGCAAGCGTGCAAAGACGGCGACTTCGCGTGGGTTAACTTTGCCGCCTTGCGCCAGATTGGCGAGATTGAAGCGACCTTGCGCATCCACAATCTGACCCGACAGGGTGGCATCGGTCTGATCGCTATTGGTGCGGTCGTTTTCCACATACTGGTCGAGCCGGGTTTCTGCCAGTGGCACCGACCACGGCTCATCGAGCGTATCGGTGTGGGAAAATTTGGCATCTTCGCGCAGCACCAGGCGCGCCCAGTCAAGCGCACCACGCAAAATCCACTTGGTTTGCAGGTGCAGGCGCTGATTTTCAATCGAGCGCACCTGTACCTGTTGCTGCCAGAACAGGCTGGCCACTATCGTCACCGCCAGCGCGGTCAGCAGCAGTGCAATGATGATTGCTACGCCGCGCTGGGCGGCCAGGGGTACACGCCTCATGACGCCCCCAATAAAAATATCTTGGTCATGCGTGACGCCGGGCCGTTCTGCTGTACTGTCAGCACGACCTCCAACCCGCTTGCCGCGGTGGTGGCACTGCCTTGGTCGATCCGCCAGCCGGCGCCATCATTCCACCACAAACGCAGCGTCATGCCGGATACCGCGCTCTGCAACACCACCGCAGGAGTGTCAGCATCGGTGCCGCTAATACTATTTTTCCAGAGTGCATCAAGCGCGCTCAGATCGCGGGTAGCGATCGATTCGCGCCGGATCAACTCGCCATTCAGGATACGGTAAGCCACCACTTGCAGGCGTGACGGCTGATCGTCCGCATATACGGCGCGAATCAGCGTCAAGCGCCCGTCTTGCGCAGCCAGCGTGGGGCGGCCGATATCGCTTGCCCGGGTGAAATGTTCAGCATCGCTTTGGAGTTGCGCGAACGCCAATTGCAGACCGCGGGTTTGCTCCAGTTCAGCCGTCAGCGCCACGCGCGCGCGCACGATGCCATCCAGTCCGCGCCAACCGAGTACAGCAACAATCGCCAGGATACTGATGGCGACCAGCAACTCAATCAGGGTAAAGCCGCAACGGTTATGCTTATATAGACTCGGCCCGGAAAAGGTTTGATATTCCGGGTTTCTGTTCTCACTTTTTCCTTTTGGGAGAGGAAATTCGGCTCCAACATTTTTTATTTTGGATTTACAGTTCATTGGGCACCACCTGCACCAGCTTGATGATGCGCCGCTCCAGATTGCCGGACTCGAACACACTGACCTCGACCCGGCGGAAATTCGGATTCGGGGTAGCGATGACTTCCTCCTCGCAGACCAGTTGCAAGCGGCCTTGGAAGCAATCGAAACTACGCTTGCCGAAAGCAGGCCATTCGCGCGCCAGACGAATCTGGCTCAGACGGTTTTCCGCCGACCAGTTGGCCATCATCGCGGCGCGCAAACCTGTGCTGTTTTGGGTCAGGCTGCCTGCCGCGCGCAAGCTCGCGCCCAGCGAAGTGCCAACGATGACCAGCGCCACCAGCACTTCGAGCAGGGTAAAGCCGGCGGCGCTGGCCATCATCGGCAAAGTGGGTGGAAAAATACGCGGCATTTCAGTCCGCCACGAAATGGCCGATGCCATCGGCACGAATGGCGACGCTGACCGTCTCAAGAGACAGTGTCAGTACGAAAGGCTTGTCAACCGGCTCGCGCCCGAATACGATGCGCAGCGGCCCATCGCCAGTTGCCAACGGCGGGTTGATCGACAGCGTTAACGGCGCACTTTTAAACCGGCGTTCGCGTAACAGATCATCTTGAGTGATGACTTGCCAGACGTGATCTTCGTGCACCAGAAAACGGTAACGATCCGGCTCCAGTTCGAAGGCAACCGGCCGGTTGCGCACGATCGCTTCGTCGCGTGCCAGTTGCAGCAGGAGCGCGATGCGCTGGGCCTCATTTTGTAAGGTCTGGCGCGCATCCGGCAGCGCGTTTAACGCCACCGCACCAAGCGTGATGCCGATAATCACGATGACGATCATCAGTTCCAGCAAAGTGAAGCCGCGCGCAGACGAGGCACGTCGGGCACGCGGCATGACAAGGTGCCAGGTAAGGTTGATAGTTACAGATCCCACGAACCGATATCGGCATCGTTGCCGGTGCCGCCAGGCTGGCCGTCGGCACCGAAAGAAAACACGTCGATCTCGCCTTTAATGCCGGGCGAAAGCAACTGATATGCGCCGCCCCACGGGTCTTTCGGCACCTTATCCAGATAACCGCCGGTTTTCCAACCGTTGGCGGCCGGGCCGGAGGTCGGCCGCGTAGTCAGCGCCGACAAGCCCTGCTCGGTGGTCGGATAGCGCTGGTTATCGAGCTTGTACAGCTTGAGTGCCTGCATGATGGTTGCAATATCCTGCTTGGCTGCGACAATGCGCGCCTCGTCGGTGCGGCCCATCAGTTTCGGCACCACCAGCGCTGCCAGTACGCCCATGATCACGACTACAACCATGATCTCGATCAGAGTGAAGCCGCGCTGCACTGCGCTACCCAAGCGGTGCGGTGCGTGAAATAAGGAAACATTCGACATAAGAATTTCTTGTTAAAAATAAAAAAAGAACCAAGAGTATAAGGCCGTAGCGTTCGATGCGTCCGGCGCAAAACGCGCTTCTCTTGCGTTATCCCAAGTAAATGGAGTGGAGCTTGGGGTGCCATGCCAAGTTCCGCAGGCACTAACCTCGACTCTGGAGCTGCACTCTGATTCGTGCTACGGTCGATACTGGAAAAACCCAAGGAGATCTTCATGGCATTAACGCACGCCGCATCCGGCACCGTAATCGATCTGCGTCCACTAGGCGAAGAATGCGCAATTTTTTCATCGATTGCCCTGATCAAAACCCCGCAACTGGAAGTTATGCGTTTGACCATGCCACGCGGCAAGGTCATGCCGGCCCACATGGTTCCTGGCGAAGTCACCGTGCAATGCCTGGAAGGCAGCGTTGCTTTCACTGCACACGACCGGATTCAGACTCTGCATGCCGGCGACATGATCTTCCTGGCCGGCGCTGAAATGCATGCGTTGGAAGCACTCGAAAATTCCTCAGTGCTGATCATGATTTTACTCAGCAAGCCAGTCAAGTAAAGTTGCAGAAAAAGTATACTGGCTGTTGTATTTTTAAAAAAGCCAACAAATATATGCGTAAAAATGTAATTTTTTAAATATACTCCGTCATTTATTTGTGATCTTAAATAAAGCGTCTTAGTAGTTATTGAATAATTTTTAAGTGTTTGCATGGCAATTTTTTAGCCGACTGCACTCCGTTTCCTGTCGCTGGGGCGAGCGCTGCCCTGGCCGGTATTCGGCAGTGCTGTCACCGTATTAATGTTCCGTTCAGGCACAGTGCTTTTTTGGGTTACGCGCATCCCTTCCAGCTTGAAGATACTGACGACCTGCGACAGGTTGCCGGCCTGGTCCTGTAGCGATTCGGCAGCGGCTGCAGCCTCCTCCACCAGTGCTGAGTTTTGTTGGGTAACCTGATCCATCTGGTTGATGGCTTGATTGATTTGCTCGATGCCGGAAGTCTGCTCCTGGCTGGCCGAAGTAATTGCGTCCATGATGTCGGTGACCCGTTTGACGCTGGCAACGATCTCGGTCATGGTGATGCCGGCTTGGTTGACCAGTTTGGCGCCCTGATCTACTTTTTCCACTGAGTCGCCGATTAATGTTTTGATTTCCTTGGCGGCACTGGCACTGCGCTGCGCCAGGTTGCGCACTTCGGTTGCGACCACCGCAAAACCTCTGCCTTGCTCGCCGGCGCGGGCCGCTTCGACGGCCGCATTCAGTGCCAGAATGTTGGTCTGGAACGCGATACCGTCAATGACGCCGATAATGTCGACGATTTTTCTGGATGAATCATTGATCGAGGCCATGGTATCGACCACTTGCGCCACCACTGCGCCGCCTTTCTGCGCGACTTGCGAGGCAGAAAGTGCGAGTGCGTTGGCTTGATGAGCATTGTCGGCATTCTGCTGCACGGTACTGGTCAACTCTTCCATCGAGGACGCGGTTTCTTCCAGCGAACTGGCCTGTTCTTCGGTGCGGCTCGCCAGATCCTGGCTGCCGGCGGCAATCTGACTGGAGGCGGCGACGATGGTGTCGGTGCCGCTGCGCACTCCGCCGACGATATTCACCAGGCTGCCGTTCATGTCTTTCAGCGCTTGTAATAATTGACCTGTCTCGTCCGTGGTTTTTACCTCGATATGGCTGGTCAAATCACCGGATGCAACTTTCTGCGCAATTTTTACGGATTCATTCATCGGGCGCGTAATCGAATGCGAAATCACGCGGCCAATTACAAACAAGATGGCGGCCAGCATCAGTGCGCCGATCGAAAAATTGACCAAGCGGCTCAGAATCGCAGCTGCAACCGTATCCACATATACGCCGGAGCCGATAATCCAGCCCCAAGGTGCAAATCCCTTGACGTACGTCACCTTTTGCACCGGTTGATTGTGGCCCGGTTTGGGCCACATATAAGGGACGAACCCAGCACCGCTTGCTTTGACGGTGGATGCCATTTCTGCAAAAAGAAGCTTGCCGGTCGGGTCCTTCATGTTCGACAGGTCCTTGCCGTCCAGTGCCGGACTGATTGGATGCATCAGCGCGCGCGGTTGCATATCGGTTATAAAAAAATATTCGGCGTTGCTGTAACGCAAGCCCTTGATCGCTGCCATCGCCTGCTGTTGCGCCTGCGGCTCGGTCAGTGTACCTTTGGTCGCCAGGTCGTGGTAGTAAGTCAACAAACCGTGCGCGGTTTCCACTACTTGCCGCACGTTATTCTGGCGCTCTTCCATTATCAATTTCCGCTCTGAAACCAGAAATAGCGCGGTCAGTGCGACGATGCCGAGGATGGCGCTAAATGTGAGCAGCCCGAGTTTTTTGGCAATACTTATGGAACGGAAATTTTGCAGCTTGATCATGCGTGTCTCCTAACGATTGATATTGGTTTTTTTATATGTACTAGCAGATTGTTCAACCAATCCAATGTCAGACGAAGACATCATTTTTTCGATATCCATCAGGATCAGCATACGTTCTCATGGCATTCGCTTTGCGCGGATGATGGGCCTGCATTACCTCGCAGCAATTTGCTGCAGCATTATAGACATAATAGATGTGTTATATGCCACATTTAATTGCCCTGGTTTGTCAGCATATGATCGGGACTGTCGAATTGCCTGGTAAGCCGCTGTCAGCCCTGATGCGGGGTGCTTCACCGCGCGTTTGAGCTGGCATGCTGGATCGTTTTAAGTTTCAAGGCAGGCGTCGCCAGCCGGACGGGGCCAGGATTGTTCGCTCTTGGTCAGATTGTCGCCCCAGCCTGGTCGGTTGGCTCGCCGATGGCTTCGGTGGGCGGCCAAGATGCCTGGTGTTGTCGGCGTTGCGGCAGCGGACGCTGCCGTGTCAGACATCTACATTGATTCTTCGCGCGGGTCGCGCGCCAACAGGCGCGCCACCATTTCCGGTACCGGATCGCGGTCGAATAGCACGCCGGCTACCGCGTCGGTAATTGGCATGCTCACATTAAGCTCAAGCGCCAGCGCGCGCACCGTCTGTGCGCACCGCACACCCTCGGCCACATGCCCGAGATCGGCTACGATCGCTGCCAGCGATTTGCCTTGGGCCAAGCCTAAGCCGACTTGACGATTGCGCGACAAGTCACCGGTGCAAGTCAGAATCAGGTCACCCACTCCGGCCAGGCCCATAAAGGTTTCAGGTTGGCCTCCGAGTGCCGCGCCGAGTCGCGTGATTTCAGCCAGGCCGCGCGTAATCAGCGCGGCGCGGGCGTTCAACCCCAGACCCAGGCCATCGGCGATACCGGTGGCAATCGCCAGGATATTCTTGACGGCGCCGCCAACCTCGACTCCGATAAGGTCTTCACTCGAATACAGCCGGATATTGCCGCCGTGAATCGCGCGCACCACATGACCCCGGAAACCGGGGGCGGTGGTGGCAATCGTCAGCGCGCACGGCAGGCCGCGCGCCACCTCCAGTGCGAACGACGGGCCCGACAACGCGCCGACCGGGATGGAGTCGCCCAACACGTCGCGCACCACTTGATGCGGCAGCATTCGGGTTTGTTCTTCGAAGCCTTTGCAGAGCCAGATTAAATTGGCCGGCGCATGCGGTTTCAGACGTTCCAGCAGGGAGCGCAAACCGGCCACCGGCGTGGCCGCGATCAGCAAGCCATTGATCGCAGAATGCGTGACGGCTTGCTCGAAATCGGCACTCAATTCGAGTCCATCCGGCAAGTGGATGCCCGGCAAAAAACGAAAATTTTCCCGCCGCGCAGTACTGTCCCGGATTAGCGCGGCATCGCGTCCCCACAACACGACTGGATGCCGTTCGGCCAGCGAGGTCGCCAGAGCGGTGCCCCAGGCGCCGGCGCCGAGGATTGTGATATGCATCGGCATGGAAGACAAGGTGGCATCGGTTGACATGGCGGTATACAGTTATTTTCTGGCAGGGATCGGTATCGCAGAGGGTAGGCGGGGCGCTTCGGGAAAGCGCTTCCTGATGTTTGTGATTGTATTGATACTGGCTTCTGTATAAATAATTTCCACATGAAAAATATGCGGCGAATCACCTGTTTTTAGGCATACCCCTAATATTTACAGAGAAATCTACTCGCCCCACACATCGGTTGCCTTGACGTAGCCGCTCTCTCCGTCGCGGTGCTTTACCTTGAGCCAGCCGGATGTCGCCGGTGCCAGCAATTCGAGCAAGACGTTTTTGTCGGCGCTGAAGACGACGCTGGCGGCTTCGTCCTGCGATGCCAGAATCCGGGCATTGGCGACATTGACCACCACCCAGCGCTGCGCATTCAGTGCACTGGATTCGACCCAGGACAAATCCCCGCTGGCGTCGCGCACCTTAGTCCAATCGCCGTAGGTCAGGATCACTTCGAGCGGCATGTTGCGCGGTGCGATAAACACTTTCGCACCACGCACCGAAGGCGCGTCGTACATGATGGCAGGCGCTGCTGCGACTGATTTAAAATCAACCGCATGCGCTGTACCAGCTTGCGCTATTAATCCCAAACTTACAGCGAAAATTGCGGTCTTCATGAACCGGCTCCGGCAGGGCAGCAAAGTGCGTTCTTCAGTGGGTGGTAGGCGTGCCATCCGGTACCAGGATGGCGGATGCGTTTTGTTCCGCAAGGGCTTGCTGGCGCTGCTGATAAAACACTTCAAAATTGATTTCAGACAAATGCACCGGAGGAAAACCGGCACGGGTAATCGCGTCGGCGATGTTGGCGCGCAAATACGGATACACGATGTTCGGACAACCAATCCCTAGCAAGGCTTCAATTTGATCGGGCGGAATGTTGCGCGCTTCAAAGATGCCGGCTTGCTTGCCTTCGACCAGAAAGGCTACCTTGTCATTGATCTTGGCGGTAACGGTAATTGTCACAGTCGATTCAAAAATTCCGTCAGCCAGGTTGTCGACTCCAACATCGACTGCGACTTCGATATTCGGCGCCTCTTGCTCAAGGAAAATTGCCGGCGAATTCGGTTGTTCCAGAGACAAATCTTTCAGGTAGACGCGCTGGATTTGGAATACAGGTTGCTGGACTTCTTCAGTCATGAAACGCTTTCATAAGGTTTGAAAATGGGCGCGAGGAAGTGCGTATCCAGCGCCCGTCTAGTTGGGTATTGTAATGCCTGGAATACAGCTTAAGCGCCTTTGAGCAGCGCATCAAGTCCACCCGAATGGTCCAGCGCCGACAAATCGTCGAAACCGCCCACGTAAGTGTCGCCGATATAGATTTGCGGCACCGTGCGACGGCCGGTCTTCTGCATCATCGTATCGCGCTGCTGCGGGTCGAGATCAATCCGCACTTTTTCAATCTCGTCCACTCCCTTGGCTTTCAAAAGACGCTCCGCCATCACGCAGTAAGGGCAGACTCCAGTGCTATACATTAATACATGTGCTGTCATATTTGGCTCCTTCTTATTTAACAGTTGGCAAGCTTTGCGCCTGCCACGCGGTCATGCCGCCGTCCAGACTCACGGCTTCGCTGAAGCCGGCTTTTTTTAATCGTGCTGTTGCGCTAGCCGAACGGGTCCCAGTCGCACAAACGACGATGACGGGTTTGCTCTTGAATTTTTCAATTTCGCCCAACTTCGACGGCAAAATTTTCTGGCTGATGTTTTTTGCATCCCGCAGATGACCAGCCGCGAATTCATCCGGCTCGCGCACATCCAGAATCAAGGCCTTGCCCTGATTGATGATCTGGGTTGCTTGCAACAGGCTCACTTTCGAGCCGCGCCGCAACAAGCCGGGCACCAGCAAAGCACCACCAGAAAAGAGTGCCAAGCCAAACAAACTGATATTTTCAAGAATGAATTTCACAAGTTTCCAATAATAAAAGTCTAATAAAGTTATCGATAACTGGCATCGGCAAACCAGTAGTTTGACACCGACAAGCACCAGTCAACCCACATAAACGCCGATGTACAGTGGCTGGTTTAGCGATGAATGGACCGCAGTCAAGCGCATCATTATAAAATAGAAGCCTGAATTCAATCTAACCCAACTCGAACTTAACCTTTCTTTACGCTTTTTACTTCCGAACATGTACAAACTCGTATTAATGCGCCACGGCGAATCCACCTGGAATCTTGACAACCGCTTCACCGGCTGGACCGACGTCGATCTGACTGCAAAAGGCGTCGCTGAAGCAAAGCAGGCTGGCGCTCTGCTGCGCGAAGCCGGATTTACTTTCGACCTGGCTTATACATCGGTACTCAAACGTGCCATCCGCACGCTCTGGGGGACGCTCGACGAGATGGACTTGATGTGGCTGCCGGTTGTGCATGACTGGCGCCTTAACGAGCGCCACTACGGTGCCTTGCAAGGATTGAACAAGGCCGAAACTGCAGCGCAGTATGGTGAGGCGCAGGTACTGGCATGGCGCCGCAGTTACGATATTCCACCGCAGCCGCTAGCGCAGCAAGACCCACGTGTTTCGTATGACGACCCACGTTATGCCAGCCTCCGGCGCGAACAGATTCCACTCACCGAATGCCTGAAAGACACTGTGGCGCGCGTGATACCGGCCTGGGACGATTCAATCGCGCCGGCCATCCGCGCCGGTAAGCGCATCATCATCAGTGCCCATGGCAACAGCTTGCGCGCGCTGATCAAGATGCTAGACGGCATCAGCGACGCCGACATCGTCGGTCTGAACGTCCCCAACGGGCAACCGTTGGTGTATGAACTGGATACCGACCTGAAACCGATCAAAAGCTATTACCTGGGCGACCAGTCGGTTATTGCAGCCGCGTTGCAAGCGGTTGCCAGCCAGGGAAAGGCGAAGTAATTCGGTACCGATGTCAAATCCGCTAGAGTATTGCCCGCGCCCCGTTGGGCGCGACAGTCGCGCTTGGTTTATAGCGCCGATAGCACTGGCGCATGGCGCTGTGCTGTGCGGCATACTAGCCTCATTCCTCTCTGTACCGCAGAGCGCTCTTGCTGCCGACAAAATTACTGAGCGCGCCAAACAAAAATCGGTCGCCGAATCCGAACGCACCGATTTGCGGCAAAAAATGGGTGAACTCAAACGGGACATTGCACAAACCGAAACCGCTAAAGATAGCGCGACCGATGCACTGGCCAAATCTGAACGCGCGATTTCGTACGCCAGCAGTTCTTTACGCAACCTGAGCACAGAGCAAACGCAGACCGAAGCCAGGCTGTCGCAATTGGCGCAACAACAAGGTGAACTCGTCAAAACGGTACAGGTAGAGCAGAATCAACTGGCGCAATTATTGCGTGAGCAATATATGGCCGGCAATGAAGATCGCACCAAACTTTTGCTGTCGGGCGACAATCCCAACCGCATTAATCGCGAACTTCGATACATGGGTTATGTGTCGCAAGCGCAAGCTCGAATGGTTGAATCGCTGCGCACCAACCTGAAAGCGGTCGAAGTCAATCAGGTCGCGGCACAGAGCGCAAAAGACAAACTGGACGAAATCGCCCAGGATGAACAGGCGCAAAAAACCTTGCTGGAACAGGAGAAAGTTCGCCGTGCGCGTTTATTGGCGCAATTGTCGAGCAAACTTGTGACGCAGCGCAAAGAAGCCGGCCATTTGGAGCGTGATGATCAGCGTCTGGCAGGGCTGGTGACCAAGCTGGCGCAGTTGATGCAAGCGCAGAAAAAGGCCGAAGCAATCGCACAAGAGAAACGGCGCCAGGAACAGTTGGCAGTCAGGGCCAAAGCAGAGCGATCACGGGTCGAGCGCCTGCAGCAACAAGCCTTGCAAGCTAAAAAAGATACTGGGCGCAAAGCACTAACCGGAAAAAGCCAGCCAACGAGTTCAGAAGCTGAGGATGCTGCACTGAAACCCGCAGAGCCCTCGGCGCGCAACGAACTTGCGCCTGATCCCGGCATGCCGGAGGGCGTCTTCGCCAAAATGCGGGGCCAGCTACGATTGCCAATACGCGGCGAAATAGTGGTGAGGTTCGGCGGTAAACGGGGCGACGGCCCTAACTCGAAAGGGTTGTTCATCCGCGCCGGCGAGGGCCTTGAGGTAAAAGCCGTAGCCCCGGGGCGTGTTATATTTGCAGATTGGCTGCGTGGTTTCGGCAATCTGATCATTATTGATCACGGCAGTCAGTACATGACAATTTACGGCAATAATCAGGCTCTTTTCAAACGTCTGGGAGACGTGGTCAAATCGGGCGAAACCATTTCGAGCACAGGCACTAGCGGCGGTAGCGAGCAATCCGGCTTATACTTTGAAATGCGGCATCAGGGCCGCGCATTCGATCCACTTGGCTGGACAACTATTAGGTGATACATGGGCAGCAAACTCAAAAATTTCGGTCTGATCGGTCTCGGCTTGATTGCTGGCGTCGCGGCATCCATGCAGTTTTCTGCACTTGCGCAAAAGTCAGTTACTGCGCCGCTTCCCTATGAAGAATTGCGCCAGCTGGCCGATGTCTTCGGCTTGATCAAATCCGACTATGTCGAGCCGGTAGAAGACAAAAAGCTGCTGACCGAAGCTATTTCGGGCATGGTCGCGTCGCTGGACCCGCATTCATCCTATCTGGACAAGAAAGCCTTCAAGGAATTGCGTGAAGGTACCCAGGGCAAATTTGTCGGCCTTGGGATTGAGGTGGGAATGGAAGACGGTTATGTAAAAGTCATTTCGCCAATCGAAGATTCTCCTGCTTATCGCGCTGGAATCAAAGCCGGTGATTTGATTACCCGTCTCGACTCGACGCCGGTCAAGGGCATGACCCTCGATCAGGCAGTGAAGAAAATGCGCGGCGAGCCCAATACCAAAATTACCCTGACTATCGCGCGCAAAGAGGAAGACAAGCCATTAATCATCCCGATTGTCAGGCAGGAAATCCACGTCCAGAGCGTCAAAGCCAAAATAATCGAACCCGGATACGGCTGGTTGCGCGTAGCACAGTTTCAAGAACCGACGGTAGATGACCTTGTCAAGAAAATTGACGATCTGTACGCGAAAGATCCGAACCTGAAAGGTTTGGTTCTGGATCTGCGTAATGATCCAGGCGGCGTATTGCCTGGCGCAATTGGCGTTGCCGCAGCATTCCTGCCAAAAGATGTAGTGATTGTATCCACCAACGGCCAGTTACCGGATTCCAAGGCTACCTTTTATGCCCAGCGCGAATATTATGCATCCCGGGCATTAAGCGATCCACTCTCCAAACTGCCTGATGCGATCAAGAAAGTGCCCATGGTGGTGCTGGTCAACACCGGCTCTGCTTCTGCCTCTGAAATCGTGGCGGGCGCGTTGCAAGATTACAAACGCGCAACTATCATGGGTACCCAAACATTCGGCAAAGGCTCGGTACAGACTATCCGGCAATTGTCGGCTGATACGGCCGTCAAATTGACTACTGCACGCTATTACACCCCGAATGGCCGCTCCATCCAGGCCAAAGGAATTGTTCCCGATTTATTGGTGGAAGAATATGCAGATGGTGATGGTTTGAACAGCTTGCGACTGCGCGAAGCCGATCTCCAAAAACATTTGACCAACGACACGGTCAAGCAAGCTGATGCTGTTAGCCCGCATCGTGATGGACTGGAAGAAGAGCAGCGCCTGATTGCCCTCGAGAAAAAACGCAAGCCGCTTGAATACGGCGGCCCGGATGACTTCCAGTTGGCGCAGGCAATGAATCATCTTAAAGGATTGCCAGTGCAAGTTACCAAGGTTAAGCCCGAGGTTGCCAGTAGTCCAGCAACCGATAAAACTGATCCCAACCAGAAAAAATAATTGCTCTTGCTAAAGAAAAGGCCGCAGTAATGCGGCTTTTTTGTACGCCCCACTTCTTGCGCCACACTTATATCCCCGCACGATGAATGACAATCAACTGTTACGCTATTCACGACATATTCTGCTGGATGAAATCGGCATAGAAGGACAGGAGAAAATCCTGGCAGCCCACGCGCTGATTATCGGTGCAGGGGGACTGGGTTCGCCCGCAGCTTTCTATCTGGCATCGGCCGGCGTTGGCAGTATCACCCTGGTCGACAATGACACCGTTGACTTAACCAATCTGCAGCGACAGATTTTGCACACAACCGAACGCATCGGCCAGGCCAAAGTGCTTTCCGGGCAAAAGACCTTGGCTCAGATTAATCCTGAAGTCAATGTAATTGCCATCAATGAGCGTTTGCAAGGTGATCGGCTGGCTGAATTAGTGTCGGAGGCCAGTGTTGTCCTCGATTGCAGCGACAATTTTGCCACCCGCCATGCGATAAACCACGCCTGTGTGGTCAATGGAGTTCCTTTGGTGTCGGGAGCGGCCATCAAATTTGATGGCCAGATCAGTGTTTTCGATAAGCGCGGAGCAGATAACCCCTGCTACGCCTGCCTGTTTCCGCCCGATCAGCAATACGAAGAAATTCGTTGCTCAACCATGGGCGTATTTGCACCACTAGTAGGAATCATAGGGTCGATGCAGGCGGCGGAAGCTTTAAAACTTATTACGGCAATAGGCACTTCCCTGGCGGGGCGCTTATTGCTGCTCGATGCCCGCGACATGGAATGGACTAGCATCGCAATCCATCGTAATCCGCATTGCACGGTTTGCGCGCACTGACTTTTGGCGTGCGCGGATTCCTGGAGTGCCGGGCCTCTACACGGTTGTTAAAAATGTTTCACTTAAAACTCGAGCGCGCATTTTTTAATTCAGTAAACAGGTCAGAGCAGCGCTGGCTGTGGTGCCAATTTCACTGAGGAAGTCGGTCGCCATGCCGGCTGCAAAGCGCTGTGGATCGTTTGATCCCAGCACCAGCAGCCCGAAGGTTTCCGGCGCACTGCCGATTCGTAGCGGTATGATCGCGGTTGATTGCACGCTGGCGGCATTTTCCAGCCAGCGCACCGCGTCGAAATCGTTATTCGCGCCGCAATACGGCGCTGTCAGGCTTCCAGCAAAAATCATCGCGTCGTCAGCGCCATCCTGGGCAAACCAGGCATGGGCGTAATCCGGCGCTACGCGCCAGAGCCGCAAGGTAGCCTGCGGCACGTCGAAAACAGTTTGCAGACCGGTCACCAGCACATGCGGTAAGTCGACATCGTTGCGTGCTTCCAGAAGCGATCGCGTCCAGCTTTGAAACTTGCGCGCAATCGCATCATTTTCCTGCCCGTGGTGCAGCAAATCTGATAATTGCAGCTCCAGCACCTTGTATTTTTCACGCATCACTTCCATCTGGCGCTCCTGCAATGACAGCGTGCGCCCGGTCAACGGACTCGACAGTCGTATTCGCCCTAGCAAAGCGGCATGTTCTTCAAAAAAACCGGGTGTGTTTGACAGGAATTGAGCAACAGAATGGGAGTCAAGCGGGATAGTCATGGGATAGTCTTTAAGGCAGTGGCAGGGAAGATGCAGTTTGCGCAGTATATCGGCGTTTTAGGGAGATGCAAATTGGTTCGAGTTCATGGACACGAAAAATCCCGGCGCTTTCCAGTGGTGCGGTGCGCAGCCTCCGACCTCACCGTAGACGAAGACCTATGTGAAAATCACCTGGAAAGGCAAGTGGAGGCGAATTTATCAAGATATTACCCAATGCAGCTTGACGAGCATGCATCAAACTATGCCACTGGCGGCAGTTGAGACGAACCGCCAACGCATATCCGCCTGCAGGAAGTCATCCCTCTGGTTGAACTGAAAAAGCGCGTTGGTTAAACTGTGGAGCCAGCGGATCCTCGTTCTGAAAACGTTCAGCCAGCATGGGCGAGGCTTCCGGTGTCTCGCCGTTGGCTAGCGTCATGTGGCGGTCGAGGTGGCGCTCGGAGGGCGCAAGCAACCGCCGGTAGAGTTCTTTGCACAGTAGACGGGCTTTCTGCCCGGGCCAGTTGGCAGGCAGCAGCACATCAGGAAGCTCCGGGTCGCGTAGTAACAGCCTGCGATAGTCGTGGATCAGCAGCGTGCGCAGCAAAAAAGCACTTTCATCGTCAATTTCGCTGCGTACGTCCTGACGCAGCGTCTTCAGAATCGGGTGGTAGCTGGTGACGAAATCCGTATAGGCGGTGGCAAGCTGTTCCAGATTCCAGGCAGATTGCACCATGTCGACATCACTGGCGGACTGACCTAGGCGCGAGTCTGCGGCGAGTAATGGCATCAAATGGCTGAGCAGATCAGTCATGCCGTCCGTCATCAGTGCATCGAAAGCAGCGGTTAAGTCGGCGCTTGGATGCACAAAACAATTCGAACCGAGGACGCCAAAACCTTGCCAGAAGAGTGCGCGGCGCAGGCGCTCACGTTGCTTTGGATCGAGTTCACCGACGGTCAGGATCAGACGCCAACGGCGGTCCCAAAACGGGGCGTTGGAAGCGTAAATATGTCGTGATGCTTCTTCAAAACGACGTTTCCCTGCGGGCGTCAGCATGTAATCTGCGCGTCGGCCGTGGGCTTCTGTACGCAGCCACTCTTCTTTGGCTAGACGGAACACAGATGTGCGGATGAGCCGCTCATTAAGTTGCAAAGGTTCGAGCAGGCCAATCAGGCTACCGAGCCAGATGCGCCCGCCGCGCGGCAAAACAGCATCGCCAAAAACGGAAATAATGAGCGAACCGGCCTGCACGCGGCTCAGTTGCCGGAAGTTGTCAAGATGTTTTTGAATAGGAAGAATCACGGGGATGGAAGCAGTTTGCAAGGCAATAAAGTATTGCATGTTAGCGATTCCGCCCTGTTCTGAACAGAGCCCTGAAGAGAAAAGTCAGAGCGGGAGCAAGCGATCCGCATTGGCGACGACTGGTTGTTGCTGCGCAAAAAAGCCTTCGGTGTGGATCAATTCGTCTTTGGCCCCAAGCTGTTTAACTGTTGCCCGACAGGTATCGACAAACTCCGGACTGCCTGCTGCAAAGATGGTGTGTTTGGATAGATCAGGGAAAAGCTGGGGCAGGACTACATCAACGCGGCCGGCGAGGTAGCCCTCTAGATTTTCCCGGGTCAGCGTGACCTTGTAGTCGAAATTACGATGCTTGGTACGCCACCAGGCCATCAGGCCTTGGCTGTAGACATCGTCTTTGGTTCGCGCTGAGAAAAGCATGGTTACCGGTTTTTTATAGCCGCGGCGCAGCGCTGCTTCGGCCAGTGCCAGGATGGGGGCGAGGCCGGTCCCGGCAGCCAGGCAGAGGACTGGAGTGTCGACCGACGGATCGCCGATGAAGGTGCCGTAAGCCCCGGATATTTTGATGCTTTCGCCAATGTTTAATTGATCGTGGACCCAGTTGCTGGTGACACCGCCCTCGTCACGGGCGACCTGAAAAACCAGTTCGCCATCCGGGCGTGGTGCGTTGGAAATGGAATAGGCTCGGGGCGGAATGCCGGCACGAGAATTGCCAATGGTCACGTATTGGCCAGGCCAGTAGCGGATCGGTTGGCCGACCGGGCGCAGGCGCAGTTCGACCACGCGCTGTGCGATTGGACGTTTTTCGGTGACGACGAAGAGGGCATCTTCGCGTGGCGGGAAGAGTTTGGGCTGCGCATCAGTGGTGCCCCATTCGATGGTCAGTTCCTCGGAAATCGGTTTGGCCATGCACATGAGGCCATAGCCCTGCTTGCGTTCTTCCTGTGTGAGTGCCATGTCGAGCACCATGCCCTGGTCGAATTGGCCGCCCGTGACCTTCACTTTGCACTCGCCGCAAGCGCCGGCGCGACAGTTGTTCGGCAAGGCGTAACCCGCTTTTTCCAGTCCCATGAGTACGGTGTCGCCATAGGCGCAATCGACTGATTTGCCGGAGGGTTGCATGATGATGCGAGCCATTGTTTTCCCCTTTGTTGCAGTATTTTTCTGTTAATGCAAGACCGGCGCCCCCGCGGAGAACCGGCCAGCAGTTTGTTACGGTTGACCGTGTTTAGAAGACCGGAATTATGTCTTCCATGTCGACGTCGCTGATTTCCTGGCCGGTAATGCCCAGTTCTGGAATTGCCGGGAATGGAATGTTGTAACGATCTAGCACGCCCTTCAAGTTGATTATCGCGTTCTTCCAATTTTCGAGCTTGGCTTCATAGCTCGGGATACCGAAACCGGCGCCGCGCGCTACTTCCTCTGCTTCACGCTGGTTAGCGATGAAGTCGGACGGAAGATCCCAGAATTCCATCGGCGGTTCGAACAGCACCGCCGACAGGAACAGGTAACCAGCGCGGATCTGCTTGGTGACGATGGCTTTGTTTTCTTCCTTGAGGCCGGGGTAGTCACGTTCCATCACGGCCATGCAGATGGCCATGTGACGGCCTTCATCGCGGCCGATGTTCTTGAAGCCTTCCTTGAAGACGGCTTCGCGGCTGTGGTCGAACATCTGTTTGAAGATAGTGGCAGCAGCGATTTCGCCCATCAGGAATGAGCTGAAAAGCACTGCCAGGTCGTACTTTGGCACTGCTTTCTTGTAACCAGTCCAGTAACGTCCGCCATTGAAGTACAGCCACTTCACGTTTTTCTGCAAACGCTTGCCGAGTTCAGTCTTCGGCTCGTAGGTTATTGGGTCCGGATGGCCAAGCATCTTGGTGATGGCCAGGCCGCACATGATTTCGTGATTCTGTTCGTCGCGGGTGACCGAGAAGAAGCACTTCCGCACCGGATCTTCTTCGTGGACTTCATAGGTCTTGACCAATGCTTCGGCAAAAACAGGAGGGGCGGAGGCGTCGAACACTGACAGCAGGCTCCACCAATAGGCGATGGATTCGCGCTCTTCCCAAGAGTAGCTATCCACATCCAGTGTGTCCCAAGGCAGATTTTCCGGGTTCCAGCTCTCGCGCAGGGAGGCTTCCCATACTTCCTGCAATTTCTTGGTTTTTACATTCCATGAAAGCGGATAGATGTTCGGTTGTTCAGTTTCCGGTGGAAATTCCATCGTATCTGCGAAACGTTCTTTGTTGCTAGCCATAACTGCTCCTATACGGTTATTGAAAAGCGGATCAGCCCGCTATGGGATTCCGCGATCTAATAATGATACATAATTCATATTAATGTCAATATTTTTGTATCTAATTTATGGATTAAATACCTCTTGTATTGCATTTATTGTTGCTATATAAACAAAAAAATACTTAATATTATAAATATAGTCATTGTTTTAAAAGGATTATCTTTAATTAAGAGGAATAAATTACGCTAAATGTAATTAATTGCCTTGACTGTTAGTTCTGATACACATATTCTATATCAATGAAATGTTTTGTAATTTGTACTTAATCGCAAGTTGGAGCAACATTTCCGCATCAGGCCACATCCATCACGCCACATCCCATACCCAGGAGAAATCAATGTCTCACCCCTTATTCGAAAAGCATCGCGCCACGCTGGAAAACGCGCTTAAGGCGATCCAGACCCGGGGTTACTGGGCGGCCTACAATGAAATGCCCAGCCCGAAAACGTATGGCGAGACTGCGCCAGAGGATGGCAAACGCGCTTTCGAGGCCCATCTGGGTCAGAATTTCGACCTGGCTCAGCCGGGGCAAGCCGCTTGGCACGGGGCAGAGCAGTCCCCTTTTGGTATTGCGCTTAATGTGCAATACCCAGTTTGCGATGTTCAGGCGCTGATTGATGCCGGCCAGCGGGCCATGCAAGCTTGGCAGGCGGTCGGCTGCGAAGGACGAACCGGTATTTGTATCGAGATATTGGATCGTTTGAATAAGCAGAGCTTTGAACTGGCGCACGCGGTGATGATGACCACAGGGCAAGGCTGGATGATGGCTTTCCAGGCTGGTGCGCCGCATGCGCAGGAGCGCGGCCTGGAGGCGGTTACTTATGCCTATCGCGAACAGAGTTTCGTGCCGGCTGAAACGATCTGGGAAAAACCGCAGGGCAAGAATCCGCCGCTGGTAATGAAAAAGCACTTTGAATTAGTCGGGCGTGGTGTCGGCGTGGTCGTTGGTTGCGGTACCTTCCCGACCTGGAACACCTATCCCGGCCTGTTTGCGGCACTCGCAACCGGCAATGCCGTTATCGTCAAGCCGCATAGCAACGCAATTCTGCCGGCTGCCATTACCGTGCGCACCATTCGTACCGTCCTTGCTGAAAATGGCATCGACCCCAATCTCGTAACCCTGTGTGTGTCTGACAAGCGCGAAACCACGCAACAGTTGGTGACCGATTCGGCGGTAAAGTCGATCGATTTCACCGGCGGCAATGTTTTCGGTCAGTGGCTGATTGACAACTGCCGCCAGGCTCAGGTTTATGCCGAACTGGCTGGTGTGAACAATATTGTCATCGACTCGACCGATGCTTACAAACCAATGCTGCGCAATCTGGCCTTCACGCTATCGCTGTACTCCGGCCAGATGTGTACCACTTCCCAAGCCTTGTTCGTTCCGGCAAATGGCATTGAGACAGAAGACGGTCACAAATCCTACGATGAATTCTGTGCCGATCTGGCACGGGCTGTGGAAGGCTTCTTGTCTAAGCCGGAAGTCGCGCACGCTGTCCTTGGCGCCATCCAATCCACCGACACGCTGACTCGCATCGAGGAGGCTGATAGCGGTGCGCTGGGAAGGGTGATTCTCGCATCGAAGAAGCTCGACAATCCTGAATTCCCGCAAGCCGAAGTGCGTACCCCGATCCTGCTGGCTTGCGATGCTACGGATGAAAAATCCTACATGGAAGAGCGTTTCGGTCCGATCAGCTTCATTGTCAAAGTGACTGATACTGCAGCAGCCATTGCGCTGTCCGAACGCATTATTGCCACTCACGGCGCGTTGACCGCAGGCATCTACTCTACCAAGCCGGAAGTCATCGACGCGATGACCGCAGCTACCTGGCGTTCGAAGGTGGCTCTGTCGATCAATCTGACCGGTGGCGTGTTTGTGAATCAATCGTCCGCCTTCTCCGATTACCACGGTACCGGCGGTAATCCTGCAGCGAATGCTTCCTACTCTGATTCGGCCTTCGTTGCCAACCGCTTTCGGGTTATCCAGCGTCGTTACCACGTGTAAGGCACTGCCATGACTTTTGAAAATATTCGCTTCGAGGTGCAAGGCAGCGTTGCCCGTCTGACGCTCAATCGGCCCGACAAAATGAACAGCTTCAACGCGGCCATGCACGCCGAGTTGCGAGTTGCGCTCGATCAGGTTCAGGAAGATAAAACGATCCGCGTGCTGGTCTTGACAGGTGCCGGCCGTGCTTTCTGTTCCGGGCAGGATTTGTCGGACAAGGAGGTGCAGTTCGCTCCCGGTGAGGCTCCGCCCGATATGGGCGATGTGGTTGAAAGAAATTACAAGCCGTTGATCCTGCGCCTGCAAAATCTGCGGGTGCCGACCATTGCCGCCGTCAATGGTATTGCGGCTGGTGCCGGGGCCAGTCTGGCGCTGGCATGCGATCTGGTCATCGCTTGTAAATCCGCTTCATTCCTACAGGCATTCTCCAAGGTCGGGCTGATTCCTGACACCGGCGGCACCTGGTTTTTGCCGCAACGCGTTGGAATGGCGCGTGCAATGGGACTGGCGCTGCTGGCCGACAAACTGCCTGCTGAGAAAGCTGCCGAGTGGGGGCTGATCTGGGCCGCCGTCGATGATGCCGAGTTCGCAGCTACCGTCGACGCCTTGGCTGCGCAACTTTCCACCGCTCCCACCAAGGCTTTGGTGCGTACCCGTCAAGCCATGCATGCTGCCCCTGGACACACTCTGGAGCAGCAACTTTCGATGGAAGCTGGTTTCATGCGCGAATTGGGCTGGAGTGCCGATTTTACCGAGGGTGTTGCCGCTTTCATCGGCAAGCGCGCCCCAAATTTTACGGGGGAATAAGCGGATGCATAGCCCCCTTTCAATGCAAGCAGTGATCGCAGTGGTCGGTACCGGCGCCATGGGCGCTGGCATTGCCCAAGTTGCGGCAGCAGCCGGCCATCCAGTGAAATTACTGGATAATCGTCCCGAGGCAGCGGCACGCGCAATTGCTGGTATTCGCGCCCAGTTCGCGAAAATGGCCGAAAAAGGCAAGATGACAGCAGAAGCCGCCGCCGCAGCAGGCGAGCGCCTTGTTGCGGCTAATCAATTATCCGATCTGGCCGACGCCAGTCTGGTTATCGAAGCGATTGTCGAAAATCTGGACGCCAAGCAAAAACTGTATAGCGATCTCGAAGCTGTGGTCAGTGACGACTGCATTTTTGGCACCAATACATCCTCGATTTCCGTAACGGCGATTGGTGCGGCCCTGAAACACCCCGAGCGGCTCGCCGGTTTGCATTTTTTCAACCCCGCTCCCTTGATGGCGCTGGTGGAAATTGTCTCCGGGCTGGCCACCGACCGTGCCGTGGCGGAAACGCTGTTCGCCACCGCCGCCGCATGGGGCAAAACGCCTGTGCATGCCAAATCAACACCGGGCTTCATCGTCAATCGTGTGGCGCGCCCGTACTACGCCGAAGCCATGCGCGTGCTCAATGAAGGCGGGGCCGATCCGGCTACCATTGACGCCTGCTGCCGCGAGTCCGGCGGTTTTCGCATGGGGCCGTTCGAGCTGATGGACATGATCGGCCACGACGTCAATTTTGCGGTGACCCGTTCGGTATGGAATGCTTTCTTCAACGACCAGCGTTTCCTGCCTTCCTTGATTCAACAAGAACTGGTCGATGCCGGGTTCCTCGGTAAAAAAACCGGTCGCGGCTTTTATGATTATCGCGAAGGGGCAGTGCGTCCCGCGCCAAGCACCGAGGCTCTGCAGTCGGTGCCGGACGATATTGTTATTTATGGCGATTCCACCGCTGCCAAAGCACTGGCCGAACGCTTGCGCGCCAATAGTGTCAGCTTTACCCAGTCCGCGGTCATGCGTGACGCAGCAAAAGATGAATGTGTTGCCGAGGCCGGCGGTGCGGTGGTGTATGTCACCGATGGCCGCACAGCGACGCATCGGGCCGCTGAATCCGGTATCGCCCATACCGTGTTGATCGATTTGGCGCTTGATTACAGCCACGCGACGCGATTGGCCATCAGTATTGCAGCGCAATGCGATGCACCAAGTGCGGCGCGGGCCATCGGCTTATTGCAAGCCGCAGGTATTGCAGTCTCCCGCTTTAACGATGTGCCTGGTCTCGTTGTCATGCGTAGCGTCGCCATGCTGGCCAATGAAGCGGCGGATGCCGTTAATCAAGGCGTGTGCGATGCCAAAGGGGCCGATTCGGCGATGCGCTTGGGCGTCAATTATCCTTGTGGGCCACTGGCCTGGGCCGACGCCGTTGGCTTGTCAAAAATTAGCCAGGTTCTGGCCAATTTGGGCCAGGCCTACGGTGAAGATCGCTACCGCGTCTCACCGCTAATCCAACATAAGGTTTTTGCTGGAAAGAATATCCATGACTGAACAACATACCGATCCGCAGGCACTGGCCGAACAAGTTTCTGCCGTCATGTGGTCGCGCGACCGCGCCACCAATGCCCTGGATATGCAGATACTTAAGGTCAAACCCGGCTACGCCATGATGTCGATGCCGGTGCGACCAGATATGGTCAACGGTCACGCTATCTGTCACGGCGGCTACATCTTTACGCTGGCAGACAGTGCTTTTGCCTATTCCTGCAACAGTTACAACCAAAATACGGTGGCTTCCGCCTGTCACATCGACTTTCTGGCACCGGCCAATGAAGGCGACATTTTAGAAGCCGAAGCCGTTGAGCAGTCGCTGTCCGGTCGCACCGGCGTCTATGACGTCACCGTGCGCACGCGTGGCGGAAAAACCATTGCCCTGTTTCGGGGCAAGAGCTATCGCATCAGCGGCGAAGTGATCGCCGGCTTGCAGCCCGCCGAATAATTAAATTACCGAGAGGAGACAACCATGCCCGTCAAAACCCCCATGCCCGGAGACCTCGAGCGCATAGAAACCGCCAGCCGTGATGAAATCGCCGCACTGCAACTGGAGCGCATGAAGTGGACGCTGAAGCATGCCTACGATAACGTGCCGCATTACAAAAAGACGTTCGATGAAAAAGGCGTCCATCCTGACGACTTGAAAACCTTGGCTGACCTTGCCAAGTTCCCATTTACCACCAAGATAGACCTGCGCGACAACTATCCGTTTGGCCTGTTTGCGGTGCCTCGCAACAAGGTGGCGCGCGTACACGCATCGTCCGGTACCACCGGCAAGCCGATCGTGGTCGGGTACACATTAAAAGATATCGACACATGGGCCAATCTCGTGGCTCGCTCAATTCGCGCGGCTGGTGGTCGCGCCGGGGATACCTGCCACATTGCTTACGGCTACGGCTTGTTCACAGGCGGCATGGGTGCCCACTACGGTGCCGAGCGTGCCGGTTGCATGGTGGTGCCGATGTCAGGCGGTCAGACGGAAAAACAAGTGCAGTTGATCCTGGATTTCCAACCCGAGATCATCATGGTGACCCCGTCTTACTCGCTGGTGATTGCCGAAGAGTTCGAGCGTCAGGGTATCAGCCCCGAAGACATTTCTCTGAAAATCGGCATCTTCGGCGCAGAGCCGTGGGGCTATGGCATGCGAACCGAAATTGAACGCAAGCTGGGTCTCGACGCCATCGACATCTACGGTTTGACTGAAGTGATGGGGCCAGGCGTCGCCTGTGAGTGCATCGAATCCAAAGATGGCCCAGTGGTTTGGGAAGATCATTTTTATCCTGAAATCATCAACCCGGAAACGGGTGAAGTGGTAGCCGATGGTGAGGAAGGCGAACTGGTTTTCACTTCACTTTCCAAGGAGGCGATGCCGGTGATCCGCTACCGCACACGCGACTTGACCCGTTTGCTGGCACCGACCTCGCGCAGCTTCCGACGTATGGATCGGATCACCGGCCGTACCGACGATATGCTGATCGTACGCGGCGTCAACGTCTTTCCAAGCGTAATTGAAGAGCAGATCCTACGTGACAAACGCCTGGCTGGGACCTATCAGATTCTGCTCTCCCGTGATGGTCACCTCGACAACGTCGAAGTGCGTTGCGAACTGCAGCGCGAGTTTTCCGGCAAGTTGTCACCCTTGGAAATCCAGACGGTCAGTAAGGAAATACAGCATCACATCAAGACTATCGCCGGCATTTCGACACGGGTGACTGTCATGGCGTACGACTCCATTCCGCGCACCCTGACCGGCAAGGCCCTCCGAGTAATTGACAAGCGCCCCAAACAAAATTGAAAGAACGGATATGACTGAAGCTTTTATTTGCGATGCCATTCGCACCCCCATCGGCCGTTACGGCGGCGCTTTGGCCGGCGTGCGCGCCGACGATCTGGGGGCGATTCCGCTTAAGGCGTTAATGGAGCGCAATCCGCATGTCGACTGGACAAGCGTCGATGACATCATCTACGGTTGTGCCAACCAGGCCGGAGAAGACAATCGTAACGTCGCCCGGATGTCCGGCCTGTTGGCTGGTTTGCCCATCGAAGTGCCGGGTACCACAATCAATCGCCTGTGCGGCTCGGCAATGGATGCGATCGGCCTGGCGGCACGTTCGATCAAGGCGGGCGACACCGAGCTGATGATTGCCGGCGGCGTCGAAAGCATGTCGCGCGCGCCTTTCGTTATGGGCAAGGCGGAGTCTGCCTACTCGCGTAGTGCCAGTGTTTACGACACTACCATCGGCTGGCGTTTCCCCAATCCACTGATGAAGAAACTCTACGACACCCATACGATGCCGCAAACGGCGGATAACGTGGCGCAAGAGTTCAAGATTTCTCGTGCCGATCAGGACGTTTTCGCGCTGCGCTCACAACAGCGTTGGGCTGCTGCCCATGCGGCCGGTCGTTTTGCCGATGAAATCGTGCCGGTGCTTATTCCGCGCAAGAAGGGTGAGCCGATGGTCGTCGATACCGATGAGCATCCGCGCCCGGAAACTACGCTAGACATGCTGGCCAAACTCAAGGGCGTCAATGGCCCGGAACTTTCCGTCACTGCCGGCAATGCTTCCGGCCTTAACGATGGTGCCTGCGCGCTGCTTATCGCCTCAGAAGCTGCCGCTCGGCAGCATGGGCTGACGCCGCGTGCTCGCGTCGTTGCCATGGCTACCGCGGGTGTGTCGCCACATGTCATGGGCATTGGCCCCGTTCCCGCCGTGCGTAAGGTACTGGCCAAGGCGGGCCTGACGCTGGGTCAGATGGACGTCATTGAACTCAACGAAGCCTTCGCTGCCCAGAGTCTGGCTGTGCTGCGCAGCCTCGGTTTGGCTGACGATGAAGCCCGCGTCAATCCGAATGGTGGCGCCATTGCAATGGGTCATCCGCTCGGGATGAGTGGCGCCCGCCTGGTCACCACCGCCAGCTACGAGCTCGCTCGCCGTGGCGGCCGGTATGCGCTTTGCACCATGTGTATCGGTGTTGGACAGGGCATCGCTCTGATTATTGAACGTATTTGAACGTATTTAAGATTTACCACAGAGGAGACAAAACCATGAAATACGCAATGAAAAAATTGGTTGTTGGTGCCGTTCTGACGCTGGGCGCATTCGGCGCCTATGCTGCGGACCCGATCAAGATCGGTTCCGTGCTATCGGTGACCGGCCCGGCTGCGTTTCTGGGCGACCCGGAACTGAAAACCATGCAGTTGTACGTCGAGGAAATCAACAAGAAGGGTGGCGTGTTGGGTCGCCAGTTGCAGCTCGTTCACTACGACGATGCCAGCGATGCCGGCAAGGCCAACAGTTTTGCCAAGCGTCTGATCGATGATGATAAGGTCGATGTTCTGGTGGGCGGCACCACCACCGGTTCCACCATGGCGATGGTGCCGTTGGTTGAAACTGCCGGTGTGCCTTTCATTTCGCTGGCTGGTGCTGTGGTGATTATTGATCCGGTCAAGAAATGGGTGTTCAAGACACCGCACACTGACCGCATGGCGGCTGAAAAAGTGTTTGAAGACATGAAAAAACGCGGCATTAGCAAGGTAGCCTTGTTCGCCGAAACCAGCGGTTTCGGCCAGTCTGGAAAAAAAGAAGCTGCGGGCGTTGCCGCCAAGTACGGCATCACTTTGGTCGCTTATGAATCTTACGGCCCGAAAGATACCGACATGAGCCCGCAACTGACCAAGATCAAGAACACGGCCGGTGTGCAGGCGTTGTTCGTCATCGGTCTGGGACAGGGTCCGGCCATCGTCACCAAGAATTACAAGCAGCTCGGCATCACCCTACCGCTCTACCACGCCCACGGCGTCGCCTCTGAAGAGTTCATCAAGATCGCCGGCCCGGCTTCCGAAGGCGTTCGTCTGCCTGCCGCTGCATTGCTGGTGGCCGACAAGCTGGCAGCCAGCGACCCGCAGAAGCCGGTTGTGACGGCCTACACTAAAGCTTACAAAGATCGTTACAAGCAAGACGTGTCGGCTTTCGGCGGCCATGCTTATGACGGCCTTATGATTGCGGTTAACGCCATCAAGCGTGCCGGCAGCACCGATAAGGCCAAAGTACGCGATGCCATCGAAGCGACCAAAGGCTATATAGGAACGGGCGGTAGCGTGAATATGTCGGCTACCGACCATATGGGTCTCGATCTTTCCGCCTTCCGCATGCTGGAAGTCAAGGGTGGCGAATGGACGATTGCCCAGTAACGCAGAGACTGAATCCAGGGCTGCCTGCGAGTGGCAATTTTGGGAGTTAAGGATGTCACAAGTTGTACAGATCGAAAACGACGGCAAGATCGGCTCGATTTGTATTAATGGATCGATAAGGGCAAGCCGATTTTCAAGAACCACTGAACGGGAAGCCGGAGCAGACAAGCATGTACGAAACTCTCGAAATTGAACGACATGGACGGGTTGCCACGATCTGGATGAATCGTCCGGCAGTCTTCAACGCCTTCAACGAACAGCTCATCGCAGATATGAACGATGCCTGCGCTGCGCTCAATGCCGACCTGGCGGTGCGCGTGGTGATACTGGCCGGTCGGGGCCGCCACTTCTCGGCTGGGGCCGACCTGAACTGGATGCAGCGGGCATCTACCTACGACTCGGAAGAAAATCTAGAAGATTCCCGCCGCTTTGCCCGGATGTTGCGAGCGTTGGCGGACATGTCGAAGCCGACCATTGCCCGGGTGCAAGGGGCCGCTTTGGGCGGTGGCACCGGATTGGCGGCTGCCTGCGATATGGCGGTGGCGTCTGCCGATGCGGTGTTCTCCACCTCCGAAGTGAAATTCGGGATTATTCCTGCGGTGATTAGCCCCTATGTTCTGCGCGCCATCGGGCCGCGTCATGCGCTGCGGTATTTTCAGAGCGCTGAGCGGATCTCTGCCGAGCGGGCGCTGGAGATCGGCCTGGTCAACGAAGTGACCACGCTTGATGCGCTGGATGCCGTCATTGCTGCCTTGGCCGATGCGCTGATTGCCGGGGCTCCACAAGCCCAGAAAGCGGCAAAGGATCTGATTGCCGCGATCAACGGCCGGGCAATCGACCATTCGGTTTGTGAGGAAACCGCCCAGCGTATTGCCCAGCAGCGGGCCACGGACGAAGCCAAGGAGGGCATCGCGGCTTTCCTCAAGAAACGCGCGCCTTCCTGGCTTCTTTAATGATGACGAAACCGAACAGCGAACTCTGATTCAGAGTTTGTTCTACCTCCAAGGAGAAGACTCAATATGTACACGCAATCTTTTAATGTTCCAGATAGCCCCGGCCTGAAGGCTGTACCACTGGCCCCATCGACGGAAAATCCAGAATTGCAGGCCCATTTCGATAGCAAGATCGATGCCGATGGCAAGATCGAACCACAAGACTGGATGCCGGAAGCCTATCGCAAGACGCTGGTGCGCCAGATCAGCCAGCACGCGCACAGCGAAATCGTCGGTATGCTGCCCGAGGGTAACTGGATTTCTCGCGCCCCGAGTCTGAAGCGCAAAGCCATTCTGATCGCCAAGGTGCAAGACGAAGGCGGCCACGGCCTGTATCTGTACTCAGCGGCTGAAACACTCGGCACCAGCCGTGAACAGATGCTGGACGGCTTGCACAGCGGCCGCGCCAAATACAGTTCCATCTTCAATTACCCGACGCTGACCTGGGCCGATATGGGCGTGATCGGCTGGCTGGTCGACGGCGCGGCGATCATGAACCAGATTCCACTTTGCCGTTGTTCCTACGGCCCATACGCCCGGGCCATGGTGCGCGTGTGCAAGGAGGAATCTTTCCATCAGCGCCAGGGTTACGAAGCTCTGTTGGTGATGATGCAAGGTACCGAAGAACAGCGCGCCATGGTGCGCGATGCGGTCAACCGCTGGTGGTGGAAATGTCTGGCCATGTTCGGCCCGCCCGATGCGGATAGCCCGAACAGTGCGCAGGGCATGCGCTGGGGCATCAAGCGCATCAGCAACGACGATTTGCGCCAGAAATTTGTCGATGCCACCGTACCGCAAGCCAAGGTACTTGGCGTGACGCTGCCCGACCCTGATCTGAAATGGAACGAGGAGCGCCAACATTACGATTATGGCCAGATCGACTGGGACGAATTCTGGGCCACCGTCAATGGCGACGGTCCATGCAACAAAGAGCGCCTGGCGACCCGCGTCAAAGCGCATAACGATGGGCAGTGGGTGCGCGATGCCGCACTTGCCTACGCCCGCAAACAACAAGAACGCACAATGAAGGAGACAGCATGAGCACCGAATTGAAAGCATGGCCACTATGGGAAATTTTTATTCGCAGCAAACAGGGCCTGGAGCACAAACACTGCGGCAGTCTGCACGCCGCAGATGCAAAACAAGCGCTGCAAATGGCGCGCGATGTGTATACGCGTCGCCAGGAAGGCGTCAGCATCTGGGTGTTGCCGTCGGCCGCGATCACTGCCAGCAAACCTGACGAGAAACCTGAATTTTTCGATCCGATGGCCGACAAAATTTATCGACATCCGACTTTTTATACTATTCCTGACGAAGTGGGGCACATGTAATGACAAGCCATGTTGACTACCTGTTGCATTTGGCTGACAACGCACTGGTGCTCGGCCAGCGTAATGCCGAATGGTGCGGACACGGGCCGATCCTGGAGGAAGACATCGCTTTGGCCAACGTCAGCCTCGATCTGATTGGGCAAGCGCGCATGTTGTATCAATGCGCAGCCCAACGCAAGGGTGGCGCGGCGACCGAGGATACGCTGGCCTATTTTCGCGATGTCGGCGATTTCCGTAATTACACCCTGCTTGAGTTGCCGCATCATGGCCCGCTGGCAGGCAATGCTGCCGCCGATCACGATTACGCCACAACCATCGTTCGCAACTTTCTTTACAGCGCCCTGATGGCCTTGTTATGGGAATCCTTGCAGAGTTCCAAGGATGAACAGTTGGCTGCCATCGCTGCCAAATCATTGAAGGAAGTGCGTTATCACCTGCGTTATTCACGCGACTGGTTGCTGCGCTTGGGCGATGGAACGGAGCAATCCCACTCTCGCGCACAGGCAGCTTTGGATCACCTGATGCCGTATACCCAGGAATTTTGGATCAGCAGTGCGGCCGAGTCAGATGCTAGTGCCGCCGGCATTGGCGTCGATTTGCAAGATCTGAAAACGGATTGGGATTGCATGGTTGACGACGCGCTGCTGGAAGCAACATTGCGTCGCTCCAAAACCGACGGCTATGTGCCGCAGGGTAAAAACGGCCTGCACTCCGAGCATCTGGGTTATGTACTGAGTGAGATGCAAAGTCTGGCGCGCGCTCACCCGAATGGCTGCTGGTAAGCCGATGAGCACCCGCGTGCAAGATGCCTGGGCGGCGCTCGACGACTTGTCCGACCCGGAAATCCCGGTTGTTTCGTTGCGCGAACTGGGCATCTTGCGCGATGTGCGCGAGACAGGCGATGAGATGGAGGTGGTTATCACTCCCACCTACAGTGGCTGCCCGGCCATGGGGCAGATTGAGGATGATGTGCGATCCGCCCTGCAAGCGAAAGGAATTTCAGCGCGGATCATCACGCAACTTGCCCCGGCCTGGACTACCGACTGGATGACCGAGGCCGGCAAGGAAAAATTGCGCGCTTACGGCATCGCGCCGCCGCATCGGACACCTGCGGCGACCAACGTGGTGCACTTCATGGCGCGCCGTTCGGTGCCGGTCTCTGCCGATGCCGTGGTTTGCCCGCGTTGCGGCTCCGCCAACACCGTCGAATCTTCCTATTTCGGGTCAACGGCCTGCAAGGCGCTGTACAAGTGTCTGGATTGCCAGGAACCGTTCGATTATTTCAAGCCTTATTAGTTATTAGTCTTTATCGGAGTATCACGACATGCCCGCTCTCCATTTTCATGAACTCAAAATCAAACGCGTCAACCCGGAAGCGGCTGGCTCGGTGGCGATTACCTTTGATATTCCGCCAGAAACACGGGAAATTTTCAATTTTCAACCCGGTCAATTCCTGATCCTGCGCGCCAGCGTAAATGGCGAACAGGTGCGGCGGAATTATTCGGTCAGCAGCTCGCGCAGCCGTCTGGCAAAATTGGGCGAGCTGGAAATCGGCATTCGCCCGGTCGAGAGCGGGCTATTTTCCAACTGGGCGGCGACCTCGCTCAAGGTTGGGGACACGATCAGCGTGATGCCGCCCGATGGACGTTTTACCGTGCGCAAACAGCGCGCTATTCATCGGGTCGGTTTTGCTGCGGGTTCGGGGATCACGCCGATTCTGTCGATTGCGGCCACCACCCTGGAAGAGCAGCCGGACTCGAAATTCACTCTAATCTATGGTAATCGCCACATGTCCAGCGTGATGTTCAACGAAACCCTGCAAGATATGAAGGATCGCTACACGGATCGCCTGACGCTCATCCACATCCTGTCGCGCCAGGCGCAAGAAGTGGATCTGCTGCAAGGACGTATCGATGGCGACAAGGTCCGCGCGATTATCGCTGCGCTGTTACCCGTAGCCAGCATGGACGAAGTGTTTATTTGCGGACCGGAAGCGATGATCGAAGCGACCGAGGCGGCACTCGTCGGTGCCGGTGTGCCGCAAAGCCGTGTCTACACTGAAAGATTTACAACCAGTGCGGCAATAGCCGCCAAGGTTCAGGCCGACACCGACGCTGCGCAGAGCGGGAATCAAGCGGCAAAAGACATTTCCCTGTCTATTCTGGTTGATGGCAAGCAGCATGAGATGCGCATTGGCGCCGGCGAACGTGTGCTTGATGCGGCCCTCAATGCCGGCCTCGATTTGCCGTTCTCCTGCAAGTCAGGCGTTTGTTGTACCTGTCGGGCCAAAGTTCTTGAAGGTACGGTCGAGATGGACAAGAACTTCACCCTGGAAGCGTGGGAAATGGAGCAGGGTTTTGTGCTGAGTTGCCAAGCCCGCGCAACCAGCAATCGGGTGGTGATCAGTTTCGACGAGCGCTAATAGCAGGAGTCGGAATATGCTTTAGTGCGCTTATTTAGCGATGCGGCAAGATTGAAGATCAAGCCGTGTCTCTCACTTAAAGTGTGGGCTTGAACTGACGCGGTGGATCAATCCGGCGCGGCTAGTGGCGCCGACTTTGGAAAAAGTGTGACTCAGGTGGGTACGCACGGTTGGGAAGCTGATCGATAACTGACGTGAAATTTCTTTATCCGAATAGCCATGCAATACCAGTGAACAAACTTGTGCTTCGCGTTGCGTCAGCCCAAAACATTGGCACAAGTCGTGCGCTGCGGGTAGATGGCGATGTTGCGGCACCAGTTGGATCAGCGTCCCGGCCTGCGTCTGCTTTGCATACTGAATACGTGTCGTAATGGCCAAATAGTCGCCCCAGAGCTGGCCTCCCAGTGTATTTTTTTCGGCCTCTTGCAGAAAGCCCGGCAGTGTGGCGCGCTCCGGCTCGCCTATCTGCTCCAGCAATACGTTAGCGCTACGATTGCGCTGCAATTCTGTGCCATTGCCATCGAGGATGAAGCAGGGGTCGGGATAGCTGGCCCATAACGCTTGCCAGTTGTCGCTGTTGCTGCGTTCGCGCTGCAGCGCGGCCAGTTGCGCCAGCGCATCGATCAGATGTGGTTTCAGCATTTCCAGCAGCATCACTTCGCGCTGGCCGAACTGGGGTTGCTGCCGTGCGCGCCAGATGCGCAGATCGCCAATATGCAAGTCGCCGTCGTGCAGGTGCAGGTCAATACCGTGGTGCAGGCCGCCGCGGATCAGGAAGTCGTTGAAAAATTCGGTCTTTTCCAGCTCACGCTGCGTAATCACTGCCGATACCAGCGTGGTCTGACGCTGCTGCTGTAACAGCGGTGTGATCGGGTCATGGTATTGGAAATATTCTTCATACAGCGCCAACCTGTCTGGCTCCATATTCAGTGCAACGCAGTCTTCGAAGCGCCCGGTCGCGGTGTTCTTGACATACGACGCCAGATAATCGGCGCGCAGCAATTGCAGGATGGCGTGCGCCATTTCTTGCCGGATGCGTTGCGAGCTATCGCCGTGATGCAGGCTGGCAATAATTTCCAGCAGCAGATGCAATTCTTCGCGGGTCGGCGCATACATCGGCTTATTTCCCGGCGTAACCAAGGCGGTAGGAAACCGTTTGCGCGCACGCCTGCAGTTCGCGCGCGATCGGGCCATTCCAGGACGAGTCGAAGCTGCCGGACGAGCCGGTGGCGGTAATCACCAACACCAGCGACTGCTTGTTGTCGAACACTGGCGCGCTGAATGCGCTGATGCCGGGAATCGGAAAACCCTCGACCCGGGCCAAGCCGCGCTGGCGCACTTCGGCCAGCGTTGCTTCGTGTTGCTGCAGTGCGCTTTTCGAGGTGTTTTGGGCCAGTACCGCCTCATCCTTCAATTCTCGGGCCAGTGCTGTTTCGACTAGCTTGACCGGCAGGAAAGCTGAAAAAACCTGCCCGGTGGCGGTACCCAGCATCGACATTACCGAACCGGGCCGCAGATTGACATGGATCGGGCGGTTCGAGTCGCCCAGATAAACCACGGTCGGGCCGTGCGTGCCCCAGACCGCCAACACGACAGTTTGCTCGATGCGGGCGGCCAGGCTGGTGATTTCGGGGATCGCAAGTTTGATCGGATTTTGTTGTTGCAAGCAGACCAATCCCATCTGGAACGAAAAGGGTCCCAGTCCATAGTTGCCGCTGACCGGGTCTTGCTCGGTGAGGCCGACCGCGCCAAAGCTGGCCAGGTACGGATGCGCCTTGGATGGCGTCATGTTGGCCGCTTTTGCCAGCGTGGTTAGCGACATCGGTTGCCGGTGGCGCACCAGCGCCATCAGTAACTGGCTGCCAACCTCGATCGCCTGTATTCGCCTGCTAGCTTTTGGCGGGGATAACACCATGCAATTCTCCTTGATCCAATTTTGGTTGCTCTGTGGTCAGCTACCTGCTGACCACAACGGCACGCGTTGATTATAAATTAAATTTATTCGTCAATATCAACAAATTTGATGATAGTAAATTGATTCGTTATAAACGAATATTAATGCAAGCACAGGCCAGTGTTTGAGTGCGGTGAAAAATACGGTCTAGATACGGATAGTTGTCGACAAGACCTGCATGCATGTTGATGGCGAAGCCGGGAATAGGCACCAAAAGCAAGCGGTGCCAGGTGCATTTTAAGTGGGTTGCAGTGGTTTTTCAGAATGGTCGTAATAAACATATACTAGCCATTGTATTTTTTAAATACGCAATAAATACATGCGTAAAATGTATTGTTTATACTTATACTCATCTAATATTTATAATTAAAAAGCTGCTCTCAGCATTTAAATTTGTACTCCGTTCAATCATGGCGGCCCAATTTGAAACATTACAAGGAGTTCACATGAATCAGAAAAAATTTGCCTCGCAAGCCGACCTCGAACAGAAAAAGGTTAGCTTCGATCAACTGTCCGAACATGCGTATGCCTACACCGCCGAGGGCGATCCGAATACCGGCATCATCATCGGCGACGAAGCGGTGATGGTGATCGATACGCAAGCTACGCCGGTCATGGCGCAGGACGTGGTGCGCCGCATCCGCGAAGTCACCGACAAGCCGATCAAGTATGTGGTGCTGAGCCATTACCACGCGGTGCGCGTGCTCGGCGCCAGCGGCTACCGGCAGCACGGACTGGAGCACATCATCGCCAGCAAGGATACCTATGACCTGATTGTCGAGCGCGGCGCGTTCGATATGGATAGTGAGATCGGCCGTTTCCCGCGCCTGTTCCAGGCGGTCGAATCGGTCCCCGGTCTGACTTGGCCGACGATTGTGTTCCAGAAAGAAATGACGCTCTGGCTCGGCAAGCTTGAAGTGAAGATCATGCAGCTCGGGCGCGGCCATACCAAGGGCGATACCGTGGTTTGGCTGCCGCAGGACAAAGTCCTGTTTTCCGGCGATCTGGTTGAATTCGGTGCTACGCCCTATGCCGGCGACGCTTACTTTCAGGATTGGCCGCATACGTTAGACAACCTGGTTGCGCTGCAGGCGGAAAAACTGGTGCCGGGACGCGGCGCTGCACTCAAGACTGCAGTGCAAGTCAAGGCTGGACTGGAAGGCACCCGGGACTTTGTGCAGGATCTGTTCGCTGCGGTGCGCCAAGGTGCGCAACAAGGTAAAGACCTGAATACGATTTATAAGGAAACCTATGCGCTGCTGCAACCGAAATACGGCAACTGGGTAATTTTCGATCACTGCATGCCGTTCGACGTGACGCGTGCCTTTGATGAGGCGACCGGCTACCCGGATCCGCGCATCTGGACTGCCGAACGGGATATCGAAATGTGGAAGACGCTGGAAGGCTAAGGGATCACAAGGAAACACGCCAGCCAGGTTGGCCGGCGCAATAACAGAAACCGGACGCATTTGTGCCTAAACAATGGCGAGCCGGTTCTTCAAGGAGACAGGCATGCAAAAAACCTATACCTATTCAAAATTTCAGTACACCACGCCGGAAGAAATCAATAGCGGCGCAGTGCGGCGCTATCCGGTGGTAATTATCGGAGCCGGCCCGGCCGGTCTGGCGGCAGCGATTGATTGCCGCTTGCAGAACATACCTGTGCTGCTGCTGGACGATGACGATACCGTCTCGGTCGGCTCGCGCGGCCTGTGCTACGCGAAGCGGGCGATCGAGGTGTTGGATCGGCTTGGTTGCGGCGATCCGATCATGGCAAAGGGCGTGAGCTGGAATGTCGGTCGTACTTTTTTTCGCAACGATGAAGTGTTCAGTTTCAACCTGCAGCCGGAAGACGATCAGAAGCGGCCTGGAATGGTGAATTTGCAGCAGTATTATCTGGAAGAATACCTGGTGCAGCGGGCAGTGTCGGCGGGTGTGACGTTGCGCTGGAAGAATAAGGCGGTGTCGGTGCAGCAGCAGGATGGCAGCGTTACATTACAGGTTGAAACGCCGGACGGCATGTATCAGATCGAGGCCGACTGGTTGATTGTGGCGGACGGTGCGCGCAGCCCGATCCGCAATATGTTGGGATTGGAGACTGAAGGCAAAATTTTCATGGATCGGTTCCTGATCGCCGATGTCGTAATGAAAGCGGATTTTCCAGCCGAGCGCTGGTTCTGGTTCGATCCGCCATTCCATCCAAACCAATCGGTACTGCTGCACCGCGAAGCCGATAATGTCTGGCGCATCGATTTCCAGCTCGGCTGGGATGCCGATCCAGACGAAGAAAGAAAGCCGGAAAACGTGATCCCGCGGATCAAGGCGATGCTGGGCGACGAACGCGAATTCGAGCTGGAATGGGTCAGCGTATACACCTTTCAGTGCCGCCGCATGAAAAGCTTCCGGCATGGCAAGTGCCTGTTTGTCGGCGACGCCGCGCATCAGGTTTCGCCATTCGGTGCGCGCGGCGCCAATTCCGGTTTGCAGGATACCGACAACCTGGTCTGGAAACTGAAACTGGTAATGGACGGCAAGGCGCCTGACCAACTGCTCGATACTTATTCGCATGAGCGCTGTTTTGCCGCCGACGAGAACCTGATGAATTCGACCCGATCGACCGATTTCATTACCCCCAAGAGTACTGCCAGCAAGACCTTCCGCAATGCGGTGTTGAAACTGGCGGAAAAGCATGCGTTCGCCAGAAAGCTAGTCAATTCCGGCCGCCTGTCGGTGCCGGCTTTTTTGACCGAATCCTGTCTGAATACGCCGGATACCGATCAATTTACCGGTGACATGGTGCCGGGCGCGCCGATGGACGACGGCCCGGTGAAAATCGGCCAGCAAGATGGCTGGCTGATCGACCAGCTTGGCAACCGTTTCCAGGGTCTGTATTTCTGTGTTGATCCAGCCGCGATCCCGGACTCTGTGCTGGCGCAGTTTGCGGTGCTGGCGCAGGGCGAGCTGCCAATCGAGGCATTAGTCATTGCCGCCAAGCCGGGCCAATTGGCGCACGCGAAAGTCATGCTTGACGCCAATGGCATGATCGCCAGGCACTACGATGCGCAAGATGGAACCTATTACCTGGCGCGTCCCGACCAGCATGTCGCTGCCCGCTGGCGTGCGCTCGACTTGGCACGCGTGCAACAGGCATTGGCTCGGGCCACCTGCAACCTGCAACCTGTAACGGGAGAATTATCATGACACTGAATCTGGCCCCGAATTTCAACGAGTCGGGCAAGCGTTATTTCCGCGAATTTTCGCCTGGCGACGACTTTTACGAAGCGCTGATCGAGTCGCATCGCGATCTTTCCGACGAGCAAAGTGCGCTGCTGAACGCCAAGTTGATTTTGCTGCTGGCAAACCATATCGGCGATATCGCGATCCTGCGCACTGCGCTGCAACTGGCGCGCGAAGACCATTAAGCTAAACGCGTCACAGGGAATTGTTGCGCTTTTAGTGCAATGAGTAACAGATGTTACTCAGTGCGTGTGCGACATAGGAAAAGCATTCTCCACGAAAGACACGAAAAGCACGAAAACAGCAAGCAATGTCACAGTAGTGCAGGCCTGCGTGCCTGCATCGGTTGCAGGCACGCAGGCCTGCACTACTGACAAACGAACGCCAAAAAATGGTGCCATGCAGTTTTTTCGTGTCTTCGTGGATCGAATTTTTTGTGAGTAACATCAGTTAGTAACGGCACGCGAAGAGATCCCTGCACATTTTTACAAAACGTAAAATTTGATCGCAACAGGCCATAACAGGCCATATCAATGAGCGATAACTGTCTCGCATATCGTATGTCGTGACGGTTAAAAAAGTTAATCCGACAGAACAGTGCAAACGATACATGAATATAGATTGCACTGTTTTTTTGTATCATTTATTATTAGCGGAATATATTCTGTATTTTAGAATATAAAATATAAGTAAAAATCGGCTCACAGCCGTTTACTGAAGCAACCAGGAGACAAAAAATGCCCAAGCAATCAACCAGCCATTTGGCCTTTACCCAAACGGGAAGGAGAACTTGATGCTTGCCCAGTTTCTGCAATTTCTTTTTTCCGGCATTACGGTTGGCGCCACCTACGCCTTGTCTGCCCTGGGCTTCACCCTGATCTACAACGCCAGCAACGTAATCAACTTTGCCCAAGGTGAATTCATCATGCTGGGCGGTATGCTGTCGGTATTTTTTACCCAGGCCGGACTACCTTTGCCAATAGCATTGCTGCTGGCGATTGTGTTGCCCGCCGTCGTTGGCGTCCTGATGGAAAAATTGGCTATTGAGCCTGTCAAGAACGCTGAAACGGTGACCCTGATCATCATCACCATTGGCGCTTCACTCGTCATTCGGGGGTTGACCCAAGTCTGGTTGGGCAAAGGAACCCACAGCCTGCCGGCTTTTTCCGGCGAAGATCCGATTCAAATACTGGGCGCCACGCTGATGCCGCAAAGTCTCTGGGTTCTTGGCGGGACCGCACTGGTAGTGATTGTCCTGTGGTATTTTTTCAACCGCACTCTGCAAGGCAAAGCCATGCTCGCCACCTCTTACAACCGGCTGGCAGCAGAACTGGTCGGCATTAATACCAGTTGGGTGCTGTGCATGAGTTTTGCCATGTCGGCGGCGCTCGGCGCCGTCGGCGGCATTCTGGTAACCCCGATTACGATGACCTCCTACGATGTAGGGATCATGCTCGGCCTCAAGGGTTTTGTCGCTGCAGTCGTCGGTGGCATGGGCAATGGCCTCGGCGCAGTGATCGGCGGCCTGCTGGTCGGTATTCTCGAGGCCATGGGTGCCGGTTACATCTCTTCGGCCTACAAGGATGCAATTCCCTTCTTGCTTATCCTGTTCATTCTCTTTTTCATGCCGCGCGGGCTGTTTGGCGGCAAATCGACGGATCGTGTATGAAAATGCAAAAGAACGCCTACTATGGTCTGTATCTCGTCATCGGCATCCTGCTGGTTCTGCCTTTTGTACTACCCAATAGTTTTTACCTCGATCTCGCCATCCGTATGGCAATCAATGCGGTGATTGCGCTGGGCCTGAACCTGCTGATTGGTTTCGCCGGGCAAATCAGCCTCGGCCACGCTGGTTTCCTGGGCATCGGCGCTTACGCTTCCGCCGTGCTAACGACCCACTTCGGCTGGCATCCGCTGCT
Organism: Glaciimonas sp.; assembly: GCA_012927625.1. Taxonomy (GTDB): domain Bacteria; phylum Pseudomonadota; class Gammaproteobacteria; order Burkholderiales; family Burkholderiaceae_D; genus AVCC01. The sequence goes on along the minus strand of JABBOV010000008.1, from coordinate 222,904 downwards.
GGCAATGGGGGCGGGGGCTATTGCCACCGGCCTGCTGGCCGCCTTGATTGCGCGTCCGATCTTCAAATTGAAGGGCCACTATCTGGCCATGGCTACCCTCGGTATCGGCATCATCATCAACATCGCACTGCGTAACGAAGCGGCCTGGACCGGCGGCCCGGATGGCATGCCGGTACCGGCAATGGGTTTGCTGGGCTTTCAACTGTCAAGTGACAAGCACTGGTACTGGGTCGTCGCCCTGCTGCTCTCGGTCAGTATCTGGGCCTCGCTCAACCTGATCGATTCACCGTTCGGTCGCGCCCTGCGCGCTCTGCATGGCTCGGAAGTCGCGGCTCAAGTCGTCGGGGTCGATGTGGCGCGTTACAAAGTGGCGATCTTTGTCATGTCTGCCGTTTTCGCCAGCCTGATGGGCAGTGTCACAGCGCACTACGTTGGCTTTGTCACCCCCAATCTCGCTGGCTTCTTTCACTCCATCGAACTAGTCACCATGGTCGTGATTGGCGGCATGGCTTCAGTCTATGGCTCGCTGGTCGGTGCCGTGCTGCTCACCGCACTGCCTCAAGTTCTGGTTACTTTTGAGGGCTGGGAAACTGTCGCCTTCGGCGCCATTCTGATGATCTGCATGATCTTCATGCCCAAGGGATTAGTCCCCACGCTGGCTACCAAATTCGGCAAGGGAGAATAGACATGGCGTTACTTGATGTTAGCCAACTCTCCATCAATTTTGGTGGGGTCAAGGCGGTACAGAACGTCAGTTTCAGCATTGATGCCGGGATAGTCTATGCGGTCATTGGCCCCAACGGCGCGGGCAAGACCACACTGTTCAACTTGATCACGGGAATCTATACCCCTACCAGTGGCGAGATTAGACTGGATGGCGAATCAATTGGAGGAAAAACGCCGAATGAACTAGCCAAACGCGGTGTCGCTCGCACTTTTCAGAACCTGCAGATATGCATGAACATGCGAGCCATCGAGAACGTGATGGTCGGCGCCCATCTGCGCCTGGACCGTAATCCGCTTAAAGCCGCGCTGCGTTTCCCAAGCATTCAGCGTCGGGACCGCGAGCTTCGCGACGAAGCCGCCGAACTGATGCGCTTTGTCGGTCTGGAAAAGTATATCGAGACGCGCGCCGATAGCATGCCGTATGGCGCCCTCAAGCGTCTGGAAATAGCCCGGGCGCTGGCCTCGAAACCGCGCCTGATCTTCCTGGACGAACCGGCTGCCGGCCTGAACCCCAGGGAAACTATCGAAGTCGACGAACTGGTACGCAAGGTTGCCGATTCCGGCGTCACCGTCGTCCTGGTCGAACACGACATGAAGATGGTGATGAACCTCTCCGACCGTATCCTCGTGCTTGATTACGGCAAAAAACTTGCCGAAGGCACCGGTGAAGAGGTTCGCAAGAATCCCGACGTGATCGCCGCTTATCTCGGCGCGCAACCATAAAAAAGGAACAGCATGGAAGCACTGCGCATTATCAGCGACGAGCATCGCAATCTCTGGCGTATCTTGACCACGGTGAATCTGGTCGCCGATGAAATCGAAGCCGGCAGCAAAATCGATGGCAATTTTTTCAGCTCGGTTTTTGATTACATTGAGCAATTCATCGATCGCTCGCACCACCCCAAGGAAGATGATTTCTTGTTTCGTATTTTGCGCACGCGCAGCACCGATGCCACAGCCATCCTCGACCGCCTGCAGGTTGAACATCGCAACGGGCCGGAAAATCTCAGGCATCTGCGCGAGCAGCTGAAAAGCGCTGTTGACGGCGACCTGGATAACACGGCTTTTGCCGCGGCCTTGCGGATATTCAGTCACGGACTTAAAAATCATATTGAAGCTGAAGAAAAAGAGGTCTTTCCGCTTGCCCGTGAGATATTGACTGCCGCAGACTGGGCCGAAATAGATGGTGCTTTCCGTAACAGCGAAGATCCATTCTTTGGCGAAAATGCCAAGGCTGAATTCCGCGAACTTTTCCATCGCATCGTTAGCCTGGCCCCCGAATCCATCGGCCTGGGGGCGCAATCGGCAGGCCGTCTACAGCCGAATGCCGCACCAGACAAGATGGATGTCGTGCTCCGCGTCAGCGGCATGGAAAGTTGTTATGGCCGCATCAAGGCCCTGAAGGGCATCAGCCTCGAAGTGCGGCGGGGCGAGACGGTCGCCCTGGTCGGCGCTAATGGCGCGGGCAAGACGACATTCCTGCGCACTCTGTCCGGGGTACAGCCGCTGAGTGCGGGCAGCATTCAGTTCTGCGGGGAAGACATCAGCAAACTGCGTGCCGACATGCGCATGCGGCGCGGCATCTGCCAGTCGCCGGAAGGTCGACAGGTTTTTGGGCCGCTGTCCATCGAAGATAATTTGCGTTTGGGCGCTTACACCCAGCCCAAAAATCAGGTCGAGGGCGACCTTGAGATGGTCTTCTCGATGTTTCCAATCCTGAAGGAGAAACGCAAGCTGCCTGCAGGCACGCTGTCTGGCGGTCAGCAGCAGATGCTGGCAATAAGCCGGGCGCTGATGGGTCGCCCGAAAATGCTGCTGCTCGATGAGCCTTCGATGGGTTTGGCGCCACTACTGGTGGAAGAAGTGTTTAACGTTGTCAAGACACTCAAAGCGCAGGGCATGACCATCTTTCTGGTCGAGCAGAACGCCTTTGCCGCCCTGGCCATTGCTGATCGTGGTTATGTGCTGGAAACGGGCACAATTACCCTCACCGGCACCGGTCAGGAACTCATCAGCAACGAACAGGTGCGCGCAGCTTATCTCGGGATGTAATTTCCATTTCTCAATCAAACCTGCACTGTGTCGGCTTCGCCTTCGCGTTCACAATTGATTTAAAAACGGAATAAGGTTTCATTTTAAATTTAACCTGGCGAGCTATGGTTATGGACTTTCTGACACTGCGGCACACCAGACAGGTAACGTCTCGCGGTCAGCCTGGCACCGGTGTCGCCCGCTTGATGATCGCTGCGCAATCCACTGCGCGCGGTAAGTTGCCGTAAGTTAGGCCACTGCTTCTTCCCGCCAGGCGAGAAGCACAAAAGGCATCCGCGACCGCTGGATTGCCATAGCGCACCAACAACGAGCCCTGCAATGCCAGCGCCATTTTTTCCACCACACCGCGGGCCCGGTATTCGATGTCGGCCGGGTCAGCCAATTCGCGGCCCAATTGCGCAACATATTGATCCAGGTGCTTATTCGCTCCTGCCGCCTGTTGTACTTCCGCCGTAAAAATTTCCACTGAGCCCTGATTTCGGCGCATCGCCCGCAGCATGTCCAGGCATTGCACATTACCGCTACCTTCCCAGATCGAATTCACCGGCGATTCCCGGAACAGACGCGGCATGATGCAATCCTCCATCACGCCACTACCGCCAATGCACTCCATGGCTTCGTATGCATGGGCCGGAGTGCGCTTGCAAATCCAGTATTTGCCAACCGCAGTGCCGATGCGCACTAGAAGCTTTTCCGAATCGCTGTGCTCGCTTCGATCCAGCGCACTGGCAATGCGCATGGTGAGTGCGAGCGCAGCTTCATGTTCAATAATCAAATCGGTCAGCACGTTTTGCATCAATGGCTGTTCCGATAACCGTTTTCCGAAGGCTGTACGATGGGCGCAGTGGTGCGAAGCTTGCGCCACGGCCTGCCGCATACCGGCCGAAGAGCCGATCATGCAATCGAAGCGCGTCATGGTGACCATCTTCAGAATGGTCGTGACGCCTCGGCCTTCGTCGCCAACCATTTGCGCATAGGCGCCACGCAATTCGGTTTCGCACGATGCATTGGCAACGTTGCCCATCTTGTTTTTGAGCCGCTGAATTTGTAGTGGATTCCTGCTGCCGTCAGGGCGCCAACGGGGCAACAGAAAACACGAGAGTCCACCAGGAGCCTGGGCCAACACCAGAAAGGCGTCGCTCATCGGAGCCGATACGAAATACTTGTGACCGACCAGTTCATAAGCTTGCCCGGGTCCGCCGCTGCCCAGTGGATAGGCGCGCAAGGTGTTGGTTCGCACGTCGGAGCCGCCTTGCTTTTCCGTCATCGCCATACCGATCGTAATGCCTTGTTTTTGTTCGATCGGAATATTCCGGTAATCGTAATGGCGCGCCAGAATTTTGGGTATCCAATGTTCGGCAATTTCCGGTTGCTGTAGCAAGGCCGGAATCACTGCCGAAGTCATCGTTACCGGACAGCAGTGCGCGGCGTCCACTTGACTTTGCATATAGAACTTGGCTGCGCGTGCCACTTGCGCCCCGGCTTTTGGGTCACTCCAGTGAGCCGAGTGCAAACCGTTCTCTAGCGAGATTTGCATCAAGCGATGATAAGCCGGGTGAAACCGAACCTCATCGATGCGGTGGCCGTAATTGTCATGGGTGTACAGCACAGGCTTGTTTTCATTGGCCTGAAAACCCAATTCGATCATTTCCCGGGAGCCGGTCAAGATGCCGAAAGCGTTCAGTTCATTTTCTGCCCAACCAGCCCCTTCACGCGCAACCGCTTCCCGCAATGCCTGATCCTGCAGGTAAAGGTTGTAATCCTGTAACGGCGGCGGCTGGTTTTCGACCTTATGCGTCTCCGCCATAAACATATTTTCCGATTGGGTATCCATCATCAACAAAATCTCCTGAAAATGCCGTGCTTTATGTAAACCATGCAACCATTTGAGTTGTTTCGATAAACATGTGAATATTGATTCACACTGTTTTTCGAAGTAAATCATGGTTAACTTTGCATGTCAAGAAGCGCATTTTCACCACATTACGTTTACGCGAAATCGCGTAAGGAACAGGCAGTCAATTTAATGCGGTAGAACATTTTTCATACGTTAAAATTATTCTGCCGGCATGGCAATGCTGTATAAAATCTTGCTGGATATGATGCGTGGTGCCAGGGATTGGTTCGAAAACCACGCTGAAGCCAAATATAAATCCGCTGTAATTACACTTCTTACGCTTCGCAAAAATTGAATAAGGGTTTGCTTCCTATGGCTTACCGGCCCACAGAAAAGACTGAAGCGCGCAAAGCAGAACTGAAAGAACGATTGCTCAATGCGGGCCTATTTCTCGTATCCACAGGAGGTTTCAATGCCCTCACTATCAATGCGGTGGCCCAGAAGGCGGGTATTGCCACGGGGGCCGTCTACAAGCACTTCGAATCCAAGGCGCAACTCTGCGCCGAAGTTTTTCGTATCGCCACTGAAAAGGAAGTCGCTGTGGTTCGGGAAACAGCCTTGCGCGAAGGCACTGCCGCAACCCGCCTGCTCGACACCATCGAAACCTTTGCGTTACGCGCACTGCGTGGTCAGCGCCTGGCTTATGCACTCATTGCCGAACCTGTAGATGCTTTGGTGGACACTGAAAGGCTGCATTATCGCCGTGCCTATGCAGAGATTTTTCAGCAGTTGGTGGAGGATGGGGTTCGCTCGGGAAATTTTCCAGAGCAGGCATCGGCAGTCAGCGCGGCGGCACTGGTTGGGGTTATAGCGGAATCTCTGGTAGGCCCACTTTCCTGGCAGATTGATAGCCAGCCGGGAACTGAGCAGACCCAATTAATCCGATCCATTCAAGCGTTCTGTTTGCGGGCAGTTGCGATGCAGACTTTGGACGATTCTCTGCGCCGCTAGCAGGCCGCTTTGTAAAACTTTCGACTATCGCAGCCCAGTTCCGCCCGCATCGGCTTTGCGCTCGATTAATTCAATCTTGTAGCCGTCCGGGTCTTCCACGAAAGCGATTACCGTGCTGCCGCCTTTGACTGGGCCGGCTTCGCGGGTGACGATGCCGCCGGCGTTTTTGGTGGCCGCACAGGCTTTTTCAGCATCGTCGACTGCGATTGCGATATGGCCGTAGGCGCTTCCCATCTCGTATTTTTCTACTCCATAGTTATAGGTCAGTTCCAGCTCGGAATGGCCCGGATTGCTGCCGTAGCCGACGAAGGCAAGGGTATATTTGTATTCTGGATTGTCGCTGGTGCGCAGCAAATGCATGCCCAGTACCTGGGTATAAAAATCGATAGAGCGCTGCAAGTCGCCGACGCGGAGCATGGTGTGGAGTATGCGCATGATGCTGTTTTCTTTCATGGGTATGAGTTGTTACTGTAACCGAATCGGGCGCGGCGCGCTTTTGCGTTGGCGCTGCTTCATATGCGCGAAAGGCGTGAAAGGCGCGAAAATTATGGAAAATTTTCGGCCCGGCATTGCATCGGGCTTGGCTTTACAGTATCTGCGAGCTGCACGGTGCACACGGCATGCTGTGCGAGCGGGTGCGGGACTCTGTGATCAGGCGGGCCCGGTTCATCGCAGTTTCAATCCTTTTTTAAAAATGTACGGAGTATGCCAATAAAAATGCACTTTTACGCATATATTAATTGCTGTAATAAAAAATACATTGCGTGAGTATGTTTAATTTTAAAAATTGTGTTCAAGCGGTTTTCTTGACTACCGCATAGCGTTCCAGCGTACGTTTTCTGGCAGCGTCATGTTGCACGATGGGGTTTGGATAATCCTCGCCCAGCGTGATGCCGGCTAGCGCCAGTTCCATCTTGCCCAGTAGCCACGGTGTGTGGATCTGCTTGTTGTGCAGTTTGCTTAATTGCGGCAGGTAGCGCCGGATGAAAGCACCTTCGGGATCGAATTTTTCGGATTGCGTGACGGGATTGAAGATGCGGAAATACGGTTGTGCGTCGCAGCCGGTCGATGCTGCCCATTGCCAGCCGCCATTGTTGGCGGCCAAGTCGAAATCGTTCAAATGCTGGGCAAAGTAACGCTCGCCCCAGCGCCAGTCGATACCAAGGTCTTTGATCAAAAAGCAGGCGGTGACCATGCGTAACCGGTTATGCATATAACCGGTTTGGTTCAGTTGCATCATGGCTGCGTCCACCAGCGGATAGCCGGTGGCGCCGGCGCACCAATCTTCAAAGGATCGTTTTGCGGCGTGGCCGGATTCCCAGCGGATCGCGTCATATTCCGGCTTGAATGCCCGCTCCGCCACGCGCGGATGGTGATGCAAAATCATGCAGTAGAAATCGCGCCAGATCAGTTCCGACAGCCATGTGGCAGCGCCAGTACTGCCTGCATTAGATCGTATCGCCTCCACCGCATGGCGCGCCAGCGTGCGGATCGAAACCGTGCCGAAACGCAAGTGGATCGAGAGGTAAGACGGTCCTTTGACTGCAGGAAAATTGCGCGTGCTGTCGTAGCGCCCCATGCGCGGCAGGAAATCCTGCAGCAGTTGTTGCCCGCCGGACATGCCGGTTGGGATGTGCAGCGTGCTCAGATTACTGCGTTCAAAGCCCATTTCCTCTAGTGACGGCATGATGCAGTTAGCGACCGCTGCCAAGCGGGCGCGGTAGGCGTCGACTGGATAGGGTTTTAGATAGAAGTCGTCGCTGCGGGCATGCAGCTTCTTGAGCCAGGCGTTCTTGTAGGGCGTGAAAATAGAAAACGGTCGTTCAGACAAGGTTAGTACCTCATCTTTTTCAAAAATAACGTGATCCTTGAAGTCTAGCAATTGCCGGCCGTGCGCGCTTAATGCAGCGGCAACTTCGGCATCGCGCGCTGCTGCCTGCGGTTCGAAATCATGGTTAATGAACACCGCTTCGGCCCCGAGTTCGGCGGCTAACCGCGGGATTTCAGCCGCAGCCTCAGCGTGGCGCACGATCAGGCCGCCGCCAAGGGCCCGCAAGGCGGTATCGAGTTCGAGCAGGCTGGCATGGATGAATTCCACCCGGCGGTCGGCTTTCAGGCCGGACTCCAGCAAAGGCTGCAGGATGGTCTTGTCGAAGATGAAGGCGCAAAACACACGCCGGCTTTGCTTTAATGCGTGATATAGCGCCGCATGGTCAAAATCGCGCAAATCGCGGCGGAACCAGACCAGCGCAGTGTCGAATGGTGGCATGGAAGAAGGTACAGAGTATGTAAAAAACCCAGTATGACAGGCTTCAATCAGTAAAGATGACGCAAAGGTGGCTTATGGCGGTGCCAAATAAAACCCGTCTAGGCTTGTGGTATGTCAGCAAAAGTCCGTGTAACGCAGCATAATCGCGCTAGCAGCCTGCGGTACAGGGCAGCAAAACTGCTAGAATACAGGCATGCCTAAACTTAGTAAAAATCCAAAAATTCGAGCGTTGCCCGGCGCGTCCCAGGCCAGTTCCGATGTGCCCGGTCATGTCGGCGTCATGACACTCAGCGCGCTTGATTTAACGAATCATTTTCTGATCGCAATGCCATCCATGCCCGACCCGGTTTTCAGCGGCACCGTGGTGTATTTGTGCGAGCACAACAGCCAGGGTGCGCTCGGCGTGGTGATCAATAGGCCTACCGACATGTGCATCGACGACTTGCTCGACCGGGTTGAACTGGCTGGCGAGAAGGCGCCCGAATATTTGGCTATCGCCGACCGGCCGGTGATGTTCGGCGGCCAGGTTCAGGAAGATCGCGGCTTTGTGCTGCATACGCCGGCGGCGAACTATTCATCGACTCTGAAAGTGAACGATCAGATCGCTTTTACGACTTCGCGCGACGTACTAGAAGCGATCGCCACCGGGCAAGGCCCGAGCCAGTTTTTGATCAGCGTCGGTTATTCGGGCTGGAGCCCGGGTCAGCTCGAAGATGAAATTTCCCGTAACGCGTGGCTGACGGTGCTGGCCGACCCTGCCGTGCTGTTCGACGTGCCGTTTGATGCACGCTACGCCGCCGCCATCAAATTGCTCGGCATCGACCCGATGATGCTCGCTTCCGAAGCTGGCCATGCATAACAGTTCTGGCCGCGGTATCTCCTAGTGGAAACCGTGCTGGCGTTCGATTTCGGCCTCAAGCGCATCGGCGTCGCGGTCGGCAATAGCATGCTGCGGCAGGCGCAACCGCTGACCGTCATTGGAGCGGCTACCAATGTGGCTAAATTTGCCGCCATCGCGGCCGTTGTCGCAGAATGGCAACCGGCGCGTTGCGTGGTTGGCCTGCCGCTCTATCCAGACGGTGCCGAACACGAAATGACCGTGCGCTGCCGCCGTTTCGCCAATCAGTTGCATGGACGTTTCGCGCTGGAAACCACGCTGGTGGACGAACGCTATTCTTCCGCAGTGCTGGCAGCCAAACGCGGCGAGGTGATTGACGCTCGCGCCGCAGCAATTATTTTGCAACAATATTTTGATGACCATGAGCATGATGACCAATCCTGATCTCGACGCGGAAGCCCTGTATCTGGTGCTGGCCGCACGCATTAAAACCGCATTGGCGGGTATCGGCAATGTCGCCCTGGTCGGCATCCATTCCGGTGGCGCATGGCTGGCCGAGCGGCTGGCGGCTGACTTGCAGTTGACTGACCGGCTCGGCTTTATCGACGTCTCTTTTTATCGTGACGATTACGCGGAAAAAGGCTTGCATGTCGATGTCAAGCCAACTCAGATCCAGTTCCCGGTCGATGATGCCGTCATCCTGCTAGTCGACGACGTGCTGTATACCGGGCGCACCACGCGCGCCGCGATCAATGAATTATTCGATTACGGCCGCCCGGCAAAAATCATGCTGGCAGCATTGGTCGACCGTGGCGGACGCGAACTGCCGATTGCCGCAGATTTTGTCGCCGATACCGTGCAACTGACCGCCGATCAAACCCTGCTGCTGCAACGCGCCGAAGATGGCCAACTTACGCTCTCGCTAACCACCTCCCATGCATAATCCGCAACTGAATAAAAATGGCGAACTGCAACATTTGCTCACCATCGAAGGCCTGCCCAAACCCACCCTCCACCATATTCTCGATACCGCCTCCTCGTTTGTCAGCGTGTCCGACCGCGAAGTCAAGAAAGTGCCGCTGCTGCGCGGCAAAAGCGTGTTCAACCTGTTCTTCGAGAACTCGACCCGCACTCGCACCACTTTCGAGATCGCCGCCAAACGCTTGTCGGCCGACGTGATCAACCTGAATATCTCGGCTTCCAGCGCCAGCAAAGGCGAGTCGCTGCTCGACACCATCGACAACCTGGCCGCAATGCATGCCGACATGTTCGTGGTGCGCCACAGCCAGTCCGGCGCTCCGCACCTGATCGCCGACCATTTGCGCCGGATCAAGCACCATCATGTGCATGTGGTCAATGCAGGCGACGGCCGCCATGCGCACCCGACTCAGGGTTTGCTGGACATGTACACCATCCGGCATTACAAAAAAGATTTTAGCCAGCTCACAGTGGCAATCGTCGGCGACATCCTGCATAGCCGGGTGGCGCGCTCCGACATCCATGCGCTAACTACGCTGGGCGTACCGGAAATTCGCGCCGTCGCGCCGCTGACATTGCTGCCGGGCGGTCTGGAACAAATGGGCGTGCGCGTCTTCACCGACATCAACGCCGGCTTGAAAGGGGTTGATGTCATCATCATGCTGCGACTGCAAAACGAGCGCATGACCGGCGCTTTGCTGCCTTCCGCGCAAGAATATTTCAAAAGCTACGGACTCACGCCGGAACGGCTGGCGCTAGCCAAGCCGGACGCCATCGTAATGCACCCGGGACCGATGAACCGCGGCGTCGAAATCGATTCGGTCGTGGCCGACGGCGCGCAGGCAGTGATCCTGCCGCAAGTCACATTCGGGATTGCGGTGCGGATGGCGGTGATGGGGATTTTGGCGGGAAATTAAAATGGTATCGAGAGTTCTGTAGCGGATATTTGCACTCTCGTAATTAAAAAAACATCGTCCACGAAAAACACGAAAGGCACGAACAAAGATAGATAGGAATATTTGGCGCGAGAAGAGAGTTTTTTTAAAACTCTAACTTTCACAACGGTGGAACTTGATGTGCAGGTATGTGCCGGTATGAGCGCTTGGAAACGACAGTTGAAAAAATTGTGTTGTGAAGCCTTTTCGTGTTTTTCGTGTCTTTCGTGGACAGTTTGTATCAGCTTTGCAATAAGGAATAAATGAAAATCCACATCAAAAATGGCCGTCTGGTCGATCCGGCTAATGGGATTGACGCCAAAAAAGATATTTGCATCGCTTCCGGCAAAATTGCCGGCATCTATGAACCCGGTGGTGCGCCGGCGGAATCAGGCACGGCCAAAGTGATTGATGCCAGCGGACTGATCATCGCGCCCGGTCTGGTCGACCTCAGCGCCCGCTTGCGCGAACCCGGTTACGAATACAGGGCCACGCTAGAGTCCGAAATGCAGGCGGCGATGCAGGGCGGCGTCACCAGTTTGATTTGTCCGCCGGATACCGATCCGGTGCTAGACGAGCCGGGCCTGGTCGAAATGCTCAAGCACCGCGCCAAATCGCTGAATCAGGCTCACGTCTATCCATTGGGTGCGCTCACTGTCGGCCTGAAAGGGCAGGCTTTGACCGAAATGGCGGAGTTGACCGAAGCCGGCTGCATCGGCTTTTCGCAAGCGGATCAACCGATTCTGGACACCAATGTGCTGCTGCGGGCAATGCAATATGCGAAAACCTTCGGCTATAGCATTTGGTTGCGCCCGCAGGATGCGCACCTGGGCCACGACGGCATCGCGCATAGCGGCCCAATTGCTGCCCGGTTGGGTTTGTCTGGGATTCCGGTAATCGCCGAAACCGTTGCCTTGCACACTATTTTCGAATTGATGCGAGTGACTGGTGCGCGCGTACATTTGTGCCGCATGTCGTCCGCCGCCGGGCTGGAACTGGTGCGCGCCGCCAAGCAGGAAGGGCTGCCGGTCACCTGCGACGTCGGCGCACACCACATCCATCTGACCGAGATGGATATCGGCTATTTCGACTCCAACGCCCGCATGCTGCCGCCGCTGCGGGGCCAGCGCGACCGCGATGCGATTCGCCAATGCTTGCTGGATGGCACCATTGATGCAATCTGTTCCGACCACACGCCGGTCGACGATGAAGAAAAGCTGCTGCCTTTCGGTGAAGCCACGCCGGGCGCTACCGGACTGGAATTGTTGCTGTCGTTGGCGCTGAAATGGGCCGAAGAATGCATCGCGCCGGCAGCACAACCGATGAGCCGGGCGATTGCGAAAATCACTACCGATGCGGCCAAAATCGGCGCCTTGGACTGCGGCCAGTTACGTCTTGGCAGCGTCGCCGATATTTGCCTGTTCGATCCGGCTGCACGCTGGACAGTCGAAGCCGGCGCACTCGCCAGCCAAGGCAAGCACACGCCGTTCCTGGGATACGAAATGCTCGGCCAGGTCAAAGCTACGATTGTTGCCGGCCATGTCGTATTTATGCGGTGATTCGGTAATATAAAATAGTGGGAGTATGTCTTAAAATGCCACTATATCCGCACATATAAATTGCGGTACAAAAAAATACAATAGTAAGTATATTGACCAGGCATGTTGTTTGAATCGAGATCCGACCAAAGATGATCGCGTACCAATATTTGCGAATTTCCATACACCTGCTGGCGGGCTTGTGGACGTGTGCGGTGATCTTCCCGCGTACTGATGCGGCCGGGCGCGAACGGCGCATCCAGCGCTGGTCGGGTCAACTGCTATCGATTTGCGGTGTACAACTGGAAGTGCTGCATCTGGTGGATGGGCAGCAAGCGCCAGCGTCGAATGCAATGATTGTCTCCAACCATGTTTCCTGGCTGGATATCTTCGTCATCAATACCTATCAGCCGTGCCGCTTTGTCGCCAAAGCCGACGTGCGCGACTGGCCGCTGATCGGCTGGCTCAGTAGCAAGGCTGGCACGGTATTCCTGGCGCGCGGCAATCGGCGCGAAGTGAAGCGAATTTATGCTGGGCTGGTTGCCGCCGTTCATGCCGGCGAACGCGTTGCGTTCTTCCCCGAAGGCACCACCACCGAGCAGGGCATGCTGTTGCCGTTCCATGCCAACCTGTTCGAAGCGGCGATTGAAGCGGCAGTGCCGGTGCAGCCGTATGCGCTACGCTATCTGGATGCCAGCGGCGCACTGCATCCGGCAGTCGCTTTCATCGGCGACATGAGCTTTGCGCAAAGCATCTCGATTATTTTGAAGGCACGGCAGATCAGAGCGGAATTGGTGCGGCTGCCGGTGATTGAAACCACCGGCGCGCAGCGGCGCGACATCGCGCAAGCATCCAGGTCATCGGTGGCGCAAGCGCTGGGGCACCGGCAGTCGTAACGACAGGCCATTGAAATGCCGGCATCAGCCCGGCGCTTGGCATTGCGGGCAATCGACCTGAATCACGCTGCGGTCTTCCAGACAGACCGCTGTCAACTTTCCACCCCAGACGCAGCCGGTATCGAGTGAGATCAGGTTCGGGCGCTGAACCAATCCTAGCGTAGACCAATGACCAAAGACCATCGTCACATCCTCGGTGCGGCGGTTCGGCACCTCAAACCACGGCATCATGTCGGGCAACGCATTGGCGGCGGCTTCCTTGGTGACGAAATCCATCGTGCCATCTGCGGCGCAAAAGCGGATTCGGGTCAAAATATTGACGATGCAGCGCAGACGGTCGGTGCCGGTCAGCGCATCGTCCCAGCGGTTCGGTTTATTACCGTACATTGCGCGTAACAATTCGATCCAGTTCGGCCCGCGCAACGCTGTTTCCACTTCTTGCGCCAGGTCCAGCGTTTGTGCCGCGCTCCATTGCGGCGCAACGCCTGCATGCACCAACAAATGGCCGTCCTGCATGATGGCCAATGGCTGCCGGCGCAACCAGTCGAGTAACGCATTGCAGTCCGGCGCCTGCAAGATGTCGTTCAGCGTATCGGAACGATGCGTTTTGCGGATGCCTTGGGATACGGCCAGCAGATGCAGGTCGTGATTGCCCAATACCGTCCTGGCCCGCTGCCCGAGGCCGATTACCGTGCGTAAAGTAGCGAGCGAGTCCGGCCCGCGATTGACCAAATCGCCGGCGAATAAAATCCTCGACGCCGGCGAAGCCAGATCAATGCGCGACATCAATTCCATTAGCGGGCGCTGGCAACCCTGAAGGTCGCCGATGACGTAAGTATTCATAAAGTATGGGTTATCTCTGAAAATGGGTGGTAATGCAGCCCTGCGTGCCAGCACTGGTACTGGTACGTTTGTATCATGTTTATCGGTATTCCAAACCGTCCATGCGAAGCGGTGCAAGCACACTTTAGTCGGCAATTCACAACGCGGAACGGCACCAGGGGTCTTTCTTGCACCGGGGTGACATTTTTGTCATGACCATTGGAATAGAATGTTTGCGCACGCTTTCGTACACTTTCACCTCTTTTTACACACTATGGCCCGACTTCCTCGACTCGTCATTCCCCAGCAGCCGCACCATATTTTGCAGCAAGGCCACAACCGGCAACCGATTTTTTGCGATAGCAGTGATTATCTGGCTTTCTTGGGCTGGCTACGCGATGCTGCGCGCCAGTTCAAGGTCTCCATTCATGCCTATGTACTGATGGAAAATCACGTTCATTTGCTGGCTACGCCCGCCGATGAAATCGGTTTGGGCCGCATGATGCAGTGGGTAGGGCGGCATTACGTACCGTATTTCAACCGCAAGCATGGGCATATCGGCACCCTATGGCAGGGCCGCTTCAAGGCTTCGGTGATTGAAGCGCCGCGCTATCTGCTGACCTGTTATCGCTACCTTGAAACCAATCCGGTGCGCGCCGGCCTGGTTGCGACGGCGGCGCAATATCCGTGGTCGAGTTACGCACACCATGTCGGAGTCCGGCTTGATCCGTTGGTGACCGATCACCCGCTGTATTGGTCGCTGGGCAATACGCCTTTTGAGCGCGAAGCAGAGTACAAATTATTGTTGGAGCAGGGATTGCCGCCGGAGCAGATCGCCTTACTGAATGCGTCGCTAACCAAAGGCTGGGTATTGGGCGATGCAGCGTTCCTGCAGTCGCTGGCACACCAGATGCAGCGCCGCGTAGCGCCAGCTACAAGAGGGCGTCCGCGGAAGAAAGCCGAGGCGCTGCCGGCTGAACTGGGTAAGGCAAGCGCTGCACTCCAGCCAAAGTAGCTTGCAAAGGCGGTCGAAAAGTTGTTGTAAAAGTTACCCATGCGGAATGTATTGATGTAATAGTAATACATGGCGCATTCCAGGCGCTTCAGAGTCTTTACCTGAAATCGAATGGAGCTTGCCGCCATGGATGACCTATCGCCTTACGATTTAAAAAGTATTTTGCATTCAAAAAGGGCAAATCTTTATTACCTGGAGCATTGCCGTGTGTTGGTTAATGGCGGGCGCGTTGAGTACGTAACTGATGAGGGAAAACGCTCTCTTTATTGGAATATTCCGATTGCCAATACTACGACCGTTCTGCTGGGGACAGGCACATCAGTCACGCAAGCTGCGATGCGTGAACTTGCCAAAGCCGGTGTATTGGTTGGTTTTTGTGGCGGTGGTGGAACACCGCTATTCAGTGCGAACGAGATAGATATCGAAGTGGCTTGGTTTTCACCTCAAAGCGAATACCGTCCCACCGAGTATGTACAGAACTGGGTGCGCTTTTGGTTTGATGACAGCTTGCGCCTCACCGCAGCTAAAGAGTTTCAGCTAATCAGGATGGAACAAATCCGGCACAGCTGGAACCAAAGGAGTCGGCTAAAAGATAGCCCATGTGAGGTTGATGTGATAGTGCTGGATCAATTGCTCAATCAGTCAATCCAAGGTATCGCCATCGCCTCAACCCAAATGGAATTGCTGGCGGAAGAGGGGCGGTTGACGAAACAACTTTATCGACTGGTCGCCAATGCGACCCGATACGGCGATTTTGTTCGCAGCCAGCGCGGCAATAGCGTCGATACTGCCAACCAGTTTTTAGATCATGGCAATTACCTCGCTTATGGCTTGGCCGCCACCGCCACTTGGGTGCTCGGTCTGCCGCACGGTTTGGCGGTGTTGCACGGAAAGACTCGACGTGGTGGGCTGGTATTTGACGTGGCCGATCTGGTCAAAGATGCCGTCATCCTGCCGCAGGCCTTCATCTCGGCGATGCGAGGCGACTCGGAACAAGAATTTCGACAGGCTTGTGTCGAGAGCCTGACGCGCAGCGAGTCACTGGACTTCATGATCGACACGCTCAAGGCGGTGGCGCTCAAGATGGGCCGACTCGCGCAAGACAAAGCCAGCGCATGAACATCCTGCTGATCTCTCAGTGCGATAAACGGGCGCTAGCAGAAACCCGGCGCATCCTCGATCAGTTCGGCGAGCGGCGCGGCGACCGCACTTGGCAGACGCCGATCACGCAGGAGGGACTCACTACGCTGCGCCAGTTGCTACGCAAGACCGCACGCAAAAACACCGCCGTAGCTTGTCACTGGATACGCGGACTTGATCACAGCGAACTGCTTTGGACCGTGGGCGACGCCAGCCGTTTCAACAGTCAGGGTGCCGTTCCCACCAACACCACCACGCGCAACATCCTGCGCCGTGAGGGTGAAAACGACTGGCATACCGGCGAGGACATTCACCTGCTGACCACGTTAGCAGCGCTACTGCACGATCTTGGCAAAGCCTGCCGTGCTTTTCAGATGCGTCTGGAAGGCAAGCTGCAGGAGCGCAACCAGTACCGGCATGAATGGGTGTCGTTGCGGCTGTTTGATGGCGAAGATGACGACGCGACTTGGCTGGCCCGGCTCGCTGCACCCACGTCGCAGGACGATGCCACTTGGCTAGACCTGAACCGCTTGAAGCGTGATGGCATCGATGCGGCGGTATCGCACCCGTTTGCCAAGTTGTCGCATGCGCCGCTGGCCCAAGCGATTGGCTGGCTGCTGGTGACGCACCACCGACTGCCCACTTTGCCGCGTAACAGTGACGGCAGTCGGGGCACCTTCCAAAATGGGCTGCTGCACAAAACGCTCGAACACATCGACGCGGGCTGGAATGAAAGAACCGACAATGGCGACCCCAACACGTTGGATTTTTATTGGCAATTCCCGCATGGTTTGCCAATCACCACCGAACTGTGGCGCAAGCGCACCGCTCGCACTGCGCAACGTCTATTAATACTGCGCGCCCAACCCGGCAAGGGCAACTGGCTGGCTAATCCGTATGTGATGCATTTGTCCCGGTTGTGCCTGATGCTGGCCGATCATCACTACTCCAGCCTGGAAGACGATAACGACCCCAACCGCGTCAAAGTTCCCAAAGGCTACCTGCTCTACGCCAACACCAAAAGTAATTTTGGCGGCTTCAACCAGACGCTCGACGAGCACCTGCTTGGCGTGGCCCAGCACAGCGCGGAGGTCACCCGTTCGTTGCCGAAATTCGATCTGCACCTGCCCCGCCTGGCGCGCCATAAGGGCCTGCGCAAACGCTCTCAAGATGAACGGTTTCGCTGGCAAGACAAAGCCGCCGACACCGCCGCTGCAATGCGCGAGCGTTCCCTACGCGGGGGCGCTTTCATCGTCAACATGGCCTCCACCGGTTGCGGCAAGACGCTGGCCAACGCCCGCATCATGTACGCACTGGCTGACGCTGAACGCGGTATGCGCTGCGCCTTCGCTATGGGCTTGCGAACACTCACGTTGCAAACAGGGAAAGCGTTTCGCGACTTGTTGAGTCTGGCCGATGACGATCTCGGGATTCGTGTCGGCGGCGCGGCCAGCCGGGCGCTGTTCGAGCACTACGAACAACAAGCTGAAGCCACCGGTTCCGCATCGCGCCAGGCGCTACTCGACGAAAACTCCTATGTCCGGTTCGAGGGCAACCAAGACGCCCATCCGCTGCTGCGCCGCGTCATGCACGACCCGCAAGTGCGCTCGTTACTCGCCGCTCCGTTGCTGGTTTGCACCATCGACCATCTGACGCCCGCCACCGAAAGCGAAAGGGGAGGCCGCCAGATCGCACCGATGTTACGGCTGATGAGCGGCGATTTGGTGCTCGACGAGCCGGACGATTTCGACATCAGTGATCTACCCGCACTGACCCGACTGGTGCATTGGGCCGGGCTGCTGGGCGCGCGGGTGTTGTTGTCGTCGGCGACCTTGCCGCCCGCTCTAGTGCAAGGACTGTTCCAGGCATACCGCAGTGGTCGCCAGCATTTTCAAGACAACCGGGGCGACCGCCCCGGTGCTGCCAACCAGGCACCGGAGGTCTGCTGTGCCTGGTTTGACGAGTCGATTAATCCCTCGCAAGTTGATTGCGCCGATGCACAGACCTTCGCCACGGCGCACCAAGCGTTTGCCGCCAAGCGCCACGACCGATTGGCCACGTCGCAGGTGCGCCGGCGTGGTGAATTGCTGCCACTCGATCTTGGCGGATTGAACCGTGACCAACACGCCGTCCGCTTTGCCGAACTGGCACGCACCGCCGTACTGAAACTGCACGCACAACACCACAGCGTTGATCCGCATAGCGCCAAGCGCGTCAGCTTTGGCTTGGTGCGCATGGCCAACATCGAGCCGCTGGTAGACGTGGCCTTGGCGCTGTACCGGCTGGGTGCGCCCGAGGGCGTGCGCATCCACTTGTGTACTTATCACTCGCAGTTTCCGCTGCTGATTCGCTCGGCGATTGAGCGTCAGCTTGACGAAGCACTCAACCGTCGCTGGCCTGACCGTGCGCAGGCTGAGCCGGTTTTTCAGTTGCCAGACATTCGTGAACGGCTTGATGCGCACGACGAACCCGACCATATTTTCATTGTGTTGGGTTCCCCCGTGACCGAAGTGGGCCGCGATCATGACTATGACTGGGCCGTGGTGGAGCCCTCATCGATGCGTTCGCTGATTCAGCTTGCCGGGCGCATTCGTCGTCACCGCGATGGCGAATGCACGTCGCCGAATATGCTTATTTTTGATACCAACCTGCGGCATTTCCGCGAGTTGGGTAAACCTGCGTTTTGCAAGCCGGGTTTTGAAAGCATCGACTTTCCACTGGACACCCACAGCATGGCGCAACTGCTCTTAGCCGCTGAACGTGACGTAATCGACGCCCGACCGCGCATCGTGTCAAGGCCGCCCGAGCAGTTACAGTCGCGCACCCGGCTGGTTGATCTGGAGCACACCCGTTTGCGCCAGACCATGCTGGTGCAGGCGCCAACCACCACGGTGCCCGTCACCTCGGGTCGCCGCCAGCGCAGCACCGCACCGATAGGCGCGCCGACAGAACTCAACGCCGCAAGCTGGTGGAACCTGCCGCCTGCCGATGCCTTGCTCACGGCGGTGTTGCAACGGCAAAAGCCGTTTCGATTTGATCCCATCAAGCGGGTTGATTTGTTGCTACGCCCGAACGACGACGGTGATACCTACGAACTTGTTCAACTCATGGACAACCCCACGGGCCGACGCAGCGAGCCTTTTTGCATGGTGGTGGATAAGTCAAAACACCAGCGCATTCCAGATGCCGCCGTAGAGGGCGCTGGCATTGCCCCTTGGGGACAGCCCAACTACCTGCAAGCTCTTACCGAACTTTCCGACGAACTGGATATGTCGTTGGCCAACTGCGCCCGGAGTTTTGGCACCGTGACCCTGCCCGAAAACATCAACGGCTGGCGCTTTCATCCGGCGCTGGGGTTTACGAAATGGAGGCAAGACGTAAACTAATTTGAATCCCACTTAAAACCTGATTTTTTACAACAACTGAATCGCCACAGGGAGGAATCTAAATGTCAAACCACGATCCGCAGCGCGTCAGCGATTTGCGGGCACTCATTGCCGACTTTTTGAAGGCGCGGCTTGATGACAAGCTCGACAAGATCAAGGACACCGACGAAAAAGCTGTAGCTGCTCGGGAAAAAGAGTTTGATCGTTTTGATCAAAAGACTTGGCTGGAAAACGCGACTAAGCGAATAAAAGGGATACAGCTAGTAACTCATGTTCTTAAAGCCACTCATCCTTCTCCCAAAATATATGAAGCGACTAGTCTTTATGTTTCGCCAGAAGGTCTGTTTGCCCACGATGTTGTGGGTAGCCATGTACTTGGTGTCGATTACTTTGACGATGTGACTGGGGATGCGGCCGCGCTAGATGTTTATAAATTCCTGAAACTTGCGCATAAGGACCACAGCCTGTTGGCACTGGTGTTGGCTCGCGATATCGATCTGGCGGCAGCACTGAGCAACGATCCGCTTCAGGCTGAAGCATGGATGAGCGCCTTCGCCGGAATCACCGCACCACGCGGTCGGGTCGCTTCGCACGCACTCGCCAAGCAGCTTTATTGGTTGACTGGCGACAACCCCGACCCGCATGACGACACCAGCTTTCACTTGCTCGCTCCGCTGTACGCCAGTTCGCTGGCGCATCGCGTTTACTTGATGATTCAAGATGACCGCTTTAGCGAAGAAGCCAAGGCGGCCCGTCAAGCCAAGAAAGAGAGCGCATTCAGCGAACGCCCGGTTCGTGAATATTCGCAACTGGCGATTCAAAACCTCGGCGGCACCAAACCGCAGAACATTAGCCAACTCAACAGTGAGCGGCGCGGGGACAACTTTTTGCTGGCCTCGCTGCCACCCGTCTGGCGGTCAGTCGATCTGAAACCGTTGCTGGGCACCGACTCGATGTTTTACAGTTATGGCCGACGCCCCGAAGTCAAAGAAATAGTCAAGGTGTTGTTGGCGTTTTTTAAGTCCAATCCGACGGGAAACCGTGAAACCCGTGATCGACGCAAAGAGTGGGTTAATGCACTGAACGACGAATTTTTACAGTTCACGGCTGAACTGCGCTCTTTGCCGCCGGGCTGGAGCCAAACACCGGAGTGCCACCTGGGCAGTGCGGAAAAGCACTGGCTAGACCCCGAGGGCGTCGAAGATGCCTGTGCTCAATCGGGCCTGCCATTGCCCACCGACACTGACGAACGAGTCAGCGCGCTGTTTGCCAACTGGCTCAACGCGCAACTGCGCGATCCATTGCCGATGGGCGACCCGGAGTTTTTGGAATGGCGCACCCAGCTGCACGAACAAATCAAGGCCGAAGAACGGGAGGGTCGTCATGATGACTGAATATCTATCGAGCAAAGCATTGTTGGTATTGCCGCGCCTGCGGGTGCAAAACGCCAATGCTATTTCTAGCCCCCTGACTTGGGGATTTCCGGCCATCACCGCGTTCACCGGCTTTATGACGGCGCTGGAACGTCGCCTGAAACCTGAAGAGGGCATCGCGTTCTTTCGCGTTGGCGTGATTTGTCACGGGTTTGAGCCGCAGGTCACGCGGGGCGGCTATACCCGTAGTTTTCACCTGACGCGTAATCCGGTGTTACAAGACGGCAGCACCGCCGCCATTGTTGAAGAGGGTCGCGTCCATCTTGACATTACGCTGGTGTTTGAGGTTGAACTGACATCATCGTTGCTGGGCGGCGCTGAACGCGCCCAACTGGCCGCGCGCATCGTTGAGATGGTCGCCGGGATGCGCGTGGCAGGCGGCAGCGTGATGCCGCCGCTCCCCGGCACGCTGCGTCGCCCGCCGCGCCCGCAGTTGGTCTTGGTGTCTGATGACAGTGAAGCGCGTCGCGAGGACTTCCACAAACTTAGCCGCCGCTGGCTACCCGGTTTTGCGCTGGTGTCACGCGACGACTTGATGCAAGCGCGACTGATTGAGCTGCGGCAAACGGCACCCGCCGCAACGCTACTGGACGCTTGGCTTGATCTCTCGCGGTTGAACCACCGCGCCGTTCGCCACCAAACGCCCGTTGAGAAAGACGGAGAAAAAACTGGCGAAACCACAGAAACCATCGAATGGGTGACGGATAAGCGACTGGGCTGGACCGTGCCCATTCCAGTCGGCTTTGCGGCGCTCTCGGAGTTGTATGCGCCCGGTACCGTGGCGGGCGTGCGTGACCCCAACGTGCCGTTTCAGTTTGTTGAAAGCGTCTATTCGATCGGGCAGTGGATCAGCCCGCACCGGCTAGGCGACGTCAACGATCTGCTGTGGGAACCTGTCCACGATGTCGCCACGGGGCTGTATCGCTGTGTCAACGATTTTCACGCGCCTTCCTTTTCTATGGCCCCTGCCGCCCCTGTTTCTCCCCTTTCTCAAACCAACTAAATTCAAGGAGTTTTTCTCATGGCAACCACTTCAACGACCTCTCTCAAAACCGCTTCCGTCCTCGCCTTCGAGCGCAAGCTTGACCCATCCGACGCCTTATTCTTCGCTGGCTCTTGGGCTGAACGCGCCATCAGTCAACAATGGCCGGCCGTGATCGTGCGAGAAAAATCGGTGCGCGGCACCATCTCCAATCGTCTGAAAACCAAAGATCAAGACCCCGCCAAACTCGATGCCGCTATCCAGAATCCCAACTTGCAAACTGTCGATGTCGCCGCCTTGCCCGCCGACGCCGACACGCTCAAAGTCGGCTTCACGCTGCGCGTGCTGGGTGGTGCGGGTACGCCATCAGCCTGCAACAACGCAGACTACCAACGCAAACTGCTCGACACGGTTAAAGGCTATGTCGATGCGAACGGTTTTGCCGAGTTGGCCCGGCGCTATGCCTACAACCTGGCCAACGGCCGGTTTCTCTGGCGCAATCGCTTGGGTGCTGAACAAGTGGAGGTGGAAGTCGCGCAACTGGTGAATGGCTTACCCGCGCAGACTTGGACTTTTGACGCATTGGCTTTGTCCCTGCGCCATTTCGACGCGCCCACTGAAGCGGCGACCGCCTTGGCGCAACTCAGCGCACTAATCGCCGAGGGTCTGGCCAGCAACCGTCATGTGTTGTTGCAAGTCACGGCTTTCGTGCGTATCGGCGCCGGGCAAGAGGTGTTCCCGTCGCAAGAACTCATTCTCGATAAAGCAAAAACTACCAAGAGCAAAACGCTTTACCACGTCAGCGGCATCGCTGGCATGCACTCGCAAAAACTGGGCAACGCGTTGCGTTCCATCGACACCTGGTATCCCGAGGCGGCAGAAAACGGCCCTATCGCAGTCGAACCCTACGGCTCAGTCACCACGCAAGGCAAGGCCTATCGCCTGCCCAAGCCAAAGGATGATTTCTATTCGTTACTCGACAACTGGCTGATCAAGGATCAAGTGCCCGCGCTCGATCAGCAGCATTTTGTGATGGCGACGCTGATTCGTGGTGGCGTGTTCGGCGACTCGGGCAAGGAATAAGCCATGGACCATCATGTAGATATTGATGTGCGACCAGACCCGGAGTTTGCGGCGCACCAACTCATGAGCGCGCTGTATGCCAAGTTGCACCGGGCGCTGGTGGCTCAGGGCAGTACCGGCATCGGTGTGAGCTTTCCGGGCTTCGATTTGAAGGCATCGAACTTTGGAACAGGCACGCGCTTGCGTCTGCACGGGAATCTTGCGGCGCTGTCGGCGTTGTTGGAAAGCGACTGGCTTGCCGGGATGCGCGACCATGTCGTGCTGACGCTGCCGATGCGGGTGCCAAACAACGCGCAGCATCGGGCGGTAAGACGCGTTCAGGTGAAAAGCAACCCCGAACGTTTGCGCCGCCGATTGATGCGTCGTCACGATATGGATGCGGAAGAGGCGCGTGAACGTATCCCGGATGAGTCGGCCCGCTTCGCGCATTTGCCTTTTGTGCAATTGCGCAGCACCAGCACCGCCCAGACCTTCAGGCTGTTCATCGACCACGGCCCGAGCCAGCCCAACGCGGTTTCTGGCGCTTTCAACGCCTATGGATTGAGTCAAGGAGCCACAATCCCCTGGTTTTGACCCTTTTTTAGATGGCTGAAACAGCTCTTTAAAAATCAACGACTTACGTGCGCCCCAATTTTTTTGGGGTGGCCCTTCTTTTTAATGAAAAATGCTTGTATGACAGGCACTTGCGTGATTTATGATCTAGTTCACTGCCGCATAGGCAGCTCAGAAAATTCGGTCAACTTGGTCGCAACTGGAATCGAAGTTCACTGCCGCATAGGCAGCTCAGAAAATCAGCAGAATGGATGGTCTGCCAAGGCAAGAGTTCACTGCCGCATAGGCAGCTCAGAAATCCAACTCCCGTCAATTCTTTGTTTTCATGGAGTTCACTGCCGCATAGGCAGCTCAGAAATCACCAACAATCGACCGGCGTCAACCTCGGCAGTTCACTGCCGCATAGGCAGCTCAGAAATATCAAATAAAAGGTGCCGCGTGGTGCAATCTGTTCACTGCCGCATAGGCAGCTCAGAAAGGCGCCAACGGTGGCCCGGTGCAAAGCGTCAAGTTCACTGCCGCATAGGCAGCTCAGAAAATACTGCGCCATTCGATTTTGAAACTAATATTGTTCACTGCCGCATAGGCAGCTCAGAAACATTACGCACTCGCCTGTGCATTGCCAATGATGTTCACTGCCGCATAGGCAGCTCAGAAAAACTAGGGCAGGACTTTAAAGATGCTCTTACGTGTTCACTGCCGCATAGGCAGCTCAGAAATGATAAAGCTACGCCTAGTGCCACAACAGCAGGTTCACTGCCGCATAGGCAGCTCAGAAAACTTGCATCAGTAGTAAAACTCCCGCACTGAAGTTCACTGCCGCATAGGCAGCTCAGAAATTATTTAGAGGGTTCACGCTGCGCAAAATAAGGTTCACTGCCGCATAGGCAGCTCAGAAAGTCTCCACCCACCCCAAACTATCTGCATCGGAGTTCACTGCCGCATAGGCAGCTCAGAAAGCACTAAAACTAAACGGAGTTTAAGTTATGGCGTTCACTGCCGCATAGGCAGCTCAGAAATACCGGAGCTGCAATGCGCTCTCCATATGCTCGTTCACTGCCGCATAGGCAGCTCAGAAATGGCTTGGCATATTGTTTAAATGTTGCTGGCAGTTCACTGCCGCATAGGCAGCTCAGAAAGTCACGCCGCTGGACTGGATCACCGCATTGACGTTCACTGCCGCATAGGCAGCTCAGAAATTGCGGGCCGTAGACGATTACTGCGGGGCCTGGTTCACTGCCGCATAGGCAGCTCAGAAAGGTTGGCACTCTCACTGCAATTCGCACTTGTAGTTCACTGCCGCATAGGCAGCTCAGAAAATGCTAGCCATCGCGTTAACGATGCAGGCCAAGTTCACTGCCGCATAGGCAGCTCAGAAAAGTTCGAAGATCAAACAGGCAGCAGACTGAGCGTTCACTGCCGCATAGGCAGCTCAGAAATTTCTGATCGTTGAGCACAGCAGTCAGCGTGCGTTCACTGCCGCATAGGCAGCTCAGAAAAGTCGGTATGTCCGTCGATCGGTGCCGTGGCTGTTCACTGCCGCATAGGCAGCTCAGAAAAGTTGCCACCAACAATCGGGAAATACTCGCGTGTTCACTGCCGCATAGGCAGCTCAGAAATGTTGGTGCGATGACGCTGTGGTTGTCGGAGGGTTCACTGCCGCATAGGCAGCTCAGAAAAACATAAAAAGATCCGAGAGCCCTGCATTCATGTTCACTGCCGCATAGGCAGCTCAGAAATCATGAAAAGTACGACTTGCGCAACACCAGATGTTCACTGCCGCATAGGCAGCTCAGAAACATAGATGCAATTGGTTTTTTCATTACGGAATGTTCACTGCCGCATAGGCAGCTCAGAAAGTTTCGTGGGCACTGCAAGCGCAGCGCCAGTCGTTCACTGCCGCATAGGCAGCTCAGAAAGATACGCCACTGAGCCAGCCGAACTTGCGACGGTTCACTGCCGCATAGGCAGCTCAGAAAAAAAATAAGGATTCACATGGCTGAACCAGTTTGTTCACTGCCGCATAGGCAGCTCAGAAACAGTCAAGCAGGTTGGTGGAAACTAAATACCCGTTCACTGCCGCATAGGCAGCTCAGAAAACTAGATTATGACGAACCAATCGAAGTAGTCGGTTCACTGCCGCATAGGCAGCTCAGAAACTGTACCGAACACAAGCGGCGCGTAGCAATGCCGTTCACTGCCGCATAGGCAGCTCAGAAATGTATCCAGGAGCAGCACTGAAAAGCATAAAGGTTCACTGCCGCATAGGCAGCTCAGAAATCATGGCTTCGTGCGGAGCGTGCAGTGCATCCGTTCACTGCCGCATAGGCAGCTCAGAAAATCACAGCACTACAGGAAGAGCGTAATAAGGCGTTCACTGCCGCATAGGCAGCTCAGAAATTTACCGAAGATCAATACAAGTACGCCAATGAGTTCACTGCCGCATAGGCAGCTCAGAAATAAGTTAGAAAGCGAGTAATCCTCCGCAATTGGTTCACTGCCGCATAGGCAGCTCAGAAATTTACAGCGTCAAGGCCGCGCTCAGCGTGCATGTTCACTGCCGCATAGGCAGCTCAGAAAAATGCTAAACAATGTATCGCGCGGCGTTGAAAGTTCACTGCCGCATAGGCAGCTCAGAAATGTCACGCGGAAGCCTTGCGTAGCCTGGAAAAGTTCACTGCCGCATAGGCAGCTCAGAAAATATCAGAGAGCGATATAACACCGAGAAGAACGTTCACTGCCGCATAGGCAGCTCAGAAAAAAACCAGCCGGAACATGCTGTGTAAACCACGGTTCACTGCCGCATAGGCAGCTCAGAAATCCTATTATTAGTAAGATACGTCATGACCGCTGTTCACTGCCGCATAGGCAGCTCAGAAATATGGGTGCTATGACGCTGTGGTTGTCGGAGGGTTCACTGCCGCATAGGCAGCTCAGAAATGTATCGCGCAACTGGCCGTACAAATGACAAAGTTCACTGCCGCATAGGCAGCTCAGAAATCACCCACTCGTCACGAACGAAGCGGCTGCAAGTTCACTGCCGCATAGGCAGCTCAGAAACATCCAACCGGTTGTACAGATGATCCATCATCGTTCACTGCCGCATAGGCAGCTCAGAAAACAACATATGGCGTCGTGGAAAAATAGAAAACGTTCACTGCCGCATAGGCAGCTCAGAAACGGATTTCTTCCGGTTCTATTCGAGCATCCTGGTTCACTGCCGCATAGGCAGCTCAGAAATTGGCCCATCGTAAGTGGTCGGTCTTAGGCTTGTTCACTGCCGCATAGGCAGCTCAGAAACGTCGAAAAACAAATATCATCGTGTCTAGGTAGTTCACTGCCGCATAGGCAGCTCAGAAATCGAAAGTCATCGTCCCTGGAGTGCAGTTATCGTTCACTGCCGCATAGGCAGCTCAGAAAGCAGAACTAGAGCGCCCGGCATACCGCCAAGCGTTCACTGCCGCATAGGCAGCTCAGAAACTACGCGTTGAATAAATCAGGCGCTTCTGGTAGTTCACTGCCGCATAGGCAGCTCAGAAAAGGCCAACCGTCTGGTGGCGGTCGTGGCAACAAGTTCACTGCCGCATAGGCAGCTCAGAAAACGACGAAAACATCTGCAACGCTGGCGGGGCTGTTCACTGCCGCATAGGCAGCTCAGAAAATGCGAATATCATCCCGCGTAGCCTCGGAAACCGTTCACTGCCGCATAGGCAGCTCAGAAAAAACACGCAGCGATCCAGTTTTTATGTCGCTCGTTCACTGCCGCATAGGCAGCTCAGAAAAACTATTGATGGATTCCTGCGCGGTGAAATAAGTTCACTGCCGCATAGGCAGCTCAGAAAACTGGGATAACACAAACTAGCTTGCCATCGCAGTTCACTGCCGCATAGGCAGCTCAGAAAGTTGAAATGGTAACGATCATGAAAGCCGAGTAGTTCACTGCCGCATAGGCAGCTCAGAAATTCGGCTATCATCTTTTCTGCTCTACAAAATCGTTCACTGCCGCATAGGCAGCTCAGAAAAGAATAATCAGCGCGCAACGCCGCAATCGATCGTTCACTGCCGCATAGGCAGCTCAGAAAGTTGCGGCCACGCCAGCGCCGCAAGTGACATAGTTCACTGCCGCATAGGCAGCTCAGAAAAGCCACTTAAACGAATCAAATAGAAAGGAAAAGTTCACTGCCGCATAGGCAGCTCAGAAATACCAAAAACTGGACCCTACAGGCCAACAAAAGTTCACTGCCGCATAGGCAGCTCAGAAAAGACCAAGGCGAGACAGTTGTGACGCTACATCGTTCACTGCCGCATAGGCAGCTCAGAAAGACATGGGGAAGCAAAGCACCAGCGCAGTGCTGTTCACTGCCGCATAGGCAGCTCAGAAAGATTGCATTCAGGGGAACGCGTACAGCCTTACGTTCACTGCCGCATAGGCAGCTCAGAAATCTGACAAAGTTGGTGATGCCGCAAGGATGCTGTTCACTGCCGCATAGGCAGCTCAGAAAATACATATTGTTGGAACCATTTGCGGCGCTAAGTTCACTGCCGCATAGGCAGCTCAGAAAGATCGCATTAACGCATCCGGTTATCAATTATTGTTCATTGCCGCATAGGCAGCTCAGAAAACGAAGGCCGCGCATACGACTTAGTCGGAAATGTTCACTGCCGCATAGGCAGCTCAGAAATCCGCTCCTTCGTCGCTGCGCGCTGCGCTTGCGTTCACTGCCGTACAGGCAGTTCAGCAACGGTATGGCTTAATACAACGTTGCCGCCAACCCAAATGTACTTATCAAATAATCCATGCGAAACGCAAAGTTAACTGTTTCCGCATTTTTATAAAAATAAGGAGTATCGTTTTTTTCATGGCATTCACCGCATATTTTTATTGAGTATATAAAATATACACCAGATATAATTGGAAATATGTTGTACTTTCGCAGGTATTTTGGACTCTGTTTCTGCAGGCTCCATTGCCATTTTTTTTGCGCCTTTCACGGATTTGGTGAATCTTGTTTTTTTTGATTATGAATGTGTGTAATACCTGTGGCTATGGCATTGGCGCATCTTTGCGCTGATGTATTTTTGGCCGTTAGTTGTCCGGGGCCGGGTCTATTGCCGCACTGGAAGGGTGGCGCGCAAGAAATGGTAAAGATAAGGGATGCCTGTCAACTTCAATTACTCCGTCCCTAATTAAATGTATTTTTAAAATTATTTGTACTTAAATTTACACTGACCCTAATTATTGTTATTGAATTTTCTTTTGCACTGCACTATTCTTCGCATTCAAACTCATCAAGTAGTGGAGAACGGTTATGCACGCACAAGGTATGTACGATCCAACCAGAGAACATGACGCTTGCGGCGTCGGTTTTATTGCCCATATCAAAGGCGTCAAATCGCATTCCGTGATCGAGCAGGGTTTGCTGATCCTAAAAAATCTGGACCACCGCGGCGCAGTCGGCGCCGATAAGCTGATGGGCGATGGCGCCGGCGTACTGATTCAGATTCCCGATCAGTATTATCGCGAAGAGATGGCGCAGCAAGGCGTGACGTTGCCACCACCCGGCGAATACGGCGTGGGCATGGTGTTCCTGCCGAAAGAACATGCGTCCCGCCTGGCTTGCGAGCAAGAGTTGGGGCGCGCCGTGCGGGCCGAGGGCCAAATTGTGCTGGGTTGGCGCGATGTGCCGGTCGATGCCGATATGCCGATGTCGCCTACGGTGCGCAAGAAAGAACCTTTCATTCGCCAGATTTTCGTTGGGCGCGGCCCCGATATCATGGTTACCGATGCGCTCGAACGGAAACTGTATGTGATTCGCAAATCCGCCTCGCATGCGATTCAGGCACTCAATCTGCTGCATGGACAGGAATACTTCGTAGCTTCGATGTCGGCCCGCACCATCGTCTACAAGGGCCTGCTGTTGGCCGATCAGGTCGGCTTGTATTACCGGGATCTACAAGATCCGCGCTGTATTTCCGCGCTGGCGCTGGTGCATCAGCGGTTCTCGACCAACACTTTCCCGGAATGGCCGCTGGCCCATCCGTACCGTCTGATTGCCCACAACGGTGAAATCAATACGGTCAAAGGCAATTTCAACTGGATGCGCGCGCGTGAAGGGGTGATGAAGTCGGCGGTGCTAGGCGACGATCTGCAGAAACTGTACCCACTGATTTACGAAGGTCAATCCGATACCGCGACTTTCGACAATGCGCTGGAATTGCTGGTAATGGCCGGTTATCCGATCGCGCAGGCGATGATGATGATGATCCCCGAAGCGTGGGAAAACCACGCCCAGATGGATGATAACCGGCGCGCTTTTTACGAATACCATGCCGCAATGATGGAGCCGTGGGATGGACCGGCTGCAATGGCCTTTACCGACGGCCGCCACATCGGCGGCACGCTGGATCGCAATGGCTTGCGTCCGGCGCGCTATATCGTGACCGACGACGATTTCGTGGTGATGGCTTCCGAGTCCGGCGTGTTGCCGATTGCGGAATCGAAGATCATCCAGAAATGGCGTTTGCAACCGGGCAAGATGTTCTTGATCGATCTCGAAGCGGGTCGCATCATCGACGACCAGGAACTTAAGAATACCTATGCCAATGCCAAGCCTTACAAGGCTTGGGTCAAATCGGTGCGCATCAAGTTGGGCGATCTGAAGGCCAAGGCCGGTGTCGTGGTGAAGGAAGAGACAGCCACGCTGCTGGACCGACAGCAGGCGTTCGGCTATACCCAGGAAGACATCAAGTTTCTGATGTCGCCAATGGCCATTTCCGGCGAGGAAGCCATCGGCTCGATGGGTAATGATTCGCCGCTGGCGGTGATGTCGAACAAGCTCAAACCGTTATATAACTATTTCAAGCAATTGTTCGCGCAGGTCACCAATCCACCGATCGACCCGATTCGCGAAGCGATGGTAATGTCGTTGGTGTCCTTCATCGGGCCGAAACCGAACTTGCTCGATACCAACAACATCAACCCACCGATGCGGTTGGAAGTGGCGCAGCCGATACTTAATTTCACCGATATGACCAATTTGCGCAACATCAGCGCGCATACCGGCGGCAAGTTCAAGTCGTATGAAATCAATATCTGCTATCCGGTCGCCTGGGGCAGTGAAGGCATCGAGGCGCGCTTGGCTTCGCTATGTGCCGAGGCGGTCGACGCGGTCAAGTCCGGCCACAATATTCTGATCGTGTCGGATCGCAAGATGGACGCCAATGAAGTCGCCATTCCGGCGCTGCTGGCTACTTCGGCAGTGCATTTGCATTTGGTGAAAAAAGGCTTGCGGGCCTCGACTGGCTTGGTGGTGGAAACCGGATCGGCTCGCGAGACGCATCATTTCGCGCTGTTGGCAGGTTACGGCGCGGAAGCGGTGCATCCGTATCTGGCGATGCAAACTTTGGCTGTTATGGCGCAGAGCTTGCCAGGCGACTTATCTGCAGAGACTGCAATTTATAACTACACCAAGGGCGTTGGCAAGGGCTTGATGAAGGTGATGTCGAAGATGGGCATCTCTACCTACATGTCGTATTGCGGGGCGCAGATTTTTGAGGTCATTGGCCTGAACAAATCGCTGGTGGATAAATACTTCAAAGGTACGTCGTCGAATGTCGAAGGGATCGGCGTGTTCGAGGTAGCCGAAGAAGCTTTGCGCTTGCATCAGCAAGCTTTCGGCAACGATCCTGTGCTGGCAAATGCGCTCGATGCCGGCGGCGAATATGCGTTCCGGGTGCGGGGCGAAGAGCATATGTGGACTCCCGACGCGATTGCGAAACTGCAGCATTCGACTCGCTCCAACAATTTCAACAGCTACAAGGAATACGCGCAGATCATCAACGATCAGTCGAAGCGTCACATGACTTTGCGCGGCTTGTTCGAGTTCAAGATTGATCCGGCCAAGGCGATCCCGCTGGATCAAGTGGAGCCGGCCAAGGAAATCGTCAAGCGTTTCGTAACCGGCGCGATGTCGCTGGGTTCTATCTCGACTGAAGCGCACGCAACGCTGGCAGTGGCGATGAACCGCATCGGCGGCAAATCGAACACTGGCGAAGGCGGCGAAGATCCGCAGCGTTATAGCCAGGAGCTGAAAGGAATCCCGATCAAGCAGGGCGAAACGATGGCCTCGATTCTGGGTGCCGAGCAGGTCGCGGTGGATATTCCATTGATGGCCGGCGATTCGTTGCGTTCGCGCATCAAGCAAGTCGCATCCGGCCGCTTCGGTGTAACTGCGGCGTATTTGAATTCCGCCGATCAAATCCAGATCAAGATGGCGCAAGGCGCAAAACCGGGCGAGGGCGGTCAACTGCCGGGCGGCAAGGTTTCCGAGTACATCGCAAAACTGCGTTTCTCGGTACCAGGAGTGGGCTTGATTTCGCCGCCGCCGCACCATGATATTTATTCGATTGAAGACTTGGCGCAACTGATTCACGACCTGAAAAATGCCAATCCGCGTGCATCGATATCGGTCAAGCTGGTGTCCGAAGTCGGGGTCGGTACGATTGCCGCGGGTGTTTCCAAGGCCAAAGCCGATCACTTGGTGATTGCCGGCCATGACGGCGGCACCGGCGCATCGCCCTTGTCATCGATCAAGCATACCGGCACGCCGTGGGAACTGGGCTTGTCGGAAACCCAGCAAACACTGGTGTTGAACGGCTTGCGCGGTCGGGTTCGGGTGCAGGCCGACGGCCAGATGAAGACCGGCCGCGACGTCGCTATCGCCGCTATGCTGGGTGCCGATGAAATCGGTTTTGCAACTGCACCGCTAGTGGTGCAAGGCTGCATCATGATGCGTAAATGCCACCTCAATACCTGCCCGGTCGGGGTTGCCACGCAAGATCCGGTACTGCGCGCCAAATTCTCCGGCAAGCCGGAATACGTAGTCAATTATTTCTTCTTTGTAGCCGAAGAAGCGCGCCAGATCATGGCGCAACTGGGGATTCGAACCTATGACGAATTGATCGGCCGCGTCGACTTGCTGGATAAATCCAAGGCGATTTCGCACTGGAAAGCCAAGGGTCTCGATTTCTCGCGGATTTTCTACCAGCCTGAAGTCGCTGCCGATATGCCGATCAAGCATGCCGAAATGCAAGATCACGGTCTGGAAAAAGCACTCGATCACAAATTGATTGCACAAGCCCGATTGAGCCTGGAAACCGGCGAAAAGGTTTCTTTCATCTCTCCCGTCAAGAATGTCAATCGCACGGTGGGAACCATGCTCTCGGGAGAAGTTGCGCAGCGTTACGGCCACGCCGGATTGCCTGACAATACTATTCATATTCAATTGCAAGGTACTGCCGGCCAATCTGTCGGGGCATTTCTGGCACACGGCATCACGCTGGATTTGGTGGGCGGCGGCAACGATTACGTCGGCAAGGGCCTCTCGGGCGGGCGCATCATCGTGCGTCCGAACACCGAGTTCCGCGGTCGCGCAGTCGACAACATCATTATCGGCAACACCGTGTTGTACGGCGCGATAGCGGGTGAAGCTTTCTTCAGCGGCGTCGCCGGCGAGCGTTTCGCGGTGCGCAACTCGGGCGCCATTACGGTGGTGGAAGGTACCGGCGACCACGGTTGCGAATACATGACCGGCGGCACCGTGGTGGTGCTGGGCGCCACCGGGCGCAACTTTGCGGCCGGTATGTCGGGCGGGATTGCCTACGTGTTCGACCCCGACCAGGATTTCGCCTGCAAATGCAATCAAGCCATGGTCACGCTGGAAAAGATTTTGCCGGCAGCCGAGCAAGCGGTGATGGTGGATCGCAGCTTCTGGCATGCGCTGGAGCGCGATGGCGAAAAAATGGCCGACGAAGCTATTCTGAAAGGCTTGATCGAGCGCCATTTCAAATACACCGGCAGCACGCGCGCGCGCAACATGCTCGATAACTGGGCCGATACCCGCAGCAAGTTCGTCAAGATATTCCCGATCGAATACAAGCGCGCTCTGGGCGAAATGCATGCGGCAAAGGCAGGCAAGGCAGTGGCCGCCAAGCTGGAATCGTTGCCGGTGGTAGTCGCATAAGCAGAGCCTACGCAATTAAGCAATTTAGCAATTAAGTAGTGCAGGCCTCCGTGCCTGCATCAGATTGCAGACCGGGTAACCCGGCCTGCCACGCCAGTCTTGTGTTTCGCAGGGCGCTGGTCAGATCAGATAAAGGGGTAGAAATGGGCAAGATAACCGGTTTCATGGAATTCAGACGGCAGGAAGAAACATATCTGCCGGCATCTGCGCGGCTCAAGAATTACAAAGAGTTCGTGATGCATCTGTCTGACGCCGACGCCAAGACGCAAGGTGCGCGCTGCATGGACTGCGGGATTCCGTTTTGCTCCAATGGCTGCCCGGTAAACAACGTCATCCCGGACTGGAACGACTTGGTGTATCGCGGCAATTATCAGGCGGCGCTGGAAACCTTGCACTCGACTAATAACTTTCCCGAATTCACCGGCCGCATCTGTCCGGCGCCTTGCGAATCGGCCTGCACGCTGAATATTAATGACGCCGCGGTTGGCATTAAATCGATTGAACATTTCATCATCGACAAGGGCTGGGAAAACGGTTGGGTATTACCGCAACCGTCGACTGTCAAGACCGGCAAAAGTGTCGCGGTGGTCGGCTCCGGCCCAGCCGGTATGGCGGCGGCGCAACAACTGGCGCGGGTCGGCCATGCGGTGACGGTGTTCGAGAAGAGCGACCGCGTCGGCGGCTTGATGCGCTACGGTATTCCAGATTTCAAGTTGGAAAAGACGCATATCGATCGTCGCGTCGCGCAAATGGAGGCTGAGGGCGTGAGCTTCCGTACCGGCGTTTTCGTCGGAAAAGATTTCCCGAAAAACGTCAATAACTGGGCCACTGAAACCATCACGCCCGAGCAGTTGGCAAAAGATTTTGATGCCGTCATCATTGCCGGCGGTGCCGAGCAGCCGCGTGATCTGCCGGTGCCGGGGCGCGAGCTTAAAGGGGTGCATTTCGCGATGGATTTCCTGCCGCTGCAAAATAAAGTCAATGCCGGCGACAAACAGAAAGATCAGATCAAGGCGACTGGCAAGCATGTAGTGGTAATCGGCGGCGGCGATACCGGCTCCGATTGCGTCGGCACCTCGAACCGGCAAGGCGCCGCCGATGTGGCCCAGTTCGAACTGATGCCGCAGCCGCCGGAGCAGGAAAACAAACCGATGGTGTGGCCGTACTGGCCGACCAAGCTGCGCACTTCATCTTCGCACGACGAAGGTTGCGAGCGCGATTGGGCGGTAGCCACCAAGCGACTTGAAGGCAAGAACGGCAAAGTCGAAAAACTGGTCGCCTGCCGGGTCGAATGGCAAGACGGCAAAATGGTTGAAGTGCCGGATTCCGAATTTTCCATGAAGGCCGATCTGGTATTGCTGGCGATGGGATTCGTGTCGCCGGTGCAGCAAGTACTGGATGCTTTCGGAGTCGAGAAAGACGTGCGCGGCAACGCCCGCGCCACCACCGAAGGCGAAGGTTGCTATCAAACCTCGGCCGCCAAGGTATTCGCCGCCGGCGACATGCGGCGCGGACAATCGCTGGTGGTCTGGGCGATCCGCGAAGGTCGCCAATGCGCGCGTGCAGTGGATGAATTTCTGATGGGGGTTTCGGTATTGCCACGCTAAGAACGGCCTGTCACGCAAAAAAAATCTGCCGTATCGAAAGAGACGGCAGATTTTTTTATACTATTGCGTGTATTTTTTATTTCTGCATAATATGCATGCGGTAAGTGCCATGTTTTTTTATATACTCCTTGTCTAATGTGTATCGGTAACTGATATTGCACCCCTGTCCACACAAGACACGAAGGCTGTATTCAGTGGCACTTTTTGAGCATATAAAACGCACCAATGAGTTTATTTTGTTGCCGTGAAAAATCCCGTGCTTTCGAGCCGCCATTCACCATGAATGGCGGCTATCGATCCAAAAATATTATTTGAAGCGCGTTGTCTCAAGTCGGCAGGCCGGCCTTGGTGACCGGCTCCCTTGCCGTACAGTCTTGCTACCGAGCGCCTTTACACGCCCATGGCAGACCCATCGCTGCGCGGGTCATGCGCACCTTCTATTCTGCCATCCGCGTGGATGACGATAGCGCCGGCTTGGCCGCCGAGTGGGCTGTTTGATTCTATCGGGCTCATCTCGTGACCGCGTCGTGCAAGTTCGGCGAAAACATTGGCGCCGGCATCCCGCTCCAGCTTCAGGCTGTCACGGCTGTCGGAGAAGGTTCGCCCGAGCAGGAAGCGCGGCCGGGCCAGCGCCTGGAGCGGATTGAGCTTGTAATCCAGCAGGCGCGTCAGAACCACTGCTAAAGTTTGCGGCTGACCGTCGGCACCCTGCGTGCCGTATAGGATATGCGGTTTATTATCCTTGAGCGCCATGCCGGGATTGAGCGTATAAAACGGACGTTTGCCGGGTTTCAGCACATTCGGGCTCTTTGGATCAAGGCTGAAAGCGGCCCCGCGGTTCTGCCAGAGAATGCCGGTATCACCGACCACGACGCCACTCCCCCAGTCGAAATAGAGGCTTTGTAAAATACTGACGCTGCGCCCTTCCGAATCGGTCGCGCCAATGTAGACCGTGTCGCCCGTTTTAAATACATGCGGCCATGGCATGGCGTGGGCCTTGTCGATGGCGGCCGCCTTGCGCGCGAGATGCTCTTTCGACAGCCATAGATTCACCGCTTGCTTGACGAAATCCGGGTCGGCGATTCCCGGACGATCCAGGAAGGCTTGTTTCACGGCTTCAACACAGAGGTGATAGTAATCGGCGCTGCCTTCGGGCACGTTCTTCAGGTCGAACTCGCGCAGCACGCCCATGATCTCCAGCGTGGAAATACCTTGGGTCGGGGACGGCGGTGCCAGTAGCGTGACGCCGCGATAGTCCAGCATTGCCGGCGCTGCTTCTCTGGTCACGGTCTTTTTCAAGTCTGCTGCGGTCAATGGCGATCCGGCATCTTGCAAGCCCTTGGCGATTTGCGCGGCGAGTTCGCCTTCGTAAAAATCGCGTGGACCATTCTTCGCAATCAGCTTGAGGCTGCGCGCCAGGTCGGGCTGCAGGAAAATATCGCCCACTTGCCGCGCCTTCCCGTTCGGCATGAAGAGTTTGGCGAAACCAGGCCAATTGGCTACTTCAGTCTTGCGGAAGTCATGCCAGAAAACTTGGGAAGCGGTCGTCGGAAAACCGTTTTCAGCATAGCCAATCGCTGCATCGAGGAGCGAAGCAAAACTTTTTTTGCCGCCCCAGTTCTTTTTGGAAAATTCATGCGCCCGATTCCAGGTGTCGACGGTGCAAGCGGAAGTCACGGTAGAACCCGCGCCACGCAACGGAATTTTGCCGTTGAATTCTGGCGTCTTCTCGGCTGCTTGCCCGATACCCATCAGCGTCGTCTTGCGGCCATCCCGGTCAGCGACGATCCAGACCGCATCGCCGCCGATTCCGCAGAAATGCGGGTAAGTGACGGCAATCACGGAGCCCATTGCAATCGTTGCCTCAATAGCGTTACCGCCTTCACGCAATACCTTCAAACCGGCTTCGGTGGCAAGCGTATGGGGGCTGGTCACCATGCCTTTGCTTGACGTGGCAAGCGTGGTCTGCTGGGCGAAAGCAAAAGGCGTTTGGCCCAATGCTACAACACCCGTGGTAGCCGCTATTTTTGTCAAAAAATCGCGTCTTGCAGCCGAGTTGGGTGAATGGCTAAGGTACTTTGTCATGTTCAACTTTCAAAATGGTATTACTGTTGTGGTGCTGCACATTGATGCTTAAAACTCTTCCCAATCTCCGTTCGCAGCGGTCTTGGCTGTGGCGAATGGTTTGACTTTCAAGGCGGCACCCAGGGCGATTCTGGTCGGCTGCATCCGTAAAGTGGGACGTGCAATATCGCCCCTGCCGCGCACAGTAGACGCAGTAATCTTGGTAATTGCAGCACGATCCGTCGTTAGTGCCATATGGCTCGCGACAGGCGCACTATCGAGCTTGAAGATGCTGACAACTTGCAGCAGATTACCGGCTTGGTCTTGCAAGGATTGGGCTGCTGCTGCGGCCTGCTCCACCAGCGCGGCATTTTGCTGGGTGACCTGATCCATCTGATTGATGGCCTGATTAATCTGCTCGATGCCTGAGGTCTGTTCCTGGCTGGCGACCGTGATTTCGCCTATGATGTCGGTCACGCGCTTGACGCTCTCGACAATCTCGTCCATGGTGGCGCCGGCCTGATCTACCAGCCTGGTGCCGACAGCGACCTGTTCGACCGAATCGGCAATCAGTCCATTGATTTCCTTGGCGGAACCCGCAGCGCGTTGTGCCAGGTTGCGTACTTCGGCCGCGACGACCGCGAAACCTCTACCCTGCTCACCGGCACGAGCCGCTTCCACTGCGGCGTTCAACGCCAGAATATTAGTTTGGAATGCGATGCCGTCAATTACGCTGATGATGTCGACAATCTTCTTGGAAGATACTTGGATCGAAGCCATAGTTTCGATCACCTGCGACACCACCGAGCCGCCTTTGATGGCAACCTCCGATGCAGACCCTGCCAATTGGTTGGCCTGACGCGCATTGTCGGAATTCTGCTTGACAGTGCTGGTCAATTCTTCCATGGATGCAGCGGTTTCTTCAAGGCTGCTGGCTTGCTGCTCAGTACGCGATGAAAGGTCGAGATTGCCGGCGGCGATTTGCATGGATGCAGTGGCGATTGTGTCTGTTCCCTGCCGCACTTTCGTCACGGTTTCAAACAAATTATGATTCATCTTCTTCAGCGCATCCAGCAATTGACTGACCTCGTCCTTGCCGACTACGCGCACTTGCGATGTGAGATCACCTTCAGCGACTGCCTGCGCAATCGATACGGCGTTTCGTAGTGGATGCGTAATGCTACGGGTCAGCATCCAGGCGCATGCCACGCCGATTGCTGTCGCAATTGCGCCAATCAGGTACAGCAGCATTTGCAGCTTTCTGCCCGTAACTACGGTATTGGCCATAATGTCGTTAGCTGCCTGCTGCTGGATGGAGACTAGCTGGTTGATTTCCACCAGTGCTTTCCGACTCAGCGGTTCGATCGAAGAGGCAATTACTTTTCCTGCACCTTCGGGATCGAATATAAGTGCGAGACCGGTGACCTGAATGAATGGATCGACCATTTCCTTGTCCAGTTTCTCGATATTCAACAGTATCTGTTTCTCGCCAGCGGTCAGTCCTATTGCGACTAATTTGTCGCGTGCATTGGCGTAGCGCTTGCTCTGCGCCTTGACTTTTTCTCCTTCCTTTTGCGTAGCGCTCACCTCAGACTGCAGAGCAATGTTGCGCATTGCGATGGCACCTTTTAGCAGCGCGTTTTCCATTTCGGTTGCCAGCATCGTTTTCGAATTGACGGTTTCAAGCTGGTGCATCAATTTATTCGTGCTGCTGGCATTAATCATGTTGCCGGCCACAACAACGAAAATCAGCATTGCCAATATGACCGTGAAACCGATAGCCAGTCTTACGCCAATACGTAAGTTACGCAAATTCATATTCAGACCTTAACCATTTTTCTTTGTTGCCCATGGATTTTTCGATACCTTATTCTGCATCCAGTGGGAAAAAGAAAAGAGCCTGCAGGCCCTTTTCTTCCGGGAGCGATTGCTTATTTGACGTACGCGCCGGATCCGACCATGACGTCGCCGACCATTTCGGAATAGCCGGTTTTCGATTCAATCGCCTTGGTTTGCGGATTCAGAAACTTGAAATGGCTCTTGCCGCCGCCTTTTTGTGCGACGTCCAGCAAAGCCTGGGTGGAATATAGACCGGTGACATCTTTCAGATCATATAGATTCTTGCCGATCAAGCGCTGGTTGCCGCCGTGCGCAAGGGTATTTCCCTTCTTGTCGAACACGAAAATGTACAGGTCGCGATCATGGAACTGCCCTTGGGGGTTGCTGAATTCGGCATACGCTTTTTCATTGCCATTTGCCTTGATGTAGGCCTTTGCTTTTTGTACTAGCGCAATGGCCTCGTCAATCGTGCCGCGCTCGGCTGCGAAAGATGCAGCATTCAGGCTGAATGCACACAGTGCAAAAACGGTCATTTTGAGCAATTTATTCATGTGATTTCCTTTAACGTTCGTTTGTAATTGATAAATTAATGTATCTGCTAACTTGCCTTGGTACTGTTCTCAGCCGTCGTTTTGGAAACCGTTTTTATACAAGCTTCAATTCGGTTAAGCAGGTATTCACGCCAACATTTCGGCCTGTCATCGTTGGATGTTTCTGATGGCGATGGATACAAAACCGGCCGCCATCAGATAAAAGGTCAATTACATCCAATGCAAAATCCATTGCAACATCTGGGTAATGTGTTCAGTGCGATGACCCGAAAGCTTGGTCGTTGAATCATGTGGATATTGTTTAAGAGACTTTATTATATCCGTACGGCAACATTTTAATGTCAATATCTTGGTTGTTGCCGGCTTGGGAGGCTGTTGTGCCTCTCATGCCCTGGTACCCTCGCGGGGCACTGGCTCTTCTCTTTGCTGCCAACACTTCCCAAGATCGGCCACTGCTGTTGTCAGCGCGCATCGAACTGTCAACTGATGGCCTGCTACGAATAATTGTTATAAATATATTTTTATTCTTGGCGTCAGATCGCCGGAACTCATTGGCGCAAAGTTGCCTCTATCTCGGATTCGATCAGGTCGGTAATGCCTATCTGCCTGGATGAAGGTGCTCAGTACCGTAGCAATATCGCCTGTGATAGCAACGAGCGAAAGCTTGAATTGATTCGTTACAGTTCAGACATACGCACTGGCTTTGTCGCGGCTTTTTAAAATCCGTTGTGGGCGCTTCAGTACCGTCAATTCCAGGCATGTGGCGCGCACGCGACGCCACGGCGCATTACGCTGCTTGTGACTAAGTGGCATTCCGGGGAGCGCCTGTATAGTAATAACCTCAGTGACAAAAATCCCTCTCATGGAAAATATTCTCCTCATAGTTGTTGCATTACTTTTGGTTGCGCTTAATGGTGTCTTCGTGGCCGCTGAATTCAGCCTGGTCAAACTGCGGCAGACGCGCATTCGCGCCATCGCCCAAAAGAATGGATTGCCTGGACGCATTCTCGCCAAAGTGCATACTCAGCTCGATGCTTATCTGTCCGCTTGTCAGCTCGGCATTACGCTGGCGTCGCTCGGCCTGGGCTGGATCGGCGAACCTGCGTTCGCGAGCTTGCTGGAGCCTTTATTCGCTTTGGCGGGCGTCACTTCACCCGATGTCATTCACAGCATCTCGTTTGCGTTCGCCTTCTTCATGATCTCGTTTTTGCATATCGTGATCGGCGAATTAGTGCCGAAATCCATGGCGATTCGCAGTCCCGACAAGATTGGATTGTGGAGTGCGCTGCCGTTGTACGGCTTTTACTGGCTGATGTATCCGGCAATTTGGGTGCTCAATGCCAGCGCCAACTGGGTTCTGCGGATGGCCGGTATGGGCGGTACCAACATACATGATGCGCACTACTCCAAGGAAGAACTCAAACTGATCTTGCGCACCAGCCACCCTGACGGAAAATTCAGCCATGACGAATGGAATGTGATGGCGCAAACGCTTGATTTCA
This sequence comes from Glaciimonas sp., assembly GCA_012927625.1. GTDB lineage: Bacteria > Pseudomonadota > Gammaproteobacteria > Burkholderiales > Burkholderiaceae_D > AVCC01. The sequence continues at coordinate 181,826 of JABBOV010000008.1, read as the reverse complement.
GCGAGCTCAAAGTGTCGGATCTGATGCGTCCGATTCATGAAATAGTCGCTTTGGAAAAGTCGAAATCATTGCAGGAAAACTTGCTAACTGTGACGCACAGCCGTTTCAGCCGTTATCCCTATTTCGACGGTGCGCAAGTGCTGGGCATGATTCATCTGAAGGATGTGTTTTTGGCGCAACAGGAGGGCAAGTCCATCGATAATTGGAGCGACTACCTGCGCCCGGTGCAAAACGTTCCCCCGCACATGCCGGCGCTGGAGCTGTTCCGCCGCTTCCGCACTGGTGCACCGCACTTTGTCATCGTCGGTGAAAAAGGACGTAAGCCGGAGGGTTTCCTGACATTGGATAATTTGCTGGGGGCTTTGGTGGGCAATATCCGCGACGAGTTCAGGCAAACCGAAAATGACTGGACCCGGCTTGACGACGGCACACTGGTCGGCAAGGGTAGCCTGTCGATTTTTACGCTGGAACGCATCTTGGGTATCGATATCGAGAATGAAAAATTCGATCTCGAAGGCGTGGATTCGGTGGGCGGCCTGATCATGGTGAAGCTGGGCGACATTCCGAAAGAAGGTCAAAAAATCACTTTCGAACAGTTCGAAATTGTGGTTCAGAAGATGAGCGGCATCCGTATCGCGCTGGTTCGCGTCTACCCATCCGATATGCAGGCTCGGTAACGCTGTCGATCTGAAGCGGGGCTGGCAAGGGCAAGCGGTCGACAAAGTCGATGCAAAACCTGCTGGAGCGCTCAATGCACCGGAAAATCGAGCACATCATGCGGTGCCGATCAAGCCGCAGCGCAACATTCCATTTATAATGGCGCTTTTAGTAATTCTTATTGACAAACGCAAACGTGCAATCAGACGCCTCTACCTTGGTCGCTATAGACAATCTCAGTTTTGCATATGGCGAACGCTGTATCCTGAACGGCTTGAACATGCGTTTTCCGCGCGGCAAGGTGGTGGCCGTGATGGGCGGTTCCGGCTCTGGCAAGACTACGATTCTACGTTTGATCGGCGGCCAGATTCGAGCCCAGTCCGGCTCGGTGCAGGTGGATGGGCAAGCGGTGCAATCGCTCGATGCCAAGGCGCTGTATGCGCTGCGGCGCAAGATGGGGATGCTATTTCAGCATGGCGCGCTGTTTACCGATTTGACTGCGTTCGAGAATGTCGCTTTCCCGCTGCGCGAGCATACCGATCTCTCTGAATCGATGATTCGCGATCTGGTGCTGATGAAGCTGCACGCGGTCGGCTTGCGCAATGCGGCGCAAATGAAACCAGCCGAAATTTCTGGCGGCATGGCGCGGCGGGTCGCAGTGGCGCGCGCGATTGCACTGGACCCGCAGCTGATCATGTATGACGAACCGTTTGCCGGACTGGACCCGATCTCGATGGGCGTGATCGCGAACCTGATCCGGCGTCTCAACGATGCGCTCGGCTCGACCTCGATCCTGGTTTCGCACGATGTGCATGAATCGTTTGCGATTGCCGATTACATCTATTTCCTGTCGCAAGGAAAAATTGTGGCAGAAGGTACCCCGGCCGAACTGCAGGCATCCAGTGACCCGTATGTGAAACAGTTCATCAATGCCGAGGTCGATGGCCCGGTGCCTTTCCATTATCCTGGCCGCACACTGGCGGCGGATCTGGGACTGGAGGCGCGCCCATGATGCTACGTTGGTTGGGAGTGTTAGGCGAAGGTACGCGTACCTTGCTGGCCGACCTGGGTTATGTAGTTAGCGTATTCCTGGCGATTTTGCGTGCGTCAGGCGGCCTGTGGCGGCGGCCGCGCCTAGTGACCGACCAGATCCACTTCATCGGTAATTATTCTCTGGTTATTATTGCGGTATCGGGTCTATTTGTCGGTTTCGTGCTGGGTTTGCAAGGGTATTACACGCTCAATAGCTATGGTTCCGAGCAGTCGCTGGGCTTGCTGGTGGCGCTGTCATTAACGCGTGAACTGGGGCCGGTCGTGACCGCGTTGCTGTTTGCCGGCCGCGCCGGTACTTCGCTGACTGCGGAAATCGGTTTGATGAAGGCCGGCGAGCAATTGTCGGCGATGGAAATGATGGCGGTCGATCCGTTGCAGCGCGTGATTGCGCCGCGTTTCTGGGCCGGCATTATTGCGATGCCGATCCTGGCGGCATTGTTTAGCGCGCTGGGCGTCTTGGGTGGATATTTTGTTGGCGTGTCTTTGATCGGCGTCGATGAAGGCGCATTTTGGTCGCAAATGCAGGCTGGGGTGGATTTCTGGAACGATATCGCCAACGGCGTGCTGAAAAGTGTGGTGTTCGGGATCGCAGCGACCTTCGTTGCGCTATATCAAGGCTATGAAGCGCAGCCGACGCCGGAGGGCGTGGCGCGCGCCACCACCCGCACGGTAGTGGTATCTTCTTTGCTGGTGTTATGGCTCGATTTCGTGATGACGGCGCTGATGTTCAACAAGTAGACGCACAGTGCTGGCGGTAACTTACATACCTAATCAGGTATTTTTCAACACCGCTTTATTTGTATGCGGTAATCATGGTGTTTTTTAATATACCCCATTACTTTTGGGTTAAACGGCGAAAAAAAGGCAGTATTTCATGCAGCGAAAATCATTCGATATCTGGGTTGGCCTGTTCGTATTGCTGGGTGCGGTAGCGCTGATGTTCTTGTCCCTGAAAGTGGGCAATATGAGTAGCGCACTTTCCTTTGATAAAACTTATCCGGTCGTGGCTCGATTCGACAACATCGGCGGCCTGAAACCGCGCGCGCCGGTTAAAAGCGCCGGCGTAGTGGTTGGGCGGGTAGGCGAGATCCGTTTCGATGACAAGACTTTCCAGGCGCATGTTACGTTGGATCTGGAACAGCGCTTTCTGTTTCCGAAGGATTCGTCGGCTAAAATTCTGACCTCAGGCTTGCTGGGCGAGCAATACATTGGCCTGGAAGCGGGTGGCGACACCAATAACCTGGCCGCCGGCGACCGGATCACCATGACACAATCCGCCGTGGTGTTGGAAAACCTGATTAGTCAGTTCCTGTTCAGCAAGGTGGCAGATGGAAAAGGGGCCAGTAAATGAAAATTCAACACCGCATCGCGCATCGAATCACTCTTCTCGGCGTAGTCCTGGCAATGTCCGGTTGCGCCACCAGCAGTAATCCTCAAGACCCGCTTGAGAGTTACAACCGAGCCATGTTCGGTTTCAATGACAAGCTCGATCAGGTGGTTTTGAAGCCGGCGGCGACTGTGTATCAGGATGTGCTGCCATCATTTGTGCAGACCGGGATCGGGAACTTCTTTGGCAATATCGGTGACGTATGGACTGCAGTTAACAACTTGCTGCAAGGTAAGCTTGAAAATGGACTGACCGATATCATGCGCGTTGCCGTCAACAGCACGATGGGTTTCCTGGGCGTACTCGATATCGGTTCCGAAGCTGGATTGCCCAAGCACAAGGAAGACTTTGGTCAAACCTTGGCTACCTGGGGCATGAAATCGGGGCCGTATGTAGTGTTGCCCGTATTCGGTTCTTCTACCGTGCGCGACACGGTAGCGTTTCCGGTCGATTTTTCAGCCGATCTGTGGAGCTACAAGGATCCGGTCAACGTGCGCAATATCGGCACCGGTATCCGTCTGATCGACCAGCGCGCAGCGTTATTGGGCGCTTCTTCCCTGATTGAAGATGCCTCTTTGGATAAATATGCGTTTACCCGCGACGCCTATTTGCAGCGGCGCGAAAGCTTGATCCGGGATGGTGGTCGCAACAAGGAAGACGACGGCTATTAAGCTTATTTGTGTGCAGCTGTCTTGTGATTGTGTGAGGGAACCCCGACCTACTGTTGGTGTTGGAATATTAAATTCATTGCAATGAGAGAATTGCAGCATAGCTGTCGTTCTAACCAATTTTAAAAATATGAAAATCCTGAATAAATTTATTGTTGCCATTTTCGCCCTTGTTATGTTGGTATTTGCCGTTACTTCCCAGGCGGCAGAAGAGGCGCCCGATGCACTGGTCAAGCGCATCAGCCAGGAAGTGCTGGACATAGCCAAAGCCGACCGCCAGATTCAGGGCGGTAACCAGAAACGGGTGCTGGAACTGGTAGAGCAGAAAATCCTGCCGTACGTCGATTTTCAGCGCATGACTTCGCTGGCAGCCGGACGCTACTGGCGTGAAGCTACGCCAGAGCAGCAAAAACAACTAACTGCTGAATTTCGTAACCTGCTGATTTACACGTACTCCGGCGCGATTGCGCAAGTCAAAGATCAAAAACTCGATTTTAAGCCGTTCCGCGCCGCCGCCACTGACACTGAGGTGCAAGTGCGTTCACAGGTGTTGCAATCGCGCGGTGAGCCGATCCAGCTGAATTACCGCCTGCAGAAATCGGCTGCCGGCTGGAAAATTTATGACATCAATGTGCTGGGCGCTTGGTTGGTACAAACTTACAAGGGCAGTTTTTCGGCTGAAATCAGCAAGTCCGGTATTGACGGCTTGATCAAGGTGTTGTCCGATAAGAACAAGCGGCTGGCAGAAGACGTCGCGAAAACCGCAAAATCTTCTTGATGCCTGCCGCCACGCCACTGTTTCAGCCCGGCCATCTGCTCACTTTCGGCAACGCCACAACCGTTCTGGAACAAGGCTTGCAAGCCTTGGCGCAGCAGCAATCGGTGATTGACATGGCAGCGGTAACAACGGTCGATTCATCGGCGGTTGCCGTTTTGCTGGCTTGGCAGCGCGCTGCCAGTGCAAGTAAGCTGCTGCTCACGCTTGACAACTTGCCGTCCAATTTGCATAGCCTGATTGCGCTGTATGGCGTCGAGGACTTGTTGTTGTCGACTGCCGCCGGCGGCCATCCGGTTCTTCGCTGAAATTCAGACTGGCGTCCGCCAACTGGTGGCGACATTGTTGTTGCCAGTTACCGAACGCCTGAAAATTTTTAAAAATTCTATAATCAAGAGCTTTGCCGTTGATGATGGGTAACCATCCCGACGCATTTCAACTCATTTTTGTGTAAAGTGCATATCGCGCCACTATGGCTGCCATTCAGATAACCCAAGTTGAAAAACGCTACAATTCGCTGCGCGCACTAGACGGCGTTTCACTATCGATCGAAGAAGGCGAGTTTTTCGGTTTGCTCGGTCCCAACGGCGCTGGCAAAACAACACTGATTTCAATCATTGCCGGCCTGACCCGTCCCGACGCCGGTCGCGTCACCGTCCAGGGCTTTGACGTCGTCACCGATTACCGCGCTGCGCGCCAGCAACTTGGCGTAGTGCCGCAGGAACTGGTGTTCGACCCATTTTTCAGTGTGCGAGAAACCTTGCGCCTGCAATCCGGCTATTTTGGACTCTCGAATAACGACAAATGGATCGACGAGGTGATGGCTAACCTTGATTTGACAGATAAGGCCGATGTCAACATGCGTGCGCTGTCCGGCGGCATGAAGCGGCGTGTGCTGGTGGCGCAAGCGCTAGTCCACAAGCCGCCGGTAATCGTGCTGGACGAACCGACCGCGGGCGTCGACGTCGAATTACGCCAGACACTGTGGAAATTCATTGCGCGCCTGAACCGCGAAGGCCACACCGTGGTGTTGACCACCCATTATCTGGAAGAGGCGCAAGCACTGTGCAACCGGATCGCAATGCTCAAGACCGGCAAAGTGGTAGCGCTTGACACCACGGACGCACTGATCAAGCGTATTTCGGGTTCGCTGCTGGTATTGCAGTTGCGCAATGGCGTTTTGCCGCCGGTACTGCGACCGTTGCTGGTGCAACCGAAAGAATTTCGCTCCAGTAATGTCTACCCGCTGCGGGTCAATGACTATGCTGAAGTAGAGCCGATTCTGGCAGTTCTGCGTGAGAGCGGCGCGGAGATTGAGGAAATGCAATTGCAACAAGCTGATCTGGAAGACGTGTTTCTGCAAATCATGGATGGGGAGCTGCTGCGATGAGCCAGATCTCAACGCCGAGAGGCTTTCAAACCCTGTTTTACAAGGAAGTGCTGCGTTTCTGGAAAGTTGCCTCGCAGACTGTGGCGGCACCAGTCATCACGTCTTTGCTATACCTGCTGATCTTCGGACATGTGCTGGAGAACCGGGTACAGGTTTATCCGGGCGTGGGCTATACCGCTTTTCTGGTGCCGGGTCTGGTGATGATGAGTGTGCTGCAGAATGCGTTCGCAAATGCATCTTCTTCGATGATTCAGTCGAAAATTACCGGCAACCTGGTATTCGTGCTGTTGGCGCCGTTGTCGCACTGGGAGCTGTTTGCCGGTTATGTGCTGGCTTCGGTGGTGCGCGGGTTGGTGGTGGGGGCGGGCGTATTCATCGTCACCGTATTATTTACCGAAGTGGCTTTCATTGCGCCGTGGTGGATTGTGATTTTTGCGGTGATGGGTTCATTCATGCTGGGTACGATGGGCTTGATTGCCGGCGTCTGGGCGGAAAAATTCGATCAACTGGCAGCCTTCCAGAACTTCTTGATCATGCCTGCCACTTTTCTGTCCGGGGTATTCTATTCGATTCATTCGCTGCCGACTTTCTGGCAGAGGGTCTCGCATTTCAATCCATTTTTTTATATGATTGATGGTTTTCGCTATGGATTCTTCGGTCAGTCGGACGTCAATCCGCTGCTCAGTTTCGGGGTTGTGGCCGGATTTTCCATCATTCTGGCCATATTTGCGGTGCAGATGTTGAAGCGCGGTTACAAGTTGCGTCACTAACTGTCATTCGAATCAAACAGTACCTACGGGCTTCATGCCAGGAAAGATAAAATCGTGTCGACTACACCAGAACTGATTAAAACCTATATCACCGCTGGGTTGACCTGCAGTCACCTTGAAGTTGAAGGTGACGGGCAGCATTTCAGCGCGCTTATCGTATCGGAGGCATTTGTCGGCAAACGCCCCATTGCACGCCACCAAATCGTCTACGCAGCGCTGGGCGAGCGCATGCGCGAAGAAATTCATGCGCTGTCGATGAAAACCCTGACTTCGGAAGAATTCGCCCAGAATGGATAAGCTGCGCATCACTGGCGGTCATCGGCTGTCCGGTGAAATTACCGTCTCCGGCGCCAAGAACGCCGCCCTGCCGATTCTGTGCGCCGGCTTGCTCACGGCCGGGCCGGTCGTGTTATCGAACTTACCGCATTTGCAAGATGTCGCGACTATGTTGCGCCTGTTGCGTCAGCTCGGTTTGCAGATTTCCCAGGATGGCGAACACTGCACACTGCAAGGCAATGCGATTGACAAGCTGGAGGCGCCCTACGAGTTGGTCAAGACCATGCGCGCGTCGATTCTGGTGCTCGGCCCATTGCTGGCGCGTTTCGGCGAAGCCAAAGTGTCGTTGCCTGGCGGTTGCGCGATTGGCTCGCGCCCGGTCGAGCAGCACATCAAAGGTTTGCAGGCAATGGGTGCGGAGATCACGATCGAGGCCGGTTACATTCATGCCAAGGCCAAGCGACTCAAAGGTGCGCGCATCGTGACCGAGATGATCACCGTCACCGGCACCGAAAATCTGCTAATGGCAGCCACCTTGGCCGAAGGCGAAACGGTGCTGGAAAACGCCGCGCGCGAACCGGAAGTCACCGATTTGGCCAATCTGCTGGTGGCAATGGGCGCCAAGGTGGATGGCATCGGCTCCGACCGGCTGGTGATCCAAGGCGTGCAGGAGTTGCATGGCGCTGCGCATACGATCATCGCCGACCGCATCGAGACTGGTACTTTTTTATGCGCAGTGGCGGCCGTGGGCGGCGACGTGACGCTCCGAAACACCCGTAGCGACATTCTTGATGCGGTGCTCGATAAATTACGTGAAGCCGGCGTGATTCTGACCTCCGGCCCCGGCTGGGTGCGGGCGCAGATGGCGTCGCGTCCGAAGGCGGTGAGTTTTCGCACCACCGAATATCCGGGCTTTCCGACTGACATGCAAGCCCAATTCATGGCGCTCAATGCCATCGCCAGCGGCGCCAGTCACGTGACGGAAACGATTTTCGAAAATCGTTTCATGCATGTGCAAGAAATGAACCGGCTCGGTGCGGCGATTGATATCGAAGGCTCTACCGCTATCGTGCATGGAGTCGAACGGTTGATCGGTGCGCCGGTAATGGCGACCGACTTGCGCGCTTCGGCTTCGCTGGTAATCGCCGGGTTGGCAGCGCAGGGCGAAACCCTGATCGAACGCATCTACCATCTGGATCGTGGTTACGACCGGATGGAAGTCAAGCTGTCCGCCCTAGGTGCTGACATTAAACGGGTAAAATAATGCAAAATATGCAACTACTGACGCTGGCGCTATCCAAGGGCCGGATTTTCGACGAAACGCTGCCGCTGCTGGAAGCCGCCGGCATCCGCGTGACCGAAAATCCCGAAACTTCGCGCAAGCTGATCCTGGCCACCACCAATCCGCACTTGCGCGTCATTATCGTGCGCGCGTCCGACGTGCCGACCTATGTCCAGTACGGCGCTGCCGATTTCGGCGTAGCGGGCAAAGATGTGCTGATCGAGCATGGCGGCGAAGGGCTGTACCAGCCGGTTGACCTGAACATCGCCCATTGCCGGATGTCGGTGGCGGTGCAGGTCGGCTTTGATTATGCCAACGCGGTGCGGCAGGGCGCGCGGTTGCGCGTGGCGAGCAAATACGTGCAGATCGCCCGCGAACATTTCGCTGCCAAGGGCGTGCATGTCGATATGATCAAGCTGTACGGTTCGATGGAACTGGCGCCGTTGATTGGGCTGTCGGACGCGATTGTCGATTTGGTCAGCACCGGCAACACGCTGCGCGCCAATAATCTGGTCGAAGTCGAACATATTATGGACATTTCAGCGCGGCTGGTGGTCAACCAGGCGGCGCTGAAAATGAAGCGGGAAGCGCTGCAACCGATTCTGCAGGCATTCGAGGCGGCTTCCCTTAGAGTGGGATGAACCCTGTCAGCACTATCATAAAAGCAATATACTGCATTTAGTATATTTTAGTGCTGCAAGTTTTATATGCGTAAATTACACTGTTTTAAAGCATACTCCTGCATAATTTATTTCATCACAGGAACAATCGAGAAGGCACAAGAAAAGTTATGGCGATCAAAATCCGACGACTAGACAATTCAAGTGCCGACTTCAATGCGCACTTAGGCGCCGTGCTGGCGTTCGACGCCAGCGCCGACGCAGCGATTGAGCACGCGGTTGCCGGCATACTCGCCGACGTCAAGCTGCGCGGCGACGCTGCCGTACTGGAATACACGCAGCGTTTCGACCGGCTGAATGTTGCCAGTCCTGGCGGCATGGCAGCGCTTGAAATTGCGCCGGCCGAATTGCAGGCTGCGCTGGACGGCCTTACGCTCGAACGCCGCAGCGCCTTGCAGACGGCGAGTGAGCGAGTGCGCGCTTACCATCTGCGCCAAAAACAGGAAATCGGCTCCGACGGTTTTAGTTACGCCGAGCCTGACGGCACCGTACTGGGGCAAAAAGTCACGCCGCTGGACCGGGTCGGCATTTATGTGCCAGGCGGCAAGGCGGCCTATCCATCCTCGGTGCTGATGAACGCGATTCCAGCCAAAGTGGCTGGTGTGCAGGAAATCATCATGGTAGTGCCCACTCCTGACGGCGTAAAAAATCCGCTGGTGCTGGCGGCGGCGGCAATCGCCGGCGTCGACCGCGTATTTACCATTGGCGGCGCGCAGGCGGTCGCCGCGTTGGCCTTCGGTACCGCGAGCATTCCGCAAGTCGACAAAATCGTCGGCCCTGGCAACGCTTACGTGGCGGCGGCCAAGCGTCGCGTGTTCGGCACGGTCGGTATCGATATGATCGCCGGCCCCTCCGAAATCCTGATCCTGTGCGACGGCAGCACCGATCCCGACTGGATCGCAATGGATTTGTTTTCGCAAGCCGAGCACGATGAACTGGCGCAATCGATTCTGCTGTGCCCGGACGCAGCCTATCTCGACCGGGTTGAAGCCAGCATCAACAAGTTGCTGGGTCAAATGCCGCGCAAGGACGTGATCGCCACTGCGTTAACTAATCGCGGTGCGCTAATCAAAGTGGGCGATATGGTTGAAGCATGCGAAATTGCCAACCGGATTGCGCCTGAGCATCTGGAAATTTCGACCGATCATCCGCAGCAATGGGCTGACTTGGTGCGTCATGCCGGCGCGCTGTTCCTCGGCCGGTTTTCGTCCGAAGCGCTGGGTGACTACTGCGCCGGGCCAAACCACGTATTGCCCACTTCCCGCACCGCACGTTTTTCGTCGCCGCTGGGCGTGTACGATTTTCAGAAACGCTCCAGCATTATCTCGGTATCCGAGTCCGGGGCCCAGACTTTGGGCCGGATCGCAATAGAACTGGCGTATGGCGAGGGGCTACAGGCACATGCTCGCAGTGCTGAATATCGATTGCGATGAATCGCCCCAAATTACTTTCGCATCAGCTATTAATAACTCACGCTATCGGGAATTTTGCGTGGGGTATATGTATAAAACGCACATTTTCCGCATATATTCAGTGTGTATGTAAAAATACAAACGGTAGTACATTACAAATGCAAGGTTTTTTGCAGTGACTTCCTGGCTCAATCAAGTGTATTGTGAAGATGCGCTGACAGGATTGGCGCGCATTCCAGACGGTTCGATCGACTTGATCTTGGCCGATCCGCCGTACGGTCTGGGCAAGGATTACGGTAACGATTCCGACAAGCTCGACGCCGCCGCTTATTTGACCTGGAGCACGCAATGGATCGATGCCGTACTACCCAAGCTGAAAGCCAGCGGCAGCCTGTATATTTTTCTTACCTGGCGTTATGCGCCGGAGATTTTCGTCATGCTCAAGCAGCGCATGACGATGCTTAACGAGATCATCTGGGACCGCAGAGTTCCGTCAATGGGCGGCAGCACCCGGAGTTTTACCTCGGTGCATGACACCATCGGATTTTTTGCTCTGCAAAAAGGCTATTATTTTGATCTGGATGCAGTCCGTATTCCGTACGACGCGGTGACCAAAAAAGCCCGTTCACGCTCGATTTTTGTCGGCGCCAAGTGGCTGGAACTGGGTTATAACCCGAAAGATCTGTGGAGCGTATCGCGCCTGCATCGCGAACATGCAGAGCGCGCCGACCATCCGACCCAGAAACCGCTGGAGATCGTTGAGCGCATGATTCGCGCGTCCTGCCCGCCTGGCGGCGTGGTGCTCGACCCCTTTATGGGCAGTGGCACCACGGCGGTAGCGGCAAGGCGCTGTGGTCGGGACTTTGTCGGGTTTGAGCTGAATCCAGCGTATTGTGCAATTATCGCGCACCGTTTGGCTGCACCGGAGGCGCAATTGGCAGTTCAGAGTAACCAGCCAACGGAGCCGGTGCGCGCCAAAATAACCGATTTTAAAAAAGCTAAAAAAGGCAAGAAAAAAGCCGCAGTCGCTGCAACTGCGCCAGCGGATTTACCGCCTGATTCCGCGCAGCAAGCACTTGCATTTGATAGCCCTGTCTTTGACAACAATCTCTTTGACAACACTTAATAGCCACTGCCATGTCTCTCATCGAAAACATCATCCGCCCCGACGTCCGTGCGTTATCGGCTTATCACGTCCCTGATTCCAGTGGTTTTGTGAAGCTCGATGCGATGGAAAATCCCTACGCTTTGCCGCCAGTGCTACGCGAGGAACTGGGCCGACGCTTGGCCGAGGTAGCGCTGAACCGTTATCCAGTGCCATCCTACGTCGCGCTGAAGGCTAAAATCTGCGCCCAATTTGGTGTGCCGGCTGGTTTCGACGTGGTGCTAGGCAATGGCTCAGATGAACTGATTGCGATTATTTCGCTGGCCTGCGCTAAACCGGGCGCCAAAGTGCTGGCGCCGGTGCCCGGCTTCGTGATGTATGCAATGTCGGCACAATTTGCCGGGCTGGAATTCGTCGGCGTGCCGTTAAAGCCCGATTTCACGCTGGATACAGCGGCCATGCTGCGCGCTATCGCCGAACATCAACCGGCGATTGTCTATCTGGCATATCCGAACAACCCAACTGGGACTCTGTTCGATGGCGGCGACATGGAACAGATTATTCGTGCTGTGGGCGACACCGGAATCGTGGTCTCGGATGAAGCTTATCAGCCGTTTGCGCCTTCGAGCTGGATGCCGCGGCTGGCGGAATTCGATAATCTGGTGGTGATGCGCACCGTTTCCAAGCTGGGTCTGGCAGGCATTCGTCTGGGCTACATGGCGGCCGGCCAAGCCTTGTTGCGTGAATTCGACAAAGTGCGCCCACCTTACAATATAAATGTGCTGACCGAAGCGGCTGCGCAGTTCGTGCTGGAGCATACCGATGTGCTGGAGGCGCAGGCAAAGGCGGTGCGTGATGCACGCTCGCAACTGGCCGACGCTTTGGCGGCTTTGCCGGAGATTGCGGTTTTTCCTTCGGCCGCGAATTTTTTGCTGATTCGGGTGCAATCGGGGCACATCGATGCGGAAAATGTGTTTGCCCGACTGTTGGAGCGCAAGGTATTAATCAAAAATATCGGTAAAATGCATCCATTATTAAAAAACTGCCTGCGGGTGACTGTCGGCACGCCGCAAGAGAATAAGCAATTCCTTGATGCCTTGAAAGCATCGTTAGCAACGTAACTTTGGCAGCCCCATGAACATGTCCACACCGCGCATTGCAGAAGTCACTCGCAATACCAACGAGACGCAAATTCGCGTCGCTATCAATCTGGACGGCAGCGGTGCGCAAAAACTTGCGACCGGCGTGCCTTTTCTGGACCACATGCTGGATCAGATCGCCCGCCACGGCCTCATTGACCTCGACATAGAAGCCCACGGAGACTTGTACATCGACGCCCATCACACAGTGGAAGATGTCGGCATTACGCTCGGCCAGGCGTTTGCCAAGGCTATCGGCGACAAAAAGGGCATTCGCCGCTACGGCCACGCCTATGTGCCGCTGGATGAAGCGCTGTCGCGGGTGGTAATCGATTTTTCCGGTCGGCCTGGGCTAGAGTTTCACGTGCCTTTTACCCGCGCGATGGTCGGCGCTTTCGATGTCGATCTGGTGCATGAATTTTTCCAGGGCTTCGTCAACCATGCGCTGGTGTCGATGCATATCGATAACTTGCGCGGCGACAACGCGCATCATCAGTGCGAGACAGTGTTCAAGGCATTCGGGCGTGCATTGCGCATGGCAATCGAACTCGATGCGCGCGCAGCGGGAACCATTCCGTCGACTAAGGGCAGCCTGTAACCGATTGCTGCCGATGGTATGAATCCGGTTGGCATCCGGGTTGTCGAATCTATAATGTAAATATGAATAAAATTGTTGTGGTGGATTACGGCATGGGCAATTTGCGCTCAGTGGCGCAGGCCTTGCGCCATGTTGCACCTGACGCCGATGTACGCATTTCGGGCGCAGTCGGCGATTTGCGCGCTGCTGACAGGATTGTCTTGCCTGGACAGGGCGCAATGCCGGATTGCATGCGCTGCCTGCGCGAATCCGGTTTGCAAGAAGCGCTGCTGGAAGCGGCACGCAGCAAACCGTTGTTTGGCGTGTGCGTCGGCGAGCAAATGCTGTTCGACTGGAGTGAAGAGGGCGAAACACCAGGGCTTGGACTGTTGCCCGGCAAGGTAGTGCGTTTTCGCCTGGAAGGTCAGTTGCAGCAAGATGGCTCACGCTTCAAAGTGCCGCAGATGGGCTGGAATCAGGTTCGGCAGACGCGACCGCATGCATTGTGGGACGGCATTGCCGACGATAGTTATTTTTATTTCGTGCACAGTTATTATGCGCAGCCGGCCGCGGTAGCCGACACCGTCGGACAGACCGATTACGGCACTGCATTTTCTTGCGCCGTGGCGCGCGAGAATATCTTCGCGACCCAGTTTCACCCGGAAAAAAGCGCCTCGGCCGGATTGCGCCTGTATCAGAATTTTGTCAACTGGAAACCTTGATTCCAGTCATATGCCGCTGTCATCAATGTGCATTATCCTCAACCACTAACTATTTCCACTGCTGCCATGCTACTCATCCCTGCAATCGATCTTAAAGACGGCCAATGCGTACGCCTCAAACAAGGCGACATGGATCAGGCCACCGTATTTTCCAAAGACCCGGCGGCAATGGCGCATCACTGGCTGCTGCAGGGCGCGCGCCGTCTGCATCTGGTAGATTTGAACGGCGCCTTTGCGGGCAAGCCGAAGAACGAATCCGCTGTGAAATCGATTTTACAGATGGTGCGCGAGTTCGCGCTGGATAACGATATCGAGGAAATTCCGGTTCAGCTGGGCGGCGGCATCCGCGATCTGGATACGATCGAACGTTATCTGGACAGCGGCTTGAGTTACGTCATCATTGGTACTGCAGCCGTGAAGAATCCGGGCTTCCTGCATGACGCTTGCGGCGCTTTCCCGGGCCAGATCATCGTCGGTTTGGACGCCAAAGATGGCAAAGTTGCCACCGATGGCTGGAGCAAATTATCCGGCCATGAAGTCATTGATCTGGCCAAAAAATTTGAAGGTTACGGTGCAGAAGCCATCATTTATACCGACATCGGCCGCGACGGCATGATGGGCGGCGTCAACGTGGAAGCGACAGTGAAGCTGGCGCAGGCGGTCAGGATTCCTGTCATCGCATCCGGCGGCGTACATGACATTACCGATGTTGAAGCGCTGTGTGCCGTGCAGGACGAAGGCATCGAAGGGGTGATTTGCGGTCGCTCGATTTATGAAGGCTCGCTCGATTTGCTGTCAGCCCAGGCGCGTGCCGATGCGTTAAGCGAGCAATCGGAAAATTAATCATGACACTTGCCAAACGCATCATTCCCTGTCTGGATGTCACCGCCGGCCGCGTGGTCAAGGGCATCAATTTCCTCGAGTTGCGCGATGCCGGCGACCCGGTCGAAATTGCCCGCCGTTACGATGAGCAGGGCGCAGACGAGATTACTTTTCTCGATATCACAGCATCAAGCGATGGGCGCGACCTGATTTTGCACATCATCGAGGCAGTCGCCTCGCAAGTGTTCATTCCGCTGACCGTTGGCGGCGGGGTGCGCGTGGTGGAGGATGTGCGGCGCTTGCTGAACGCTGGCGCCGACAAGGTTAGCATCAATACCTCGGCGGTGACCAACCCGCAACTGGTGTTCGATGCTGCGTGCAAATACGGTTCGCAATGCATCGTGGTGGCAATTGACGCCAAGCAAACCGCAGCCGGAAAATGGGAAGTATTTACGCATGGCGGTCGCAACCCGACCGGCCTGGATGCAATCGCCTGGGCACAGAAAATGGAGCGCCTGGGTGCCGGTGAAATATTGCTTACCAGCATGGATCGCGACGGCACCAAAGTTGGCTTCGACCTGGGCCTGACGCGCGGCGTTTCGGACGCTGTGAATATCCCGGTAATCGCATCCGGTGGCGTCGGCGGTCTGCAAGACTTGGCCGATGGCATTAAGCTCGGGCGCGCGGATGCAGTGCTGGCGGCCAGTATTTTTCATTACGGCCAACACACTGTGCAGGAAGCAAAACGTTTCATGTCGGAGCAGGGCATTCCAATGAGGCTAGCATGAACGCAAATTTCAAGTGGTTAAACAAGGTGCGCTGGGATGAGTACGGTCTGGTTCCGGTAATTGCACAGGAAGTGGGCAGCAATGACGTATTGATGTTCGCCTGGATGAATCGCGATGCGTTGACGCGGACGGTGCAACTGGGAGAAGCCGTGTATTGGAGCCGTTCACGCAAGAAACTCTGGCACAAGGGCGAAGAATCGGGGCATATTCAGAAAGTGCATGAAATCCGTCTGGATTGCGACGAGGATGTGGTGTTGCTGAAGGTTGAGCAGACCGGTGGTATTGCCTGCCATACCGGACGGCATTCCTGTTTTTTTCAGAAATTTGAAGGCGCTGCAGACGATGGTGTTTGGCAAGCAGTCGATCCAGTGTTGAAGAACCCTGAAAGTATCTATAAATGAGTGAAACGCTAAATCGTCTGGCAATGGTCATCGAGTCGCGCAAGCTGGCCAATGGCGGCAATCCAGAGACGTCGTATGTTGCGCGCCTGTTTGCCAAGGGCGACGATGCCATACTGAAAAAAATCGGTGAAGAAGCGACCGAAACAGTAATGGCGGCAAAAGATGCGCGTATCGACGGCGATGCTTCGAAAGTGCTATATGAATGTGCCGACTTATGGTTTCACTCTTTGGTCATGTTGGCGCAGTTCGGTTTGACGCCGCAGCAGGTCTTGGATGAACTGGCGCGGCGCGAAGGATTGTCCGGCATCGAAGAAAAAGCGGCACGCAAAGATGTCTTGCGCGACGCCGACGAGTCGCACAAAAACTGAATGGCCGCCCTCTCCCCCAACCCCTCTCCCGCAAGCGAATCGCATGCGATTCGGGCACCAGGAAAAGCCATGCCGGGTGAGGGGAGCGAAGTGAGTCGCATCGCGACTTTACGTTAATTATGGAGTCACATTGGATAATTGTATATTTTGCAAAATCGCGGCAAAAACCATCCCGGCCGAGATCGTCTATGAAGATGCTGCGCTGCTGGCATTTAAGGACAACAATCCTGCCGCCTCGGTACACTTGCTGGTGATTCCAAAGCAGCATATTGCCACGCTATCGGATTGCGGCAGCGAACATACCGATCTGCTGGGGCAAATGCTGTTGTTAGCGCCGAAACTCGCAAAAGAATTCGGCTGCGCTGTAACTAATGATGCAGGTATTGGTCTAAAGGGCGGCTACAGAACAATGATCAACACGGGCCCGGATGGCGGCCAAGAGGTATACCATTTGCATCTTCATGTGATTGGCGGTGCAAAACCGTGGCGTGGTCGGCGTTAGGAATCGAGCTGGTTAGGTCGTCTATTTTTCGCGCATTTACAGCATTATGTAGGCGTATGAGGCACACTGTGGCGGTAATGATCCGTCTTGAAAGGAATAATCATGGGTTCGTTAAGTATTTGGCACTGGTTGATTGTGCTGGTTATTGTGATGTTGGTGTTTGGCACCAAGAAAATAGGTAGCATGGGTTCTGACCTAGGTAAGGCCGTCAAGGGTTTCAAGGACGGAGTGAAGGGCGAGGAAGAAAAATCCACAGCCCAGAATTTGCCAAAATCCAATGAAAAAAACACGATTGATATTGATTCGAAAGAGAAGACGAAAGATTGAACAGCGCCAGCCAGTGTTGCTCACACCAAACGCCGTGTACGGCACTTGGTGTGGCCTGGCTATTTGCAGTCTGTCGTTAGAGCCTTATGATTGATTTAGGTCTATCCAAACTGGCATTGATCGGGATCGTTGCGCTAGTGGTGATCGGCCCCGAAAAATTGCCGAAAGTCGCGCGTATGGTGGGCTCATTATTGGGGCGCGCCCAGCGTTATATCAATGACGTGAAATCCGAGGTCAGTCGCGAGATGGAGCTCGATGAATTACGCAAAATGCAGGAGGAAGTGCAGGAAGCGGCAAAAGACGTTGAAAGTTCATTTACGCGCAATCTGTCCGATACCGAGCGCGAACTCAACACTGCTGTAAATGGTTCCGATAATGATGTGCCCTACGCATTCGCTACTGCCAGGCCTGAGCAGGCCGCTGCAAAAGTGAAGAGCTTCCGCAAAAAAAAGTTGGCACGTACATCGGCCGTTCCTACTTGGTACAAACAGCGTCACGGTGGCAAGTCGCATTTGTTGTCAGGTGCCGCCCGGGTGTCGAAGTATCGCCCCGGTGGTAACGCTTCACACTCGTTTCGCTAGCGCGGGTTGCACATGCGCTGAGGAATACTCAAACTAAAGCGGGTGCCGGCAAGCTGTGCAGTACGCTTTGGTTTGAAACCGCAGGGCCGCCCGGTTCCTGATTCTATAGTGTTTTTTTAGGGTTAAACCCCGTTCTTTCTCTTAATTTATATGCCAGCAAGCCCTATGTCTGAAGAACCAAAAGCAGGTATGGAAGACACCTTCATTTCACATCTGGTTGAGTTGCGCGACCGATTGGTGCGGGCGTCGATTGGTGTGCTGATCATCTGCGGACTGTTGTTCCTGTGGCCTGGCCCGGCGCATATTTACGACTTCCTGGCGCGCCCCATGATGGCTTCATTGCCGTCCGGCGCCAAGATGATTGCCACCGGAGTAATTTCCCCTTTCATGGTGCCAATGAAAGTCACGCTTCTGCTGGCATTCATCGTGTCATTGCCTTGGGTGCTGTATCAGGTATGGGCTTTTATCGCGCCTGGCTTGTATTTGCACGAGAAGAAGCTGGTCATACCGCTAGTAGTTTCATCATCGCTATTGTTTCTGGCTGGAATCGCATTTTGTTATTTTCTGGTATTCGGCAGGGTATTCAAATTTATTAACGCATTCGCGCCTGCTTCCATCATGGTGGCGCCCGATATAGAGAATTACCTGGATTTTGTAATGTCGATGTGCCTGGCTTTCGGCTTGGCGTTCGAGGTTCCGATTGTGGTAGTCGTACTGGTGCGGATGGGGTTTGTGACGCTGGAAAAACTGAAATCTATTCGGCCCTACGTTATCGTTGGCTCTTTTGTGATCGCTGCTATTGTGACGCCACCCGACATTGTCAGCCAGTTTTCACTGGCGGTGCCGATGTGCCTGTTGTATGAACTCGGATTGCTGGTGGCCCCGATTTTTGCTAAAGCTACGCAAGCACCGATAGAAGATACACCAGGGGCCTGACATTATTCATATACTATCTTAAGCAAGAGCGGTTGCCGCTCTGAATAAAAGGGAAATTTACTTATACTCCTTGTTTTTTCATACAGGGCATTGTTCCGGTAATGCCACAGTACGCAACCAAGCTACCAGCGCGTAGGCATCGCGGAAACCCGTAAGCAGGGTCGCGGTGACTTCTTCCGGCGCGTCCCGGTTCAACTCGGTCCCCTTCCAGACGAAGAAATTTTTAAGCTTGATCTGCTCGATATGCGGCAGGTCCGCAGCGAACCCTTTGGGTGGGCGTGACAATTTACCTTCTTCATAGAAGCTGCCGAATGTGGCTCGCAATTTCCGCTCCTTTAGCAGTTTTCCAAAGCCTGGTGTATCCGCTGCGATCTGTTTGCGGATGGCGCGCAAACGCAGTGGCGGCGGTGCGTATTCGCCAACGCCAAACTGCAGTTGTGCGGCCGCATTGATCATAAAATAATAGACTGGGCCGCCGCCTTCGCTCGGCTTCTTGCGCCCGTTAGGCAAAATAGACGCGGAAAATGTGGTTTTGTAGGGTTTTTTATCCTTCGAAAAGCGCATGTCGCGGTTGATTCGGAACAAGGCTTTTTTCGGATCACAAGCGGCGACGAGAGGATCGAAAACAGCGATCTCGGTAATCAGGCTGCTGACGAGCGCCAAGAATTCTCCACGCAGGATGTCGTAACGCGGCCGGTTCATTGCGAACCAGGCGCGGTTGTTGTTTTCGCTTAATTCAGTGAGAAACTGAATCAGGTCACGGATGTGCATGGCAGAAATCTTGTGCTCTGGTGCTGATGACACTGATGTTTCGCCTGTATTTTCATTGTTCGCGCTGGATTTTTGGGCGCTTGCCAATGGTGACTTGCACTATGGAGTCTTGGTTGCGGCGCGAAATGGTGAATTTCGCTTTATTGCCGGGAGTCAATTGCGCGATTAAGTTGAGCATTTCAGTGGTGTCTGTGACGGGTTTGTCTTCAATCGCGAGCAGTATATCGCCCGGTTTGACCCCGGCCTTATCAGCCGGTCCATCGCGCAGGACCCCAGCGATGATGGCACCGGTCTTCTTGGTCAGTCCGAAACTTTCCGCCAGTTCTGGCGTAATGTCTTGCGGCTCGACACCGATCCAGCCGCGCACCACCTGGCCGGTTTTAATGATTGATTCCATGACGGTCTTGACAGTTGATACCGGGATAGCAAAACCAATTCCGAGCGAGCCGCCGCTACTGGAATAGATGGCGGTGTTGATGCCGAGCAGGTTGCCATTGGTATCAATTAGCGCGCCGCCCGAATTGCCTGGATTGATGGCGGCATCGGTCTGGATGAAGTTCTCGAAGGTATTGATGCCTAGGTGATTACGCCCCAATGCTGAGACAATGCCCATGGTGACAGTCTGGCCGACACCGAATGGATTGCCGATGGCCAGCACTGGATCGCCAACCTGCACTTGTTCGATGCGTCCCAAGGTAATGGCAGGCAGATTCGGCACATCGATTTTGATTACAGCCAAATCCGTTTCAGGGTCGGCGCCAACCACTTTAGCAACTGCCTTGCGGCCGTCAGCAAGAGCCACTTCAATTTCATCGGCAGCTTCGACCACATGATTGTTGGTCAAGATATAGCCTTGCGGGCTGATTACGACGCCGGAACCGAGGCTCGATTGCTTTTCCGTCTGACCGCCATAGCCATCGCCAAAGAATTTTTTGAAAAAAGGGTCATTCAGATAGGGGTTTTTCAGCTGTTTGGCTTCCTTGGTAGTGAAAATATTCACCACGGATGGCATGGCGCGCTTGGCAGCGTCCCGATATGAATTTTGGGATGGCGACTGCGATGGCATCGCCTCCTGTATTGATACCGAAGATGAAGCAATACGCAGGTTTTGCGAACCGCCGAGTCTGCCGGTCCAATCCGGTTTCAAGGTCGTTACAATGAACCATACGGCAAGGCCAATAGTCACAGCTTGTGCAAACAATAACCAGAAACGTCGCATATTTAGATGTCTAGATAAAAAAGGGTAAGGGAAAATGAACCAGCAATCAGTAGATAGGGATGAGTTGGCAAAATTTCTAGCGCTCACCCTGGAAATTACACGTTTTCACGATTATTGTCCAAACGGATTGCAGGTGGCAGGAATCACATCAATAAAAACGCTTGTTACGGGAGTGACCGCCAACCTTGCGTTGCTTGAAGCTGCAATCGACTTGAAGGCAGACGCCGTCCTGGTGCACCACGGTTATTTCTGGCGTGGGGAGGATGCCTGTGTGGTGGGCATCAAGCAAAAGAGATTGAAAATGTTATTAGCGCACGACATGAACTTGTTCGCCTATCATCTGCCGCTGGATGCGCATCCAACCTTGGGCAACAATGCGCAACTAGCCAAAGTGCTTGATCTGTGCGCGGATGCGCGCTTCGGCGTTGATGATTTAGGTTGCCTGGGCACTGCCATGAATGCATCTATCAAAACCGCAGGAGATCTGGCGCTCGTGGTGGAAGCAAAATTAGGTCGGCGACCATTGCTTATAGGCGATTCGGAGCAGCTTGTACGCCGAATCGCCTGGTGTACCGGTGCAGCCCAAAATTTCATGATGGGTGCCGTTGCGTCTGGCGCAGATATTTATTTAAGCGGTGAAATCTCGGAGCCTACCGTCCATTTGGCGCGCGAAGCCGGCGTTGCCTACCTGGCCTGCGGTCATCACGCGACTGAACGCTACGGGGTACAGGCGCTGGGCCAATTTTTGGCCCAGCAGTTTGGCATTGCGCATCATTTTATTGATATCTACAATCCGGTGTAGAGAATAGAAAGACTATCGGGTTTGAAGTGCATCGCGAATTTCGCGCAGCAGAATCACCTCTTCTGGCGTGACTGCTGGTGTGGGAGGCATTTCTGTCTGTTTCATTTTATTGAACAGACGAATCATCTGGAAAATGATGAGGGCAAGAATAATGAAATTTAACGCAATCGTAATAAAGTTTCCGTAGGCCAATACGGCGCCGAGTTTTTTTGCTTCAGTTAATGACAGTCCAGTGCTTTGCCCGTTCAAAGGCAGATAATAGCTGGAAAAATCTAGTCCGCCTACCATTGTTCCAACTATCGGCATAATGATGTCTTCCACCAGGGACGCGACAATTTTTCCGAATGCTGCGCCGATGATCACACCGACCGCCAGATCCATGACGTTGCCCCTGGAAATAAAGCTTTTGAATTCTCGTACCATGCTCATAAGATCCTCCTGCTTGTCGTTGTCATAAGGGTAATTTGATTTTGGCCCTGTGCTTTGCACGAAATCAAGTGGAATACAAACCACTGAATTTTGACCTTGGAGCCTGTTATTTGTATAGTTTTTCCATTGTTGGAGCTACCAGTGCGTCCTGCGATAAAAAATTTGAGTAAGTTAAGCGGCTGGTAATTTTTCTTTATAACAAACGCTAGCTCCGTTATAATTTAGAGTTGATAGAAGCGCTGTATACATTTCTAATGGTGCTTCACACAGGTTTCGTATTTTGACTGATTGGGGTTGGTATGAGTAACGAAAAGCAGGTCGATTCCGGCCGACGCGGTTTGCTTGTGGCCACGGCTGCGATAGGTGGCGTGGCTGGTTTGGCAACGGCCGGAGCATTGGTAAGTACTTTTCAGCCATCCGAGCGAGCCAAAGCTGCTGGTGCGCCAGTGGAGGTGGATATCTCGAGTCTGAAACCAGGTGAAATGAAAGTCGTCGCGTGGCGTGGCAAGCCGGTATGGTTGTTAAAGCGCACTCCTGAAATGATGGCTGAGTTGCCCAAAATCGAGGATAAATTGGCCGACCCAGTGTCAGAAAAATCCTATACGATGGATTTGCCAGCCTATTGCGACAAACATACGCGGTCGCGTCCTGAGCACAAGGATGTTTTGATTGCTGTTGGTATTTGTCCCCACCTGGGCTGCTCTCCAAACCCCAAGTTTCAGGTTGGTGCTCAACCTTCGTTACCGGATGACTGGGTTGGCGGCTTTCTCTGTCCTTGCCATGGATCAACATTTGACTTGGCTGGGCGCGTATTCAAGAATAAGCCTTCGCCAACAAATCTGGACATCCCGCGTCATATGTATCTTTCGGATTCTAAAATCATTATCGGTAAAGACGAGAAAGGTGAGGCTTAATCATGGCGTTTCATGAAAAGCAACTTCCGGCTGATGCACCATTAGCCGCCAAGGCGATGAACTGGATTGATTCTCGCTTCCCGTTAACCTCGATGTATAAAGCGCATTTATCCGAATATTACGCGCCGAAAAATTTCAACTTCTGGTATTTCTTCGGGTCGCTCGCCATGTTGGTACTGGTGATGCAGATCGTTACTGGCATTTTCTTGACGATGCATTACAAGCCGGATGCGGCGCTAGCATTCTCCTCGGTCGAGTACATCATGCGCGACGTACCGTGGGGTTGGCTGGTGCGCTATATGCATTCCACCGGTGCTTCCGCATTTTTCATTGTTGTCTACTTGCATATGGTTCGCGGTCTGCTTTACGGTTCTTACCGCAAGCCACGTGAACTGATCTGGTTGTTTGGCGTCGGCATTTTCCTGTGTCTGATGGCTGAAGCTTTCATGGGCTACCTATTACCATGGGGGCAAATGTCTTACTGGGGTGCGCAAGTGATCGTCAATCTGTTCGGCGCTATCCCATTTATCGGCCCAGATCTGTCATTGTGGATTCGTGGGGACTATGTGGTGGGCGATGCGACTCTGAATCGATTCTTCTCGTTCCACGTCATTGCAGTGCCTTTAGTGTTGTTAGGCTTGGTTGTCGCACACATTATTGCGCTGCATGAAGTCGGTTCAAATAACCCTGACGGAATTGAAATCAAGGACACGACAGATGAGAACGGCGTTCCGCTCGATGGCATTCCTTTTCATCCATATTATTCTGTGCATGACATGGTGGGCGTGACTGCATTCTTGATCATATTCTCGGCAATCATATTTTTTGCTCCTGAAATGGGCGGCTACTTCCTTGAATACAATAACTTCGTCCCGGCCGACCCGCTGACGACACCATTGCACATTGCCCCAACCTGGTACTTCACGCCGTTCTACTCGGTGCTGCGCGCGACCACTGCGAACTTTATGTACGTGCTGATGGCTGCAATTGCCGCTTACGTCGTGTTCATTTGGCTCAAATCGCGTTTGCCGACCAAAATCAAGGCAGCCATTGCCGTAATTGCTCTGATCGCTGTCGTTGGTATGCTGCCAAGTATTCTTGACGCAAAATTTTGGGGCGTAGTCTTGTTCGGTTTGTCGGTCGTGATCCTAGCGTTTCTGCCTTGGTTGGATTACTCGAAAACCAAGTCGATTCGCTACCGTCCACAGTGGCATAAATATGTATACATCTTGTTCGGCATCTCGTTCCTGACGCTCGGTTACCTCGGTATCCAGCCACCTACCGATGCCCGTACACTGGTTGCGCAAGTATGCACGCTGTACTACTTCAGCTTCTTCCTGCTAATGCCGTGGTGGAGTGCAATGGGCACATTCAAGACTGTGCCAGCCCGTGTCACTTTCCACCCGCACTAAGCGTAAAAGGGATACTACAAAATGAAATTTTTGAAAAAACTGATTGCGGCCATTGCATTTGCACCTACGCTGGCCCTTGCCACAGTGGGCGGCTTTCCCCTGGATCGTGCGCCAGACCGCAGCACTGATATGGCTGCTTTGCAAAATGGCGCGAAGCTCTTCGTTAACTACTGCTTGAACTGCCACTCTGCTGCATCGATGCGTTACAACCGCCTTCGGGATCTGGGTTTGACGAACGATCAGATCAAGACCAATCTGCAATTCACCGGTGAAAAAGTCGGTGATTTGATGCAAACAACAATGACCGCCAAAGATGCCAAAAACTGGTTTGGCGTAGTGCCGCCCGATCTGTCCGTGATTGCTCGAGCGCGTTCTTCCGGTGCAGGCTCGGGTTCAGACTATCTGTACACGTATCTGCGCACCTTCTACAAAGACGACACGCGTCCGACTGGCTGGAATAACATGGTGTTCCTGAATGTTGGGATGCCACATACTTTATGGGAGTTGCAAGGTGTGCGCACAGCCAAGTTTGTGGAGGAAAAAGATCCGCATTCAGCTAGCGTACTACATAAATTTGTCGGCTTTGAGCAGGTCACTGCTGGGAAATTGTCTGCCAATGACTATGATGCTGCCGTTGGCGACCTAGTCGGCTATCTGCAGTGGATGGGCGAGCCTATACAAAACACACGCAAACGCTTGGGCGTCTGGGTGTTGCTTTTCCTGGGGATATTCTTTGTTGTAGCTTGGCGTTTGAACGCCGCCTTCTGGAAAGATATCAAGTAATATCATACGTCCGCACCTTGCGGGCGGATATCTTCGGGTGAGCCGTTTTACGACTCGCCCCTTTGTTTTTAAAGGAACTATAAAATGATGGTTCTCTATTCGGGTACAACCTGCCCATTCTCCCAACGTTGCCGTCTGGTTTTGTTTGAAAAAGGCATGGATTTTGAAATCCGCGATGTTGACCTGTTCAATAAGCCAGAGGACATTTCTACGATGAACCCGTACGGTCAAGTGCCGATTCTGGTTGAGCGCGACTTGATTTTGTATGAATCGAACATCATCAATGAATACATCGATGAACGTTTTCCGCATCCGCAATTAATGCCGGCAGATCCGTTAATGCGGGCGAGGGCTCGGTTAATGCTATTTAATTTTGAAAAAGAGTTGTTTATTCACGTCCATACTTTGGAAAATGAGAAAACCAAGGGCGCGGAAAAGAGTCAGGAGAAAGCGCGTATCGAAATCCGCGATCGGTTGACTACGCTTGCACCATTGTTCCTGAAGAATAAATACATGCTGGGTGATGACTTCTCGATGCTTGATGTGGCGATTGCACCATTGCTATGGCGCCTTGACCACTACGGTATCGAATTGTCGAAAACGGCGGTGCCGATCATGAAATACGCGGAACGCATTTTTTCCCGTCCAGCGTACATTGAAGCATTGACTCCTTCTGAAAAAGTCATGCGCCGTTAAGCTGGTTGGGCTAAGCAAGTACGCGTTCAGGTTGAGAGTAGCCGTATGCCGCTGTTGAAGTTTGCAGCAACCTGAGCGATTTATAAGTAAAATTTTTTATTACGTTTGCAATATGTCCGAACTTTCCACCAAGCCTTATTTATTGCGTGCCATTTATGAATGGTGCACTGACAGCGGCTATACGCCGTATCTTGCAGTCAAGGTTGATGCGCGCAGCCGTGTTCCGATGGAGTTCGTCCGCAATGGCGAAATCGTGTTGAACATCAGCTTTAGTGCCACTAGTAATCTCAAGATGGAAAGTGACTTCGTCAGTTTCAGTGCCCGCTTTGGCGGCGTATCGCGCCAGATTTCAGTCGCGCTTGAAGGAGTCATGGCAATCTATGCACACGAGAATGGTCAGGGCATGGCGTTTGAGTCCCAGGATGCGCAAGCAGACCAGTCCGTAATTGCGTCGTATCAGGACGGCGATGCAGGCGGTGCTATCAAAGAAGCCCCGGCTTTGGCCGGCGTGTCGATAACCGCCGAAAAGGCACAGAATTTGGCTAGCAAGGATGATCCTGAAACGCCGGAACCATCAAAAAAATCGGGAAGACCTGTACTAACCAGAATCAAGTAGTTTATAATATTCCCTTTCGCCGGCTTAGCTCATTTGGTAGAGCAGTTGACTTGTAATCATCAGGTGGCCAGTTCGATTCCGGCAGCCGGCACCAATTAAAACAATGGCCTACAGAGATGTAGGCCATTGTCGTTTCTGGGTTCTGTCAACCAAACGTCAAACGATAAAGAGGGTTCAAGACCTTAGCTTTTTATAGGTGCTCTCCCTTGCATTTAAGTTGGAGTATCTGAATTTAAAGCTCACAACAAACCATTTTGCGATAAGGGCAGATCTCTTAATCATAGCAACCCGACAAGCCTATGCCAAATTACAGGCTCTGCGGGCTGCGTAACATCAGTTAATAATAATTACCCATCAACGAAGCCACTTCAATTACCAGCACAACGGCAAACAGGCGCACCATGCCGGCCAGTCCAGTGGCAAGATCGGTGCGGTGGTGGAGTATTGCGGACACGTCATCGTAATATGCCGAAGCCATCGGGATAAACGACACGGCCAGACTAAAAAATAAAATCTTCAGCACCAGAATCAAGGTTACGGCCGGGTTGAATACCTGGCCGACCACCCGGGTGTAGCTTTCCAGCGCCCAAGGCGTAAAGCCATAGATTGCCAGATAAGCCAGCACCAGCGTAAGCAGGCAACTGACCGCTCCCAGCATCCAGACGGAAAACACGCCTGCCAGAACGCGTGGTAAAAATTCTTGCCGGATCGGATCTATACCCTGGCACCGCAAAGCGTCCAACGCACCTTGCGCTCGCATCTGCCCGATCTCCGCGCTATCCGGCAGGGTACAGCGCAGCGCCACGAACAGGGCGGCCGTGAGGGGAATCAATTCAAGCACCAGCACCCTGACCACCATCTCGATGGCAAAGCGTGACAAGCCGTAGCTGAGTGCGGTGACAACTACAATCCGTATCAATACCACGCTGATGAGTGACGACAGCACGGTAAACCACATCAAATTCAGCGCCGTAGCGCGTACGATTTCGCGCGCGATGGCGCTACGGCCGGCACGGCTATAGGTCGATGGCGACAGCGCCAGCGTTAACACCAGCACGCCAAACAGCACGATCTGCCACCAACTGCCGAACCACACCAGCACTTTGTGGCCCAAGCGCTGGAGCGCCGGCAGGTGAGTAACTTGAGTCATCATCACCGCATGGTAGCAGCGAATGCCGGATTGGCGCCAATCCGGGCCCATTTTGCTATCTGTGTTCGCTGCTTGTCGGTGCGCGCTGAAAAAGGGTATTCTGTTTCGATGCCATTTGTTTCCCTCTCTGCTCTCAATCAAGCCCCGTTGCGCATTCTGCTGATTTGTCCTGACGACGAAGTTTCACTCACGCTGGCTGGGTTGTTGCAGCCGCTGCAGATGGCGGCCAAAGCGCTCGGCCCGGCGCGTTTGCAGCTTGAATTGATGGCGTTGGAGTCGGTGCTGCACCCCGCGTCGCAAGCGCCGGTCTGGCCTGCCGCGCACCTCTGCCTGATAGTGTCCGACGATCCACTTAGTGCATTGAATAAGGATGAGGGCCGCATTCTGCTGAAGCGCTGTCAGCACGCCCCGTTTTGGGGGGCGGTCGGGGCGGCAGTGTTGTGGCTGGCGCGCAGCGGCGCGATGGAGGGGGCGCGCACCGCGTTGCCGTGGGCGCTGTATGCGGATGCCGGTGAGGTTGCCGAGCGCGCCATTTTGACACCGAATTTATACGAGATCGACGGCAACCGGCTAAGTTGTTGCGGCGGTGCAGCTAGTATGGATTTTGCGTTGTGCCTGATTGGCGCCATGTTCGATGCCCAATTGCAGGCGCAAATCCAGGAAACATTGTGTGTGGATCGCATTCGCGGTGCGGCTGAGCGCCAGCGCCAAGCGCTGCAGGCGCGCTTCGGCGTGTTGCAGCCGAAATTATCGGAAGCAGTCGCGCTAATGGAAAGCAATATCGAAGAGCCGCTAGCCACCGACGACATCGCCAACCTAGTCGGCATCTCGCGCCGCCAGTTGGAGCGCCTGTTCAAGCAATATCTGGACGCCATGCCTTCCCGCTATTATCTGGAGCTGCGGCTGCAACGCTCACGCCAGTTATTGCGGGAGTCGCACCATTCAATCGTCCAGATCGGCCTGATGTGTGGCTTCTCTTCCGGTTCGCATTTTTCCACCGCTTACGGCGCGCTGTTCGGCATCACCCCGCGTGAGGAGCGGCAACGCAAGCTGGTGCCCGGCCGGAGTGTCTTGCCAGGTTCCTTAAAATCATAAAGTCAGGGGGGTATATATATAAATGCCTATTTATCCGCATATATATTATGCGGAACCAAAAAATACAACGTCATGTATTTTAGATTGGCAGCAATCGCAATTATAATAGTGCGCATTACAATGTCGTAATGCTCAAGAAGCGAATTTATGGATATCAAAGTAAAAGACAGCAATGGCGCGCTACTCAGCGAAGGCGATTCCGTGACCCTCATCAAGGATTTGAAAGTCAAAGGCACTTCCGTTACGCTCAAAAGGGGCACGATGGTCAAGAATATTCGCTTGACCGATGATGCGGAAGAAGTGGAATGCAATGTCGATAAGGTCAAAGGCCTGGTGCTGAAAACCTGCTTCTTGAAAAAAGCTTGATAGTGGATTGCAGCACTAGCACGGGTCTCTGTGCCTGCATTTTGTAGTCGATCTGGTCTTGCTCGACCGCCGCACCAAATCGTAGGCCGGGCGCGACCATCGCGCCGCCGGTCACCGGATTATGGTATTTCCTGTCGCAGTTTCAAAAGAGTTTTAGCGCCGGTTTTTTTACAATGACAACCTCTTCAGGATGATTTGGGAGTCAAAGTGAATATGAATGAATCGACCAGCATGCAGTCTGGCGCGGCAACGGCAATGCCGGTGCCCATGACTGTTACCACAGTTACCAGAAAAACTTTCGATGCGGTGATGGTGCCGGTTTATGCGCCCAGTGCGGTGGTGCCGGTGCGCGGCGCCGGCATGGAAGTGTGGGATCAGGATGGTAAGCGCTATCTCGATTTCACCGCTGGAATCGCGGTCACCAGCTTGGGCCACGCGCACCCTGCAGTAGTCGAAGCCTTGTGTGTGCAAGCTAAAACGCTGTGGCATCTCAGTAACGGCTTTACCAATGAACCAGTGCTGCGTTTGGCCACTGCGCTGACGCAGGCGACTTTCGCCGAGCGCGTATTTTTCTGCAACTCCGGGGCGGAAGCGAACGAAGCCGCATTCAAGCTGGCGCGCAAATACGCGAGCAACAAATTCGGGCCGGCCAAATCGCGCATTATTTCGTGTACCAATTCTTTCCACGGTCGCACTTTGTTTACCGTGTCGGTCGGCGGCCAGCCCAAATACACCGAAGGCTTCGGGCCGCTGCCGCAGCAAATTGAGCACATTCCATACAACGACATCGAAGCAGCACGCGCTGCGATGGGCGACGATGTTTGCGCATTGGTAGTCGAACCGGTGCAAGGCGAGGGCGGCGTGGTGCCAGCCAGCAAAGAGTACCTGCAAGCGCTGCGAGAATTGTGCGACCAGCACAACGCGCTGCTGATTTTTGATGAGGTGCAATGCGGCATGGGCCGCACCGGCACGCTGTTTGCCTACATGGGATATGGCGTCACGCCCGACATTCTGAGCTCAGCCAAGGCGCTCGGTAACGGTTACCCAATCGGCGCGATGCTGACCACCGCGGCGATCGCAGCTTCATTCTCGGTCGGCACCCACGGCACCACTTATGGCGGCAATCCAATGGCCGCGACGGTGGCGCTGAAGGTGCTGGAAATTATCCAGGCACCGGAATTTTTGGCGCGGGTCCGGCAAGCCGCAGTCAAGCTGACAGCGATGCTGCACCTGATTATCAGCGATTACCCGCAGGTATTTTCCCTGGTGCGCGGCAGCGGCCTGATGCTTGGCATGGTGCTGTCGGAACAATACCGCGGACGCGCCAAGGACATCACCAGAGCGACCGAGGCGGAAGGATTGATGCTGCTGATCGCCGGCCCCGATGTGCTGCGGTGGTTGCCGGCGCTGATCGTGTCGGATGCGCAGATTGAAGAAGCCGAGCGTCTGCTGCGCCGTGCGCTCGACGTATTTCTGGCGGTTCCGGTGACGGCGTTATGACGCCATGCCTTTGATCAGATCGGAGCAGCCTATGTACATTGTGCGGCCGGTAGAGATTTCCGATATTGCAGCGCTTGCGTCGTTGGCGACAGTCGCTTCGCCGGGTGTGCATACGCTACCCAGAACACGGGCAGCGATCGTGCGCGCAGTCGAGCGTTCCATCGCATCCTTTGCGACGCCGGTGGTGATACCGAGCGAAGAATCGTACATGTTCGTGCTGGTTTCGACGCTGGATCAGTCGATCGCCGGCACTGCAGCGATTTCCGCCACTGCCGGCTCCAACGGCACGTATTTCGCATTTCGCAACGACGTTATGCAGCAAGTCTCGCGCGATCTCAATATCAGCCATAGCGTGCATGCGCTGACGCTCTGCTCCGAGTTGACCAGTCATTCGCAACTGTCGGGTTTTTTCGTGCGCGGCTGGGGCAACTGCGGCCAGGAAGCGGCGCTGTTGTCGCGGGCCCGGTTGTTGTTTGCGGCGGTTCTGCCGCAGCGTTTCGGCGACAGCTTCTTCGTGTCGCTGGCCGGCATTACCGACAGCCATGCGCAATCGCCGTTTTGGGAGGCGCTGGGGCGTAAATTTTTTCAGATGGATTTTCTGGAAGCGGAACGCTTAATCGATGGCGCCCGCAATCGCACCCTGATCGTTGAACTGATGCCGCATTACCCGGTGTATGTGCCGCTATTGCCAGGCGACGCGCAAGCGGTGATGGGGCAAATCCATCCAGAAGGCGAGCTGCCGTTTCGGCTACTGACCGAAGAAGGTTTCGAGCCGGACGAATATATCGATATCTTTGACGGCGGCCCGATCATGCAGGCGCACAAGCACGCGTTGCGTTCGTTTTCGGCGTCGTTTGTGCGTCCGGTGGCAGCGTATGAACAAGCTGACGCAAACGACGCTTTGGCTGGCGCGGCGAGTGTCACGTATCTGCTGGCAACCGCTAGAGAAAATGATTTTCGCGCCACTCTGTTCGATTGTGCGCCGCTGGAACATGCCGCTGGTCCCCGGCTGCCGCCGCAGGTGCTAAAAAGCCTGAAGCTGGCTGTTGGCGAACCCGTTTTATGTGTCAGATTGTGAGGTTGGGAATGTTAGTGGTACGCGCTGTTAATGAATCCGATCTGGATGGGATGCTGGAGCTGGCCAGCCAGGTCGGTAGCGGTATGACGACGTTGAAGCCGGATCGCAAGATGTTGGGGCAGCGGCTGGAAATCGCCTGCGCCTCGTTTGCCGAGCAAATCGCACCGACCCAGCGCGATTATGTATTTGTAATGGAAGATACTCGTACTGGCCGGCTGGCCGGTATTTGCGCCATCAAGAGCGCGGTCGGGCTGGAAGAGCCGTTCTATAACTACCGGATCGGCACTTTGGTGCATTCAAGCCGGGAGTTGGGCGTTTTTACCAAGATGGAAACGCTGTACCTGTCGAATGACCTGACCGGCGCTACCGAACTGTGTTCGCTGTTCCTGCATCCTGATTATCGCGGCGGCACCAACGGCAAGCTGCTGTCGAAAAGCCGGCTGCTGTTCATTGCCCAATTCCCGCATTTGTTCAATGCCAAGGTAATCGCCGAAATGCGCGGATTCCAGCATCCAGACGGTACTTCGCCGTTCTATGAAAGCCTGGGACGGCATTTTTTCAAGATGGATTTCAATCATGTCGATGACTTGACCAGCCTGGGCAAGAAATCGTTCATCGCCGAACTGATGCCACGCTATCCGCTGTATGTCGCTTATCTGCCGCAAGAAGCGCAGGAAGTAATTGGTCGCGTGCATGTCGCCACTGCGCCGGCGCGCCGGTTGCTGGAGCAAGAAGGCATGTATTACGAAGGTTATGTCGATATTTTCGACGCCGGGCCGGTGCTGCAAGCCAGAGTGCGCGAGTTGCGCGCCCTGCGCGAAAGCGTACTTGCCATCATCGAGCCGACAGCGGAAAACGGCACTGAGGTCGCTGAGTCTACTGAGGTGGTTGCTAATCCGGTGCTGGTTTCCAACACCGTATTGCCCGACTTCCGCATCATCGTCTCACCAACGCCAGCGCAATCTCAATCGGCCCGTATTGCCCTCTGCGCATCCGAGCGGGAACTGCTGGCCTGCCGTATTGGCGATCCGGTTCGCACCATGACACTTAACGCCAGGAAAAATTCATGATGTCAGCGCATTTCATCAACGGCCAGTGGCTCTGCGGCCAAGGCCCGGTATTTACTGTTATTAATCCCGCCAATGGCGATACGCTCTGGAGCGGTGCGGCGGCGAGTGCTGCCGACGTCAATAGTGCCTGCCAGTCGGCCCGTGCCGGTTTCCAACTTTGGTCGCGCACCCCGCTGCAAACGCGCATTGCAGTCTGCCAGCGTTTTCGCGATCTGCTGAAAGAAAATGCGGAAGAATTAGCTGGTCTGATTGCGCTGGAAGTCGGCAAGCCGCTGTGGGAAGCACGCACCGAAGTTGCCAGCATGGCTGGTAAGATCGATATTTCGCTGCAGTCCTACCAAGCGCGCACCGGTCAGATGCAAGCGGCGGTAGCCGACGGCAGCGCGGTATTGCGACATCGGCCGCACGGCGTGTTCGGCGTGCTTGGCCCTTACAATTTCCCCGGCCATCTGCCCAACGGCCACATCGTGCCAGCCCTGATCGCCGGCAATGCCATCGTCTTCAAGCCGAGCGAATATGCGCCGCAAACCGCGATCAAAACGGTCGCCCTGTGGGTTCAGGCTGGCTTGCCGGATGGCGTGCTGAACCTGATCAACGGCGGTCGCGCCACCGGCGAGGCTTTATCGCAACATCCGCAACTCGACGGCGTGCTGTTTACCGGCAGCTATCAGGTTGGCGCTATTTTGCATCGCCAGTTCGCCGGTCAGCCGGGCAAGATGCTGGCGCTGGAAATGGGCGGCAACAATGCGCTGGTGGTGTGGGATGTGCAGGATATCGATGCAGCCGTGCATCACGCGATTTTTTCGGCATTCGTCAGCGCCGGCCAGCGTTGCACTTGTGCGCGGCGTTTGATCGTCGAGGATTCCGCCCGCGGCCACGCCTTCATTACGCGCTTGATTGAAGTCGCCGGCAAGATCACGGTCGGTGCCTCGGATGCGTCGCCGGCCCCGTTCATGGGCCCGGTCGTGTCGGCAAAAATCGCAGAAAAACTACTCACCGCGCAAGCCGATTTGGTGACGCGTGGCGGCAACGTGCTACTGGAAATGCGCCAGCTCGCCAAAAATACCGGCTTCCTCTCGCCCGGCATCGTCGATGTTACCGATGCCAAAGAAGTACCTGATGAAGAATGGTTCGGCCCCTTGCTGCAAGTGGTGCGCGTGGCTAGTTTTGATGCTGCGCTGGAAGCGGCGAACGCGACCGAATACGGCTTGGCCGCCGGCTTGCTGTCAGACGATGCGGCGCTGTGGGAACAGTTTTTAAGCAGTGTTCGGGCCGGCATCGTCAACTGGAACCGACCGACCACAGGTGCCGCCAGTACTGCACCGTTTGGCGGTAACGGCAAATCCGGCAACCATCGTCCGAGTGCGTATTACGCCGCAGATTATTGCGCGTATCCGGTAGCGTCAATCGAGAATGCCACGCTCGAAATGCCGCAAAAGCTGTCGCCGGGTTTACATTTCTAAAATTTCGAATGAAAAATTCGGACCGCGAAAAACAAAGTAGGGCGGGTGCAACCCGCGCCGAATTGGGAAGACAAGTAACTGAGAATGCACGCGGGTTGCACCCGCCCTACCTGCTGTCGCCGGGTGTACATTTCTAATTACATACGCAGACAGGCCGAAAAATCATGCACACCACACGCGAATTCAATTTTGACGGCCTGGTCGGTCCTTCGCACAATTACGCCGGCCTGTCGTTTGGCAATGTTGCTTCGTTCAATAATGTCAAGAGCGCGTCTAATCCGAAGCAGGCGGCTTTGCAGGGTTTGGCCAAGATGCGCGCACTCGCGGCGCGTGGTTTCGCCCAGGCAGTGCTGCCGCCGCAACTGCGGCCCGATTTCAGACTCTTGCGCAGTATCGGCTTTGGCGGCAGCGATGCCGATGTGCTGGCGCGCGCCGCCAAAGAAGCTCCGGTGATTCTGGCCTGCGCCTATTCGGCCGCACCGATGTGGAGCGCGAATGCGGCTACGGTCAGTCCGTCGGCCGACACCCTGGACCACCGCGTGCATTTCACCGTCGCCAACCTGAACAGCAAGTTGCACCGTTCTTATGAGCAGACCCAAACCGCCCGTACCCTGCGCGCAATTTTCAAGGAGTGTGCGCGCTTCGCGGTGCATGACGCATTGCCTGGCACTCCGGCATTTGGGGATGAAGGGGCGGCCAACCACACCCGGCTGTGCACTGCGCATGGCGCCGGCGCAGTAGAAATGTTCGTGTATGGCAGGGCCGAGTTCGATTCCGCGGCGGCGGCTCCGCAACGTTTTCCAGCACGACAAACGCTGGAGGCCAGTCAGGCGGTAGCGCGGTTGCACGGCCTGCAACCGCAGCGCACCGTATATGTTCAACAGAACCCTGCGGTGATCGATCAAGGCGTATTCCATAACGACGTGATCGCGGTCGGCAATGGCACAGTGCTGTTCTATCACCAGCAAGCTTTCCTGGACGAATCCGCCACTATCGCTGCGCTACACATCGCGCTGGCCGATACCGGCGCGCAATTGCAGCCGATACGGGTCGATAGCGCGCAAGTCTCGGTCACTGACGCGGTATCGAGTTACTTGTTCAATAGCCAGTTGCTGTCAAAACAGGATGGCCGCATGGTGCTGGTGGTGCCGCAGGAATGCCAGGAAAACCCGGCAGTCGCACGCTATCTGCAAGACTTGGTTGCTGGTGGCGGGCCAATTGACGAATTGATCAGTTTCGATTTGCGTCAAAGCATGCGCAACGGCGGCGGCCCGGCCTGCCTGCGCTTGCGGGTGGCGCTGACCGATGCCGAAGCAGCAGCGATGCACCAGGGCGTGATCATGACTGAGGGCCTATATGCTAGTCTGGTGGCTTGGGTCGAAAAGCATTATCGCGACCGGCTGTCGCCCGACGATTTGGCCGACCCGATGCTGGCGTTAGAAATACAAACTGCGCTGGAAGCATTGCGCACAATCCTGGATTTTCCGGAGTTGTACGCGTTCTAATCGGCGCAATGCCTAAGTGTTAATCAGAGCCCAATACGTTCTACTAATCAGCGTCAAAGGCACTATCATTTTTTTGGCTTTTTTGACATGCCACAGAGAGTGAAAATATTCATTCTTGCGGTTACCTGCAGTGCTCATTCATTACCTGTTTTGCGTACCGCGATAGAGCCAAGACCGTTGTTTTCGCGCAATTCAGAAGGGTTTAGAACAGAGCGGTAGAACAGCAGCATCCGTTGCGCTTGTTTGCTAGCCGACCATTTCTGCGCATAGCCACAACCAGCCTCACCCAAATCTTTGCGCAGTTCAGCATCGTTTAACATCTTGACGACTTTACCGGCAAAGTCTATCAACTCTTCCTGTGCAATCCATACCCCCAAGCCTTCCTGCAATACATCGCGCGTCCCCAGTTCTGCGGTAGAGACGACGGGCACGCCTTGCGCCATGGCTTCAAGTAAAACTAGTCCCTGTGTTTCTGTTCGCGATGCGAATACAAAAATGTCTGCGGCGCGATAGCAACTGTTCAATTCTGTATGGCGGTCCAGGTAGCCGATAAACATTACGTTCTCGAGAAGTCCCAGTTCCTTGGCTTCAAGTTTCAGGTTTTCTTGCGCCGGGCCCTCTCCCGCGATGACAAAGAGCACGTTGGAAATCTCTTTTCTGACTTGATCAACTATCTTGATCAAGAACCCAATGTTCTTTTCGTGTGCAACCCGTCCTACAAAAAGCAGTACCGGTCGGTCCTGTGGAATATCGTATTTTTTTCGGAATGCAGCACGGTCCCCCGGTACAAAACTATCCGGCTCAATACCCGTCGGGATGACTTCTGTATGCGTCGTGATGCCGTAATTTTTTAATATATGCAGCATGGGATGCGATGGCACAACCATGCCGTTCAGACTATTTCCCTGATGGCGAGAGAATCGCTTTGCGACAAAACGCATTACCTTCTTGGGTGCAAATGGGACGTAGTGGTGGAGATATTCTTCAAAAAAAGTGTGATAAGTCTCTACGCAAGGGATGCCAAGCAAACGCGCCAACTTGGTACCCAAGTAATGCGCAACGAAGGGTGTTTGTATATGAATAATGTCGTATTGCTCACTGCGTAATTTTTCAAGATGCTGCATCACCCATTGATAACGCATAAGACGGTCTTCGGGGTCGAACGGTAAATGGCGTGCAGGTACGCGCATGATATTTGTTTCGTCAGCACTGGGTGTCAAATAGTCCGGGGCTATTAAATGGACGGTGTGTCCAAGTGCTTGCAGGTTATGGCGAAAGGTTTCTATTGAAGTGGAGACGCCGTTCACGCGCGGAAAATACACATCGGAGATAAACAGGATTTTCATAGTAACTATGTTTAAAAAATGACTATTTTTTGCCCGGCGGTGCGGGGGAATTTAAATTTTATTTAAAGTAGCTGCTGAATATTTCTCGTTCAATATCTCTCGTTACGTTAGTCCAGCAAGACCAACATCCAAACGATAAAAAGATTGAGAAGGCTAATCAGAACTGCTGCGCTGCCGATATCTTTCGCGCGTTTGGCGAGTCTGTGATCGTCGAGAGAGATGCGGTCCACGGTTGCTTCGATTGCTGAATTAATTAACTCGACGATGAGGAGCAATAACACGCAAGCGATCATCAACGCGCGGCCGAACATGTCATGCTCTAGAAAAAATGCCAGCGGTATTAGAACGATTGCAAGCAGCATCTCTTGACGAAAAGCATCTTCATTGCGATAGGCTTCTTGTAGACCGGCACACGAATAGGTGAATGCATTGAGTAGGCGTTTGACGCCTGTTTTTCCTTTGTATGGGCTTTCCATCATTTATTTCTCAAGTGTTTGGAGTGCGGTTTGAGCCGGGCTGGCCGATCTTGCGCTAGGTACTGCATTCCATAGAATGAGCTCCATGCGGCCATCCAGGTGCTCAACGATGGCGGTGCAACTGTCCACCCAGTCACCGCAATTGATGTATTTCAGGCCATCCACTTCTTTGATTGCCGGCCAATGGATATGGCCGCAAATCGCACCATCCACACCTTGTTCGCGCGCGTGGCGGATGACGGAATCCTCAAAGCTAAAAATGAAGCTGACAGCAGTCTTTACTTTGCGTTTGGCATACCCGGCCAGCGACCAGTAACCGGGACGTTTGAGTGTCCGGCGCAACCAGGATAAATAGATATTGAGATTTACTAATATGTTGTAAGACTTATCGCCCAAAATGGCGATCCATCTGTGATGACGCGTGACTTGATCGAATTCATCTCCGTGCAACAACAAATATCTGCGGCCATCTGCTGCAGTGTGAATGTATTCGTGCTCCACCATGATATTGCCAAATGAGGTGCCGACATACTCGCGGATTGCCTCGTCATGATTGCCGGGAATGAAAATGATTTTGTCCCCATGTCTGGCGCGTCGCAGCATTTTTTGTATGAACGTATTCTGTGCAAGCGACCAATGCACGCCGCCACGGCTCATTGACCACAAGTCGACAATATCGCCGAGCAGGAACACATATTCTGAGGAATATTCTTTCAGAAACTCAAGCAAATGGTGCGCTTGGCAAGCCTTGGTACCCAGGTGTATGTCAGACAGGAAGATCGAGCGGACTTGTTGCATAGTCACGTCGCTGACGATGTGGTTGCAGCTATGGCATGATTTTTTAGTGCAAGGCAATACGTGTTTTGGGCTGTGTTTTCCATGGAGGCATCATTGCATGGAAATATTTCAGCATTGTTACAGCTTATTGGGAAAGACCTATGTGTGTCGGTTTCATCTTAATCGACTGCCTATCGCCAAAAAAGCCAGGGCTTCACAGGTAGCGATCTATTTTTTTCCAGGAGAAAAAATCCCACTCCATCCGCTTGTTGCTATGCGCAACTGCTCTGACCCAAGCCGAGTCAGTGTAAATTTTCCACCGCTTTTTAGGGCATAACGCAACATCCAGTTGGCAGCCGGCCCCAAGCGAATCTGTTCGCCGGTAAACCGGATTTCCAAATCCGTGCCTGTTTTACAAATGACGCCAACGCTCTCTGCCCAAAGTCCTTCTCTGGTTTTGACGAATTCCAGAAACAGAGTGCCTTTTTTTTCAAAAATTGAGACCAGCAAAGGTTTCCCATCTTCCATCGAGGTCTCTTCCCATTTCAGGGGAAACGCCTGGTTGCCAAGCATAACTTGCAATTCGTTGATCGTTCCTGCACATGTTTGAGACGCATGTGCTGGGCTATTCAATGACAGCAGCAGAGGCAAGAAAAGCAATAAACATATTGGACGCATATAAAGGCTCATTTCTGCAGGTACGTAATGGGTGGCGGAAAACAGTCTGATCGCATTTTTCTGTTGACGCTGACGCGAGTTTGACCTAGGTGCCGAAATTTTTTCACCGGTACTCATGATATTGCAGGCGGTGGGTTGGTTTGCAAATTATAGTTTTCTGGAGGGTAACAGGCGGTTTTCAGCTTGAACCGATTATTCAGATTCATCTATCAAGGCTAGTTCGCGCTGAAAATACATTCTTTTTTCAGACTTGCTCGGTTTCGGACAAGGACAGAAAGCCCATCGGCGCACTCCATACACTATCATTGCAATAACACCATAACAATATAGAAAGCCACCATGACTCGCAGCATTCTCGATGAATCCCAGATTCACCCTGCCATTCGCAAGGCCCTCACTAGCAACAATTCCGAAATCATCCGCGAAGTGCAGGCAGCCATCGCAAGCAACGCTGTCGTGGTAATCGGCATGGCGCAAAACCCGTTCGTCCGAAAAGCGCGCAAATTGCTGGATGCAACCGGTAGACCGTACAAGTATCTTGAGTATGGCAGCTACCTTAACCAGTGGAGGCGTCGTAATAGCCTCAAGATGTGGAGCGGTTGGCCAACCTTCCCGATGGTGTTTGTCAAAGGCATGCTGGTGGGCGGAGCAGGTGAACTACAGCGGTTGATCGATAGCGGGGAATTCTCGCGCATGATTGCTGACTAAGCTGGAGAAATTTTTTTATGCTGCGCTGACAACAAGCGTTTTTCGGTCAGAGAGTCCGAAAAACGCACACTCGTTTCCGTCCAACTGAGATTTTCAGGATGAACCTATGCGGGTATGCGTTGCTTCATGTTGCGACGCGAAAGTAGCTTTTTGCAACAAACCGACATGCGGAGCAGTCCGCTCAACGGCTTATAGCGGCGCGTGGTTTTCTGTGCCTCCAAGCTGTAACCAGGCGGCGCCATGACGCTGGAATGTGGTGGTTGTAATCCGCACGAAATTACCCCGCTCTTGATTCCATCCGAAACGCTCGATTGTCACTTGCTGGTCATCGATACGCACCACATTGAAGGAGTTGGTTTCGCCGCGGCCGCGGGTTGATGTCGCGGTGCCCGCCTGCACCACCAAGGCTGCATAGTCGTTGATCGGATAGCGCTCTACCGTGCTCCCTGCGTGACTTGCATGCAGGTGCCCGGCCAGCAGCAGGTCGGCGCCGCATTCGGCAAAACTTTGCATGGCTATCTTGGCCCCGCCCACCAGATTTTTTGTGCCGATATGTGCGGGCAAATCAAACGGATGATGCGTCACGATAATCTTGATGCGATGCTGACCTAACGGCAACAGGTGCGCGCGAAGGCGTGCAATCTGTTGCTGATTGATACGGCCATTCTTGAACGTCAGGGAACGCGCAGTATTGATCCCGATGACGGCGATTTCATCGTCGATATAAACCGGCTCGACATCTGTGCCGATATAGCGCCGATATTTGTCGAGCGGACGCAGGAAGCGGTTGAACAGGTTATGCAGCGGTATGTCATGATTTCCCGGCACGACGATTTGTGGCACCGGAAGGGTATCGAGAAACTGCCGCGCTTGTTTGAATTGCGCGCTGCGGGCGCGCTGGGTCAGATCGCCGGAAACCACCAGCAGGTCAGGGTCGATACCCTTGATTAAATCGGTGAGCGGGAGAATCAGCTTGGCATCGATACGGCCAAAATGCAGATCCGATAAATGGACAATGGTGCGCATGGAGAATTAACTGGCGCTGGAATTATCGGTGTTATCCGCGCTGCGCGGCACTAATACGCGCAAAGCTGCCGGCCGGATACGATATTGCAATGGCGTTTCCATGACATTGACTTCGCCATCGGTCGCCACCCGCAGGTGTTTGTGATGCGTTTCGATCAGGATTTCCTTGGTGCTCACCACGTCAAAATCTTTCGCCTGCCGTATCCGCCCGAATAGCGCACTAATCGCCAGCCGCAGTATGCCGAATCGCCCGGTATGGTGGCTGACATACAGAGATAGCTGCCCGGTATTGAGGCAGGTACGCGCACCAATGTTGAATCCTTCCATCAGGTAGGCATTGTTACCGATAAAAACGAATGCGGTGCGGCGCAGATGCTGTTTTCCATCCATGCTCAGGCGTACCTGTAAAAACGGAAAGCGGCGCAGCGCCATCATGCTGGCCCAGAAAAAAGCTAGCCATTTGCCCCTGCCGAGGCGCTGTTGCTGCTTTTCCCGTTCTCTGACAATGTCGGGATAAAGTCCCAGGCTGGAATTATTCAGAAATATTTTGCCGTTGACTTCCCCCGTATCGACCAGGGTCGTGTGCCCGGCGGCGATGTGTTCTATTGCCTCATCCAGTTGCAACGGAATCCCGAGATCTTTAGCGAAGTGGTTCAGGGTGCCTAGTGGCAGGACACCCAGCACGCTGCCGCTGCCAACTAACATGGAGGCCACCTTGTTAATAGTGCCGTCGCCACCGCCGGCAACGATTATTGGGGCATTGGCCGCTAACGCACGTTGTACCGTCAGCGCAATTTCGTCGCCGCTTTTGGCGAGCGTGATGTGCGCGTTGAGTCCGCTGGCGCGAAATTTTGCCGCGAGCGTATCCACCCATTCAGCTGCATGGCCGTTGCCGGACGCGGCATTGATGACGACCGGGATGCTATTCACGAGAGACGCTGGCGTGGCCGGTAATAGAAAGCCCGGCGCGATGCTTACGCCAGCTAGTGGCAACGGTCAGGCAGAGCGCAAGCCACGCAATGCCTTCGACGGTGGCGGCCAGCACATCGCTCAGATAATGCACGCCCAAATACATGCGACTGAAGCCGACCAAGGCCACCATTGCCGCGGCAGCAGTCACAATGACGATAGCAGTGCGCCAGCGCCACAACGTCAAACGACTGATCAGATAAGCCGCCAGCGTGCCATACAGCAGAGTGGTGGCGGCGGTGTGTCCGCTTGGAAAACTGTAGGTGGATAAGGTGAGGAGCGGTTGATCGAAGACCGGCCGCGCCCGTTGAAACACCTGCTTCATGCAAACATTCAAAAGCATACCGCCCG
Organism: Glaciimonas sp.; assembly: GCA_012927625.1. GTDB lineage: Bacteria > Pseudomonadota > Gammaproteobacteria > Burkholderiales > Burkholderiaceae_D > AVCC01. The sequence goes on along the minus strand of JABBOV010000008.1, from coordinate 140,008 downwards.
GTACGGTCGCAAGTAGTGTCGCCAGCCAGTACCAATCTTTTTTTCGAATCAAGAATATTCCCATCAATACAACGTACGAAACAATCGCTATCGTGCCATGCAAGTTGGTGACAATCAGCATGCAGCGCGTCAACCACGGTGTTGCATGGGAATGCAACCAATGGGCGAGTTGCATATCCGCCAGTGCGATCGTATCGGTTGTGTGGGCGGCGCCCACACTTTCCGCAATGCTGGCAAACAGCCAGCTTGCGGCTACCAACCATAAGACGCCGATCGTCAAATGCCGTCCGAGATAGCCCTCGGTGGAGAAGCGCCGGTGCAGAAATATTTTGAATGATCTAAATTGTTGCGGCAGCATGATAAGCAGAGGTTAGAAAATGTTTGGTTACGCATCTTTTGATAGTGCGGGAGAGCTCGGCATCTTTCCTCCGACGCCAAGCAATATAATTATTTAATTTTTTAAGATTTATTGGAGTATTTTTTATAAATCCATTAAATATATGCGGATAATGCCACAAAAATAGTGATACACACCCTACTATTTTTAAATGATGCAACGCAATACTTAGTAAGAACGCCGGCTCATGCGCATAATCATTACATGAGTAGACGCCACACAATCCATCCCGTACACTGCTGAAATTGCTTTATAGAAACATTCTCGTTATGGTGTGATGGATATCGCTGGAAGCGATAACGCATTTCACATTTCGCGGTTTGTTATTCGATCCATAATCCGGCCGTTTTTCTGAAAATTCGATTGGATATTCCCGTAGGTAGAGTGAGTTTGACTGAAATCGAGAGGTGTCAATGAGGTTAAATCAATAGAGTGGGTTTTAGTGAAAAATGATTTAAGGAACGTGTAACAAATACGTAAATTATTTCGCACATGTGCCTAAGTGTGCTGGCGGCGAGTGGCCTCGGTTTCGTTTGATCCATCGTTGTGAAGCATATCAACTCGCGCGTTCTTGATGTAGTGCATCTGGGGTGCGCACTCGCAAGGGATTGGCCATGCGCCGGACTTTGCGGGCTCAAAAGAAAGAAAGAAAATGAACAGATTCGAAAGTTTATTCAAATCACTGACGTGGTTTGTCGCATTCATGCTGACCGCTTTTGTGGCCGGATGCGGTGGAGGAACAGGCAGTGGATCTGCAACTTCAAGTACGAGCTTAATGGCCAATACTACCGTTGTTACCGGTGCCCCCACCGTGGATTCTTCTAATCCAAGCACAAACGCCACAAATGTGCCGACCAGCACCAATAGCAGTAGTAACGTTGTAAGCGGGACCGTAGTGAGGGCAACTTTCAGCCAGCCGATGAATCCGGCAACGATTAACTCGGCCCCTGCCGGGAGCCTACTCACTTTCACACTTAAAGAGACAACCGGAAACAATGTACCCGGTACCGTCGCCATGAATGTTACGAATACGGTGGCAACCTTTACGCCAACCGCGACCGCTCTCACACCGAATACCAACTACACCGCCACGATTACCACTGCGGCCAAGAACGCCGGCGGCACTGCAATGGTCAATCCAGTTACCTGGAGCTTTATGACCAAGGACGTTCCGTTTACCGGCCAGGATCCAGTCAGCCTTGGATCTGCTGGAAATTTCGTAATTCTGTCAAAAACAGGAATCTCCACTGTGCCAAATTCCGTTGTGACCGGTGATATCGGCGTGAGCCCTATCGCGCACACCGCAATTACAGGATTTTCAGAAACAGCGGATAGCTCGGATACATTTTCAACCTCCGCTCAAGTAGTCGGCAAGATCTATGCAGCCGACTATACGGCTCCTACGCCAACTTACATGACCACAACGGTAAGCGACATGGAAATCGCCTATACCGATGCCGCCGGAAGAGCATTGCCGGATCATACTGAACTGGGCAGTGGACAAATTGGTGGATTAACCCTCGCTCCTGGCCTCTACAAATGGGGTACTGATGTTTTAATATCGACGGACGTGACTCTCTCCGGCGGCCCTAACGATATCTGGATTTTCCAGATATCGGGAAACATCAAACAGGCAGCGGCGACAAAAGTGACTCTGGCAGGCGGCGCATTATCCAAAAACGTTTTCTGGCAGACTACTGGTGCTGCGACCGTTGGGACGACTGCGCACTTTGAGGGTGTTTTACTGTCAAAAACATTAATCGCCATGAAAACCGGCGCCTCGGCGAACGGCAGATTGTTGGCACAGACAGCTGTCACTCTCGACCAGAACACGGTCACACAACCGGCACAATAAGAAGGTAGAAAGCACAGGCCGGGAACAAGACGACGGCAACCAATGCGTTCGTTCTTGTTTCCGGCTTCTGTAGCTCAGTCAGGCCCAAGGCTTGGTATTCTGGCGAAAGGATCTTCCAGTTTCTGCAACACTTCAGGCAATGTCGGTTTTACGTCGGCATCAAGAGCCGGTAGCCCACGGCTGTTTCAGTCAGCAGATATTTGGGTTGCGCTGGATCATCCTCCAGTTTGTGCCGCAAATGCCCCATATAAATGCGCAGGTAATGGGAGCTATCGAGGTGCGATGGCCCCCATACTTCCTGCAACAGTTGCGGGTTGGTGACTACGCGCCCAATGTGTTTGACCAACACCGTTAGCAAACGATATTCAATCGGCGTCAAATGTACTTGCTGCCCTGTTTTGGTCACTAGACGCGCTTTCAAATCCACTTTTACATCGCCAAACTGAATCGCGCCATCCGCATCGGCTGCCGGCTGGCGCTGCCGGCGCAGTGTGGCGCGTACCCGTGCCAGCAACTCTCCGACGCCAAACGGTTTGCTCAAATAGTCATCGGCGCCGGCGTCCAGCGCCTTTATCTTGTCTTGTTCATTGACCCGCGCCGACAACACGATGATGGGGGTCGGCGACCATTTCCTGACGTCGAGAATGAACTCGACGCCATCGCCGTCCGGTAAGCCGAGGTCGAGAATAATCAAATCCGGTTTTCGGGTCCCGGCATCGATGAGCCCGCGTTGCAGCGTATCCGCCTCGAAAATTTGCCACCCTTCAGCTTCCATCGCAGAACGCACGAAACGTCGGATGTGCGGCTCATCTTCGACCAGCAGGGCAATCGGTATCGGTTCAGTCATGACGTTTTATACCAACGGGAGAGCATTTTCATCCATTTCAGGCAGTGTGGGCGGGGTGCCAAGCGGTAAAGTAAATATAAAAGAAGCGCCTCCACCTGGTGCATTTTCAGCATGGATAGTGCCGCCGTGCGCCTCGACGATGGCGCGACAAATCGCTAGACCAAGACCGACGCCGGGAGTGGCGGACTCGCGTTCGCCACGGCTGAATTTCTCAAAAATTACTTCCTCCCGGCCATACGGCAGACCTGGGCCGTTATCGGACAGCGCGACTTGTAAATACGGATTCTTCACGTCTGCGCTCAGGATGATGGTTGAACCTGCCGGCGTGTATTTGGTCGCGTTTTCGAGTAAATTGCACAGCACCCGTTCGATCAGCACCGCATCGAAGCGTACCAGGGGCACATCAGGGGCGAGCCGGATTTGCACCTGATATGGTTTGAGTTGCAATCGGTAAGCACGTAGCGCGCTGCCCACGACTTCTTCGAAGGATTGCCATTCCAGATGCAGTTTGACGTCGCCGCTCTGAATGCGGGCCATATCCAGCAGGTTCGACACCAGCTTGCTCATGCGCAGCGCTTCGTCGCGCAAGGCTTCGGCTGTCTCCTGTTGTGACGGCGCTAGCGGCGGCCTGGACATTGCCAGCGATTCGGATAGTCCAACCAGAGATGTCAGCGGGGTACGCAAGTCGTGCGACAGCGCTGCCAGCAAGGAATTACGCAGCCGTTCGGACTCCATATGCACCAGCGCATCCTGGGCGACCTCGATGTAATGCACCCGCTCCAGCGCAATCGCTGCCAGTGCGGCGAAGGTATCGAGCATCCGCCGCTGTTCTGGAATGAGTATCCAGCGTCGGCTCTGCGGCAAGATGGCAAGCAAACCACGAGTGCGCATCGGTGCTACCAATGGCAGATAAAAGAAATTGCTGGCGGGCAGCGTATTGGTACCGATCCCGGCCGGTTCCGCATGGTCAAATGCCCATTGCGCGATGCCCATATCCAGCCCGCCGGGTTCTGTTGCCATATCGCCAGAAACCGGCGCTGGAGCTTGCAAGCGGCCGCCATCGTCCGGCAGCAGTAGCGTCGCCTTGGCGCGGAAAGTGCGCTGAATCACGCTACGCGTTATCTCGAAAATCTGCTCGGTCTGCAATACGCCCGCCAACTCCCGCGCGAACTCATACAGCGTACGGGAGCGTGTTTCTCGCTGCGCTGCGATGTTGGCCTGAAAGCGCAGATTTGAAGTTAAATGGCAGATAATCAATCCAGCTGCGAGCATTACTGCAAAAGTGACCAGATATTGCAGATCGCTGACGGCAAAGGTAAAGCGCGGCGGCACGAAAAAGAAATCGAATGCAGCGACACTGAAAAATGTTGCCAACACAGAGGGGCCGCGCCCGAACCACACCGCAACCAGCACTACCGTCAGCAGAAACAGCATCACGATGTTCGCCAGATCGAAGTAGGGCAACAGCGGCGTGGCAGCGAAGCCGGTAAATATGCTGGCCGCAGCGGCCCAGGCGTAACGCCATAGATGCGACGGATGGCGTTGCGAAGGATCATCTGTGATAAGTTGCGCGGTACTTTCCCGGTGCGTATCCTCTGAGGCGGCCGATTGTTCCGCACTGTCAATGCCATTGCCACGGCCACGGCCAATTTCAATTAAATCGATATCTGCTGCATAAGCTGCAATGCGCTTGCTGTGCGTTGCGCGCCAAGGCCAAGTTGGGTAGCCTCGTCCCAGCAGAATTTTCGAGAAATTATGGCTGCGCGCATAGTCGACGATGGTGCGCGCAATATCGCTTCCAGCCAGCACCGCCGTGGTAGCGCCCAGATCCTGCGCCAATTTCAGCGTCTTCAGGATGCGTTCGCGCTGCGCTGGCGGCAGGCGTTGCAAGGACGGCGTTTCGACATAGATCACGTGCCAGCCGGTATTCAATTGACTGGCCAGCCGTGCAGTGCTGCGGATCACATGCTCGCTCCCGGCACGCGGCCCGATGCAGGCCAGCAGCGCAGCATCGGTCTTCCACACTGCGTTGATCGATTTTTCGATCCGATACGCCTGCACATCGTCTTCGACCCGATCGGCAGTGCGGCGCAGCGCCAGTTCGCGCAAAGCGATCAGATTGCCTTTGCGGAAAAAATTGCGCGACGCCCGCTCGGCCTGCTGGGCCTGATACACCTTGCCGGCCTTGAGCCGCGCTAGTAATTCATCGGCCGGAATATCGACCAGCACCACTTCATCGGCCGCGTCGAACACAGTGTCGGGCAAGGTTTCCGAGACGCGGATGCCGGTAATGCCACCGACCACATCGTTCAAGCTTTCCAGATGCTGCACATTGACCGTTGTGAAGACGTCGATGCCGGCATCCAGCAGCTCTTCCACATCTTGCCAGCGCTTCGGGTGACGCGAGCCGGCCGCATTCGAGTGGGCAAGTTCATCCATCAGGATTAACGCCGGATGCAGCGCCAGTGCGCTATCCAGATCGAATTCCTGGATGATCTTGCCCCGATAATCGATTTGTTTGAGCGGCAGGACAGTCAAACTATCCAGCAGTGCGGCGGTTTCGCTGCGGCCATGTGTTTCGACAATACCGACCAACACCGGATGCCCATCGGCATGCAGCTTGCAGGCGGCAGCCAACATTGCGTATGTCTTGCCAACGCCGGCTGAAGCGCCGAAATAAATCCGCAGCCTGCCGCGTGCGACGCGACGCTCCTGCTCTTGCACCTGCGCCAGCAGAACATCCGGGTTGGGGCGTTGGTCATTCATGTCGGTAGTGCCTTGTCATAACAATGCTGGTTACATTAACGGCCTTGGTCGAGCGCCAGATTGAGTTTCAGCACATTCACGCGCGGCTCGCCGAAGAACCCAAAATATTGCGCTTGGCTGTATTGCGCAATCATGCTGCGCACCTGCTTGACAGTCAACTTGCGTTCACGCGCAATCCGTCCAGCCTGGTAGTAGGCGGCAGCCAGGCTGATTTCAGGGTCAAGTCCGCTGCCGGAAGCGCTCACCAGATCGACCGGAATAGGCGCGGCGTTGGCTGGATCGGCTGCTTTCAAGGCATCAATCCGGCCTTTTACTGCATCAATTTGCACCGGATTGCTCGGGCCGAGGTTTGAGCCGCCTGATGCTGTGGCGTTATTCGGCATCGGGCTTGTGGCTGATGGCCGTCCCCAGAAATATTGGGGAGAATAAAAAGCCTGGCCGATCAGCATCGAGCCAACCGTCTGGCCGTCACGCTGCACCAGACTACCTGCCATTTGCTGCGGAAAGGCGAGATACCCGATAGCGGTGACCGTCAGCGGATACAACACACCGCAAATCAGTGTCAGCACCGCAAATAGTACTAACGCAGGACGAAGGATGAGTTTCATGACGAGCTCCTAAAAAAGGTTTTTGTAATGTAGGGGAATTTGAAACCCGTGCCTACGCAAGATCCAGAGCAGTCAGCATCAGATCGATCAGCTTGATGCCGGCAAACGGCACCAGAATCCCACCCAGTCCGTAGATCAGCAGATTGCGGCGCAACAACAGCGCTGCACCGATGGCGCGATATTGCACCCCCTTTAATGCCAGTGGGATCAGGACCACGATGATCAGTGCATTGAAAATCACTGCCGACAGGATGGCGGATGACGGGCTGGTCAGGTGCATGACGTCGAGCGCCTTCAGTTGCGGATACGTGGTCACGAATGCGGCTGGAATGATGGCGAAATATTTGGCAATATCGTTGGCGATAGAGAACGTGGTCAGTGAGCCGCGCGTCATCAGCATCTGCTTGCCGATCTCGACGATTTCCAGCAGCTTGGTTGGGTTTGAGTCCAGATCCACCATGTTGCCCGCTTCCTTGGCCGCCTGGGTACCGGAATTCATCGCCACCGCGACATCGGCCTGCGCCAGCGCCGGGGCATCGTTAGTGCCGTCGCCAGTCATCGCTACCAGCCGGCCTTCGGCTTGGTAACTGCGGATCAGCTTGAGCTTGTCCTCGGGTGTGGCTTCGGCCAGGAAGTCATCAACACCGGCTTCAGCCGCAATCGCCGCTGCCGTCAGTTTATTGTCGCCCGTAATCATCACAGTCTTGATGCCCATCCGGCGCAACTCGGCAAAGCGCTCCTTGATGCCACCCTTGACGATATCTTTCAGTTCCACTGCGCCCATTACGCGGCCGTCATCGACTACTACTAGCGGTGTGCTGCCGCGCCGCGCTATATCATCCACTGCTTTGGTGACTTCGGCCGGAAATGTGCACCCCAGCGCTTCGACGTATTTCTTCATCGAATCGGCGGCTCCCTTGCGGATTGCGCGCCCATCAATATCGACCCCGCTCATACGAGTTAGAGCGGAAAACGGTACAAACGTCGGATGCAGCGATTCCAGGGTGCGTTCACGCAGGTTAAAGCGTTGTTTGGCCAGAATCACAATGCTGCGCCCTTCCGGTGTTTCATCTGCCAGCGAGGCCAATTGCGCGGAATCGGCTAATTCGGCATCCGTTACGCCGGGCGCTGGTACGAACGCCGACGCCTGCCGATTACCTAACGTAATCGTGCCGGTCTTATCGAGCAGCAATACATCAACATCGCCGGCAGCTTCGACTGCGCGGCCGGAAGTAGCGATCACATTAGCCTGCATCATGCGGCTCATGCCGGCCACGCCAATGGCTGATAACAAGCCGCCTATCGTGGTTGGAATCAAGCACACCAGCAGTGCGATCAGCACAGCCATCGTGATCGGTGTGCCGGATTGTGCCGCTGCCACCGAATAGAGCGAGAACGGCAGCAAGGTTACCGTCACTAGCAGGAAGATGATGGTCAGCGCCACCAGCAGTATTGTTAACGCAATTTCATTCGGCGTTTTTTGCCGTTTTGCGTTTTCGACCATCGCGATCATGCGATCGATGAAGGTTTCGCCCGGATTGACAGTGACGCGCACCACCAGCCAGTCAGACATGATTCGCGTACCGCCGGTGACCGCAGAAAAATCTCCGCCGGATTCGCGGATCACCGGTGCCGATTCGCCGGTGATAGCGCTTTCGTCAACTGAGGCCACGCCTTCGATGACTTCACCATCAATCGGGATTACATCGCCGGCTTCCACCAGAATCACATTACCTTTGCGCAGGTCGTTCGCATTGGCCGGCAACCAGTTTTTGCCACGGCGCGGCTCCTGTAGTTTCTTTGCCATCACGGTCTGTTTCAAGTCGCGCAGCGAGGCCGCCTGGGCTTTGCTGCGACCTTCCGCCAGCGATTCGGCAAAGTTGGCAAGCAGCACGGTGACCCACAGCCACAGCGCAATGGCCAGTATGAAGCCGGGACTTGCTTCGCCCGCACCCCTGACGGCCTGCATGAACAACAGGGAGGTGATGATGCTGCCAACATACACCACGAACATGACGGGGTTGCGCCATTGGGTGCGCGGGTCCAGTTTTTTAAACGCATCGATGATGGCCGGAGCGATCAGTGCGGCATCGAACAGCGTCAGGCTTTTGCGTGACATGGTGGTTCCTTTTTATTTGGTCAGTTGCAAATGTTCGACGATCGGTCCCAGCGCCAGCGCCGGGACGTAATTGAGTACTCCGACTAGCACCACCACCCCGACCAGCAGCGCGATGAACAGCGGGCCGTGCGTGGGCATGGTGCCGGCGGTCGCTTCCAGCCGTTTTTTCGTCGCCAGCGAACCGGCAATGGCGAGCACCGGCACGATCACCGCGAAACGCCCGAACCACATTGCTATCGCCAACATCATGTTGTAGAACGGCGTATTGGCAGAAAGACCGGCGAACGCGCTGCCGTTGTTGTTGGCAGCCGAACTGAACGCATATAGCACTTCCGAGAATCCATGCGCGCCGGGGTTCAGGATGCCGGCCCGGCCAGGCTCGACCATCACCGTAATCGCGGTTCCGGCCAATACCAGTGTCGGCGTTACCAGAATCGCAATTGACGCCATCTTGATATCGAACGACTGGATTTTCTTGCCCAGATATTCCGGCGTGCGGCCAATCATCAGGCCGGCGATGAAGACTGCCAGAACCGCGAAAATCAGCATCCCATACAAACCGGAACCGACACCGCCGAAGGCCACTTCGCCGAATTGCATCAACACTAGTGGCACCATTCCGCCCAGTGGCATGAAAGAATCGTGCATTGCATTCACCGCACCACAAGAGGCGGCGGTAGTGACTGCTGCAAACAAGGCCGATGCGCTAATGCCGAAACGGGTTTCCTTGCCTTCCATGTTGCCGCCTGATTGCAGTGCGCTGGCGGCCTGATCGACGCCGAGTGCTTGCAAGACTGGATGTGCTTGCTGTTCCGCGATCAATACGACCGCAGTCGCCACCACGAAAATCGCCGTCATCGCCCCCAGCACCGCCCAACCTTGCCGCATGTCGCCCACCATGCGGCCAAAAGTGAAGCACAACCCGGCCGGAATCAGGAAAATCGAGAGCATCTGGAAAAAGTTGGAGAGCGGCGTCGGATTTTCAAAAGGATGGGCCGAATTAGCATTGAAGAAGCCGCCTCCGTTGGTGCCGAGCAATTTGATTGCTTCCTGCGAGGCGACCGGTCCCATGGCCAGCGTTTGGGTCTTGGCGGTCAGGGTCTCCAGCACCGGATTGCCATTTGCATCTTTTAAGGGCTGACCATCCGCCCCATTCTTCGGCTGCGAGTAAGTAATGGGATCGATCAGGTTCACATCCTTGTAGACGGAGAAATTCTGGATCACGCCCTGGCCCATCAGGAATACCGCAAAGATTACCGACAGCGGCAACAACACGTACAGGGTACTGCGCGTGATATCGACCCAGAAGTTGCCGATCGACTTGGATGAGCGCGAAGAAAAGCCGCGTATCAATGCGTAGGCCACCGCGATGCCGGTCGCTGCCGAGAAAAAGTTCTGGCCGGTCAGCGCCAGCATCTGGCTCAAGTAACTCATGGTCGATTCGCCGCTGTAGCCTTGCCAGTTGGTGTTGCTGACAAAGCTCACCGCGGTGTTGAATGCGGAATCGGGGCTGATATTCGGAAGTCCCTGCGGATTTCCCGGCAGCCAGGCTTGCAAGCGTTGTAGCGCATACACGAACAGTGTGCCGATGCCATTGAATACCAGTAAAGCAATCGCATAGCTTTTCCAGCCCATGCCTGATTCTGGGTTGATGCCAGCCAGGCGGTACAGCAGGTTCTCAGTTTTTGTCAGCCAGCCAAGGCCGCGAATCGGCGTACTCTGGCCGACCTTGGCCAGATATACGCCCACCGGATAGGCCAATGCCAGCAACACACCCAGAAAGGCCGCGAGTAACAGGAACGATTGCGTCGCCATCACAGATCCTCCGCTTTTAATAGCGCCACGATCAGATACACCAGTAAGCCGGTAGCAACTAGCGCGCCAACGACATAAAACGTATTCATAGCCGTTTCCCCAGTTTGTCGCAGCCTGCGGCGAAAGCGCAGCTCAAGACGATAAACGCGACAATTGCGCCGATGTATACGATGTCCATGATCACCCTCATTCAGGTTTGTTTTGATGATATTCAGCGTAGCGGAAACGTTCTAAAAATTTCGTAAAAATTGATGGAGGCGGCGTAAAAATAATGTAAAAATTGCGATCGAGGAGACTGGCTGATAAGTGCCGCTGGTACTTGTGCTGGTACCTGTTTCAGACGGCTAGGCGTTCCTATATGTTAGATTGCCTGAGAACATGTCATTGACAGTTTGCCCTGTCGGCCATGCTTGAATTAAAACGTCGCTGGTGTGCGGTTATTTAAAGCTGGGGGTTCCACACTTCAGCCGTAACTGCGCGGCAAAAATAAGAACAGTAATCGGGCTGCGCTGATTGCCCTAAACGCTATTTTTAAAAAGAAAAGGTATCTCAACATGGTTGAAGTTGTTGAAGCAAATCTCGCATTGCCGAAACATGCGGACGCACTCGTTGCATTAATGAGCGATTATTCTCTTGACCCGATGGGTGGTGGCCATGCGCTTTCAGAACATGTAAAGACCAGCCTGGCAGCAGAGCTACACAGAAGAGATACAGCACACGCTATTCTGGCTTTTGTAGATGGCGTACCGGCGGGACTTATTGTGTGTTTTGAAGGATTTTCAACATTTTCTTGTAAACCTTTGCTGAATATTCACGACGTTATTGTCACGCAGAGGCATCGAGGAAATGGCGTGTGCACGCGCATGCTGCAACAAGTCGAAGCTATAGCTCTCAAGCTTGGCTGTTGCAAGCTGACGTTGGAGATACTGGAAGGAAATCACCCAGCACAAGCGGCCTATTTGGCTTCCGGCTTTGCCAGCTACGAATTAGATCCTAAGATGGGGAAGGCTATGTTTTGGCAAAAGAAACTGGATTATTAAGTAATTACCTAAAATCAGTTGTGTATTCTGTGCCGAAGTCGATTAGACCTGCTTAGGTAAATAATATATTGTTGCGTGAGTTCGATTTTGGGCGGCATGCCGCACCGATTCTATTTCATGTTCTGATTATCCCGCTGGGGGACATTGTTTTTCATATGGATCATAAATTTGGTATTGTTTGCTGTCGGTCGGCATGATTGTACGAAGACCGCTAACAAGAAAATCGGCGAAAAATATGCCGATTTTGAACACTACTGCATATAATTAACAGCGGATCTGCTTGCCTGGCAGCGAACCGAATGCAAAACAGGCGTCTCCGGTTCACTGCCAAAGCAGATTGCGAATATTGCGTCGGGTAGCGCATACGCAGACGATGCGCAGCAGGATATTTGAAATTTTTTCCGTTTTATCAGCGTGAATCCCCCCATTTTGTAATACAACTTGCGCCCTGAACAGGCATAATTACTGTCGATTAATTTGAAATTTTCTGTCGCTATTTCAAAAGATTATCTGAAATGGCCTTCGTATAATTTAAATTGAACAGCACCGCTGAATAGGCTTCTTGCCAAGTGTTAAGAGACGGTGCATCGGAACTTTGGTTGCGTCAATCGTGGCGCCATCAAGGCCAAGGCTGCATGCTTTCCTGCATGCAGTTGGAATAATCCACATATCCAGGAGGGACATCAATGAAACTAAAGCATCTTTTCGCCGTCGTGGGCTTGACATTCGCAGTCTCGGTGCAGGCTGCCGACATGAAAGAATTGCGCGTCGGTCAGGATCCGACTTACGAGCCGTTCGAATACAAGACCCCGGACGGCAAGCTGGTAGGTTTTGAAGTCGACATCGCGAACGCCTTGTGCGCTGAAATGAAAATGAAATGCGTGTTCGTCGACCAATCCTGGGAAGGCATCATTCCTTCTCTTCTGGCCAAAAAATACGACGTGATCATTTCCTCGATGTCGATGACCGACGAGCGCAAAAAAGCGGTTCTTTTCTCTGACAAGATTTACAACACGCCTTCGCGCGTAATCGCCAAACGCGGCAGTGGTATTGATGGTTCGCCCGCATCGCTCAAAGGCAAGAAGATTGGCGTGCTCAAGGGTTCCACCCAGGAAGCCTACGCCAATAAAGTCTTTGCCAAAGCCGGCGCCACGGTAGTGGGCTACGGCAATACGCAGGATTCCTATCTGGACATAGCATCCGGCCGTTTGCAGGCGCTGGTTGCGGACGTTGTCGAAGCCAAGGCCGGATTGCTCAACAAGCCGGAAGGCAAGCCGTTTGAGTTGGTCGGTACAAGCTTGAACGATCCGCTCTTTACGGTTGGTACCGGTGCTGCCTTGCGCAAGCAGGACACCAAGCTTCGGGACCGCATCAATGTCGCCATCAAGGCAATTCACGCCAACGGCACTTACAAGAAGATTGGCGAAAAATATTTCGATTTCGATCCCTATGGCATGTAACAGAAAATAAGCGAATAACTCAGCTGGAACGCTGTACGGCCCGAGGCCTGCCACGTGCCATTTGCCGGCAATGGCGTGCATCGGGTTTTTAATTTTGACACCTATTGAGTGGATGGCTTATGTTCCAAGGATATGCCGGGTATATTTTGCGCGGCTTCGCGACAACGCTTGAACTTGCGTTACTTTCTTTGCTCATTGCCACGCTGATCGGCCTGGTCGGCGCGCTGATGGCTACCTCGGAACACCGCCTTTTGCGTCAATTTACGCGTATTTACGCGGTTGTTATCCGCGGCATTCCAGATTTGCTGTTGATGCTGATGTTGTTTTACGGCGGTCAGATCGCCATGAACAATTTGCTGGAATGGATGGGCCTGGACATGCAGCTTCAACTCAACCAATTTACCGCAGGCGTCATTACGCTGGGTTTCATCTACGGTGCCTATTTCATGGAAACATTTCGCGGTGCCTTGCTGGCCGTGCCGCGCGGTCAGGTCGAGGCAGGGCGCGCTTTCGGCATGACCCCGTTCAAGGTCAATACGCATATCCTATTCCCGCAGATGGTGCGTTTTGCGCTGCCCGGGTTTACCAATAACTGGCTGGTATTGTCCAAAGCAACCGCCTTGGTTTCTGTCATCGGCCTGCAGGATGTCATGTACCGCGCCAAGGAAGCCGGCGCCGGTTCGCGCCAACCCTTCACCTGGCTACTGTTTGCAGGCGTGCTGTATTTATTGATCACCTCGGTCTCGCTGTATCTGTTGCGGCGGGTTGAGCACAAGTATTCGGCTGGCGTGCGTTACGGGAGCCACGTGTGAATTTCGCGGCGATACTGACACCGGAGACTTTTTATCTGTATCTCGGTGGTTTATGGATGACGGTGAAACTGACATTCTCATGCGTTTCTCTCGGTTTTCTGATTTCGATACCGCTGGCGGTTGCGCGTAATTCACGCATCAAGGCAATCAACAAGACAATATGGGGATTCACTTATGTGGTGCGCGGCACACCGTTATTGCTGCAGATGTATCTGATTTATTACGGCTTGTCGCAGTTCGAGGCGGTGCGCGACAGTTTTGCCTGGGTGGCGTTGTCGGAACCGATGTTTTGCGCGGTTGCCGCATTGACCATCAATACCGTCGGCTACACCACTGAAATTTTCGCTGGTGCAATACGCAGTCTGCCGTATGGCGAAATCGAGGCCGCCAATGCTTATGGCATGAGCCATTGGACTAATCTGCGCCGCATCATTTTGCCAGCTGCGCTGCGCACCAGTTTGCCGACGTACTCGAATGAAGTCATCATGATGCTGCACTCCACATCGCTGGTCAGCACGATTACGTTGCTCGATTTGACCGGTGCCGCTAGCCGCATTTATTCGACCTATTACCTGCCGTTCGAAGCCTTCATGGTGGCCGCGGCGGTGTACATGATGCTGACCTATATCCTGGTGCGCGGCTTCCGTTATGCCGAATGGCGCTACCTGGCGTATCAACGTCCTCAAGAGGTTAAATAATGCGCATGGAACAATACCCGCTGCCTATCGGTAGCGCTAATTGCCAATACAGCCTGACCAGTTTCCATTACGGACAGACGGGCGCTAAAAAAGTGTATCTGCAGGCCAGCCTGCACGCCGATGAATTGCCCGGAATGCTAGTGCTGCACCATTTGCGCCCGATGCTGGAGCAGGCCGAAGCCGAAGGTCGCCTGCAATGCGAAATAGTGGTGGTGCCAGTGGCGAATCCGATTGGCTTGGGTCAAACCTTCATGCACGATCAGATGGGCCGCTTTGATTTCGCCAGTGGGGCCAACTTCAATCGCAGTTTTCCCGACTTGTCGGAACTACTAATTACCTTACTGGTAGATTCCCTAAGCGACAATGCGCAGCACAACATGCGGTTAATCCGTGCCGGTATGCGGCAATTGCTGGATGCTGTAGAGTGCCGCACCCCGCTCGATGGCATGCGCATCGCATTGATGCGTATGGCGCACGACGCCGATATCGTGCTGGATCTGCATTGCGATTGTGAAGCTGTGCTGCATATCTACGCGTCGTTGGATCATGTTGCTGAGGCGGAATTGCTCGGCCGTCACTTGGGCGCACGCGTGATCCTGATTGCGGACGCGATTGGCGGCGGCTGTTTCGATGAAATGCTGTTCAAGCCGTGGTTGCGCTTGCGCGAGCATTTTGGCGCGGAGTTTCCGGTGCCGCAGTCCTGTTTTGCCAGCACAGTTGAACTGCGCGGCGAGCAGGATGTATCGCATCAACTCGCCAGCGCCGATGCGCTGGGCATTTACCGCTATTTGTGTAGTAGCGGCATGATTGCCGACGGGACTGCGGACGCGGCTTTGGCTACGCTGGCGGCAGTTTGTGCGCCGACGCCGTTGACTGGTTCGGTGACCGCTTATGCTCCCGAGTCGGGCGTAATGTCATATGTTGCCCGTCCGGGCGATGCGCTGCAATTTGGCGATGTGATTTGCGATATCGTCGACCCGCTTACCGGGCGCACGCACACCGTAACCAGTCCGATTGATGGCGTGATGTATTCGCGGGTGATATTTCGCTACGCCACGCGGGGCATGGGTCTGGCCAAGATTGCCGGCAAGCTTGGTCAGCGCAGCGAGGGTAGTTTGCTCGGGCCCTGATATTCCGTACACATTCTTAATACACATTCAGGAACATGCGTAAATATTGGGAGTATATGAAAATATGCCAGCATTCCCGCATGATTTTATTGGCTTTCGTAAAAATACACGATTAAGTATTTTTAAACATCAGTTTAGGAACCAGAATGTCCCAGTTGGTTGTTGAGAATCTCCACAAGTGTTACGGCCAGAACGAGGTGCTCAAGGGTATTTCGGTCGAGGCATCCAAGGGTGATGTGATCAGCATTATCGGCGCCTCGGGCTCCGGTAAAAGCACTTTTTTGCGCTGCATAAACCTGTTGGAAAAGCCGACCGAAGGCCGCATCATCGTCAACGGCAATGAACTCAGGCTGGTGCGCCAGAAAAGCGGCGACCTTGATTGCCCAGACGCGCGGCAATTGCAACTGGTGCGCTCCAAGCTGGCGATGGTGTTCCAGCATTTCAACCTGTGGTCGCACATGACCGCGCTGGAAAACATCATGGAAGCGCCGATGTACGTGCTGGGAATCTCCAAAAAACAGGCGATGGAACGGGCGCGGCATTATCTGGACAAGGTCGGGGTCGAAGGGCGCGAGGATTCTTATCCGGCGCACCTGTCGGGCGGTCAGCAGCAGCGAGTGGCGATTGCCCGCGCACTGGCGATGGAGCCGGACGTGATGCTGTTCGATGAGCCGACCTCAGCGCTCGACCCGGAACTGGTGGTCGAAGTGCTGCGCGTGATGCAGAATCTGGCCAAGGAAGGCCGCACCATGATGGTGGTCACGCACGAAATGGAGTTTGCCCGCAGTGTCTCCAACAAGGTAATTTTCGTGCATCAGGGCGTGATCGAAGAACAAGGCGACCCACGCACCGTGTTATCCAATCCGCAAAGCGCGCGACTGCAAAAATTCCTTTCTGGCGCGTTGAAGTAATTTAATAAGTAATTTTATTTTGCAATATAGTAAAGCGGCTTTAACCTTTTCGATCATCGCGACATACGATAAGTAAGACGGCTATCTTTCATTGAAACAATTTATTGTGGTTGATTTTTGCGTTTCTTTAGTTAATGCGTCAGTACCGCCAGTCCCAGTGGGGTAACTTTTTTCATAAATGGAGATTTTATGTATCTAGCGAATGGGTTGAAGATTTTTTTGGTGACGGCACTTTTGCCGGCTTTCGTAGGAACAGCGCAAGCGGCATCCAGTCCGGCAGTCGAAGCAGAGAACGGCATGGTGGTGAGTTCGCAGCATCTGGCTTCGCAGGTTGGGGTCGATATCCTCAAGATGGGTGGTAATGCTATCGATGCGGCAGTGGCGGTCGGTTATGCCCAAGCCGTCGTCAATCCCTGTTGCGGCAACATTGGCGGCGGCGGCTTTATGACGATCCATCTGGCCGACGGTCGCGATACTTTCATCAATTTCCGCGAAACAGCGCCGGCGGCATCGGGCGCAGACATGTATCTTGACGCATCCGGTAACGTCGTCAAGGACGCCAGTCTTTACGGTTATCTCGCTGTTGGCGTGCCGGGTACCGTGCTTGGGCTCGATAGCGCGCACAGCAAATACGGCAAGCTGACCCGCGCCCAAGTCATGAGGCCAGCGATCAAGCTGGCGAAAAGTGGCTTTATTCTGACGCGTGGCGACACCGATATTCTCGACGCCAAAACCGCCTGGTTCAAGAAAGATCCAGAGTCGGCCCGCATTTTCCTGCACGCCGATGGTTCACGGTTGCAGCCGGGTGAACGCCTGATCCAGAAAGATCTGGCAAAAACACTGCAGGCGATTTCGCGCCACGGGCCGGATGCCTTCTATAAAGGCAATATTCCGAAAGCAGTGGAGCGTGCAGCCAAAGCCGGCGGTGGCATCATTACCGCAGCCGATTTTGCCAACTACAAAATCACCGAAACCGCACCGTTGTCGTGCAATTATCGAGGCTATGTGTTTGTGTCCGCGCCACCGCCAAGCTCCGGTGGCGCCACCATGTGTCAAATCCTGAATACGCTGGAAGGATATGACATGAAAGCTATGGGTTTTCACTCCGCCTCCTCCGTGCATTACATGATCGAAGCGATGCGTCACGCGTATATGGATCGCAATACGTTCCTGGGCGATCCTGCATTCGTCAAAAATCCGCTGGATAGACTGATGAGCACCTCGTATGCGGAATCGATTCGCGCCAAGATTGCAACCGACCAAGCTACGCCATCGGCCCAAGTGCAGCCCGGCATGGCGCCGCACGAAAAGCCTGAAACCACGCATTACTCAATCGTCGACAAGCTTGGTAACGCGGTGTCCACGACCTACACCATCAACGGTCTGTTCGGCGCGGTGGTGATTGTGCCGGGCACTGGATTTTTCTTGAACGATGAGATGGACGACTTCACGTCCAAGATTGGCGTGCAAAACTTGTTCGGTTTGGTGCAGGGCGCGACTAATTCCATTGCTCCCGGCAAGCGCCCGTTATCGTCGATGTCGCCGACTCTGGTCACCAAGGACGGCAAGACCTTTATGGTGCTCGGCTCACCTGGCGGATCGCGCATTATCACCATCACGCTTGAAACAGCCTTGAACGTGATCGACTACGGCATGGCACCGCAGGAAGCGGTCGATGCGCCGCGTATCCACCATCAATGGTTGCCCGACGAGGTGTATTACGAAACGCGCGGTTTGTCGCCGGATACAGTCAAGATGCTTGATGGCATGGGTTACAAGATGAAAGAACAAACTCCTTGGGGGGCAGCCGAATTGATCATGATCGGCCTGCCCGGCGCCGCCGGTGTCGAAGCAGCTAGCTCGGGCAACGATGCAAGCCTGTCGGGCAAAGTGCGGCCAGGTTTCTTCTACGGTGCGAACGATACGCGTCGTCCTGCAGGTAGGGCAATCGGGTATTGATTAGGTTCTGGTCAAGCTGTCACGTCGGCTTGACCAGGCGTCTCTTGCTTGCAATGAATTGGGGATTTCTGGACGTATGAGGGGAAGACCGAACCAAGCGCCTGACGCTAGCGGCAGCTTAAATTGACGAGGTTGACGAGGGTGACGGGGAAACTATTGCGGAAAGAGAAGCTGTCCTACAGATGGACAGTACCTCACGGTACAACCCGGATTCGTGCCGACTAAGTCAGAGTATCCGGGCTTGCCCAGCAGATTGTTAAGCCTTAGGCTTTCTTTGCCCAAGCACTGCACCAGCCTTTGGCAGCTACTTTCTTGCCCGCGAACAGCGGGCAGCCACCGCTCACATCGCCGGCCTTGCCTTGGTACAGTGCGCAAGTGCCGCACTGTTGTCCGGCTGCATACTTAGGATATTTTTTCTTGTCTGCCGTGGTGGCAATTGCTTTGTAGCCTAGTGCGGTGGCTTGGGCGTCAGTTTCGGCGACCATAGCACCTTGTGCCAGGGCAGAAGTCGAGCCTGCTACCAATGCAGCGCTTCCCAAACTAAGTTGAACAATAAATTCGCGACGGGTTGTCATGGGATTTCTCCAGTGTTATTAAAAATCTATAGGATGTTAGTGTTTGGCAGTGTAAAAACCGAACTCATATTACTGCATTCATTCGAGGCTGTCAGAAACCATGACAATAATAAGATAAATTGGATAAAACTTTGCTTAATGGCATAAGTACAGTCCAAGAATTTTTCAATCTTATTCGACCTCGATCAAGTGCGCTCTGCTGATGCTTTCGCCATCTTCAGGTCGCAGCGTCCAGAATGTCAGAGATGACAACACCGTCAGTCCACCCAAAGTCAGGAGCGTGTAATGCAGCGCCTGGGTCACGGCCGACTGGTCGGTCTGCGGCAACCCCGCCAGATACCAGCCGGTGATCAGCGAACCGCAGGCCAGCCCGAAGCTCATCGACATCTGTTGCAGCGAACTGGCAATGGTGCTGGCCATACTGGAGTCGGGGCTGTCGATGTCGGCATACGCCATTGAATTTATGCTGGAAAACTGCAGCGAATTGAACAGGCCCTGGGCCAGCCCCAGCAGCACGATCAGGGCAATCTGGCTGGGCGAATTGACCAACGAAAACAGGCATATGGTGAACCCGATCATCACGGTATTCACAATCAGCACCTGACGGTAGCCGAAACGCCCCAGTACCTTGGTCGCGATCAGTTTCATTCCCATTGCGGCAGCGGCAGTCGGCATCATCAGTAAGCCCGATTGCCAGGCCGGCAAACCCAGACCAAGTTGATATAACAGCGGCAACAGAAAAGGCAGTCCGCCCAAGCCCAGACGAGTGATAAAGCCGCCCATCACCGAGATTCGAAAGGTGCGCACCCGAAACAGACCCAGGCGCAGTAGCGGATACTGCATATGGCGCGCATGCCAGACGTAAGCAGCCAGCAGGCTGATGGCGAGTAGCAGCAAAATGGCAGCCGAGGTGACATCGATCGTATGTTCGCCGAATATTTCCAGCAGCCAGGAAAGCAGCGCGGTGCCGCTGCCGAACAACACTAGCCCGATCAAGTCCAGTGGGCTCGGTGTCTCACTGCGATAATCCGGCATGTAGCGGTGGATCAGAAATTGCGCCACCAGGCCGACCGGCACATTGACAAAGAAAATTTCGCGCCACGATAGCCAGTGCACAATCAGCCCGCCCACCGTGGGCCCAAGCAGCGGCCCGATCAGCGCTGGTATTACGACAAAGTTCATGGCCGTGAGTAGTTGCGATTTGGGGAAGGTGCGCACAATTGCGAGCCGTCCTACCGGCATCATCATGGCCGCGCCGATGCCCTGCAGAATGCGTGCGGCTACCAGCATCGGTACATTGATCGCCAAGCCGCACAGAATCGAGGACGCCGTGAAAACCGCAACCGCAGTACTGAACACCCGCCGGGTACCGAACCGGTCAGCCATCCAGCCGCTGATCGGAATGCAGACCGCCAGGGCCAGGATATAACTGGTAACCACCGCTTTCAGACTGAGCGGCGTTACTTGCAGGCTCGCCGCCATCGCCGGCACTGCGGTATTGACGATGGTGGAATCGAGTTGCTCCATGAACAAGGCGGTGGCGACAACCCAAGGCAGGTAGTTTTTGACGGTGAGACTATTCATCTGTTGGTGGGCCTATTTGTATTCTGGCGTGTATTTTTGTAACTGCATGGAGTCCGGCCGTACTTGTGGCCCAGCAAGAAATAGGCGTTGCCAGCGCATTATTCTATGGCGTTCGGCGCATTCCTTCATGCCGGCTTGGTTTGTTGCTTGAAAACACAGCGCGTAACTGCCGCACTGCTATAAATTGATGTCGCGTGGCTGGAAGCCGCCAGCTACGGCTTAGAGCACACTAGACGGATTGCATCCGGGAGAATCCATGAAAAATACTGTACTGACAGCAACTGCGACCGCCATTTCCGACTCGGTACGGGCACTGGCGGCTGCGGATTTTAGCGGCCTCGTGCAGGCTTTTTCTGTAGCAGGTTTTACGCTCAACCAGCCAGGGCAGGGCATGCTGCAAATTGTTTCCAGCAGCGCGCCGGCCGCTCGGATGTCGGTGTTGCTGTCGGTCGGTATCCACGGCGATGAAACCGGGCCGATTGAGATGCTGGCTCACTTGCTGGACGAACTGGCCGCAGCACCGCAGCAACTGGCGGTGGATTTAATGATAGTGGTCGGCAATCCGGCCGCTATCGCGCAGCAGCGGCGTTTTATCGAGGCCGATCTGAACCGCCTGTTTAGCGATAAGCGCGGTGCTTTGCAGTCGGTTGCTGAGACTGTGCGGGCGGACGCCATCATGCATGCTACCGCCGCATTTTTTGCCAGATCCGCCGCACCGAAATGGCATTTGGATTTGCACACCGCGATCCGGCCTTCGCACTATCCGACCTTCGCGATTGTGCCGGAATCGACTATCGAGGCGGGAAAGCAAGCTTTATCCTTAACCTTGTCGTTATCTCTAACCCACTGGCTGGCGCATGCCGGTGTCGAGGCCGAGGTGTTCAGTCCCCAATCGGCCAACACCTATAGTTCATTCAGCGCGCGCGAGTGCGCGACGGTCAGCGCCACGGTCGAGCTGGGGCAGATCGGCGCGCTGGGCCAGAATGACGCCAGCCTGCTGGCGCAGCCGCAAGCGGCGCTGGCGGCGCTGTTACGTGCCGATCCACTCGTCTTGAGCGCATCGGCTGCGGTTCGCTTGCCGTGCAGGTTCAAGGTGGCGCAGGAAATCATCAAGCGCAGCGCCGACTTTCGCATGGGATGCGATCGCAACACGCACAATTTCACGCCGATGCAGCAAGGGGAGATTATCGCCAGCGATGGCGAGTCGGTGTACCGGGTGCAGCAGGCGCAGGAATACATCATTTTTCCCAATCCCGATGTCAGAGTCGGGCTGCGCGCCGGGCTGATGCTGGTGCGCCAGGATTGATGCGGGACTTACACTGAAAGATTCAAGAGGTTTTTATTTCTGTGAGCCTCATTCCCGATGGCGAACCCAATCGGCAAACGCCTCGTCTTCGAACTGATAGTTGCCCCGCTCCATCCGGGTAACAATATTTTTGTCGGCCAACCTGCGCAGAGTGTTTTGCGGCGTGGCGGCGGTGACCGGTTTCTCCAGGCCGAGACTCGTGCCTATGCGCCTGCGTACTTCACTGCCCTGCAAGTCTGAGGTGCCTTCTGCGATCATTGCCAGCAAAGCCTGGTCGGCCGGCAGCAGTTCGTCCCATTGTTTTTCAAATCCCATATCGTTGAAGACGTGCGCTTTGGTGAAATCCAAAGCACCTTGCGCGCCTTCAAACGGATTCGTGAGATACCGGTCGAGGTACAGCCGGAAGAACAATGGGGTCTGCTTGAGCGCATCAAAAGCGGCCAACGCATCAGCCAACGGTAATGGGGTGCGCGCTATGCTGGCTACCTTCTCAACCATTGCGGCCACAAACTCGTGTCCAAGAAGCTGAAATGGCTCAAGCGCTGCCCAATTGTAGAATGGCTCCGACGCGCGGCCGAACATCCGTCGCAAGGTGGCTTCAGAGCTTCCTGCAAACAGAACCTTGATGCGCTTCTTGCGAATATCCAGCGCGGCTCGAAGTGCGTGTGCGAAGACAGTGTTTTCGACGTTGGCAAGTACCTGGGCTTCGTCGATGATGAGAATCAGCGGGATTTTGGTCTTGTCGAAGGCCGCCATAACGTCCATGAGCAAAGTACCGGTCAGTCGGTTTTTATCGGTAAATTCCGCCTCAAGGCCCGCCTCTGCAAAACCGGCCACTTTCCCGGAAGCTTTTATTTTTTTCAATGGGGTCTTGAGTCGCTCCCACGCTTTGGCAAAGCTCTTGGGCTCAATCGCTTTATGCAGCGCGGAAACCAGGGCTGTGGCAGGATCGTCCTTCAAATCCCATAGGTTGACGTATACGCACGCATACCCTTTGGCTTCGGCCGAAGGGATGAAATCCTGCATCAGAAATTCAGTTTTTCCCATGCGGCGTCTGGCGAATAATCCCCGTGCGCAGGAAAGGCCAAGTTCAAAGGACGCCAAGTACGCTTGCGCCAGTTCAGGACGGGGGAAGTGCCAATGCGGGGAAGAGGTCTGCATAAGTATTAAGAATAATTATCGTATTTATTGATAAGTATTTTATCTACTAATTTGTACTAATGCAAAGTTTTATAAGCACAAAATTGTTAGTTGAGAAGAAATTGTAATGCCAACGTCATTTCCGCGTGGGCGGGAATCCATGCGGCTTTGGCTGATTACCAGCTTATGGATTTCCCCTGCGAAAAAGCTTCCGCAGAGTGTTTTAAAAGTTTCTTAGCGACGCACTCAGTCAGCTTTGATTGCTTCCACCTGGATCGCCAGCTTTACTTCAGGAGAGAACATCGGCAAGCCATAGCTGATGCCGAAATCGGCGCGGCTGAAGGTGGCACTGGCGTCGGCACCGCAGGCTTCGCGTTTGTAGACTGGATGCTGGATACATTTGAATTTATTGATGGTCAATGCCACCGGTCTGGTCACGCCATGCAGCGTCAGCGTGCCTACGACTGCTACCGGCTTGTCACCGTCGAACTTGATCGCGCTACCCTTGTATACGGCAGTCGGGAATTGGGCGACGTCGAACATATCCTTCGATTTGACGTGCTCATTGAGTTTGGCATGGCCGAAATCAAGCGAACTGGCATCAATGGTGATGTCGACAGTACCGGTTTTGGCGGCGCGATCCAGCGTGATGGTGCCGCTGGTTTTGGTGAACTTACCGCGCCAAACGGAGAGGCCACCCATGTGATCGGCTTCGAAGCTCGGATAAGTGTGGCTAGGGTCGATATTGTAGGTTTGGGCAAAAACCGGAACGGCACTGACTGCGAGCAAGAGGGCGACGAGATGTTTCATGTGTTGATTCCTATAAATGTGAAAGTGGTGTGGATTATTCAGCCGCAATAACGCGGAATTTGATGATGACTTCATCGGCGACCATGCTGGTGTCCGACCATTCGCCTTCGCCGATGTTGTAGGTGAGCCGCTTGATCGGCAGCGCACCCTCGAAAATTTGATGGCCGCCTTCTTTTTTAATGGTCAGCGGAAAGCTGACGTTGGCGCTTTTGCCTTTGATGGTGAGCTTGCCGCTGACTTCTAGCTTGCCAGGTGCGCTGGACTTCATGCCGCTGGAGACGAAGCTGGCTTTCGGATACTGGGCTGCGTTGAACCATTCCTTCTTCAGTGCTTCCCGGTTCATTTCCTGGTCGCCCAGGTCGAAACTGTTGGTGTCGATCTCTACTGTGGCTTTTGATGTTTCAGGCTTGGCTGGATTGAAATCGATTTTCGCAGTGAATTTGCGGAATTTGGCTTCGACCGGCACATTCATTTGTTTGAAAACCGCGCTAACTGTGCTTTTGGCCGGATCGACTTTCAGCAATGCGCTGGCGATATTGGGCAACCCCAGCGCGCTGACGAGCAGCATCAGGGCAATTGTAGTACGAGGTTTGATGGGCTGAGTGCGTTGCATGGTGAATCCTTGTCTGGAAAGTATTTTTAGAATAACTACGGCAGTATTCGTTTGAAAATATGATCACGGTCAATGAAGTGGTGTTTCAGTGCGGCCAGAATATGTAGCCCGACGGCGGCCAGCAATGTCATGTTGAGCGCATAGTGGACGGTCTTGAGCAACACTTTGAGCTCCGGGTCCGGCGCGATGAATACCGGCAGTGGAATTGCCCCTAAATACACTACCGGAACCCCGGCCGCCAGGCTGTAAAAATACCCGGATAGCGGGATTGTAAACATCAGAAAGTACAGCAAACCGTGCAGGCCACCGGCAGCTTTTTGCTGCCACACCGCCATGCTGGTCGGGTAAGTCGGTGCCGCATGGCTTAGGCGCCATAACAGGCGCAGGCAGACCAAGCCCAATATGGTCACGCCCAGCCATTTATGCCACGAAAAATACTTCAGCTTGGTAGGCGTGATGCCGGGAATATCGGTCATCGTGAGGCCCAGCGCAAAGGAAGAAATGATCAGTATTGCAATCAACCAATGCAATACCATTGCTGTTTTTGTGTATCGTTGCATAAGTATGTAAATCGTTCGGATTAGGACTAATGTAACAAAAAAAATGTAATCTTGCTGGTGACGGGATAAGTTGGCGGAGCTGTCAAGCCTGCGCGCCCGCTATTGCAGCGGCAGATTTGGGTATGGGACCTGACCCCGCGCGTTTGGAAATCGGTTGCTTAAAGCGATGTGCCAGCCATCTGAAGCTGGATGGTTTCGTCTATTTGCTCTGCGAGCCGCTCAACACCTTTCGGCGTTATTTTCTTTTGCTGGCCTTTGACCTCAACCGTGTAATCTCCAACAAGCTGCTTAGTTTTCGTGTTTATCAATTGGGCTTTTAAGTAGACAAACAAAAAGCTCGCCTTATGAATGCGCCCAACAATTATGAATTATGTAGTCGGCCTTGAAATTCTGGCCAAGTTCTGCGGCGATATCGTGGTGATCAAAAAGATAACCGAACCCCGTGTTTGCCTTGTTTTGAGTTTCTAAGTCAATATCAACAATTTTATAATTGCCTTTTGCTTCCAAAGCTTTTTGTAGCAACGGCTTAATCGATGCGGTGCGCTCAATTTCTTCAGGGTTATTCGGTGTCAAATTGAGCGCTAGATCATTAAGACTCAAAGTCTAAAACGGCGACACGCGCCTCACCTGCGAGCGTAGTAATGGGTGACAGAAATAACAATTGAATCGCCACAAGGCAAGCAAAAAACCAGCGCATATAATTCCCCATCGTAAAGTGTGAAAATATCCGAATCCTTGGCAAAATTGGCACGAAAAATCATTTTTACGAACTCAGGAAAACGCGCTGCCGACTCAAACGAACAGCGAAGGCGTGAAGCTTGCCCTGCCAAAATTAAATCTTACGCGCCAATGCAGCCGCAATGCCAATGTAATTGGCTGGCGTCATCGCCAGCAGCATGTCTTTGCCTTCCTGCGGAATCGCCAGGCCGGTGATGAATTCGTGCAGCGCCTGTTTCGAAATGCCCTTGCCGCGCGTGAGTTCTTTCAGCTGTTCGTATGGGTTTTCAATGCCGTACCGGCGCATAACTGTTTGTACCGGCTCGGCCAGCACTTCCCAGGTAACGTCCAGATCTTCGGCCAGCCGGGCCGGATTGACTTCCAACTTGTTCAGGCCACGCAGGCAGCTATCGTAGGCTAATAGCGTATAACCGAAAGCGACGCCGATATTGCGTAAAACAGTCGAATCGGTCAGGTCGCGCTGCCAGCGCGAGATTGGCAATTTTTCTGCCAGGTGCTTGAGTAGCGCATTGGCCAGGCCGAGATTGCCTTCGGAATTTTCGAAATCGATAGGATTGACCTTGTGCGGCATGGTGGAAGATCCAATTTCGCCGGCTTTGGTGCTCTGCTTGAAATAGCCTTGCGAAATATATCCCCACAGGTCGCGATTAAGATCGAGCAAAATCGTGTTGGCGCGCGCGAATGCATCGAACAATTCGGCCATGTAATCGTGCGGCTCGATCTGAATCGTGTACGGATTGAATGTCAGTCCCAGGCGTTGCTCAATTACATTTTTCGAAAAATTTTCCCAGTCGGTGTCGGGATAGGCCGCCAAATGGGCGTTGTAATTGCCGACTGCACCATTCATCTTGCCTAGAATTTGAACTGAGGCGATGCATTGCAAAGCGCGCTGCAGGCGGGCCACCACGTTGGCGATTTCTTTGCCGAGCGTGGTTGGACTGGCCGGTTGGCCGTGGGTGCGTGCCAGCATTGCTACTTCGGCATGGCTGCGCGCCAGTGCGGCAAGTTTGGCGACTAAACCCTGCAACGCCGGCAGCATTACGGTGTCGCGGGCGGCTTTCAGCATCATCCCGTGCGACGTATTGTTGATATCTTCCGAAGTGCAAGCGAAGTGGATGAATTCGGAAGCGGCCTTCAGCTCCGCCGTGATCGAGGCGTCGATCACGACCTGGCGTACCGGCAGATGTTCAAATCCTTTTTGGAGCGGTAGTCCGACCGACTCTTTCAACCAATACTCGACCGCTTTCACGTCGTGGTTGGTAACGGCTTCGATGGCCTTGATGCGCGCCGCATCGGCTTCTGTAAAGTCAGCTGCGATCTGATCCAAACGCGCACTGGCGCTGGCCGAAAATGGCTTGATTTCAGCGAAACCCGCCATCGACAATGCTTGCAGCCAGGAGATTTCTACTTTGACCCGATGATGCATGAAGCCGGCTTCGGACAGGATCGGACGCAACGGATCGACTTTGGCAGCATAGCGGCCGTCAAGCGGGGAAAGAGCGGAGAGCGGGGACAGTGACATGATAGGCAAGTGTGATGTAAATGAATGAAAGCGCCGGATAATGTACAAATCATGTACAGATCAGGCATGAATCAGGGCTGGAAATAGGAAAAAGCCAGCGAAAATGGGATTTTACCATTCGTGCTGGTACCCAATGGGCTGTTTGGCGACCGGCGAAAACGTTGAGCGCCAATGATATACTGCCGCTATCCTTTTAAAATAAAGCGCTTATGAAACTGATCGGTTCACTTGCTAGCCCTTATGTACGCAAAGTCCGGGTCGTGTTTGCGGAAAAGAAACTCGACTACGTCTTCGTATTGGAGGATGTATGGGCCGCCGACACGACGATTGCAGAGTCCAACCCACTGGGCAAAGTGCCGACGCTGTTGATGGATGATGGCAGCGTCTTGTTCGACTCGCGCGTGATCGTCGAGTATCTTGATACCTTGACGCCGGTGGGTAAGCTGATCCCGGTCGGCGGCCGCGAACGCTCCAGCGTCAAATGCTGGGAAGCACTGGCTGACGGCGTACTGGATGCCGCGGTTTCGGTGCGACTGGAAAAAACCCAGCGCCCTGAATCGAAGCAAAGCCAGGTCTGGATTGCGCGCCAAATGAGCAAGGTTCAGGCCGGCCTGAAGCAACTGTCCGACGACTTGGGAGAGAAGCCGTTTTGCGCTGGCAACCAGTACACCTTGGCCGATATCGCAGTCGGCTGTACGCTGGGCTGGCTGTCTTTACGCTTCCCGGAAATTCAGTGGCGTGAAGATCACCACAATCTGCAACGTTTGTTTGAAAAATTATCTGAGCGGCCATCGTTCAAGGATACTGTGCCGCAATAAATAGCTGGCACAGTGCACTAATAAGAAAGACCAAAGAAAAGGCGACAGACATTTCAAATATCTGTCGCCTTTCCTTATACTGCCATTTGTATATTTAAGTTTTGCTCAATATATATGCGGAAAGTGCAGTGTTTTTTAATATACTCCCATATTTATTTTTTTATATCCGGGTGCAGCGACTGCAGATATTATTGCAGAATGCTCTGCAGCTTGGCTGGGCTGTCGGAACACTCGATGATGCCGCCGCCCAGACAGATGTCGCCATCGTACAAAACTGCGGATTGCCCTGGTGTGACGGCCCATTGCGCCTGATCAAATTGCAGCGAAAACGCCTCGGAACCTATACTCCCAAGAACGCAGCTCATATCCGCTTGCCGGTAGCGCGTCTTGGCGCAATACTGCCCAGGTTGTGGTGGCTTGCCGGCAATCCAGTTGCTCTGACGGGCCTCCAGACGTGACGACTGTAACCACGGATGGTCGTGACCCTGTACAACGTACAAGGTATTTTTTTCGATGTCCTTGTGTGCCACATACCAGGCATCGCTACTGCCATCGGCGTTTTGGCGTGATTTGATGCCGCCGATGCCGATACCCTTGCGCTGGCCCAGCGTGTAAAAGCTCAGGCCGACGTGCTGGCCCACCACGTCACCATCCGGGGTTTTCATCGGGCCGTGTTGGTAGGATAAATACCGATTCAAAAATTCGCGGAACGGGCGTTCGCCGATGAAGCAGATGCCAGTGGAATCCTTTTTTTTCGCATTCGGCAAACCGATCTGCCCGGCGATTTTGCGCACCTCGGTCTTTTGGATTTCACCCAGCGGAAACAGGGTATTGGCCAATTGCATTTGATTCAGGCGATGCAGGAAATAGCTTTGATCCTTGCTGGCATCGAGCGCTTTTAGTAACTGAAAACCGCCGTCCAGTTCACGCACACGGGCATAGTGGCCGGTGGCAATACAATCTGCGCCAAGCTTCATCGCGTGGTCGAGGAAGGCTTTGAACTTGATTTCGGCGTTGCACAGCACGTCCGGGTTGGGCGTGCGGCCGGCCTGGTATTCGCGCAAGAACTCGGCGAACACGCGGTCCTTGTATTCGGCGGCGAAGTTGACGGCCTCGATGTCGATGCCAATGACGTCGGCAACGCTGACCGCATCGATCCAGTCTTCGCGGGTTGAGCAGTATTCGGAATCGTCATCGTCTTCCCAGTTCTTCATGAACAGACCGATGACTTCATAACCTTGTTCTTTGAGTAGCCAGGCGGAAACCGAGGAATCGACCCCGCCCGACATGCCAATCACAACTTTTTTCTTAGCCATGCGGCACCTCGAAGATCGAGGCGTGGGTGTGCAACAGCGACAGCGGAGCCCGAATGCCGGCCAGAAAATCGTTCACGCTGCGCAGTACCAACGGGCTGCGGTGAGTGGCTTGGCACGCGACGATTTCTTCGTATGTCATCCAGAGCGCGCGCAAAATGCCGGTATCGAGCGCTTGATCGTGTTGTTTGCCGACCGCGCCGGTAAACGTGAAGCGCAGATACGTTACGTCGCGATTGGTGCGCGCCGATACATAGCGCGACATGTACATGCCGATCAGCGCCGTGGGCGTGAAATCGTGCGCGGTTTCTTCCAGCGTCTCGCGCACCACCGCTTGTTCGAGCGATTCGAGCGGGTCCAGATGCCCGGCCGGCTGGTTGAAGCGTATGCCGTCGCTGGTTTCTTCTTCCACCAGCAGAAAGCGGCCCTGCCGTTCGATCACAGCGGCGACCGTGACGGAGGGTTTCCAGATGTCAGTCATAATTTTCCTTGAGTGTGGCGGCATTTTACTCGTGCGCCATGCTTGCTGCAGTAGCGTAGGCCTGCGTGCCTGCGCCGGGCCGCAGGCACGCAGGCCTACGCTACTGAATATTACGCAGATACGAATACAGTAATATTGCCTTGCAACAAACGGAATTCGATGCGTTGTTCTATTATTCTCGTGTAAGATTTCCGCAAGAATTACAAAACCACGGAGGAAATATGAAAATCGGCATCCCCGCCGAAACGCGCGCGGGAGAGACTCGCGTAGCTGCAACGCCGGAAACGGTCAAAAAACTGGTGGCTGCCAAACATCAGGTCATAGTGCAATCTGGTGCCGGCATTACTGCCAGCGTCACAGATGCAGCCTATCAAACTGCCGGCGCTGAAATCGGCACTGTAGCCGACGCTTTCGGCTGCGCTTTGGTGCTCAAGGTACGCGCACCTTCGGCAGAAGAACGCACGCTAATCGCATCGGGCACTGTCGTGGTCGGCATGCTGAACCCTTTCGACACCGATAATATCGCTGCGATGGCGGCTCACGGGCTGACCGCATTCGCGCTCGAAGCAGCGCCGCGCATCACGCGTGCGCAATCGATGGATGTGCTGTCGTCGCAAGCCAATATCGCCGGCTACAAAGCGGTGTTACTGGCCGCCAATACATACGGCCGCTTCATGCCGATGCTGATGACTGCTGCCGGTACCGTGAAAGCGGCCCGGGTGCTGATCATGGGCGTGGGCGTTGCTGGTTTGCAAGCGATTGCCACTGCCAAGCGTCTCGGTGCCATGATCGAAGCGTCCGACGTGCGTCCGCCCGTCAAGGAGCAGGTAGAGTCGCTCGGCGCCAAGTTTATCGACGTGCCTTTCATTACCGACGAAGAGCGTGAAATCGCTCAAGGCGTCGGCGGTTATGCCCGCTCAATGCCCCCCGACTGGATGCGGCGTCAGGCTGAACTGGTGCATGAACGCGCCAAACAGGCCGACATCATCATCACCACCGCATTGATTCCGGGCCGCAAGGCACCGATCTTGATCTCGGAGGAAACCGTCAAGGCGATGAAGCCAGGTTCCGTGATCGTCGATATGGCGGCCGAACAGGGCGGCAATTGTCCGCTCTCCGTGTCGGGTCAAATCATTCATCAATACGGAGTTCACATCATCGGCGACTCCAATCTGGCGACCCAGGTCCCTGCAGACGCCTCGGCGCTGTATGCGCGCAATCTGCTCGACTTCCTCAAGCTGATCATTGATGCCGACGCCAATCTGACGATCAATCGTGAAGATGAAATTGTTGCCGCGACGCTGTTGTGCAGCGGCGGCGAGATCATTAAAAAATAATCAGGAGACAGCATGGAAATCAGTCACACCGTAACCAATCTCATCATCTTTGTACTGGCCATTTACGTCGGTTATCACGTGGTCTGGACCGTCACGCCGGCATTGCATACGCCGCTGATGGCGGTCACCAACGCCATTTCCGCCATCATCATCGTGGGCGCCATGCTAGCCGCCGGCCTCACTGAGGGCGTGGTTGGCCAAGTCATGGGGACGCTGGCCGTAGCTTTGGCTGCGGTCAACGTATTCGGCGGCTTTCTGGTGACCCAGCGCATGCTGGAAATGTTCAAGAAAAAAGAGCCTAAAGCACGCCAGGACAGCACAGCGGAGGCCAAATAATGAGCATGAATCTCGTAACGATGCTGTATCTGATTGCATCGGTTTGCTTTATTCAGGCACTCAAGGGCTTGTCGCATCCATCAACTGCCCGCCGCGGCAACGCGTTCGGCATGATCGGCATGGCGATTGCAGTGGTAACCACGATTGCGCTGATCGTTAAACTTAAAAACGAAGCATCCGGCACCGGTATGGGTTACGGCTTGATCATTATCGGCGTAGTGGTTGGCGGTTCCATCGGGGCACTCTTGGCCAAACGGGTCGAAATGACCCGGATGCCGGAATTGGTCGCTGCGATGCATTCGCTGATCGGCTTGGCCGCAGTCTGCATCGCGGTGGCAGCAGTATCGGAACCGTGGGCTTTCAGTATTGTTGCCGGCCATGCGGTGGCGATTCCGTTCGGCAATCGTCTGGAGTTGTTTATCGGCACCTTCGTCGGCGCCATCACCTTTTCGGGCTCGATCATCGCTTTCGGTAAATTATCGGGGAAATACAAATTTCGTCTGTTTCAGGGTGCGCCGGTCAGCTTCAAGGGCCAGCATTTCGTGAATCTGATACTCGCCATTGCGATGCTCGGATTGGGATTGATTTTCTGCTTCGCTCCGGGCGATGCGCCGGCCTGGCTGCCGTTCATCCTGATGACCGCGATTGCGTTTGCGCTCGGTGTGTTGATCATCATCCCAATCGGCGGCGCCGACATGCCGGTGGTGGTGTCGATGCTCAACAGCTATTCCGGCTGGGCCGCGGCCGGGATCGGTTTTTCGCTGAATAATCCGATGCTGATTATTGCCGGTTCGCTGGTGGGTTCTTCCGGTGCGATTTTGTCCTACATTATGTGCAAGGCAATGAACCGTTCTTTCTTCAACGTGATTTTGGGCGGCTTCGGTGGCGACGCTGCAGTTGCGACAACCGGCGGGGCGCAGGCACAACGTCCGGTGAAGTCCGGCTCGGCGGACGATGCCGCCTTCCTGATGGGCAATGCCGAAACCGTCGTCATCGTTCCAGGTTATGGCTTGGCGGTAGCACGGGCGCAACATGCGCTGATGGAATTGGCAAAAAAGTTGACCGAAAAAGGTGTTACGGTGAAGTTTGCAATCCATCCGGTGGCCGGCCGCATGCCGGGTCACATGAACGTGTTGCTGGCTGAAGCCGAAGTGCCGTATGACCAGGTGTTCGAGATGGACGATATCAACGGCGAATTCAGTCAGACCGATGTTGTTCTGGTGCTGGGCGCCAATGACGTGGTCAATCCGGCCGCGAAAGATCCGAAATCGTCGATTGCCGGCATGCCGATTCTGGAAGTCTATAAAGCCAAAACCGTGATCGTCAACAAGCGTTCAATGGCTTCCGGCTATGCCGGGTTGGACAATGAATTGTTTTACATGGATAAAACCATGATGGTGTTCGGCGACGCCAAGAAGGTCATTGAGGATATGACTAAAGCTATTGAGTAAGCTGGCAAGTTAGCGATTTCTGCGCCGGCAATAGCGGCGTTGATGGGAAGTTTGAAAAAGCCGCATCGGGGTGCAAACTCCGATGCGGCTTTTTTGTTGCAGTAGTGCAGGCCTCCGTGCCTGCATGCAGGCACGGAGGCCTGCACTACTTTGCGCGCTACCGCCGACCAAACAACATCTGTTGCGCCAGCAGGCGTTTGACCGGTTTGCAGGCATCGACCAGTCCGAGCGAAATTCCAAGTAGCGTCTGCGACTGCGTACCATCAGCGCTGCTGGCGAAGATGCGTGCCAGCGTATCGGTCAGGCGAATGGTCGTGCGGCGGTCGGCTTGACGGCTTGACTGGAACTCGGCCAGACCAATTGGCAGCGGCTGTTTGGACAACAGTCGCGCCAGCACAGCGGCGTCGCGCAAGCCGAGGTTAAGCCCCTGTCCGGCCACCGGATGCAGGGTTTGGGCGGCATTGCCGATGGTGACGGTGCGCGGGGTTTGGGCCGGTTGTGCATTCAGTCCCAGCGGATACGCCAGTCGCATGCTGCTGCTGCGAAACGTGCCCAGACGGTTGCCGAACGCTTGTTGCAGCGCCGCCAGGAATGCTGTGTCGTCCAGTTGCAGCAACATTTCGGCGCTGGCAGGGCGGCAGCACCAGACCAGCGCATAACCGTCGTCTTGCGGCAACAGCGCCAGCGGGCCTTCCGCAGTGAAGCGTTCGAACGCCCGTTGCGCAATCGGTGCGCTGCAGGTGATGTGGGCAATCAGCCCGACTTGGTCGTAATCGCGATGCAGCGATTTCACCGTTTGCTCGGAAAACACGCCGCCCTCGGCCTGCGCCACCAGTTGCGCACGGACCGAATGGGTGCCGTCAGCATCTTCCAGTTGCAGCGTGACACCATCATCCTGCTCAGACAATGCGCTCAAATGCGCTGGTCGCAGCATCCGAATGCCGCCCTGCTCGGCGCTGGCATGCAGCGCCGCCACGATCGCGCCGTAGCGCGTGACATATCCGAGCGCCGGCAAGCGGTATTCGGCGCAATCGATCAGGGCGCGGCCGAAATGAGCGCGACGCGAGACATGGATTTGTTCGATTGCGGTAGCGGCAATCGGCCAGGCGTCGGCTCGTTCCAGGATTTGCCGGCTGCCGTAAGACAGCGCGATGGAGCGCGGATCGTGCACGGTTTGCT
This sequence comes from Glaciimonas sp., assembly GCA_012927625.1. Lineage (GTDB taxonomy): Bacteria > Pseudomonadota > Gammaproteobacteria > Burkholderiales > Burkholderiaceae_D > AVCC01. The sequence continues at coordinate 105,828 of JABBOV010000008.1, read as the reverse complement.
GCAACGTCTTGGCGTCGATTAAAACGATGCGCGCCGCTGCCACGCCGTGTTTGACCAGATGCACCGCCAGCGTCAGGCCGACCGGCCCGGCGCCGCAAATGGCAATGTCGAAATCAGTAGCCATCTCAGTAGTCATCTTTTAGCGTTGACGCATCACGGCTTCTATCTCGGCCACCGTTTTCGGTGCGTCTTTGCTGAGGATGTCGCAACCGGTTGCAGTCACCAGCGCATCGTCCTCGATGCGGATGCCGATGTTCCAGAATTCCGTCGGCACGCCGTCCGTCGGCCGCACATAGATGCCGGGCTCGACCGTGGTCACCATGCCGGGCTGTAAGATGCGCCACGGTTTTTCCGGGTCTGCGGCGGCTTCTGCTTTGGCGCGGTATTCGCCTACGTCATGCACATCCATGCCCAGCCAGTGGCCGGTTCGGTGCATGTAAAACTGGCGGTACTCACCCTTGGCGATGACGTCGTCGAGCGTGCCGACTTTATTGGAATCCAGCAAGCCGGTGTCTAACATGCCTTGTGCCAGCACCCGCACGGCGGCGTCGTGGCCGTCCATGAAACGCTGCCCCGGGCGGGTTTCGGCAATGGCGGCGGCTTGCGATGCCAGCACGATTTCGTACAAGGCCTTTTGCGGGCCGGAGAAAATTCCGTTGACCGGAAAGGTGCGGGTGATGTCGGAGGCGTAACTATCGAGTTCGCAGCCGGCGTCGATCAATACCAGGTCGCCGTCTTTCAGTATGGCGTCGCTGGCGCGGTAATGCAGCACGCAAGCGTTGGCACCGGTCGCCACGATTGAGCCGTAGGCTGGCGCTTGCGACCCTTGGCGGCGGAATTCGTGCAGGAGTTCGGCTTCCAGTTGATATTCGCGCAGGCCGGGGCGGGATGTTTGCATTGCGCGGCGGTGTGCTTGCGATGAAATTTCGGCAGCGCGGCGCATCAAACCGACTTCGCCGGCATCCTTGAACAGGCGCATTTCATTCAGCAAACAGCGCACATCGTGTGCACTGGCGGGAGCGGTTACGCCGGCGCGCGACTGGACGCGCACGCTTGCCAGCCAGCCTTGCACTTGCGCATCCAGTTTGGCATCGCTGCCAAGCGCATAAAACAGCGCCGGCGCATCTGCCAGCAGCCGGCTCATCTCACTGTCGAGCGCCGCAATCGGATGCGCGGCATCGAAGCCGAACTCTGTGCGCGCAGCTTCCGGGCCGTGTCGGTAGCCGTCCCAGATTTCGCGTTCCAGGTTTTTTTCGCGGCAAAACAGAATGGTTTGCGGCTGCTTGCCCTGAATCGCGACCAGCACGATCACTGCTTCCGGTTCGGTAAAGCCGCTCAGATAATAGAAATAGCTGTCGTGCCGGTACGGATAATCGGCATCGCTGTTGCGCATCACTTCCGGTGCGGTCGGGATGATGGCGACGCCGCCGCCTTTGGTCAGCATTTGTTGGATCAGACTAGCGCGCCGGTTTGTATATGACTTCATGAGATGCGTCCTTTAATTATGATCGTGTAAGCCATGCAAAATGGGTTTCATCCATCCTACCGCGCGTTCAATTGCGCCAGCCGTTCCGGGTTGCCAACGTCGGCCCAGTCGCCACGGTAAACCTCTCCACCGACTTGGCCGTGCGCTGCATATTCGCGCAGCAGAGGAGCTAATTTGGCAGCAGCGCCAGCCTCGATGGCATCGAACATTTCGGGCCGGTAGACGCCGATGCCGGAAAAGGTGTAGCGCGGCGTACCTTCGTTTGCGACAGAATACAGGTTCAGCGCGAAGTCGCCTTGCGGGTGGTGCGCCGGATTTTTCACCAGATATAGCCATGCAACGTCGCGCCGGTCGGCTGGATAAGGCCGGCCCCACATGTCGGCTTCCGCCAGAGTGTCTTTGACTTGCGTAAAGTCGAAGTGGGGACAAAAGATGTCGGCGGCAAGTGCCACGAACGGCGCATCGCCCAGCAAATCTCGGGCGCGGGCTACGCCGCCGGCGGTTTCCAGTGCGGTGTCTTCCGCCGAATAGACAATGCTGGCGCCGAATTTTGCGCCATCACCGAGCGTTTCTTCGATCATTCGGCCCAGATGTGCATGGTTGATGACAATCTCGGTGATGCCGGCGCGCACCAGGTTCTGGATCTGCCAGACAATCAGCGGGCGACCGCGTACTTTCAGCAGCGGCTTGGGACAGGTATCGGTTAAAGGGCGCATGCGCTCGCCGCGACCGGCGGCAAAAATCATTGCTTTCATGGTAATTTCATTAATGTGTAGTGAAAACTTGCGCAAAATAGTGCTGTTTTTCAGTAGTGCAGGCCTCCGTGCCTGCAGCGGGCCGCAGGCACGGAGACCTGCACTACCTAATATTGCGAAAATCTTATAATTGATGGAGTATTATTTTAACAGCACTAAAAGTATGCGGAAAGTGCCTTATTTTTGCTTATACTCAAGGCAGTTAAAAAGTATATCCAACCTGCGGTTTTTGCTCTTCCAGTGCATTGAGCAAGCGCACCAGCGGTGCCAGTTCGCGGTAGCGGCGTGCAGTTTTGAAAACATACTCCAGCACCAGTGGAATATCTTTCAGATAAACGTCCTTGCCGTCGCGATAATTCAGGCGGGCAAATATGCCGAGCACTTTCAGGTGGCGCTGCAAGCCCATGAATTCAAAATCGCGATAAAAGAGGTCAATGTCAGGATTGACCGGCAGGCCGGCACGTCGGGCTTTTTCCCAATAGCGAATGGCCCAGTCCAGCACCATTTCTTCATCCCATTCGATATAGGCGTCGCGCAGCAGCGACACCAGATCGTAGGTCAGCGGGCCGTACACCGCATCCTGAAAGTCGAGAATGCCAGGGTTTCCCTGTGGCAAAACCATCAGGTTGCGCGAGTGGTAATCGCGATGCACGAACACTTGCGGCTGGGCCAGATTATTGGCCAACAGCGCTTCGAACACCAAGTTCAAATCGGCTTGTTGCGCTTCCGTCAGGGTAGCGTTCAGGTGCCGTCCCAGATACCACTCGGGAAACAGCATCAGCTCGCGCAACAGCAGCGCACGGTCGTATTCCGGCAGCAAGCCTGGCTGACTTTGGCTTTGTAGTTGGATCAGTGCATCGGTCGCGTCCTGGTACAGCGCATGGGCAGTGTCGCTATTGAGTTGCTGCAAATAAGTGGTCTCGCCCAAGTCCGACAGTAGCAAAAAACCGTGTTCGGGGTCGGCTGCCACCACTTGCGGAACCGTCACGCCGGTTTGCGCAAATACGTCAGCTACATGGATGAAAGGTCGCACATCTTCTTGCGGCGGCGGTGCGTCCATCACGATAGCAGTGCCGCCATCGGGCGTATCGACCCGGAAATATCGCCGGAAACTGGCGTCGCTGGAGGCTGACCGCAGCGTTTGCGGCAGGGTTGGTGTAGCGGTGAGCGCAGCCAGCCACTTGGTTAACTGGGCAAAGCGCAGATCGGATGGGGAGTTTGAGGTTGCAGCTAAGCTTGCAGTTGATGCTATAGATAATGTTGTATGTAATGACATGAAGCAGTCCGGGGAATCGGTTGATGGTGGTGAGTTCCCATATAATAAGGGATTCAATTCAAAAAATCGCCTGCCATGGTTATTCACCCCTTTCGCTCATGAGTTGGCATACCGTAACGCAACAGCCGCAATATCGGTTCAGCATACTGGCAGCGGCTATTGCGCTGGCGTGTCTGCCCATGTTGGCGTACGCGCAGGGCTTGCCAAATCCGACCCGCAGCCGGGCGATAGAAGAAAACCAGCCGTCCGAGATCAGTGCCGAGACCATGACCGGGCGGCCTGACCGCGAGTTGCAGCTTGACAACAAGGTTGAAATCAGGCGCGGTCAGACTGCCATTAAGGCCGATCACGCGCTGTATCTGCAAGTCGAGGATGAAGTCACGGCTTCGGGCAATGTATGGATCAAGCGTTTCGGCGACCTGTATCAGGGCGAACAGTTAAAACTCAACATGAGTTCTGGCGCCGGCTATGTAACCCACCCTGTATACCGGCTGGAGATGAATAATGCGCAGGGCAACGCGCAGCGCATTGACTTTGAAAACCACGAGCGCGCAGTGGTTCGGCAGGGCACTTACAGCACCTGCGAAGGCCCCGACCCCGACTGGTATCTGGAGGCCGACACCTTGCGTCTGGACACCGGGCGCGATGTCGGCACCGCCTCGAAAGCGGTGGTGTATTTCAAAGGCGTGCCGATCATGGGTCTGCCTTTGATGTCGTTTCCGCTTTCGGATGCGCGCAAGTCGGGCGTATTGCCGCCGACCATAGGCGCTACCTCCAAAGGAGGACTGGAACTGGAGCTGCCGTATTATTTCAATCTCGCGCCTAATCGCGATTTGACGTTGTTTCCTAAAATTATCAGTCGGCGCGGCTTGCAACTGGGCGCCGAAGGCCGCTATCTAGGGCAGAGCTATGGCGGCCAAACCAGGATCGAAGTGTTGCCGAACGATCAGCAAACCAACACCACCCGCTATTCGCTGGCCTCGGTTCACAATCAGACGCTGACTCCCAGCCTGTCATTCGGGTGGAACCTGAACCGGGCCTCAGACGACAATTATCCGAGCGATTTTGCGCAAACCATCACCGCCAGTTCGCAGCGCCTGTTGCCACGCGATGTGTATACAAATTATTCCGGTGCGTACTGGAATGCGTCTGCCCGGGCAACCAGCTACCAGTTGCTGCAAGACCCATTGCTACCGCTCGCACTGCCGTTCGGCCGTTTGCCGCAGCTCAATTTTCATTCAGGGCGGCAAGATGTGGAGGGATTCGACTGGGCATTCGATTCGGAATTTACGCGTTTTTACTTGCCTGACGAAGAATTGGTTAAACGAATAGCGAATGAAAGACAACGCGGCGACCGTCTGGTCATCAATCCCCAAATCAGTTATCCGATCATACGGCCCGGCTATTTCATCACGCCCAAATTGTCGCTGCACGCCACCAGTTATCAACTCGATGCGCCAACGGGCAGCTTGCCATCAGCGGCGCCGTCGACGCTAACGCGTACGCTGCCGACCTTTTCGCTCGATAGCGGTTTAATGTTCGAACGCGATACCACGTTTTTCGGGCGGGCAGCCACGCAAACGCTGGAGCCGCGCTTGTTTTACGTGTATACGCCTTTCCGCGATCAAAGCCTGTATCCGAATTTCGACAGTGCCGAGGCAACCTTCAATTATCCGCAACTCTTCAGCGAGAACCGCTATTCGGGCTCGGATCGCATCAGCGACGCCAATCAGATTACTGCGGCGCTGACGTCACGCTATCTGGATCCGAACGGAACCGAGCGTTTGCGCCTGTCGCTGGGGCAGCGTTATTACATCAGTGTGCCGCGCGTGACGCTTAATTCATCTGCCAGCCAGGAAACCCGCTCCGACCTGCTGTTGGCCGCCAGCGGCCGCGTGACTAACGCTCTGCGTCTTGACAGCGGGGTGCAATACAGCGTCAATCAGAATAGCTTGTCGAGCACCTATGTAGGCGCCCAGTGGCTACCGTCACCGAAAAAAGTGTTGAACGCCGAGTATCGTTACGTAAGCAAGAGCAGTTCCGTGGAATTGCTAAAACAGGTTAAACTCTCTGGCCAGTGGCCGCTGGCGGATCGGATCTATGCGGTCGGGCGGGTCAGTTATTCATTGCCGGATCGCAAGCTCGTCGATAGCTTGTTCGGTATGGAATACAAGGCAGACTGCTGGATTTTCCGGCTAGTGGCGCAACGCATTACCACCACAACTCTAACGGCTAATTCGACCATCTTTATCCAACTGGAGTTGAGCGGACTATCCAAGTTAGGCTCCAATCCGCTGGAAGCACTACGCCAAAATATTCCCGGCTACCAGCCAGTCAACGATCCTGTAGTACGAAATTAACCAGACCCCGCAATCAATCAACACGAAAACATCATGAGCGAATTTAAACCTTTGCGTAATCGCAATGCGAACAAGTCGGCGCCATTGGCATCTCTACTGACGATACTGCTACTGAGCCTGGCATTGGGCGCGCCTGCCGGCGCCTGGGCACAAGCCAAAAGCGCACCTGCAGCTAAAGTGACGGCAGCCAAGACGACTGCGGCAGTGACGCAAAAAACCGGCCAGCCGCAATTGGTGGACGCCATCATTGCTGTTGTCAACAATGAAGTCATCACCCAACAGGAACTGGAGCAGCGCTTGCGCACAGTTCAGGCACGGGCTGTCAAAAAGGGCATCAACCTGCCGCCGCGCGCTGAATTTCAGCATCAGTTGCTGGAACAAATGGTGCTTGAACGGGCCCAGATGCAGCTTGCCAAAGAGGCCGGGATCCAGGTCGACGACATTATGCTGGATCGCGCCATTAGCCGGATTGCCGAACAGAACAAAATGACCCTGCAGAAATTTCGCGATGAGCTGGAGCGTGAAGGCACTGCCTTCCCAGAGTTCCGTGAGGAAATCCGGCAACAAATCGTCACGCAGCGTCTGCGTGAGCGCGAGGTTGACAGTAAAATCCAGGTATCTGAATCGGAAATCGATAATTATCTCGGTGCCGAAAAAAATCCTGCACAAGCCCAGCAAGAGTTAAATCTGGCCCAGATTCTGGTACGCATTCCTGAAAACGCTTCTCCAGAACAAATCGCCGAGCGCGAGAAGCGCGCCCAATCAGCGCTGCAACAACTCAAATCTGGCGGCGACTTTGCTAAGGTGTCGGCCAGCTTTTCCGACGCCGGCGAGGCTCTCACCGGTGGCGATCTGGGTTGGCGCGGTCAGGATCGCTTGCCCAAACTATTCCTCGATGCAGTGGCCAACCTGAGTCCAGGTCAGGTATCCGCTGTGCTCAGGAGCGCGAACGGCTTTCATATCCTGAAATTGGTTGGCAAGCGTGACGCCGCCAAGACCGATGCCAGCGCCCCGGCAGTACAGCAGACGCATGCGCGGCACATTCTGATCAAGGTCAACCAGGCGGTGTCGGCCAGTGAGGCGCGCCGCACGCTGACCGAGCTCAAACAGCGTCTGGACAACAAGGCGGCCACGTTTGAAGAGCTGGCCAAGCTTTATTCCAACGATTTGTCGGCGGCCCAGGGCGGCGATCTGGGTTGGCTCTACCCTGGCGATACCGTGCCGGAATTCGAACGTGCGATGAATGCGCTGCAGCCGGGTCAGATCAGCGAGCCAATCGAGTCGCCATTCGGTTATCACCTGATCCAGGTGCTTGAACGCAAGACCGATGCGGTGTCGCCGGAGCGCAAGCGCAACGCTGCACGGATGGCCATTCGCGAGATCAAAATCGAAGAAGCGACCCAAGATTGGCAGCGCCAGATTCGCGACCGCGCCTATGTCGAATTTCGCACTGAAGAGAAGTGAGGATGTGATGCCCGCAATTGTGTCTGCGCAGCAAGCGGCACGCCGCCCGACGCTGGCAATCACCACCGGCGAACCGGCCGGCATCGGCCCTGAAATATCGATTAAGGCAGCTTGGGCCTTACGCGCCGAAATCAGGGCGGTGTTGATTGGTGATGCGGCATATTTGGCCATGATCGCAGACACCCTCGATCCGGCCATCAGTCTGGTCGCGCTCTCCTTGCGTGCTGTGCGCAGTGGCGGTTTGCCGGATTTTCCGCCGGACCGGTTGGTGGTAATCGACTGCCCGCTGGAAGCACATGTGGTTCCCGGTCACCTTGATCCAAAAAACGGCCGGTCGTTGCTACAGACACTGGACATTGCTATTGAAGGTGCGCAAAGCGGCTGGTTCGACGCCATCGTCACTGCCCCGTTGCAAAAAAGTACCATCAACGACGCCGGCATCGGCGACGTCAAATTCACCGGCCATACCGAATATCTGGCCCAGCAGACCCACACCCCGCAGGTAGTGATGATGCTGGTCGGCGGCACCGCGCCGCATTTGAGGGTAGCGCTGGCCACCACTCATCTGGCCCTGAAGCAAGTGCCGGCGGCTATTACCTTCGACGCTTTGAGCCGCACGCTGGAAATAATACACGCTGATCTGCACAGTAAATTCGGTCTGGCGCAACCGCGCATTCTGGTCACCGGCCTGAACCCGCACGCCGGCGAGAGCGGTTACCTGGGTCGCGAAGAAATTGACGTGATCGCACCCGCGATTCTGGCCGCGCAAGCCAAGGGGATGCACGTGAGCGGCCCATATCCAGCCGACACCGTGTTCCAACCCAAGTATTTGCAAGACGCCGATTGTGTGCTGGCGATGTACCACGACCAAGGTTTGCCGGTGCTGAAGTTCGCAAGCTTCGGCCAGGGCGTTAACATCACGCTGGGCCTGCCGCTGATCCGCACCTCGGTCGATCACGGTACCGCCCTCGACTTGGCGGCCCTGGGTGTCGGCCATGCCGACTGCGGCAGCATGATCGCTGCCATCCAGGCGGCGGCCCAAATGGCAGCCCAAATGGCGCTCGGCACGGACGCATCCAGCACATAACAGAAATAAACAAGAATAGATTTCCTTGATGAAACATATCCCCCGCAAGCGCTTCGGCCAGAATTTCCTGACCGATAAATTCGTGCTGTCGCGCATCGTCGATGCGATTGATCCCCAACCGGGCGACGCCATAGTCGAGGTCGGCCCCGGCCTGGGCGCGATGACGCGTTTGTTACTGGCGCCGTTACATCACATGCACGTGGTCGAACTCGACCGTGATCTGGTGGCGCGGCTGCACACAAGCTTCGACCCGGCCAAGTTGATTGTGCATGCGGGCGACGCCCTGAAATTCGATTTTGCGGAAATTCCGGTCGCCCCCGGCCAGAAGTTGCGCATCGTCGGCAACCTGCCCTACAACATCTCCAGCCCGCTGCTATTTCATTTCGCAGAGTTTGCGCAGCAAGTTGAGGATCAACATTTCATGCTGCAAAAAGAAGTGGTCGAGCGCATGGTCGCAGCGCCTGGCAGCAAGACTTACGGCCGGTTGTCGGTCATGCTGCAATGGCGCTACCGCATGGAGTTGCTATTCATCGTGCCGCCGACCGCCTTCAACCCGCCACCGCGCGTCGAGTCCGCCGTCGTGCGCATGATCCCGATCGCACAGCGCTTGCCCTGCGACGCCGATAAACTCAGCGCAGTAGTGCTGAAGGCATTCTCCCAACGCCGCAAGGTAATCCGCAATTGTCTGGCCGGCATGTTCGCCGAATCCGATTTGGTTGCAGCCGGCGTCGATCCGCAAACCCGGCCGGAGACGGTACCGCTGGAACAATACGTGGCGCTGGCTAATCTGTTATAAAAAAAATAGGAGTATTTTTGCATTACGCATGTTTTATATGCGGCAAGTGCCATATTTTTTGGCATACAAAGGCGAGTATTACAAATACCAATCTGACTCATGCTGGGCTTTCAGCATCCTGCCGATGCAGTCATGGAAGGTTGTTGATCAAATGGCGCTAGCGGCATGCACTGTGTCGCGCAGCCCTCAAACCGTCGGGTGACTTGCCTTATTGGTTGCTTGCTGCCAATGGTTTCAAGTGGGACATCATTCCGCCATGTTTTATCCGCGCAAAAACGTCTGTTGGCGGCTATTCATAATCTTATTTCTCCGCATCAGGCTGCTGTTCCGGGTGCGCGCTGATGAAAGCCGGTAATTCGGCGCAGCGGTCATGAATGCCCTTGATGGTCGGATAGACAGATAAATCCACCTTGAAGCGCTGCGCATTGAATACTTGCGGAATCAGGCAGCAGTCGGCCAGTGTTGGCGCGTCGCCGTGGCAAAAGCTACCGGTTTGCCGGTCACGCGCCAGATGGGTTTCGATAATCCCAAAACCTTCCTGCACCCAGTGCCGGTACCAATCGGCCTTGGCTTTTTCCGATATCTGCAGATTGCCGCTGAGATACTTGAGTACGCGCAGATTGTTAATCGGGTGGATGTCGCAGGCAACGGTCAACGCCAAAGCCCGTACCCTGGCCCGGCCCAGCGCATCGCCGGGAAGCAGCGCGATGTCCGGGTAGACTTCTTCCAGATATTCGAGAATGGCTAGCGATTGGGTGACCGTGGCGTCGCCATCTTGCAGACTGGGCAACATCGCGCCGGGGTTGATCGCACGGTAGCTGTCCTGTAGCTGTTCGCCGCCATTTTTCAATAAATGCACTGGGACGCTCTGGTAAGAAAGTCCTTTCAGATTGAGGGCAATGCGTACCCGGTAGGCGGCAGAGCTGCGAAAGTAGGTATACAGCTTTAACCTGGCCGTGGCCCCCATGCGCGGAGCACCTGTTAGTGGGATAACTCGACTTGGGCGCAGCGCGCTATCGATGTCCCGCATGTCAATCTCGCTGCGGGTAGCGGGCAACCGTCTGCTCGATAGCGCCAAAAATACTGTTGCCCCGCACATCGAACATTTCGATGCGCACGTTATCGCCGAACTTTAGAAAGGCGGTCTTAGGTGTGCCGCTCTCGATGGTTTCATACATGCGTACTTCAGCCAGACAGCAGTAGCCGACGCCGCCGTTTTCAATGCTGGAACCGTACAGATTGCCTTGTTTGTTGGAAACAGTGCCGGAACCGATGATGGAGCCGGCTGCTACCTCACGGGTCTTGGCTGCATGGGCCACAAGCTGGCCAAAATTGAAAATCATGTCAACGCCGGCATTGGGCTGGCCGAACGGCTTTCGGTTCAGATGCACTACCAGCGGCAAATGGAGTTTGGCGTCCTGCCAAGCCTCGCCCAATTCGTCAATAGTGACGGCTACCGGGGAAAAGGCGCTGGCCGCCTTGGATTGGAAGAAACCGAAACCTTTGGCCAACTCGGCGGGGATCAGGTTACGCAGTGAAACATCATTGACCAGCATCACCAGACGAATCGCCTGCGCGCATTCGGCCGGGCTGGCGCCCATCGGCAAATCGCCGGTAATTACCGCAACCTCGGCTTCCAGATCAATTCCCCAATCTTCCGACAGCGCATGGATCGGGTCACGCGGGCCGATGAAAGAATCCGAGCCGCCCTGATACATCAGCGGATCGACCCAGAACGAAGCAGGCAACTCGGCACCGCGCGCGCGGCGTACCAGTTCCACATGGTTAACATAGGCCGAACCATCGGCCCACTGATAAGCACGCGGCAACGGCGAATGGCATAGATGTTGGTTAAACGGCTGGGCGTTGCCGGCAACGCCGTTATTCAGGTCTGCATAAACCGCAGCCAGTTGCGGCGCGATACGGTCCCAGTCGTCCAGCGCGGCTTGCAGACTGCGGGCGAGCGCGGGTACAGCCTGATACAGGCTCAGATCTCGGCTGACGACGACCAGCGTGCCATCGCGGCCGCCAGTTTTCAGGGTGGCTAGTTTCATTTGGGCTTTCTCTTCCTAATCGAGGCTGGCCGGAATTCGGGCAGGTTAGTGCTGCAATATTGTTTTAACGGGTGGTGATTCGATCGGTGGCTCTGCTTCTTTCCGCTCAGATGGGTGGGGAACCAGAGTAGTTATTTCATCCATTGTTTAAGGAGGCAGCTTCGCTTAATTTTGTTGTCGGGCCGGCCGCCGGGGTGCGATTCATGCTCCAGACCATCAGCGCCGATACCACTGCAGGAATTGCTACTGCAATAAAGATCGTGCTGTTGGGCCAGTTGAGACCTATCAATTCGCCACCCAGTACCGGGCCAATAATGGAACCGATCCGTCCTACACCCAAACTCCAGCCGATTCCGGTAGAACGTAATGTGGTCGGGTAATAGCTGGCAGCAAGTGCATTGACTGCAGGCTGACCGCCGACAATACAAAAGCCGGTTACAAAAATCGTGATAAACAGGAAGGCCAATGAGACATCAGGGCGGCCGATCAATGCGATTGAAATGCCGGCCACCATGAAGCAGGGAAGCAGCACGCGGCGGAAACTCGAACGGTCGATTAACTGCCCCATAACGAGTGTGCCTATGGTGCCGCCCAATTGAAGAGCGGTTCCTGCGAGCACCGCGTTGGTAGTGGAAAGCCCGGCTTCCTTGGCAATCGTCGGCAACCAGTTCGACAGAAAATAAAGGTTAAGCAAGTTCATGAAGTTGATGCCCCACAGCAGAATAGTCATCTTTGCGCGACCGTCCTGAAACAGTTGCAGTACTGGCGCGCCTTTGTGCGCTTTTTCATGCACGACATAATGCGTGTTGCGCTCAATCGTTACGGTCGGGTCAATGTGTTTAAGCCACTGGGCAACCTTGTCCAGATTTTTTCGGCGCAGCACAAGAAACTGCATCGATTCCGGCAGGAAAAAAAACATGAATATGCCGATAATCAATGGAATCACACCGCCTACGTAAAATACCGATTGCCAACCGAAGTTCGGAATCAGGGCGGCTGACAGCAAGCCGCCAATGACGGCTCCGATTGTAAAGCCGCAAGAGACCAACATCATCAGCGTGACTTTTTTCCTCAGCGGGCTGTATTCGCCTGCCAGTGCCATCGCATTCGGCATGACGGCACCAAGTCCGAGCCCGGTAATGAAGCGAATGAGTTGTAGTTGTTCAATGGAACTTGTCAATGGCGTGGCCAGCATGCAGATCGCAAAAAACAGGGTAGCGCCGACCAGCACCGGACGGCGGCCGATTTTGTCGGCAGTCATGCTGAATAGAAGTGAGCCGACCAGCATGCCCAACAAACCGGCACCGAAAACCGGGCCTAAATTCGCCTTGCTAACGTGCCAATCTTGAATAATCGCCGGAGCAACGTAGCCCATTGCCTGCACGTCGAAGCCATCCATGATGACGCACAGGCCGCACAGGATAAGCATGCCGATCTGGAACCGGCCAATCTTGTTATTGTCTATCAGAGCCGGTATATCGATTGTTTTGCCCATGTCCATGCTTATTGTCTCCGGGTTTTTATTTTCGTATGAATCTAATGGAATCGCTTTGGATTGCGTATTCTCCGATTTGCAGCCAGGTATAAAGGGCCTAAATTGCGAAATCGGAGGGGAAATTCATGGCGGACAACGCCCGGATTTTAGGGTTGCAAGAGTAAGCGGCCCACCAGTTCAGGCTGGCCAGTACCGCACCGTGGTTGTCCAGCGCCAGTTGGCCGAGTTTACTGTTTGACCTCTTCTGCCGTGTAGCTGCCGTCATGCATCCATTGCGCATGTTTCGGCGCTTTTTTGGTCCTGGCCCATTCCTCAACCATTTCCCATTTGACATCATCCAGTTTCTGCATCATCGCAGGGGTGCCGGTGTTGAACGCCAGTTCCATGCGGTGGCCGCTGGGGTCGAAGAAATAGATGGATTTGAAGATGGTATGGTCGGTTGGACCGATGACTTCGATGCCATCTGCTTCCAGGCGTTGCTTGGTTTCCAGTATTTCTTCCAGCGTTCCGACTTCCAGCGCCAGATGCTGGGTCCAGGTCGGCGTGTTGCGGTCACGATCCATCGGGGCCTGATTCGGCAACTCGAAAAACGCAAGAACATTGCCGCCACCGGCATCCAGAAAAATATGCATGTAAGGGTCAGGCGCCTTGGTCGAAGGAACCTGATCCTCCGCAATGGCCAGTACCAGATCCATGTTGAGGTATTTGGCGTACCACTCGACCGTCTGTTTTGCGTCAATGCAACGATAAGCCACGTGGTGAATTTTTTTGATCTTCATTTACGTCTCCAATAATGGTGTTGTTGATGATTAACTTGGCTGTTTGGTCGATGCGCAGCAGGTAACTGCAATGATTTAGCCACTACCGCATGAAAGAAAACTTCGCTAGCTTTTCATTGGCGTTCCTGCTCTCCGGTGATTTAACACAGAGTGTTGTGCACAACTTCTTGAATACATTAAAGTCGAATTTGATCTATCATTCAAACAGTATTTTCGAATGAATTTATTAGGCCAGCTTATGAATGTAACCTTGCGACAGTTGCGTGCTTTCATCGCTCTTGCTCAAAGGGGCAGCTTTACCAGCGCCGCAGATTCGATGCATGTCACGCAATCTGCCTTGAGCGGACTGATCAAGGAGTTGGAACTCGCCTTGGGCGTGCGATTGGTTGACCGCAATACGCGCAAGATGCAACTATCCGAGGTGGGCCGCGAGTTTTACCCGTTCATTAAAAAAATCGTCCAGGATCTGGACGGAGTGCTAAGTGACATAACCAATCTCAAGGCCCTGAGAAAAGGTGTCGTACGCATAGCGGCACCGCAATTGATGGCTTGCACGCTGCTGCCAGAGGTTATCGCGGCCTACAAGGTGGAGCACCCGGAGGTGCAGATACGTTTGACTGATTGCGCTGTTGAAACTGTCTCAGCGCGTGTATTGAGCGGGGAGGTTGATTTCGGGATTGGCCCTGAGCGCGATCCGACACCCGAGATCACTGCAAAAACCCTGTTTGAAATGCCTTTTATGCTGGTGTTTCCCAAGAATCATCCTTTAGAGAAGCAGCAGCGGATAACTTGGACGGATGCTGTGCATTTTCCATTTATTGCCTTGCAGGGGCAATTTGCCGAGAGGCTCACGCTCGATTTGCATGCATCTTTGCGCGATCTGACACTGAACCCGAGCAATGAAGTTACGTTTATGACCACCGCCCTGAGCATGGTCAGCGCCAACCTCGGCATTACGGCCTGTCTGCCCTATGCCGGCTCGCTGGTAAAACTCTATCAATTGCAAATGCGCCTGCTGCACGACCCTGAACTCACGCGCAAGTTTCTGATTTTCACAAGGAATGGCAGATCGCTATCGCCTGCCGCGCAAAGCTTTATGGGATTCCTGTTCCAGTTTGTTGAAAAAAATGATTGGAGCGCCGCTGCTGTGCAGGCTTGAAATATGTTCCAAGCTTTTTTATTGCAATGCCTGGCAGCCCTGGTTCCACAGCGATCAGACTTTCCACTGTGCAACCAGGCTGCGCGCCGGCGCCGACACGTAACTCGGCATTTTTTTGCGTTCGACGCCTTCAGAGCGAAGTACCAGAAAAAGTTATCCTGAGAGGTGGGCTTGCTACGCCTGTTCGCGCGTGGCCCCAAGACGGAGAGAGAGTTCCTTGGCGCAGCGTTTGAGTTCGACCAGAACCCGACTGTTTAAATTCATATCGATCATGCCCTCTACGCCCACCACCGTCAGTGCCATCGTAATTTCATTCTTGAAGTTGAAAACGGGGGCTGCGACGGCCTCGACACCCTTGACTATATAGTTGCCGGAAATGGGTGCAACACCGTCTGCACGGATCTTTGCCAGCATGGTTCCTACGTCGCTTCTGGTTTTGAGGCCAGGCACTGCTTTGGTTTTTAGTTCTTGGGCAATCAATGGATCCACCAGCGCCTTCGGCAACCATGCGGCAAAAACCCGTCCACTGGCCGTCGGTAGCAAACTTAAATTGGTTCCTGTGACAACATTTACCGTGATCGGGCGTCGCGGCCGTTCCCAGCGCACAATAACGGGGCCGATTTCGCCCCAAACGGCCAAGGCAGTCGTCTCATTAATGGTATCCCGCAATTCGGCAGTGGCCGAGAGTCCGAGCCGGACCCGGTCCAGGCGGTCAATGGCGACCAGGCCGATGTTGAGCGCGAAGGGCCCTAGGTTGTAACGCGACGTCATTGAGTCCTGCTCAACCAGGCCGGCGCGAATCAGGCTGACAAGATAACGATGTGCTTTGGATGCCGGCATGTTGGCTGCAGCAGCAATATCCTTGAGCATCATGGAACGCTGTCCGGTGACCATGGCCCGCAAGACACCCATGCCGATTTCAAGTGACTGAACACCGTGTTTGCCTTCGCTCATGATGTCCTTGAATTTACGTTATAAAAAATTTATTCTATCATATGGAATTTTATTTGCTGTTTATGGGAGTGTTTCCAAAATATTGCCTGCGCGTTTATGCCGCAGGCGGCAAAGGCGCGGTCAAACTTGTCAAAGTGCTTTTCGTCCTTCACCAGCGTGGCGTGGCTCAGGTAGTGGCAGTTGTCTACTTGTGGCCAGTAGCCTAGGCGTCACCCGCAGGTTCGGGTGAGTTTGGGCCGACAAGCATCAGCTTTCAGCGTCCCTCATTTTTTAGTTTGCTTGTTTGAAATAATCTTTGTTTTCCAACCATCATTAAAAATATGATCAGAGAGAGAAAATAGAGAGTTGTGGCGGCGCTTTTCAGGATTGTAAATAGGCTTGTTATTTGCGTTAGCAGGATTGAATTATTGGGGTAACTATTTATCATGGCGATGATGCCAATATTTTCACAATAATCAAAGAGGCCGGAAAAGAGTGGGATTAAACAAAAATAGAACAGATGGCTTTCCAATTTTCCTAGCTTATTTAAAAAATAGGCAAGAACCAGGCAATAGCTAATCCCAAAAAGGAAAGGATAAATCATGTCTATCGGGAGCTGTTTGAATAAATAAGCGTCTCTTCCTTGCTCACCTAAAGTGGAGAGAAACGTATTAACGTATTCAGCGCTGTAGCCTGTCGGCATCATGTCCAGTATCTTCATACCGCCAGAAAATTGCATTACCTTCGGTATCGTTATAGTCAACATAATCGTATAGACGATATTTGTCAGAATAAAAAGGAACAAAACAGTCTTGCCGTTCAAGTTTCTTTTAATTAAATTTTTCATTTTTCAAGATGAATGAGTATCGGCAATTTAATTTAGAAGCGGTAAGCAGAATGTGGTCACACCGCGGGCGTTAGATAATATGCACATACTGGACGTTCTGCCCATGCCACAGAATGCAATTCGGTTGAGCATGAGTGGGGCGAATTACGTGAAAAATTTTAAGAATCGCGTTTTTGATATTCTTACGCGCTTGTCGATTAACTGGAACTCGCGCTTGAAACGCTGGAGAACCGCTACCACAAGGTAGGTTCAAGTGTGGTTTGGAACGGGATTAATTTAATAGTGTCAGGAGATCCGCTCCAGGCGGATCTCTTGACATCAGCGTCATCTGGCAGGCGCTATCGTAATAACCTAAATTTTACGGCGGTTCTTTGCATTGGCTGCGATTCGCATGCGTAGTGCATTCAATTTGATGAAGCCTCCTGCATCGGCCTGATTGTAGGCACCACCATCTTCGTCGAAGGTTGCGATGTTCATGTCGAATAAAGAATCCGTCTTGGAGTCGCGCGACACAACAATCACATTGCCTTTATACAGTTTGATACGTACCCAACCATTGACAGATTGCTGGGTATTATCGATCAAGGTCTGCAATGCCACGCGTTCCGGGGCCCACCAGTAGCCGTTGTAAATCATGCTTGCATAGCGGGGCATCAGGTCATCTTTCAAATGCGCTACTTCCCGATCTAGCGTGATGGATTCTATGGCGCGATGCGCTTTGAGCATGATGGTGCCGCCTGGGGTTTCATAGCAGCCACGGGATTTCATGCCGACATAGCGATTCTCCACCAAGTCCAGGCGGCCGATTCCATGCTTTCCACCCAAACTATTGAGTTCCGTCAATACCTGTGCCGGCGACAGACGTTTGCCATTCAACGCTACGATGTCGCCCTTTTCAAACTCTACGTCCAGATACTCTGCTGCGTCTGGTGCGGCTTCCGGGCTGACTGTCCAGCGCCACATGGATTCTTCTGCTTCCGCGCTTGGATTTTCCAGGTGCCGCCCTTCAAAGCTGATATGCAGCAGATTGGCATCCATTGAGTATGGGGCGCCGCCGTTCTTGTGTTTCATGTCGATTTCAATGCCGGCATCTTCTGCGTATTTCAACAGTTTTTCGCGCGACAGCAAGTCCCACTCACGCCAGGGCGCGATGATTTTTACATTCGGCATTAATGCATAGGCGCCAAGCTCAAAGCGAACTTGATCGTTGCCTTTGCCGGTGGCTCCATGCGAGATGGCATCGGCTCCGGTTTCGC
Organism: Glaciimonas sp.; assembly: GCA_012927625.1. GTDB lineage: Bacteria > Pseudomonadota > Gammaproteobacteria > Burkholderiales > Burkholderiaceae_D > AVCC01. Next base: position 88,081 of record JABBOV010000008.1, on the reverse strand, counting down.
GCGCGATTTCGATCAAGCGTTTGGCGATTAGTGGGCGTGCGATGGAAGTGCCCAGCAAGTATTCGCCTTCATATACTGTGTTGGCACGGAACATGGGGAAAACAAAGTCGCGCACGAATTCTTCACGCACGTCATCAATATAGATGTTTTCCGGTTTGATGCCGAATTTGATGGCTTTCAGACGTGCCGGTTCCAACTCTTCGCCTTGGCCGAGGTCGGCGGTAAAAGTGACGATTTCGCATTGATAGTTATCTTGCAGCCATTTGAGGATGACCGATGTATCCAAACCGCCGGAGTAGGCGAGCACAACTTTTTTGATGTCAGACATACACAACCTTTTTGTTAACCTAATAATCTAAAGAGTTAAATTTGGAGCGCAATTATGCGATTGGAATAATCGCGTTTGCACGTTTATAGGAAAAAATTAGATTTTCCCGAGTACCAAATATTCTAGCAAAGCCTTTTGTGCATGTAGCCGATTCTCAGCTTCATCCCAGACTACCGATTGCGGCCCATCGATTACCTCTGCCGAGACTTCTTCGCCGCGGTGCGCCGGCAGGCAATGCATGAATAATGCATCCGATTTTGCCCGACGCATTTTTTCAGCATCGACAATCCAGCCATCAAACGCTTGCAACCGCGCTGTGTTTTCAGCCTCGAAGCCCATGCTGGTCCAGACGTCGGTGGTCACCAGATGGGCGTCTTCGCAGGCGTCGGAAGGATTGCCGAACAGCGTGTAGCGCGTATTCGATGCAGATACCAAGCTCTGGTCAATGTCGTAACCTTTGGGGGTGGAGGCATTGACGTGAAAGCCGAATATTTCTGCCGCTTGCAGCCATGAATACAGCATGTTGTTGGCGTCGCCGATCCAGGCTACGGTCTTGCCGCTGATAGGACCGCGATGCTCGATGTAAGTGCATATATCGGCTAATACCTGGCAAGGGTGGTGCTCATTGGTCAAGCCGTTGATGACGGGAACCCGGGAATTTTGCGCAAAGCGTTCGATGATGTCTTGGCCGAAGGTGCGAATCATGATGATGTCGCACATGCGCGATACCACTTGCGCTGCATCTTCTACCGGTTCGCCACGGCCGAATTGGCTATCACGCGTGTTCAGATAGATCGCCGCCCCACCAAGCTGTTGCATGCCGGCCTCGAAAGATAAGCGGGTGCGGGTCGAGTTTTTTTCGAACACCATTACCAGCGTGCGATCCCTCAAGGGATGGTACGGCTCGTAATTCTTGAACTTGTGCTTGATGATGCGGGTGCGTTCGATTACATGCTCGAACTCGGCCAGCGAAAAATCAGAAAACTGCAAGAAGTGTTTGATTGGTTTGATTGGTTTGATTGTCATAAATAGAAGCGGCAGCAAGGATGTCGCCTGCCGCCGTAGTTGTGTGTCCGTTTTAATTATAAGGGATTAATTATAAGAAACCTCTATCTGGAGCCTCTTGCACCAAACCCGGATTGCGTAGATGCACTGCTTAATACAGTGTCTGAGACGACTCATGCACTAATTGCAGGTATAACGCGTAACGCATTTCGGCGATTTGTCCCGATGCTACTGCAGCCTGGACCGCGCAGTGCGGCTCGTTGTTGTGATGGCAATTGTAATACTTGCACTGTCCCAGATACGCTGCAAATTCCACGAAGGCGCGTTCCAGCATTCCTTCGGTCAAATGATAAAGGCCGAATTCCTGAAATCCCGGGGAGTCGATGATCGCAGTGTTGTTGTCAGTGCTATACAGACGGGTGAAGGTGGTGGTGTGCTTGCCGGTATCGAGCGCGGCCGAAATTTCACGCGTGGCAATTTCAGCATCAGGCACCAGCAAGTTAATTAAAGACGATTTACCCATGCCGGACTGGCCGATCAGAATCGTCGATTGTCCATCCAGTAACGGCTGCAGCGTCGCACAAGCTGCATCCGGCTGAGCCCGTGCCGACACTTCATGGATCGGATAACCTAACGATGCATAAGCTTTCAGGCGCTCCCGCGTTTTCGGCAAGGCTTCAACCACATCGGTTTTATTCAGCACGATACGAGCTGTAACGCCGGCCGCTTCTGCTGCAACCAGCGAACGGGAAATCAGATCGTCGGCAAAGCCGGGTTCCGTAGCAACCACGATGAACAATTGTGTGACATTGGCTGCTAGCAACTTGGATTTGTATTGATCCGACCGGTATAGCAAAGTCTTGCGCTCGGCTATCGATTCAATCACGCCTTGATTGGCAGAGGTCAGCTTCAGGCTGACGATGTCGCCCACTGCGACATCGCTTTTTTTGCCCCGGGTCACGCATTGGAGTTTGAGGTTGTTCGCTTCGACCAGATAATGCCTGCCGTGCGCTGCGATCACGGTACCGGATTGAAGGGTCATGAAATTGTCATTCAGGGGCGCTAGGTCAGGAAAATGTTTGCTCGAAAATCGCATCGATTTTCGCGGCACAGATGAAATCATTTTCCGAAATGCCGCCTTGGCCGTTGTTCGCTGTGTGGGTATCGAATTTCACCAGACAGCGGTTGTAAGTGACAGTCAATTCCGGGTGATGATCTTCAGCATGGATGACATAGGCAATCGCCTTGATGAAAGCCAGTGTTTCGTAATAGTCCTTGAACTTGAACGCCCTGACGATGCGCTGCCCCTCTTGCTGCCAGCCATTGACTGCCGCCAGATATTCGGTGATTTCACGTGCGCTCAATGCGGCGGCATTGGGAGCGCACTTTTTGTGTATCAATGTATTGGTGTCCATCATGTGTCTCGTCTTTCTTTAAGCTGAAAGTAATTTGCCGATGCGCACGCTGGCTGGCGGATGCGAATCATAGAAGGCCGAATACAGCGGGTCTGGCGTCAGGGTGGATGCGTTGTCTTCGTAGAGCTTGACCAGCGCCGAAACCAGATCCTGCGATTGGGTATGTTTTGCGGCAAAGGCGTCGGCTTCGAATTCGTGTTTGCGTGAGGTGATCGAAGTCAGCGGCGACAGCAGGAAAGTAAATACCGGCAACGCCAGCATGAACAGGATCAGTGCCATTGCATCGGTGCCGGCCAGCAGCATCGGGTCCACCCCCAAGCCGGTATAAAACCAGGGCTGCGTCTTCAGATAACCCAATAACGCCAGGAAGCCGAGCGACACCAAAAACATCACTGCAATGCGTTTGGTGACGTGCTTCAGCTTGAAATGTCCGAGTTCATGGGCTAGCACTGCCTCGATCTCTGCCGGTGCCAGGCGGGATAGCAGAGTATCAAAAAATACAATCCGTTTGGCTGCGCCGAAGCCCGAAAAATAGGCATTGCCGTGAGCGCTGCGCTTGGAGCCATCCATCACGTAAAGCCCCTTTGCCGCAAAGCCAACCCGCTGCATCAAGCCTTCGATGCGCTGCACCAGACTTGCGTCGGCCAACGGCGTAAATTTGTTGAATAGCGGTGCGATCACGGTAGGGTACAGAACCAGCATCAGCAATTGGAAACCGCTCCAGACCAGCCAGGTATATAGCCACCACAGGTTGCCGGATTTTTCCATCAGCATCAGCACTACCCACAGCAGGGGCAGGCCGATGGCTGCGCCGATCAGCGTATTTTTCAGCATATCGATAAAGAACAGGTGCAGACGCATTTTGTTGAAGCCGAAGTGCTGCTCCAACACGAACTGCTTGTAATAGTCGAAAGGCAGATCGATCAGGCTGGAAATGAAGGCGAAAGCGAGAATCAGGCCGATCTGGTACGTCATGCCAATACCGGTGACATTAAATACTGCGCTCGATAGCCATTGCAGGCCGCCCAAAAGGGTGAAACAGATCAGCACCGCCGCATGCACCAGCAGCAGCACAATGCCGAACTTGGTTTTGGCGATGGTGTAATCGGCTGCTTTTTGATGGGCCGCGAGCGGGATTTTGCCGGTGAATTCGGGCGGTACCGCGCTGCGGTGCATCAGAATATGCCGGATGTGCCTTGATGCCAGCCAGAATCGCACGACTAAAGTGAGCATCAGGAAGCCGACGAACAAAACTGAAAACACGAGTGAATACATTCTGTTCCTGTGAGAAAATGGCGTCTTGCTAAAGGAAGAATTATGTCACAAGCCACTGAATTACCAACGCCATCAGATAAACCGGCCGTTGTTGTGCGTCCGAACGAGTTCAACCTGATTTGGGTTGATATGGAAATGACCGGTCTGGACCCGGATAGGGATCGTATCATCGAAGTTGCCGTCGTCGTAACGGACGCGCAACTCAACATCCTGGCCGAAGGCCCGGTGTTTGCGATTCACCAATCCGATGAAACCATGCAGGGCATGGACAAATGGAACCAAGGCACGCATGGCCGTTCCGGCCTGATCGAGCGGGTCAAAACATCTACGGTCACTGAAGCAGAAGCCGAATCTGCGCTGATTGATTTTCTGAAGCATTTTGTGCCGGCCGGCAAATCGCCGATGTGCGGCAATACGATTTGTCAGGATCGCCGTTTCATGGCGCGCGGCATGCCGAAACTGGAAGCATTCTTCCATTATCGCAACCTCGATGTGTCAACCCTGAAAGAATTGTGCAAACGCTGGAAACCGGAAATTGCCACTGGCTTCAAGAAGCATCAAAAACATACCGCGCTGGCTGATATTCTGGAATCGGTCGAAGAGCTGTGCTATTACCGCAAGCATTTCATCAAGGAATAAACGGTATTAAACTTGCCGTTTGCCGTTATCCGGCCCGGATTGCTTAAATTAAAGATACTGGATTACTGGATTACTGTATTTTGTAATTTGTAATAAAATAATGCGGGAGTTGCCATATAAATTGGCATACTCCCTATTTTTTTATTTTCGGTATGGATATTTTAAATGTCGTAAAAGCACCAGGCCGGAGCGTTGTAGCCACGATCAGGTGTAAAAAATCGCGGCGATTATCTCCATTCGGATGCCATTGTGTAGGTGCGAATAAACTCGCACCTACGGTGCGGCTGTCTCAACTTGAAAAAGACGTGGTGATGAGCAGAGTAACTACATGACCGCACTATCTCGCTTTGACGGACGGTAACCGCTCAGTCAGGCTTGTTTTCAGCGGACGGCTCCGCGCCGCAACACTTCTTGAATTTCTTGCCGCTGCCACAAGCGCACAAATCGTTTCTGCCTACTTTTGGGGCTTCGCGTTTGGTGGGTGCGACGGCCGATTTTTTGAGCGGTAGCCAGAATCGGTAGATTTCTGGAATCGCCGCCTCGACTTCAATTGCCAGTTTATGGCGTTTGATCGGGTCGTCCACCAGTACCATTTCTTCTTCTTCGATTTCCTCTGCGCCGAGCAGGTAAATCGGGCGCGCCAAGGCCGCGATATTCGACGACCAGATCGGTTCCCACGCTTGTGCTCGCAATTGGATACCCTCCCAAAAGCCCCATGCCCAGGCTTCGCCGTCAATCACTGAACGGCCTTCAAATTCGTATTCGCAATACAGCGGCTCGAATTCTTTAGGAGCAACTTCGAGCGTCACCGCAATCTCGTTCATTACGCGCGCAATGAGGCCGGTGATGCGTTCCAATTCTTTTTCAGACTTGAACTGCGGCGCTTTTTTGCGCTCCGGCCCCCAGACGTTTGGCAGCCATTCCGGCATCAGCACCATTTCCGGCCCGATCACCAGTGCGGTTAAATAACCGTGCAGCGAATCCATGGTCATGCCATCTTCGGCACAGCGGTCGGAAAGCAGGAACTGATCCAGTTCCTTGAATTCTTTATCGGATAACGGGTCGTCGAGTTGCATAAGGATATCTTCTCAGGATGAAAGCGGCAAGATCCGCAGTGTAACGCGTGGGGTCATTTGTCGGCCAGCGGCGATTCGAATTGACTGGAAGATGCGACGATATCGAAGCAGCAGCCATAAACCGTACAATACATTTATGAAACCTTTAAACGCTACTTCATTTGCAACACTATCTCCCGATTGCGTGTTGGATGCGCTCGAAAGCATCGGACTGCAGGGCGATGGCCGAATGCTGGCGCTCAACAGTTATGAAAACCGGGTATACCAGATCGGCATGGATGCAGCGCCGCCGCTGGTGGTCAAGTTTTACCGCCCGCAGCGCTGGAGCGATGCGGCAATTTTAGAAGAACATGCGTTCGTACAGGAGTTGGTGGAGCGCGAAATCCCGGTGGTGCCGGCGCAGTTGGTACACGGTGCTTCGCTACATGTGTTCGATGGCTTTCGGTTCGCAGTATTTGCCCGCCACGGCGGCCGCGCACCGGAACTGGAAGATCGCGCCACGCTGGAATGGCTGGGGCGCTTCATCGGCCGCATCCATGCGGTTGGCGCACTGCAGTCGTATCAGGCGCGCCCGACGCTGGATATGCACAGCTTCGGCACCGAGCCGCAAGAGTATTTGCTGTCGCACAATTTCATTCCGCCCGATTTGCTGGCCGCTTATCGCAGCGTCACAGCACAGGCGCTGGAGGGCGTGCAGCACTGCTATGCGCGTGCCGGCGCGCTGCACCTGCTACGTCTGCATGGCGACTGCCACGTCGGCAATGTGTTGTGGACCGATGCCGGTCCGCATTTCGTGGATTTTGACGATAGCAGGATGGGGCCGGCGATACAGGACCTCTGGATGCTGTTGTCGGGCGAGCGTGCCGACAGGTCGCGCCAGATGGCGGATTTGCTGGCCGGTTATGAAGATTTTTGCGACTTCAATCCGCACGAACTCCATTTGATAGAGGCACTGCGCACTTTGCGCCTGATTCACTATGCGGCTTGGCTGGCGCGACGCTGGGATGATCCTGCTTTTCCGGTGGCATTTCCGTGGTTCAACACGCAGCGCTACTGGCAGGATCGGATTCTGGAATTACGAGAGCAGATTGCGCTGATGGAGGAAGGGCCGTTGTGGATGGTCTGATTCCGTTTTTACATCAAACAGGCACTTTGTCGGCGTCGCGTTCACGATTGATTGAAACGGAATAATATTTCGGCGCGCTAGCACCACTGCAGAAATGCTGCTGCCGATTAACAATCGCCAGCAGCTTTTTTTATTTTCGCGTATATTCTTGCCTGGTCAATTAATTTCCAGCCGCGATATGCAAGAAAATTCCCCTTTATTTACGTTGGAGAAATATCAGATCGATGACAGCGTCGGCTTTTTGCTTACGCGTGCCCGTTCGCTGCTGGTCAAGTCGATTGATGAGGCACTGTCCGGTTGCGACATTACTTCTACCCAAGGCGGCATTATCTACATGTTGTCGACTGGTAAATATGTTTCTGCGGCCGATCTGGCGCGCGAGTTCTATATCGACGCCGCCTCAATGAAACGCACGCTGGATCGGCTGGAAGCGCACAAAGTCATAGAGCGCAAGTCGAACCCGGATGACCGGCGCCAGATTCTGTTGAGCCTGACACCGGCCGGCGATGCGCTGGCACAAAAAATGCCGATCATTTATGTCGATATGCTGAACCGTCTTTTTGCCGGTTTCAGTGCAGAGGAAATCGGCTTTCTAAAAAGCCTGTTGCGTAAATTGCTGGTCAATAACAATACCTGACAATACACAAAATATAATTGACTAAACAACTTACACATTCTGATATGACTCATTTCATTTTAAAGCGCATTCTGGCCGGAAGCATCAGCGCCATCCTGCTTTCTTCCTGCGCCAATTTTCAGGGCATCGGTCCTAGCGTCAAACAAAATGCCGTAAGCGATTATGCCGCCGGCACGCTGGCCGGCGGAGGCGGGACGTGGCCGGCTTCCGGCGCTTCCTGGGTCGGTACGATTGGCGGCGCACCCTTGCAGGACTTGGTCGAGGAAGCGCTGGCCGGCAACCCAGGGATGGAAATCGCCGCTGCCCGCGTGAGCGCCAGCAAAGCATTGGCCGAGGCCGTGCATGGCGCGGCGCTGCCAGCGGTTGGCGCCAGCTTTGACAGCGCCTACCAGCGCTTTACGGAAAACGGCATGATTCCCGCGCCCTTGAAGGGCAGCTTTGAAAGTAATAACCAACTGGCGCTGAATTTTTCCTATGAATTCGATTTTTGGGGCAAGCATGCCGCCGAATGGCGTTCTGCGCTGTCGCAGGAAAAAATGGCTGAAGCCGAGTTGCATGGCGCGCGGTTGGTGCTGACGGCAGCTGTTGCTCATGCCTGGGTGCAATTGGCGCGCCAATCGGCGCAACTTGATCTGACCGAGCAGCAGCAAGCGTTGCATCAGCAGCTTGATCGTTTGACGCAGCAGCGCATCGCCGCCGGGCTCGACATGGATAGCGATGCGCAGCAAATCCGGCTACAGAGCGCAGTCTTGCATGCCGAGCAGTTGCAATGGCAGGAAGCCATTGCACTGACGCGCAATCAGCTGGCTGCCTTGATGGGCCAAGGCCCGGATCGCGGCCGCCGCATTGCGCGCCCAGCGCTGTCGGAGTTATCGGAATCGCCAGCGTTTCAATTGCCGGCGCAGTTACCGTTGGCCTTGCTTGGGCGTCGGCCTGACATCGTTGCAGCGCGCTGGCATGTGGAAGCAGCGCAGGGCGATATCGACAGTAGCCGCGCACAGTTTTATCCGAATGTGAATTTGCTGGGCTTTGCCGGATTCTCCAGCCTCGGCTTGTCGAATCTACTTGATGGCGGCAGCAGCATCGTCGGTATCGGCCCGGCAATCCGGCTGCCGATTTTCGAGGGAGGCCAGTTGCGGGCCCAGCTCAAGGGCCGGGTTGCTGCCTATGACGGCGCTGTCGCCAGTTATAACCAAAGTCTGACGCAAGCCCTGCATGAGGTGGCCGACCAGATCCAATCGTTGCGCGCCTCGGACTTGCAATTGCGTAACCAGACCGTTGCGTTGCGGGCTGCACAGCAGAACTTGCAACTGGCGCAGCAACGTTGGCAGGTCGGTACCGCCAATAAGTTGCAGGTGCTGGGGGCAGAGTCGAACTGGCTAACGCAACGCAAGCTGGGCCTCGATCTGCAGGCGCGCCGGGAGGACATGCAAGTCAACATGATCAAAGCCCTGGGCGGCGGCTTTGACGCTACCCAGCATGCCTTGTAGTTCTGTATTTAGTGTGGAGTATTTTTTAATCTGCACTGAAATATAGCGGGAAACAGTTAATTATTAAGCATACCCAGGTATGTAATGAGCGCGTTACAAAACCTGTTCAGATCATCCTGATTTTTATTCATGTAACTTTTGTGGAATCCGCGTCATGAACGCTCCGAGTCAAGATGCATCCATAGCTTCTGCCAGAAACCAACGTAATGGCCCGTTGATTGTCGTCACGCTGGTGCTGGCAGTCATTCTTATTAGCTATCTGGTCTGGTGGATATTAAACGCCAAGAATTTCGAGAGCACCGACGATGCCTATGTTGCCGGCAATGTGGTACAGGTAACGCCGCAGGTCGGCGGCACCGTAGTGGCCATCCATGCCGACGATACCGAACTGGTGCAAGCCGGCACGCCGCTGATCGAACTCGACCGTAGCGACGCCAAAGTGGCTCTCGACCAGGCCGATGCGCAATTGGCGCAGACCATTCGTGAAGTGCGCGTGCTGTATGCAAATAACGGCGCGCTGAGTGCGGGCGTGGCGCAGCGCAGCGCCGAAGTCGAACGTGCCAAGGCGGATCTGGCGCGCCGTCAGCAATTGATCGGCACCGGCGCCGTATCCAAGGAAGAATTGGAACACGCCCGCAGCGCGCTCCAGAGTGCCACCTCGGCGTTGCTGGTGACAAGCGAGCAATTGGCATCGAACCGCGCTTTAACCGACCGCACTTCAGTGGCAAAACATCCGAACGTCGAGCGTGCTGCAGCGCGCGTGCGGGAAGCCTATCTGGCCTATGCGCGCACCACCTTGCCGGCACCGTTGAGCGGCTACATTGCCAAGCGCTCGGTGCAGTTGGGGCAGCGGGTGGCTGCCGGCATGCCATTGCTGTCGATTGTGCCGCTCAAAGCCGTGTGGGTTGATGCCAATTTCAAGGAAGTGCAGATTGCCCACATGCGCATCGGTCAACCGGTGACGCTGGAATCCGATGTGTATGGCAGCAAAATCGTCTACCACGGCAAAGTTGCCGGTCTTGCCGCCGGCACCGGCTCCGCCTTTGCACTGCTGCCGGCACAAAATGCCAGCGGTAACTGGATCAAGATTGTGCAACGTCTGCCGGTGCGCATCGCGCTTGACCCGAAGGAACTGACTGAGCATCCACTGCGGCTGGGTTTGTCGATGCAAGTGAAGGTGGAAGTGGCGCCGCAGAAGGGTGTGCCGCTGCCATCCGCCGGCCTTGCGCGTACCGAGCCTGCTTACAAAACCACGGTGTTCGACGCCGTTGCGCAGCAAGCGGATGCTCGCATTGCCGGCATCATCGCCGCCAACGTGGGCAGTAGTGCCAATTCTGCAGTGCATTGAACCCGATTGCGCAGGGCGTTCTGCCCGCGTTTTTGATTGACGTTTTTTGATTAACGTTTTTGATTAATTAAGCAACCAGGTTGTTTCTATGAACTCCCCTATTCGCCCCGCTGTACAGCCGCTTACAGGTACCCAGTTAGCGCTGGGTACCTTGGCCGTGTCGCTGGCTGTGTTCATGAACGTGCTCGATTCATCAATTGCCAACGTGTCGATTCCTGCCATCTCCGGCGACATGGGGATATCGCCGCAACAGGGCACTTGGGTCATCACTTCGTTTGCGGTTGCCAACGCTATTTCGGTGCCGCTGACCGGTTGGCTGACCACGCGTTTCGGCCAGGTACGCCTGTTCATGACGTCGATATTGCTGTTTGTCATTGCCTCGTGGATGTGCGGCCTGGCGCCGAATATCGAAACTTTGATCGCCGCACGCGTGTTGCAGGGTGCGGTGGCCGGGCCGATGATCCCCTTGTCGCAAACCCTGCTGTTAGCCAGTTACCCGGTTGCCAAAAGTTCAATGGCGCTGGCGTTGTGGGGTATGACTACGCTGGTGGCGCCCATCATGGGGCCGCTTTTGGGCGGCTGGATTTCGGACAATTACAGTTGGCCGTGGATTTTTTATATCAATATTCCGGTCGGTGCATTCACCTTATGGCTCACATGGCTGATTTATCGCAAGCGTGAATCCGTCACCCGCAGTCTGCCGATCGATAAAATCGGTTTGGCATTGCTGGTTATCTGGGTCGGCTCGTTGCAATTAATGCTCGACAAGGGTAAGGAACTGGACTGGTTTAGCTCCGGCGAGATCGTCCTGCTGGCGGCCGTGGCGCTGGTCGGCTTTATCTACTTCATCATTTGGGAGCTGGGCGACGCGCACCCGGTGGTGGATTTATCCTTGTTCAAAGGCCGCAATTTCAGCTCCGGCGTGATCGCGATCTCGGTCGGTTACGGCCTGTTCTTCGGTAGTCTGGTGATATTGCCGCTGTGGCTGCAAACCCAGATCGGCTACACCGCAACCGAAGCCGGCAAGGTCATGGCGCCGGTTGGCATACTCGCCATCATCCTGTCGCCGATTATCGGCAAATTGCTGCCAAAGACCGATAGTCGCATCGTGGCGTCGTGTGCTTTCATCATCTTTGCGCTGGTGTTTTATTTGCGTTCCAGATACACGCCCGAGGTGGACACAATGGCATTGATGATTCCAACCCTGATTCAGGGTGCAGCGATGTCGATGTTTTTTATTCCGCTTAGTTCCATTATCTTGTCGGGACAGCCGCACGATAAAATGGCGGCGGCGTCCGGTTTGTCGAATTTTGTACGCATCATGTTCGGCGGCATCGGCGCTTCGGTTTCCACTACTTTGTGGGATAGCCGCACTGCTTTGCATCACGCACAATTGGCGGAACATTCGGGGCCGCTTAATCCGGCCTTCCAGCAGGCGGTACAGGGCATGACCAGTCAAGGCATGAGTGATTCGCAAGCACTGTCAGTAATTGATCGTTTAATGAGCGTGCAAGCCAGCACCATGGCCGCCGCTGATATTTTCTGGATCTCGGCCATCATGTTCTTGCTGTTGATCGGTTTTGTCTGGATGGCCAAACCGATCAAATCACACGGCCCGATCGATGCAGCGGGAGCGCATTGAGGGTGTTCGGACAGAACGCTGTGAATTGATGTTTGGGGCGAACTGCGTCATGCGCGAATGGCTGGGTTGGATTAATTCCAATCCTCCATCCGTGCAGGGCTTGCGATGGAATTTTTATTGTAAAACCAAGCGCAAATCAGTACGAAAGCGCATGTAGCTTTCTGGCTGGTTTCAACGGCGCGCACAAAACAAAAGGGCTAGCCGGTTAAGGCTAGCCCTTCGTCATTTTGGTAGGCCGTGCGGGGATCGAACCTGCGACCAACGGATTAAGAGTTTGCCAGCTAAACCGTCTGTCCAGCACAATCAAGGTAATGTAAGCGTAGTTTACAAAAGTTAAAAGTAATTACGAATCAGTACTTTACCGTAATTTTGCGAAATCGCGCAAACATGATGGATGTACCGTATGTGTACCGTTTTTACCGAACCAACCAAATCAAATTAGAGGCTGAGCCGACGATGCATGGCGCGCTGGAGGCTTTATGTCAAATGTTCAACAAATGGCCATATTTCCTACACTTTTTTGGTCGGAAATTTCCAATAAGTACTTGTGCATTCGCTGAGGTAATTGGTTTTCAAAATGGGGCGAGTTTGAAGGCACGTCTAAGGTCAACTAACGGCCAGAGGACCAGCCACTGGCTTCTGTTCTCCATTGCGGTCATTGATTCCGTGCGCTGCTCCGAAGCGGCCATTGACTCGATGATGCTAGATTTTTTCACCTGACGGGCAGCTGTGCATTGTCAACGGCCATTCGGGATTAGAATGCCAGTGGGTACTGTCGGCCTTCAAGAGACGTTGGGCGTCCCATGCTCTACGTCAGTTCAAGACTGGGAGCGGTCACTGGACTTCGATGGAACGCGAACCAATTCTATGCAAAATGCGTTCTTCGCCTACATTGGCACGAACGGCAGCTTAAGTGCGTAGACATGCCGTTGACGAAAATTTTTTAACGAACGGCTGGTTTTCTAAAGCCTGGCGGGCAGGTCTCGACCCCTAAGCAGCTATTCGTAGTGCAAAATCACTCTGCAAAAGCAGACGTTTGAAGGCTGTCAACCACCTAGAGCGCCAAGGTGTTAATCAGCGTCCAATTTTTTCCATCTGTCAGCTTTGGCTGTTTCCAACGCAACTGCCACTTGACATTGCCAAGCTAAACTAGATTATGACGACTAGGACTGTACTTTGAGAGATTCCCTGGAAAATGTGGCGCTGAATTTGGAAATAATCACACGCTGATTAACATTGGGGAGTGCCACAGGCGTCGAGGCCCAGCGTATGAAGAGCTTTACAGCGGGGAAAAGAAACACTACGGGTAGTGTCGTTGGGTGTCAACCGGATAGGCATGGTCCTAACAATCAGCTAATTCTTTTCACCTATCCTAAGCTGAGCGTAATTAGCGCAATGCAATCTGAAGGAATAATTACGATGAAACTGCGTCTCACGCCAGTTGCTGTGTTCGTTGCTTTTTTGGTAGGTTGCGCCAGCTATAAACCGCTGCCACTGCAATCCACGCCACGCTTTCCAGCCCAAGCGCCGCATCTTACCGTGCTGTCCACGCGCATGCCGCTGCCGGAGCTCGCAAGCCACCGGTTCGATCCGAGCGACGGTCTGGACATGACGGAAACTGCGATGCTAGCAGTCGCCAACAATCCTCAGCTCAAAGTGTCACGCGACGAGGCCGGCATTGCTCAGGCCCAGTCCTTTGCTGCAGGGTTACTACCCGACCCGCAACTAAGTCTTGCCAAGGATTTTCCTACCAATGGCGCTGTCGGCAATACCAACGCGTTCAACCTCGGATTGAACTACGATGTGAACGCTTTGCTGACGCGCTCCGCCAATAAAAATGCAGCACAGGCGGCACAGCGCCAAGTCGACCTCAACCTGTTGTGGCAGGAATGGCAAGTGGTCAGCCAAGCACGCCTGTTATTCGTGCGCAATCTGGGTCAGCAACAGCTTTTATCCATGTTGCAAAATGAACGCGCGCTACTGTTTTCGCGCTACCAGCATACGCAACATGCATTGGCTCAAGGTAACCTCGCACTGGACGTGGCCAATGCCGATCTCGCCGCGCTGCAGACGACGGATACGGCCATCAACGATCTCATGCGCCAGTTTGTCACCAATCGCCATGAGCTCAATGCACTTCTCGGTCTGGCACCTGATATGCAAATTCAGCTCGTCGGCGACGCGCAGTTGCCAGCTATCAATGAGGCAGCGTTGAAGTCAGCGATGGCCAATGTTGGCGCGCGACGCCCTGACTTGTTGGCTCTGCAAGCTGGCTATGAGAGTCAGGAACAACGTTTCCGGCAAACGATCCTCGCACAATTTCCAGCACTGAACATCGGCCTGACGCGTGCGCGCGATACTTCAGGTCTTTATACGCAGGGCTTTGGCATTACCATCAGTTTGCCGATCTTTAATCGCAATCGCGGCAACATCGCCATCGAGCAAGCCACACGCCTGCGCTTGCACGACGAATATCAGATGCGCATCAACAGCGCGTTTGCCGATATCGCGAAGATTCTGGACGATCAAAAATTGCTTGAGAAGCAATTGAAAAACGTCGAGTCAGGAGAAGACGTACTCGCGCATGCAGCAGTAAATGCCCAAGCCGCTTTCGATGCCGGCAACATCGATTCGCTGGCTTATAACAACCTACGCACTGCATGGCTCGCCAAGCAAAGAGAAGCCATCACGCTCAAGCAGACAATGTTGGAACAGCGCATTGCGCTACTGACGATGATCGGCGGCGAATTGCCGACGCAGAACAAAAAGGATACTAAATGAAAAACCTATTTCTGCTGCTCGTGATGTCAATGACGGTATCTCTCTTGTCGCCGGCAGCATCGGCGGCGCCTGCTGCCGATGTCCCTAGCGTGCTGGTCAAGACGGCCTCCTTGCAACACCAAGCAATGTCGGACACGCTCACAGTGTATGGAAGCGTCATGCCTGTCACCGGAGCAACGGAAAACATCAGTTTTCCCCGTCCGGTGCAAATCGTTCGCTTGTTGGTCGCGACCGGCCAAGTGGTCAAACGTGGCGAGCCGCTATTGGTAATTTCCACCGATGCGAGCGCCATAGCGGCTTATCGCCAAGCCACATCGGCAGAGACTTATGCCCAAAGCGAACTCAAACGCATGGAGGATTTAATGGCACAACAATTGGCCACCCAATCCCAAGTGGCCGCCGCGCGAAAAACACTCTTGGATGCACAAGCGAATCTGGCAGCACAACGAGGAGTGGGAAATGGCATCGGAAAACAGACCGTGACGTCGCCTTTTGAGGGGCTCGTTGTCAGCATCGCCGTGCAACAAGGCGATCGCATCCAATCCGGCGCGCCGGCGATGCAGCTAGCACGGTCGGGCCGCTTGCGTACATTGATGGGTGTGGAGCCGGAAGACGTAAGCCGAGTTCGAACGGGTATGGCAATCCGCCTGGTTTCAGTATTCGGTAGCGACCATGTGCTCAACGCCAAGGTCTCGAAAGTATTCGGCACGATCAACCCCCAGACCAGACTGGTGGACGTGGAAGCCGTGCTGCCAGGTGCGGCGATCGGCTTTCTGCCCGGCATGCAGGTGCGTGGTGTCATCGACATCGGCGCCAAGTCTGCTTGGGTCGTGCCACGATCAGCCGTGCTGCGCGATGCGCTGGGTACGTACCTGTTTCAGGTGAAAGATGGCCAAGCCAAGCGTGTCGCCGTCTCCACTGACGTGGAAAACAAGGGGGTCGTCGCGGTGTCCGGTCCTTTGGACGGTAGCCTGAAAGTGGTAGTACTCGGCAACTACGAGTTGAAGGATGGGATGCCCGTGCGTGAGGGCGTGCAATGAACTTTTCGGCTTGGATGCAGGCCCATCGACGATCCATTCTTTTTTTCCTGTTCGTGTTGGCGGGCGCAGGGCTGATCGCAGCGTTCAGGTTGCCGGTGACATTGTTTCCCAATGTGGATTTTCCGCGCGTGGTGGTGTCCATCGACGCTGGCGATCGGCCGGCCGAACAGATGGAAGTTGAGGTCACCATGTTGGTGGAGGAAGCGATCCGGCGTGTGCCAGGCGTGCGGGACGTGCACTCGACCACCAGCCGGGGCACGGCCGACATTTCAATCAATTTTGCCTGGGGTACCGACATGGCGCTGGCCGCCTCGCAAGTCGGGCAGGCGGCTGCGCAGGTATTGCCGCAACTGCCAAACGGTACGCAAATCAGCACCAAGCGTATGGATCCGACTGTGTTTCCGATTCTCGCCTATAGCCTGACATCGGATGCATTGCCTTTGACACAACTACGCGACCTGGCCCAATATCAGTTGCGGCCGCTGCTATCAGGCGTAGAAGGAGTCGCACAAATTCAAGTCGTTGGCGGTGCCAAAGAGGAATTCCAAGTTATCGTCGATCCCGCGCGCCTGCAATCCTACGGCTTGGCCATGGATGACGTATCGCGCTCATTGGCGGCCGCCAATGTGGTGTCTGCCGTCGGTCGACTGGAGGATCACTACAAACTTTATTTGGGCATCGCCGATACGCGACTGAAAAGCATCCAAGACATCCGCCAAACCGTGCTCAAGACAGGTGCCAATGGATTGGTGCGCCTGGTTGACGTGGCAAGTGTCGCGCGCAGCACCGAGCCGCAATGGATACGTGTGAATGCCGACGGACATGATGCGGTGCTAGTGCAGATATATCAGCAACCCGGCAGCAACAGTGTGCAAATCGCCCGCAGCATCAAGGCCAAACTCGATGCCTATCGTTCTCAATTGCCGAAGAATGTGAAGATCGCCAATTGGTATGACCAAAGCCAACTGGTGCTTGCCTCTGCATCCAGTGTACGCGACGCTATCCTGATCGGCATTGGATTGGCGGCCTTGGTCTTATTGGCCTTTTTGCGCAATCTCAAAATTACCCTCATCGCAATCGTCGTGGTGCCCGCCGTGCTTGCCGCTACCGTCGTGCTGCTGACCGTATTAAGCATGAGCTTCAATATCATGACGCTGGGTGGGATGGCCGCCGCCGTAGGGCTCATCATCGATGATGCGATTGTCATGATCGAACACATTGTGCGGCGTCTGCGCGGCGCTTCTGGCGACCACCATGGCCGCGTGCTGGAAGCCGCACGCGAGTTCGCGCGGCCGCTGACTGGCTCCTCTGCATCGACGATCATCATCTTCATTCCGCTGGCTTTTCTTGATGGCGTCACAGGGGCATTTTTTAAAGCGCTGTCGCTCACAATGGCGGCCGGACTGGTGATTTCATTTTTGGTGACATGGTTGGCCGTACCGATTCTGGCCGACCATCTGCTCAACGAGAAGGACGCCAACCAAAAGGAAGGCGGCCGCATGACCGATTGGGTGCATGCAAAATACGACTGGCTGATGCGCCGCATCCTGGCGCGACCAATGCTCGTATTGGTTGGGATAGTGCCGCTGTTGGTTTTAGGATGGGTTGCCTTTCAGCAGGTCGGTTCGGGGTTCATGCCTTCCATGGATGAAGGGGGCTTCATCCTGGATTACCGTTCTGCGCCCGGCACGTCGCTGACCGAGACCGATCGCTTGTTGCAGCAAGTGGAAACCATCATTCGCGCCAATCCGAATGTCGATACGTATTCCCGCCGTACTGGCACGCAGTTGGGTGGCGGCCTGACCGAAGCCAACGAAGGCGACTTTTTCATTCGTCTCAAGCCCTTTCCGCGCGATCCGATTGAGAGTGTAATGGATCAGGTCCGCGTTCAAGTCGAGCGGCAGGTGCCGGGACTGGACATCGAGATGGCGCAGTTGATGGAAGACGTCATAGGCGATTTGACAGCCGTACCACAGCCAATTCAGATCAAGATATTTTCAGACGATATGAATGTACTTGGCACCTTGGCCCAGAAAACGGCAACTGCGATCGCCAAAATCAAAGGCGTCGTTGAAATTCGCAACGGCATCAATCCGGCAGGGGATGCGCTCGACATCCAGGTCGACCGTGTCAGGGCTTCGCTGGAAGGGGTCGATCCCGACGCGGTGACCCACATGGTGCAAGACGCACTGGCCGGGCGAGTGACAACACAAATTCGCGAAGGCGTGAAAATGGTCGGTGTGCGGGTCTGGATTCCGGCACAGTTGAGGTCGACCGAAAGCGATATGGGAAAACTTTTGTTGCGTGCGCCGGACGGCCATCTTTTTCCACTCAGACGCGTTGCCCGCATCACCACGATTTCCGGCCAGCCGCAAATCGGGCGAGAAAATTTCAAGCGCATGGTTGCGGTGACGGCACGCATCAGCGGGCGTGACATGGGTTCCACCATTCGCGATGTCAAAAAGGTGATGGATGCACCCGATATGCTGCCCAAGGGCGTCTATTACGAGCTAGGTGGTCTTTACCAGCAACAGCAGATTGCATTCAAAGGCTTGATGACCGTGTTTGCAGCCGCGGTGACACTGGTTTTTCTATTGCTGTTGTTTCTGTATGAACGATTCCGGATTGCCTTATCCATCCTGGCCATCCCCTTATTGTCAATTTTTGCGGTCTTCATCGGTTTATGGATCACCGGCATAGAACTCAATATTTCGGCGATGATGGGCATGACGATGATTGTCGGCATTGTCACCGAAGTAGCCATTTTCTATTTCTCGGAATATCAAAGTTTTCCGTCCGATATGGCGCGCGTGGATGCCTTGATCGAAGCTGGCATAAACCGCATGCGACCGATCGCTATGACAACGCTGGCGGCGATTCTAACCTTGTTGCCGCTAGCCTTTGCACTCGGCCAAGGCTCCGCCATGCAACAACCGCTGGCAATCGCGATCATCTCTGGGTTGGCCGTGCAATTGCCACTGGTGCTGCTGGTGATGCCGGTACTATTTAGCCTGATGCACAAAAAGCTAAGCGCTCCACCAACCCAGGAGAATCAATGACAGGCCGTCCAAAGGGTTGTTATTGCCGGTTGGCCAGCAACAGGTTGATCACGCCCATTCGCCTGACACTCCGATTCCGCGACCCGCAATGTTCGATACCGCACGGACGACGGCTTGCCTAAAGGATAATAATCTTAAGATAAGCCGGTTACTGGCAGGCACGGCGGGCCATCCTCGCTCACGTTGAGTGGAATTATCAAGACAACGAAAAGGCAAAAATGAACATCGCAAACAGGATGAACAAGGAGGACATGCTCAACAAGGTCCCCCAGCTCACGATCTATTTTTGGATCATCAAGATCATGGCGACCACGGTCGGTGAGACCGTGGCGGATCTCTTGTCGGTCAAGCTCAATCTTGGGCTGATCGTTGCCTCGCTGGCTGTGGGCGTGATGCTGCTGATCGCGTTGTTTGTCCAGTTGCGCGTGCACAAGTACGTGCCATCGATCTATTGGATCGCCGTGGTGCTCATCAGTGTCGCCGGAACACTCATCACCGACAATCTGGTCGAAAACTTCGGAGTTCCCCTCTGGGTCACGACCGTCGGTTTCGCGATCGCCTTGTGCGCAACATTCATGGCCTGGTACGGTGTCGAAAAATCCCTGTCGGTACATACGATCAAAACCACGAGGCGAGAACTTTTCTACTGGTCGGCGATTCTCTTCACGTTTGCGCTCGGTACCGCCGGAGGCGACTTGCTGGCGGAGGGCGCCCAATTGGGCTACGCGTATTCGGCCCTGCTATTCGCCGGCTCCATCGGGCTCGTAACCCTTGCGTACTATAAGTTTGGCCTCAACGCCGTCGTTGCTTTCTGGATCGCCTACATCCTGACTCGCCCTCTCGGGGCGTCGCTGGGCGACCTGATGTCTCAGCCGACGTCAAACGGCGGCTTCGGTTTGGGTACGGTCGTGACGAGCGCGGCGTTCCTTGTCGTCATCCTCGGCTTGGTGCTTTTCATGTCGGCAAGGCAGGACTCAGCGCGACCGGCTGCGATTGACGCGAACTAACGCCGGCCTCGACGGGAAAAAGCAGCGGCAAAGGCAAAACTGGCTTGCCGACCGCCCGGTGCTTTAACTCCTCGCTTTTTTCTGCTGAACTTATCTTAGTGTGTTGCGCGCACTATAGGCATCATCCAAGCTTTCACGGGCATCATCAATCGTTTGATGCAACGCACGTTGCCGCTCCCAGTATGCTTGTGATAATCGCGAGTGCCCGCCTTTGATGCCGCGGCGCTCACCCGCATGCGGTGTGACTCCTTCCGCAGCCGCTACCTTTGCTTTCTCAAGTTCGCGCGTGACGTCGCTAATCTCCTTCTCAACATTATCGAGAGATGACTGTCGCAAAGCGGCAAGGCGGTTCAAGCGCGCCCCTTCGTTTTTTATCTTCACGTGCTGCTCTTGAATGACCTGTTGCGTGTCGGGTGCGGGCGATGCAATGACTTCCTGCAAACCGCCTTTTGTGACAACTTTGTTCGTGTAAAGCGTTGACCCGCCCGGCATGCGGTAGCGATAGATATCGAATGCGTATCCTGGCAGCATTTGCGATACTAAAACGAGGATGACGAATCCTGCTGTTGTGTACGATTTCATAGTGGATTTCCTTATATTTGTGACGACCGCCGATAGGATAGTTCTATATGAAGATTTTTCTCGCGGCGGTTCGGCGCGAGAAAAATCATCCTGTTGTCACAGGGAAAGCACGCCTAATCGTGCGCTAATTTTCACGCGCTAAAGTGCTAATCATGGTGGGCAAAGGTGCCGACCAAACTCTAATCACATTGATAGGATCAATATCATGAAATCATCAAAGAAATACCTCTTGTCGCTGCTTTGCTTGGGATTGTCAGCTGGCGCAGTCAATGCACTGGCTTACACGGGCGAAAAACTGGCCGGAACAAGCAAGTTCACCATCGAACAGGCGCGCGCGGTCGCGCTCAAGGCGCACCCAGGTAAAATTACCGACGAGGAACTGGAGAAGGAACGGGGCGGCAGCGGATTGCGTTATTCCTTCGATATCAGAAATGGCAGTCATACCTATGAAGTCGGCGTGGATGCGAAAACAGGTAAAGTGCTGGAAAATAAGGCAGAAGGCTCGCATCCAGATTAAACGGAAAACTAAGAGAAGGCTTCCCCGCGCATCGTTTGATGGGCGGGTTTTTTCGCGGCACAAGTTCACATCACCCGCCACGCTACGATTTCCTAAACAAATGCCTGATTGCCCGAGTTGCTGATAGATTGAAAGGTTTGAATGCGTATCCTCCTGGTGGAAGATGACCGTATGATTGCCAAAGCCGTATCCGTGGCATTGAGCGATGCTGCCTACGCGGTCGACTGGGTGCAGGATGGCGAAGCGGCTCTAAGGGTACTCAACCATCGTGAGCACCAGGCTGTGCTGCTCGACTTGGGATTGCCCAAACGTGATGGGCTAGATGTGTTACGTAAACTGCGCGCTGACGGCAACGAGTTGCCTGTGATGATCGTGACCGCGCGCGACGCGGTCGAAGATCGGATCAAGGGCCTGGATCTTGGTGCCGACGACTATCTGGTCAAGCCATTCGACGTCGACGAGTTGCTTGCGCGATTACGCGCCATTGTCCGTCGTCGAGGCGGACAAGCATCTCCCGTTCTGACGAACGGCATTGTCAGTCTCGATCCGGCAACGCGGGAAGCGCACTGCGGCGATGCGCAATACCTTTTAAGTGCCCGTGAATTCGCACTGCTGCAGGCGTTGCTATTGCGTCCTGGAGCGATCCTTTCCAGGGACGAATTGGAGGAGCGCATTTATGGTTGGAACGAGGAAGTCGAAAGCAATGCAGTCGATTTCCTGATCCATGGCATTCGCAAGAAACTCGGTGCGAACGCGATAAAAAACGTACGTGGAGCCGGCTGGATGGTGGCGCGCAATTCATGAATACATCCTTGCAAAAGCGGCTGTCCATTTGGCTGAGTTTGGCGATCGTTGCCATCGGCCTGGTGGCCGGCGGTCTATCGTTTTGGCTCGCCTATAACGAGGCGCAAGAGTTTCAGGACGATTCGTTGCGCCAGATTGCCTTGTTGATGGGGTCCGACCATCTTCCTTCAGACGGACAACGTTCGGCCGCGGCGATCGACAATGACCCTGACGCGCGAATTTTCGTTCAACGCCTAGCCTCCTCTCAGGTTACTACTGCACGCCTTGCTCTTCCAGCACGAATGGAAGTTGGTTTTCATACGCTGGATATCGATGGAACCCAGTGGCGGCTCTATGTGCGCACATTCCAATCAGGCGAGCAGGTTGCTGTTTCCCAGGAGATTGAGGTGCGTGGTGATGCCGCACGTAACAGCGCGTTGCGCACGTTGTTGCCGTTGATCGTGCTGATTCCGTTGTTGGCATTTTTTTCCAGGCGCCTGGTTCGCGCGAGCCTGGCACCGGTTCGTGCTCTTTCTCACGTCGCAGACAAGCAGTCGGAAGACCGTCCTTCTGCCTTGTCCACTGCACAGGTGCCGGACGAGATTATCCCTTTCGTGGAATCGATCAACCGGCTGCTTGAACGGATCAGCCGTCTGGTGGAACAACAGCGGCGCTTTATTGCAGACGCCGCACATGAGCTACGCACGCCCCTTACTGCTTTATCGTTACAGGTACAGAATCTGGAACGAGCCGATACGCTGGCGGCTTGCAAGGAACGATTGCTCCCTCTCAAAACGGGGCTGGAGCGCTCTCGGCATTTGCTGGACCAGTTATTGAACCTGGCTCGGCAGCAGGCAAGCACAGGCAATAGGCAACAGGTCGATCTCGTCGAAGTTGCCCGAGATGTGATTGAAGACCTTTTCCCATTTGCTGAGTTGAAGCATATTGACTTGGGGATTGGACAGCAGGAAAAAATATGGATCAATGCTGATACTTCGGCAATCTATATGTTGATACGCAACGCGGTAGACAACGCATTGCGTTACACGCCGGAAGGCGGTGAAGTCACAATCCACGTTCGAAGAGATGCAGATATAGGTCTCGTGGAAGTGATCGACTCAGGCCCCGGTATTCCGGAAGGAGAAAGGGAGCGCGTGTTCGATACGTTTTATCGCATGCCGGGCAGTGCTGATGGCGGCAGCGGATTGGGATTGGCGATTGCGCGGAGTATCGCTGACCGGCTCGGTGGAAACATCACGCTCGAAGGACGAAAGGGCAGGAATGGGACTGTCTTCGCCTACCGTCAACGCCTCATTGCTCTGTGAATTTGAATTGAAAGCGTTGTCCACACCTTGTTGAAGTTGTATGGCCGACGCTGCCCATCCTTGCCAGGTTCGCCAAAGAAAATCAAATCGGTATCAATGGGACGAATAGGGTGACTTAACGCTTGCCGAAACCTCTCCGTTGCGGCCAGCGAGAGCGGGACAGTGCGCGGCAATGTGTTCTTTGTCTCAACGAGTCGCACGATGCGCCTGTCTAGCAAGACTTGAGATCGGCGTAAGGTAGTAATCTCGGACGAACGCATTCCGGTCTCGATGGCAATGTGAACAATCCACCCGAGCATGGGGTTGGAATGCTTATCAACAGATTACAAGAGTAACTTTTCTTCATCGGTCGTCAGCCGCCTGTTGCGCCCAGGCCCTGGTGAGGGACGACGGATGTTCAACACCGGGTTATATGGAATTCCGAGACCCCATTCTTTCACGGCGATAGTGAACAGGTGCCCGAGCAGCGCCAGCTCAAGACGAACTGTCCCCGCCCTGGGTTTCGGTTGAGGCTGACCGTTTTTTAGCCGATCTGCCCCTGCAAGTCTGATATCCCGGTAAGTGGCGATAAGGTCTGCTGTAATCGCTGGAATCGAATACTTGCCGAAAAAAACCAGCAATGGCACGGACCGTTTCCGTTCAGCGTTTTGAGTCAAGGGGCGTTTCGTGGGCGTGACGTCGGAAAGATATCGCTTCATCGCAACTTCGAAGGTCATACGTTCGGCAGGAGCGCGCTGAATAAAAACACCGCGCACCATGTCATCCTCAGCTCGGCGTGACCAGTCTTCCGCGTCCTTTTTCAAACGGAATGTCTTAATGGTGGTGGGCCAGCCTGCCTTGCGGATGATTGCTTTCCAGGTGCCAGAGGGCGTCTTAACGATGGTTGCCATGAACTCTCCAGTACTGTATCGAATAGTGCTTACTGTACCGAAATTGTACCGGGCGTACCGAGCAAATAAAAAAAGGACTTAGGTTTTCACCTAAGTCCTTGATTATATTGGTAGGCCGTGCGGGGATCGAACCTGCGACCAACGGATTAAGAGTCCGCTGCTCTACCAGCTGAGCTAACGACCCAAAAGTGATGCCATTCCCTATCTGTTTCTAGGAATAAAAAAATCTTGCAAGAGCAAGACTTTTTTAAAATTATTGCGATATAAAGTACTGCAGTATTCGTGGTAGGTCGTGCGGGATTCGAACCTGCGACCAACGGATTAAAAGTCCGCTGCTCTACCAACTGAGCTAACGACCCGAAAGAACGCAATTATAAATAAGTGCCCGGAACCTGTCAAATGTGATGGACATTATTTATAAAGAAAACTGCATTTGATGCCGGTAAGTTGCGCTATCGAAGTGCGCTCAAGCGCTCATTGGCTATTTGCGCGGTAGCGGAGCCCGGATATTGCGCAATCAGCTTATCCAGCGTTTTTCTGGCATTGGCTTTATCTTTCAATTCCGTATAACAGCTAGCGATATTGAGCATCGCATCGGCGGCCTTGGGATTGTCTGGATAATTTTGAACTACCAGTTGTTGCGCTGCAATCGCGTTCTTGTAATCGCGCTGGGCGTAGTATGCGTTGCCCAGCCAGTATTGGGCTGATGGTGCGTAGCCTGACTGCGGATAGCGCCGCAGGAAGTCGGAGAACGCTGCGCCGGCACGTTTGTAGTCGCCGGCCTTGAAGATTGCCAGTGCTGCGTCATAGGCCAGTTGTTCGGACGGCTGGACGCTGGCTTCCTTGCCGTCAACAGTCACTTTTTGTGGTTCCAGCTTGCGCATGCGGTTATCGAGGTCGACGTAAAAATCTTTTTGCCGACGTTGGGCATTGGCCAGTTCGTTGGATAAAAGCTCGATTTGTCCGCGCAGCTTTGCGATTTCAGCTTGGAGTTGTTCGTTCTGGTTGGCGAGGTCGAGGGTGCTGCCTTTATCGGCCTTGCTATCGATGCGGGCATTGCTTGCATCGATCCTGCTGCGCAGGTCAAGCACGGCACGGCGTGCTTCGTCGTCGTCAAACAGGCCGGCCTGGGCCGGCGCCGGCACTGCGGCATAGATGAAAACGACCATCAAGGCCGCAGCGAGTGTGGAGTGGATGGGCGTTTTCATCATTTGTGCTTATGGATACACGATATCAGCGCGGCGATTTTCAGCCCATGATGCTTCGTCGCTGCCGACTGCCTTCGGCTTTTCCTTGCCCAGCGAAACGGCTTCCATTTGCGACTCTGGCACACCTAGCAATGACATTGACTTGCGCACTGCTTCGGCACGTTTTTGGCCCAGAGCCAGATTGTATTCACGTCCACCGCGTTCATCGGTATTGCCTTGGATGATGATCTTGCGCGCATTGTTTGTGACCAGATATTTGGAGTGCGCTTCGACCACTGGCTGGAATTCGCCTTTTACGCTGTAACTGTCGGTATCGAAGTAGACGCTACGTTTGGCCAGGACGCCTCGCGGATCGTTCAATGGGTCGGTAGCGCCGGCGTTGACGGTACCCACGGTACGCGGGTCGACTTGCCCGGTGCCGGCTTGGGACATATTGTTGCTGTGGTCTTCTACCGGCGCCTTGTCGCTTAGTTTGACCGGTGTGCTGCAGGCGCCTAGTAACAAGATGCTTGCTGCGATGAGAGAGATGGTAATTGGATTGCGCATTGGACTTCCCTGATTGTGAAACGTTGATAAAAGCATTATTTCATGAAAGGACCCCAAGTGGGCTCCCGGATATCGCCGGCTTTGGTTGTCAGACGGTATTTGGCACGGCCATCGACAGATACCACTGCAAGCGAGCCGCGATTGCCGGCTTCACTTGCATACATCAGGTACTTGCTGTTGGCTGAAAAACTCGGTGAGTCGTCCTTGACTGTGTCAGACAGTCGTTGTTCCTGACCATTGGCGAGGTCCAGCACGTATAGCTGGAACTGGCCATTACGGCGTGAGATATAGGCTAGCAGTTTGCCATCCGGCGCGATGCGCGGACTGATGTTGTAGGTGCCGTTGAAAGTGACGCGCTGTGCATCGCCGCCGTTAGCTGCCATCTTGTATATCTGCGGGCCGCCGCTGCGGTCGCTGGTGAAATAGATGCTTTGCCCATCAGCCGAAAATTGTGGTTCGGTGTCGATGCCATTGGTATTGGTCAAGCGACGCAAATTGCTGCCATCCTGATTAATGCTGTAGACCTGGGTCAGGCTGTTGCGCGCTAGCGCTACTGCCAGTTTGTTGCCATCCGGCGACCATGACGGAGCGGAGTTGCTGCCCTTGAATCCGGCCAGCACCGTTCTTTGACGGGTAATCAGGTTTTGCACATAGATCACCGGTTTTTTGGCCTCGAATGACACATAAGCCAGCTTGGTGCCATCCGGCGACCATGCCGGCGAGATTATCGGTTCTTTGGAGCGCAAGGCGACCTGGGTGCCTTCGCCATCGGCATCGGCCACTTCAAGGCGGTACTCGTTACCGGTTTTGGTGACATACGCGATACGGGTTGAGAAAGCGCCCCGGTTGCCCGTCAGTTTTTCATAGATGTCATCAGCAATCTTGTGTGCGGTGACCCGGGTGAATTGCGGTTGCGCTGCCAGCGCCAAGGCTGAGAGTTGCGCCGATTTAACGGTATCGAGTAATTTGTAGCGGACATCGAAGCGGCCGTCCGCCAATCGCTGTACGCTGCCGACCACCAGCGCATCGGCGCCGCGCGACTTCCAGTCGTCCAGATTGATGGACGATGTCTCCGACAGGACGCTGCCGGTATCGATGATCTTGAAGGCACCGCTGCGGGTCAGGTCGTCTCTGATGATGGCGCTGATCTGTTGCGGCGCGATCGATTCGTTGGCGAAGGAGGCGAGAGCAACCGGTATCTGATTGGCGCCTACGCCGGAAATTTCGACCCGCAACTGGGCTTGCGCCAGGGCCGAAACGGAAAGGCACATCGCCATGGCGGCGCGCAGCAAGGTTCTTTTCATCATGGTCATTAATCTTTCGGTTTGTACGTCAATTCGAAACTGGATGGTACCTGGCCTGATTTATCCTTCGGAAACGGTTCCGATTTTTCTATGCCGCGCTTGACCGCTTCGTCAAAGCCGGCTACGCCGGACGGTTTTTGCAATTTCAGACTCTGGATGGTGCCGTCGGGAAGCAGGTTGACTTCATAAACTGCTGCGGGATTGCCATTGAGACCGCTGGGCACGTTAAAGATCGTGTTCGATTTAATTTTTCCCTTGATGCGGTCCCCATACCCTGGGTCGCCGCGATTGCCCTGCGATTTGGCAGCAGTGCCGGCACCGCCGCTACCGCTGGTGTTTCCAGCCATGCGACGCAGGTTTTCTTCTCGTTGTTTATCAACTTTTGCGTTTTCTACCGCAGTTGCGGCCTGTTTGGCAAGTTCCTGCTTACGCTTTTTTTCCTGCGCTGCAGCGGCGATTTTAATGGCGTCTTCGGCTTCGCGTTTTTTCTGTGCCTGCACTTTTTCTTTTTCAGCCTGTGCTGCTAATTTTTCCTTTTGTGCTTCTTTTTGTTTCAACGCTTCCATTTCCTTCTGCACTTCTTTTTGCTTCAATGCTGCCTTTTCCTTCTGTGCCAGCTTTTCATTCAGGCGTTCTTCTTCGAGACGCTTTTGCGCTAGCCGTTCCTGTTCTTGCTCCCGTTTCTGTTGTTCCTGCCGGACTTTGCGTTTCTTTTCCTGCTCCAGTGCGATATCGGGTTTTGCTACTGGTGGCGTCGCAACCGCGGGGCGCGGCTCGGGGAGGGGCACCGGCAGCGGTTTTTCAAGAATCTTTTCGGGCGTTTTTTCGATCGGCGGTTCGGGCTGTGGCTCCGGTATTTTCTGCGCAGTTACGGGGGCGGCTTGTTGCGTGCTCGGGCTCCATATTTCCGCTTCGACTGTATGCGGTTTTTCGTTTTGCCAGCGGATGCCGAACCATAGGAAAGCGAACAGTGCCACGTGAACCACCGCAGCAAGAGCGAAGGCGCGCCAGCGGCCGGGCTCGTGCGGAACGGAATAGGGCGTCGATTCGTTCATGGATTTTTGACGGCTTTCACTGTTTGGCCGCGAGTCCGACGCGATCGATGCCCATTTTTTTTGCGTCAGAAATGACTTGCACTACATCGTCGTAAATGATGTTTTTTTCGGCTGAAATCATCAGCGGCATATCAGGGTACCGCTGATGCAGTTCGCTTAAATTTTCCAGCAATACCGAGTGGTTTTTTGCCGTGGTGGTGTCGCCGCCGGTGTTGCTCTGGTTCTGGGCATTGATGCGAATTTGTGCGTTGGCATCTTTTTTCAGAATCACTTCGATGTATTGGCTCGGCGGCAGCGCCGATTTGCCGGCGTTCGGCAAATCCACCATGCCGGGATTCGGCATCGGTGCTGCCGCCATGAAGATCACCAGCAGCACCAGCATCACGTCGATATAGGGTACGACATTGATTTCGGATTTGAACTTGCGGGTGCGGCCGCCGCGCATTGAGCCTGAGATTGAGGTGGTCATATGGGCTTTCCTTAATGCGCCTGGCGTTGCAGGATGTTCGAAAATTCCTCGACAAAACTTTCGAAACGAATTGCCAGTCGGTCGATGTCATGCGAGAACCGGTTATAGGCGACTACCGCCGGAATCGCTGCGAACAGACCGATCGCGGTGGCGATCAGTGCTTCGGCGATCCCCGGCGCCACCGCCGACAGGGTGGCCTGCTGCACGTTGGCCAGCCCGCGAAACGCATTCATGATGCCCCAGACGGTGCCGAACAAACCGACGTACGGCGAGACTGAACCGACCGATGCCAGGAAGGCGAGATGCGATTCCAGTACATCCATTTCGCGCTGAAACGCTGCGCGCATTGCGCGGCGCGCGCCATCCAGCATCGCGCCGGCGTCTGTGAGGTCTTTTTTGGTGTAGGACGCTTGCCCCTTCAGGTATTCGCCCATGCCGGCGGTGAAGATGCGTTCCAGTGCGCCGGTAGTGCCATTGCTCTGGCGTCGGCTGGAAATTGCATCTTGATACAGCGTGCTTAGATTGCCGCCGGACCAAAAAGCGCGCTCGAATTCTTCGGTTTGCGCGCGCGCTGCCCTGATGGCGAACGTTTTACGGAAAATGTAAGTCCAACTCATCAGCGACACGGCCATCAGCAAGGCCATGATCAGTTGCACGATGACGGATGCGTTGGTAATCAAGGCGAAAAACGAGAGATCTTGGATGACGGTCATGGATTATGTTGTGTTTGGAGCTGGTTCATAGGTGGGCACGCGCCTGAGAAAGCGCAATATCGCAATATGTTTTATGGCGTAATTTTCAGCAGAACGCGTGCGGGTATCGGACAGGGGCGGCGCAATTTCACGTCCACGCAGGCGATCTTGATGCGGCCGGTGGTCATCAGTTGTTCACCGCGCCAAGCTTGCTGGACGAATTGCACCGAAGCCCGTCCTAGCTTTTCGACCACAACAGTGAGCTTGAGTTCATCATCGAGTTGTGCGGTGGCAAGATAATCGACTGCAGTGCTTGTGACGACAAACATAACGCCGTCCGTCTGCATCAACGATTGCTGCTCGACACCTGCGGTTCGCAGCCATTCGCTGCGTGCGCGTTCGAAAAACTTCAGGTAATTGGCATAAAACACGACACCGCCAGCATCGGTGTCTTCATAATAGACACGCACACACCAGCTGAAATTGTTGGACATTATTGAACTTTTAGTAAGAATGGTACGTACACACTGCTAGATGGTTCTGCCCACATTATATAGGCGCTGGCCGTTCGCTTGTGCATCATGCTGTGATGTAAGCTATTTTTAGGTGTTTTTCGGCAACACTTGCATTACTCAGTCTCATTTATTTTCTGTAGTGATGCAAATGCTGCCTTTGAGAGGAGTTCCGATGCAATTCGTCTTTCCGCCACCTGCCCCCGCTGCCGTACCGGTAGCCGGAGATTCCGTCTTTTTCCCAGTTCATCGCATTTATTGCGTAGGACGCAATTATGCCGAGCACGCCCGGGAGATGGGTGGAACCGGACGCGAAGCGCCATTTTTCTTCATGAAGCCGGCCGACGCCGTGCTACCGGTGCCAATCGGTGCGATAGGGCAAATGGCATATCCGACGCAGACTGCAGACTTGCAGCATGAAATCGAGCTGGTGATCGCGGTCGGCAAAGGCGGCCACGACATCGACGCTGAGGCAGCCTTGCAGCATGTATGGGGTTACGCGGTCGGGCTCGACATGACGCGCCGCGATTTGCAAGGCGAAGCCAAGAAACTGGGCCGGCCGTGGTGCACCGGCAAGGGTTTCGATTATTCGGCGCCGATTGGGCCGATCCATCGGGTAGCGCAGTGCGCGCTGGCCGCCAATGCGAGTATTGAGCTCAAGGTGAATGGCTCGGTGCGTCAACACAGTACGCTCGACCAATTGATCTGGAGCATTCCTGAAATCATTGCGTATTGCTCAAAATTTTATGCCTTGCAGCCGGGCGATCTGATCTTTACCGGCACTCCGGCCGGCGTGGCGGCAGTGGCGCCAGGTGATTTACTGGAAGGCGCAATCGCCGGCTTGGGGGCGTTATCGCTCAGAATTGTATGATTGTCGAACGCTATATTCGTTAGACAGGGCTATGCAAAGTCAGTAGAGTAGGCCCCGTGCCTGCGCTGCTAAATAAGAATATTCGCTTAAATCCTGCAAGTTAAGCTCAGTCGTATTTACAGATAATTCACGGTTTCCGATAGGCAATCACTTCTTGCTGCTGCTCGCCCAGGCCGGCAATCCCCAGCGTCAGGCGGTCGCCCGGTTGCAGGAAACGTTGCGGCTGCCGCGCCATCCCGACTCCCGGCGGCGTGCCGGTGGCGATGATGTCGCCCGGCATCAGTGTCATGAAGCGGCTGACGTAACTGACCAGTTTGGCGATCGAAAAAATCATGGTCTTGGTGCTGCCGCTCTGCATCCGTTCGTCGTTCAAATCCAGATACAGGTTCAGCCGCTGCGGATTCGGCACTTCGTCGCGCGTCACCAGCCACGGGCCGACTGGGCCGAAAGTGTCGCAGCCCTTGCCCTTGTCCCATTGGGAGCCGAGTTCCAGTTGATATTTGCGTTCCGACACATCGTTGACCACGCAATAGCCGGCCACATATTGCAGCGCATCCTTCTCTGTCACGAATTGCGCCTTGCTGCCGATGACCACGCCAAGCTCCACTTCCCAATCGGTTTTCTTCGAGCCTTTGGGCAGCATGATCGGATCGTCCGGGCCGGACAGACAGGATGTGGCTTTCATGAAGATGATGGGCTCGGCCGGTTTCGGCAAGCCCGCTTCTGCTGCGTGGTCAGCGTAATTCAGACCGATAGCGATGAACTTGCCAACCTGCGCCAGCGGCACGCCGAAGCGCGGATTGCCGCGCACCAGCGGCAGCGTATCCTGCTGGTGTTTGGCCAGTTTGGCCAAAGCCTTGTCGGACAATTGATCATTGCCGATGTCGGTAACAATGCCCGACAGGTCGCGCAATTTGCCTTCAGCGTCGATCAAGCCTGGTTTTTCTTTGCCGGGACGGCCGTAACGGACTAGTTTCATAATTTTCCCTTATTGGCGCGTGGCCATGTGCTCAAGCATGTAGGGGAAAGATTTTATCGCAAGTCGGTTAAACGGTGCTTACTGCTGCTGATCGGTAGCAAAGCTATCCCGCTGAAAGCGGTAAAATGCAGCTGTGCATAGTTTTAATCCAAGTCGTTAATACCAGCGGAGTCCACCATGAAAAAATTAATTTTAGTCGCCGGTTTAGCCGGTCTAGCCACACTGACCGGATGTGCGGTGACGCCGAATTCCGCTAATGTTTACAACAGCAGACAAGCGCAGGGCGAGCAAACCGTCCGCATGGGCGTGGTCGAGTCGGTGCGCGAAGTACGGATCGACAAAGGCTCCAGCGGCGCCGGTCAACTGGCCGGTGGCGCAGTCGGCGCAGTTGCTGCCGGCTCCAGCATCGGTGGCGGCAATGGCGCAATTGTGGCCGGTATCCTCGGGGCGGTCGCCGGCGGTCTGGTGGGGCAAAATGTCGAAGCGAACCTGGTGAACCGGCGCGGGCTGGAAATCACCGTTAAGCTCGATAATGGCGACTTGCGTGCCATCACTCAGGACGCCGATGAGCTGTTTCGTGTCGGCGAACGGGTGCGTTTGCTGTCCTCCGGCCGCACCACACGGGTTACGCATTGACAGATGTTGTGGCTTTGCAGGGCTGCTGATTTTTTCAGAGCTGTTCGCGCACAGGTCTGAAGTATATGAAAAGAGAAGTATTTTGTGACGCGGCTACAGAGTGGCGCTACTGCCAACAAATATTGAACGGTTTTGTCAGTTATAAAAATTGATATTTAGTTGGGAGTATGCCAAAAAAAAGTACTATTTCCGCATATAAAATATGCAGAAATTATAAATACAATATGCGGTATGTCTATAAGTGTCAGGCAAACTGCAACGGATCGCCGGCGCGGTCGAAGGCAATAAACTGTGACAGTTTGGCGCCGGTTTGCACCGCGCCGACCATTTTCTTCAAGCCCTGATCGGCCTCGGACGCGCTTGGCATGATGCCGTTCTTGCCCGACAGGCAGGCCACCAGCACCACATCCCAGTGCTGCCCGGTCTGTTCCGATTCCCGCACCAGAGCGGAAAAATTACTCAGCGCATCCAGCGTCTTGTCTACGCATACGACCGGGGTCAGCGCGCCGCCCAGCCCAGCCTGGAAGCTTTGTGCCTCCGCTGCGACATGCTCGTCAGGCAGTTCTTTTTTCGCGAACACGAACAGCAAGCGCTGCGGGTCTGGCTGTTGCGCTGCTACTTGCAGCAAGTCTTCAAAATTCGAAATGGACATGGTTTTTCAGTTCCGTGGTGGATTGGAGCAATTGCGCGGTCTCGCATGGATGGATTTCTCGCCGCTATTTCCCATTCGATCTTGCCTTGGGAGCAGGCGCGTCCGACAATTTTACTGGAACCGCGCAGTTGGTGGCTGCGACCGGTTCGTGTGCCACATCGTATTGCGCGTTATTTGTTTGGCCACGACACTGTTTTAGGCTTGTCACGATAACTGGGCGGCTGGGCCTTACATTTTGAAGATCAAAAGGGCCTGCAACAGTTTGGACGATTGTTGCTCCAGGCTAGTGGCGGCAGCGGCAGCCTGTTCTACCAACGCGGCGTTTTGCTGCGTGACTTCATCCATTTGCGTAACCGCGTCATTGACCTGGCTGATGCCGGCACTCTGCTCGCGCGAAGCGGCTGATATTTCGCTCATGATGCCGGCAACGCGCTGGACCGAAGACATGACCTCATTCATGGTTGCTCCGGCCTGATCAACCAAGGCGGTGCCGACATCCACGTTGGCCACCGAGTTGTCAATCAGCACCTTGATCTCTTTGGCAGCAGCAGCGCTTCTTTGTGCCAGGTTACGTACCTCGGTGGCCACCACCGCAAAGCCCCGTCCCTGCTCGCCGGCGCGGGCCGCTTCAACTGCCGCATTCAACGCCAGAATATTGGTCTGGAACGCGATGCCGTCAATCACCCCAGTGATATCGCCTATCTTTCTGGCTGACAGGCTGATATCGCCCATGGTCGTGACCACATTCGACACGATCACGCTACCTTTTTCCGCGATGGCAGAGGCCGCGCCGGCTAGCGCGTTGGCTTGAGCAGCATTGTCGGCGTTCTGCAGGACAGTTGAGGCCAGTTCTTCCATGCTGGATGCGGTTTCTTCCAGGCTGGATGCCTGCGATTCGGTTCGACCTGACAAGTCCATATTGCCGCTGGCGATTTCACCGGTGTCGATGATGATCTGGCCTAAATTGCTATGCAAGTCGTTGATGATGGCGCGCATGTTGATGCTCAGTTGCCACAACGCGCGGTGCAATTTTCCCAGGTCATCGTTGCGTTCTACATTGATTTGCTGCGTCAGATCGCCTCCGACCAGTGCATGGGCAGTATCGATTGCCAGCGTCAGCGGGGCGATGACGTTTGCATGCAAGCTGTACCACAGGTACAGAGTGAGAGCGATAGCTAGTGTGGCGATAGCGGCAACCCAGCCATTGTCCCCGGTGCGGACATTGTTGTCGCCAGTCCATGCCAGCATGCCTAGAGCTGTAATAAGCAACAGTAACGGAGCAATGTTGAGTCCGATGCGCCAATCCAATGGCATGCCTCGGAAGGCGGCAATCTTGCTAGACAATCCGGTTGCGGTGGCACTGCCATGTCTGATGGCGAGCCGGTTTGGATTGCCTTCCTGAATTTCCTTATACAGCTTGGTTGCGGCGGCAACCTGATCGCGGCTCGGCTTGGCGCGTACCGACATATATCCCACTGGCATGCCGTTTTCTATAACTGGCGTCACGGTTGCAAATACCCAATAAAAATCTCCGTTTTTGCAGCGGTTCTTGACCATTCCGGTCCATGGCAAACCAGATTTGATGCAGTGCCACATATCTGCGAAAGCTTCCACTGGCATATCGGGATGGCGCAGGATATTTTGCGGGGCTCCAATCAACTCCGCTTCCGAGAAGCCGCTGACGTCCACAAAATATGCATTGACATAGTTGATGTTGCCCTGCAAATCGGTTTTGGAAATGATGGCGTGGCCATCTTGCAAATGATATTCGGTATTGTTGATAGGCGTGTTCAGACGCATACAGTGCTTTCAGGGAGACAATAGTTGTAATTACTTAATATGGGGTCAGCAGGTTATAGTATTAGTTGAATAAGTATTTGTTGTAGCGCAATATTTATAGACAATCGCAGATCGATTTGGTTTTATTGGTAGTCCGCAGGAAAAATATTTCCTGCCGATGAAAGAGCTTGATAGTGCGAATAGCGCTTCAGGCATATCGACATGGCCGGCATACCCTCAATGTGACGCTAACTTGTTACTTACTTGCCATACCCAGCAACATTGCGTTCAAGCGTTTGGCAAAACCAGACGGGTCGGCCAGCGTTGTTTGATCGAACAACAGATTGGCCCAGTCAGCAAACTTCGCATCATCAAACTTCAGGCATTGCACCAGAGGATGGGTCAGGTTGAGTTCCAGAGTCGGCCTCGATTCCTGCGTCGCTTGTCCTGCCGCCTTCAACATGCGCAACAGGTCGCCGGATAGTTTGTGCATATTCGCTACCAGGCAGGCCGGCAAATCGGTTAAACGGAGGGTGAGGCGCAACGGTTTTGTCGGTGAACGCTATATGGAAATGGATGCTATAGAACAACCATTGTTTTCGAGGCCAGCGCGGTGCGGAAGCAATCGGGTGATTCCGACCCTGAGAGGACTGTCGCACCGGCCTCGAATACAGCCTAGTAGGGTGGGTGAAACCCACCTAGCGCTAGAGCAGCGCGGGTTTCACCCACCCTACCTGGCTGGTTTTTGTAATTGTTGCCGAAAACAGGGCCGCTTTGCATACGCCGTAGTCAGAACGTGCCGGCAAGCCCGGTGTTCATGGAGCATTTATGCTAGAACTGCTCCCACTCCTTCTCAGCAGCTACTGATGCATTGGCAACCCTTTTGTTCTGCCTGTTGCTACCAGTGGACGCGCCATCAGCCACTCGGAGCGAGCCGGGTTTTCGGTTCAGTGCAGTAGCGTTCGCCTTCGGAAGTGGTCTGGTAGGTGCTTTAGTCGCCATCACATGCGTGCCAGTGAGCTTAAAGACGTTCACCACTTGTGACAAATTACCGGCCTGATCCTGCAAGGATGCGGCGGCGGCAGCTGCTTGTTCCACCAGCGCTGCGTTTTGCTGGGTGACCTGACCCATCTGGCCGATGGCTTGATTGACTTGCTCGACCCCGATACTTTGTTCTTGGCTGGCGGCAGTGATTTCACTCATGATGTCGGCCACGCGTTTGATGCTGTCGACTACCTCTGTCATGGTGACGCCGGCCTGGTTGACCAGTTTGGTGCCGATATTGGTTTTTTCGACTGAATCGCCGATCAGCGCCTTGATTTCCTTTGCCGCACCCGCCGAGCGTTGCGCCAGACTACGCACTTCGGTGGCAACTACCGCAAAGCCCCGGCCCTGTTCGCCGGCGCGGGCCGCTTCCACTGCCGCGTTTAGCGCCAGGATATTGGTCTGGAACGCGATGCCATCGATCACGCCGATAATGTCGACGATCTTCTTGGCTGATGCGTTGATCGAGCCCATCGTATAGACCGCTTGCGACACGACGGCACCACCCTTGATTGCGACATCGGACGCGGACACCGCCAGTTGATTGGCTTGCCGCGCATTATCGGCATTCTGTTTCACGGTACTGGCCAACTCATCCATAGAGGAAGCGGTTTCTTCCAGCGAACTGGCCTGCTGTTCAGTGCGCGACGACAGGTCTAGATTGCCGGCAGCAATTTGGCTGCTGGCGGTGGCGATGGTGTCGGTGCCGCTGCGGACTTCAGCGACAATCTTGGAAAGGTTGTTGCGCATCGCGTTCATGGCAAACAACAGGCTAGTGTTGTCATCTCTTGCAACGATAATTTCGCGAGAAAAGTCCCCCGCAGATATCGCGTGTGCAACTTCGACTGCATATTCGGGCTCACCGCCCAACTGCTTCATGATGTGACGGATTAACCAGAAAACGATTACTCCGCCCAAGGACAACGCTACCAGTAACAACCCCAGCACGATTACCAGTATGCGGTGGTTGAATGCTGCCATCTCTGTCTTCGTGCTTTCCAGTGTGACATTTTTGGCCTTGATGAAATCCAGTAAACGCATTCGTATATTGCGCCACACCGGGGTCTCTTCTTTGCTGACTGCCTCAATAGCTGCGGCCTGGTCTGCCCCGGCAAGGGACAGAATTTTGGCATGGATCAGAATTTGCTGATCACGTAAAACCGCAATTTCTTCCATGACTTTTAGATCTTTTGGATCGGATTTTGCCAGGGACAAGGCTTTTTGATTGGTGTCCTTGAACTCATTACTCGCCTTGTTCAGATTTGTGAAGCCTATCTTGTTGGTGGGTTCAATAACAATATTGCGCAACGCCTGCCCAATTTGCAATCCTTGAGCGTACAGGTTGGCTGCTGCCTGCGAGAGTGCGAGGTCTTGTTCCAGGAAATTTTCGAGCCGATTTTTGGTGCTCTCCATCCCCATGAGTGCCACGCCGATCGAAATGCCGAAAAACAGAAATACCATGCTCATGCTCAAAATAAGCTTTGTTTTTAATTTCATATTATTCATGTGTGCAAATCCCTTTTAATCCAAATTGACTCTATTGTTGCGCAGAAAATTTCAAGCTGGCTGTCGCCTGAGTGTTGCATTTATGCTGCGTTTTTGAGTTTTAGATTTTTCTCCTTTTGATCGGCTGCTTCCTTGGCGTACATATATTCTTCGCATTGTCTATTGGAAAGACATTGTAAATAGTATTTTGGTAATTTTTTACATCCATTATTTTTGAATGACTGGATGGTGGTAATAGGCAGTTAAAATTTACTGATTCAGGCAGAATTATCGGCCAAAAACAGCATGTTGTCGTTCAGATATCGGAGTATTGCGTACAGAATAGAACGCAGGAAAAAATGTAATAACGGATGTAAAAACGGGTATGCCGGCATGGTCGGCATACCCGTTACAGAGTGCTAACTTATTGCTTGGTTGCCATGTCCAGCAACATCGCGTTCAAGCGTTTGACAAAGCCGGACGGGTCAGCCAGTTGGCCGCCTTCGGCCAGCGCTGCTTGATCGAATAACAGATTGGCCCAGTCGGCAAACTTCGCATCTTCAAACTTCAAGCGTTGCACCAGAGGATGGGTCGGGTTGAGTTCCAGAATCGGCTTCGATTCCGGTGCCGTTTGCCCGGCCGCTTTCAACATGCGCAACAAATTACCGGACAGTTCGTGCTCGTCGGCTACCAGGCAGGCCGGCGAATCAGTCAGGCGGAAAGTGACGCGCACTTCCTTGGCCTTGTCGGCCAGTGCAGCCTGCATCTTTTCAACCAAATCCTTGTATTCAGTCTGAATTTCTGCGTGCTGCTTCTTCTCGGCTTCGTCTTCCAGCGCGCCCAGATCGAGGCCGCCCTTGGCGACTGATACCAGTTCCTTGCCCTCGAATTCGGTCAGGAACGACAGCATCCATTCATCGACGCGGTCGGACAGAATCAATACTTCGACGCCTTTCTTGCGGAAAATTTCCAGGTGTGGGCTGTTCTTGGCGGCTGCATACGATTCACCCGTCGCGTAATAAATCTTGTCCTGGCCTTCTTTCATGCGCGCCACGTAATCGGCAAACGACACATTTTGCTGGTCGCTGTCGCTCTGGGTGGAGGCCATGCGCAACAGTTTGGCGATGCGTTCCTTGTTGCCTGCATCCTCGCCGATGCCTTCTTTCAGTACTTGGCCGAATTCAGTCCAGAAAGTGGCGTATTTGTCTTTTTTCTCTTGCTCGTCGGCGTTTGCCATTTCTTCCAGCATGCCTAGCACGCGTTTGGTCGAGCCTTCGCGGATTGCCTTCACGTCGCGCGACTCTTGCAGGATTTCACGCGAGACATTCAGCGGCAAGTCGTTGGAATCGATGATGCCCTTGACGAAGCGCAGGTAGACCGGCATCAATTGTTCGGCATCGTCCATGATAAAGACGCGTTTCACGTACAGCTTGATGCCGCCGCGCTTATTGCGGTCCCACATGTCGAACGGCGCGTGGGAGGGGATGTACAGCAATTGCGTGTATTCGCTGCGGCCTTCGACCCGGTTATGGGTATGGATTAGCGGAGCCTGAAAGTCGTGCGATACGTGCTTGTAGAATTCGTCGTACTGCTCCGGCGTGATGTCGGATTTGCTGCGCGCCCACAGTGCGCTGGCTTGATTGACGGTTTCGAATTCATCCTTGACGACAGTTTCCTTCTTCTCTTCGTCCCATTCCTCTTTCGGCATCAAGATCGGCAGCGGGATGTGATCGGAATAAGTGCGGATGATCGTCTTCAGTTTCCAGGATGACAGGAACTCGTCCTCGCCTTCGCGTAGATGCAGCGTGATGTCGGTGCCGCGCGATGGTTTGTCGATCGATTCGACGCTGAAGTCGCCGGCCCCGGCAGATTCCCAGCGCACGCCTTCAGTGGCCGGCGTGCCGGCACGCCGGGTTTCGACCGTGATCTTGTCGGCCACGATAAAGCCGGAATAAAAGCCGACGCCGAACTGGCCGATTAGCGCCGCATCTTTTTGCTCGTCGCCGGACAAGCGGCCGAAGAATTCCTTGGTGCCGGATTTGGCAATCGTGCCCAGATGTTCAATCGCTTCGTCGCGGCTCATGCCGATGCCGTTGTCAGAGACCGAAATCGTGCGCGCTGTCTTGTCGAAGGTGATTTTGATCTTCAGTTCTGGATCGTTCTCGAACAAATCGGCGTTATGAATTGCTTCGTAACGCAGCTTGTCGGACGCGTCAGACGCATTCGATACCAATTCGCGCAGGAAAATTTCCTTGTTGGAATACAAAGAATGGATCATCAATTGCAGCAGTTGCTTGACTTCAGCCTGGAAGCCCAGGGTTTGCTTTTCGGAAACAGTCATGTATACCTTATGGTGGAACGTTGTTGAATAGATGGTGCAAAAATGGGGGTGATGAAATTGATTTCAAGACAAAGTGCCTGCGCTGTTGCAAGACAGGCCGGATTGCGCAGCGTCAGACACGCCGGATATTACGAGGCATTGCGTTGTTGCGCTAAAGATATGGTTAGAAAATCCGTTATAAATCAAAAATTTATAGGGATTTTTGATAACCGGACGACGACTCAGTTTAATATCAGTAGCAACTGCAGTAACCTTTAATAAACGTCAATCGCATACAGCGCCAAGGATGATAGACATGAGTACAGCGATGAGTACAGTGCAACAGGAAGTCGATGAACGAACCAAGCTGACCGCTAACAATAAGTTTGAACTGCTGCTGTTCCGTTTGGGCGAGGCTGTCAATGCCGAACGCTCCGAACTGTTCGGCATCAATGTCTTCAAGGTACGTGAAATTCTCGCTATGCCGGCCGTTACCAGTGTCGCCGGCGCGCTGCCACACATGCTGGGAGTGGCGAATATTCGCGGCCAGATTATTCCGGTGATCGACTTGCCGGCGATTGTCGGTTGCACGCCAAAAAACGGGTTGAATATTTTGCTGGTGACCGAATACGCGCGTTCCACCCAAGCCTTTGCGGTGGAATCCGTGGAAGAGATCGTGCGATTGGAGTGGAGTCAGGTGCTGTCGGCCGAGTCGAGCATGGTGGGCGGCATGGTCACCAGCATCGCCAGACTTGATGGTGATACTGATGGTACCCGCTTGGCGCAAGTGCTGGACGTGGAGCAGATACTGCACAGTGTGATGCCGTCAAGTCAGCAGGAAAGTAATTCAAGCACCGTCGGCCCGGCACTGTCGTTGCCACCTGGTTCCGTAATTCTGGCCGCAGACGACTCGGTCATGGCGCGCACTCTGATCGAGCATGGACTGGAGGCGATGGGCGCACCGTTCATCATGACCAAGACTGGCAAAGAAGCATGGGAGCGCCTGCAAACCATCGCCGACACAGCATTAGCCGAGGGCAAGACGGTGCATGACAAGGTTGCCTTGGTGTTGACTGATCTGGAAATGCCGGAAATGGATGGCTTTACCTTGACCCGAAAGATCAAGCAGGATGTGCGCTTCAGGTCGATTCCGGTGGTGATTCATTCCTCGCTGACGGGAACAACCAACGAAGACCACGTCAAAAGTGTGGGCGCGGATGCCTATGTAGCCAAATTCGTGGCTGAAGATCTGGCTAGTACTATCCGGCGTGTGCTGGCGCAGTCCGCAGCTTGATTTAGTTAATGCAGATGGGCTCCAGCAGGAGGATAGGCTGATAGCCTATCCTCCTGCGCTACACCTGCTATCGCAGGCGTTTCTCCCTTATCTTTTGTTTATTTCATGTCCGATGACGCCGCCAACGGCAGCGCCGCCGACTGTCCCAACCGCGCTACCGCCGGTCAGCACTGCCCCACCCACCGCACCGATACCCGCGCCGACCGCCGTATTTTGATCCTGCCGCGACATGCCTGAACACCCCGCCAGAGCCAAAAATGCTGCCGCAATGATCGTGTTGACTGCCAGTTTTTGCATTGTTTTCATGAGATCACCTCTATAAAAAATAAATAAACGATTAACACGTTCGCACCAATTGCAAAAATTGGCATCGTGTAACTATTTGAGTCTATTTCCAGCAATAGTTCATAAATATTACGAATCGTTGCAATTTTGTTAGTATCGGTAGAAAAATATATACTCATATATAGTATCTAATAAAACAATGCCATCGCCGCATATTTTTATTGCAGTATAAAAATATACCCCGTAATTATAGAAAAAATGTTGGCATCGCCGGCTTCCTTTGTGCCGCGTGCTCCGTCGGCAGTGTTGTCATCATCCAGACATATTCATCAAATATGCTGCATGGCAATAAAACAATAAGCAATAAAACAATAAAACAATAAAACGGTGGCTTCCGAGTCGGCTGGATTTCGCTTTGTCCAACTAAACTTGATTGCAGGCGACTGGCGCAAAGCGTTCCATCGTCATGACCGCGCCGTCTGCCACGGTGCGGGGGATGCAGACTTCCGGGCAAAAATTTAACGCTCTGGCAGTACTGGATAGGGCTGCTAACTTCGCACAGCATAAGCGCGTCGTTAATGCCAGTCGGGTAGCAGCGCTGAAGCAGGATGAAAAGTGGGCTGCGTAGCTTGAAAAGTAAGCTCTTTAGCTGATTCTCAGCATTTAACTAAAAATATCAAATGAAAATCTCAAACCTTAAAATTGGCACGCGTCTAGGACTGGCATTCTGCCTGGTGACTCTGTTTGCCATCATTTCAAGTTGTGTCGCTTGGACGGCATTGAATACTGTGGCTGACAAGTGGTCGGAATTTTCCAGCATTTCGATGGAGAAGAGGGAGTTTGCAACGACCGGCGTTATCAAGCTGAGCGATGCAATACATAATTTCAAGAATTATTTAATAAGAGGCGGAGGCTACGACAAAAAATTTGCCGCAGACCTTGCCAGTCTTGATGTTGTTGTTGCGGGGTACCTGAAAACAGGAAGCGTCAGCAATCGGGAAAAATCATTGCTGGACGAAATATTGAAAGGCACTGAAACCTATCGCGTGGCTATGCGTAAAGTCGTCGCAATGAAATCCAGTGAAATTGCGATTCAGGAAATAGACCAGAGCATTGCCGGCGCAGACAAGGCGATCGGCAAGGCACTCGGCGAATTAATGCAAATCGCGCGCGAAGACACCGCTACTGTAGGAAAATCGTTTGACGATACGGTTAATAGCGGCAAACAGTTGACCACCGGGCTTGCGGCTATCATGGCTATTCTGTCTGCTGTATGCGCGTGGTTGGCAACCCTCTCGATTACGCGGCCGGTACAGCGAGCAATGAAAATCGCACAGACAGTTGCTTCAGGCAATTTG
The DNA here is from genome assembly GCA_012927625.1 of Glaciimonas sp. Classification (GTDB taxonomy): domain Bacteria; phylum Pseudomonadota; class Gammaproteobacteria; order Burkholderiales; family Burkholderiaceae_D; genus AVCC01. Next base: position 45,627 of record JABBOV010000008.1, on the reverse strand, counting down.
AGCGGCCGTATTGAAGTCAGCTCGACAGATGAGACAGGGCAATTATTGCTAGCGCTCAAAGACATGAATAGCAGCCTGCAGAATATTATTACCCGGGTGCGTACCGGCATCGACACTATCTCCAGCGCCTCCAGCCAGATAGCGGCGGGCAACCTCGATTTGTCGTCGCGCACTGAACAGCAGGCCAGTTCCCTGGAGGAGACTGCCTCTTCGATGGCTGAGTTGACCAGTACCGTCAAACAGAATGCTGACAATGCAGGACAGGCCAACCAATTGGCGCTAACGGCTTCCGAGGTCGCGTCCAAGGGAGGCGCCCTCGTGTTGCAAGTGGTTGACACCATGGGATCGATCAACGCATCGGCACATAAGATTTCCGACATTATCAGCGTGATTGACGGCATCGCATTCCAGACCAATATCCTGGCTTTGAATGCGGCAGTGGAAGCTGCCCGCGCCGGCGAGCAGGGCCGTGGCTTTGCAGTGGTTGCAACAGAAGTGCGTAATCTGGCGCAGCGTTCGGCCACTGCTGCCAAGGAAATCAAGACATTGATTAGCGACTCTGTGGACAAGGTCGATGCCGGCAGCAAGCTTGTAGAGCAGGCTGGCGCCACCATGGAAGAAATCGTCGCCAGCATCAAGCGCGTGACCGACATCATGAGTGAAATCACTGCTGCCAGTCAGGAACAAAGTACAGGTATCGCGCTAGTCAATCAGGCGATCAACCAGATGGATCAGGTCACGCAACAAAATGCAGCGCTGGTAGAGGAGGCGGCAGCAGCGGCCGGCGCGTTGCAGGATCAGGCCGGCAATCTGGCGCAGGTGGTGAACGTGTTCCATCTCGATGGCGAACCGGTCGGGCAGGGCAGGTTGAGGTTGTCAGTGCGGCGACCGTTGTTGCGCACATAATGCAAAATAGTTAATTTTATGGGGGTATTTTTGACATCAATCGATATGATTGCGTAAATATGGTAAAAAATAGCTATACCCACTCACGATTCTTAATTATGAATTTTGCGCGACATAACCCAATGTAGCTGAAATCTGGTTTGCGGTCTGAACCAGGTCTTCCACCCAGTCATCTTGAAGGCGATCTGCCGGAGCGGAGATCGACAAGCCGGCAATCAGTTTCCCGCTGTCGTCCCGGATCCCGGCGGCCATGCAGCGTACCCCGAGTTCAAGCTCTTCGTTGTCGCGCGCATAGCCGCGTGCACGAACCAGGCTCAATTCACGCTCTAGTTGGCCTAGATCGGTAATCGAATTCTTGTTATGGCCGGTCAGGCCGGTGCGTGTGGCGTAGGCGCGCACGGCTTTCGGTTCGTCCACTGAAAGGAAGAGCTTGCCGGTCGATGTCAGGTGCAGCGGGCCGCGCCCGCCGATGGCGCGCACCACCTGCATGCCGGAACGTTCAGAAAATGCCCGATCGATATAGACTATTTCATCGCCCTGCCGCACCGACAAGTTGATGGTCTGTTGCGTCTTTCGATGCAGGGTGCGCATGAAATCCAGCGCTGCCTCGCGCACACTCAAACGGCTCTTGACGATATTGCCCAGTTCCAGCAGGCGCATGCCCAAACGGTAAGAGCCGGGGTCGGCACGGTCTACAAAACGGGTTGTTACCATATCGCCGAGGATGCGATGCGCGGTTGACGGATGCAATCCGGTCATTCTGGAAAGCTCCTTGAGACTGACAGGATCCGGGTAGAGCGCCAGCGCATCGAGCAGCGAGATCATGCGCGCGACTACCTGAATTGCCGTTTTATTTTTAGTTGGTGCTAATTCGCTTTTCATTATTCAGTGTACACATCAGAATGCTTCTTTATACCACAATGTGAAAAAATATTACGGGGGGCGAAAATATTCCTGGGAAATAGCATAAATTATTTCATCGACTGTGGCGGGAGCGCTTGCCGTTGCACGCGTCATAATAAGGTTTGTTTAAAATTAAACGGGAGCAGCCGATGCGTATCGGATTATTTGTGACTTGTCTGGTGGACATGGTTCGTCCTGAAATCGGCTTTTCCACACTGAAGCTGCTGGAGTCGAATGGCTGCGAAGTGGTGGTGCCGGATTTGCAGACCTGTTGCGGCCAGCCTGGTTATAACTCCGGCGACCGTCAGTCTGCGCGTGCCCTGGCTGAGAAATTCCTGAATGAATTTGAAGGTTTTGAGTATGTCGTGATCCCATCCGGCTCTTGCGGCGGCATGGTCAAGACGCATTATTCCGACTTGTTTTCCGATGCGCCTGATCTGCGCGCACGCATGCGCAAGCTGGAGCCGCGGGTTTTCGAACTGACTGACTTTCTGGCCAGCGTACTGAAAATATCAAGCCTGCCTTCCAGCTTCAAGGGCCATATCACCTATCACGATTCCTGTTGCGGCCTGCGCGAACTGGGAGTGCAGGCGCAGCCGCGTGCACTGCTTGGCAAGTTGCCAGATGTGCAATTAACCGAAATGAAGGATAGCACTGCCTGCTGCGGTTTCGGAGGCACCTTTGCCATCAAATACGGCAACATTTCCAGCGCCATCGTGGATGAGAAGTGCGCCAACATTCATGGCTCCGGCGCCGATGCAGTGGTGCTGGGCGACTTGGGCTGCATGCTCAATATCGAAGGGCGACTGCGCCGCACTGGCGATGACAAGACCCGTGTTTTGCACGTGGCGCAAGTGTTGGCGGGCGACTGCTGACAAGAAAAGCAAAGAGACAACATCATGCAAATTCAATCAATGCACTTCAAGGCCCGGGCCGGGGAACGTCTGGCTGACGTGCGGCTGCAAAACAACCTGAAAAAATTGTCGACCAAGTTCGTTACCGGCCGTGCTTCGGCGATTATGGAATTGGACGACTTTGAAGGCACGCGCGACGCCGCAGTCGAAATGCGCATGCGCGCCATCGAAAACCTCGATGTCTGGCTGGACACTTTCGAAAAGGAAGCGAGTCGTCGCGGCGCCACCGTGCTGTATGCGGAAAGTGCCGCAGATGCATCGCGCCTGGTAGTCGAAATCGCCCGCAAGCACGAGATAAAAAAAGCCATCAAGTCAAAATCGATGGTGTCGGAAGAAATGGCGCTGAACCAGGCGCTGGAAGCCGCCGGCGTGCAAGTGGTCGAAACAGATCTGGGTGAATACATCTTGCAGATCAACGGCAACGAAGCGCCGTCGCACATCATTGCACCGGTGGTGCACAAGGACAAGGAAGAGATTTCCGACCTGTTCGCCCGCGTTCACAAGCGGCCGCGTCTGACCGACATTCCAGCCATGACGCGAGAGGCGCGAGAAATCTTGCGGCCGCAGTTCTTGTCCGCCGACATGGGCATTACCGGCGGTAATTTCATCATTGCCGAAACTGGGTCGGTCGCGATTGTCACCAATGAGGGCAACGAAGGCATGTGCACCATCTTGCCGCCCAAAGTGCACGTGGTGGTGACCGGCATCGAAAAGGTATTACCGACGCTGGAAGACTTAGCTACCGTGATGCGCTTGCTGCCGCGTTCGGCCACCGGCCAGTCGATCTCGAATTATTTTTCGCTGCTCACTGGCCCGCGTGCGGAAGGCGAGCAGGACGGCCCGCAACACATGTATTTCGTATTAATCGATGGCGGTCGCACCGGGTTAATCGGCGGTGAATTCCAGGACATGCTGCGCTGCATTCGCTGCGGCGCTTGCATGAACCATTGCCCGGTGTACCAGAAAATCGGTGGCCACAGTTATGGATGGGTCTATCCGGGGCCAATGGGTAGTGTACTTACGCCGGCCTATGTCGGGATCGAAAACGCGCTCGACTTGCCGCAGGCATCGACACTATGCGGCGAGTGCGAGGTAGTTTGTCCAGTAAAAATCCCGTTACCGGGCTTGATGCGCAAACTGCGCGAAGAGCAGTTTGCAAAGCAATTGCGCCCGCCAATGGAACGCCTGGGTTTGCGGGCATGGGCGTATTTTGCCAAACGTCCTGCGCTGTATCACTTGGCAACCAAGGCTGGTGTGCGGGTGATGCGCATCATGGGCGGCAGTAAAAAATCGATTTCCAGGCTGCCGTTCGCAGGCGGCTGGACCGATTACCGGGATATACCTGCGCCCTCCGGCAAGACTTTCCGCGAGCTGTACAAACAACGCAAATAGGCGGCAGCAGCAGCCATGTCGTTGCATTTGCTGCTGATTTGGATCAGGTCGCAAAAAAATAAATCGAGGAGTATGCCAAATAATGGCACATCCTCCGCATATATTCGTTGCAGAAGCATAAAATACCGCTATAAGTATATTTATATAAGCTGCAATATGATCTTGCCGATGTGAGTGCTCGATTCCATCAAGCTATGCGCCTGAGCAGCCTGTGCCAGCGGGAAAGTCTGGAAAATGACCGGTTTGATGGCGCCGGATTCCAGCAGCGGCCAGACTCGCTGCAGCAGGTTTTTCGCAATCGCTGCCTTGAAGGCAACCGGACGCGGACGCAACGTCGAACCGGAGATCGTCAGACGGCGACGCAGAATTTGCCCCAGATCGATATTCGCCTTGGAGCCACCTTGCAAGGCAATCAGGCCGATGCGGCCATCGTCGGCCAGACAACTGATTTCACGCGCCACATAATCGCCGCCCACCATGTCGAGGATCACGTCGACGCCTTTGTCATTCGTCAATTGCTTGACGACAGCGGCAAAATCTTCGGTCTTGTAATTGATGCCGCGCTCGGCTCCCAGCGCTTCGCAGGCGCGACATTTGTCGTCGCTGCCAGCGGTGGCGAAGACCCGATGCCCGAGCGCGCTAGCGATTTGGAGTGCGCTCACTCCGATGCCGGAAGTGCCGCCTTGCACCAGCAGGGTTTCCCCATCAGCCAGGCGCGCCCGGTCGAACACGTTGCTCCACACGGTAAAAAAAGTTTCCGGCAGGGCGGCAGCTTGCAGCGGGCTCAAACCTTGCGGCATCGGTAGGCATTGTTCTATCGGTGCCACACAATACTCGGCATACCCGCCGCCTTGCACCAGCGCGCACACCATGTCGCCGCGTTGCAAGGCGCTACCGCTCAAATCGCCGCCAACAATTTCGCCCGCCACTTCCAGGCCCGGCAGATCGGATGCGCCGGCCGGAACTGGATAGTTGCCGGTTCTTTGCAAGATATCAGGCCGGTTCACGCCGGCAGCATGGACTTTGATCAATAACTCGCCGGCTTTCGGCGTTGGTGTTGGGCGTTGACAGATTTGCAGCACATCAGGCGCGCCGTATTGGGTGATTTCAATCGCATTCATGCGGTTTCCTTAGTCTGAAATTCATTATCCTAGCAGTCATCGCCTCTGTAGCGCTTTTAACCAGAAGATGAACTGTTATTTTTAGGATTAGAGAGGGCGATTCGATGTGTACAGAATTTTATTGGTACTGCTAACGTGGGAGTGGTTGGGGTGTGGCATAGGCAAAAAAAAGCCCGCTGATTAAAGCGGGCTTAAATCCATATCTAGGAGGAGATATAGAGGAGACAGGTGCATTATGCTGCACTGCAAGATAATGTGCTAGTGATATATTCTTATACCAGTTATTATTTAGAATAATATCTTCTGGATATGTTTGCCTATTAACTGCGCCGCCACACTAATAGTTGGTTATTGGCCGGCATCCTGTGATCTTCCTGTATTACCAAGCCTTGCGCGGCGGCCAGCGTATTCACCGCTTCGAAATCACGCAACCCCATGTGGAGCGATTGTGCGCGCAGCATGGCATCGAATTCTGCATTGCTGCTACTGCTAAACCGGCCGCCGTAATTGAACGGGCCGTAAATACAGGCCAAGCCGCCTGACGGCAGGAGGCGGCCGATGCCGGCAAACATCGCTTCGACCTCTTGCCACGCCATGATGTGGCAAGTATTGGCGCTGAAGATCGCATCGAAAGGCCCGGTCGGCCAATCCGACTGGCTCACGGAGAGCGTTAGCGGCCTTACAACATTAGATAAGTGCGCTTGTTGTTGCCAGGCAATGATGCTGGGATGATTTTGCGGCAAGTCGCTGGTGTGCCAGACCAGATGCGGCATCGCAGCACCGAAATGTACTGCGTGTTGGCCGGTGCCGCTGCCGATTTCAAGCACATGTTCGCTGTTTTTCAGGATGCCTTGTAGAAGGGCACAGATAGGTGCGCTGTTGCGTTCGCAGGCGGTGGAAAATTGCTGGGACATGGCGGCTGACGGCGATAGTGTGCGGCCGATCAGTGTAACTGCGGAGCGCGGGGAAGTTGCAATGCGGCCTGAAATGAAAAAAGAGCAGTCAAAGACTGCTCTTTTTTAAACTTGGTCGGAGTACAAGGATTCGAACCTTGGACCCCCTGGTCCCAAACCAGGTGCGCTACCGGACTGCGCCACACTCCGAAGAGTGAGAATCATACCTAGCTATTCGCAGCAGGTCAATCATAGAATTGCGTAAAGCGCCCAGTGCTCGAGTAATGCGGCAGACGTCATCATCATCATCATTTCTCGCCGTCTGGATCAAAGATGGCGGCTGCAGTCGGGTATAGCGCAATCAGCAAGTCTGCCGCGCAAATGGCGAGAACCGACTCGATCTCTTGAGTGGTCCGGTCGATGTTATCGGTTGATGTGCTATGCGTCCAAATGGCATGAACCTCGCTGCGATGGGTGTTGACGATATCGGCTACGGCCTTTTGCCAAAAGGTCGGGTGCTCGCCCTGCGCAAAATCGCCGCGTCCACGGCCGAAATGCGCCACCGCCATATAGCGCAGCAGGGCCGAGCGCACTAGGCCTTCATAAAATTCGCCCGACCAACGGATCGATGGCGTTTTCCCTTTGACCAAGTTGTAGCCATGCGCCAGACCGCTGGCGCTTAATGCGCCGGTGATGCCGCCGGCGACCATGCCGCCGCCGAAAGTCAGGCCGCCGGCGGCGATATCGGCAGCCAAGCCGCCCAAGGCCCCGGACAGCAAGCCGCCGAAGATTGCTGCGGTATTGGTATTGAACGGCATATTGGCGCTGTAATCGTGCTGCAGGCGTTGCAATACTTCTTGCGTGGCGTGGCCTTGCAAGCTGTGACGCTGGATCAGCCGATCTGTTGTGTGGTGGATGTCGGCATTGAGCCGCTTTGCCATCCTTTGCATCGCTGCATCTTTCTCCGATGGGGTGCTGTGACCAAGGGATTTGATGACCCCGTTAATTTTGCTGGTCCAGGTCGGATTGCTAACGGTTTCGCGGTCGCACGCGGTGCGCGCCAGTTGCGCGGCAAGGATTGCCATCGCGTCATGAAAACAGGATAGGTTTTGCTCGCGCCAGACATTGCGCAGCGTGTTGAAGACGCTTTGTTTGTCAGCCGGCAGCAGGCTGGCAACGGTGCCTAGTAAAACCCCTTCCTGCACCCAGCAGCGGGCGAAGGCGTCTAGCGTGAGCACAGCGCGCAGAATCGGAAAGCGCTGCAGATGGAGCTGCCATTTTTGTTCTTCCTGGGTTTCCAGATCGCTTTCCTGTGGTGGGCCGATCTGGTTGAGTAGCAGTATTACCGGCTTGTCGATCCAGCTCAGAATTTGCATTTCCATATCGACATACGCGGCATCTTGCGGGTCTTCGCCGGCATTGACCAGATATAAAACCACGTCGGCCTGTTCGCGCGCGTTGCGCATTGCTTGCTGGTTGCACCACAACGAACGGTCGGCAAAACGATCCCACACTTGGGTCATTATCCAGCCAACCGGATTGCCGGACATTTTCAGCCGGTGCAGCAGGCGCGCGGTATCGCCAAAGCCGGGCGTATCCCACAGCATCAAGGTGTCGCCCTGTTTGGTGTCCAGCATCGGATAAGCCTGGGCCAGATCGGTGACATGAGCGGCGTCGCGTACTTCACCAACGTCCCGTCCCAGTAGCGTGCGCGCCAGCGTAGTTTTGCCGGCATTGGTGTGCGAGATCAGGCTGAGGTTGATGCGGCAGCGCGTGTTGCTTCGATGTCCGTCGGTCATGCTGACTCTCCTATTCCAGAACGATGCTTTGCAGTTGCAGTTGCAGTTGCAGTTGCAGTTGCAGTTGCGCGTTGCTGTACGCACTATCATCGCAACCGAGGTCGAGCACCAGTACCTGTACCTGTTGCGCTTGCTGCCGTTGCAGCACGTGTTGCCAAATGTGGCGTCTCTCGGCGAGCCGTTCGGCAGCGCCGGCCTGGCCCGCCAATCGTTGCCGATAAACCGATTCATCCAGTATCGCCAGCAATTGGCAATGGTTTTTACGCTGCGCCAACTTGCGTTGTATTTCTTCCATTAGCGTGCCCTGAATTTCATGCTCCGGCGTGGCTGCAGTGTTAAACAGCACGATGTTCAGGGTGACTGGGTTTTGGGTATCGTCTGCAGTGTCGCCCAGCAGGGTGAGATATTCTTGCTCGCTGCCATACGCTACGGTCGGTGTGAATTCGATCTGGCTGGACTGGCCCAGCGCATTGCTCAACAAACTGCGCAAGTGCTGCTGGGCCGCTGCACTGGGGTGGTAACTGTAGGGCGTTATGCTTACCAGCCTTTCGTTATCGTCCGTGCTGGCCAGCAGCCGGCGCAAATACGGTTCGCCCAGATCGGTCAGCGGGAAGCGCTGTTGCAGCCGCTGGGCGCGGATCGCGGCATAAGCGGCCAGCAACAGGCGCGGCAGAATGATGAAGAGGGCGACCGTGACTGCATACAAATGAATCCAGTGCGCGGCATTTTCGCCGGCTTGCAAGCCGTTCCATTCGATGGCGCCAAGTTGCGCCGCCGTGGCGACCGGAATGCCGGTCAGTTGCGATGCAGGGTTTAGTATCAGGTGCAGCACACTTTCCAGCATGCCGGCATTCAGGAAGGTGCTTTGCCAGCCAGCCAGATATTCCAGCCCGAGGCCGCGCACGTACATGCCAGCCAGCGTGCCGGCAGCCAGCAGTGCAGCGCTCAGATGCAAAATGTAGGCGGCGCGCTGCGCCATTTGCGGGCTGCAGAAAGCTAACCAGTCGCGGCCGAAGCGCGCCAGGCTAGCATTCAGCGGCGACCCTTTCGGCGACTGCGTTTGGTCTGATGAAGTAACCCTTAATATGCGTGCCATGCGGGCCAAAAATTGCGCCGGCGCAATCGGTTGGGTGCGCATGCCGAGCAAGTTGCCCAGCGCATTGAGTATCAGCAGCAGATACACCAGCGCATTCCAAACCAGCATCGTCAGCAAGGGGAGCGACAGGATATTGATGCGTTGGCCGGCAGTCATTTCATTAGCTAGCGCACCGAGCAGGAATGCCGCCAGCGGCAGCGCCCAGAGCAGCCAACGCGGCCAGCGCGCCAGCAAATCGAACGGGCGCAGTGCCACCTGATGACTGTTCAGGCGGGCGCGTAACAGCTCGGCGCGTCTGGCAAGGAAATTCTGCTGCGCAAGGCTCGGAGCCTGACTACGGGAATCCTGCTGGTTCCCATCTGGAGGGATTTGCGCGCGCGCGGTCGCGCTGGCCCATTGCCGATCCTCGCGCGGGAGGAGGGCAGCAGCGGTGTCGCTCAATTCGATGGCGCGCACCAGCAATACATTGCGTGCCTGTGCTTCTTTCAACGGTGCATTCCTTTAATTTCGGTGCATATCAGGGCTGAATGTGCGTATTGTTAGTTATCTGATTAGCCACCATGATCGGTCGCGTCATCCTCTACAATCGTTCTCGGATCCATCTGCAGAACCACCGGCGAGCTGCTATTCATCACCACATAACCAGACTTATCAGCTGCGGGCACTTCAGGAAACAATTTCATCCGGTGCGAGATGAACATGGCGAATAAGCCCAGCACCAGGGCAAAAAATAGCATCAAACTTGCAGCCCCGAAGGCATCCATCAAGACGCCAGCAAGAGTAGGACCAATCGCCGAGCCAACTCCATGAACCAGCAATAAGCCGCTGGCGACTTCAAGCAAGATGGAAGAGTCGATCAAGTCGTTGACATACGCCACGTTGAGTCCGTAAAGGGTAAAAACCAGACCGCCATATAAGGCGCCAAGCCCAATCAGAGAATTTTCCGATGCCCTGGAAAGCAAAAACCCCACGCTCGCCAGGACTGCACTGCCGATGCAAATCCATAACATGACGAGCCTACGATCATGGCGGTCGGAGAAATTCCCTACCGGCCATTGGAATATGGCTCCGCCTAAAATCGTTACCGCCATGAAGGTGGCAACGCCAGCCGTTGTGAACCCCACGCCCTGAGCGTAGGCAGCGCCCATTCCATAAAACGCACCATTTAGCAAGCCGGAACACAGTGCGCCGGCAACCCCTAACGGCGAGATTTTATAGAGTTCGCGTAGGCCCATTCGCGGCGTCTCTACCGGCTTGGGCTCCGCCACCCGGATAAGCGTTATAGGCAGTAGAGCAAAAGAAAACAGCACGGACACGATGGCAAAGGAGAAAAAACCTAGTCTGTCACCCACTAAAATCAACCATTGCCCCAAAGCCAGTGCTACAAAATTCACCGACATGTAGATGGCAAACACTTTGCCGCGAAGATGGTTGGGCGCCAATGCATTGAGCCAACTTTCGATCACAATATATAGCCCTACCAGACACACTCCCGTGAGCAGACGCAGCAATCCCCAAAACCAGGGATCAACCCAAAGCGCGTGCAGAATGGGCATGGTCGAGGCAATGGAAGCCATCGCAGCAAATGCCCGAATATGACCTACACGTCGAATGATCACAGGACAAATGAAGGTGCCCACAACAAAGCCGGCAAAATATGCCGACATGATTAAGCCGGTGACCACGCCGGAAAAATCGGCCAACCCTGAACGCAGGCCCAATACTGAAAAAAGTAGGCCCACGCCTACGATCAGCATGCTTACCCCGCTGAGCAACGAGGCTAGCGGGATCAGTAATCCTTGCATTTATTGGTCTCTTTCGATGAATCGGTTTGAATGTTTAATCGGTTTTAATTCCGGCTTTGTTGTGTTGCTTGCGACGGTTTATTGTCTGGTGAAGATTTGAACGTAAAAATTTTTTCTATCATTGACGATTTTTTATCACGTCATCAGTCGTTGCGGAAGTGCTTTTTGGTGTGCGCGTAATCGACTTCGAACAATTCAGAAGTGGGCATTTATGTAATTGATCTATCGCTATAGACTGCATGATATTGAAGTGTACAGTGGATTCAGGTGGCTACGAGCGCAGCTCTTGGTTCGTTATACTTGCTGCTTAGGTGTAGTAAAACGGTGCTTGTATAGCTTGTATAATCAGGAGCTGTAATACATGACAATCTGCGGGAGCCGGCCCTGTCCGTGCAAAATGGATCTCCGAACATCCCAATCTCCTTTACGCGCTTGAGCCCATGACACATACAACCCATTTCGGTTTTCAGACCGTCGACGAAGAAGAAAAAGCCCACAAGGTTGCCGAAGTTTTTCATTCCGTCGCTGCCAAGTATGATGTGATGAACGACGTCATGTCGGTCGGCCTGCATCGGCTCTGGAAAATGTTCACCATCGCGCAGGCTGGAGTGCGGCCCGGTTTTAAAGTGCTTGATATTGCCGGCGGCACCGGCGACCTGGCCAAGGCTTTCGCCCGCCAGGCCGGCAACAGCGGCGAAGTCTGGCTCACCGACATCAATGAATCGATGCTGCGCGTCGGCCGCGATCGGTTGCTCAACCAGGGTTTAAATACGCCTGCCATGTTATGCGACGCTGAAAAGCTGCCATTCCCGGATAATTATTTCGACCGCGTCAGTGTCGCTTTCGGACTGCGCAACATGACGCACAAGGATGTTGCGCTAGCCGAAATGCAGCGCGTTCTGAAGCCGGGCGGCAAGCTGCTGGTGTTGGAGTTCTCCAAAGTCTGGCAACCGCTGCAAAAGCCGTATGATCTGTATTCATTCAAAATTTTGCCTTGGATGGGGCAAAAAATCGCCAATGACGCCGAAAGCTACCGCTATTTGGCCGAGTCGATCCGCATGCATCCAGATCAGGAAACCTTAAAAACCATGCTGCAGGAAGCCGGCCTGGAGCGCGTCAATTACTTTAACTTGAGCGCTGGCGTGGCAGCACTGCATACCGGCGTCAAGCTGTAAGCACGGTTTTTTCCTCCCTTTTAATGATGTGGCCGGATGTTTTGTTGCTCCTTTTTCAAGGGGGAAGCCCGGGTGAGGATAGGTTTTTTGTGCTGCGGAAACCCACCATCTCCCTGCAAGAGAGGGAGCTACAGTGGCCAACCTTCCCGTTGAAGGGAAGGGAATTTTCCTTATATTCGTGACAATGATCCCTACCGACCTATTTCCTGCCATCCTGTCCGCAGCCATCAATCACTTGCTGGCACAGGAATCCTGGGCGCGTGACAAGCTTGCTGCGCATACCGGCAAAATTGCCTGTTTCGACACCGGCTTGCTTTGCCTCCGGCTTAAGGTTGCGCCCGGCGGCATGCTGGAGTCCGCCGCGCCCGAAATGCCTGCTACTGTCACCATCCGCGCCCAAGCGGCGGATTTGCCGCTGATGTTGCAAAACCGCGAACGCGCGTTTTCGTATGTGCAGATCGAAGGCGATGCCGAGTTCGCCAACGTGATCTCGCAACTCAGCCAGACCCTGCGCTGGGAGGCCGAGCACGACCTCAGTAAACTGGTAGGCGATATCGCCGCTACCCGCATCGTCGGCGGCGTCCGGTCGGCATCCCGCAGCGTGCAGTCCGCCGCGCAATCGCTGGCGGAAAATGCTGCTGAATATTTTCTGGAAGAAAATCCGACACTGCTAAGACCGCAAGCGATAAGCGATTTTGGACGGGAAGTCGCACGCATGCGCGATGATGTCGAGCGCCTTTCCAAGCGGATTGAAAAACTTCAGAGGCGCAAGCAATGATTCGTAAATTTCTACGCTTGTTCAAGATCGCGCGCGTGGCAATTCGCTACGGGTTGGACGAGATCGCTATTTCCGGTCTGGCCGTGCCGCGTACGGCGAAACTGATCAATACACTGATTTTTTGGCGCGACATATCCGCTCCGCGCGGTGAGCGCCTGCGCCGGGCGCTGGAAGATCTGGGTCCGATTTTCGTCAAGTTCGGTCAGGTATTGTCGACCCGGCGCGATCTGATGCCGCCCGATATCGCCGATGAACTGGCCCGGCTGCAGGATCGGGTGCCGCCATTCAGCAGCGCACTGGCGATTGCGCAAATCGAAAAATCGCTCGGCGCCCACCCCGACACGCTGTTTGCTAGTTTCGAGCGGACGCCCATAGCTTCCGCCTCAATCGCCCAGGTGCATTTCGCCACGCTCAAAAACGGCACTCAGGTCGCGGTCAAGGTGTTGCGTCCCGGCATGAAAAAATCGATCGACGAAGATGTCGCCCTGATGCACATCGCTGCCGATCTGGTCGAGCGGCTTTGGGCCGATGGCAAACGCTTGAAGCCGAGGGAAGTGGTTGGCGAGTTCGATAAATACCTGCACGATGAGCTCGATCTGATGCGCGAAGCCGCCAATGGCAGCCAGCTGCGCCGCAATTTTGCCGATTCTAAACTGTTGGTTGTGCCCGAGATGTATTGGGACTATTGCTCGTCCGCAGTGATCGTGATGGAGCGCATGAATGGCATCCCGATTTCACAACTGGACCGGCTGCAGGCGGCCGGCGTCGATCTGAAAAAATTGTCGCGCGATGGGGTGGAAATTTTCTTCACCCAGGTTTTTCGCGACGGGTTCTTTCATGCCGACATGCATCCCGGCAATATTCTGGTATCGATGGATCCCGCTACCTTTGGCCGCTATATTGCGCTCGATTTCGGCATCGTCGGCACCCTTAATGATTTCGACAAGGATTACCTGTCGCAAAACTTCCTGGCTTTCTTCCGGCGCGATTACAAACGGGTCGCCGAAGCGCACATCGAATCCGGCTGGGCCCCGAAGGAAACCCGGGTCGACGAGTTGGAGTCTGCGGTGCGCGCCTGCTGCGAGCCGATTTTCGACCGGCCGCTGAAGGACATCTCGTTCGGACAAATTCTGCTGCGCTTGTTTCAGACTTCGCGCCGCTTCAATGTCGAGGTGCAGCCGCAACTGGTGCTGCTGCAAAAGACTCTGCTGAATATAGAAGGACTGGGTCGACAGCTCGACCCTGAACTGGATCTGTGGGTCACTGCCAAGCCTCACCTGGAGCGCTGGATGAACGAGCAGATAGGCTGGCGCGGCTTGATTGAGCGGCTCAAGGCGGAAGCGCCGCGTTATAGCCAATTGTTGCCGCAGTTGCCGCGTCTGGTATATCAGGCATTAACGGTCGCCGGCCAGCCGCAGCCGCAAAATGCCGATCTGCTAAAGCACTTGCTAATTGAGCAAAAACGTACTAATCGCTTGTTGAGCACCGTCATCTATTTCGGCGGCGGTCTGGTGGCCGGCATTATCCTGATTCAGTTGCTGACGCGGCTCTATTATTACTAGAGTCTGTCGTTACTATTCAGGCCACTATAAGAGATTGCCAAACAGAAGTGGTTCTTGTAGGAGCGCACCCGGGCGCGCTCCTACAAAATTGCACCACTTGGCTCTTAATTGGCATACCGCTTGAATAGTTATCGCCTGTCTAATCTATGTGGGAGTATGTTGTTAAAATGCACTTTCTACGCATATAAACAAAGCAGATTGTTGAAATACATCCAATAGTATAAAAAAATAGTAGCACATACCGCTTTTACCTTGAATCCCATCCTTCCCAAAAAGACCACTCCATGACGACCTTCGAGACTCGCGATCCGACTGACCAGGCGTTCTGGAGCGAGCGCTTTGACCGCAATTTCATGCCGTGGGACAAGGGCGGCGTACCGGCCGCTTTGCGGGATTTCGTCGCGCAATCGGCGCAAGTGTCACCTAATGCAGTGGTGTTGATTCCCGGTTGCGGCAGTGCTTACGAAGTTGCGTATTTGTCCGAGGCTGGCTGGGATGTGACTGCCATCGATTTTTCTCCGGCTGCCGTGGGCGCTGCGCGCGCGGTGTTGGGCCAGTGGGCGGCGCGAGTGGAGCAGGCGGATTTCTTTACCTTCACACCCCAAAAAACGCCTGATATTATTTACGAACGGGCGTTTCTGTGTGCGCTGCCGCCGCGCACGCATGCCGCAATCGCCGTCCGCTGGGCTGCTTTATTGCCTCCCGGCGGATTGCTGGCCGGTTTTTTCTATTTTGACGACGCTCCCAAAGGCCCGCCATTCGGCATCGCCGCTGCACAGTTGGATGTCTTGCTCTTGCCTTATTTCAAGCGTATCGACGATAAGCCCGTGATCGATTCGATTGCAGCTTTCGCCGGCAAGGAACGCTGGCAGGTATGGCAACGACTGGCGTGACGTTTACCTGCTTCGGGTATACGTTACATACCGTGCACGATTTTTTGGAACCTGATCCCATGTTGAGAATGACAAAAAACAAATCCACTATGTCGTTGCGCGGCTTGCTTGGGATTGTCATGGCGTGCTGCTGCACACTGGGTGCTGCGGCAGATTTGGAATTGGTGCCGGTGCGTGTTGCTCCCGGCGTGTATGTAGTGTACGGCGACCTTAAGCCGGCTAGCTACGGCAACGATGCACTGACGGTTAATCTCGGCTTTGTCGCCACCTCGGCCGGGGTGGTCGTCATCGACAGCGGCCCCTCTTACCGCGTCGCCCAAATGCTGCATCGGGCAATCGAGAAAGTCAGCAGCTACCCGATTAGGTACGTTATCAACACAGGTTCCGACCCGGCGCGCTGGCTCGGCAACAGTTATTTCAAAAAACTCGGTGTGCCCCTGATCGCCCATGAGGAAGCCCGTAAACTGATGGAAATGCGCGGTGCCGATCAACTCAAGGCCATGCAGGCTTTGCTCCAGGAAAAGGCTTACGGTACCGAGATCGCCCTGCCACGCGGTTTTTCTAGCGACATGGAAGAGATTCGCTTCAGCGACAGCCTGCTGCAATTATCGTATTTCGGTCCCTCTCAAAGTCCTGGCAACATTGCGGTCTGGCTGCCACGGCAGGACATTGCGTTTGCCGGCGCCATCATGCAATCTGACACCTTGCTCACGCTCACTCCCGACAGCCACATCGCCAGCTGGATCGCTGCTTACGATAGCCTTGCCGGCTTGCGCCCGCGTCAGATTGTTCCCGGCCGCGGTACGCTCGTCGAGCTGGCGCGCCTGGACGCCGACACCCGCGCCTATCTCGTAACATTGCAAGCCGAAATCGATCAAGCGGTGCAGCGTGGCGCAACCAAAGCCGAAATTATTTCTCAGGCTGAAAAATCGAAAAAACTTACTGCGTTCAAGCGTCTGGCGGGCTACGCCACGTTGGCCCCGGCAAACGTTTTGCAGGCTTTACGTGAGAAGGATGCGCTGCGTTGACACCAACCAATGTGACCTTCCTGATCTGAAAATCATGCTTTTCAATCGCAGTCGGTTTGCCGACTGCCTTTGCCCGGCGCTTCCAAGTGCGTCCAGACAATTTTGTCGAACCCCTGCCGACGCGGCGATAGAGCCGGCAAAAACCTTTATAATGCCGGGTTTTGGATGATTTTTCCGGGATTACCATGCCAATCTATGCTTACCGCTGCGAAGTCTGTGGCTTTGCCAAAGATGTGCTGCAAAAAATGTCTGATGCACAGTTAACCGAATGCCCTTCCTGCGGCAAATCCAGCTTTAAAAAGCAAGTCACCGCTGCTGCTTTTCAGTTGAAAGGGTCGGGCTGGTATGCGACCGATTTTCGCGGTGGTTCTGGTGGCGCCAATAACAGTGCCAGTGCAGGTGAAGAAACTTCGACTGCCGCTACCTCGCCCGGAACCAGCGTCGCAACAACGGTAACAACAACACCAGCGCCAACAGCGCCAACACCAGCGGCGCCGTCCAGCGTCTCTGGCGGCGGCAAAGCAAGTGCTTCTGCCGAAAAATAATTGCCATTTAACGAATACCTGCTGTCAGCCTTGACGGTTGGCAATAAGGAAAACCATGCGTAAATATTTCATTACAGGTTTGCTGGTTCTGGTGCCTCTGGTCATTACCTTGTGGGTGTTGAGTCTGATTATCGGCACCATGGATCAATCCTTGTTGCTGTTGCCGGAGCGCTGGCAGCCGAAGACGCTGTTTGGTTTCAACTTGCCCGGTTTGGGAACGATTCTTACATTGCTTTCGATCTTCCTGGTTGGCTTGCTGGCGCAGAACTTCATTGGCAACTATGTGGTGATCGCCTGGGAGGGCATGCTCAGGCGCATTCCGGTGGTCAACTCGATCTACTCCGGCGTTAAACAGGTTTCCGATACGCTGTTTTCGCCGAACGGCAATGCCTTTCGCAAGGCGTTGCTGGTGCAATATCCGCGTGAAGGCTCTTGGACCATCGCCTTCATGACGGGAATCCCGGGCGGAGACGTCAAAAACCATCTTCTGGGCGATTACGTCAGCGTCTACGTACCGACTACGCCCAATCCGACATCCGGTTTTTTCCTGATGATGCCCAGGGCAGATGTGATTGAACTCGACATGAGCGTCGATGCAGCGCTGCGTTATATTGTCTCGATGGGTGTGGTTGCACCGGAAAAAACCGCTGCGCCGCAACCCAAAAAAACGGCAATGTAAGTCATATCCGCTGTGCCATGCCGTACCGAATAACCGAACACCGAATTTTGATATAAACAAGGTAAGACAATGTCATCCATGCGAACCAACTACTGCGGCCTCACTACTGAGGCACTGATCGGCCAAACCGTTAGCCTGTGCGGTTGGGTGCATCGCCGCCGCGATCACGGCGGCGTCATCTTCATCGACCTGCGCGACCGTGAGGGCTTGGTGCAGATCGTTTGCAATCCCGAGCAGGCTGAAGTCTTCAAGGCGGCCGAACAGGTGCGTAACGAATTCTGCTTGCGCGCCATCGGTACTGTGCGCAACCGGCCGGACGGCACCATCAACAACAACCTCAAATCCGGCAAAATTGAAGTCGTGTGCGAGACCTTGGAAGTGCTCAATCCATCGGTTACGCCACCGTTCCAACTTGATGACGATAACCTGTCGGAAACCACCCGTCTGACGCACCGCGTGCTGGATTTGCGCCGCCCGCAAATGCAAAATAATTTACGGCTGCGCTACAAGGTGACGATGGAAGTGCGCAAGTTCCTCGATGAACTCGGCTTCATCGATATCGAAACCCCGATGCTGACCAAGTCCACGCCCGAAGGCGCACGCGATTATCTGGTGCCGTCGCGCGTGAATGCCGGCGCCTTCTTCGCGTTGCCGCAATCGCCGC
Organism: Glaciimonas sp.; assembly: GCA_012927625.1. Lineage (GTDB taxonomy): Bacteria > Pseudomonadota > Gammaproteobacteria > Burkholderiales > Burkholderiaceae_D > AVCC01. Next base: position 27,474 of record JABBOV010000008.1, on the reverse strand, counting down.
AATTGTTCAAGCAATTGCTGATGGTGGCCAACTTCGACCGTTATTACCAGATTACCAAATGCTTTCGCGACGAAGACTTGCGCGCCGACCGCCAGCCTGAATTCACCCAGATCGATTGCGAAACTTCATTTCTGAACGAACAGGAAATCCGCGACATGTTCGAAGACATGATCCGGCTGGTGTTCAAGAACTGCCTGAATGTCGATCTGCCCAAGCCGTTCCCGGTGATGGATTACGCCACTGCGATGGGTGTGTACGGCTCCGACAAGCCGGATATGCGCGTCAAGCTGGAATTCACCGACCTGACCGCCGTCATGAAAGATGTCGATTTCAAGGTATTCAGTGGTGCGGCCAACATGGAAGGCGGTCGTGTGGTCGGCTTGCGGGTGCCGGGTGGCGCTGCGATGCCACGTTCCGAGATCGACGCTTACACCCAATTCGTCGCGATCTACGGCGCCAGGGGCCTGGCCTACATCAAGGTCAACGAAATCGCCTTGGGCCGCGAAGGCTTGCAATCGCCGATCGTCAAGAACTTGCACGACGCGGCGCTGGCGCAAATCGTACTGCAAACCGGTGCCCAGGACGGCGACCTGATTTTTTTCGGGGCCGACAAGACGAAAGTCGTGAATGATGCAATCGGTGCGCTGCGTGTGAAGATCGGTCATTCCGACTTCGGCAAGAGCCACGACTTGTTCGACGATGTCTGGCGTCCGCTGTGGGTGGTGGATTTCCCGATGTTCGAGTTCGATGAAGATGGACAGCGCTGGAACGCCTGCCACCACCCGTTCACCGCACCGAAAGACGGCCACGAAGATTATCTCGAAACCGATCCCGGCAAGTGCATTGCCAAGGCTTACGACATGGTCTTGAACGGCTGGGAACTGGGTGGCGGTTCGATCCGTATTCATCGCGCCGAAGTGCAGAGCAAAGTGTTCCGCGCCTTGAATATCGATGCCGAAGAGGCCCAGCTCAAGTTCGGCTTTCTGCTCGATGCTCTGCAATACGGCGCGCCGCCGCACGGTGGTCTGGCATTCGGCCTGGATCGCCTGGTGACGATGATGACTGGTTCCGACTCGATTCGCGACGTTATTGCTTTCCCTAAAACCCAGCGCGCACAGTGTCTGTTGACACAGGCGCCATCGGCGGTGGACGAAAAGCAGTTGCAGGAATTGCATATCCGCTTGCGCAATGTGGAGTTGGTCGAGAAGGCTTGATGCCGTACGGTTTGGAAGCATAAGTTTCAAGGCATAATAAAAGGGCGCGGATTTTCGCGCCTTTTTTTCGACATAACATGGACATGACTCTTAAAATTCCCGAATCCGTGCTGGTTGTGATTCATGCCGCCAATCTCGATGTACTGCTGATTGAACGCGCCGATCATCCTGGCTACTGGCAGTCGGTGACCGGGTCGAAAGATTTTTTGGAGGAGCCGCTGGCGCGCACTGCAGTGCGCGAAGTGGCTGAGGAGACCGGAATTCTGGTGGCGGATTGCATGGTACCCAGCGGCTCAAAGGTGCCGCTGCAGCATCTACGTGACTGGCAGCTATCCAATATTTATGAGATTTATCCGATCTGGCGCCATCGTTATGCGCCCGATGTGACACAGAATACCGAGCATGTGTTCGGACTCTTGGTGCCGCGCGCGATCCCGATTGTGTTGGCGCCACGGGAGCATGTCCGGTTTCGCTGGCTGCCTTTCCGCGAAGCGGCAGACCAGTGTTTTTCGCCCTCGAATGCGGAAGCGATTTTACAGTTGCCGACATATCTGGGCTGATTGGGTTTGATCAGCGCGGTTTTCGACGAAATAGCATACTGATAAATGTATTTTTTTGTAACGCATTGTTTTATTGCGGCGAAGACATAATTATTAGTCATACTCCCATGTTTATGGTTATCCGTGGGACGCCGCTGCACGAACGCAGCAGTGGTACTCTGATCGCCAGACGGTAGAATATTCACATGAAACTAAGCATCGCAACTTATAACATCCACAAGGGCGTGTCTTCATTTGGCAGCCACCCGCGCATTTTGGCGCTGAAGCAGGCGATCGATGCACTCGATGCAGAGTTGGTGTTTCTGCAGGAAGTGCAGGGACGGCATGACTTGCATGCGGCGCGTTACCCGCTGTGGCCAAGCCAGGCACAGGATGCCTTTCTGGCTGGCGCTTCACGCCATTCGGCATATGGCATGAATGCAGTGTATAGCCACGGCCATCACGGCAATGCACTGCTGAGTCAGTTCGAGATTACTTCGTCTAGCAATCGGGATATCTCTGACCATGCATTCGAGCAACGCGGGATTCTGCATTGCGTAGTGCGCACTCCGGCCGTTGAAGTACATTGTTATGTAATACATCTGGGACTGTTTGCGGCTGGGCGGCGACGCCAGACTGAGGGTTTGATCGAAACCATCGAGGCCTCTGCTGCGCCGGGCGCACCGATTATCATTGCCGGCGACTTCAACGATTGGGGCAATCGCCTGAGCGCGGCACTGCAATCGCGCTTGGGTGTGACCGAAGTATTCGATGACGGAGCGCCCAAGCTGCGTCTGCGCGATTATTTGCACCGCAAGAGTCGCCGTGTGCCGACGGCAATGCCGGCACGCACTTTTCCTGCCGGTTTACCGCTGTTGCGGCTGGATCGGATTTATGTGCGCGGTTTTACAATTGAGTCGGCCGAGGTGCTGCACGGCTCGCTGTGGGCCGGGCTGTCGGATCATGCGCCGATTATCGCGACGTTGCGTCTTTGCTAGCCGCAGCCCATGCGATCGGTCAATTTCACTTCTCAAAACATCGTCACGTTGTTGTATTGCGGTACCGAATTTTTTCCGGCCCTGATTGCGTCGATAGATGCAGCGGTTTCGGAGTTGTACCTGGAAACCTATATTTTTGCCGACGATAGCGTCGGCCAAACGGTCAGAGACGCGCTCAAGCGCGCGGCGGCGCGCGGTGTGGTAGTGAGTGTGATTAGCGACTGGGTCGGCACCGGGCGCGCCTCGGTTAGGCTGCTTGACGCCGATCTGCTAGCGGCCGGCGTGCACCATCGTGTCTTTAATCCCTGGTTTCGTCGTGGCGTGGCGCGCTTGCACCGCAAGATCTGCGTGGTGGACCGGGAATGCGCTTTCGTCGGTGGCCTGAATATCAATAACGACTTGCAGGACGATAGCAATGCATCGGTGCTGTTGTCTGCGCCGCGCTGGGATTTTGCAGTACAGGTGCAGGGCCCGCTGGTGAACGTCATTTATGACGAGGCGCGGGCGCAATGGGCGCGCTTGGGCAAGATGCCGCTGATAGCGCGGCTGGAATTGTTTCAGGAATTGCGCTCCGCACTGCCGACGCGATCGAACCAGCCGGTGCTGGCCGGGCTGGTGGTGCGCGACAATCTGCGTAATCGCCGCACTATTCAGCGCGCTTACTTGCAAGCGCTGGGCGGTGCGCGCAAGAGCGCATTGCTGGCCAATCCCTATTTCGCCCCGGGCCATAAGTTTCGCAGGGCGCTGGCGGCTGCCGCAGCGCGCGGGGTAGATGTGACGTTGCTGGTCGGGGTCGGCCAGTTCCGGCTGCAGGATTCAGTGGCGCATGCGTTTTATCCGAAACTACTGAAAAGCGGCGTCAAAGTGGTGGAATACCGCAAGACCCAGTTACACGGCAAGGTTGCGGTGGTGGATGACGATTGGGCTACAGTCGGCTCCAGTAATTGTGACGGCTTGAGCCTGTTCATCAATCAGGAGGCGAATGTGGTGGTGAAAGATGCCGCATTTGCCAGTACGTTGCGGCGCCACATCGAGGACGCCATTGCCGCTGGCGTGGTGATTCATCTGGAAGATTTCACCAATATTCCGCGCTACAAACGGATCTGGTATGGCTTCACATATCTGGTTTATCGCGCAGTGATGCGCATCGTTACCCTGGGTAGTTATTCTTAAGCCATAACGATCCCGTGCCGGCTGAATAGTAGCCATAAGTCTCAAAATAGTCACTGCAGCCAGCGTATCAGAGACCCAAACCGCGGCACTGACTTTGTCAAAATTGTTGTTAGTTGTACACTTGCTAAAAATAATTAAGGAGATTGGCAGCCACTGCTGCGGCCAGGTATATTTTCAGGTGATGATGAATCGGCCAAATTTTCTTGTACGTGTTTCCCTGCTTTTTTCGGACCGGCATACGGCTAACTCCAGGTCTGCGCAGCCGGCAACGCAGACTATTAAAATTATCGCCGGTTTTACCGGACTATCAGGGTAGAAAACTAGTGTCGTATTTGACTGAAAAAATAATGCAGTTATGGCGCAATGCCGGGTTGTACACTCGATTGCTGCTGCCCATTCTGTTGCTGATCCTATCGGTGAATGTGGTTCAGGGTTACTTAATATTGGAGTATGCAAAGTCCGATGCGCAGGTAAACTACCAGGAAGAGTTGCATGAAATGCAACGCGATCTGGTGCCGGCGCTAGCTGAGCAAGCAGTGATCGGGGACGTCGGTGCGATCAGTAGGTTGCTGCAATCGCAAGTCAGGGAGCGCGCCGATCTTGGCTGGGTTCAGTGGCAGCACCAATTAAATCTGCTGCAAGTGATTGATTTGGGTAGCCGAACCGCGCTGCTTGCGCCAGCTTGGTTTGTGCGTCTGCTTGCTATTCCTGCGCCTGAAATTGCGGCGCCGATCATGCTCGGCGGTGAGTACTACGGTGTATTACGTTTGCGGATCACACCGGTCCCGGTCATGAACAAGATATGGCGTCGATTCCTGGACTGGGGCAAGATTTTCAGTGGGTTTATCGTAGCGGTATTCTTACTGATTAATTTGATTCTGCGTAGCAATCTTGCTGCGATTAGGCAGCTATCGGTTGCGGTCAAACGATTCAGGGCGGGCAATTACAGTGTACGCGTGCCAGCTAGCGGCAGCCACGAGACGCGTGGGATGGCCAGTGCATTCAATGGCATGGCGGCCGAACTGGAGGCCTTGCTACAGTCCTTGGAAGAAAGCAACAGCACGCAAAGCGAGCAATTGCATTTCAACCAGCAGTTGCTGGCGGCATTGCCGATTCCGCTCTATTTCAAAGATACCGATGGGGTGTGCCTTGGCGTGAATACCGCGTGGGAAAATTTGTATGGGTTCTCTACGGACGAGATTGTCGGCCATTCTGTGCAGGATGTATTTCCCATTTTGCCGGGGTTTGCCGCGCATCACTTGAAAATGGATGCTGAGTTATTCCAACACCCGGGTCGGCAGACCTATGAAATCACGATTCCGGCAGCAAACGGCATCTTGCGTGATGTCATTTATTACAAAGCAACCTATACCAACGTCGAGGGCAGCGTAGCCGGTTTGATCGGCGCAATTGTCGATATTACTGAGCGCAAACAGGCGCAAGCGGCACTCCAAGCTGAAAAAGAGCGTGCCCTGGTGACGTTGGCGTCGATTGGCGACGCGGTAATTACTACCGACCTTGATGGCCGGGTGGAGTCGCTCAATGGCGTGGCGCAACAATTGACCGGGTGGAGCGTCAGCGCAGCGCAGGGACTGCCGCTAGAGGCGGTTTTCAATATCCTGAATGAGGATACCAGGCAGCCCGCCACGAATTTCATTTCGTCTGCCGCGCTCGGAAATGCCAGTACAGTGCTTGCCAACTTGATATTGATGGGTAGGGACGGCAAAGAGTGTTCTATCGAATGTTCAGTTGCTCCCATCCGTAATCCTGAAGGCACGCTATTCGGCTGCGTCCTGGTGTTTCGGGATGTCAGCGAGAAGCGCCATCTCCTCAGTCAGATCACCTGGCAGGCCAGTCATGATGCGTTGACCAAGCTGCCTAATCGGGTCTTGCTGGGTGATCGCTTCAAGCAAGCCATCGCCAGTGCGCAACGTCACCAACAGTTGCTGGCAGTTTGCTTGCTGGATCTGGATGGATTCAAACCGGTCAATGATTATTACGGTCACGAACTGGGCGACCGCTTGCTCATAGAGCTGGCCGGCCGCTTGTCATCCGCGCTCAGGGGCGAGGATACCGTGGCCCGCCTGGGCGGCGATGAGTTCGTCCTGTTGCTCAGTGGCTTGAACGATATCCACGAAATCGGGCTGGCGATGCAGCGGATTCTGGCGAAAGTCGCCGAGCCTTATCTGCTTGATGGCCAGCCGATCCAGGTTTCTGCCAGCATCGGCGTAGCGGTGTATTCGCAAGATGAAATCGATCCTGATACCCTGCTGCGGCATGCCGATCAGGCCATGTATCAGGCCAAGCAGGCCGGGCGTAGCCGCTATCATTTTTTTGACACTAACCAGGATCATCAGGCGCAAAGCCAGCAACATCAGCTGAATCGTATTCGCCGGGCGCTACAGCAGGGTGAGTTGCGTTTGTACTATCAGCCGAAGGTCGATATGCGGCGTGGGCAGGTGGTCGGAATGGAAGCGCTATTGCGTTGGCACCACCCTGAAAGAGGCGTGATCGGGCCGCTGGATTTCCTGCCCCTGGTCGAGCAGACCGACCTGATCGTCGATATCGGCGAGTGGGTGCTGCATGAAGCCCTGCGGCAAATGGCGCAGTGGGCGGAGATAGGCGTGAACTGGGTTATCAGCGTCAATATCGCAGCACATCATTATGAACGTCCTGATTTCCTGGCGCGACTCGAGCACATTCTGGCTGACCATCCTACGGTATCGCCAAGCCTGCTGGAGCTGGAAATCCTGGAATCGGCCGCGCTGGGCGATATTATTTACGTGCGAAACCTGATTACCGCTTGCCATGCGCTGGGTGTGACTTTCGCGCTGGATGATTTTGGCACGGGCTATTCATCGTTGACCTACCTCAAACGCTTGCCTGCCGATGTACTGAAAATCGATCAAAGCTTTGTGCTGGGCATGCTCGATGATCAAGCTGATTTAGCCTTGGTCAAGGCGGTCATTAGTCTGGCCGCGGTATTTAATCGCACCGTCATTGCGGAAGGGATGGAAACTGCAGAGCATGGAATGTTGCTGATGCAACTGGGATGCGATCTGGCGCAAGGTTACGGCATTGCCCGCCCGATGCCGGCGTCGGATGTAGTGGCTTGGTCGCAGCAGTACCGTCCTGCACCACTGTGGGCTGAATGGGCTGATATCACATTGGATGACAATGATTTTCCACTGCTAGTGGCGCAGTATGATCATCAGAAATGGGTCAAGCAAGTGATAGGTTCGAGCGAAGGCCAATGTATGCTCAGTTTTTCGGAGCTAAAAGACCATCATTCTTGCCGTTTCGGCCTATGGTACGACGGCCATGGCAGTACGCATTACGGTCATTTACCGGAATTTTCTGGGCTGGAAGCATTGCACGCCAGCGTACACGACATTGGGCCGAAAATTGTACGTTTGAATAGCGCAGGCCAATTTGCGGCAGCTAAGGCATTGGAGCCTGGCTTGCTGGTGATGCAGGAAGAGATGCGGCTGCAATTGGCAAGCTTGCAGCGGGCAGTGGCAAAACTGCGCTTAGAGACACAATCGGAGTGATGATGTCGGATAACGTGCGTATCGATAAATGGCTGTGGGCAGCGCGCTTTTTCAAGACGCGTTCACTGGCAACGGATGCGGTCGATAGCGGCAAGGTGCGTTGGAACGATGAACGCGTCAAGCCAGCGCGCAACCTCAAGCCCGGCGACATGTTGGCCATTAATAATGGCGCGACCGAATGGGAAGTCGAGGTGGTCGGCCTGTCGGACCTGCGCGGCTCCGCCCCGCAAGCGCAAAAGCTGTATGCGGAAACCCTGAAAAGTAGCGCGAAACGCCAGAACGAGACCGAACAGCGCCGCCTGTTTCATGAACCGACCAGCGAGATCAAAGGCCGGCCAACCAAGCGCGACCGGCGGCTGCTGGATAAATCCAGCACATAAGGTGCACGCAATATCAGTAGCGTAGGCCTCCGTGCCTGCGTCGGGCCGCAGGCACGGTTTCGCTCGTCAATAATCCCCCGCACCGCCAAATAGAACCTCAGCTCTAAACTTCCGGTTTGACATTTGTAGCATGCAGCATAAAATAGAACGGCCGTTCCTATTTAATCTGTGCGAGACTTCTGCAAACTGATTAAACACCTTTTGGATACCCTTGAACATTATTAATACGCCATCAAAATCCATGAGAAAAGGCGAGCTTACCCGCGCCGCCATTCTCGATGTGGCCCTCAATCTTGCTAGCCGAAACGGCCTGGAAGGTTTGACGATTGGTTTGCTTGCAGAAAAGATGCACATGAGTAAATCCGGCGTGTTTGCGCATTTCGGCTCACGCGAAGATTTGCAGATTGAAGTGCTGAAGCTGTATCACAGCCATTTTGAGCAGGAAGTGTTTTACCCGAGTACGAAGGCGCTGCGTGGCTTGCCGCGGCTGGAAGAAATGTTTGCGCGCTGGGTCAAACGCGTGACAGTGGAGATTGCCTCCGGCTGCATCTATATCAGCGGTGCTGCCGAATACGATGACCGTCCGGGCCAGATTCGCGATGCATTAGTCGGCATGGTGCGGGTTTGGCAGGAAGCCTTGCTGCGCTGCGCGCTGCAAGCGGTCGAAATGGGTCATTTACGCCCTGAGACGAATCCGCAGCAAATGGTTTTTGAGATTTACGGGCTGATTCTTGCCTTGCATCATGATGCAAGGTTTTTGAGGGTGCCTGGCAGCGTAGAGCGGGCGCAAATCGGTTTTGAACGCTTGATTGAAAGCTATCGCATGCCGGATTCGACTCCGAATGTAAATGGCAGAAATAATAAGTCCACCACCACATAAATTTTTAAATTTGAATGTTATCAGGAGAAAATAATGGGTCAATACGTCGCTCCCTTGCGTGATATGCAATTCGTGCTGCATGAATTGCTGCATGTTGCAGATGCGCTGAAGCAATTGCCGAAACATGCGGATATCGATGCCGATATCATCAATCAGGTATTGGAAGAGGGCGGTAAATTTACTGCGGAAGTATTGTTCCCGTTAAACCACTCCGGCGACCGTGAAGGCTGTCATCACGACAAGGCGGCACACAGCGTGACTACGCCGAAGGGTTTCAAGCAAGCTTACCAACAGTATGTGGAATCTGGTTGGCCGGCCTTGTCGTGCGACCCTGAATACGGCGGCCAAGGCTTACCGCTGGTGCTTAACAATTCGTTCTACGAGATGATGAATTCGGCCAACCAGGCCTGGACCATGTACCCCGGCCTGTCGCACGGCGCGTATGAATGTCTGCACGAACACGGCACGCCGGAGCAAAAAGCGCTATACCTGCCAAAGCTGGTTTCCGGCGAGTGGACCGGCACCATGTGTCTGACTGAATCGCATTGCGGTACCGATTTGGGTCTGCTGCGTTCCAAGGCAGAGCCTTTGGCGGACGGCTCTTACTCGATCAGCGGCAGCAAAATCTTCATCTCGGCTGGCGAGCACGACATGGCGGCCAACATCCTGCATTTGGTTCTGGCGCGCTTGCCGGACTCGCCGCAAGGCTCGAAAGGCATTTCGTTGTTCATGGTGCCTAAGTTCCTGCCGAATGCCGACGGTACGCTGGGTGCGCGCAACCCGATTACCTGCGGTGCGATCGAAGAGAAAATGGGTATTCACGGCAACTCGACTTGTCAGATGAATCTGGACGGCGCTACCGGTTGGCTTATCGGCGGACCGCACAAAGGTTTGAATGCGATGTTCGTATTCATGAATGCGGCGCGTCTGGGCGTCGGTATGCAAGGCTTGGGCTTGACTGAAGTGGCCTATCAGAATGCCGTGGTATACGCCAAAGACCGGATCCAGATGCGCAGCCTGTCGGGCGTGAAAGCACCGGACAAGCCAGCCGACCCGATTATTGTGCATGCCGACGTGCGGCGCATGTTGCTGACCGCCAAAGCGTATGCGGAAGGCGGCCGCGCTTTCTGCTCGTATGTCGCACTGCAGATCGATCGCGAACTGAATCACCCGGACGAAGAAGTGCGCAAGGAAGCCGCCGACCAGGTCGCGTTGCTGACGCCCGTTGTGAAAGCCTTCATCACCGACAACGCCTGGATCGCGACTTCCGAGTGCATGCAAGTATACGGCGGCCACGGTTTTATCGCTGAATGGGGCATGGAACAATATGTGCGCGACGCCCGCATCAACATGATTTATGAAGGCACCAACACGATCCAGTCGCTGGATTTGCTGGGTCGCAAAATCCTGATGGATAACGGTGCCAAGATGCGCAAATTCGGTGCGCAGATTCAAGCCTTTGTGGAAGAAAACGGCACCGATGAAGCACTCTCGGAATTCATTACGCCGCTAGCCGATCTGGGCACCAAAGTGACCAAGCTGACGATGGAAATCGGCATGAAAGCGATGCAGAATCCAGACGAGATCGGTGCTGCAGCGGTACCGTATCTGCGTGTGGTAGGGCATCTGGTGTATGCGTACTTCTTCGCGCAAATGGCCAAGATTGCGCTCGAAAAACAGGATTCCGGCGATACTTTTTATACCGCCAAATTAGCCACCGCACGTTTCTATTTCGCCCGCCTGCTGCCGGAAACCGCAATGCTGATCCGTCAGACGCGCTCCGGTTCTGCCAGCCTGATGGCGCTTGATGCAGATTTGTTCTGACGGGATTACGCAGATTCAAGTAGTGCAGGCCTCCGTGCCTGCATTGGGTTGCAGGCACGGAGGCCTGCACTACTTATAAAAAATCGTATTTAGCGTAAGCCTCACAGATAGCATACTGTTTAGTGTATTTTTATTTTACGCATTTAAAATATGCGAAAAATACCTTATTTATTGTCATACTCCCTAATTATTATATTCAACCGGTGGAGTATGTTGTGCCGAAAATAGCTGTATTCGAGAGGATTAAATAATGTCAAATTTCATTGTTAAAAAAGTTGCGGTACTCGGCGCCGGCGTCATGGGGGCGCAAATCGCCGCCCATTGCATCAATGCCAAAGTGCCTGTTGTATTGTTCGATCTGCCTGCCAAGGAAGGCCCGAAAAACGGCATCGTCCTGCGCGCCATCGAGAATCTGAAAAAACTTAACCCGGCGCCGTTCGGCAACAAGGATGACGCCGCCTATATTCAAGTCGCCAATTACGAAGACAATCTGGAGTTGCTCAAAGGTTGCGACCTGATCATCGAAGCGATTGCCGAACGGATGGACTGGAAGCACGACTTGTATCAAAAAGTCGCTCCCTTCATCGCGCCGAACGCGATCTTCGCTTCCAACACTTCCGGCCTGTCGATCACCGGATTGTCCGAAGGCTTCAGTGCAGAATTGAAGGAACGTTTCTGCGGCGTGCATTTTTTTAATCCTCCGCGCTATATGCATTTGGTCGAACTGATCCCGACAGTTGCGACCCGTCCCGAAATCATCGACCAGCTCGAAGGTTTTCTGACCACCACGCTGGGTAAAGGCGTAGTGCGCGCCAAGGATACGCCGAACTTCATCGCCAACCGCGTGGGCGTATTCGGCATGATGGCCACCATGTTTGAGGCCGAAAAATTCGGTTTGACGGTGGACGTGGTCGATGACCTGACCGGCAAAAAGCTGGGTCGCGCTTCTTCCGGCACGTTCCGTACTGCCGACGTGGTCGGGCTTGACACCATGGGCCACGTCATCAAGACCATGCAGGACAATCTGGCCGATGATCCTTTCTTTGCAATTTACAAAACACCGGAAGTGCTTGCCAAGTTGGTAGCAGCTGGCGCACTAGGGCAAAAGAGCGGCGCCGGTTTCTACAAAAAAGTCGGCAAGGAAATTCAGCGTCTGGATTTCGCCAGCGGTGAATACGTCGCAGGCGGCGCCAAGGCAGCTGACATCGTGGCCCGGATCCTGAAAGAAAAAGATCCGGTCAAGCGCATGAAAGCGCTGCGCGAATCGAGCAACCCGCAAGCGCAATTCCTGTGGGCGATTTTCCGCGATGTGTTCCATTACATCGCGATCCATCTGGACACCGTGGCCGACAATGCACGCGATATCGATTTTGCGATGCGCTGGGGTTTCGGCTGGAACGTCGGCCCGTTTGAAACCTGGCAAGCATCCGGCTGGCAGCAAGTTGCAAGCTGGGTCAAGCAAGACATCGACGCCGGCCACGCTCTGTGCAACGCGCCGCTGCCGGCTTGGGTGTTCGACGGCCGTGAAGGGGTGCATACCGCTGCCGGTTCGTATTCTGTCATCAGCAACAGTTATGTACCGCGTTCCACTTTGCCGGTTTATGCGCGCCAGATATTCCGCGCACCGGTCTTTGGCGACGGCGCAGCAGATGGCCGCACGGCAGGCGTGACCGTGCATGAAGACGATTCGGTACGGATCTGGCATCAGAACGACGATGTGCTGATCCTGTCGTTCAAGACCAAGATGCATGTAATCGGCGATGGCGTGGTCAACGGCATGAAGATGGCGCTGGCAGAAGCTGAAAAGAATTTCAAGGGTCTGGTGATCTGGCAGGCCGATGCAGCCGAAGGCGGCGCTTTCTCCGCTGGCGCCGATCTGCAATCGATGTTGCCGCTGTTCATGTCCGGTGGCGTCAAAGCGATCGAGCCAGAAGTCGTCAAGCTGCAAAACGTCCATCAGGCGTTGAAATATGCAAATGTGCCGGTGGTTGCCGCAGTTGCCGGTCTGTCGCTGGGCGGCGGTTGCGAAATTATGCTGCACGCGGCCAAGCGGGTGGCCTCGATTGAGTCCTACATCGGCTTGGTGGAAGTCGGCGTCGGCCTGATCCCTGCCGGCGGTGGCTTGAAAGAAGCTGCCGTGCGCGCCGCCGCCAGCGCCAAAGGCAACGACTTGCTGCAATTCCTGAAAGTCTCTTTCACCAATGCAGCCACGGCGAATGTCTCGAAATCGGCATTGGAAGCGCAGAAGATGGGTTACCTGTCGGCTGACGACGTGATCGTATTCAATACTTATGAGTTGCTGCATGTAGCTAAAGTCGAAGCGCGCGCAATGTTCGACGCCGGTTATCGCGCTCCGCTACCGGTGCAATTGCCGGTGGCTGGCCGCTATGGCATGGCGACCATCATGGCGCAACTGGTCAATATGCGCGACGGCGGCTTTATCTCGGCCCATGACTACAAACTAGGCGCGATGATCGCCGAAATCGTTTCCGGCGGCGAGGTTGAACAGGGCAGCATCGTGAATGAACAATGGCTGCTCGATCTGGAGCGTAAAGCCTTCATGGAATTGCTAAATCACCCTAAAACACAAGAGCGAATCATGGGCATGATGCAGACCGGCAAACCGGTTCGCAACTGATATCGCTTTCTTTCAAGGGCTAAGGTGGGGATGGAATATTTAAATTAGCGTAGCGCTGACTTCTCCCTCCCCTTCAAGGGGAGGGTTGGGGTGGGGATGGGTTAAAAATGCACGGACAAACCAATGCTTTCGCAAAATCTGCAGCAGTGGATTTACGAAAAACAATGACTGACGCCGAAAAAAAACTATGGCAATGTTTGCGAGGCAAGCAACTCGGCGTGAAGTTTCGTCGTCAACATCCGTTTGAAAACTATGTATTGGATTTCGTGTGTCTGGAACATCGCTTGGTTGTCGAAGTTGATGGTTCCCAGCATGAGGAACAAAAAGAGCAGGACGAAAAACGGACTGGGAAATTACATGTTGCAGGATTCCATGTCCTTCGATTCTGGAATAACGAAGTATTGAATGAGACGGAGTCGGTTGTTCAAGCGATTTGGAATGTATTACATCCAAGTTCTGACCCATCCCCACCCCAGCCCTCCCCTTGAAGGGGAGGGAGCAAAACCACTCCCTCACGGGGCTTAGAAAATCTGAACCATCTGCCTCTCCTGTAGAGAAAGAAAATTAAAACAAGGAGCACCACAATGACTAAACAACTTCAAGAAGCATACATCGTCGCTGCAACCCGTGCCCCGATTGGCAAGGCGCCGCGCGGCATGTTCAAAAATACCCGCCCCGACGACCTGCTTGTACGCGTGCTGCAAAGCGCACTGCTGCAGGTGCCGAACCTCGACCCGGATCTGATCGAGGATGCCATCGTCGGCTGCTCATTTCCTGAAGCCGAGCAAGGCCTGAATTTGGCGCGCATGGCGGTATTGCTGGCCGGAATGCCGAAAAGCGTCGGCGGCGTCACCGTCAACCGTTACTGCGCTTCCGGGATTACCGCAATTGCGATGGCGGCAGACCGCATCCGTGTCGGTCAGGCCGATGTGATGATCGCCGCCGGTGCCGAGTCGATGTCGATGGTGCCGATGATGGGTCACCATCCGTCGATGAACATGAACATCTTCAAGGATGAAAATATCGGCATGGCGTACGGCATGGGCCTGACTGCCGAAAAAGTCGCGCAGCAATGGAAAATCTCGCGTGAAGCGCAGGATCAGTTCTCAGTGGATTCGCATCGCAAGGCAATCGCTGCCCAGCAGGCCGGCTACTTCAACGATGAAATGACTTCGGTCGACATTATCGAGCGGTTACCCAACCTGGCTACCGGTCAGATCGACATCAAGACCCGTACCGTCAGCCAGGATGAGGGCGCACGCCCTGAATCAACACTGGAATCGCTGGGCCGACTCAAGCCGGTATTTGCGGCCAAGGGCACTGTAACCGCGGCCAACAGCTCGCAAATGTCGGATGGCGCTGGTGCGTTAATCTTGGTCAGCGAGAAAATCCTGAAGCAATTCAACCTGACCCCGCTGGCGCGTTTTGCCTCGTTCGCGGTCAAGGGCGTGCCGCCGGAGTTGATGGGCATCGGTCCGAAGTTTGCGATTCCGGCCGCTTGCAAGGCCGCCGGAATTACGCAAGACCAGATTGACTGGTTCGAACTGAACGAAGCGTTTGCGGCCCAATCGCTGGCAGTGATTCAAGACCTCGGCCTCGATCCATCCAAAGTCAACCCGATGGGCGGCGCGATTGCGCTGGGCCATCCGCTGGGCGCAACCGGTGCGATCCGTTCCGCCACCACCATCCACGCACTGCGCCGTAACAATCTGAAATACGGTATGGTGACGATGTGTGTCGGCACCGGCATGGGAGCGGCGGGGATTTTCGAGCGGATGTAATTACACTTGATTGCATCGACAGGCGCGACAGGAGGTTCTGGCGCGCTTCTTTAATTTAGAGGAGACAAGATGGATATTTTGACTAGCAAGAACGCAGGCATCCTGACGATAGAATTCAATCGCCCGGACAAGAAAAATGCGATCACTGCTGCGATGTATCAAAGCATGGCAGATGCCTTGCGGGATGCTGAAACGGAC
Source organism: Glaciimonas sp. (assembly GCA_012927625.1). GTDB lineage: Bacteria > Pseudomonadota > Gammaproteobacteria > Burkholderiales > Burkholderiaceae_D > AVCC01. Next base: position 12,298 of record JABBOV010000008.1, on the reverse strand, counting down.
GGCGCGGTACGTGCCATCCTGTTTGTCGGCAAGCCGGAGATTTTTACCGCCGGCAACGATTTGTCAGATTTCATGGCAAATCCACCTCGCACGGAAACTAGTCCGGTATTTCAGTTCCTGCAACAGATCAGTCATGCCAGCAAACCGATTGTGGCGGCGGTATCCGGCGCAGCGGTCGGCATCGGCACCACCATGCTGCTGCATTGCGACTTGGTGTACGCAGCCGATAACGCCCGCTTCTCGATGCCGTTCGCGCAGCTCGGCCTATGCCCGGAAGCAGCGTCCAGCCTGTTGTTTCCGCAGATTGTCGGTTATCAGCGCGCAGCGGAAAAGCTGCTGTTGGGTGAAGCGTTTTCAGCCCAGGAAGCTTGTGATATGGGTTTGGTGAACCGGGTTTTGCCGGCGGATCAATTGCTGCAAGTGGCATTGCAACAAGCTGCCAAGCTGGTAGCTTTGCCGGCCTCTTCGATTCGCACCACCAAGCGTTTGATGAAGAGCAGCCAGCAGGCCGCGATTGAAGCCAAAATCGCCGAGGAGGGACAACATTTCCGCGCGATGTTGTCTGCGCCGGAAGCGAAAGAAGCTATCGGCGCATTTTTAGAGAAACGCAAACCGGATTTCACGCAATTTTCCTGATGCGTCGGATTCAATTTCGGGCCAAACTTCTGGCACCATTTCTCGAAACATCGATCCGCTGTGGCAAGCTTCGGTAAGTCTCCCTTGCCGTTATCGCCGGTTGCAAGCTGGCAGGCGGCGCAACCACGATGCCGCGGCTCCAAGCGCAGGCACAGATGCTGCGCTATTTTCAGCGTAAATCCAGTTTCAATCGAAGCGGACTTTCTCCACCAGAAAATCGAGTAAGGCGCGCACCCGCGAAGGCAGATAACCGCCTTGCCCCAGGAAGACCGCATGGACTTCCTCTACATCGCCCGGATTACATTCTTCCAGTACCGGCAGCAGCCGTCCGGCTGCAATGTCGTCCTTGACCTGGAATGCTGCGAGCCGCGCCAGGCCGAGCCCTGCAAGAACCAGGCGCAGCAGCGCTTCGCCATCGCTGACTTGGGCGTTGCCGTTCGTCGCCATGTTGCGGGTTTGGCCTTGGTCAAGCAACGGCCATCCCTCCATTGCCCGCGCATAATTGAAGCCCAGTCGGTTGTGTTGCTCGAGGCCAGTCACTTGGGTTGGCATGCCATGGCGTTCCAAGTAGGCAGGCGCGCCGACAATGACCATGCGCGTTTCGCCCAGCTTGCGGGCCAGCAGGCTGGAACTCTTCAGCGGGCCGGCGCGCACTGCCACATCCGCGCGTTTTCCGAGGATATCGACCACTTCGTCGGTCAGCACAATGTCGAGGGTAATGTCGGGATATTTATTTAAAAACTCTGGCACCAGCGGCAGCAAAAAGCGATCGCCGAACGCCACATTGGCATTTACGCACAGCCGCCCACGTGGTGCATCATTGGTCGCCGCGCCACGCTCCGCTTCTTCCAGGTCGGCCAACACCCGCACGCTGCGCTCGTAAAACACGCAGCCCTCGGGGGTTAGTTGCACTTGTCGTGTCGAACGATTGAGCAAGCGCACCGCCAACCGGCTTTCGAGTCGTCCCACCAGCTTGCTGACCGCTGATGGCGTCATGCGAAACGCACGCGCAGCAGCAGAGAAACCGCCCAGCTCGACTACGCGGACGAAGACATCCATTTCTCCTGATCGGTTGACATCCAGACGCGCCATATTGAGGTGAATTCACAAGTGTTTTTCCTGGGGGCAGTCTACTCCACAAGTTGATTTGAATTCATAATTAATCTCCTGATCGCAGATCAATTCACAATGACTTTGACTTATGCCAATTGCTCTTTATGCTCTAACTGCAGGTGCCTTCGGCATCGGTGTCACCGAATTCGTCATCATGGGTTTGCTGCTGGAAGTTGGTGTTGAATTTGGCGTCTCGATTCAGGCGGCTGGTGGGTTAATTTCCGGCTACGCGTTAGGCGTTGTTGTTGGAGCGCCGCTGCTTACCGCGATGACCGGGCGCTGGCCGCGCAAGACCGTGCTGCTGGGCCTGATGTTGATCTTCACACTAGGCAACGCTGCATGTGCGCTGGCGCCAAGTTATGGTTTCTTGATGGCTGCCCGCGTGTTGACTGCGTTTGCCCACGGTACTTTCTTTGGCGTCGGCTCCGTTGTTGCCACTGGCTTGGTGGTACCGGACAAACGCGCATCCGCTATCGCCTTCATGTTCACCGGTCTGACGCTGGCCAATATTCTGGGCGTGCCGTTTGGCACTTGGCTGGGCCAGGCTTTCGGTTGGCGCGCCACTTTCTGGGCGGTGGCTGGGGTCGGCGTTGTGGCGCTCGGCGTCATCGGCTTTTTTGTGCCACGGGATCGAGCCGTGCAGTCAGGATCTGACTGGCGGGCTGATTTAGTTGCGATGGCGCGCCGTCCGGTGCTGCTCGGGCTGCTGACCACCGTGCTGGGCTATGCCGGTGTTTTCGCTGTATTCACTTACATAGCGCCACTACTGACGCAGGTGGTTGGTTTCGATGCGACAGCAGTGTCGCCAATCCTCTTGGTTTTCGGTGTGGGCTTGGTCGCCGGCAATTTGCTCGGCGGCAAACTAGCAGACCGCTATCTGGTGCCAACTGTGCTCGGTAGCTTGATCGCGCTGGCGGTGGTCCTAGGCTTGATGACTTTTGCGTTGCACAGCCGGGTATTGGCCGTGATCTTCGTCGGGTTGCTGGGTGCATCCGCGTTTGCTACCGTGGCGCCGCTGCAAATGTGGGTACTGGAAAAAGCGCAGGGCGCAGGCCAGAGTCTGGCGTCGAGTTTCAATATCGCCGCTTTCAATCTCGGCAATGCCATCGGTGCTTGGCTGGGCGGTGTCGTCATCGCGTACGGTCCGGGACTCAGTTCTATCACTTGGGTGGCGGCGCTGGTGCCGTTGTGTGCATTTGGCGTGGCCCTGGCTGCCATTCGGCTAGAACGTGGGCAACCTCAGGTTGCCTATGCCAAACCTCTCCATAAACTGTGTGACTAAAGACAAGGACTAATCATGACAACGCATACTATTGTTCGCCCCTCTGGCCGCCATCTGGCATGGCTCCATCGATTCACTGCGATCGTGTTAGCGGCTGCGCTGGCTACGTCCGCTGTATTGAGTACTGCCAGCGAAATCAATAACTCCAGCAACTCCTGGATCGGCACTTGGGCCGCCAGCCCACAACCGACTTGGGGATCGGACTTCGCTTTTCCCACCAACATTCCAGCCACGCTGCAGGATCAGACCATTCGGCAGGTGGCCCGCATCAGTCTCGGCGGCAAGCGTATCCGCATCGTGCTGTCCAATGAATACGGCAGCCAGCCGCTGGTCATCGGCGCGGCCCATATCGCGTTGGCCGATGCCGGGTCGGCGATTATCACGGGAACAGATCAGCCTATCACTTTCGGCGGCAAAACTGCTGTCATCGTACCGCCGGGAGCGCCGCTGGTGAGCGATCCGGTCGATCTGGCGGTCGCACCTTTAGCCAGTGTCGCGGTCAGCGTCTTCCTGCCGAATAAAACGCCGGCCACAACCTTTCATTGGGATGGTCGCCAGACGGCCTATCTAGCGAAGGGCAATCAGGTTGCCGCCAAACATATCGAGACAGATACCACCACAAGTGCGCGCATCTTTCTGAACGGTATCCAGGTTGAGGCCGTCGCACCTGCCGGCACGGTGGTCGTAATTGGCGATTCGATCACAGACGGCAATGGTGCAACCATTGATGCCAATGCGCGCTGGCCCGATTTTCTTGCCGCGCGTTTGGTATCTAGAAATGTGGCGGTGCTCAATGCCGGTATTTCTGGGGCACGTTTGCTTGGCGACCGCATGGGCGTCAATGCACTGGCCAGATTCGAACGGGACGTGTTGAGCCAACCACATGTCAAGAGCGTCATCGTGCTGCTGGGAATTAACGATATAAGTTGGCCAGGAACGGCGTTCGATCCGCAAGGCACCTTACCTGCATACGATGAACTGATTTTCGGCTACCGCCAACTTATTGCACGTGCGCATATTCGGGGCGTGCGGGTTGTCGGGGCGACGCTGACACCATTCGAGGGTGCGTTGGCGGGCACGCCGTTGGACAATTACTATAATATCGACAAGGACAGGCTGCGCCATAAAATCAACGCCTGGATCCGTACTAGCGGCGCATTCGATGCGGTAATCGATTTCGATGCGCTGGCAAAAGACACCGTCCATCCGAGCCGCCTCAAGCCACAGTTCGACTCGGGCGACCATCTGCATCCAGGGGATCGCGGCAACAAGGCGATGGCTTATGCCATCGATCTGGACACGCTTTTCTAGGCTGATTACGCGTACATCTCATTCCATCACAAAAGGATTTTTTATGAAAATAGACCTCACCGGAAAAACTGCCATTGTCACCGGTTCCACCGCCGGTATCGGCTACGCCATTGCAAAAGGACTGGCGCAAGCGGGTGCTACAGTAATAGTGAACGGCCGCACGGCCGTCGCTGTCGAACGTGCCGTCGCCAAGCTGATGTCGGAAGTTACGCAAGCCAACATTCGCGGTGTTGCGGCCGATGTCGGCTCAGCCGAAGGTTGTGCGGTACTGGTGGCGGCACAGCCCTCAGCCGATATTCTGATCAACAACGTCGGCATCTACGGGCCGCAGGATTTCTTCGAGATTGCGGATGACGAATGGAGCCGATTTTTTGCGGTAAATGTGATGTCGGGCGTGCGGTTGTCGCGCGCTTATCTGCCTGGCATGATGCAAAGTCATTGGGGCCGCGTATTGTTCCTGTCCTCAGAGTCGGCGCTGAATATTCCCGCCGACATGATCCATTACGGTTTCACCAAGACAGCACTTCTTTCGATTTCACGCGGCCTAGCTAAACGCGTTGCGGGCACGGGCGTTACTGTCAACGCCATTTTGCCCGGCCCAACCTTGTCGGATGGATTCGAAGCCATGCTGAAGGAAGAACAGAAGGCATCGGGCCTGTCGATGGAACAAACGGCGGCGGCTTTTGTAATGAAGCATCGACCTAGTTCGATCATCCAACGCGCAGCGACCGTGGAAGAAGTGGCGAATCTGGTTGTCTACGCCGCCTCGCCGCAGGCTTCGGCCACTACCGGCGCGGCACTGCGGGTCGATGGCGGTGTGGTCGAGACCATCGCGTGATGCCTAGTGTATGTTCCTTTCTTGCAAGAACAAGATGATGAACATGGCTCGACGTAATCCCCATTAAATTATATTGAATTGGCAATGCTCTGGGCTTACTAGGCTGCGCGTTCTCTGAAAGTTGTATAAGATTAATTCCCTTTAGGAGACCCAATGCGCAAAATTTTTCTTTCTTTTGTTTTCGTATGCTCATTGCCGGTATTAACGGCGCACTCGGCAGAGAGCAACATGCGTCCCGGATTATGGGAAATGACAACGACGTCGGATATTTTAAAATTAGTGCCGCAGATTCCGCCGGACCAAATGCAAAATTTGATGAACTTGGCTAAGCAGAACGGATTTGATATGCCTCAGATTCAGAACGGCGCGGCGACCTCCAAAGTTTGCATTACCCAGCAAATGGCAGATCAAAAAATACCGCCTGATTTTTATCAAAATCAATCGGGATGTAGTGCAAAAAACGCAACCCACATCGGAAATAAATACAGATTGGAATTTGTTTGCGAGAATGCCAACCTGAAGGGAAATGGAACAGCGGAAGGAGTTTTTACAAGCTCGGAGAGATTTTCAGGACGAACTGAATTCGATGGCGTTGCACAAGGAAATCCTATCCGTGAGCATGCTGATACCAGCGGTCGATGGGTTAGCGCAAATTGTAAAACAGTCAATTCAACGCAGTAATCTCGCACTTACGGCATTGAACTGGCGCCAAGCGCCTAAGGCGCGGTGCCCTCGGGCACTTCCAGTGAGTACCGGCGCGCGACAAATTTCATAGATACAACTTAATAACGATCTGTTTGTTACAAGAATTCGTTAACATCGAGTTGTTGACTTTTTTATTGCCCAAAATAAAATTAAAGAGCTCCAATATGCATGAACAGAGAGAGCGCCTCAAGGTACTCAGTGCCGGCATCTTCAGCCTGATCCTGGTGTTGGGCGTTGCCCGTTTTTCGTACACGCCTTTGCTGCCGCTGATGCAGCAGCAAGCGGGGCTTGGCGTTGCCGCAGCAGGCTGGCTAGCGGCCATCAACTACGCCGGCTACTTGAGCGGAGCGATCATCGCTGCCCTTATCAGCGACTTGGTGCTGAAAGATCGCCTCTATCGTATCGGCATGGTACTGGCCATTGCCAGCACCGCGGTCATGGGCCTCACCACGAATATCACCATCTGGGCACTGTCCCGCTACATTGCCGGCCTCAGCAGTGCTGCCGGAATGCTGCTCGGGACTGGGCTGATCTTGAACTGGTTGATCCGTCACAACCACAGGACTGAACTAGGCATCCACTTTGCCGGTATTGGCTTGGGCATCGCTGGTTGTGCTGCTGCTGTGACTCTGTTCAGTCCGTGGCTGGACTGGCGCCAGCAGTGGTTCGCCTTCACCGCCCTGGGTTGCCTGCTTTTGGTGCCCGCGTTGCGTTGGTTGCCAGCGCCGGATCAAAGCGGCTTGACGAAGACCGGACAGAAGATGGAAGACAATCCACCCAGCCCGCTCTATCTGCGCATCTTCATGGCTGCTTATTTCTGTGCCGGTATCGGTTATGTGGTGAGTGCGACCTTCATCGTGGCTATCGTGAATAAGTTGCCCGGGCTTGCCGGGCAGGGCAATCTGGCGTTCCTGGCGATCGGAATTGGCGCCGCGCCGGCATGCATCAATTGGGACTTGATCGCCCGCCGCACGGGTGATCTTAACGCCCTCATATTGGCCTCGATACTGCAAATCATAGGGATCTTGTTGCCAGTCATGGTCGGCGGCCTGTTTGCCACTCTTTTCGGGGCTTTGCTTTTTGGTGGGACGTTCATCGGCATGGTGAGTTTGGTGTTGACTATGGCGGGCCGTTATTACCCGACCCGTCCAGCCAAGATGATGGGCAAGATGACACTTTCCTACGGCGCTGCCCAGATCATCGGCCCTGCAATCACGGGCTCGCTGGCCGTTCACCTTGGCAGCTATAACGCCGGTCTGTACTTTGCGGCGGGAGCTATGGTCGTCGGCACCCTGCTACTCCTGGCGCTCAAGGCGGTAGAGATGCGCGATGCTGCTGGTGCCGCCCCGGCTCTTTAGTCTTGTCGGTGAACTGGATCACGCTTATTTATCGAGCTGCAAGTATGTTGAAAATCTGTTTCATTTGTGAACGACTGACTGCTCAACGGTATTGATGCGGCATTAATACTTGAGTCGGTACCCGGTCTTGAATATCCACGCCACGATCGCCAGGAAAGCAGCCAAAAACACCACGGTCATGGTAAGACTGATCGCAATACTCACATCAGCATTGCCATAGAAACTCCAGCGGAATCCGCTGATCAGGTAAACCACCGGGTTGAACAGGCTAATCGTGTGCCAGATCGGCGGCAGCATCTTGATGGAATAAAAGCTACCGCCGAGGAAAGTCAGCGGCGTGATTATAAGCAGCGGAACAAGTTGAAGTTGTTCGAAATTATCGGCCCAAATACCGATAATGAAACCGAACAGACTAAAGGTCACTGCCGTTAGTACGAGGAACAAAATCATCCAAATGGGGTGCAGCACGTGGAGCGGAACGAATAGACCTGAAGTCGCCAAAATGACCAAGCCGAGAAATATCGATTTCGTCGCGGCGGCCCCGACATAGCTCACCACGATCTCCCGATACGAAACCGGCGCAGACAGTAGCTCATAAATTGTCCCTGTGAACTTAGGGAAGTAGATTGCAAAAGAGGCACTGGAGACGCTTTGCGTGAGCAACGACAACATGACCAATCCTGGAACGATAAATGCACCATAGCTGATACCGTCGATCTCGGTGATGCGCGAACCTAACGCAGCTCCGAAGACTACAAAATACAGTGACGTTGAGATCACAGGAGCGACGATGCTCTGCACCACGGTACGCCAGGCGCGCGCCATTTCGAACATATACATTGCACGGATTGCGTGGAGGTTCATTGTCCGTCCTTTATCAGGTTGACGAAAATATTTTCAAGCGAGCTCTGTGTTGTTTGAATATCCTTGAATCCGATACCTACTGCGCTCAAGGCGTTGAGCAGCGAAATAATGGTGACGCGCTCACCTTCGGTTTCGTAGGTATAGATCAACTGGTTGCCGTCGCTCGATAGATTCAGGCGGTAGGCGGCAAGTTCGGGCGGGATGCGGTCGAGCGGTTGCTCCAACTGCAGCGTTAGCAGTTTCTTGCCCAATTTTCGCATCAGTTCTTTCTTGTCCTCAATCAGGATGATCTCCCCTTTATTGATCACTCCAATTCTGTCGGCCATATCTTCAGCCTCGTCAATGTAGTGGGTGGTCAGGATGACGGTCACGCCGCTATCCCTTAGCGAGCGAACCAGTTGCCACATGTCGTGCCGCAAGTTGACATCCACGCCAGCGGTCGGCTCGTCGAGAAACAGTATCTGCGGTTCATGCGACAAGGCTTTTGCAATCAGTAACCGCCGCTTCATGCCGCCGGACAAGGCGATAATTTTATTGTCCTTCTTGTCCCATAGCGACAGATCCTTGAGCACTTTCTCAATGTACTCGGGATTCGCCGGCTTGCCGAACAGTCCACGGCTGAAGGACACCGTCGCCCATACCGTCTCGAATGCATCGGTGGTCAGTTCTTGCGGTACCAGACCGATCAAGGATCGAGTGGCACGAAATTCGGTGACAATGTCGTGCCCATCTACCTGGACTGTCCCCTCGGATATATTCAGGATTCCGCAGATACAGCTAATCAGCGTAGTTTTTCCGGCGCCATTTGGCCCCAGCAGTGCCAGGATTTCTCCACGGCGAATCTCCAGATTGATGTTTTTGAGGGCTTGGTAGCCAGAGGCGTAAGTTTTGGAAAGATTTGCTATGGTTATGATATTTTGCATGAATGACGTGTGATCGATGAGGTCGCTAAAAGTGCTGTCGGATTTTGGCAGGAGTGCTGTGGTTCGGTCTTTGTAGTCATTGATTCATTGATTTTTCCAAGCTTACCATTTGCCGTTGGATCGGAAATAGTGCGCTGCGGCACCAGGACGCGGGTGCGTTGTGCGCCTGGCCTGGGTTCGGTCCGGTATTCCTTGATCCAGATGATGTCTGTGCCTGGTCATTGATGGTACAACCTCGAACTCATTTCTCCACTTTGCGCGCCATGTTAAAACTTCATCTAGCTGATTTTTCCATCGAACACTTTCTTGAGCATTACTGGCAACAAAAGCCGGTAGTGATCCGCCAGGGATTTCAACACTTCTCCGATCTCATCAGTCCCGATCAACTGGCCGGCCTGGCCTGCGAAGAGCAGGTCGAATCGCGACTTGTATACAAAACCGATGGGCAATGGCAAGCCGAAGTCGGCCCGTTCGATTCGTATGAGCGTTTGGGCGAGTGCGACTGGTCCCTGATCGTGCAGGCTGTCAATCACTGGTCACCAGCAGTGGCCGCGCTGGTCGAACCGTTTTCTTTCCTCCCGAAATGGCGTCTGGACGACGTAATGATCAGCTATGCAACTCCGGGCGGCGGGGTCGGGCCACATATTGATCTCTACGATGTCTTCATCTGCCAGGGTTCAGGACGGCGTCGCTGGCGGGTCGGCGACCGAGGCAATCACCGGCAGTTCGCGGCCCATACGGCCCTGCTCCATACCGACCCGTTCGAGGCGATCATTGATGTCGAACTGCTGCCCGGCGATATTCTTTACATCCCGCCCGGTTTTCCGCATGACGGCGTCACACTCGAACACTCAATGAGCTTCTCAGTAGGTTTCAGGGCTAAATCGGCCAGGGACATGTTCAGCGGTCTGGCCGACCACTTGATCGACAAGGAGCTTGGCAGCGCGCTTATTGGCGACCCGAAACGCCCGATACACCGGAACCAGGGCCGCATCGACGCCAGCGATTTTGCGCGGATCAGGGCGCACCTTCAGTCTGTTCTTGATGACGATACCTTGATCGCCGATTTTGCCGGCAGCTATTTTTCGAAGACCAAGTGTCAACTCGATTTGCAAGAGTTGGAAGAACCTTTCAGCCAGGCAGAGTTGGTCGATGCATTAGCACGGCAAAGCCTGATTCGGATCGGCGGCTTGCGCTGCTTCTATGTCGACGCAACCGTGGCCCAGGGTGTTTGTTACATCGAAGGCGAGCGTTTCGAATTCGGCGCCGCCTGCCACGGCGCGGTGCTTGCGCTGTGCGACAACGAGTGTCTGAGCCATGCCTTGCTAAAGACATGGCTGCAACAGCCCGCGTTCGTGAGTGCGTTGACGCAGTGGCTCAACTGCGGTTACTGGTATTTTCAGGACTGACAAGCCCATCGTGGTTAATCCAATCAATGGCCTGAGGTTCACCCTCAGTCACTTGATAATAAAGGGCTTTGCAGTTTCGGTAGTAATTTATAGAGTATTTTTAAATATTAATCAAATACATGCGGCAAGTGGCATGTTTTTTGCCATACTCCTGCCTATATATGAAATTGAATCATCGATGTCCGGCTAGCCGCGGCCGGGTTTGCAGAGCTGCGGCCACAACAGCGCTGCAGCGAGACGCGGCCGCGCAACACTGCGTTTTTACAGTGTGGCAGTCGCCAGCTTCGCGCCAAAGCCGATGAACACCGCGCCGACGCCGCCCGACAGGCCGGCAGCCAAACGTCGGCGGCGCCGGAACGCTTCTGCCAACCGCGCGCCGACCAAGATGATGGCGGTCAGATAGATGAAGCTGGTCAGTTCGCACACCAGTCCCAGCAGCGCGAACGATAGCAGCGGTGAGCCAAACATTGGGTCGACGAACTGGATGAAGAACGAGATAAAGAACAGAATCGCTTTCGGATTCATCAGGCTGATGAGCAGCGCCTTGCTGAACGGCTTGCTCCCACGCAACTGCGTCGCCGCGCCCGCCGTGCTTGCTGCGGCTGTACCGGCGCGCAACCTGTGCAAGCAACTCAACAGCATTTGCAGGCCGATCCAGCCCAGATAGGCTGCCCCGATATATTTCACGCCATAAAACAGCGAGGGGCTGGCTTTCAGTAGTGACGCCACGCCGCCGGCTGATAGCATCATCAGGATCAGGTCGCCCAGAAATACCCCGCATGCGCCACGGTATCCTTCGCGGATCCCGCGTTGTGCCGCCACGCTCAACACATACAGCGAATTCGGTCCCGGCAGCAGCACGATAAAGATCGTGCCGAGTAGATAGGTCCAGAAATCGGTAATGCCAAAATTGGCGTGCATCAGCGCATTCATGTGCGGCTCCGGGGGGTGGTTGTTGCGTTTGTAAATGATAGCAGTCAGACGTTCAAGTTGTGTGCGACAGCCACTGGCGCACAGCCGGCACAAATGGTTTTTTCATGTTGCATTCCGTATCAGGTTGAAACAGGTTGTGTCGAGCAAAACGTCCGACTGCCTGTTTAAACGAACGGCAACTGCGCATGTTCCATTTTTTTGTAATTTGATGCCGAAAAGTATGAATTTTTTATGGGTCGCGGTGCAGCAATTCTTCTTCCGTCGCTGCATTCGCGTAACGATTAAGCAGTAGCGCCATCAATGCAGCGCGCTGCCGCTGACCCAGCAAATCGCGTTCAGCCAGTAGTCGCGTTATCACGCGGCGCTGCTGCACGTCTTGCAGCGCCGCGAACCGGGCTTGCTCGGCAGTCAATTTCAGTTGATCGGTCAGGTTGGCCGGCGCGCTCCGAGGTGCCGGTGTTGCCTGCAGTCGGTGGTAGGCGGCTGTGGCAGTTGAGCGAAAGTGAAGCTGCTAACACCCATTTTTATGTATTGCGATGTATTACATTCCCCTTGACAGGCGACAGAGTTCCGAGGTCGTGCATCTGGCCCCGCAGCTGGGTCTTGCAGTGCAAAATCCTCCTTCAGTTCAACGAAGACCACCCGTTTTTCACGCCGCAAGCGGTCAAACGCAATATTGCGCGCGATCTGGAACAGCCAAGTCTTGAACAGCGCATCGGGCCGCCAGCGTTCCAGATTTTGAAAAGTCCGCAAAAAAGTATCCTGTGTCAAATCCAACGCGGCATCCGGCGAACACGTCAGGCGCTGTCAAACAGCGTGCAACACTTTCCAGATTAGGGGTGGAAACAGCGTCCAATAGTTTCCACCTCAGTATGTAACCATCCGGTGTTTGAGCCGGAGGTATCTGGAGTGTTTTATATGGACAT
>JABBOV010000016.1 GCA_012927625.1 Glaciimonas sp. | reverse complement strand
CTGGCCGAGGCATATCGATGAAACCGGTTTCGCCTACACGCATCGTGATTTTTGCCAAAGCGCCATTGCCGGGGTTCGCCAAGACCCGTTTGATTCCGGCGCTGGGCGCACAGGGTGCGGCCGACTTGGCGCGGCGGCTGTTGCTGCATACGCTACACAAAGCCATAGCCGCCAACGTAGGCCCGGTTGAATTATGTGTAACCCCATCTGCGGCAGACCCGGTGTGGCAGAGAATTCCCGTACCGGATGCGGTGCAATGGTCGGATCAGGGCGAGGGCGATTTAGGAGAAAAAATGGCGCGCGCGGCCCAACGCGTACTGGCAAGCGGCGAATCGATCTTGCTGATCGGCACCGACTGCCCGCAACTCAATCCTGATCATTTGCAGCAAGCTGCCGCTGCATTGCAGCGCGCCGATGCCGCACTGTTTCCTACTTTTGACGGCGGCTATGCGTTGCTCGGCTTGAAGCGTTTTCATCCGTGCTTGTTTGCAGGCATTGCGTGGAGCACCGACAGCGTTGCCTTCGAGACGCTATGCCGTCTTGGGCAATTGGGCTGGGCTGTACAAAGTCATCCGACATTACACGATATTGATGAGCCTGCTGATTTGCAGTGGCTACCAAAAACCTGGCTGGAGGCGGCCCAGGACAGCATTTACAGGTAAGGCTAAAGCTTGATCAGCCCAACATTGCGCGCAGAATGCTGCGTTCAGCACAAACCTATGAACTGCGGTATGTATTGATAAATGTGCATTATATATATGCGTAAAATGCCACAAAAATTATCATACTCCTTATTTTTTTAAACTAGCTGGGTTGCCAGTCCTGCTCGTGCATTGCGTGAACGATGCGGCCACATCAGCTATTGATATGGCGCCAAGGTTGCGCTGGCTGAAAAGAGCGCTATGGGCGGGACCTGCGTCAACCTCTGTTGCATCCCCAGGAAATTAATGTCCAAAGTAGCTCATTTTAATGGCAACTTCGCTGGTGCGGCCGCCCTCTGGGCTGGGTAATTGAACGGTAGTAAGTCAGTCGCATCGTCGCCGGTCTTACGATGCGACAGCTCTATCAGGACATGATGCAAACAGGCATACGACTCTACATCGCAGGGGCGGCTGTCCGCATCAGGCTATAAATAATCGCGCTCGCATCCGCACCAGCGACTGAGTTGGAAAACATCCAATTCTTGTGCCCCGTGGTGAAAGGGCGGATATCACACTTAATGAGATTGTCGCCATTATCAGTCCCTACCAAAAAATATCATTTGGGGAAATTTTGGACAAAAATTTGATTTTCAGCTACGAATATTACTGAAATCTGGCGGAGAGCCTTGATTTTACTGGTGCGGCTGGCTGGAATCGAACCAGCGACCCTTGGCTTCGGAGGCCAATACTCTATCCACTGAGCTACAGCCGCATTGTGAAATTTCGAACAGGCACAGAGGATACAGTTTTTCGTACGTATCGTCCATTTAAAGCTATGACTTTCCGTTTCAAAGCAGTTGTATTGCGTCTATAATCAAAGGTTTTGCGAAGCTTTGCACTGCCAGCGGATGCATATTGGCCGTGATTGCGCACCCGCCTACCGGTTTAAAAAATGCACCGAGGAAATTATGAGCGATCTATCTAATCAAAACGAAGACAGCAATAAACACAACGATCACCAATCCCCGATCAAGACCCCCAAGCAACTGGTAATTGCAGTGCTGGCGGCATTTATCGTCCCTATCATTTGCATCGTGCTACTGGTGGAATATGTGACCAATGACAAGAAAATGGGTGCCGGCTCGAACGGCGATACGCCGGAGGCGGTGGCGGCACGCATCCGCCCGGTTGCCGACCAAGGGTTTACCTTGATAGACGTGAATGCGCCAAAGCAATTACAGTCGGGCAGCGCTGTATATGGTGCTTTTTGTATAGCCTGCCATGGCGCCGGTGTTGCCGGTTCGCCTAAATTTGGCGACACAGCGGCCTGGTCCCCACGCATCGCGCAAGGCTACGACATGCTGGTATTACACGCCATTCAGGGCATTCGTGGCATGCCGGCCAAAGGCGGCAATCCTGCTCTGGATGATCTCGAAGTAGCGCGCGCAGTGGTGTATATGGCCAATAAGGGTGGTGCTTCTTTCAAGGAGCCTGTAGCAAAAGCTGCGGCTCCTGAAGCCGCAGCTGAGGCAGCCATGCCAACCGCAACACCTGCAGTCGCTGCTGCACCTGCTGCACCTGCTGCAGCCGTTGCAGCAGGTGCAGCGCCCGCCAAGCTGGCGGCTGACGCCGGCAAAAAACTCTATGAATCAACCTGCATAGCTTGCCACGGTGCTGGTGTGTTGGGCGCTCCCAAGTTTGGCGACAAGGTGGCCTGGGCGCCTCGCATCAAGCAGGGCCCAGCGCTGTTGTATCAGAATGCGATTGCAGGCATTCGGATGATGCCGCCGAAGGGTGGTTCTGCTGCTTCAGAGGATGAAGTAAAAGCCGCTGTTGATTACATGACGGCTGCCGCGAAGTAAATTCAGCAAGGAAGCAAGACAACAAAAAAGCCGGTCAATGACAATTGACCGGCTTTTTTGTTGCCTTGCTTTTTGCAGATCAGGCTTGTAAATAAGAGGCCGCGAAAAACGCGGTTTTTTTAAATTGAACGCAACAAGAACTTTGGTCAGGCTTGCTGTCAGCGTCCTTGTTCCGCCACGAAAATCTCGACCCGGCGGTTTCTTGCCCGGTTGGCTGCTGTATCGTTCGATACCAACGGTTCGTGTGGGCCGCGGCCTTCGACGATAAAACGATTAGCCGCTACACCACGGGCCGTCAGATAATCGCGCGTGCGCGCTGCACGGTCGTGTGACAAGGGCATGTTGATTGCGTCTGAGCCGGTGCTATCGGTGTGGCCGATGATCGTCACGCTGGTGCCGGAATTTTCATTCAGGCTGGAGGCGAAGCGGTCCAGTACTGAACGGAAATTCGGTGCAATATCGGACTTGCCAATGTTGAATGAAATGTCACTGGGGATGTCCAGTTTCAGGCGATTGTCGGCAGTTTGGCTAACCTGTACGCCAGTGCCGGCGGTGGCTTGTTCCATTGCACGCTTCTGGTTTTCCATTCGGTTCGACCAAATGTTACCGGCGGCTGCGCCCGCCAGCCCGCCAATAGCTGCGCCGGCTGCGGTGCGCCGTCCACCGCCACCGCCGGTTGCGGCTCCAATTACTGCGCCTGCCAATGCGCCCATGCCGGCACCGGTCGCAGTACCGCGCTGAGTATTGGACATCTCCGGCATATTGGCGCAGCCAGTTAATACCAGGGCCGAAATTAATGCAGAAAGAGTGAATTGAGTACGCATGGCGAAACCTTTCTAATTGAAATACGCATTTTGACTTGCCGGATTGGATGCCGGACAGGATGTTTCATTTTTTAACATGTTGCTCTGATTAACTGGATTTTGCATTCCTGCAAACCCCTGATACACTTTTCGTCAACTGTACATACGATTATTTTTTTAAATTACCATGACTGTATGCGGTAATGACAGGGCTCAAAAAAACCGGAACAGCGCACTTTGCGTTGTTCCGGCTTTTTTGACTAACTGAACGGCAGTTGGGATTAAGCCGGCGCCGAGGATCGAATCAAATGATCAAACGCGCTTAGTGCTGCCTTGGAACCTTCGCCTGCCGCAATCACGATTTGCTTGAATGGCACGGTGGTGACGTCGCCGGCCGCGAAGACGCCGGGAATCGAAGTCTGACCACGCGCATCGACTTCGATCTCGCCGTGCCGTGTCAACGCAATCGTGCCTTTGAGCCACTCGGTATTGGGTACCAGCCCAATTTGCACAAAAATACCTTCCAACTCGACTTGTTTGAGCGCATCGGAAGTCAAGTCCTTGTAGCTCAGGCTGGTGACTTTTTTGCCATCGCCGTGCACTTCCGTGGTCTGGGCACTGGTGATGACGGTGACATTCGGCAAGCTAAGCAGCTTACGTTGCAATACTGCATCGGCGCGCAATTCGGCGCCGAATTCCAGCAAAGTCACATGGCCGACCAATCCTGCCAGATCGATTGCAGCTTCGACGCCGGAATTGCCGCCACCGATCACCGCCACCCGCTTGCCTTTGAACAGGGGGCCATCGCAATGCGGGCAGTAAGCCACGCCGCGGTTCAGGTATTCCTGCTCGCCAGGCACGTTAATTTTGCGCCAGCGCGCACCGGTGGCGAGTACCACCGATCTGGCCTTGAGCACCGCGCCGCTGGCCAGTTTGATTTCGATCAAATCGCCTGCCACCAGTTTTTCGGCGCGCTGCAAATTGATGATGTCGACATCGTAGCTGCGTACATGACGTTCCAGATCGGCGGCAAAGCGCGGGCCTTCAGTTTCCGGTACCGAGATGTAATTCTCGATGGCCATCGTGTCCAGCACTTGGCCGCCGAAACGTTCGGCTACCACGCCAGTGCGAATACCTTTGCGCGCCGCATAAACTGCGGCAGCAGCGCCGGCCGGCCCGCCGCCGACGATCAACATGTCAAACGGTTCTTTGGCGTTGATTTTTTCAGCATCGCGGCCGGCCGAGCCGGTATCGAGCTTGGAGAGGATTTCTTCGACACCAAGACGGCCCTGGTCGAATACTTTGCCATTCAGATAAATAGTCGGTACTGCCATGATTTCGCGTTTCTCGACTTCATCTTGGAACAATGCGCCGTCAATCACCACGGAGCGCACACGCGGGTTCAGCACCGCCATCAGGTTCAGCGATTGCACCACTTCCGGGCAATTCTGGCAGGTCAGGGAAACATAGGTTTCAAATTGATAATCGCCATCGAGTGCAGTAATTTGCTGGATAACATCGGCCTCGACTTTGGGCGGGTGGCCGCCAGCCTGCAGCAATGCCAATATCAGGGAAGTAAATTCGTGCCCCATCGGAATAGCGGCAAAGCGGATGCCTATGTCGGCGCCAACGCGGTTAATCGAAAACGATGGCTTGCGCTCGGCGTCATCATAACGTTCGATCAGGCTGATTTTGTCGGATAAAGACGTGATTTCCTGCAGCAGCGACTGCATTTCGCGCGATTGCTCACTGCTGTCGAGGGAGGCAACCAGTTCGATTGGCTGCGTCACTTTTTCCAGATAAGCCTGCAACTGGGTTTTGAGATTGGTATCTAGCATGATTGCCTCATATTTCAGTACGGTGATTCGGGTGATGCTGCGTAGGATGGGTTGAACCCATCCTACGCACGGATTAAATTTTGCCGATCAGATCCAGCGATGGCGTCAATGTCGCGGCACCTGGCGTCCATTTTGCAGGGCAAACTTCATTTGGATGGGCAGCAACGTACTGCGCTGCCTGTACTTTACGCAGCAATTCCTTGGCGTCACGACCGATGCCGTTGTCATGCACTTCCATGACTTTGATCTGGCCTTCTGGGTTGATAACGAAAGTACCGCGCAACGCCAAGCCTTCTTCTTCAATCAGCACTTCAAAATTGCGTGCCAGTGCCAAGGTTGGGTCGCCCAGCATTGGGTAGGTGATCTTGCCGATGGTGTCGGAAGTATCGTGCCAAGCTTTGTGCGCGAAGTGCGTGTCGGTTGAAACGCTGTAGATTTCGACGCCCATTTTCTTGAATTCTGCGTAGTTGTCCGCCAGATCGCCCAATTCAGTTGGGCAAACAAATGTGAAGTCGGCTGGGTAAAACACAAATACCGACCATTTGCCCTTCAGGTCTTCACTGGTTACTGGAACGAATTTACCATTGTGAAAAGCAGTTGCCTTGAACGGTTTAATTTCAGTGTTAATTAAAGACATGGTGACTTCCTTTACGGGTTGAAATAATGAGTGATCATCATAAATCGATCCACCATCATTTGTAAAATTAATTAAATATATATGATTGATTGTTTATGCCTATTAGATCGAGCATCAACTACCGCGATAAGTCGAATACGCCCAAGGCGACAGGAGCAGCGGCACGTGATAATTTTGATCAGGGTCGGCGATGCCAAAGGCGATGCAAACCCGGTCGATGAATTTCGGGTTTGGCAATGGCACACCCTGCAAATCGAAATAATCGCCAGCGAAAAACACCAGTTCAAACTGGCCGTTGCACAGCGCGCCATCTTCCAGCAGCGCTGCATCGCAGCGGCCGTCCTGATTAGTGACAACGGTTTTGAGCAGAATTCTGTCGCCATTGTGGACTGCATACAATTCGATTCTGACCCCGATGCCAGGTTTGCCCTGCGTGACATCGAGCACATGCGTAGTGAGCTTTCCCATAGTGATCCCTTATCTCGGAACGGTTATGCGAGAAATCATATAACCCAGTCGGCACAGCGGATATACACTTCCTGCTAATCAAGCTGCTGCATCAATCATACTTGTTACAAACCGAGAGGTGGCGCATGACTGACACTGCTGCAAACTATCCCCGCGACCTGACCGGTTACGGCCGCACACCGCCGCATGCGCAATGGCCGCATGGTGCGCGACTGGCGCTGCAATTCGTACTGAATTATGAAGAAGGTTCGGAAAATTGCGTGCTGCATGGTGATATGGCGTCCGAAACTTTTCTGTCCGAAATCATCGGCGCGCAAGCATTTGCGATGCGCCACATGAGCATGGAGTCGCTCTACGAATACGGTTCGCGCGCCGGCTTGTGGCGGGTATTGCGCCTGTTTGAAGAGCACCGGTTGCCGTTGACAGTTTTTGCAGTGGCAATGGCGCTGCAGCGCAATCCAGAAGCCGTCGCCGCGTTCCAATCGCTAGGCCACGAAATCGCCTGTCACGGCCTGCGCTGGATCAGCTACCAGCTAATCGATGAAGCGACCGAACGCGCCCACATGCAGGAAGCGGTGCAAATAATCACCGAATTGACCGGGGCCGCGCCGGCCGGCTGGTACACCGGACGCGATTCGCCCAATACCCGTAAGTTGGTGGTCGAGCACGGCGGCTTTTGCTACGACTCGGATTACTACGGCGACGACCTGCCGTTCTGGCAGCAAGTCGCCATCGCGGATGTCGATGGAAAGCCCGCCAGCAAGCCACATTTGGTGGTGCCGTACACGCTCGATAACAACGACATGCGTTTCACTGCAATGCAAGGCTTCAATTCCGGCACGCAATTTTTCGATTACCTGAAAGATGCATTCGATGTGCTGTATGCGGAAGGCGATCCGGCCGGGCTGAACCGGCCAAAAATGCTATCGATCGGCTTGCATTGCCGCATCATCGGGCATCCGGGGCGCAGCGCTGCGCTGGCACGTTTTCTGGATTACGCACAGTCGCATGACCAGGTCTGGATTGCGCGTCGGGCCGATATCGCACAGCATTGGCGCACAGTGCATCCGTTTTGCGAACAAGGGGGTAAATAGATGCAACCAATGACAGTTACTCTGACCCAACTCAACACCTGCGACGCCACCAACTTTGTGTCGGCGTTGAAAGGCGTCTACGAGCATTCGCCGTGGGTAGCCCAGCGGGCTGCGGCGCAGCGGCCTTTTGCCACGCTGGCGGCGCTGAAACTGGCGTTGCAAGATGGGGTGAAAAACGCCAGCGAAGCCGAACAACTGGGTCTGATCCGCGCCCACCCGGAGCTGGCCGGCAAGGTGGCGCTAGCCGGTTCTCTGAGCACGGAGTCGCGCAGCGAGCAAGCCAGGGCCGGCCTGAATCACTGCAGCCCGGCAGAGTTGGCCGCGCTGCAACAACTGAATGCCGATTACCACGCCAAATTCAGCTTTCCGTTCATCGTTGCGGTCAAGGGGCCGGACGGATTCGGGCTGTCGCGGCAAACGATCATCGCAATTTTCAAGCGCCGGTTGCGCAATCAGCGCGCCGACGAGCTGGCCGAATGCCTGCGCCAGATCGGCCGCATTGCCGAACTGCGCTTGAATGATGTGCTCGGCCATAAGCTGGAATTCGGTCACACCATTCTGGCCTGGGCCGATGCGCTGGCGCTTTGGAGCGATGTTGAAGACGGCCTGACTTGCGCGTTCATGACGCCAGCGCACCGCAATACCGCAGCCCAACTGGCCGAATGGATGCGCAACGCCGGTTTGCAGACCGAAATCGACGCAGTCGGCAATGTCGTAGGGCGCTATCGGTGCAACGACCCGCACGCCAAAACACTACTCACCGGTTCGCATTACGACACCGTCAGGAATGGCGGAAAATATGACGGACGGATCGGCATTCTGGTGCCGATTGCTGTCCTGCGACAGTTGCATGAACACGGCGAAAAACTACCTTTTCATGTCGAAATAATCGGCTTTGCGGAAGAGGAAGGAGTACGCTTCCAGAGCACTTTTCTCGGCAGCAACGCTGTCATCGGCGAGTTCAGTCCGGCGTTGCTGGAGCAGGTTGACGCCGACGGCATGACCATGCGCGCCGCGTTAATTGCGGCTGGCCATGACCCCGCGCCGGAGCGAATTACTGCTTGCGCGCACCAGTCGGCCGATTTGTTGGGTTTTATCGAAATCCATATTGAGCAAGGCCCGGTCTTGCTCGGGCGCGATATGCCGGTTGGAATCGTGAGCTCGATTGCCGGTTCGCTGCGCTATCAGATTGTCTTGACTGGGGTGGCTGGCCATTCCGGCACTACACCGATGACGATGCGCCGCGACGCGGCGGCAGCGGCGGCCGAAATCATTCTGTTGGTCGAGCGGCGTTGCAGCCAGGCGCCGACGCTAGTGGGCACGGTCGGCCAGTTGCAAGTGCCGCACGGCTCGATCAATGTGATTGCGGGAACCTGCAATTTATCGCTGGATATTCGCGCCGCCGATGATGCCACCCGCGACGCAGCAGCGGCTGACGTGCTTCAGCAAATAGCCGCGATCTGCGCGCAACGCAACATCGATGTTGCGCTGGAGCGGGTCGAAGTTTCTGCCGCCGCACCGTGTGCGCCGTGGCTGATGCACCAATTGGCGTTAGCGGTTGAGCGGGCCGGCATCCCTGCAGTTACCTTGCCTTCCGGCGCCGGCCACGATGCGATGATGCTGGCCAAAATCACCGATGTCGCGATGCTGTTCATGCGTTGCGGCAACGGCGGCATCAGCCACAATCGGCTGGAGACCATAACCGCAGACGATACCGAGATTGCAGCGCAGATTTTTCTGGATTTTTTGCGTTCTTTCAGGTCGGCGCGTTGATGTTCGCACTAGCGTTATGCGCTGCGGCTGCGGCTGCGGCAGTGGGCGCCGTCTGCTGTTCTTCCCAAGCTCGCAGCGCTGCATAATAGGTATCCCACACGCACGGATCGCAACTGTTTTCGCAGCATTCGCCGTCCGCTGGGGCAATGGGTTTGTTCATGGTGAGCTTTGGTGGTGTATCGGCTGAGGGCGAATCACCATGTTAACGCAGATCGGAAAAATCGGAGCAGCCGGCCGCCGGTTTTGGGATTTAGTATATACAGCATCTTGTATATTTTAGTTGCGCAATATAAACATGCGTAAATTGCACTATTTTTAAGCATACTCCCAGTATTTCTGTAATAATACGGTACCTAAATGAGAATGAGGACTGCGCATGGACGCCGAGGCACACCTGATGGAAATCGAAATCAAGCTCACCCGTCAGGAAGATTTGCTCGATACATTGAATACGTTGGTATATCGTCAGCAGCAAAAGTTAGACCAGTTGGAAGCCCTGTGCGCGGCACTGGCGCGACTGATCAAGGAACCGGCCAGCGACCAGGATGGCAACAGTGCCAATAGCGCCAACGAAAGACCGCCGCATTATTAGTCACGCAATGCCATCGTGCCTGCAGCGCGCCGCAGATGCCTGCGGTACAATCCGGCCGATATGAACGCACTCACTATTGATCCCCACAACGCTCCGACCAACCTGTTTTCCAGCGTAAAAAAACGCTCGGAACGGGCTGCGGCCGCACCTTTTCTGCCGATGTCGCGCGCTGAGATGGATAAGTTGGGCTGGGACAGCTGCGACGTGATCCTGATTACCGGCGACGCCTATATCGATCATCCCAGTTTCGGCATGGCTCTCATTGGGCGCTTGCTGGAAGCGCAGGGCTTCCGGGTCGGCATCCTCAGCCAGCCGGATTGGCATTCGGCCGATGCGTTTCGGGCGCTGGGCCGGCCGAATCTATATTTCGGCGTCACCGCAGGGAATATGGATTCGATGATCAACCGGTATACCGCCGACCGCAAAATCCGCTCCGAAGATGCGTACACCGCCAATGGCGAACCGAACAAGCGGCCCGACCGCGCAGTAGTGGTGTATGCGCAGCGCGCGCGCGAAGCCTATTCGGACGCCAACATCGTGATCGGCAGCATTGAAGCCAGCCTGCGCCGCATCGCGCATTACGATTATTGGAGTGATAAGGTCAAGCGATCGGTGTTGCCGGATTCCAAAGCTGATATTTTGCTGTACGGCAATGCCGAGCGTGCGCTGGTCGATCTGACCCACCGGCTCGCTGCCGGCGAGCCAATCAAATCGATCCGCAACCTGCGCGGCACCGCCTTCATGGTGCCGCGCGGTTGGCTACCGGCGCACGACTGGAGCGAGACCAATTCGACCCGGGTCGATACTCCGGGCCGCGTCGAGCCGCCCGTCAACCCGTATGCGGAAATACCCGAAAAGGAATCCTGCGGCAGCAGCAGCGCCGCCGCCGAGCCGGTGATCAAGCCGATCCTGATTCTGTCGCGTGAAGAGCGCCAGGCCGCGCAGAAGGAGCAGCGCAACAAGACCGTGATCCGGTTACCGTCGTTCGAGCAAGTCAGCGCGGATCCGGTGCTGTATGCACACGCGTCGCGCATTCTGCATCTGGAATCCAATCCCGGCAACGCACGAGCGCTGGTGCAAGCGCATGGCGAGCGCGATGTCTGGCTCAATCCGCAACCGCTGCCGCTGGCGATGGATGAAATGGATGGCGTCTACGGCATGCCGTATGCACGCGGCCCGCATCCAAGCTACGGCAACGCCCATATCCCGGCTTGGGAAATGATTCGCTTCTCGGTCAACATCATGCGCGGCTGCTTTGGCGGCTGCACTTTCTGCTCGATCACCGAGCACGAAGGCCGGATTGTCCAGAGCCGTTCCGAGCCGTCGATCCTGCACGAAATCGAAGAAATCCGCGACAAGACCAAGGGTTTCACCGGCACCATTTCAGACCTTGGCGGCCCGACCGCGAATATGTACCGGCTGGCCTGCAAGGATAAAAGCATCGAGGAATCCTGCCGCCGTCTATCCTGCGTGTATCCGACCATCTGCAGCAATCTCGGCACCGATCACAGCAAGCTGATCTCGGTCTATCGCAAGGCGCGCGCGATTCCCGGCGTCAAGAAAGTGCTGATCAGTTCCGGCCTGCGCTATGACTTGGCAATCCGCTCGCCCGAATACGTGAAGGAACTGGTCACCCATCACGTGGGCGGCCTGCTGAAAATTGCACCGGAACATACCGAACAAAACACGCTGTCGAAAATGATGAAGCCCGGCATCGGCAGTTACGATACCTTCAAGGAAATGTTCGACCGTTTCTCCAAAGAAGCTGGCAAGAAGCAATATTTGATTCCGTATTTCATCGCCGCCCATCCCGGCACCACCGATGAAGACATGCTCAATCTGGCGCTTTGGCTGAAGAAAAACGATTTCAAGCTGGATCAGGTGCAGACTTTCATGCCGACCCCGATGGCGATGGCGACCACCATGTACCACACGCGCAAAAATCCGCTGCACAAGGTGAGTGAAGATTCGGAAGCAGTGGAAACCGCGCGCAGCGGCCAGATCCGCAAATTACACAAAGCCTTTCTGCGCTTTCATGACCCGGCCAACTGGCCGATCCTGCGCGAAGGCTTGAAACGCATGGGGCGCACCGACCTGATCGGCAACGGCCCACGGCATCTGATTCCGGCTTGGCAATCGTCGGAAGACGGCGGACTGGGCAGTGCCAAAATAGCCAGACAAACCACCAGTTCCGCTGTCGGCAAAACCGCATTCAAAGGCAAATCGGTCGCTCCGTCGGCGCTGCCGGGGAAGCCGTCGCCCGCTAAATCGGCAGCTGGCCACGCCCCGCGCAAAACTGCCAGCAGCATCGGCAACGTGCAGAGAAACACCCAGCGCAGCGGGCGCAAGTAATATTGCAAGTAATATTTATAGACCGACGACATGACCAAAGCACAATCCAATAATCCACTGCAAGGCATCACGCTGGAAGTGTTGCTGACCGAACTGGTGGCCCGCTACGGCTGGGACGGCTTGGCCCGCATGGTCGATGTGCTCTTTCAAGAGCGACCCCAGCATCAAATCGAGCCTGACTTTTCTGCGCAAGACACCGTGGGCCAGAACCCAGGTGGAAGAAATTTATATCGGCCGGAACACAAAATAAGGTGTGCAGGCCTCCGTGCCTGCATTGGGTGGCGGCACGAAAGATGCAGGCACGAGGCCTGCACTACTACAACAAAAGGAGCACACGATGGCCGGTCGACCTGAAGTTACCAACATGGCATTATTCTGCGATTTTGAGAATGTGGCGCTGGGAGTGCGGGACGCCAAATTCCCGCAATTCGATATTCGCATGGTGCTGGAACGCCTGCTGCTGAAAGGCAGCATCGTGGTCAAAAAGGCGTATTGCGACTGGGAGCGCTACAAGGAATTCAAGGGCGAGATGCACGAAGCCGCGTTTGAGTTGATCGAAATCCCGCATGTACGCATGTCCGGCAAAAATTCGGCCGACATCAGAATGGTCGTCGATGCGCTCGACCTGTGCTACACCAAGGCGCACGTAGACGCCTTTGTCATTATCAGCGGCGATTCGGATTTTTCACCGCTGGTATCGAAACTGCGCGAAAACAATAAATATGTGATCGGCATCGGCGTCAAGAGTTCGACTTCCGACCTGCTGTCGGCCAATTGCGACGAATTCATTTTTTACGACGACCTGGCACGCGACGCCAAGCCGAAGCGCAAACCGGTCGAAAAGAAAGTCGCGGTTAAAGCTGCCGGCAATGACAAGAATGACAAGAACGAAAAAACCAAATCGGCACCGGTAAAACAGGAAGACAAACAAGAAGACAAACAAGAATCCCGACCGGAAGACGACAAGCGGCACGAGGCACTCGATTTCATCATTGAAACGATCGAAGCGCTGATTGCCGAGCGCGGTGAAGAAGAAAAATTATGGGGCTCGATGGTCAAGCAGACCATGAAGCGGCGCCGCCCTGGTTTCACCGAATCCGCTTATGGTTATCGCTCGTTCCGGCAACTGGTCGAAGATGCGCAAAAGCAGAGTTTGCTGATCATGGTGCGCGATGAGAAATCCGGCCAATACACGATACGTCTACCAGCGCTGGAAGACTAAGGTCAGGGTCGAGTATCGTCGGGTTACGCTATCGCGCACCCGAGCTGCCAATCCCGGTTCACCACAGCTGTGGCGTGCGTGATGCCAGTCCTATTTTTACCTGCACTTTTTCATTTTTTCAAGATCCACACATGCCAAGCAAAGATTACCCACGTCCCGCCACGCTTTACCTGTATGCACCAAACGCGGTGCTGGAACGCTGCCTGACCTTGGGCGAATTCCGCCTGCAACCGGCCACCGATCAGAACCCTGGCGCGCCGCTGCAACCGTCGGGCATCCGGCTTAATTCCGCCATGGCGCCGAATTTCCTGATCGTCAGCTTTGAACAAGCCTGGAATGAAAATCTGTTCAAGACCTTCCCCGACAGCGATGCTTGCCTGGTAATACATCACACGGAAAAATTCGGCGAGCGCCTGCACCGCGCAGTCCAGCGCGCACTGCCAAACTGGGCCGGCATCGACGGCGCCATTAGTTACGGCAAACGCAGCCCGCTGGGCGCGATTTTCACCCGGCCAGCCGCGCAGGCGACGCAGCAAGCATGGCAATTCGCCTGGCGTCCGATGCAGCCGACCATCACCCTGAATCCGATTACCGTCAAGCTGGGCAGCATCGAAGAATTCGCTGAAGTCCGCCCCCGTTAGCCAGCAACTGTGTGCGCGATACCGTTGCGGCGCACCACAGCGCCGTAGCGCCACTCCAGGACGGTTTTGGTGGCATGCAACAAATCCTGCTTTAATTTTTCTTAAAATAGTGGCAGTATATTTTAAGCATTATTAAAATAATGCGGAGAGTGCATGGTTTTTTGGCATACTGCCATATGCATACTTATGCTTATTTTTTCAGTTTGGCTGGCCGTAGCCAGCCTGTCAGCGTCACTTGCCGGCTGCGCGAGATCGTCAGCGCACCGGCCGGTGCATCCTTGGTCAGCGTGGTGCCGGCCCCTAGCGTTGCGCCGCGGCCGACTGTGACGGGTGCTACCAACTGACTGTCGCTGCCGATGAAGGCATCGTCTTCGATCACGGTGCGGAACTTGTTGGCGCCGTCGTAATTGCAAGTGATGGTGCCGGCACCGATGTTGACGCGCGAACCGATGGTGGCGTCGCCGACATACGCCAAATGGTTGGCCTTGCTGCCGGCGGCGATCTGGCTATTCTTGATTTCGACGAAGTTGCCGATGTGTACGCCTTCCGCCAGTGTGGTGCCGGGGCGCAGCCGGGCATACGGGCCGATCATGGATTGGGCGCCGACCGTCGCATTTTCGATATGGCAGAACGGCTTGATCTGCGCGCCGCTGGCAATAACCGCATCCTTGATTACGCAATGAGCGCCGACTGTGACGCCATCGGCCAAGTCCACTGTGCCCTCGAAGATGCAGCCGACGTCGATCGTGACGTCACGCCCGCAAGTGAGGCGGCCGCGCACATCGAAGCGGGCCGGGTCGAGCAGCGTTACGCCTTGTTCCAGCAATCGGTTGGCGATGTTGCGCTGGTGGATGCGCTCCAGTTCGGCCAGTTGTACCTTGCTGTTCACGCCCAGTGTTTCCCATACCGCCGCCGGCTGTGCGGATGCTACCGGCACGCCGTCGGCCACTGCGCGGGCCACGATGTCGGTCAGGTAATACTCGCCTTGCGCATTGTGGTTCGACAGCGTCGCCAGCCATTGCTTGAGCTGCGCGGTGGGCGCTACCAGGATGCCGGTATTGACTTCGGTAATTGCGCGCTCGGCCTCGGTGGCGTCTTTTTGCTCGACGATGCGGGTAATGGCGCCATGCTCACGCACAATGCGCCCGTAGCCGGTCGGGTCGCTCATATGTACGGTCAGGATCGCCAGCTTGTCGCTGCCGGCGGCGGCAATCAGTCGTTGCAGCGACGTCGAATCGGTCAGCGGCACGTCGCCGTACAGCACTAGCGTCGGCACCGCGTCATCGAGATGCGGCGCGGCTTGCGCTACCGCATGGCCGGTGCCGAGTTGCGGCTCCTGGCGGGCGAAAGTGACGTCGCTTGCTGCCAATAGATTCGGCACCTGTTCGCCGCCGTGGCCATAGATTACACACAGGGTTGAGGGTGATAGCTGGCGGGCGGTATCGAGCACGTGCGACAACAGCGGTTTGCCGGCCAGCGGGTGCAGCACTTTTGGCAGTGCCGATTGCATGCGTTTGCCCATGCCGGCAGCGAGGATGACGATGTTCATAGGATAGGTTGCGGTGGGTTCGAAAATGCCAAAAAGTGTATCATTTTCCGGTGCAAAAAATAGCCCGGCAGCAGGAAGATTGCGACGTTGATTTGGCCCAGCGCAAAGCGGCAGCTTTGATTCGTATTTGCCTCGGCCATTTCAGGATAAAGCTTGACCGCAGTGCGCCCCAAAGAGTATGCTTCTGGCTCTTCGGAGTGTGGCGCAGTCCGGTAGCGCACCTGGTTTGGGACCAGGGGGTCCAAGGTTCGAATCCTTGTACTCCGACCAGTTTCAAGAAAAAGGATCGTCTTTGACGGTCCTTTTTTTCGTTGTGGCAGTAATTTATTTGCGATAGCGCA
Organism: Glaciimonas sp.; assembly: GCA_012927625.1. Classification (GTDB taxonomy): domain Bacteria; phylum Pseudomonadota; class Gammaproteobacteria; order Burkholderiales; family Burkholderiaceae_D; genus AVCC01. The sequence goes on along the minus strand of JABBOV010000016.1, from coordinate 41,076 downwards.
TCGGGCCATCCATGCAACCCATTCAGGCGGCAACAAAGACCAAACACATGTCCCTTCTGCGACCGCTGTACCGGCTTGGCATTACTGTGATGGGCGCGCTACTGTTGCTATGGCTGCTGCCGGCATCCCAAATCTTCGCAAGCAATCCCACCCCGGTGCGCATCGGCGTGCTGGCGTATAAAGGCGCCGACGCGATACAGGACGATTGGTCATACGTCAGGAATTGGCTGGCAGCGGCGATTCCGGGCTATCGTTTCATTTTGCTGGATTTTAACCAAGCCGGACTGACGCGTGCGGTGCATGATCGGAGCATTGATTTTGTGATCACCAACAGTGGCCATTATGTCGCTCTCGAACATAGCGATGGCGCCAGCCGCATCGCAACTATCGTGTCGCCTTGGGCGCTGTCGCCCAGGCAATCGATCGGGTCGGCCATCGTGGTGCGCAACGCGGCGCCCTTGCAGAAATTAGCGGATTTGATCGGCAAGCATGTGTTGGCGGTCAATCTGGATGCATTCGGCGGTTACCAGCTCGCTGCCCGCGAATTGCGGGAAATCGGTGTCGACCCCGAGCAGGATTTTGCCAAGTTGGAATTTTCCGGGTTCCCGCTGCAAAACATGGTGCAGGCAGTAGTTGCAGGCCGGGCTGACGCCGCCATTGTCCGCACCTGCATGCTGGAGCAGATGGTAGCGCGCGGTGAGGTTGAAGCCGGCGCGTTGCGGGTGCTGGCGCCAATCGCCGTCCCGGGCTTTCAGTGCCAAACATCGTCCCGCTTGTATCCCGACTGGCCGATTGCCGCCTTGCGCCATACTTCGGCGCAATTGTCCAAACAAGTGACGATCGCTTTGCTGCGTATGCCTGCTACTGCGGATGGCTATAGTTGGGCGGTGCCCGCCGATTATCAGGTGGTCGACGAGCTGTTCCGTGAGCTCAAAGTCGGGCCTTACACGTATTTGCGTCAATGGACTTTTGAGGGCTTGCTGCGGCTGTATTGGGGTTGGCTGCTGCTGATTCTGGCGGTACTGGTAGTGTGGGCAGTGCATACCGTGCGGGTTGAATACTTGGTGAGTCAGCGTACCCGCGACCTGCGCCACGCGCAGGAACAGCAGCGGCGGATGGCAGAACAGGCGCGCCTGCATCAAGCCACGCTGGACCATACCGCCCGACTGGCGATCCTGGGCGAAATGGCCAGCGCGATTGCACATGAGTTAAATCAGCCGCTGGCGGCGATTGCCAATTTCGCGCGCGGCATGGCGCGGCGTATTGCGGCAGGTCGATTGGAGCCAGCGCCCTTGCTGGACGGCACCAGCGAAATCGTCACCCAAAGCGAGCGGGCAGCAAGCATCATTCGCAACATCCGTGCTTTCGCGCAGAAAAAAACGTCGGAACAGAAGTCGGTCGATCTGCTGGCGGTTCTGGGCGAAGCCATCGCTTTGTTCGCCGGCGCCCATCCTGATGCGGGCGTACTCTGGCAGCCCGGCGCAGCGCTGGGGCCGGCCAGAGTAATGGCCGATCCCTTGCAAATTCAGCAGGTCATGCTTAATCTGCTGAAAAACGCACTGGATGCACAGCACAGCGCCGGCCATGCGGATGCTGCGATCGAAGTCCAGTTCCGCACGGACGCCAGCAGCTATTGGATCACCGTGCGCGATTGCGGCTGCGGCCTTGCGCCGGAACAATTCGCGCGATTGTTCGAACCTTTCTTCACCACTAAACCCGAAGGTCTGGGTTTGGGCTTGTCGTTGAGCAAAGGCATTATTGAATCGCTCGGGGGCATGCTGTCGGCAGAGGCCAATGTCGATGGCGCAGGATTGTCGGTAGGGTTCAGCCTGCCTCAAGAAAAACCATCGGGAGCCATATGAATGAACGCGATGCAGTGTTGTTTGTAGTTGACGACGATGCGGCAATGCGCCGTTCGTTGGCTTATCTGTTCGATTCGGCCGGCTGGACGGTGCAGACTTTCGATTCGGCGCATGATTTTCTCAAGCATTACGAGGGGCATGTGCCGGGTTGCCTGGTGCTCGACGTGCGCATGCCGCTGATGAGCGGATTGGGATTGCAACAAACGCTGAAGGATCAAGGCAACCATTTGCCGATTATTTTTTTGAGCGGTCACGGCGATTTGGCGATGGCGGTGCAGGCGATGAAAACCGGCGCTTGCGATTTTCTGGAAAAGCCGTGCAAGGATCAGGTATTGCTTGATGCTGTAACGCGGGCAGTGCAACGCAGCATCGAGGACAGCCGCGTCAATACCCAAACCCGCAGCGCGCAAACTGCGCTAGCCATCCTGACCGTGCGCGAGCGCGATGTGGTCGAGTTGATGGCCGCCGGCAAGCCGAATAAAATCATCGCACGCGAGTTGGCAATCAGCGACAAGACGGTCCAGGTACATCGCCACAACGCAATGGAAAAGCTGGGCCTGCATTCAGCAGCGGAAATCGCCCAGTTGTTGATGAATGCGGGAATAGAGATTTCTGGCGCACATTAGGGACTGCTGTTTCTAGAATTTAATATTTGATGAGTATATTTTATATGCACAATTAAAATATGCGGTAAGTGCCGTGAAAATAGTGGTACTCCCTGTTTTATTAAAGTAATAATATGTAGTAGCGCAGGCCTCCGTGCCTGCGGCCCGATGCAGGCACGGAGGCCTGCGCTACTGGCACGGCAATGTACATCGCCCAGTTGGCTTAGCGCGGCCCCATCATCTTGGCCAGCATCTCTGCCGAGGGCGCACCTTGCATCTTTTGCAGATTGCCGCTGGCATCCTTGTAAAAAATGGTGGGGGTGGCCGAAGAGCCAAGTTGCTGCATTAATTTCTGGTTGGCGTCGAGCTGTGTACGGTTTTTTTCCGGCACTTGGCTCAGGGGTTTGACACCACCCTTGGCATGCTGTTGTTCGTGCTGCGTCAGGGCGGTCTGGGGATCTTTGGCCGAGAGCAGAGCCGCCGCTTTACCGGCGCTGGTGTCAGTCAGAATGGCAACCATGACGTGGCGTAACTGCACCTTGCCGGCCTTGACCCAGGGGCGGGCATCATTCCAGAACTTATTGCAGTAGGGGCAGTTCGGGTCGGTAAAGGTGTAGATGACGCGTGGTGCATTCTTGCCGCCGTCGGCAATCCAGCTGCTGTTTTCAAGCTGTTTCCAGATTTTTCCAGTCATCGGTTTGATAACTAGCCGGTCCAACGGTTCCTGGCTCAGGTTTGTCCCTTTGGCGTCGATCATCGAGCCGACGATTGCTTGTTTTCCATCAGCGGTCAGGTAGATGGCCAGCGGCTGTTGCTCGATCATGCCGGCATAGCCGGTCAGCCCTCCGGGCACATCAAACGTCCCGATTACTTCAACGCCCTTGGCTTCGAGCGCCTTGATCGGTGCCGGCCAGTCTTTCGCCAGCGCGTCTGTGGTCATGATGCCGAGCACGGTAGGCAAAACGGCAAGCAGCAGGAATAGTTTTTTAATCATGGTGATTCACTCCTTATTTGATTTGAGGGTTAGCGCGTGTGCAATTGCTTTAATTTGCTTGCCAATGAGGCTGCCGATAGTGGCCCCAGATGGATGTCCACCAGCCGGCCGCCGGCGTCATAGAATAAGGTCGTTGGCAATGCGCCGGAGCCGACTTCATGCCCAAAGCGGCTGCCGGGGTCAAGCAGTACGTTGGCCAGATCGAGTTGCGTAATGTTGAAGTAGTGCTGTACCGTTGGGGCATCCTCGCCTTGATTGACAAAGATAAAGCGCACCTCGGTTTCCGATTTTTGCGCAGCGGCCAGCACCGGCATTTCGCGCCGGCACGGTGGGCACCAGCTAGCCCACAAGTTGACGACCATGGGTTTTCCGGCAGCCAACGCAGCCAAGTCCGCCGGTGCGCCGGCTAAGGTCGTCAACGATATCTTGGGCAGCATCGGCTTTTCCATCAGGCGCAGCGCACCGAACAGCGCACCCCAGACCAGCGCCCCTGCCGCCAGCCCCAGGAGCAGCGGTTTGCGTAGCGCCGGCTGACGCCAGCCGCGCCATAGCGCCACCAGCAGCGCCGCCGTTGTCCCGGCCCAAGCGCTGAAACCGCCATCCCGGATATCGAGCATGGACCAGGGCGCACTGCGGTAAGCGTCAAACCAGGTGGCAACGAATACCACGCGCGCCACTAGCACCGCGGCGATCAGCATGTCGCTCAAGGTATTACCGATGCTTATTTTTCGACTGCGCCCGACCAGTCGGCCTGCTCCCGCTGCAACCAGCAGTGCTGCCAGCAACAACAACAAACTGGAGGGCAATGCGAAAGGCCCTATATTCACTGACATCATGTTTAACCTTTCCTTGCTTGTGCCAGACGAACCAGGAATTCGTTCGCACTGAGTTCACCGATGATGCGCTCGGCACGGCGTTCCTTGCCATCCGGCCCGATCAGCAGCAGGGTTGGCGGCCCCAGAATTCGGCGGGTGCGCATCAGCGCCTGGTCATCCGCATTATTCGCGGTGACATTCGGACGCAATAATTGCACGTCGGCCAGCGCCTGTTGCACGCGCGGGTCGGCAAACACTTCATGCTCAATCACTTTGCATGACACGCACCAGTCGGCGTAGAAATCCACCAGTGTCCACTGGCCGCGCTGCCCGGCTTCGGCGACACGGGCTGCGAGAGCTTGCTGTGTCTTGACCGGCGCGAAGCGGGTCATGAAATCATTCGCAACTGCGCTCTGCGCGGGCGCAGTGCTTGCCGTCACGAATGCCAGCGGCTGCAGCGGGTCTTTGGCGCCAGCGGCAGCGCCAATCACCATTGCTCCACCCCACAGCCCAAGCAGCAGCGCCAGATAGTGCGACAACAAACGGCCGCGTTCGCTGCCGAGCTTCTGAACCAGCGCCCGCAGACTGAGTGCGATCGCTATCAGCAAGGCTCCCCACAGCCCCAATATCAGCGCCGCAGGCAATACCCGCGCTACAAACACAATAGCGGTGCCGAGCAGAATAAAACCGAACAATACCTTGACCCGGTTCATCCAGTCGCCGGGACGCGGCAACAGGCGTGCACCGAGTGTTCCTACCAGCAACAGCGGCACTCCCATGCCCAGCCCCATGGAAAATAGCGCCAAACCGCCGGTCAGCACATCGCCGCTATTGCCGATATACAGCAGCGCACCGGCCAGTGGTGCAGTCATGCAGGGGCCGACTAGCAGCGCTGATAGAACACCCATTGCGGCGGCCCCGCCCAATGTGCCGCCGCGCTGATCTTGGCTGGCGTCGTTCAGGCGGTTGCGCAGCGCAGCCGGCAGTTGCAATTCGTAAAATCCGAACATGGCCAGTGCCAGCGCCACGAATATCAGGCCGAAACTACCGAGTGCCCAGGGGTTTTGCAGCATCGCCTGCAGATTAGCCCCGGCCAGCGCCGCCGCAGCGCCTACTCCGGCATAGGTCAGCGCCATCGGCAGCACGAAGGCCAGCGAGAGAATAAATCCGCGCCGGGGGCTGGCTCCGCTGCCCGCGATCAGGCTGGAGAGAATCGGCAACATCGGCAGCACGCAGGGGGTGAAAGTCATCAGCAATCCGAGGCCGAAGAACACCACCAGCATCCAGCCCAGGTTGATGCGCGACAGGCGCTCGGCCAAGTCCTGGTCTGCGCCGAGCGCAGCGCTGATAGCAGGTTTCGCATCTGCCGCAGATGCAGCCGATGCAGTCCCCGGTGTTGCGGCGACATCCGCCAGATTCACGCGCAGGGTTTGCGGTGGGTAGCATATTCCCGCCTCGGCGCAGCCCTGCCAACTGACATTCAGCGACGCGGCATCCGGCGCCGCGACCAGAACCTCTACATTGTCGTGATAGACCTCGGTTGCGCCGAAGAAATCATCGGTCTTGGTGATTCCGGTCGGCATCGTGATCTGTTGCACACTGCCGGCCGGTTCGCCTTCGACCTTCATCTGCTTGCGATAAAGGTAGTAACCATCGCTGATTTTCCAGTTCAGGCGCACCTGACCGCCGCCATCCTGGCTGACGGTAAAGCGAAAAGCCTGCTCCACCGGCAAAAAATCTTGCTGGGCATGCGCCGGCAGTGCCCACAGCAAGGTGAACATCACAAACGACCAGAACAAACGCAACATCAGCGACTCCAAATTAATGTAAGCCTGCATCTTTGCAGGGCTTGATTAAGGCTGTATTAACAATGCTATCCTCGGAAATATATTTTACTGAGGGCGAAGGGAGGTGTATGCGGGTACTGCTGGTGGAAGATGATGACTTGATTGCCCACGGCATCCAGACTGGCCTGCGAGCGCTCGGCCTGACGGTGGATTGCGCGACTACTGCCGCGCGGGCCGAGACAATGTTGTCGGCCGCGCATTGTGACGTGGTAATACTGGATCTCGGGTTGCCCGACGAGGATGGCATGAGCCTGCTGCAACGTCTGCGCGCAAGCGGCATGGCGCTGCCGGTGCTGGTGCTGACCGCGCGCGACGCCGTAGAAGACCGGGTGGCCGGGCTACGTGCCGGTGCAGACGACTATCTACTCAAGCCTTTCGACCTCAGCGAACTGGTCGCGCGTCTGCACGCGCTTCTGCGCCGCGCCGCCGGGCGCAGCATGGACATTATTGAGCATGGCCCGTTGCGTCTGGATTCGGAGCGCGGGGAAGCCTTTTTGCATGGTCGCGCGGTGATTTTGTCCCGGCGTGAGCTGGCGCTGCTGGCCGCGCTGCTGCATGCACGCGGGCGCATCCTCAGCGTCGATCAGCTCAAGGACAGTTTGTATGGTTTCAGTGAGGAGATCGAGAGCAATGCGCTCAATGTGCACATCCACCATCTGCGGCGCAAGCTGGGTACCGATATTATCGAGACGGTACGCGGGGTCGGCTACCGCTGCGGCATGGTGATCGCATGAGCCTGCGATTACGCTTGTTGCTGATGATAGGCATATCGCTGGGCCTGTTATGGGGCGGGGTGGCAGTCTGGATGCTGCGCGATTTGGGCAACGAGATGCGCGTTACCCTGGATCAACGTCTTGCGATGTCGGCGCGCATGGTGGCCGGGCTGATATCCCAGAATCCCGCCGTGTGGGATCAGCGCACAGGAACAAACAGCGTATCCACATTGAGTATGCCAGCGGCGGCAAAAGGATTGGCCTGCCAGGTCAGCTCGCTGCGTGGCGAGGTGTTCGCGCGCACCCCAGGCGCAACTTCGGCAGCCATTGCCACGACAGCTCCCGGTTTTGCCGAGCGCGAAATCGAGGGCGAGCGTTGGCGCAGCTATACCTTTGAAGCGCACGGTTTGCGCATCACTACGGCGGATCGCATGGCCGAGCGCAACAGCTTGCTGCGCGATGTGATGGCGGCCGCGATCGTGCCGTTTGTGGTCGCCTTGATCGGTAGCCTGATGATGCTGTGGATTGGGGTAAAAAGCGGTCTGGTTCCGCTGGAACGTTTGCGTCAGGCGTTGGCCAGCCGGGCGCCAGATGCGCTGACGCCGATTTCCGACATCCCTGTGCCGCGCGAGTTGCTGCCGCTGGTCAATACCTTGAACCAGTTGCTGCAGCGAATGCGCGTGACCATCAGCCGCGAGCGTCGGTTTACCAGCGATGCGGCGCATGAATTACGCACGCCGCTGACTGCGCTCAAGACGCACCTGCAAGTCGCTCGCATCACCCGCGGCAAGGAGGCCGAGATAGCACTGGATTACGCGGAAGAAGGCGCGGCCCGGCTCCAGCACACATTGTTGCAACTGCTGACACTAGCGCAAGTGGAAGGGCCTTTTTCCTGGGACGATGGGCATACCACGCATGCCGATGCAGTGGCACGTTTGGCGATGCGCGATGCGGCCCCCGATACGCCCGAGCGGATCGTACTGGACAGCGACGGCAAGTCAGCCGAGCTGGCGTTGCCCCAGGCCCTGGCCGTCACCGCATTACGCAACCTGCTCGATAACGCGTTGCGTTACTCTCCGGCAGAGCGTGGCGTCAAGTTGGAAATTCAGTCTGCGCAAGACAGCGTTTGTTTCCGAGTGTGCGACTGCGGGCCGGGACTTAGCGCCGAGGAACTGACACTGGTAACGCAACGCTTCTGGCGCCGCGGCTCGGGCCGGGGCAGCGGACTGGGGCTCTCCATCGTTGCCGCCATTGCGGAACGATTCGGGGGCGCGCTGGAACTAGTGCCGCGTCCTGCGGGTGGCTTGGAGGCAGAATTGACGCTGCCTAGAGCGCCGCATGATTACTTACACTGAAATGTATGGCTTTCTGCAAATTTGATGTTAAGTTGCAATGGTGCTAAAAGGCTATATTTGCTTAAGGAAAAACATTACTCGACACGATTACAACCTTGACCCATCAAAGTTTTTTTTGGAGCACAGTATGCGAGTGATCAAAAATTGTACTTCAGTAATTATTATGGCGATGACAGCCGCGACGGCAGCAGCAGCGCCTCCTTCCATCGTCACCAAAGGCAGCGGGACGGCGGCTGCGTGTGCGAGCTGCCACGGCGTGGATGGGGCCGGCAACGCCCAAACCAGGTTTCCGGCGCTAGCGCAGCTACCGCAAACGTACATCACCAAGCAGATTGCCGATTTTAAATCCGGCACCCGCTCCAATCCGCTTATGACACCCATCGCAAAGGCGATTAGTACCGAAGATGCCAAAGCCGCTGCACGCTATTATGCGAGTTTGGCGCGCCCACAAACTCAACCGACTAGCGGCGACCCCATTGTCGTTGCGCGCGGTGAAAATCTGGCTGTGAATGGCGCCTGGGACCGACAAGTGCCGCCTTGTTTCAAATGCCATGCAGCAGGCGGCCTTGGCGTGCCGCCGGTATTTCCACCCATAGCTGGACAACATGCCTCTTATACGGTGAGCCAATTGCAGGCCTGGAAAAGCGGTGCCCGAACCAATGACCCGCAAAAATTGATGACGACGGTGGCGAAAAATCTCACGGACGACGATATACATTCGGTCGCTGAATATCTGGCCACGCTCGGAATTCAGGGGAACAAAAAATGAATACGTCCATGCACTATTTTTTCTCTGCGCTTGCTATAGGCGGCATAATCGGCGGCGGCGAGAAGCAACCGTCACAACAAGCCGCAAAACAAGCGCCTGCTGCGGCCACTGCTTCTGTCGCCCCAACAAAAAGCGTAGATAAGGCCTCGGGCAGCATTGTCAGTAACAAAGTGCCGGTTAAAAGTGTGGGCGATTCAAAACAGCCTGTGCCGACCAAATTTATACCTCCTCCAGAAAGCGCGATCCCAAAAAACGAGTTTGGGGCAACGGTATTAATGGGGAAAAATATTTTCGTTAATACGCAGCAATATGCTCAGAGCTTTGTCGGCAATGGATTGAATTGCGCTAATTGCCACTTGGATAATGGGCGTAAAGCCGACTCTGCTCCGTTATGGGCAGCGTATGTGCTCTATCCTGCCTATCGCAAAAAAACCGGCCAGGTCGATACTATTCAAAGCCGGATCCAAGGTTGTTTCACATACAGCATGAACGGCAAGCCGCCAGCCTTGGATAGCAAGGAAATGACCGCTTTAGTGACCTATCATTACTGGCTTGCGAGTGGCGCACCGACCGGCGTCAAATTGCCTGGTCAAGGTTTTGTCAAAGTACCGACGCCGGCACAAACACCCGACCTGGCGCGAGGAGGAGAGGTTTATAAGAATAATTGCGCGCTATGTCACGGCGCTAACGGCGAAGGTACAAAAGCGAACGGTAAGTACGCATTTCCACCTCTATGGGGTAAAGATTCATTCAATTGGGGTGCCGGGATGCATCGCATTGATACCGCCGCTGGCTTTATCAAAGCTAACATGCCTTACGGACGCGGCGGCACACTCAGCGATCAGGAAGCCTGGGATGTGGCTTTATTCATGAACAGCCATGAGCGCCCGAAGGATCCGCGGTTTAAGGACAGCATTGCGCAGACGCGTGACAAAGATCACGATGAAAACTGTTTGTACGGGCGCACGCCCAAGCAGTTGGTGACTTTGCTTGAGAAGAAAGCAAAAGCCGAATCTGAAAAGAAGGTGAAACAAACCGGAGGGCAAGCTTCTGGCGGGTCAACCAAGCCGGTACCCGGATCGTTGGAAGGCTATTCCCCTGCAACCGCGCATTAGTGAACCAACTAGACCCGGATAAGCTGAAGCAAGGTTGATGCGCGGGCAGCCTTGCCATTAGGAAAAAACGCCTCCCTCACTTTGTTCTGAGAGAGGCATTGTCCAAGGCTAAATGCCGGTTTAAGCTCGCATCAGGCGCGCCGGCAAACCCTGCCGCACAGCAGTTCCTGCCACTGGATCGACAAACACATTGCGTCCAGTGCGGCTAGGGTCGCTCAATCCCACATCATTAAGATTGACGCCGGCAGCAATCGCCGGTTCGTGCGGCTGCGTTTTGTCCCCGATGCGATGCGCCCGCGCGCCGAGTTCGCGATGGCCGAAGCCGTGTTCAACCGCTACTACGCCGCGCTGTACGCCGTGGCGTAATAGCACGGTCGCCTTAATGCGTCCTCCCGGAGTTTCCAGATAGACCTTGTCGCCGCTGTGCAACCCCAAGTGCGCGGCATCGTCCGGATGCAGCGTCACCGGATTGTCGGGATGGATGCCGCGCAAGCGCCGGGCACCGATACTGTACGAGTTTTGCAGTGGGGATTTCGAGCTGATCAATTGCAGCGGCCATTCCGACTCTGGGTATTTCGTGCGTACCGGTGTGCCATCGGCGAAAGCAGGTTCGTGCCACGATGGCGAGCCCGAAAAACGCTTGCCGGTCAGGCTATTTTTAGTGGTGCCGACGTTTTCGTTGTACAGCATCATGGGTTTGGTGAAGCGATGCGTGGCCCAGTCTGATGGATAAGGTACTTCTTCTTTTTCTACTTCTTGCACCGCTTGCCCAGCCCCACCCTTCGCTGGCAGCCTCAGGCCAAAAGCTTCCTGGTAATTCTGGTAGCGCCCGCCTCGCGCCAGCATGAAAGCCACTCTGCGCCATTCTTCTGGCTTGAGGGTTTTTTCCAGCTGGGGACGGATACGCGACACGCCGGATAGCGCGAGATCGTCGTCGCTCGCTTCAGGTACTGGTGCCTTGCCCGCCCATGCAATATTTGCACCGCCGCGCAGATACCAGTCCTCCGGGCGTTCCAGTGGAAATGGCATGCCTTCGCTGTCGGTGAGACCGGCCGGGCCGAAGCCGGGCAAATTCATGGTTTTAGCCAGTGCGATAAAAAAAGTCTCCATGCCGATTGCCTGTCCATCAGGCAATTTTTGCGCCTTGGGCTCGATTACTGGCCAACGCGCTGTGCTCATCTTGACCGGTACCGAGCCCCATGCATTAGCCCAGCCCCAGCTTTCATACAGCATCGAATCCGGCACGATATAGTCGGCAAAGGAAGAAGTTTCGTTAATAAATGGGTCTATCGCCACGATCAGCGGCATTTTTTTCGGGTCGGCCAGATCCTTTTCAATTTGGGCCCGCAGCCCTGGCACGCCATACAGCGGATTACAACTCCACAAAATAAGCGCCTTAAGCGAATACGGATAGCCATTGAGTGCGCTGGTCAGCCATTCAGTGGCCAGACCTGCAGCGTTTGGGTACCACGGCGCTTGTGCCGGATAAGCCTTGCCGCTGGCTTTTTTACGCTTGAACTCGGAAGTTTTTTCATAAGCTACGTTGCGTCCGAGCGGCATACCGCTTGGTTTGATCGCACCGGCAAAGCTATCCAGGTTGTAGCGGGGGCCTTCGCCGTCGTCCTTGAAGCCACCGCCGTTGATGAGAGTGCCGCCTTGACGATTCAGGTTGCCTATCAGGGTGTTCAACATCATCAGCGCGTAGGCGTTATAAAACCCGCTGCCGGCCATCATGCCGCCGTGGGCATTGACGGCAGCGCGTTTGCCGTGGCTGGTGAATTCGCGTGCCAGCCCTTCGATGATATCTACCGGTATTCCGCAGGCAGCGGAATAATCGTCCACGCTGTGCTTCAACGCTTCGGCGCGCAACATGCTCATCGCACTTTGCAGATGCAGTGTTTCGGTGCCAATCTGCAGCGCGCCGTCAAAAAACAGCTCGGGTTCCGCCTTGGCTTCGGTATGTGCCATCGGCTTTTGCGTTGCGGGATCGAACACGACAAAGGGATCTTTTTCCTTGTAGCGTTCTTCTTCGGTGAAGTCCATGCCTAAATCGGAACCGCGCAAATAACGGCCGTCGCGCGCATGGCCGGGCTGCACGATTACCAGGTGCGTGGCGTTGCTCCAGCTTGCTTCGCCGGCTGCCTCGGCCAACTTCAGGTTGGGCTGAACCAGATAGTGCCGGTCATAGCGCTCTTGCTCGATAATCCAGCGAATCATCGCCATCGCCAGTGCGCTGTCGGTGCCGGGTTTGATCGGCACCCAGCGGCTGCGGTCGCCGGAGGCCAGACTGTCGGCATTGGTGAGTACAGGATCAATCACCACGTAACTGAATTTTCGATTTCCGGACCGCGCCTTGGCGATCAGCGTCCCTTGTCGTTTGAATGGATTGCCGGCATTGCCGGGCGCAGTGCCGACGAACAGACAGAATTCGACATTGTCAAAGTCCGGTTTGGCGTGCGGCATTTTCTTCATGTCGCCGAACATCGCCCCCGATCCGGCGCGGTATCCACTGCCACAGTAGGAGCCGTGCCCGACCATATTGATGCTGCCATAGGATTGCTTGATGAAGCGTTCAACCAGAGCCAGGCGGCCATCGGGGACGCTGGCCATCAAACCGACCTGATTCACCTTGGGGCCGAATTCCGGCTGTTGGGGATCGATTGGCGTATGCAGGTCGCGCAAATCGCGCAAGCCTTGCACGTTGCCCTCGCCGAACAGATTGCCGCCCTCGGTAATTTCCTTGATCAACTGATCGAATGCGATCGGCTGCCACTTGCCGCTGCCGCGCGGGCCAACGCGCTTCATCGGTGCCAGCACGCGGAATGGCGAATCGATTTGCTCAAGTACGCCGTTGCCGCGCCCGCAAGCGGTTGAGCGGCCTGTCAAGCCTTTTTCCTGGTAGCGCGTGAGCGATACGAAGCTGTCTCGAATCGAGGTTTTAAACGGTAGCGGCACCTCGGCCGATAACGGGCTGTAAGGATTGCCGGCCACGCGTAAAACCTTGCCGGATTTTTTGTCGATGCGTACCCGTACACCGCACAAAGTAGTGCAACCCATGCACATGGTGTAGCTCACTTGCTGTTCCGGGTTGATGTTGAGTGCGCCGGTGGCGGGGTTGACGCTGAACTCGGGTGCCAGCGAACTGCCATTGAGGCGTTGCTGCGGCTTGTCCTTGCCCAGCACGTGATCGAGCATGCGCGCTGCGGTGGTCGATGAGCCGGCGGCAAAAGCGGTGAGGCCACCGCCGATTGCGGCCTTGCGTAAAAATGAGCGACGTTTGTCTTCCATGCTAATCCCCTTGTGTACGGTGACTTAATGCTGGGCAATCGCGCTAGCGGCGATTGCGTTGGTTTGTTTGTCGGCGCGACTGGCGAATGCCTGACCGGCCCATGGTAAATACGCCACCATCAATAGCAGCAGCGCGATCCACAAACCCAACGTGCCGCCAATTCCGAGCAAGCCGTCACTGCCGAGCGGCAGATGGTAGTCGTACAAACCGGCACCGGTTTTGGGGATGGACTGGCCGCCGATAAAGATGGTCCAGCGCATCATCCACGCACTGTGTACCGCAACCAAGCCGGTAATCAGGCCACTGGAAGCCGGACGCCAAAGCGCCAGCGCCATCGGCAGAATCGTCGCCAGCACTGCCCACACTGCGCTCAGTTGCCATTGCGGCATGCCTGCTACCTGGCTGAAAGCGGCGCTATGCGAAACGCTGATGCCGGACATGCTGACAAACAGCCATCCTCCACCTAGCGTCAGCACCACCGCCAGTGCCAGCACCAGCAGGCGGTTGAGGCCAATTTCCAACGGGATGTCGCGACCGCCGATAAAGCGGTTCAGCAGCAGGCATAAACCGATTGCGCCGACGAAGGCGGTGGAAACGAATTGCAGTGGCAGGAAAGGCGTGTTCCAGAGTGGGCGCGCTTGAATTACCATCACTTCCATGCCGGTGTACAGCGCCACCAGCACAGCGCCGATCAGGGCTAGCACCGCTGCAGCGGAAATTGCCATTTGCGGCGCGGCGCCGCCACGTCCGGCCAAGCGATACAGGCGGGTCAGAAAAGTGCGGCCGTCCTGGCCTCGCACGGCAAAATCTCCACGCAGTGCCAGCCACGCATACAGCAGCAAGCCGCCCAGATAAGCCGGAATAAAGAACGCGCCCCACGACATCCAGGATTGCGGCTGGAAATGCAGGTAAAAATTCAGAAAACGCCCGGGGCCGTGCAAGTCGGCCAGCAGGGCGACTGGCGCCGTCAGGCCGCAAACCAGCGCACCGAGCAGCGCCAGGCGGGCCAGCCTTTCGTGTTGCGCACGACCGAAGACAAAATACGGCAGTGTCAGCATGAAACTGCCGTAACTAAGTCCGATCAGGAAAAAATAGGATACTGCCCACGGTAGCCAGGCAGTTTCACGCGTAACGTTGAGTACTTCGATGATTTGGCTATTCATGATTTAAGCCCCGTGTCCACTCGGTTGCCATAATGTGCCTTCACCCTCGACCTGGCCCTGAAAGCGCTGGTCCAGACCAAGATAAAACACATGCGGTTGTGTGCCCATTTCCGGCTTCAAAACCTTGATCTTGTTTTGATCGACCAACTGGCGCACGGTGCTGTTCGGATCATTGAGGTCGCCGAAGATGCGCGCGCCGCCGACGCAGGTTTCGACGCAGGCCGGCAATAATCCGGCATCTACCCGATGCGCGCAAAATGTGCATTTATCCGCTTTGCCGGTGTCGTGATTGATGAAGCGCGCGTCGTAAGGGCAAGCCTGCACGCAGTAGCCGCAACCGACGCAACGGTCGCCATCCACCACCACGATGCCGTCCTTACGCTGAAAGGTTGCGCCCACCGGGCACACCGGAATGCAGGGCGGATTGTCGCAATGGTTGCACAGGCGCGGCAGCATGTAGGTGCCGGTGTGTTGGCCTTCATGCACCTCGTAAGTGGAGGTCACGGTGCGAAAACTATTCTCCGGCACGGCGTTTTCCATGATGCAGGACACAGTACAGGCTTGGCAGCCGATGCACTTTCGCACGTCCACCACCATCGCCCAGCGTTGCTTGCCATCCGCTGCGCCTGCCGCCGAAGCGATTGCCGGAGACGGGGCCAGCACCGCGCCGACCGTGATGGCCGGCAAGGCGCGCAAGAAATTGCGTCGGGACTCAATCATTTCCCCTCCTTTTGCTGTAATCGAGCCTTATTGGCTTATTCGCATGATAGGAGGAAAGGCGCGGCGAAGATATGGGCTATTTGCTGTGGAGATCTACATGAAATAGCCCATATCCATGAGACGATTTTTATGATAGTTGAAGCAACTTTGGCAGCCCGCTGTGCAACTCGGACTCGTATTGCGATTCGGCAAAACGCGGCTCTCCAATCCACTCCAAGGTAAAATGGCTCGCTTGCAGTCGTTGCACTTCCTCTTCGAATACCTCTTTTTTCCTCACTTCCTCGCTTCCCATGAACCTCGATTTACTTGAAAAATGGCTGGTGCGTCTCACCGGCGGTGACGCCACTCTCGCCTTGGTGCTGCAGATATTTATTGTCGTGCTGGCCGTGGTGGTGGCGAACCTCTTTCTGCGGCGCGCGCTGGCCAAGCTGGAGGACCGCACCCGCCGCACCGCTACGCCGTGGGATTTTGCCCTGGTGTCGGCGGCACGCAAACCGCTGACGGTGCTGGCCTGGATCGTCGGGCTCGCCTTTGCCGCCCGGATCGTCCAGACCGAGACCAATGCCGCCCTGTTCGAGGCGGTTTCGCCTGCCCGCACGATTGGCGTGATTGCCTGCATGACCTGGTTTCTGATGCGCTTTATCGGCAATGTGCAGGATGGCGTTATGGTCCAGCGTCAGGCGCACGGCGAGGCAATGGATCGCACTACAGTGGACGCCATCGGCAAACTATTGCGGGTGTCAGTCCTGATCACCGCGGCGCTGGTGGGCCTGCAAAGCCTGGGATTTTCGATATCAGGCGTGCTGGCTTTTGGCGGTATCGGCGGGATTGCAGTCGGTTTTGCGGCCAAGGATATGCTGGCGAATTTTTTCGGCGGATTGATGGTGTATCTCGACCGGCCGTTTGCCGTAGGCGACTGGATCCGTTCGCCCGAAAAGCAGATCGAGGGCACGGTGGAGGAAATCGGCTGGCGACTCACTCGCATCCGTACCTTCGACAGTCGCCCGCTGTATGTGCCGAACGCCATCTTCACCCAGATCGCGGTCGAGAATGCGTCGCGGATGACCAATCGCCGCATCAGCGAAACCGTGGGCGTGCGTTACGACGATCTCGACAGGATCGCGGCCATCGTGGCCGAGATCAAGGACATGCTGCGCGCTCATCCGGAGATCGATCAGAAGCAGACCACGATCGTGAATTTCCTTCAGTTTGCCGCATCCTCGCTCGACATCATGGTCTACACTTTTACCCACACCACGAACTGGGTGGAGTTCCATGAAATCAAGCAGGACGTGATGCTCAGGATTGCAGAAATCATTGCGCGCCATGGCGCCGAGATTGCGTTTCCGACCCGCACGCTGCACCTCGCGGACGCGGTCGAACAGGCTGCGTCCCTGCAGCCGCCGGCGGCAGGAATTACGGCCGCATCTGCAGCGTGATGAAATTGGCCGTGCCTGCAGTGGCGCAAGGTTCGTCGTCGAAAGCGGTGTCGCCGTTCGGGTTGGCAATGCCATCCATTTTCAAATCCTTGAAATTGAACAAATCGCGATCCATCAGGTGCGACGGCACTACGGTGGATAGCGCCGAAAAGATGCTCTCGACCCGGCCGGGGAATTTTTTTTCCCAATCGCGCAGCATGTTCTTGGTTTGCTTGCGTTGCAAATTTTCCTGGCTGCCGCACAGATCGCACGGAATGATCGGGAATTGCTTGATTTCGGCGTAGCGGCTCGAATCTTCTTCCTTCACGTAGGCCATCGGCCGGATCACGATATGTTTGCCGTCGTCGGACTGCAGTTTGGCCGGCATCGATTTGAGCTTGCCGCCGAAAAACAGATTCAGGAAGAAGGTTTCCAGAATGTCGTCGCGATGATGGCCGAGCGCGATCTTATTGGCGCCCAGTTCGTCGGCGACCCGATACAAAATGCCGCGCCGCAGCCGCGAACACAGCGAGCAAGTGGTCTTCCCTTCGGGAATCACGCGCTTGACGATGCTGTAGGTATCCTGATTTTCGATGTGGAACGGGATGCCGAGCTTGCTTAAGTATTGCGGCAAGATGTGCTCGGGAAAGTTCGGCTGCTTTTGATCCAGGTTGACCGCGACGATCTCGAAATTGATCGGTGCGCGTTGGCGCAGCGTCATCAAAATGTCGAGCAGCGCGTAACTATCCTTGCCGCCGGACAGGCAGACCATCACCTTGTCGCCATCCTCGATCATGTTGAAGTCGCCGATTGCTTGCCCGACCTGGCGGCACAGGCGCTTGTGCAGCTTGTTGTTTTCGAAGGCGGTTTTCTCGGCTTGCCTGATGCTTGGTGCAGGACTATCGGGTATTTCCAATATGGCGTTCATGTGCGGTTCTTGATCTGGAATACTTCAACCCCGACGCCTTCGCAATCGGGATAAACGTCGGGTTTCATGGTGGATACGCGCACTGCGCGCACGTTCGGATGTGCCAGCATGCTGCGCGCTACGTCGTCGCACAGGGTTTCCTGCAACTGGACGTGGCCTTGGGCGGTGCGATTGGCGATGGTTTCGCGCATGAAATCGTAATCGACCACCTCGTTGAGATTGTCGTCTTTGGGGGTTGACAGTGCCAGCGGGATGTACAGATCGACATTGATTAGTACGCGCTGCTCGCCTCTCTTCTCATAATCGTGGACACCGATATTGATCAGCACTGCATAGTTGCGCAGGAACAGGCGGCGGCAGTCGATCAGTTCTGGGTGGGACAGGGCGGAAATCATGGTTTTTTCTCAGGGTGTGGCGACGAACATCACGTCGCGTTGCAAGGGTGTCAGGTGCTGGCCGCCATCGACTACGATGGTGGTGCCGGTGATGGCGCGGTTTTCAAGCGCGAAGCAAACCGTGGCGGCGATATCCTCGGGCGTGCTGGAGCCTCCCAGCGGTGTGCGGCGATGGGCGCTGGCAAAGCCGGCTTCGGTCTGATCGCCCGAGATCAGCGTGATGCCGGGCGCAATGCCGACTACCCGCAGCTTTGGCGCCAGCGCTTGCGCCAGCATGGTGGTGGCGGTGTGCAGAGCAGCCTTGGATAGCGTGTAAGACAAGAAATCCGGGTTCAGGTTAAATAATTTCTGATCCAGCAAATTGATCGCGACCGCTTGTGCACCTTCCGGCGTGGCGGCGTGCAGCGCCTGCGCCAGCAGAATCGGTGCGGCCAGATTGGCGCGCATGTGGCGCTCCAGCATGGCATGCGAAAAATCGGCCGCGCTATCGTGCTCGAACCGGCTGGCGTTATTCACCACGCAACCAAAGCTCGACAGCGGCAGTTGCAGGGCGACGGCGGCACGCGATAGCAGCGTGCGCACCGCGGCTTCATCTGCCAGATCGCATTGCACTGCGGCCGCGTGCGCGCCGAGCGCACAAATCTGCCGCACGGTGTCGGCGGCATCCAGCGCGGATCGGCCATAATGGACGGCTACATTCCAGCCGCGCTGCGCTAGCGCCAGTGCGATTACGCGCCCGATGCGCCGGGCGGCGCCGGTGACGAGAACGCTTTTCTGTTGTTGTATATGCATATGTTTTGGTATTGAACGCCGACTTATTTACAAACAACGTATTTATAACTACGTATTTATAACTATTTAATTACAATTTTCCAGATGCAATTACCTGAACCCCATCCCGACGCGCTGGTCGCATCCAAACAACTCCAGCATGTGATCGCGGCCGAGATCGCCCAGCATGCCGGTTGGATTCCTTTCTCGCGTTTTATGGAACTGACGTTGTATGCGCCTCAACTCGGCTATTACAGCGGCGGCGCGCAAAAGCTGGGAAAGGACGGTGATTTTACAACCGCACCGGAAACCACGCCGCTTTTCGGTGCCGCGTTGGCACGCGTGGCGGTGGATTTACTAGCCCAAACCGCGCCCCAGATCATGGAGTTCGGTGCCGGTAGCGGCAAACTGGCATTTGATATTCTGAGCGAATTGGGCGCTTTAGGAGTGCTCGTCGAGCAATATACGATTTTGGATCTGTCGGGCGAGTTGCAAGCCCGGCAAGAACATATGCTGCGCGACTTTCCGCAAGTGGTGTGGCGTCAACAGATGCCGTCGGCGTTTTCCGGTTTGGTGATCGGCAATGAAGTGCTGGACGCGATGCCGGTTGAACTGGTGGTGAAGACTGAACTCGGCTGGCAGCAGCGCGGCGTTGGCATCGATATCGGGAACGACGATTTTTGCTGGATCGACCATCCGTGCGACGGCGCAATAGTAGAGCAGATTCCGCAGGCCGATGCCTTGCCGCTCGGCTATCTGACCGAAGTCCACCCGGCCGCGCAAGGCTTCATCCGTTCACTGGCCGATATGCTGCAAGCCGGGCACCGCCTGTCCGGTCAGGGCAGCGTCGCGATTTTCATCGATTACGGCTTTCCGGCCGCCGAGTTTTATCTGGATCAGCGCACGCAAGGCACGCTGATGTGCCATTATCGGCACCACGCCCACACTGAGCCGTTCTATTTGCCCGGCTTGCAGGACATTACTGCGCATGTGGATTTCACCGCGATGGCGCTAGCGGCGCTGGATGGCGGATTAGATGTGCTGGGCTACACCAGTCAGGCGGGGTTTCTGATGGCGGCAGGTATTGGCGACCTGTTATTGCGCACGTCGCCGACTGACGCAATGCGCTATTTGCCGCAAGCCAACGCAGTGCAAAAACTGATTTCCCCGGCTGAAATGGGCGAGCTGTTCAAGGTGCTGATAGTGGGCAAGAATATGGAATTGGCGCCGGCGCTGTTGCGCAACGACCGTAGTTATCGCTTGTTATAAACCGCGTGCTATAAATATATACTGCAGCCTGTGTTTTTATTCGCCGCAATAATATAAAGCGGTAACTGTAGTGTTTTTTTAAAATTAATGGGAGTATCTATGGGGCTGCGCACATGATTCGCTGGGTAATCGTCATCTTCGTGGCTTTAATCATATTTTCAGCACTGTTGCCGTGGCTGGAAAAGCTGGGTATCGGACGCTTGCCGGGCGACTTTCGTTTTAAGCTGTTCGGACGCATCTTTTCTTTGCCGTTCGCCTCGACCATCCTGATTTCGCTGATTGTGTTGCTGATCGGGCGCTTTTTATAGGGCCGGCGCGATGCGAATCGTATATTTCTCCAGTGCTTCGCCAGCCGGTGAGCGTTGCCCCCACATCCACTGAAGCGCGTTATGCAGCCGACTCTCGAAGAATTACGCGCCCGTTACGGCGCGCGCTACAAATGGTGGGTTTTGCTGACGGTCATGATCGGCACCATGGCGTCGATCCTGTCATCGACCATCGTCAATGTCGCCATTCCCGACCTGAGCCAGTATTTTCATCTGGGGCAGGAGCGCGCGCAGTGGGTCTCGTCCGGCTTCATGCTGGCGATGACGATTTCGATGCTGAGTACGCCGTGGCTACTGTTGCGCTTCGGGTTGCGCCGCACCTACACTGGCGCCATTCTGCTGTTGCTGATCGGCGGCGTGATCGGCGGTTTCAGCGTCAACGTGCCGATGTTGTTGTCGATGCGGGTGGTTGAAGGGCTGGCGGCCGGTGTTTTGCAACCGATTCCGGTGATCGTCATCATGCGTGCGTTTAACGACAAGGAGCAGGGCCGTGCGCTCGGCATCTTCGGTTTCGGCGTAGTGCTAGCGCCGGCGCTCGGACCCAGTGTCGGCGGCTTTCTGGTCGAACAGTTCGGCTGGCGCTCGATTTTCTTCGTGGTGGTGCCATTTTGCCTGGTGGTGCTGGCATTGACCCGGCGCATGCTGGCAGTTAATTCGCCGATGATGGGCGATGCCAGGGAGCTAGACTGGAAAGGCTTGTTGCTAGTCGCCATCAGCACCATCAGCCTGTTGAACGGCCTGGTGCATTTGCGTAGCGACGGCTGGCAGGCGGCCGGTTTTCTGGTGCTGGGGATTCTTAGCCTGATCGCCTTCATCGCGTATCAGTTGCATGCGGAGCAACCGCTGATGCATATGAAATTGTTTGACTTCCGACAATTTTCGATGGGTGCGCTGGTCGCCTTTATCTACGGCATGGGATTGTTCGGTTCGACCTATCTGCTACCGGTATATATGCAGATGGCGCTGCACTACACGCCGTCGCAGGCGGGTCTGATCTTGCTGCCGGCCGGCATCGTGCTGGCTGTGATCATCCCTCTGGCCGGCGCTATGGCCGATCGCTTCCCGCCGCATATTCTGGTCGCCGGCGGGCTCGGTTTGTTGGCGTTATCTTTCGCATTAATGGCACTTGAAAGCAGCGCAGGCAGCTATTTCTTGCTGATGGCGTGGGCCATCGTTGGCCGCATCGGGCTCGGTTTTGTGTTGCCGGCTCTGAGCCTGGGTTCGTTGCGCGGTCTTACTCCAGAACTGATTGCACAAGGCTCAAGTGCGATTAACTTTGTCCGCCAGCTAGGTGGCGCGATCGGCATCAGCCTGGTCGGCATTGTGCTGGAATGGCGATTGGCTGCGCACGCTACCGATGTGGCTGGGCGCATTGATGCGTTTGATGACACCTTTCTGCTAGTTGCCAGCCTGTGCGCGCTGGCGATACTGGCGGCGTGGCGGATGCAGGAAGCGCCAAAGTTAAAATGAGCGCGAATGAAGCCGAATCAAATTTGAATAGAGATTAATCCAGTCGGCCTCGCTCGGGCAACTTGCATTTTGCACGGGAAATGATTCCGGTCTTCTCAACGATCGCCTGTAATTAATGGATGCAATCAGTTGACAATGCCTGGAGGAGCCTGCATAATCCAGGGCTCATTGCGGAGGGGTGGCCGAGTGGTTAAAGGCGACAGACTGTAAATCTGTTCTCTTACGAGTACGCTGGTTCGAATCCAGCCCCCTCCACCAATATTTAATAATTTTGCAGTAAATAAAGGTTGCGGCTGAAGTGGTCGCCCTCGCGGGTGTAGCTCAATGGTAGAGCTGAAGCCTTCCAAGCTTATGACGAGGGTTCGATTCCCTTCACCCGCTCCAGAATTAAATAGTATGTGCAGATTATGTGCATGCGACAGTAGCCCTTGTAGCTCAGTGGTAGAGCACTCCCTTGGTAAGGGAGAGGCCACGTGTTCGATCCACGTCAAGGGCACCAGGTTTAGTCGGGCGTATCAGCAAGAATTCGGGCGTGTGCCTGGGCATTCATCAAAATCGTTAGGAGTCTATAATGGCAAAAAGCAAATATGAGCGGACCAAGCCGCACGTGAATGTAGGCACGATTGGACACGTTGATCACGGCAAGACGACCTTGACGGCAGCGATTGCGACCGTACTATCGAAGAAATTTGGTGGTGAAGCCAAGGGTTACGACCAGATTGATAACGCGCCGGAAGAAAAAGCCCGCGGCATCACCATCAACACCTCGCACGTCGAATACGAAACAGCAGCGCGCCACTACGCCCACGTAGATTGCCCTGGTCACGCCGACTACGTCAAAAACATGATCACCGGTGCTGCCCAAATGGACGGCGCGATTTTGGTTTGTTCAGCAGCTGACGGCCCAATGCCGCAAACACGCGAACACATCCTGCTAGCGCGCCAAGTTGGCGTACCCTACATCATCGTATTCCTGAACAAATGCGACATGGTAGATGACGAAGAATTGCTCGAGCTAGTCGAAATGGAAGTGCGCGAACTGCTCGTCAAATACGAATTTCCCGGCGACGACCTGCCCATCATCAAAGGCTCCGCCAAGCTCGCACTCGAAGGCGACAAAGGCCCGCTGGGCGAAGAAGCCATCCTTGCCCTGGCCAATGCCCTCGATACCTACATCCCGACCCCGGAACGGGCCATTGACGGTGCCTTCCTGCTGCCAGTAGAAGACGTATTCTCCATCTCCGGTCGCGGCACCGTAGTCACTGGACGGATCGAGCGTGGCGTCGTCAAAGTAGGCGAAGAAATTGAAATCATCGGCATCAAAGACACCGTTAAAAGCACCTGCACCGGAGTTGAAATGTTCCACAAACTGCTCGACCAAGGTCAAGCAGGCGACAATGTAGGTGTGCTCCTGCGTGGCACCAAGCGCGAAGACGTCGAGCGTGGTCAGGTGCTGGCCAAACCGGGCTCGATCAAGCCGCACAATCACTTCACCGGTGAAATCTACGTATTGTCGAAAGACGAAGGCGGCCGTCACACGCCGTTCTTCAACAACTACCGCCCGCAGTTCTATTTCCGTACAACTGACGTAACCGGTTCGATCGAATTGCCGAAAGACAAAGAAATGGTCATGCCAGGCGACAACGTCTCCATCACGGTCAAATTGATCAACCCGATTGCGATGGAAGAAGGCTTGCGCTTCGCTATTCGAGAAGGCGGTCGTACCGTCGGTGCCGGCGTCGTTGCAAAAATTCTTGAGTAAAAATGCTTGTTCTGCGAGGTTGAATTAGCCTTCCTCGCAGTGCCAATACAAGTCAGTGTTTTAGATGTAGGGGTGTAGCTCAATTGGCAGAGCGTCGGTCTCCAAAACCGAAGGTTGGGGGTTCGATTCCCTCCGCCCCTGCCACGGATTTAGCCGCAATGGCATCGAAAGTCAAACTGTATGTCTAATCATCCCGTTCAAACAGTCACCACGTCGAGCGATAAACTGAAAGTCGCACTATCGGTTGGCGCCGTGATTGTGGGTGTAGTCGGTTTTTATTATTTGTCGGATAAGTCAACGCTGCTGCGCGCCGGTGTGTTGTTTGGAGCGATGCTCATAGCTATCGGTATTGCCTGGACATCAACTTCAGGTCGTGAATTCATCGGTTTCGCCAATGAATCGGTGCGTGAAACTAAAAAAGTTGTATGGCCAAAGCGCAAGCAGGCGATGCAAATGACCGCTATTGTTTTTGGATTCGTGCTTGTGATGGCTATTTTTCTATGGGGAACCGACAAATTACTCGAATTCCTGTTATATGACATCATTCTTGGCTGGAAAAAATAATGAGCGAAAACATGCAGGACGGCACGCAGGAATCTGCCGCAGTTGCACCGCCCGCCAGCAAGAAGCGTTGGTATGTGGTGCACGTCTATTCCGGGATGGAAAAAAGCGTGCAGCGTGCATTGACCGAGCGTATTGAGCGAGGTGGGATGCGAGATCAGTTTGGGCAAATACTGGTACCCACGGAAGAAGTGATCGAAGTTAAGAACGGTCAGAAATCGGTTACAGAAAGGCGTTTTTTCCCAGGCTATGTGTTGGTGGAAATGGAAATGACCGATGAGACTTGGCATCTGGTCAAAAATACCAATAAAGTTACTGGTTTTATCGGCGGAAAATCCAATAAGCCGACCCCAGTCCCGGCGCGCGAGATTGATAAGATCATGCAGCAAATGCAGGATGGTGTAGAGAAGCCCCGTCCCAAGGTTTTGTATGAGGTGGGTGAGTTGGTGCGCATCAAGGACGGCCCATTCACCGATTTTAATGGCAATGTTGAAGAAGTTTTCTACGAAAAATCGCGGGTGCGCGTCTCTGTGACCATTTTCGGTCGTGCTACACCCGTAGAGCTTGAGTTTGCTCAAGTGGAAAAAGTCTAAGCGTCCTATATTAAGTTGTCAAAATATTAATAAAGTGCTTACCTGGAGCGCTGCAAAGTCAGATTTGTAAAATCCAGGGAGGAGCCCTAATAACCTGCCGCAGGCAGGGGAACAGGCGCTAATACTCAATCTTAGCGGGAGCCATCATGGCAAAGAAAATTACAGGTTTTATCAAGCTGCAAGTGCCGGCTGGTAAGGCAAATCCATCGCCACCAATTGGCCCAGCACTTGGTCAGCGCGGTTTGAACATCATGGAATTCTGCAAAGCGTTTAACGCGCAGACCCAAGGCTTGGAAGCGGGCATGCCAATCCCTGTCGTGATTACTGCCTTTGCTGACAAGTCTTTCACTTTCGTAATGAAAACCCCGCCAGCAACTTTTTTGATCAAAAAAGCAGCGGGTATTCAGAAAGGTTCTGCCAAGCCGCATACTGATAAAGTCGGTACGCTAACGCGCCAGCAGGCTGAAGAAATTGTAACTTTAAAACGACCGGATCTTACGGCAGCTGACATGGACGCAGCAGTGCGTACTATTGCCGGCTCGGCACGTTCGATGGGCATTACGGTGGAGGGTTTGTAATGGCTAAGTTATCCAAACGCGCAAAAGTATTCCAGGCAAAGGTCGATCGCACTAAGGCTTACTCGTTCGACGGCGCGATGTCTATCGTCAAGGAATGCGCAACTGCCAAATTCAACGAGTCGATTGATGTATCCGTCCAGTTAGGCGTTGATCCAAAAAAATCCGATCAAGTTGTTCGTGGCTCAGTAGTGTTGCCAGCAGGTACAGGAAAGACAGTGCGAGTGGCTGTTTTTGCTACCGGTGAAAAGGCCGAACAGGCAAAAGCCGCAGGTGCGGATATTGTTGGCATGGAAGACCTTGCTGAGCAAATCAAGGCTGGCAATATGCCATTTGATATCGTTATCGCTTCGCCAGACACTATGCGTATTGTTGGTACGCTGGGCCAGATTCTCGGCCCGCGTGGCATGATGCCTAACCCTAAGGTTGGTACTGTCACTCCCGATGTTGCGACTGCAGTCAAGAATGCAAAAGCTGGACAGGTGCAATATCGTACTGACAAGGGCGGCATTATTCACGCAACTATCGGACGCAAGTCGTTCAGCGATGAAGCATTAAAATCAAACTTGTTGGCACTGATAGACGCGTTGAGCAAAGCCAAGCCCGTGTCCAGTAAAGGCGTGTACCTGCGTAAAGTCTCTATTTCGTCCACAATGGGCGTTGGTGTTCGCGTAGACCAAGGTACCTTGGTCGCCTAATTAGCAGAATCAAGTCCTCCTGCCATCATGGCAAGAGGCAGATCTTTGGGGTGGAGTTATACCGGCATCGTTGGAATAGCTCCATAAGTCAAAGACCGTTGGGCGGCACACGGCTAGTTTTGTGCGGCGTTAAACCGCTTACGCGTAATTGTAGGCACCCAACGCAGATGGTGTACCCGATCAAGTTTTGTAGTCTCTGTGCTGGTTTGTCAGCTCTGAACTCCTAACTTCGGACGCCGTGTTCGAGTCGATGCAAGATGGCTGTTCACTTATGGATAGTATGTTGCGCATCATTAATGGAGGTTGACCGTGAGTCTCAATCTGAATGACAAAAAGGCTGTCGTCGCTGAAATCTCTGCAAAAGTAACATCTGCACAGACAATCGTCGTAGCCGAATATCGTGGCATCCAGGTCAGTCATTTGACACAATTGCGTGCCAAAGCGCGTGCCCAGGGCGTGTACTTGCGAGTGTTGAAAAATACACTGGCACGTCGTGCTGTGGAGGGTACTGTATTTGCAAGCCTCGCCTCCGAGATGACCGGCCCGCTGATCTATTCGATCTCCGTGGACGCCGTTGCTGCAGCCAAAGTTATTTATGACTTTGCTAAAGGCAATGACAAACTGGTTGTCAAGGCAGGCAACTACGCAGGAAAGTCGCTTGATAAAGCGGGTGTTGCTGCGTTGGCAAGTATTCCTAGCCGTGAAGTTTTGCTGGCCCAGATAGTGGGTATGATGCAGGCCCCGGTTGCAGGTTTCGCACGTGGTTTGGCTGCTTTGGCAGCGAAGAAAGAAGCAGAGACAGCATAATTTTGCCAAGCATTGGCATTGTTTTTCTCAGCATTATTTTTTTGTCAAAATCGATTAAATGTAATTACAGAATTAATTTAGGAGTTTCAAATGGCAATTAGCAAAGACGATATCCTTGAAGCGGTAGGTGCAATGTCCGTAATGGACTTGAACGATTTGGTCAAGGCGTTTGAAGAAAAATTTGGTGTTTCCGCGGCTGCAATGGCGGTTGCGGGACCTGCAGCTGGTGCTGCTGTTGCTGAAGAGCAAACGGAGTTCACCGTAATTCTGACTGATTTTGGTGCAAACAAAGTCAGTGTTATTAAAGCTGTTCGCGAACTTACCGGTCTGGGTTTGAAAGAAGCCAAAGACTTGGTTGATGGCGCACCGAAGCCAGTTAAAGAGGCTGTAACGAAAGCGGATGCAGAAGCAGCAAAGAAAAAATTGGAAGAAGCTGGCGCAAAAGCCGACATTAAGTAATTCCAGTCTGTTAGCGCATATTACTGCGCCGAAGTCAAAATGCAGAATTCTCTCTGGAAAGAGCGGGTTCTGCTTTGGCTTCTTTGTCGTTTTAGTTATTTATAGAGCTGTACGCAATACTTAAAATGTAGTTTCCGCAAAGCCAAGCTGATCTAGAAGGGTCGAGACTTGAGGTTTCGTGGATTTATAGGCGTTGGTTGCCGACACACGAATTCTGAATTCTCTATCCTTTCTGTCACTCACGGAGTGTCCATGCATTACTCATTTACTGAGAAGAAGCGTATTCGTAAATCATTCGCGAAGCGTGCTAACGTTTATCCAGTCCCGTACTTACTGGCGACCCAACTCGAGTCGTACATAGGCTTCTTGCAAACGGAAAAAACACCTTCCCAGCGCAAAAATGAGGGCTTGCAGTCTGCCTTCACGTCGATTTTCCCGATTGTGTCGCACAACGGTTTCGCTCGTCTTGAATTCTTATCTTACGTTCTGGGGGACCCACCGTTTGACGTAAAAGAATGTCAGCAGCGCGGCTTAACCTATGCCTCGCCCTTGCGTGCCAAGGTAAGACTGGTGATTCTCGACAAGGAATCGCCTACCAAGCCGGTAGTCAAGGAAATGAAAGAGCAGGAAGTGTATATGGGCGAGTTACCGCTCATGACAACAACCGGTTCTTTCGTCATAAATGGAACAGAGCGTGTCATAGTTTCTCAGTTGCACCGTTCTCCAGGCGTGTTTTTTGAGCACGACAGGGGTAAGACGCACTCATCCGGCAAGTTGTTGTTCTCAGCGCGCATCATCCCTTACCGCGGTTCGTGGCTTGATTATGAATTCGACCCGAAAGACATTTTATTTTTTCGTGTAGATCGTCGCCGCAAAATGCCGGTGACGATATTGCTCAAAGCTATCGGGATGAGTCCTGAGCAAATTCTTGCCAATTTCTTCGTTTTCGATAATTTCATGCTACGTTCGGATGGCGCTGAAATGGAATTTGTAGCGGAGCGTCTGCGCGGTGAAGTGGCGCGTTTTGACGTGGTTAACAAGTCTGGCAAATCGCTGGTAACGAAAGATAAGCGCATCAATGCCAAGCAAGTGCGTGAAATCGAAGCTGCTGGCATCAAGCATCTCTCAGTGCCAGAAGATTATCTGCTCGGGCGTGTGCTGGCCAAGAACATAGTGAATGTAGATACGGGCGAAATCGTAGCTAGCGCGAACGATGAGCTGACAGAAGAGTTGCTGGCACGTTTACGGGAAGCCAATATTTCCGATATACAAACGTTGTATACCAACGATCTTGATCAGGGCGCCTACATATCACAAACTCTGCGGGTGGATGATACAACCGATCAGATGGCCGCAAAAGTTGCGATATATCGCATGATGCGCCCTGGCGAGCCACCTACCGAAGACTCTGTCGAGGCTTTGTTCAACGGGTTGTTTTACAACGCAGATCGTTATGACTTGTCGGCAGTCGGGCGCATGAAGTTTAATCGTCGCATTGGACGCGATGAACTGACGGGCTCGATGACCTTGTCGGATGAAGACGTGCTTGCGGTCATAAAAATTCTGGTTGAATTGCGTAATGGACGCGGTGAAGTCGATGATATCGATCATCTTGGTAACCGCCGTGTTCGCTGCGTTGGTGAACTGGCTGAAAATCAGTTTCGCGCCGGTTTGGTGCGTGTCGAACGGGCTGTCAAGGAGCGTCTTGGTCAAGCGGAGGCTGATAATTTGATGCCGCACGACTTGATCAACTCTAAACCGATTTCTGCTGCAATTCGTGAATTTTTCGGGTCGTCGCAATTGTCGCAGTTTATGGATCAGACCAATCCGTTGTCTGAAATTACTCACAAGCGCCGTATTTCAGCTCTTGGCCCGGGCGGTTTGACGCGGGAGCGGGCCGGTTTTGAAGTGCGAGATGTGCACCCAACCCATTACGGTAGAGTCTGCCCGATTGAAACGCCGGAAGGTCCGAACATTGGGTTGATTAACTCGTTGGCATTGTATGCGCGCCTGAATGAATACGGTTTTCTGGAAACGCCATATCGTAAGGTGGAAGGCAGCAAGATAACCAGCCAGATAGATTATTTGTCCGCAATTGAGGAAGGTCGCTACATTATTGCGCAGGCGAATGCGTTTATCGATAACACCGGCAAACTGTCAGATGAGTTGGTTTCCGCTCGTGAGGCTGGCGAAACTCTGCTGGTGTCCCCTGAACGGATTCAGTACATGGACGTGGCTCCAGGTCAAGTTGTTTCGGTAGCAGCCTCACTCATTCCATTTTTGGAACACGATGATGCGAATCGTGCATTGATGGGCGCTAATATGCAGCGCCAAGCTGTGCCTTGCCTGCGCCCAGAGAAAGCGTTTGTCGGAACGGGGATTGAACGTACGGTCGCGATCGACTCTGGAACTACGGTACAGGCGCTGCGTGGCGGTCTAGTGGATTATATCGATGCGGGTCGGGTAGTGATCCGCGTTAATGATGCTGAAGCGAGAGCCGGTGAAGTTGGTGTGGATATTTATAATCTCATCAAATATACGCGTTCAAACCAGAACACCAATATCAACCAGCGTCCAATCGTTAAAATCGGTGACCGTGTTGCCAAGAACGATGTCATTGCAGACGGTGCTTCAACTGATCTTGGTGAGTTGGCACTCGGGCAGAATATGTTGGTCGCATTTATGCCTTGGAATGGTTTGAACTTCGAAGATTCGATCCTGATTTCCGAGAAGGTGGTGCAAGATGATCGGTATACCTCGATTCATATTGAGGAACTGTCGGTTGTTGCACGTGACACCAAACTCGGCGCTGAAGAAATTACGCGCGATATTTCCAATCTGGCCGAAAACCAGTTAGCTCGCCTGGATGAAGCCGGTATTGTCTACATCGGTGCTGAAGTTAGCGCCGGCGATACCTTGGTAGGTAAGGTAACGCCTAAAGGCGAGACGCAATTGACGCCTGAAGAAAAATTGCTGCGTGCGATTTTCGGTGAAAAAGCATCCGATGTGAAAGACACGTCATTGCGCGTACCTTCCGGAATGATTGGTACTGTCATTGATGTGCAGGTATTTACGCGCGAAGGCATTCAGCGCGACAAACGCGCACAGCAAATTATTGACGATGAATTAAAGCGTTACCGTCTTGATTTGAATGATCAGATGCGCATCGTTGAGGGTGATGCGTTCCAGCGCCTGGAGAAAATGCTGATTGGAAAAACTGTCAACGGAGGTCCGAAAAAGTTGGCCAAAGGTGCAAAAGTCACCAACGAATATTTGGCTGACCTTGATAGATACCACTGGTTTGATATCCGTCCTTCCGATGATGATAGTGCGACAGCACTAGAAGCCATAAAGGAATCCATTGCCGAGAAACGACATCAGTTTGATCTGGATTTTGAAGAGAAACGCACCAAATTGACGCAAGGCGATGATTTGCCGCCGGGCGTGCAAAAGATGGTCAAGGTATACCTGGCCGTTAAACGCCGCCTGCAGTCTGGAGACAAGATGGCGGGTCGCCATGGCAATAAAGGTGTGGTATCCCGGATTATTCCCGTTGAAGACATGCCTTATATGGCTGACGGTACGCCGGCGGATGTTGTGCTGAATCCGCTGGGTGTGCCATCGCGCATGAACGTTGGTCAAGTTCTGGAAGTTCACTTGGGCTGGGCGGCTAAAGGATTGGGCCTGCGCATAGGCGAAATGCTGAAAGTACAGGAAAAAGTAACTGAATTACGCAAATTCCTGACGACGATTTACAACGAGACGGGCAGAAGTGAAGATCTGGATAGCTTCACGGATGCGGAAATTCTCGATCTCGCCAATAACCTTAAAAACGGCGTGCCTTTTGCAACGCCGGTATTTGATGGCGCCAACGAAGAAGAGATTAGTCGCATGCTTGATTTGGCTTATCCGGACCCGGTCGCAAAACAACTCGGTATGACGCCATCAAAAAATCAGGTGACGATGTACGACGGCCGCACCGGCGAAGCGTTCGAGCGCTCGGTCACTGTGGGTTATATGCACATGCTAAAACTACATCATTTGGTTGATGACAAAATGCATGCCCGTTCTACTGGCCCGTATTCGCTGGTTACTCAGCAACCTTTGGGCGGTAAAGCGCAATTCGGCGGTCAACGTTTCGGCGAGATGGAAGTTTGGGCGCTGGAAGCGTATGGCGCCTCGTATGTATTGCAAGAGATGTTGACAGTCAAGTCCGATGACGTGAATGGCCGTACCAAAGTGTACGAAAATCTCGTCAAGGGTGATCACGTCATTGATGCCGGCATGCCGGAATCGTTCAATGTATTGGTGAAGGAAATTCGTTCGCTGGGCATTGACATTGATTTAGAGCGTAACTAATCGAATGGCAGGGACGCGATGGCTTTCAATCGGCTGTCGTGGTTCCGGCACGAATTCGAGTCTTAGAGACTCAGTTTCCATAATGAATTTTTTCACGCCAACCTGGAGTGATACATGAAAGCACTGCTCGATTTATTCAAGCAAGTTCAGCAAAATGAACAATTCGACGCGATTAAAATCGGCCTCGCGTCACCAGATAAAATCCGCTCTTGGTCATACGGGGAAGTCAAAAAACCCGAAACCATCAACTACCGCACCTTTAAACCGGAGCGCGATGGTCTGTTCTGCGCCAAAATCTTTGGCCCGATCAAGGATTATGAATGTTTGTGTGGCAAGTACAAGCGTCTGAAACACCGCGGTGTCATCTGTGAAAAATGCGGAGTTGAGGTCACGCTTGCCAAGGTGCGCCGTGAACGTATGGGACACATTGAACTGGCCTCGCCGACTGCGCATATCTGGTTCCTGAAGTCGCTGCCATCGCGCCTGGGAATGGTGCTCGATATGACATTGCGCGATATTGAACGCGTATTGTATTTCGAGGCCTACGTCGTGACCGATCCTGGCATGACGCCGCTGAAAAAGTGCCAGATCATGTCGGAAGACGATTACGCCGCCAAGTACGATGAATATGGTGACGACTTTACTGCTTACATGGGAGCAGAGGGCATTCGTGAACTGCTACGCTCGATCGACATTCATCGCGACGCAGAAACGCTGCGCGTCGAACTGAAAGAATCGAAGTCCGAGGCCAAGATCAAGAAATACGCAAAGCGCCTGAAAGTACTTGAAGCGTTCCAGCGTTCCGGCATCAAGCCGGACTGGATGATCATGGAAGTATTGCCAGTACTGCCGCCCGAGTTGCGCCCATTGGTGCCACTCGATGGCGGTCGCTTTGCGACGTCCGACCTGAACGACCTGTATCGCCGCGTCATCAACCGCAACAACCGTTTGAAGCGTTTGATGGAGTTGCGCGCACCTGAAATTATCACGCGTAATGAAAAGCGGATGTTGCAGGAAGCAGTTGACTCCTTGCTGGATAACGGCCGTCGCGGCAAGGCGATGACTGGTGCCAACAAGCGTCCGCTGAAATCGCTAGCTGAAATGATCAAGGGTAAGGGCGGTCGCTTCCGTCAGAACTTGCTGGGCAAACGCGTCGATTACTCTGGTCGTTCCGTTATCGTGGTAGGGCCGCAGTTGAAATTGCATCAGTGCGGCTTGCCAAAACTGATGGCGCTGGAACTGTTCAAACCCTTCATTTTCAACAAGCTTGAACTAATGGGCTTGGCGACCACGATCAAGGCTGCCAAAAAGCTGGTTGAAATTCAAGAACCCGTGGTTTGGGACATCCTGGAGGATGTCATTCGGGAGCATCCGGTAATGCTGAACCGGGCGCCGACACTACATCGTCTGGGAATCCAGGCGTTCGAACCGGTGTTGATCGAGGGTAAAGCGATTCAATTGCATCCATTGGTGTGTGCCGCATTTAACGCCGACTTCGACGGCGATCAGATGGCAGTCCATGTGCCATTGTCAATCGAAGCGCAGATGGAGGCACGCACATTGATGCTGGCTTCCAACAACATCCTGTTCCCATCCAATGGTGAACCTTCAATTGTGCCGTCGCAGGACATCGTGCTGGGCCTGTATTACGCGACCCGCGAACAGATCAACGGCAAGAATGAAGGCATGATGTTCCCGGATGTGTCGGAAGTGATTCGCGCCTACGACAACAAAGAAGTTGAACTGACATCTCGCGTAACTGTACGTATTACCGAATATCCGAAAGATGCGATCACCGGTGAATTTGTCAAAACGGTAACACGTTATGAAACCACGATTGGTCGTGCCATTCTGTCGGAAATTTTACCGAAGGGCTTGCCGTTCTCAGTGCTGAATCGTGCGCTCAAGAAGAAAGAAATTTCGAAGCTGATCAACACTTCATTCCGTAAGTGTGGATTGCGCGCTACTGTCGTGTTTGCTGACCAGTTAATGCAATCAGGTTTCCGTTTGGCGACGCGCGCCGGCATTTCGATTTGTATCGATGACATGTTGGTGCCACCACAAAAAGCGACCTTGATTGCCGCTGCAGAACATGAGGTCAAGCAAATCGAGCAACAGTATTCGTCAGGCTTGGTGACGTCCGGTGAACGCTACAATAAAGTCGTGGATATTTGGGGCAAGACCGGCGACGAAGTCGGCAAGGCCATGATGGATCAGCTCAAAATTGAAGATGTCATCAGGCGCGACGGCACCAAGTCGACGCAAGAATCCTTCAATGCGATTTACATGATGGCGGACTCGGGTGCGCGTGGTTCAGCAGCACAGATTCGGCAGTTGGCGGGTATGCGCGGCCTGATGGCCAAACCGGATGGCTCGATTATCGAGACGCCGATTACTGCAAACTTCCGCGAAGGCTTGAATGTTCTTCAATACTTCATCTCTACGCACGGCGCGCGTAAAGGCTTGGCCGATACTGCTCTGAAGACAGCGAACTCCGGTTATCTGACCCGCCGGTTAGTCGATGTGACGCAGGATCTGGTTGTTATTGAAGACGACTGCGGTACTTCGAATGGTGCAGTTATAAAAGCGCTGGTAGAAGGCGGCGAAGTTATTGAAGCATTGCGCGATCGCATACTGGGTCGGGTAGCCGTAATCGACATTGTCAATCCTGAAACACAAGCTACCTTGTATGAATCAGGCACTTTGCTTGACGAAGACATGGTTGAAGAAATTGAGCGCTTGGGTATTGATGAAGTCAAGGTTCGCACGCCACTGACATGCGATACCCGTTTCGGCCTGTGTGGAAAGTGTTATGGCCGTGATCTTGGTCGTGGTGTGCTAGTCAACGCAGGCGAAGCAGTTGGCGTGATTGCCGCACAATCGATTGGTGAGCCGGGTACCCAGTTGACCATGCGTACTTTCCATATTGGTGGCGCGGCATCCCGCGCAGCTGTTGCTTCCGGTGTTGAGGCCAAGTCTAGCGGCACCATCCGCTTCACTGCGACAATGCGTTATGTCACCAATGGTAAGGGCGACCAGATTGTCATTTCCCGTTCTGGTGAAGTTTTGATTACCGACGATCATGGCCGCGAACGTGAGCGCCATAAAGTCCCGTATGGCGCTACGCTCTCTGTCAAGGATGGTATGGACATCAAGGCTGGCGTTTTGTTGGCGACTTGGGATCCTTTGACGCGTCCTATCATCACCGAATACGCCGGTACTGTGCGTTTCGAGAATGTTGAAGAAGGCGTGACCGTAGCCAAGCAAGTGGACGAAGTGACAGGTCTTTCCACCCTGGTTGCAATTGATGGGAAGCGGCGCTCCGTTACGAAAACTCTGCGTCCGCAAGTCAAACTGTTGAATGAGCAGGGCGAAGAGGTGAAGATCGCTGGCACCGAACATGCAGTGACAATTGGCTTTCCCGTTGGCGCGTTGATCATGGTAAAAGATGGCCAACAATCGACAGTGGGTGAAGTATTGGCACGGATTCCGACCGAATCGCAGAAAACACGCGATATCACCGGTGGTTTGCCACGTGTGGCGGAGTTGTTCGAAGCTCGTTCACCGAAAGATGCCGGTATGTTGGCGGAAGTCACAGGAACTGTTGCGTTCGGTAAAGAAACCAAGGGCAAACAGCGTCTTGAAATTACCGATATGGATGGTAATAAGCACGAGTTCTTGATCGTCAAGGAAAAACAAGTGCTGGTACATGATGGTCAAGTGGTGAACAAGGGTGAGATGATTGTCGACGGCCCGCGCGACCCGCAAGACATTTTGCGCTTGTTGGGAATTGAAGAGTTGGCGCGTTATATCGTCGACGAAGTACAGGACGTATACCGGCTGCAAGGCGTAAAGATCAACGACAAGCACATTGAAGTGATTGTTCGTCAGATGCTACGACGGGTGCAAATTGTCGATCCAGGCGATGCTAATTACATAGTTGGCGAACAGGTCGAACGATCCGAATTGCTGGATGAGAATGACCGTGTAATTGCAGCAGGCAAGATTCCTGCGACATATGAAAATATCTTGCTCGGTATTACCAAGGCATCGCTGTCGACCGATTCCTTCATTTCGGCTGCCTCTTTCCAGGAAACAACACGAGTGTTGACTGAAGCTGCGATCATGGGCAAGCGCGACGGTCTGCGCGGATTAAAAGAAAACGTCATCGTTGGTCGCTTGATTCCTGCAGGTACTGGTTTGGCGTTTCACCGTGCACGCAAATTAAAAGAAACGTGGGAGGCGGAA
The DNA here is from genome assembly GCA_012927625.1 of Glaciimonas sp. Taxonomy (GTDB): domain Bacteria; phylum Pseudomonadota; class Gammaproteobacteria; order Burkholderiales; family Burkholderiaceae_D; genus AVCC01. The sequence continues at coordinate 5,190 of JABBOV010000016.1, read as the reverse complement.
GAGCGTACCGCATTGTTGCAATCTGAAAAGGCCGCGCGTATCAGTGAAGCTGAAAATGATATTACAGAAGTGAGCGGCACCACAGGCGGTGAAGCATAGCGGGGTGTATACGTCATAGTGGGACGGCACCAGAGTTAGACTCTTGGTCCCGTTTTTATTAATGGTTCAAATTAATCTGAAATTATCAGATCGTATCTAGGTTGCTTTTAACGGTACTTTTCAGGTTTTGGCGAGTACTTCATTAGGTTGCAAGCCCGTAATGGCTAGTGGTTTTGCGTTTATTCGATATATTAAAAATAAAGTAAACTCCAGGCTAGTATTATATTTTTTCACAGATTATGTATGCGGTATACAGTGTTATTTAGATGATACTCCCTAGTTTTTATGCCATTCGCTGCTTGCCTGGCGCTCCGGTTGAATTTAAGCTCAAGCTTGTTTAAATTTATCCAGTCTTGTGTGAGGTAAGCTAAAAGTAATGAGGAAAATTAGGGCGCAAAAATAATGCATTTGTTGACTACTGTTTTGCACTGGTTTAAACTAGGCAGTTCTCGATTTTAGGCTGAGTGTCTTTGGTCTTTGCTGAAGCTCGCGTTTTTGAGGCTACAAAATCAAGTGGCGTATTGCATACGCTGTTGTACCAAGTATGCGTCCCTTAATTACAGATTCTGGGGTCATGTTATTAATGTTGTAATTTTGTTGGATTTATAACGATGCCAACCATCAATCAATTGATTCGCCAGCCGCGTGTTTCTACGCGCGTCAAGAGCAAATCACCGGCGCTCGAAAACAGCCCGCAAAAACGTGGAGTATGCACTCGCGTTTACACAACGACACCAAAAAAACCAAACTCGGCGTTGCGTAAAGTGGCAAAAGTACGTCTTACCAATGGTTTCGAGGTGATCTCATACATCGGTGGCGAAGGTCATAATTTGCAAGAGCACAGTGTGGTTCTGCTGCGCGGCGGTCGTGTCAAGGATTTGCCGGGTGTTCGTTATCATATGGTACGCGGCGCACTGGATACACAAGGCGTTAAGGATCGTAAGCAGTCTCGGTCTAAATACGGTACCAAGCGCGCTAAAGCTGCCAAGAAGTAATTGTTTCCGTAGTGTTTGTTGTTTGCGGAGTTGTTGTCGGTCCCGATCGGACCGAGTAAGTGAGTGGTTATGATGGCCATTCGTGAATGCGCCTAGAGTGCATTCAACTGAAGATATAAAGGAATCGAAATGCCACGTCGTCGTGAAGTGCCAAAGCGCGAAATTCTGCCGGACCCAAAATTCGGTAATGTTGATGTCGCCAAATTTGTAAATGTTTTAATGCTTTCGGGCAAAAAATCTGTAGCGGAAAATATCATCTACGGTGCATTTGAGCATATCCAGAGCAAGTCTGGGAAAGACCCGTTGGAAGTATTCGCTGCTGCAATTGGTAACTGCAAGCCGATGGTTGAGGTGAAATCCCGTCGGGTTGGTGGTGCTAACTACCAGGTGCCAGTGGAAGTGCGACCAGTTCGCCGGATGGCATTGTCTATGCGCTGGCTGCGTGAAGCCGCTAATAAACGTAGCGAAAAATCCATGCCGCAACGTCTGGGTGGTGAGTTGCTTGAGGCCGCAGAAGGTCGCGGCGGCGCAATGAAAAAGCGCGATGAGGTTCATCGTATGGCAGATGCGAATAAGGCATTCTCGCATTTCCGCTTCTAACTGATTGAGCGATCGCTCAATCAGTTGCGTGAAAGCTGTTTCTGCATGTTTAATTTATTCAAAGCCGGGCACATTTTTTCAAAAAATGGTGCTCGGTTTTGCACATTAAAAATTTAGGATTGAATATGGCTCGTAAGACCCCCATAGAGCGTTACCGCAATATCGGTATATCAGCTCATATTGATGCTGGCAAAACAACTACGACTGAACGCGTCTTGTTCTATACCGGTGTGAACCACAAAATTGGTGAAGTTCATGATGGCGCTGCCACCATGGACTGGATGGAGCAGGAGCAAGAGCGCGGTATTACCATCACTTCTGCTGCGACCACCTGTTTCTGGAAGGGCATGGGCAATAACTTCCCAGAGCACCATATCAATATAATTGATACTCCGGGACACGTTGACTTCACTATCGAGGTTGAGCGTTCGATGCGCGTACTTGACGGTGCTTGTATGGTGTACTGTGCGGTAGGTGGCGTGCAGCCACAGTCTGAGACAGTATGGCGCCAAGCCAATAAATACAAGGTGCCGCGTTTGGCGTTCGTCAACAAGATGGATCGCACCGGTGCAAACTTCTTCAAAGTCTACGATCAGATGCGTGCCCGCTTGAAGGCCAATCCAATTCCATTGCAAATCCCAATCGGTGCGGAAGAGAATTTTTTGGGTGTGGTTGATCTGGTCAAAATGAAGGCAATCTACTGGGATGATGCCTCGCAAGGCATGAAATTTGATTATCGCGAAATTCCAGATGAACTCGTGGAGTCAGCAAAAGAATGGCGCGAAAAGCTCGTGGAAGCAGCAGCTGAAGCTACCGAGGAATTGATGAATAAATATCTGGATGAAGGTGATTTATCCGAAGCCGATATTAAAGCTGGTCTGCGTCAACGTACTATTGCGAGCGAAATAGTGCCCATGATGTGCGGTACAGCATTTAAAAACAAGGGCGTGCAAGCCATGCTGGATGGTGTAATTGAATATCTGCCGTCACCAGTGGATATTCCACCTGTCGGCGGACTGGACGAAGACGATGAGCCTACTACGCGCAGAGCTGCGGATGATGAGAAATTTTCAGCGCTTGCATTTAAGATCATGACGGATCCGTTTGTTGGTCAGCTGATTTTCTTTCGCGTGTATTCAGGCATGGTCAAGTCGGGCGATACCGTATTCAATCCAGTTAAAAACAAAAAAGAGCGACTGGGTCGCATCCTCCAGATGCACGCCAACCAGCGTGAAGAAATTAAGGAAGTACACGCTGGCGATATCGCAGCGGCAGTAGGGTTGAAAGAGGCGACTACTGGCGAAACGTTATGCGATCCAAGCGCCATCATTACGCTGGAACGCATGGTGTTCCCTGAGCCTGTGATTTCACAAGCTGTGGAGCCAAAGACCAAGCAGGATCAGGAAAAAATGGGATTGGCACTTAATCGCCTCGCACAAGAAGATCCATCCTTCCGCGTCAAAACAGATGAAGAATCAGGACAGACCATAATCTCAGGCATGGGCGAGTTGCATCTGGATATTATTGTTGACCGTATGCGCCGTGAATTTAACGTTGAGGCAACTGTAGGAAAGCCACAAGTTGCTTATCGTGAAACTATTCGCAAGACTTGTGAGGAAATAGAAGGCAAGTTTGTCAAGCAGTCCGGTGGGCGCGGTCAGTACGGTCACGTTGTTCTGAAAATCGAACCGCAAGAGCCAGGCAAGGGATTCGAATTTGTCGATGCAATCAAGGGTGGAACCGTTCCGCGCGAATATATTCCGGCAGTCGAAAAAGGGGTCAGGGAAACATTGACTTCAGGTGTCATGGCCGGTTATCCGGTCGTGGACGTGAAAGTGACGTTGTTCTTCGGTTCGTATCACGATGTTGACTCGAATGAAAACGCCTTCCGCATGGCGGCCTCTATGGCTTTCAAAGATGGCTGTCGCAAGGCGAGTCCAGTGATCCTTGAGCCTATGATGGCGGTAGAGGTGGAAACACCGGAAGATTATGCGGGTACTGTGATGGGGGATTTATCTTCCCGTCGGGGTATGGTTCAAGGCATGGATGAAATTGCCGGTGGTGGCGGTAAAGTCATACGCGCAGAAGTTCCGCTTTCAGAAATGTTTGGTTACTCGACATCGTTGCGATCTGCAACACAAGGGCGCGCAACTTATACGATGGAATTTAAACATTACGCAGAAGCGCCAAAGAATATAGCTGACGCAATCGTTACTGCCAAAAGCAAATAAACATTCAATTATATTTCTTGCTCCGTAAGGAGTGAGATTATAAACAATATATAAATCGTTCTTTTTGAAGGAAAATTTAAAATGGCAAAAAGCAAATATGAGCGGACCAAGCCGCACGTGAATGTAGGCACGATTGGACACGTTGATCACGGCAAGACGACCTTGACGGCAGCGATTGCGACCGTACTATCGAAGAAATTTGGTGGTGAAGCCAAGGGTTACGACCAGATTGATAACGCGCCGGAAGAAAAAGCCCGCGGCATCACCATCAACACCTCGCACGTCGAATACGAAACAGCAGCGCGCCACTACGCCCACGTAGATTGCCCTGGTCACGCCGACTACGTCAAAAACATGATCACCGGTGCTGCCCAAATGGACGGCGCGATTTTGGTTTGTTCAGCAGCTGACGGCCCAATGCCGCAAACACGCGAACACATCCTGCTAGCGCGCCAAGTTGGCGTACCCTACATCATCGTATTCCTGAACAAATGCGACATGGTAGATGACGAAGAATTGCTCGAGCTAGTCGAAATGGAAGTGCGCGAACTGCTCGTCAAATACGAATTTCCCGGCGACGACCTGCCCATCATCAAAGGCTCCGCCAAGCTCGCACTCGAAGGCGACAAAGGCCCGCTGGGCGAAGAAGCCATCCTTGCCCTGGCCAATGCCCTCGATACCTACATCCCGACCCCGGAACGGGCCATTGACGGTGCCTTCCTGCTGCCAGTAGAAGACGTATTCTCCATCTCCGGTCGCGGCACCGTAGTCACTGGACGGATCGAGCGTGGCGTCGTCAAAGTAGGCGAAGAAATTGAAATCATCGGCATCAAAGACACCGTTAAAAGCACCTGCACCGGAGTTGAAATGTTCCACAAACTGCTCGACCAAGGTCAAGCAGGCGACAATGTAGGTGTGCTCCTGCGTGGCACCAAGCGCGAAGACGTCGAGCGTGGTCAGGTGCTGGCCAAACCGGGCTCGATCAAGCCGCACAATCACTTCACCGGTGAAATCTACGTATTGTCGAAAGACGAAGGCGGCCGTCACACGCCGTTCTTCAACAACTACCGCCCGCAGTTCTATTTCCGTACAACTGACGTAACCGGTTCGATCGAATTGCCGAAAGACAAAGAAATGGTCATGCCAGGCGACAACGTCTCCATCACGGTCAAATTGATCAACCCGATTGCGATGGAAGAAGGCTTGCGCTTCGCTATTCGAGAAGGCGGTCGTACCGTCGGTGCCGGCGTCGTTGCAAAAATTCT
>JABBOV010000005.1 GCA_012927625.1 Glaciimonas sp. | reverse complement strand
ATGTCCATATAAAACACTCCAGATACCTCCGGCTCAAACACCGGATGGTTACATACTGAGGTGGAAACTATTGGACGCTGTTTCCACCCCTAATCTGGAAAGTGTTGCACGCTGTTTGACACGCAAGGCGCAAAACGAGTGGGAATGGATCGTATCGGCGCCAAAAGTGCCAATTCTTCCCGAGCCAATCGAACGCGTAAGATTTTTGACCGGCGAGGAAGCGGGGCGGCTACTCGCACAATTGCCGGAGCATATAGAAGCGATGGCGGCCTTTTCTCTGGAAACAGGGTTGCGCATGCCAAACGTAACCGGCTTGCAATGGCATCAAGTTGATCTTGATCGTCGCATGTTGTGGATACCTGCCACTGCAGCGAAGGCGCGAAAGGCAATACATGTGCCGTTAAATGATAAAGCGATAGCCGCGATCCGGCGTCAGCTTTTTCAGCATCAGACTCATGTATTCACATATAAGGGTGAGCCGGTAAAGCGGCCAAACCAAAGGGCATTCAGGAAGGCCGTAAAACGTGCAGGTATTGAAGACTTTCACTGGCACGATTTGCGGCACACGTGGGCGACCTGGCACGTACAAAATGGTACGTCGCTCCCGGTGCTGCAAAAGTTGGGTGGTTGGGCGTCACTCGACATGGTTCTGCGTTATGCGCATTTTACAGATGAGCATCTTGCAGGCTACGCCGACAATGTATCAAAGGTGGAATTGAAATTGGAATACAGCGAAGCTACGAAACAGCTACGTGGGTGAATAGAGAAAAGGGCTACGTCGCCGTAACCCTTTGATTCTATTGGTCGGGACGGAGTGATTCGAACACTCGACCCCTTGCACCCCATGCAAGTACGCTACCAGGCTGCGCTACGCCCCGACTAACTTGCGATTATAGCTGAAGGCGCTAAATTTTAGCTGTTTGGGGCGTGTAAAATTTGCTGTGAGTAGCTATACGAAACGGATTTCCAGACGCACAATGGCACTTTCTACATTTCCAATAAGGTTGCCCCGACATCGCGTGCGGCCTGTTTGCGCGAGTCTGTTTGGGTAAAAAATTACTTATGCCGATAACAATCAGTCAACAATTTGACGCTGGTGCGATTGAGGTGGTGCGCGCTGATGATCCTCAAGATATCGTTTTGAATTTGCGCAAGGATTCCAGCGCCGAGTTTACCCAATGGTTTTATTTTCGCCTGCAGGGTGCGCGCGACAGGCCTTGCACGATACGCTTTTTGAATGCAGGAAAGGCTACGTATCCAGATGGCTGGAAAGATTATCAGGCGGTAGCGAGTGTAGATCGGGAGCACTGGTTTAGGGTACCTACCACGTTTGACGGCGAGGTGATGACGGTGTCGCATACGCCAACTTCCGATGTCGTGTATTACGCCTACTTCGAGCCGTATTCTTGGGAGCGTCATTTGTCCTTGCTGGGGCGAATCGCCTCTGCGCCACTGGTGCGATTGGAGTCGTTAGGTCGCACGATTCAGGGACGCGAGATGGATCTGGTGGTGGTGGGAAATCCTGTCGCTTCCAAAAAAATCTGGGTAATCGCGCGCCAGCATCCGGGTGAAACGATGGCGGAATGGTTTGTTGAGGGCATGCTGGATGCGCTGCTGGACCCAGCCAATTCGGTGGCGCGGTGCTTGTTGGCAGATGCGGTGTTGTACGTGGTGCCAAATATGAATCCAGACGGTGCTGTTCTGGGTAATTTGCGCACTAATGCCGCAGGCGCCAACCTGAACCGCGAATGGGTGACACCATCGCTGGCGCGCAGCCCGGAAGTGTACGTGGTGCGCGAGAAGATCCACGCAGTCGGATGTGACCTGTTCCTGGATGTGCACGGTGATGAAGAATTGCCGTATGTATTTGTGGCCGGCAGCGAAATGCTGGAGGGATTCACTGCGGAGCAGCTAGCAGAGCAGCAGACGTTTATTGATGCTTATCGGCTGGCTAACCCTGATTTTCAGAATAAGGTCGGCTATCTCCCTGGCAAATATCAAGCTGATATGTTGACCCTGGCATCAAAATATGTGGGTCATCATTTAAAGTGCTTGTCTTTGACTCTGGAGTTGCCGTTCAAGGATAACGTTAATTTGCCAGACCCCGAACTAGGCTGGAACGGTGCGCGCAGCAGGCGCTTGGGTGCGGCAGTGCTACAGCCGATGCTGCAATCTATCAAGCGAATGCAGTTGCCAATAAGCGGTGCGTGAAAATGATGGTGTATTAATAGAAAGCGGGAGTATGCTGTAAAAATATAGCATTCCCGCTTTATTTCCTTGCGATGTTAAAAATACTTTTGCTAGTATTTATATAATTTGGGATTCACTGTTCAGTGAAAATGCTCGCTCCCCTGTGGAGTATCTTCCGGCATTTCTGGATGCACTAGCTCGCCTTCGTCATCGGCGAAGAGGGGGGCCCCGCAATCGTCGCAAAATTCCATCGAAAAACGCGTGTTGTGGCGTTTGATGTTGGTGATGCCTTCTTCTTGCAGTAAATCTGTGATGATTTCGATCGGTCTTTTATGCTCATCTTGGATCGACAGGTCGCTATCGTCTTCCTCGCCGTAGAGTGGCCATATGATGCCGTAGACGATTTCCGGCTGTGTGCCAATGGCAAAACCGATTCGGTATTCGCTGAGTTGAGTGTCGTTGTCGTCGCCGAAACCACCGATGATGGCGCGCAGATCAGGCGCTGCCACATTGAGTGTATGGGTCAGGTAATGCTGGGCGGCACGAATCGCTGCCGGGCGGATTTGCTTGTCGGCTTCACGGCAGGCGATGTAATACGCTTCTGGCAGCAGTAATTCAAGGCCGCAACCCGGTAACAGCCCGGCAATGCTGGGCGCGGCCTGCTCTTGCCATTGCGCCAGCATTTGCTGCTGATCGGCGATGACATTTGGCTGGTTTTGCGGCATTTGCCAGCGAAACAGCGGTGTCCCTATTGGAACCACAACGGTTGCCAGCAAGTAGCGGATATCGGCCAGGAAAGGCACTGTTTCTGCCGCTTTGGCAGGAAATTGAACGACATGGTTTTTCAGTGCAGCTTGTGCCATGCGGCGCGTTAGCGCAAAGGTTTCGGCGTGCGTGTGGGGCAGTTGGTCAATTGAGAGCAGCGCTGGCGCGACGACCAAATGCGCGCCATCGGCGAGTAGATGTGCGCTTAGTTGTGCCGACAGAGTTTGGCGTATGTCTTCCGCGATCGGCCCTGACGGGATAGCAAAGCGGGTCCATGCCAGAATGGGTGCAGCAATCAGCAACGCATCAAACTGGACGCCGTCCTGTTCTATCACACAGGATTCACTGGTTGCCTCGATGGCTTCGACCAGCGAGTCGTAGGCATCAAGATCGGCCTTGAAAACATTGTTGAGCGCGGCGTCAATGGTGTCCTGATGGTTACTCTTCAACAATTTTTGGGACAATATGTCCAAGCCGCGCTCCCAGGCGCGTTCTTCCAGGCGGCTAGCGGCTTGCGCGATGGCATGGCTGAAGCCAATCAAACGCTGGCTGTCTGTAGATAGTTTGGGAGGGGAGCTTTTTGACGGACGACGCATGTGAAATTTCGATGTAGTGATACGGGAGGCACGTATTGTAGTGGATTAACGCTGCATTCATGCAATCACGTTCGTGAAAACTGTGTTTGCTGTAGGCGGAACTGGATTCTTTCTGTCGATATGGAAAATAAAAGCACATGGTCAACTGAGGAAACCTGGCTTACCGCACTGTTAGCTCTGCAGTCATTTGGGCCGCATTCTTGCACTCATTGGCGAGTTGTTGACCTTTCTTGGTATCCAGCAAGATGCTTTTTGCCGGTATGCCAATCCAGAGCAAGCCATATTTACGGTTTTCAAAACGGTTCGCGCCGGTGGTTGTCTCTATGCGCTGGAGACGATGTATGTGTTTTTTCCAGACCAGGCCAATGTGTTTATCATCGTCGGCATTCTGGTACATCGTCAGTTTATTGCCGAGCTCGCAGTTATATTCAGTTGAAAGCGCGTTTTTGGTATCCAATTCCAGATCATCTTCGTCTATCGTTGCATTAGTAATTACAAGGGGTTTTTTTGCTTTGCCGTGTTTCGCGCTGGCTTTGCTTGATTTCGCAGGCGCAGTCGTGGCAGCCAGCGCTTGCGGCACAACAAATGCTATACAAGCTATTGTTAAAAAAATTTTGGAATATGTAATTTTCATGGGGTGTGTCTCTTTTGTTGGCGGTTATTTACACCGCAGTGTTTTCGGGGTGGTGGTGCATTCATGTAGCAGCAGAGTGTTAACCCAATCCGGTATTGCCATGCCACTTAATTTTGCGCGTTTCAAAATCATCCAGTAATAGCGGTAGCTAGCTCTGTTATGTAAGACGCCATTATGCTGTATCGGCCCCCACAGGGCGTCCCTGGCCTGGGAAATAATGAGTGCGGCCTGATTGATCTCGGCATTTCGCGGCGACATCGCATGCAAAATAGGCTTGATCTGGCTTGGATGGATGCTCCACATGCGGCTATAACTGAATTCTGTCGCAGCCCGGTAGGGCATCATTGGCGACTATCGCCATATCCTTGATTTCTGTGGTGACATTGTGCGACGGCACCTTGCCGTGAGCATGACAGGCAGCGGCAATCTCGAGTTTGGCGCGCACCACCAATCCATGTGTGAACTGGGCAGGTGAGCACATGGCACTACCGGGGATGGCGCCGTGATGCTCCGAGACGAAATCCATGATGCCAAATGACAGGCACTCTACTTGCGGCAGCGCCGCAATTGCATGAACATCGGCCAGAGCGCCGTGAGTTTCAATTAGCAAATGTACTGGCAGCGCGTCGCGGCCAGCTTGCCGGGCATGTTGATTGATGCGTTCGATGACATGTCTGGCGTCTGCTATGTCATTAATTTTAGGTACCACCAGATAGGCCAGTCGTTTGGCCGCGCTTTGGCAGAGGATGGCGATGTCCTGCTCGAAGAATGTGTGGCGGCGGTCGTGAATGCGAGCGCCAATTCTGTCGAAACGATTATCTTCGCTGTTGATGATCGATGCGATCAGTTGCGCGTGGGATGCTTCGTTGCCGGTAACGGCACCATCTTCTGCATCGAGCGTGATGTCAAAAATAGGGCGAAATTGTTGCTGTAGCGCGACCGACTTGCGTATTAGCTTTTCGGAGCCGGCATAGTGATCGCAAACCGGTAGTGAAACCGGTTGATGCCTTCCTTGGAATAAGGCTTCAGCGGGATTCATGCCCTATATATCCAGACATTATGATGAATGTCGGGCAAGTGATTCGGCTGCGAACAGCCATATCACTTGCCCATCCGATGGAAGGTTTTAGCCTACCAGGTGTTTTACACCGTCGCGCTCTTCGAGCAATTCATTGAGTGTTATGTTGATGCGTTCGCGTGAGAATGCATCAACATCCAGACCCTGGACGATCTTGTATTCGCCATTTTCGGTCGTGACCGGAAAACCGAACATCGTGCCTTCAGGAATTTCGTAAGAGCCGTCAGAAGGGATGCCCATCGTGGTCCATTTGCCCTTAGTGCCAAGAACCCAGTCATGCACGTGGTCGATCGCTGCATTGGCGGCCGATGCAGCCGAAGACAGTCCGCGCGCTTCGATAATGGCGGCGCCACGTTTGCCAACGGTAGGCAGGAATACATCCTTGTTCCAGACTTGGTCGTTAATCATGTTTTTGACCGACTGACCATCGATGGTCGCGTAGCGATAATCTGCATACATGGTTGGGGAATGATTGCCCCATACAAAAAGTTTTTCAATCGCAGTTACCGACTTGCCGGTTTTTGCTGCGATTTGCGACAATGCACGGTTGTGATCCAGGCGCAACATGGCAGTGAAGTTTTTCGCTGGCAAACCAGGAGCGGATTTCATCGCGATGTAGGCATTGGTGTTGGCCGGATTGCCGACTACCAGTACTTTTACAGTGCGGGACGCAACCGCATCGAGTGCCTTGCCTTGTACCGTGAAAATTTGCGCATTGGCTTCCAGCAAGTCCTTGCGTTCCATGCCGGGACCACGGGGGCGCGCGCCCACCAGCAATGCAACGTCAATATCCTTGAATGCTGTCATTGGATCTGCATGCGCAGTCATGCCAGCGAGCAACGGAAATGCACAGTCGTCAATTTCCATCATGACGCCTTTAAGTGCTTTTTGCGCTTTTTCGTCAGGAATTTCAAGCAATTGCAAAATAATCGGTTGATCTTTTCCCAGCATGTCGCCATTGGCAATGCGAAATAGCAGGGAATAACCGATTTGGCCGGCGGCGCCTGTTACGGCAACGCGCATGGGGGCTTTAGCCATGTTGAATCTCCAGTGAGGGAAAGGAATAAATTATATAAAAAAAAGGTGATTCATGTTAGATGACTCTTGCTGATAATAACCCCGAAAAGCATTCAAGTCTGCCGGTGAAGATGCACGGCGACTTGGATTTTTGTATTCAGGCGTATCATTATCAACATTGTGGCTCTAGCACGTATCAAATAAAGAATGATTCAGCGAGAAGTCTAGGGGTGCAGTTCTTGTGTGTCAACAAATATAATATGTCTTATATAAGACATATTATATTTATTTTACTGGACGGCACAAGGCAATTTATGGTGAAATCAGAAGCTATGAATCCTGTCTTATCTAATTCGAGTGTCAATGCTATCCCTAATGTAGGGACAGGAACTACTCTTCCCGGCATCCCACCGACGTTCAGTCCCCTCTATCAGCAAATAAAGTCTCTTATTACCCAAAGCCTGCAGAGCGGTGAGTGGAAGCCTGGGGAATTGATTCCGAGTGAAATGGAGCTTGCCAATCGTTTCAAGGTGAGTCAGGGCACCGTGCGCAAGGCGATTGATGAATTGGCAGCTGAAAACTTGGTAATGCGTCGTCAGGGTAAAGGTACCTTCGTTTCGTCGCACCACGAAGCCCGGGCTCAGTATCGTTTTTTGAGGTTGATGCCAGATGTAGGAGCGCCGCGTCCGGCAGACAATAAAATCATTGAGATCAAAAGATTGCGGTCGCCGGCTGAAGTGGCTCGTTTGCTGGATATGAAGTCTGGAGATTCCGTCGTATTCATCAAGCGTATCCAGTTTTTTGATCAAATCCCAACCATCATAGAAGAACTCTGGCTGCCCGGTTTGATTTTCAAGGGTTTGACAGCAGAGCGCTTAATTGAATATAAAGGGCCGATGTATGGGCTCTTTGAAACTGAATTTGGTACCAGAATGATACGTGCAACAGAAAAAATTCGTGCCGTTCCAGCTGTTAAAGATGTGGCTGAGTTACTAGAAATTACCATCAATGACCCTTTGTTAAGCGTTGAGCGCGTTTCTTTTACGTATGGTGATAAGCCGGTTGAAGTGCGACGCGCCCTGTATTCGACTAGTCAGCATTACTACCAAAATGACTTGAGTTAGTCTTGGCTTAATGCTAAGCCAGGTGCAGTGTGCTCCAGAATTGGATTTCATTGTGCCTGATGAATGGGTTCGCTGTTTCGCTCTTAGTACGCAGTTTTAATTTGGGCGCTGTGAAAAATAGGCGAAAATGGCAATATTATTTTAGTTAAATGAAGAGAGGGCACCTTATGTCAGAAGCCGTAAATGGGGTTGTAAAAAAGGAGCGTCCGGAGTTCCGGAATATTCATTTGACAGACATCGCGCGGTACCGCATGCCTTTGGCAGCATTAGTGTCTGTTTTGCACCGTATCAGCGGCGCCTTGATTTTTTTGATGCTGCCTTTTATTTTATATTTACTAGATAGCAGTCTCACTTCTGAAATTTCTTTTGACTACTTTAAAGGATTTGCTTCCGGTTGGTTTGTAAAGTTGATCATTCTTGTCCTGTCTTGGTCTTATTTGCATCATTTCTGTGCCGGTATTCGTCACCTCGTAATGGATACCCATATGGGGCTGGACAAAGATTCGGCGCGTAAGTCCGCTATGGGTGTTTTAGTAGTTAGCCTGTTTTTGGCTGTGTTGGTTGCACTGAAACTATTTGGAGTGTTTTAAATGGCAAAAAATAATATTGGGCCGAGGCGTTTGATTGTCGGTGCGCATTACGGCTGGAAAGACTGGTTAGTGCAGCGCCTAACTGCAATTGTGATGGCGATTTATACCGTCTTGTTGTTAGTGAGCTTTTTGGCGGCTAGCAGTTTTAGTTACGAAGCCTGGGCTGGCCTGTTTGCAAATCAATGGTTCAAGATTGCTACTTTTGTGACCTTCCTTGCGCTTTTTTATCATGCCTGGGTTGGTGTTCGTAACGTCTGGATGGATTACGTTAAACCAGTTTCGGTTCGGATTGCATTACAAGTTGCCACACTCCTGTGGCTGATTGGTTGTGCCGCCTGGTCGGCACAGATTCTCTGGAGAGTGTAATCGTGGCAGCAATTAAATCTGCAATTCCTGTTCGTCGCTTTGATGCGATTATCGTTGGCGCCGGTGGATCTGGCATGCGTGCTTCGCTACAAATGGCTGAGGCTGGTCTGAACGTGGCAGTGTTATCCAAAGTGTTTCCTACCCGTTCGCACACGGTTGCTGCACAAGGTGGCATCGGTGCATCGCTGGGCAACATGGCCGAGGACAGTTGGTACTGGCACATGTTTGACACAGTCAAAGGTGGTGATTACCTGGGCGATCAGGATGCTATCGAGTTCATGTGCCGCGAAGCGCCAAAAGTTGTTTATGAGCTTGAACACTTCGGTATGCCTTTTGACCGTAATCCTGATGGCACAATTTATCAGCGTCCGTTTGGTGGTCATACGGCTAATTTTGGTGAAAAAGCGGTGCAACGCGCATGTGCCGCTGCGGATCGTACCGGCCATGCTCTATTGCATACGCTGTACCAACGCAATGTGCGCGCTAAGACGCATTTCTTTGTTGAGTGGATGGCGATCGATTTGATCCGCGATGCCGACGGTGATGTACTGGGTGTCGTAGCGTTGGAAATGGAAACTGGCGATGTAATGCTGCTGGAAGCCAAGACAACGGTTTTTGCAACGGGTGGCGCCGGCCGCATCTGGGCCTCGTCAACCAATGCTTATATCAATACTGGGGATGGCCTCGGGATGACGGCACGCGCAGGTTTACCCCTGGAGGATATGGAATTCTGGCAATTCCATCCAACCGGTGTTGCCGGTGCCGGTGTGTTGATTACCGAAGGCGTGCGCGGGGAAGGTGGCATTCTGGTCAATAGCGAGGGTGAACGCTTCATGGAGCGTTATGCCCCGCAGTACAAAGATCTTGCGCCACGTGATTTCGTTTCTCGTTCGATGGATCAAGAGATCAAAGAAGGCCGTGGCTGTGGTCCAAACAAGGATTATATTAATCTGGATTTACGCCACATCGGTGCCGAAACGATTATGAAGCGCTTGCCTTCTATTCTTGAGATTGGTCATAAGTTCGCCAACGTAGATGCAACCAAAGAGCCGATTCCTGTTGTGCCGACAATCCATTACCAAATGGGCGGAATTCCGGTAAATATCCATGGTCAGGTGGTCGCACCCAAGGGTGGTAACCCGAATGCGGTTGTTAACGGCATGTACGCGATTGGTGAGTGCGCCTGCGTATCAGTGCATGGCGCCAACCGGCTAGGCACTAATTCCTTGCTCGACATAGTTGTATTCGGTCGCGCCGCAGGTAATCATCTGGTGCAAAGTAATTTGAAAGAAAAGAATCATAAACCGTTGCCGGCTGATGCGACTGATCAAGCGCTGTCCCGCTTATCACGATTGGAATCTAGTGTTGGTTCTGAGCGTGTGCAGGATGTGGCGAATGATATTCGTGGAGCGATGCAACATTACTGCGGTGTTTTCCGTACTGATGAATTGCTGCAAGGTGGCTACAAGAAAATCATGGAATTAGATGAACGTCGCAAGCATGTATCGTTTAAAGATAAATCGAAAGTTTTCAACACGGCACGTGTTGAGGCACTGGAACTGGATAATTTGATCGAGACAGCCAAAGCAACCATTACTTCTGCGGTCGCACGCAAGGAGTCGCGTGGTGCACACGCACATCGCGAATACGAGAAGCGTGACGATGATAACTGGTTGAAGCACACACTGTGGTTCTCGGAAGACAATCGACTTGAGTACAAGCCGGTAGTCACCAAGCCGCTGACGGTTGAATCTTTTGCGCCTAAAGCACGCACTTTTTAACAAGGTAAGAATATGGCACGCACTCTCAAGTTTCAGATTTACCGCTATGATCCAGACAAGGATGCTAAACCCTACATGCAAGCTTTGACGGTTGAGTTGAAAGATACCGACAGAATGCTGTTGGATGCTCTAGTTCGAATTAAAGCTGACGTAGATGATTCACTTGCTTTGCGCCGTTCCTGTCGTGAAGGCGTGTGCGGCTCCGATGCGATGAACATCAATGGAAAAAACGGTCTGGCCTGCACTACCAATTTGAATGAATTGAAAGAGCCGATCGTTTTGCGTCCTTTGCCGGGCTTGCCGGTCATCCGCGATTTGATCGTTGATATGACGCAATTTTTCAAGCAATACGATTCAATCAAGCCATTTTTAATTAACGATTCCACTCCGCCAGAAAAAGAGCGATTGCAGTCGCCGGATGAACGTGAAGAGCTGGACGGCCTTTACGAGTGCATTTTGTGCGCATGTTGTTCCACTGCATGTCCTTCGTTCTGGTGGAATCCTGACAAGTTTGTTGGGCCTGCTGGGTTGTTGCAGGCATATCGCTTCATTGCGGACACGCGTGACCAAGCTACAGCGGATCGTTTGGATAATCTGGAAGATCCATATCGCCTGTTTCGGTGCCATTCGATCATGAACTGCGTGGATGTTTGTCCAAAAGGACTCAATCCAAACAAGGCAATCGGGAAGATCAAGGAAATGCTGGTTCGGCGTGGCGTGTAAGTAAAATAGGTATGCAATTACAACGGTTGGAGGGGCAAAGCCACTCCTAGCCGTTTAGTGTGTTATCCGATTGAAATCGCTTGTGATTTCATGCAACAAATTGAATGGTATTTTTATGTCCACCACTCACCAAGACGACCCCGCTAAACGTGCCCGCCTACGATGGCGTTCCCGGCGCGGCTTGTTGGAGAATGATTTGATTTTGACACGTTTTCTTGATGCGCAAGAGACAACTCTGACAGATGACGAGGTTGATGCATTTACCCGATTGCTGGAACTTTCAGATAGCGCGTTAATGGATCTGATAATGGGGCGCAATGAGCCATCTTGTAATCTGGATTTACCCAATGTTCATGGACTTTTGAAAAAAATACGCAGCGCTTGATTGACGCGTCGTTTTAGTTTTTTGACTAACGACTGACCCCTCATATTGAAAGAATATCTATGACCACTACTGTAAAAAGTAAAGCCACATTATCGTTTTCTGATGGCACACCTTCGCTGGAAATGCCAATTTACGGAGGAACGATTGGACCCGACGTAATCGATATTCGAAAATTATATGCATCAACGGGGAAGTTTACTTACGATCCAGGGTTCATGTCCACGGCGGCATGCAATTCTGCTATCACATATATCGATGGTGACAAAGGTGAGTTGCTCTATCGCGGCTATCCTATTGAACAGTTGGCTGTAAATTGTGATTTTCTTGAAACATGCTATCTGTTACTGAACAGTGAACTACCTAATGCTGCCGAGAAAGATAAATTTGTATCGCTTATAACCAACCATACGATGGTTCACGAGCAGATGCAATTTTTCTTCCGTGGTTTTCGCCGAGATGCACATCCAATGTCGGTGCTAGTCGGAACGGTTGGTGCCCTGTCGTCGTTCTATCATGATTCGCTGGACATCAATGATCCGCATCACCGCGAAGTCTCTGCAATTCGTTTGATCGCAAAATTGCCAACTTTGGTGGCAATGACATACAAGTACAACATTGGGCAGCCATTCGTCTATCCGCGTAATGACTTGTCGTACAGCGCGAATTTCATGAACATGATGTTCGCTACGCCCTGCGCGGATCATAAAGTCAATGAAGTGCTGGTGCGTGCTTTGGATCGTATTCTGATTCTGCATGCGGATCACGAACAGAATGCTTCCACCTCAACAGTGCGTCTGGCTGGTTCGTCCGGCGCTAATCCATTCGCGTGCATTGCTGCAGGCATCGCATGCCTGTGGGGTCCGGCACACGGCGGCGCCAATGAGGCGGCTCTGAACATGCTCGAAGAAATCGGTAGTGTTGATAACATTGGCGAGTTCATCAAGAAGGTCAAAGACAAAAATTCTGATGTCAAATTGATGGGCTTCGGCCACCGCGTCTACAAAAATTATGATCCGCGCGCAAAATTGATGCGTGAAACATGCTACGAAGTTCTGGAAGCACTGGGGCTGCAAAATGATCGCCTATTCAAGTTGGCAATGGCACTGGAGAAAATTGCGCTGGAAGATGAATATTTTGTTTCCCGCAAACTTTACCCGAACGTTGATTTTTACTCTGGTATCGTGCAGCGCGCACTAGGCATTCCAGTTTCCTTGTTTACTGGGATCTTTGCCCTTGCCCGGACCGTTGGCTGGATTGCTCAGTGGCAAGAAATGATTTCTGATCCAGAGCAAAAGATTGGCCGTCCACGTCAATTATTTGTCGGTGCAACACGGCGTGATGTACCGCCGATGAACAGCCGAAGTTGAACTAAAAAAGCGAGCCAATGAGGCTCGCTTTTTTGTTGTAGTGTTCAAGTATAATGAGATGCTTGAAAAGTTAGGTGTAACACCACGTAATGTCGCCCTTCCCCACAACTTGATGTGCGATCCGCTAACCGGTCAGGCCGTGTCGCGGAAGGTTAGATTAACCCGCTAATCTCGCGAAACGCGAAGAAAGGTGAGCAATATATGATGCAGCAATTCAGTGACAACTCCTATCTGTTTGGAGGCAACGCCCCGTATGTAGAAGAGTTATATGAGGCTTATCTTAATAACCCCGGCTCGGTGTCTGACAACTGGCGAACTTATTTTGATGCAATGCAGCACGTTCCTGCGGTTGACGGCTCCAATAAGCCCGACGTGGCACATGCTTCTGTTATTGCATCTTTTGCCGAGCGTGCAAAACAAGGCCTAATACGAACAGTAAGCGCCTCAGACGATGTTGACATGGGTCGCAAAAGCGTCGCGGTAGTGCAATTAATAGCTGCCTATCGTTATATGGGCTCGCAGTGGGCTAATCTGGATCCTTTAAAGCGACAAGAGCGCCCGGAAATTCCGGAATTGGACCCTGTTTTTTATGGGTTTTCAGATGCTGATCAAGATATTGTATTTAATATCAGCAATACCTATTTTGGCCTTGAAACGGCCTCCTTGCGTGATCTGATCAATTCTCTGCGCGATACCTATTGCCGTTCTATCGGTGCCGAGTTTATGTATATCAGCGATCCTTCCGAGAAGCGCTGGATACAGCAAAAATTGGAATCCATCCGCGCCACCCCCAATTTCACTGCAGAAAAGAAAAAACATATTCTGGATCGATTGACTGCTGCAGAAGGTCTTGAGCGTTATCTGCATACCAAATATGTTGGACAAAAACGTTTTTCACTGGAGGGCGGCGAGAGTTTCATTGCATCAATTGATGAAACGATTCAGCGCGCTGGCGAGCGCGGCGTACAGGAAATAGTAATAGGCATGGCGCATCGCGGACGCTTGAACGTATTGGTCAATACTCTAGGCAAGATGCCTGGAGAGTTGTTTGCCGAGTTTGAAGGCAAGCACGCGGAGGAACTACCTTCCGGCGACGTTAAGTATCACCAGGGTTTCTCGTCCGACATCACGACGCCGGGCGGTCCAGTGCATCTCTCGCTTGCTTTCAATCCTTCGCACCTTGAAATTGTTAATCCAGTGGTTGAAGGTTCGGTCAAGGCGCGCATGGAGCGTCGCGGCGATAAAAATGGTGCGCAGGTTCTGCCCATTTTAGTCCACGGCGATGCCGCATTTGCAGGGCAGGGCGTTGTAATGGAAACGCTTAATCTGGCCCAAACTCGTGGCTATGGTACGGGCGGCACGGTGCATATTGTGATCAATAATCAGATTGGCTTCACTACTTCTGATCCTCGTGATTCACGTTCTACGCTGTACTGTTCCGATGTCGTCAAAATGATTGAGGCGCCGGTGCTGCATGTGAATGGGGATGATCCTGAGGCAGTAGTGCTGGCAACTCAGATCGCACTAGATTATCGTCTTGAGTTCAAAAAAGATGTGGTCGTCGATATCGTTTGTTACCGTAAATTGGGCCATAACGAGCAAGATACGCCGGCGTTGACACAACCACTAATGTACAAGAAGATTGGCCAGCATCCAGGAACGCGCAAGTTATATGCCGATAAACTGATCGCGCAAGGCGTGTTGCCTGCTGACGGCGGCGATGCAATGGTGCTGGCATTTCGTGATGCAATGGATACTGGTCACCTTACGGTTGATCCAGTTCTCACCAACTTCAAGAATAAGTACTCGGTTGACTGGATGCCGTTCCTGAATCGCAAATGGACCGACGCAGCCGATACCGCGGTGCCGCTTGCCGAGCTGAAACGCATCTCCGAGCGGATCACGGTTACCCCGGAAGGATTCAAAGCGCACTCTCTGGTCGAGAAAGTGCTGAATGACCGTGCCGCAATGGGCCGAGGCGAGATTAATCTGGACTGGGGCATGGGCGAGCACCTGGCTTACGCATCCTTAGTGTCGTCAGGTTACGCAATTCGCCTGACAGGCCAGGATGTCGGCCGTGGCACTTTCGTCCATCGTCATGCGGTACTGCATGACCAGAATCGTGAGCGATGGGATGCCGGAAGTTATATACCATTGGAAAACGTGTCGGAGAATCAGGCACCGTTCACAGTGATTGATTCGGTTCTTTCCGAAGAAGCGGTTCTTGCATTTGAATATGGTTACTCAACTTCCGAGCCGAATACGCTCACCATCTGGGAGGCACAGTTTGGTGACTTTGCCAATGGCGCGCAAGTGGTGATCGATCAATTCATTAGTTCCGGTGAAGAGAAATGGGGACGCGCGTGCGGTTTGGTCATGATGTTGCCGCATGGCTATGAGGGGCAAGGCGCAGAGCATTCGTCAGCACGCATTGAACGTTATCTGCAATTGTGTGCCGACAACAATATGCAAGTAGTGCAACCGACCACCTCCGCGCAGATTTTCCATCTTTTGCGCCGTCAGATGATCCGCATGTTCCGCAAACCTCTGATTATCATGACGCCGAAATCTTTGCTGCGCAATAAGGACGCGGGTTCGCCATTATCCGATTTAGCGAAAGGCCAGTTCCAAACCGTGATTGGCGAAATGGACAATTCCATCGATGCGAAAAAGGTCAAGCGCATTATTGCCTGCTCCGGCAAGGTGTATTACGACTTGGTTAATTCGCGCAAAGAGCGTGGGCAAATGGACGTGGCTATCATCCGCATCGAGCAACTTTATCCTTTTCCGCACAAGGCATTGGCGAATGAATTGAAAAAATTCCCGAATTTCAATGAGTTGGTTTGGGCTCAGGATGAGCCGCAAAATCAGGGTGCTTGGTTCCAGATTGAGCACAATATCTTTGAAAACCTAGGAGATGGGCAGAAGCTTGCCTACGCTGGCCGTGCCGCGAGTGCAGCGCCTGCAGTTGGCTATTATGACAAGCACTATGCTCAGCAAAAAGCGCTCCTGGATACCGCTTTTTCGAAACTTAAAGGTTTTGTTCTAACAAAATAATGAGATGGTGGCGGGCGGAATTGCCACGTCACATGAACAACTAGAAACGGAGAATTACATGGCAATTATTGAAGTTAAAGTTCCACAACTGTCCGAATCTGTCGCAGAAGCGACCCTGCTGCTATGGCACAAAAAAGAGGGCGAGACAGTTGGCCGCGATGAAAATTTGATTGATGTGGAAACCGACAAAGTCGTCCTGGAATTGCCAGCACCAGCTGCCGGGGTAATTACGCAAATTATCAAAGGTGACGGCACCACAGTTGTCGCTGGTGAAATCATTGCAATCATCGATACTGAAGCAGTGGCTCAAATGAGTCCGACTGAAGTGTCGGCTGCTCCGGTAACAGTATCGGCAGAAACCGTGGCGCAGGCAGCCGCGCCATTGTCCGCGTCAGGGACCGGTATCGCGATGCCGGCAGCCGCAAAAATATTGGCCGATAACAATATGACTGTTGCGCAAGTCGCAGGCAGTGGCAAAGATGGTCGCGTTATCAAGGGCGATGTAATTAACGCCTTGGAAGCAAAACCAGCTGTAGTTGCGAGTGTTGCACCGCTGGCAGCGGCGACTGCTAAACCTGCTTTACAACAAATAACTTCACCGATAGCACTAAACTTGGGCGATCGTGCTGAGGAACGAGTTCCGATGAGCCGACTGCGGGCCCGCATCGCTGAACGTTTGCTGCAATCCCAGGCAACTAACGCGATTCTGACTACATTCAATGAAGTCAATATGCAACCGGTAATGGATTTGCGCACCAAATACAAGGACAAGTTTGAAAAAGAACACGGTGTCAAGCTGGGTTTCATGTCGTTCTTCGTCAAGGCTGCTGTAGCTGCACTGAAAAAATACCCGATCATCAATGCCTCGATTGATGGCAACAATATCGTTTATCACGGCTATTTCGACATCGGTATCGCAGTGGGTTCACCGCGTGGTCTGGTGGTACCGATTTTACGCAATGTCGATCAAATGTCGATTGCCGATATTGAGAGGAAAATCGGGGAGTTCGGCCAGAAGGCTAAAGATGGCAAGCTGACACTGGACGATTTAACCGGTGGTACTTTTTCGATTTCAAATGGCGGCACTTTCGGTTCCATGCTATCAACCCCGATCATTAATCCGCCACAGGCGGCGATTCTCGGCGTGCATGCAACCAAGGACCGCGCTGTAGTGGAAAACGGCCAGATCGTGATCCGTCCGATGAACTATCTGGCGATGTCTTATGATCACCGTCTCATTGATGGTCGCGAGGCTGTGCTGGGCCTGGTTGCCATGAAAGATGCATTGGAAGACCCTGCACGTTTGTTACTAGATATTTAATCGTACTTAGCGAAAAGACACAATGCCTGCAAAGAACCTCTTTGTGCGCATGTGTCTTTTTGCATTAATTGGATTTGATTATGTCAAAAGATTTTGATGTTGTTGTTATTGGCGGCGGCCCTGGTGGCTATATTGCAGCGATCCGTGCTGCGCAATTGGGTTATACGGTGGCCTGCATTGACGACTGGAAAAATGCCAAGGGTGGCCCTGCACCCGGCGGAACTTGCACTAATGTGGGTTGCATTCCGTCGAAAGCACTACTGCAGTCGTCCGAGCATTATGAACATGCAGGACATACATTTGCCGAACACGGCATTGAAGTCAAGGGCCTGAGTTTCAATGTTGGTCAAATGCTGGCGCGTAAGGATGGCATCGTCAAACAAAATAACGATGGCATTCTTTACTTGCTCAAAAAGAACAAAGTTACGTTTTTCCACGGTCAAGGCTCCTTTGTCAAAAACGATGCCAGCAGCACCACAATCAAGGTTGCAGGCGCCAGTGAAGAAACATTGACCGCCAAGCACGTCATTATCGCTACCGGATCGAATGCGCGCGCGTTGCCAGGAGCAGCTTTTGATGAAAATCGGATTCTTTCCAATGCCGGCGCTTTGGCAATGGAAGCAACACCTAAAAAACTTGGTGTCATTGGTGCTGGCGTAATTGGCCTGGAAATGGGCAGCGTCTGGCGTCGTTTGGGTGCCGAAGTTACGGTATTGGAGGCTCTGCCCACTTTCCTCGGTGCGGTCGATCAACAGATCGCCAAAGAAGCGCACAAACTATTTACCAAGCAGGGCTTGACCGTCCAGCTAGGCGTGAAAATTGGCGTCATCATTGTCAGCAAGAAGGACGTGTCCGTTGCCTACACGGATGACAAGGGCAATGCGCAAAAGGCTGTTTTCGATAAGCTGATTATCTCGATCGGCCGGGTGCCGAACACCAACGGCTTGAATGCCGAGTCGGTCGGCTTGCAACTTGATGAGCGCGGCTTCGTTGCGGTGGATGCCGATTGCAAGACCAACTTGCGCAATGTTTGGGCAATCGGTGACGTAGTGCGCGGACCGATGTTGGCACACAAAGCGGAAGAAGAGGGCGTTGCTGTTGCCGAGCGCATTGCCGGCCAACATGGTCATGTTAACTTCAATACGATTCCCTGGGTTATTTACACTTCACCCGAGATTGCCTGGGTCGGCAAGACCGAGCAGCAACTGAAGACTGAAGGCGTCGCTTATAAAGCGGGCACTTTCCCGTTTTCGGCCAACGGTCGTGCACGTGCGTTAGGTGAAACCGCGGGCATGGTCAAGTTTCTGGCTGATGCCAAGTCCGACGAAATCCTTGGCGTGCATATCATTGGCCCGATGGCTTCCGAATTGATCGCTGAAGCAGTGGTTGCAATGGAATTTCGCGCCTCTGCGGAAGATATTGCCCGTATCTGCCATGCCCATCCCTCTCTGTCAGAGGCGACCAAAGAAGCGGCGCTGGCGGTGGATAAGCGCACACTCAATTTTTAAGGAGGCGTCATGCGTCATCTGAACCTGTTATTGCCACTGTCTGTAGCGCTCGCTGCGTGTGCAACCTCCGGCTTGGGTGACGACGCTATTTTAATTGAGACGTCCGCGCAAGGCCGTTTGTTGACCGGTGTTGCGTGTACTGTTGCAAACAATGCCGGCAATTGGAAAATAATCACGCCGGCCAAGGTAAATCCTGGCCGCGCCAATGGAGACTTGCATGTATTGTGCAGCCAGTCGGGTTATCGCACCGCAGAAGTGGTGTACCAGGCGGCGGGGGTTGGGACGAGCGGCTCCAGCGTAGGCATCGGCTTGGGCAGCGGTGGCGGCAATGTCGGATTTGGGGTCGGCTTGAATTTTCCAGTTCACTCGGGTGGCGGTGCTGCTTATCCGGCACGTATCACGGTCGAGATGAATCCGCTGTAATC
This sequence comes from Glaciimonas sp., assembly GCA_012927625.1. GTDB lineage: Bacteria > Pseudomonadota > Gammaproteobacteria > Burkholderiales > Burkholderiaceae_D > AVCC01. The sequence continues at coordinate 46,952 of JABBOV010000005.1, read as the reverse complement.
TCCCTGGGTTGCATTGACATTCAGTTCCTTCCGCGTCTTGATTATATTCAATTTAATGGGAGTATATTAAAAAATACTGCTTTTTACGCATGTATTATTTATGTATTTTAAAAATACGTGTTGCAGTATATTGCTCGATATTAAATATCTTAGATTGCACGCGGCACAGTAGCTGCACCGCATCAATATCAACTATTACCAGCTTTTCCGTCATATCAAAGCCGCGTCGACTGGCGCTGGTGGGCTAACCCATGACCGGCTTGTCAAATCACAATATGCCTCTGTCCAAGGCCTTGTTTGGAAATATGTGAATGCGAATGAATGTCCAGCAGTATTACGAGCATGCGCTTTCTGCGCGCGGTTTCACATCGGATGAAGCCCAGCGTCGCGCCGTAGCGCGCCTGCAACAGAGTTTTGACGAATGGGTTGCGTTCAAATCGCAGCGTTCCAGTAAGTTCAAACGTTTGATCAACCGGCCTTTGATGCCGCGCGGACTGTACATGTGGGGCGGTGTCGGACGCGGCAAATCGTTCTTGATGGATAGCTTTTATTCGGTGGTGCCGGTGGTACGCAAAACACGAGTGCATTTTCATGAATTCATGCGCGACGTGCATCACCAGTTAAATGCATTCAAGAGCGTGGCCAACCCGTTGGACGAAGTGGCGCGGCGCATTGCAAAAAAATACCGACTGATCTGTTTCGACGAGTTTCATGTGTCCGATATCGCCGATGCCATGATTCTGTATAACCTGATGCGAGCGCTGTTTGAGAATGGCGTGTCGTTTGTCATGACATCCAACTACGCGCCGGATACGCTCTATCCCGATGGCCTGCATCGTGATCGGATGTTGCCTACAATCGCCTTGATCAAGAATAATATGGATGTGATAAATGTCGACGCCGGCCTGGATTATCGCAAGCGCGCGCTGGAACAGGTGGCGTCTTACCATACCCCGTTGGGCGCTGCGGCTGATCGCGCGCTACGCGATGCCTATGCTGGCATCGCCGATATCAGCGACGAAGACCCATGCATTCGTATTGAAACGCGTGAAATCAAGGCTTTGCGTCGCGCCGGCGGCGTAGCATGGTTTGATTTTGCCACCTTGTGCGGCGGGCCGCGCTCGCAAAACGATTATCTGGAGATTTCCAGCCGTTTTCACACCATCATCTTGTCCGGGATTCCATCTCTTTCGGCTTCTATGTCGTCGGAGGCGCGACGCTTTACCTGGCTCATCGATGTGTTTTATGACAATAAAATAAAACTGATCATGTCGGCCGAGGTTGAGCCTGAAGAACTTTACACGACAGGTATCTTGGCCAATGAATTTCACCGAACTGTTTCTCGCATCATCGAGATGCAATCGCGTGAGTATATGCAGTCGGAACGACGCGATACTTTGACAGGGTTGTTGTAATCGTCCAGCTATTCATCAGAACAGGCCTTCATGCCAGTGTCTTTAAATAAAATTTGGAAAGAGTTTGTTTACACTTCCAAATTGCACCGGCAGAAACCCCAGCCTTCAGACCGGTTATTCTACCTTCGTACCGTCCTGAAGGACGGGGTTCTACCCGGAGTCAGATTTAGATGAATTGCCCTTTAAATAATTGCCATTTGGATATATATCGCATGCGGCCTATTCATAAAAGCAGGCTACTTTCAAGAGGGCTGGCAGGCGGTCTGCTGGCTCTTTTTTTCCACTGCGCGGTTGCTCAGGAGGCCGGCACATCGTTGTCTACACAATATCCACCCGGTTCGATTGCGACAGTCGAGGCGGCTGAGAGTGCGCAGCAACAAGCGGCCAACGAAAATGCCCGCATCGAACTGCAATATGATCGGGATGAGCAAGCCTGCAATGGGATGTTTTTTGTCAGCACCTGCCGGGATAAGGCGAAAGAACGCCGCCGTGCTGCTCTGGAACCGGTGCGCCTGGTAAAGAATGAGGCTGAAATGGTAATACGGCGCATGCGGGTGGCTGACAGAGACCAGGCATTGACCGAAAGGCGTCGTGAAAAAGCGTTGGAAACGCTCCAGATTGAGCAAGATGCCCAACAAAAAGCACAGCAAATCGCACAAAAACAGACGCGCAATATAGAAAAAGAGAGGGAGAACGTACAGAATGAACAACTCCATGCGCAAGATATCGAGCAGCGCACTGCCGACCATCAGGCTCAACAGCAGCACATGCCGGCGACGGTAGCCGCCGGCGCGCAAAAACGCGCAGATAATGTTGCGGCTTATGACAGAAAAATCAGGGAGGCACAAGCGCATCAGCGCGACATTGCCGCCAAAAAAGCCGAAAAAGATCGCACTCGTAAAGCGCAATCATCAGCAGTGCCGCCTGCCGGCGCAACAGAAAATCTGCCGTCACCCTGAATCCGGGATTGGCAATACCCGAATCCTGAACCGGGATTATTCGGCCAAGTGTGTTGATCGAGTGACTTTTTTTGCAGTGCCGACCAGTTTGACGATGGCCATGCTGCAGTTGTCGCCGCGGCCGTTGGCCCGTTCCCGGGCTATGCGGATCAGTATTTCGGATGCGCTACGGGGCGAATTTGTGGCAATTGCGGCAGCCATTTCAAGCTTCGAAAAATAATGCCATAAACCGTCGCTACAGAGTAAAAACGCATGCCCGGGGTGTAGCTTATCGTGTCGCCCGAAGGTGATGGTAGGCTCCCTCTTGTGGGAGCCTAGTACACTGGTCAATACGTTGGAGAGTGGATGATTTTTTGCTTTTTGGCGGCTCAACTTGCCTTCACTGACCAGTCTTTCCACATACGAATGGTCAATCGTGCGGCGGATATAGTTTGCCCCTTCAAAAAAATACAGGCGTGAATCGCCGACATGCGCCCAAATGGCGCGTTGGTCCGGGCTGATGACTAGAGCGACTATGGTGCTGTGCGGTTCTTTTTCGGACGAGAAGCTGCTCAGTTTGATAATGCTGTGGGCTTCATGCACGATTCTACCCAGCAAGGCTTCAACAGTTTCCAAACCAGGTGAGAATTCGTTGAATAACTGTTGCGCCGATTTGATGATTTGTTCCGCGGCAAGCGCGCCGCCGGTACGTCCGCCCATCCCGTCCGCCAGCACCGCCAACATGGTGCCGGGAGCTTTTGGAGCGGCAAACAGGGCGACCCGGTCTTGTTGTTCCTCACGGTCGCCGATGTGTTGCGCGGTACCTGCTTCTAACTTATATTGGCTCATGCGTTCGGGTAGATTAAACTGTCGGTCTGAATTGCCTTGGGGCGACAAACGTAGCTTGAGAAAATCTACGCAGCAATAGCAGTCCCGCGCAAAGTCACACAGCGTTGTGACCAAAAAGAGATTAATACTACTGTATTGCCGGTCGGTTATGCAATCATGACTGCCAGATCAATTTGCAAATTTTTAGTTGGATGCCACACATGACTACACCAATTCCAGAACTTACGCAGCGTCGCATCACAGAACTGGAAGTCGAACACCGTGACCTGGGCACGGTAATCGATGCGCTTATCTTGAGTGGGCGCCCGGATGAGCTGCAGCTGCGGCGTTTGAAGAAGCGCAAATTGCAATTGAAGGATTACGTCACTCTGCTGAAAATGCAGCTTATTCCCGATGTTCCGGCCTGACTGAATACCGTTTTTTTCAGCTGCTTCTCTTACTCTTAGTCATTACTCTTATTCCCATCACTTATCTTGACTGAAGACTCTTCCTCCGTGCAACCTCAAGGCACGCACGATGCCGAAATCGATCAGCTTTTCGGCCCCACCGGGCGTTTGGGACAACACGTCAGCGGCTTTCGCGCGCGCTTGTCGCAAACTGAAATGGCGAAAGCAATTGCAGAAGCGATTTCCGGCCAGACCACTCTGATCGCCGAGGCCGGCACCGGCACCGGAAAAACTTTTGCCTATCTGGTGCCGGCGTTGCTCTGGGGCGGCAAGGTAATTGTCTCGACCGGTACCAAGAATCTGCAGGATCAACTTTTTCTGCGCGATATTCCGACCGTGCGCCGCGCGCTCAATGTGCCGGTGTCGGTTGCACTGCTCAAGGGGCGCGCCAATTACGTCTGCCATTATCATCTGGAGCGCACACTGGAGAACGGCCGGCTGACATCACGTGATGACGTCGGTTATTTGCGTGCCATTTCGCGCTTCATAAAAACCACCACTTCGGGCGACAAGGCGGAGTTGGCGGAGGTGCCTGAAACCGCGCTGATCTGGAATTTGGTGACATCTACCCGCGACACTTGCATGGGCGCGGAATGCCAGTATTACCAGGATTGCTTCGTCATGAAAGCGCGCAAGGAAGCGCAGCAGGCCGATGTGGTGGTGGTCAATCACCATCTGTTCTTTGCCGATGTCGCGCTCAAGGATACCGGCGTAGCTGAATTGCTACCTTCGGCCAACACCATCATCTTTGACGAAGCGCATCAACTGCCAGACACCGCAACCCTGTTTTTCGGCGAAACCATATCGACTTCGCAAGTACTGGAATTGTGTCGCGACGTGCTGGCCGAAGGCTTGTCGCACGCCCGTGACGGCGCCGAATGGGCCAAGGTCGTGATGCCGGTGGAGCGCGCCACGCGCGATTTACGGCTGGCATTTCCGCAGGATTTTGTGCGATTGTCGGTAAACCAGATTGCAGCATCCTCGACATTTTTCCCGGCGTTGGCGACTTTGCGTAAAGAGTTTCATGCCATGATCGAAACCCTGGAAAGTCAGGCTGAACGGGCCGACACCATAGAACAATGCCGCACTCGTGCGATTGAACTTGGCGCCAGGCTCGATCTATGGAATACCGCGCAGGCTACGCGAGCCGCCAATGCCAACGATAAATCCGACGACGGCCAGGAATGCGTGCTGTGGGTGGAAGCGTATTCTTCATCGCTGCAGTTACACCGCACGCCGCTCTCGATTGCACCAATTTTTAACAAGCAGCGCGAGGGTGTGCCGCGAGCCTGGATTTTTACCTCAGCCACGCTGGCGGTAAAGAACGATTTCAATCATTACGCATCGCAAATGGGCTTGCGGAATGCACCGGCGCAAACTTGGCCGAGTCCGTTTGATTATGCGCAGCAAGGTTTGTTGTACGTGCCGAATCACATGCCGCTGCCGAATTCGCCGGATTACACCGATGCGGTAGTCGATGCCGCCTTGCCACTGATCGAGGCTGCCGGTGGGCGCAGTTTTCTGTTGTGCACCACCATCCGGGCCGTGAATCGCGCGGCCGAACGTCTACGCACCGAGTTTGAAAAACGGCAACTACCGTTCCCGCTGCTGGTGCAGGGCGAAGCCGGACGCACTGAGCTGCTGGAGCGTTTTCGCGCGGCGGGCAATGCAGTGCTGATCGGCAGCCAGAGTTTTTGGGAAGGAGTCGACGTGCGCGGCGAGGCATTGTCGTTGGTGATTATCGACAAATTGCCGTTTGCGCCGCCGGATGACCCGGTGCTTGCTGCCCGTATCGAAGTGATGGAAAAGAAAGGCTTGAATGGCTTCATGCATCACCAGTTGCCGGAAGCTATCATCACGCTGAAGCAGGGAGCCGGCCGTCTGATACGCGATGAGGCCGACCGTGGGGTGCTGATGATCTGCGACCCACGCCTGATTTCAAAACCGTATGGCAAGCGTATCTGGCAAAGCTTGCCGCCGTTCACGCGCACCAGAGAATTGAACGTAGCTCAGGATTTTTTTATTACTCCATAGTAGTACGCTAATAAAACGGCTATGTCGCACTTACCTGTTGAATTGCTGCCTAAACTTTGACACGCACTGTTTACGGAGGGCAACGTCATGAAAGCACTGGACTTCAAAACGTGGCTGGAGCAACTCAATGCGCTGAACCGCGGACAAAAAGATCGCCTGCGCCATACATTGGATCGACGGGAGAGCGCAGAAGAAGTGATCCGAATGATAGAGCACAGTTTGCAGGAAAAGCCGCTGTGTCCGTACTGCGGCAATACGCAACTACAGCGCTGGGGCACCAGTTGCGCCTTGCAACGCTACCGTTGCCGCCAATGCCGGCACACCTTCAATGCCTTGACGCACACCCCGCTGGCGCGCCTGCGCCACAAAGACCAATGGCTCACTTACACCCGGGCCTTGATTGATGGCTTGAGTGTGCGCAAGGCTGCACACTGCTGCGGCGTGGCCAAGAACACCAGCTTCAAGTGGCGTCATCGCTTTTTGCAATCACCCGCCCAGCAGAAAGCCCAGAAAATGCAGGGCATTGCCGAAGCGGACGAGACATTCTTCCTGGAGTCATTTAAAGGCAAGCGGCACTTGCCCCGGAAAGCGCGCAAGCGCGGTGGCAAAGCCGCCAAACGGGGCACTTCGGCCGAACAGATTGCGGTGCTGGTGGTGCGGGACCGGGATGGCGCCACCGCCGACTTTCGCCTCACGGGGGTGAGTGCTAAAGAGATGGAGCCGGCGCTGGGGCCGTTACTGGCCACCGATGTCATCCTCTGCACCGACGGGGCCGCCGCCTACACCGTCATCGCCAGAAATCTGCACATAGAACACCGTCCGGTCAACATTTCACAGGGCGTGCATGTCGTTCGGGGTGCGTATCACATTCAGAACGTCAATGCCTATGACAGTCGGCTCAAGGAATGGCTGGCCCGCTTTCACGGTGTGGCTACCGACACCCTTGAAAGCTACCTGGGATGGCGCAGGATGTTGGAGCGCTTTGGCTTAAAGGTACTCCCGCTAAAAACCAGTACCGGTTGCACTTCGTAGTTGAATCTGCCCGTCATTAACCGCTAGTATTCATTGGAACTTAAAATATACTCATGCGCTTAATAGTTTTGTAATCACTATTTATCCTGCTAAGAACAACTTCCTCAAGCGTGTACAACAGATTATGCAAGAGGATCAAATGGTTCTCTGCCAGCGGTCTGAACAACTATTTTTTTTCGTGCTTTTCGTGGCTTTCGTGAATCATGTTTTTCTAACTTACGGCTTGATCAATACCTTGCCGGTTACCTTGCGCGAAGCCATTGCATCGAGGGCGGCGGTGGTTTCGGCCAGCGCATAGCGTGCCGAGATATGGGGACGGATCGTGCCATCGGCCAGCCAGCCCAGTAATTGTCGCATCGCAGCCAGGTTAGCCTTTGGCTCGCGCTTGACGAATTCGCCCCAGAACACTCCAACCAAAGACGCGCCCTTGAGTAAGGGGAGATTGAGCGGCAGGCTCGGGACTTCACCATTGGCAAAACCGATCACAAGATAGCGGCCGCGCCAGCCGATTGAGCGGAAAGCCGGTTCGGTATAGATGCCGCCGACCGGATCGTAAATCACATCCGGCCCTTTGCCATCGGTTGCCGCCTTGATGGCTTGGCGCAGGTCTTGCGTACTGTAATTGATGGTCGCGTCAGCCCCGTGGCTGGTACAGATCGCCAGTTTTACATCGGTGGAGGCGGCGGCGATCACTCGTGCTCCGAGCGCCTTGCCGATCTCGATCGCAGCCAGTCCAACCCCGCCGGCGGCGCCCAATACCAGCATGGTTTCTCCGGCTTGCAACTGGGCGCGATCCACTAGCGCATGGTGCGAAGTGCCATAAGTCAGGCTGATGGCAGCGGCAGTGTCGAAATCCATGTCTGGAGGCATCGGTATTACTCCATTTGCCGCCACCACTACTTGCTCGGCAAACGCACCTTGGGCTACCCAGGCGATCACCCGGTCACCCACCTGATAGCGGGAGACGCCGGCACCGACCGCGCATACGATTCCTGCCAGTTCGCTGCCAGGGGTAAACGGCAACTCCGGCTTGTATTGGTATTTACCCTGAATAATCAAAACATCAGGGAAATTTACGGCGGCCGCTTTGACGGCAATGACGACCTGGTCTGCTGCAGGCAGAAGATCCGGCATATCTTCAAGTTTGAGTGTGTTGGGCAGTCCCCATGTGTGACAGACGAGCGCTTTCATTTAGTCTCCTAGTATCTTATATAAAATAGAACGGTCGTAACATTTTGTGATTATGCCGTAAATTTTACGAGACCTCGTATCAGATGCAAATTCAGGATGGCGCATCGGGTAAAATTGCCCCATGAGAATCCTTATCAGTAATGACGATGGCTACCTGGCGCCAGGCATCATCGCACTGGCACATGCATTGGCGCCGATTGCCGAAATCGTGGTGGTGGCACCCGACAGCAATCGCTCAGGCTCGTCCAATTCGCTGACGCTGGATCGTCCACTATCGGTGTTTCGCGCTGAAAACGGTTTTTATTTTGTCAATGGCACACCATCAGACTGCGTCCACGTAGCGCTTACCGGCGTATTGTCGTATAAACCCGATTTAGTGGTGTCCGGCATCAATCAGGGCCAGAACATGGGCGATGACACGCTATATTCCGGTACGGTGGCAGCCGCTACCGAGGGCTTTTTGTTCGGTATCCCATCGATTGCCTTTTCGCAAGTGCAAAAAGGTTGGGATCAACTGGAAGCAGCAGCACGCGTGGCGCGCGAGATTGTCGAGAAACAATTCGATGCATTGCCAAAGCCCTATTTGCTCAATGTCAATATTCCGAATCGGCCCTACCATGAAATCAAACCGCTGATCGCCACCCGACTAGGTAAACGCCACCAGTCGGAATCGGTGATCCGAGCGCATGACCCATCCGGTCGTGAGATATTCTGGATCGGCCCGGTAGGCGCCGCCAAGGACGCAGGCGAAGGCACTGATTTTGACGCAGTAGCGAAAGGACACGTGTCAGTGACTCCGCTGCAGATTGATTTGACCCATGCCACGCAATTAGAAGCGCTCAAGAAAGGGTTGCTATGACTGACAAAGCCAGGCGGTTTCCTCTCTCGCTGTCTGCTCTTGCGGATAAGCCGTTTAAATCATCCTTTGGCACGTTTTCTTCCCGCCGTACCATTGCCACGCCGCAAACTGCCACCAAAAACAGTGCGCAGGATAGCCAGCGCCGAAGCAACCAATTGACGCCAGCCGCTGCGGCATTAAAGCAGGCGCCAAGCAATTTGACGGCTGGCGCACTGCCGGACGCATTGCGGCGTGCAATGGTGGCGCGACTGGTCAAGCAGGGCATCACGAATCGGGCGGTACTCACGGCAATGGAGCTGGTTCCACGCCATCTTTTTATGGAACCCGGTTTCTCGGGCCAGGCGTATGTGGATGCTTCGATTCCTATCGGCTACCAACAGACCATCTCGCAACCGTATATCGTGGCGCGGATGCTGGAAATACTGTGTAATGGCCGCACCCTGAATCGTGTGTTGGAAATCGGCACTGGCTGCGGTTATCAGGCAACGGTATTGTCACAGGTGGCAAAGGAGGTTTTTTCGATCGAACGGATCAAACCGCTGCATGAGCTGGCCAAATCCAACCTGCGTCCAATGCGTATCGCCAATATCCGGCTACATTACGGAGATGGTATGCTTGGACTGCCGCAAGCGGCACCGTTTGATGGCATCATTCTGGCTGCGGCTGGTCTTGAAGTACCGCGCATATTGTTGGAACAACTGTCCTTGGGTGGGCGTTTGGTAGCACCGGTAGGTGCCCAACAGCAGCAATTGCAATTAATCGAACGTATCAGTAAATCGGAGTGGAGCAGCGTGGCTTTGGAACAATGCCATTTTGTCCCCCTTCGTCCAGGAACAGCATGAAAACTGTAGCCATGACATGCGCTGCAGCGCCATATCAACATAATGTGAGAATGAATAAAATACGCTTAAGTTTGTCAGCAGCACTGCTTGGCCTATTGGCAGCGTGCAGCACACCCCGTCATTCGGCACCTGTGACCGATTACGCGACGGGAACCAGGGCGGTTGCGCTGGCCAAATCTCAAACCCCTACCGGTCCTGGGTATTACACTGTTAAAAAAGGTGACACCCTGTATCGCATTGCATTGGATCAGGGGCAGGCCTATCGCGATATTGTAGCCTGGAACAATCTGGCTAATCCGAACGATATCCAGGTTGATCAAGTCTTGCGCACGCTGCCGCCCGATGTGGCAACTGGCGGAGCGCAAACCGGCAGTATCGCCAGCTCCGGGGTTGAGGTGCGTGCGTTATCGGCTCCTTCAACAGCGTTGGGTAGTGCCGGCAATAAAACAACTCCCCGCGGCGACAAACGACCCTATTCGGAAAGCGCGCTGGCTGAGTTGCAAAAACCGGAAGCGGTAGCCGCCATTGCAGCTGCCAAGGTACCAGGTACATCTGCCAATCCTAAACCCCCGGCAAAAGTGGAGCCTGCCAAAAGCGCCAATGCGGACGAGGATGGGATCGGCTGGATTTGGCCGGCAGAAGGTAAAGTCATAGCCCGCTTTGAAGAAGGGAAGAATAAAGGCATCGATATAAGCGGCAAACTGGGACAGCATGTGATTGCCGCCGGCTCAGGCAAGGTGATGTATGCAGGTAGCGGAATTCGTGGTTACGGCAATTTGGTAATTGTCAAGCACACCAATAATCTGTTGTCAGCCTATGCCCACAATAAAATCATTACAGTCAAGGAAGGTCAGAGCGTCGAAAAGGGGCAGGTAATTGCTGAAATGGGCAATACCGATGCGGATGCAGTCAAGCTCCACTTTGAAATTCGGCAGCAAGGGAAGCCTGTCGACCCATTCAAATACTTGCCAAGCAGATGATCGCCCATGATAAACAAGACGCAGCCCCGGAATAAGAATCAGGATGACGACGAGGAGGTGCAAGACATCCCCGAAACGCCATTTGATGATGCGGTTGTCGAATATGACATGCCAGGCGAAAATGGGGCCGACTGCGACGATAACGACGATAACGAAGACCCGGATGCGGTTGAAGCAGCGGTTTTGCCAACCAACCCAGATGAACTGAAAATTGTGTTGGTGGCAGAGCTTTCTACCGATACCACGCAGCATTATCTGAACCAGATCGGAACCCGCCCGTTATTGACGGCGAGCGAAGAACTGCATTTCTCCACACTGGCCAAGCTGGGGGATTTTGAGGCGCGACAGAAGATGATCGAGCACAATCTGCGCCTGGTAGTCTCAATTGCGAAGCATTACATCTATCGCGGCGTCGTATTACTGGACATGATCGAAGAAGGCAACCTTGGATTGATGCGGGCGATCGATAAATTTGAGCCTGAGCGCGGTTTTCGTTTTTCTACTTACGCCACATGGTGGATACGCCAGAACATAGAACGGGCGATCATGAATCAGGCTCGCACCGTGCGTTTGCCCGTGCATATGGTGCGCGAGTTGAACCAGGCTCTACGGGCGAAATATCATCTGGAAGCGCAACATCAGGACGGCAAAGAGGCAACAGTCGAAGACATTGCGCACTTGATCGATCGGTCGGTGGAAGAAGTGCAGGATATTCTTGCTCTGTCCGAACATGCGGCCTCGCTGGATGCACCTCTGGACGGCGATTCACAATCGAGTTTGATGGATCTGTTGCCCAGCGATACCGACGATGCGCCGGACATGCGTGCCGAGCAACTTGAAATGACGGCTCTGGTGCGGGAATGGCTGGATAAATTATCGAACAAGCAGCGGATTGTGATTGCACGCCGTTTCGGTCTGGATAATGATTTTCCGGCTACGCTGGAAACGCTGGCGGAAGAAATGGGTGTGACACGTGAACGTATCCGGCAAATTCAGCAGGAAGCGTTGCACAAATTGAAACGTTCACTTGCCGCCAGAGGTGTAGGAAAAGATTCTTTGCTGTAGGGGCTTTAGGTTGTATTTTTTTATTTAAAAGCTTTGTCATTACAGTGATGTCGCACGCGTCGTGTTTTTTCTCCGCAGATTTTTTCAATATCGGATGGATGTTGCATCCGTAATTTTATGTGTTCCTATGTCGCTTAACATGATTGAAATCGAGTCCCTGGACATGGATGGCCGCGGCGTCGGCCACCTCCAGAACGAAGACGGCAGCGTCGGTAAAGTGGTCTTCGTGGAGGGTGCATTGCCGGGCGAACATGTTGGTTATCAAACCTATCGCAAGAAGGCGCACTGGGAAGCCGCCACGATGATTGCCATCAATCGAGAATCGGCGTTGCGGGTCAAGCCTAAATGTGATTATTTCGGACTATGCGGCGGCTGCGCAATACAGCATCTGGAGCCTTCGGCGCAGGTGGCGGTCAAGCAGCGCGTGCTGGAAGATAATTTGTGGCATATCGGACGGGTTCGGGCAGAAACCATACTGCGGCCTATTTACGGCCCAACCTGGGGTTACCGTTACCGGGCGCGCCTGTCAGTTAATTGCGTTCCCAAAAAAGGGGGCGTACTGGTGGGGTTTCACGAGAAAAAATCGCGCTACATCACTGACATGGAAACCTGTGAAATCTTGCCGCCGCATGTATCGAAGATGCTGGTGCCGCTACGCCATTTGATTGCAACGCTTTCGATCGTGCGTCAGTTGCCGCAGATTGAACTGGCAGTAACCGAAAACATAACAGCGATGGTGTTGCGCATCATGGCACCGCTTACTGTCGCAGACGAAATCAAGCTGAAGGCTTTTGCCGACGCGCATGCAGTGCACTGGTGGTTGCAGCCCAACGGGCTGGAGACGGCGGCACCGTTTTATCCCGAGAATACGACGCTACACTATTCTCTACCGGAGTTTGGCGTGAAGATGCCTTTCAAGCCGACCGACTTTACCCAGGTAAATCACCATATTAATCGCGTCATGGTGACGCGCGCACTGCGCCTGCTGGATGCGCAAGCCAGTGATCGTGTGGCTGACTTATTTTGCGGCCTAGGTAATTTCACTCTGCCGATTGCAACCCAGGCGCGGGAAGTGATCGGCATTGAAGGCAGCAGTGCCTTAACCGAGCGTGCGCTGGAGAATGCACAAGCGAATGGTCTGGCGCAGAAAACGCAGTTTTTATGCCGCAACCTGTTTGAAGCCACCACGCACGATTTTATTGCCTTGGGTAAATTCGACCGTCTTTTGATCGACCCGCCACGCGATGGCGCAATCGCCGTGTGCCAGGCACTGGTCGGTCTGCGGCACAGCCATTCGGACATGATGCCGAAACGCATCGTTTATGTATCCTGCAGTCCTTCTACCTTGGCCCGTGACGCCGGGTTGCTAGTGCAGGAAGGCGGCTACACGCTGAAATACGCCGGCGTAGTCAACATGTTTCCGCACACTGCGCATGTGGAATCGATGGCGGTATTTGATCTGAATACATGATCTATTTCGGCTCAGGCATGGACATGGGCACGACTGCATAGTCATGCGCAGATTCATTCCCTCCACCTCTTGTCTGATCGCTTTTGAAACGGCAGCGCGCTATCTGTCTTTTACCCAGGCGGCACATGAACTGCACCTGACTCAAGGTGCGGTCAGCCGCCAGACGGCAATACTGGAAGAGTATCTCGGCACCAAGCTGTTCGAGCGGATCCAACGCCGGCTGGTATTGACCGAAGCCGGGCGCGAATATGCGTTGCAAGTGTCGACGATTCTGCAGCAGATCGAAATGGCTACCTTTCAGGCCATGACCCACAATAATGCGATTGGTGTGCTCAAGCTGGCAATCCTGCCGACTTTCGGCATCAAGTGGCTGATTCCCCGACTGCCAAAATTCACCGCAGCGCATCCCGATGTGCTGCTCAATCTCAGTACGGAAGTGTTGCCGTTTGATTTCAGCCAGCGCCAGGTTGATGCCGCGATTCACTTTGGCGAGCCGGACTGGCCCGGCGCAGTGATGGTGCGCCTGATGGGTGAGGAAATGGTGCCGGTCTGCAGCCGGGCTTTAAGCAAGCAGGTGAGCCGCGTTTCCGACCTGGCCCGGATGACCTTGTTGCAGCACACCACACGCCCGCAAGCCTGGCGTGACTGGTTCGACCATGTCGGCGTTGATTGCCCTAATGCGCTGTTTGGGCCGCGCTTTGAACAATTGTCGATGGTAATTCAAGCCGCAGTGGCAGGATTGGGCGTTGCCTTGATGCCGAAGTTTCTGGTTGAAACCGAAATTCGTCTGGGGCAGTTGCTGGTGCCATTTCCGATTGCAGTCACAAGCGCGCAATCCTATTATCTGACTTACCCCGAAAAAAATGCCGGTAAACCGGCCGTCATCAAATTCCGCGATTGGATTCTGGGTGAATTGCAGGGCGACTGATGGCTCTCAGTAGGTGTGTCCACGAAACACACGAAAAGCACGAACAAGACAAACCATCAAAAAATATAATAATAGGGAGTATGGCAATTTTAATGCCATTGTCCGCATATATTTATTGAATATGCTAAAAATACAAAAGCCAGTATATTTTATCGGGCCGTAGAATGGGTGCAACCCATCTTGTAAGTTCTAGATGCGACGGGTTGCACCCATCCACCGTGCTGTTTTTTCGCGCTTTACCCGGCCCTGCTTTTCGCCATGACGCACATGTTTGCATGAGCATACGTAATGATGTCATGGCTTTTTTTGATTTTGAAAGTGGCGGGCTTATTGCATATACTCGAACGCAAGCGCGAGCCATGCTTCCAGTTTTTCCCTTTGGGCGCGGAAGTCAATCGCAGTTGAACCCCTCCCGAACCCTTTCCATGTTGCACCTGATTCCAAGGCAAAAATGCATACTGATCTGATTCATACCGGTAGCGGTGGAAAAGTCTTGGTCGATAGCCTGATTACGCATGGCGTGCGGCAAGTGTTTTGCGTACCGGGCGAAAGCTATCTGGACATACTCAATGCCTTGTATGACGTGCGCGAGCAGATCGCCTTGCGGGTGTGCCGCCACGAAAGCGGTGCGTCCAACATGGCCGAAGCCTACGGTAAGCTGACCGGCGCACCCGGCATTGTGATGGTTACGCGTGGCCCGGGAGCGACCAATGCTGCGATCGGCATTCACACCGCGTATCAGGATTCGACCCCGTTGATTATGTTCATCGGCCAGGTTGCACGCGATTGCATGGATCGCGAGGCATTTCAGGAAATCGACTATCGCCGCATGTTCGGCCAGATGACTAAATGGGTGGCGCAAATCGACGACGCCCGGCGGATTCCCGAATATCTGAGCCGCGCTTTTCATACCGCGGTTGCCGGCCGGCCCGGCCCGGTAGTGCTGGCACTGCCGGAAGACATGTTGCGCGATCAGGTCAGTGCGCGCGCTGCGCCCCAGTTTCAGCGCGTCGCTGCAGCGCCGACGCCAGCCGCATTACAGCAATTGTCCGGCTTGCTGGCACAGGCCAAACGTCCGTTGGCGATTCTCGGCGGCAGCGGTTGGACGTCGCAAGCCTGCGCCGATTTGCGCCGCTTCGCCGAAGCCTGGCAATTGCCGGTGGCATGCGCGTTCCGGTTTCAGGATTTGTTCGACAATACGCATGCGCTATATGCCGGCGATGTCGGCATCGGCATCAACCCGAAGCTGGCGCAACGCGTCAAAAATGCCGATCTGGTGCTGGCAATCGGCCCGCGCTTGGGCGAAATGACCACGAGCGGTTACAGCCTGTTTGATATTCCTGTGCCAAAACAGCAATTGGTGCATATACATGCCGGTGCCGAAGAGCTTGGCAGCGTATATGCATCAACCCTGCCGATCAATTCGGGTATGCCGGAATTTGCTGCTGCAGTGGCTGACTTAGTTTCCGTCTCAACTCCAGTCGCATCGCCAGCCTGGCAGGACGAGGCTGCGACAGCCCACGCCGATTATCTGACCTGGAGTACCCCGCCGCAGGTTGATGGCCCGGTTCAAATGGGCGAGATCATGCTGTATCTGCGCGATCATTTGCCAGCAGACGCCATTATTTGCAACGGCGCGGGCAATTATGCGACCTGGGTGCATCGTTTTCACCGCTTTCGTCATTTCAAATCGCAACTGGCACCGACTTCCGGCGCGATGGGCTACGGCGTACCGGCTGCGATTGCGGCCAAATCGCTGTATCTAGAGCGTACTGTGGTGGCATTTGCCGGCGACGGTTGCTTCATGATGAGCAGTTCCGAGCTGGCCACTGCGATGCAATATCAGTTACCGGTGATTTTCATTGTCGTCAATAACGGTATCTACGGCACCATTCGGATGCATCAGGAGCGTGAATATCCGGCCCGCGTGCATGGCACCACCCTGACCAATCCTGATTTCGCTGCTTTCGCCCGTTCTTTCGGGGCCTTTGGCGCGGTGGTCGAAAAGACCGCCGACTTCATGCCCGCATTCGAGCAGGCCCGCGCCAGCGGTTTGCCGGCAGTGATAGAAATTCGTCTGTCGCCGGAAGTGATTACCCCGACGCTGACGCTGTCATCGATTCGGGCGCAAGCGCAGCAGAATGCGCAGAAATAAGGCCGCTATCCAAGCGCGAAAAATCAAGCTCACTCTCCGAGCAGTTCTGCAACCGGCTGCAATCCTTCAATATGCTCGGAGATTACTTTTACTATAACGATGATCGGGATGCCTAGCAGCATGCCCCAAATGCCCCATAGCCAACCCCAGAACAGCAGTCCGATAAAGACTGCGGCGGTATTCATTT
The DNA here is from genome assembly GCA_012927625.1 of Glaciimonas sp. GTDB lineage: Bacteria > Pseudomonadota > Gammaproteobacteria > Burkholderiales > Burkholderiaceae_D > AVCC01. The sequence goes on along the minus strand of JABBOV010000005.1, from coordinate 30,560 downwards.
TTGCGATTTTTCCAGTCATCCAGGTCGTCACCAAAGTGCCGACAACGGTGGCAATAGCAAGCGATGTGCCCGAGACCAGCAGCACCATCGAGAACGATTCAAATTGCATGAATGCGCTCAATCCGGTCGCCACCGTAATGAGCAATGGCCCAAAATACGGGATGATGTGCAAAAAACCTGCAGCAACTGCCCATGCACCTGCATTTTCCAGGCCGATCCAACGCAATGCAATCCACGTAATTATTGCCAATAGAACATTGGTTGCCAACAGCATGGACATGTAGTTTTGTACTGAGGTATTGATATTGTCAAGTATGTGTACCGCAGTCTTTTTCCGGGCCATTGATGGACCGGATAACTTGACCAGCTTGCGTTTGAAAGTGTCGCCGGACAATAAAAGAAAAAATACTAGAAAAACCACGATTGTGGTCTGGCCGATAAACTCAGCAGCACTCAGCGAGCCGGCCCAGAGCCAGTCGCTTACCTTGAATGCCGATTGCTCGGGAGCCGTCATTTTTTTTGCGGCGGGTCGAGTGCCGGTTGCCTGGCTAGCGGCCTTTTCAAACTCGATTGCGGCTGCCTGCATTTGTTCCATAGTGCTGGGCTGACTACCGCGTATTTTTTTCAGTGCCCGCGATATTTTTTGCGTTGATGCTGGCAAACCATTCAGTATCGATTGGAATTCTTCCTGCAATGTATTAGTCGCCATAAATGCCCCGAACAATATTGTGAACATTACGGTACAAGTGGCAAAAAAGCGGGGAATTTTTAGCCGGGATAACCAGGTGACAAACGGATTGAGTGTGTACGCAATAAAAATTCCGAACAGCAAAGGAATAAAAAACTTCTGTGCCCACTGCAGGGCAAACACGAACGCCAACGTTGCGAGAATGGCTAAGGATAGTCCGCGCGCATGTATGTGATTGGATAGGCGAGGGTACTCGACAGGAGCTTGCATGCCATTTTTTGCAGAATCATCGGGGATTGGGTTTTCAACTGGTATCGGATCAACGCAATCGCTGTGATCGGCGGGTACTGCCAATTTGGTATCTATTGGATTCATTGCATACCGGTTTCATCTGGATAAACAGTAAATCTGAAAATTCATATGAGGCAAAAAAACGCAATGAGTATTTCAATTTATAGACGCGCGAATTTTAAAAAACGAAGCCGGACTGGCATTGCTTTGAAACCGAATCAATGCCGGCCCGGTTAATTGCCTGCCTGGTTGTTACTTGACGCGCATATCATTTTTAACCGATTTGACGCCTTTTACACCTCGGGCAATTTCTGCTGCCATGTTAATCGCAGCCTGTGAACTAACAAAGCCGCCCAACTGCACTATGCCTTTGAAAGTTTCGACATTAACTTCTGTTGATTTCAAAGTTGGTTCGTTGAAAATAGCAGCCTTTACTTTGGTTGTGATAACGGCGTCATCCACATATTCGCCGGTTCCTTCCTGTTTTGCCGTTGATGCGCAGCCTGCCAAGGCAACCAGTGTAAAAGCGAGTAGGTAAGTTGGAATGCGGCGGGATATTTTCATGATCAAGTTTCCTTTCGGGAATAAATAATAGATGTTTTTAATCGACATCGAGCTTTATAGCTATTTCCATGCACTACTACTTCAACCTGCTTGACACTATCCTGGGTTATATACGATTTCTATAAACCAGGAGCCATTTCTCATTTACTTATTTGCTGCATAGTTGCACAACATTACTATTGTAAAAAAACTCAGTTTTGCGCTCTAGCAAACATAGATTAGCTTATTTCCATGTACTTGTGAATTAACTAAATCCGCAATTGGACTTTTACAGTATCGTGCGATTTAAAGATGCATATAATATGATTGTTATGTCACAATAGCACTGAAGGAATAAGAGAAAACGTTTTTACCTTTGTTCTAACCCACATGCAAAAGGAAATATGATGCGATCCGAAACCTTGAAACTTACCGGAACGACAACCCAAGTTCGTGCTGACAGCGTGATTCGTAAATTACAGAGCGTCAAGGGAGTGAGCGGAGTAGTCGTAGTGCTCGAAAACAGCGAAGTCAACATCCAATTTGACGATCAGGCCACTTCTGCGCAAGAATTGCAAAACGTATTGGTGCAAGCCGGTTACGCGACCAGCCCCGACAAATTGCGGCATGGCGAAAACGGTAGTTGCTGCGGTAGTTGCGGCGGTTGAGATTGGTTAATGCCAGCGACACAGATAACGCTTGCCTGCCTGATAGGAGTGTTGACAAAAAAAGAAATTAAAATACGCTAAGCCTTCCGAATCGGCTGTGCTGGCCAGAATCCTCTCTCAAGCCGCACAGCCTTGATAGCAACTTCGAAAAGCCAAGCATCCAAACACTGATCGTCTCAATAAAAGTTCAACGTTTGTTCAAACAATGGCGTGCATCAATCTCGAAAAACCTCCCATCCGAAACCCATCTTTAAGCCCGGATAAATAGCGAGTATTCAGGCTTTCTGGACTGACGTTGTTCGCTTCGCTAAATCCAAGCGAGCGAATCTTGTAGGCCAGAGATTCTGGATCAAAATAAGCTTTCCACGGCTCACCACTTTCTGCAACTTTCGCGCACACCAATTCTCTGCCTAGTCGTTCCATTGGTGTGAGCAATGAGGGCGTTACAACGTAGTCGAAGACTACAGCGCTTCCAGCAGCACACGATGCGATAAACCGTAAGGTCTTCAAGATGGCTTCTTCCTCAAGATACATCGACACGCCAAGCCATGAAAAAAATGCCGCCTCGTCTTCCCTGAATCCAACCTGAGATAACGCGTGCGTCAATGTGTCATGTTCAAAATCTATTGGCACATACGTCAGGGATGCCGGAATTTGAATGTCAGCGGCGCTTAGACATTCGCGTTTCCATTGCTGGGTCGCAGGAAGATCAACCTCGAAGATTCGTCCGGTTTGATGGCTCACGCGATATGCATAAGTGTCCAGCCCAGCGCCCAGAATGACATATTGGCGGACACCATTCTCCGCAGCTTTTTCCCACTCGTCTTCGGCCAGTCGGCTTCGTACCACAAGGGATGTTCTTAATCCTTTTGACCATGGATCGTTGTAGTGGTCTGGATTGCTGCGGACGCCAGCTTCATTCGTGCTACCTAGTATTTTCAGAGCAAGCGGATCTTCCAAAATCAACGGACTATCAAGGAGTTGATGCGCCGCTCTCAAGGTCGCGACTCGTTGCGCGCTCGGCTTAGGGCCGGCGTTGGTTGATTTGTGTTTAGGCCCGTTCAAAGACAAGATCGCCTTCTGAATAAACAGAATCAACGGCACATCCAGACCTACACCGACCAACAGATCAGGTTCAGTTTGGAATGCGAGATGAATTTTACTTTCGAGTGTCAGATCATCGCCGCAGTATGAGTCACGAAACAAATTTTGCCACCGACGGACCAATACCTGAACATCCGGGCCGGTTACAGATGCACCCGCCTCCATCTGTTTTCGTACCTCCATGAACAAAAGTGGCCAATCATCGACGTGGGCAATCATGCGTCGCCGAACTTCTTCAAATTCAACTGGCGACAGGTACTTGGCAAAGAGTTTCGCCCTGGCGTTGGCGATAGATAGTGATATCCACTGATACATGTCCAGCCTGAAGCCGGTGATCTCCTGGGCTCTTGTTTCTCGTTCCAGCATGATTTTCAATTTAGATGCTATCTGAGCATTATCCCCTGTCGCTTCCTTCATATGTTGCACCCAGCGCCAGGCCAGTGCTTGCGCTTCCTGACTTTCCGGGAGCCGCCCCACGTCAATTGATTCTCTTGTCTCGGAAATCAATTCGGTCCTGCGTGCGTCCAGGTGTCCGCCCATATGTTGTTGCTGCGCACGCAAATGATCAAGGTCTTCACGTGTGAGGTGTTTTTCGTACATGGTCATCATTTCCAATAGGTTTAGCCAGTCTGCAACCCCAGTCTCACCACCTATTGAAATCTTATCTGCCAAATGCTTCAGGCTATCTCTCAGCGCCTGCGCGCGCCGAGCCTGTTCGTCAAGCACGCTTATTTGTCGATTAATGATTTCAATTGGTGCAATTCTGGACTCATCCAAATATGCCTTGATGTCCGACAGCGAACAGCCAAAATGCTTAAGCGCCTGAATTCTGTGAAGGCGAATCACATCATCGTGGCTATATTGCCGAGAACCGCCATCTGAGCGAGCGGAAGAGGACAGCAACCCAATTGCGTCGTAGTGGTGCAGCGCCCGAACGGTCAGCCCCGCCCGTTTTGCAAGCTCTCCAATTTTCAACGACATCGCAATCCCTCCACTTGAACGAACAATAAGTTATGACGTTACGTCAGGTTCAAGTGCAAAAGCATTGATTTTTTCGGACAAAGTGACGCGGATACAACAAGAAGAGTGAAACTTGCAAACTGAAAAGTATGACCTATGGCAAGAACGGGTGCGGCACATCCTGAAAATGATCGACGATCCCCCGGTGGTGACGGTTAGCGTTGTTATTGAATCACAGTGCGATGTATGTATTTTTTTGGTGGAGTATGTTTAAAAACGATGCAATTTACGCATGTTTTAATTGCGGAATATAAAAATACACGAATATGTATATTAAATATCCAGGAATTTAGATGCTAACGCGGCTCCTGCTCGAAAATAAGCGCATCAATCCCAGCGTATATCCCGTACTTGCACTATGCCGGACTCTACTTGCACTGGAAATCGGCTGACATCTTCATACGCCGGTGGTGCCAGAACCTTGCCGGTTTTGACTGAAAACCGGGCCCCGTGGCGTGGGCAGATAATTTCCTCGCCCTCCAGCGCACCGCCGGTCAGGATGCCGCCGTCGTGGGTGCAGACATCTTCAATCGCGTAATACTCGCCGCCCAAGTTGAATACGGCAACCTGGGTTCCATCCAGATCGATTGAACGCCAGTCTCCCGCCGGAAATTCGCTTGCGGGTGCGACATCAAACCAGTTCGACATGTGAACTCCTTTTGTGTGGATGAGTAGTGCAGGCCTGCGTGCCTGCATCGGGTTGCAGGCACGCAGGCCTGCACTACTTAAAGATTAAAGCAAGCCCAGTTCGAGCTTGACTTCGTCGCTCATCGAATCCATGTTCCAGGCTGGTTCCCATACCAGTTCCACGTGTACGCCGTTTACGCCGGGTACTTCGGATAGGCGCTCTTCGACTGTGGCAGGGAAGGTGCCGGCTACCGGACAGGCTGGCGCGGTGAGTGTCATTTCGATTTCAACTTCACCATCGGGCGCGATATCGATGTTGTATATCAGTCCCAGGTCGTAAATATTGACGGGGATTTCGGGGTCGTAAATAGTGCGCAGCATGGCGATCAGATTTTCTCTTAGTGCATCGCTTGCAAGATTGGGGTCGTTGTCCGCTGCCAGGAATGCTGTGTCGGGATTCATTTTCTTACTCCGTTTTTGCTGGTATTGCTTGATTTTTGAGTGCGGCTTGCAATGTGTGCCAGGCCAGCGTTGCACATTTCACGCGGGCTGGAAATTCATGCACGCCAGCCAGCGCTTCGAGTTTGCCCAGGTCAGGGCGTGGTGCCGATTCGTCTGACGCCGTGACCATTTGGTGAAAATCGTTGAACAGGTGTTCGACTTCGGCAATTTTCTTGCCCTTCAATGCTTCCGTCATCAGGGATGCGGAGGCGGTCGAAATCGCGCAGCCGGTGCCTTTGAAGCTGAGGTCTTCAATCACACCGTTTTCCACTTTCAGATAGACCGTCACCTGATCGCCGCACAGCGGGTTGTAGCCGTCAGCCTGGTGATTGGCGCAGTCCAATACATGACAGTTGCGCGGCTTGCGGTAGTGATCGAAGATCACTTCCTGATATAGCTCTCGTAGGTCGTTCATGGCTGAAACATCTCCTGTACTTTATGCAGCGATGCCACTAACGCATCGACTTCCTGGCGCGTGTTGTAGAACGCAAACGAAGCGCGCGCGGTGCCGGCAAGGCCGAAACGCTGCATGACCGGCATCGCACAATGGTGCCCGGCACGAATCGCAACTCCGTCGTGATCCAGAATGGTGCCGATGTCGTGCGGATGTATGCCTTCCATCGTGAAGGACAGAATGCTGGCTTTTTGCTGTGCGGTGCCGATGATGCGCAGCCCCGGTATTTTGGACACCAGGCCGGTTGCGTATTCGAGCAAATCGTCTTCATGCTGCGCAATGACGTCGATGCCGATGGCGGATACATAATCGAGCGCTGCACCCAGCCCGATGGCGCCGGCGATATTCGGGGTACCGGCTTCGAACTTGTAAGGCAGATCGTTGTACTCAGTCTTGCCGAAAGTGACTGAACGGATCATATCTCCGCCGCCTTGGTAGGGCGGCATGGCTTCCAGTAATGCTTCTTTGCCGTACAGCGCACCGATGCCGGTCGGCCCGAAAATTTTATGCCCGGAAAAAGCATAAAAATCGCAACCCAGCGCCGCCACATCCACCTCGATATGCGACACCGCTTGCGCACCGTCCAGCAATACCGGCACACCGTGAGAATGCGCAAGATCGATGATGCGCTTGACCGGCGATATGCTGCCTAGCGCGTTCGACAGATGCGTGACGGCGACCAGCTTGGTGCCGGGCCCTATTAGTTTGGCAAAGACATCGAACTCGAATTCTCCGGCATCGTTGACCGGCACTACTCTGAGTTCCGCGCCGGTCTGGGCGCACACCATTTGCCACGGCACGATGTTGGAATGGTGTTCCATCGCGCTGATGATAATGTTGTCGTCTTTGGTCAGAAGCGGCCGGGCATAGCTTTGCGCCACCAAATTGATAGCTTCGGTGGTGCCGCGCACATACACGATTTCCTTGCTGCTGGCGGCATTGATGAAGCGACGCACCTTGTCACGCGCCGCTTCATAATCGTCGGTGGCGCGCTGGCTCAGGGTATGCACGCCGCGATGCACATTGGCGTTGCTGCGGCTGTAAAAAGCGACTTCAGCATCGATTACCGATTGCGGCTTTTGGGTGGTGGCGGCATTGTCCAGATAGACCAGCGGCTTGCCGGCTATGGTGCTTTGCAGGATAGGGAAATCCTTGCGCCTGTCGGCCAAACTGCGCTGTGCTATGGCGGGATGTGATGTTGGCTGTGAGAGCACTTCAGTATCCATTTTCATGTCAGTTCCTTGATGCGATCACCCTGTGGCAATCGGGTGAGCAGGATTTGTTCGATCCGAGTACGTAGCGATGTGACGCGAATGCGTTCGATCACGTCATGGGCGAACGCGTGGATCAGCAAGCCTCTTGCCATCGCTTCTTCCACCCCGCGTGAACGTAAATAAAAGAGCTGCGTTTCGTCAATCTGGCCAATGGTTGCACCGTGCGTACATTGGACGTCGTCGGCGTAGATTTCCAGTTGCGGTTTGGTATCGATTTCCGCATCTCTGGACAGCAACAGATTGTGGTTGGTCTGGTGCGCGTTGGTCTTTTGCGCGCCCGGATGAACGATTACCTTGCCATTGAACACCGCACGCGCACGGCCATCCAGCACGCCGCGATAATATTCATGGCTGGTGCAACCCGGTTCGAGATGATCGATGCGGGTGTGGTTATCCACATGCTGTTGGCCGCCGACCAGATACAGGCCGTTGAGCGTAGCCTCGCTGCCCGGCGCATTGAATGCAGTCGTAATGTCGTTGCGCGCCAGTGCCGCGCCGAGCGTGATCGAGTGCGATGCCAATCGGCTGTTGCGCTGTTGCGCCGCGTGAATGCCGGCGACATGGAACGCTTGCGCAGCTTCCTGTTGCAGTTTGTAGTGCTCGATTGCGGCATTTTCTGCGGTAAAAATTTGCGTTACGGCGTTGGTGAAATACACCACGCCATCCGGCCCGGCATAGTGCTCGATTACCGTCGCTTGCGCGCCTGCTTCGGCCACGATCAGGTTGTGCGGGTGGGTTGAAAACGGCCTTGCATTACCTGATTCAGTTGTGACGAATAGCAGATGCACCGGCTGTTCCAGTACTACGCCGCGTGCCAGATGCAGATAAGCGCCATCGGCCATGAAGGCGGTATTGAGCGCGCCGAATATAGTCTGCACGGTTTGACGATCGTCATTGCTCAGATACGGTTCAAGTACGTCCGGCGTTTGCTGCAGCGCATCGGCCAAACTGCCCAGTGTCACGCCCGCAGGCAGCTGGCCCGGTGCCGACAGGGCAGGGGCATGGTGGCCATTATGAAAAACCAGCAAGTGGCCGGTGCCGCTTAGTACCAGATTCTGGGTCAGGCTTTCTACCAATGCGGCTGTCGCATTACTGTGCTTGCCGCCGTTCGGCAATGCCAGGAAGGCATGTTTCTCGATGGCAGCGACACTGGTGTATTTCCATTCTTCATCGCGGATAGTGGGAAAGCCGTTTTGCGCAAAACGCTCCAGTGCTGCGCTGCGCATTTTCGTCAACCACGGCGTTTGTGCGCCCGGCAGAACGGCTGCGATACGTTTGAAATCGGCGAGAGTGTGTTCTCTGGCTGGACTATTGCTATTCATATCATGCCACCGCGCTATTCTCGGATGCTGCTGCCGTTACTGCAGCTGTTGCCGCTTCTTCCAGCCAGCCGTAACCGCGCTGTTCCAGTTCGAGCGCCAGTTCCTTGCCGCCAGTTTTGACGATGATTCCTTGCGACAAAACATGCACAAAGTCGGGCACCACGTAATCCAGCAGACGCTGGTAATGGGTCACCATGATCATCGCGCGTTCAGGGCTTCGCAAGGCATTGATGCCCCGGGCCACGATTTGCAGCGCATCAATGTCGAGCCCGGAATCGGTCTCGTCAAGAATCGCCAGTTTCGGTTCCAGCAATGCCATTTGTAGAATTTCGTTGCGCTTTTTTTCGCCACCGGAAAAGCCTTCGTTGACCGAGCGGTACAGTAATTCCTTGCTCATATCCATCTGCGCCATTTTTTCCTTGATCAAGACGAGAAATTCCATCGCGTCGAGTTCAGGCAAGCCGCGATGCTTGCGAATATTGTTGAGCGCAGTTTTCAGCAAATAGACATTGCTCACGCCGGGAATTTCCACCGGATACTGGAACGCCAGGAAGACGCCTTCCCGCGCCCGCTCTTCGGGTGCCAGCGCCAGCAAATCGTGGCCTTGATAGAGCACCTCGCCACCGGTGACCTTATAGTTGTCGTGTCCCGCCAGCACTTGCGCCAAGGTACTTTTGCCGGAGCCATTCGGCCCCATGATGGCATGCACTTCGCCGGCTTTCACGGTCAAATTGAGGCCGCGCAGGATCGGCTTGTTGTCAACGCTTGCTTGTAGATTTCTAATTTCCAACATGCTGTATTCCTTTACTATTTTTAACCTGAAGGTCGCATAGCGATTCACTTCGCTCCCCTTTCCCGCATGCGGGAAAGGGGTTGGAGGAGAGGCCAGTGGCCATTATTAACCGACACAGCCTTCAAGGCTTACGCTCATCAATTTCTGTGCTTCCACTGCGAATTCCATCGGCAGCTCTTTGAACACTTCCTTGCAAAAACCGTTGACGATCATCGACACCGCGTCTTCGGCCGAAATGCCGCGTTGCTTGCAATAAAACAACTGGTCTTCTCCGATGCGCGAGGTGGAAGCTTCGTGTTCGACCCGCGCTGTCGGATTTTTGACCTCGATATATGGGAAGGTGTGCGCACCGCATTTGTCGCCCAGCAACAGCGAATCGCATTGGGTATAGTTGCGCGCGCCTTCGGCCGATTTCAGGATTTTCACCAGCCCGCGATAAGCGTTTTGTCCGCGTCCTGCTGAAATTCCTTTGGAAATGATCGTGCTGTGTGTATTGCGGCCGATATGAATCATTTTGGAACCGGTGTCAGCTTGCTGATAATTATTGGTCAACGCTACCGAATAAAATTCGCCGATTGAATTGTCGCCGCGCAGAATGCAGCTCGGGTATTTCCAGGTGATTGCTGAACCGGTTTCCACCTGAGTCCAGGAGATATGCGAGTTGGCGCCGCGGCAGTCACCGCGCTTGGTGACGAAGTTATAGATGCCGCCCTTGCCATTCTTGTCGCCTGGATACCAGTTTTGTACTGTCGAGTATTTGATGCGTGCGTTATCCATTGCCACCAGTTCCACTACTGCCGCATGTAATTGGTTTTCATCGCGCATCGGCGCGGTGCAGCCTTCGAGATAGCTAACGTATGCGCCCGCATCGGCAATGATCAGCGTACGCTCGAACTGGCCGGTATCCTTGGCATTGATACGGAAGTAGGTCGATAATTCCATCGGGCAGCGCACTCCGGGCGGGATGTAGCAAAACGAGCCGTCGGAAAATACCGCTGCATTGAGCGCCGCAAAATAATTGTCGGTGTACGGCACCACCGAGCCCAAGTATTGCTGCACTAAATCAGGATGCTCGCGCACCGCATCTGAGAAAGAGCCGAAGATGATGCCGAGTTCACCGAGTTTGTCCTTGAACGTGGTGCCGACAGATATGCTGTCAAATACTGCGTCGACTGCGACTCCGGCCAGCATTTCGCGCTCCCTCAACGGCACTCCCAGTTTTTCGTAAGTCTTGAGCAATTCTGGATCGACGTCGGCCAGACTCTGCGGCCTGTCCAGCATGGATTTCGGGGCCGAATAGTAGATGATGTCCTGGTAATCGATGGCAGGATAATGCGCGGTAGACCAGTTCGGTTCGGTCAAAGTGAGCCAGTGCCGGAATGCTTTCAGACGCCATTCCAGCATGAATTCCGGCTCATCCTTGCGCGCCGAGATCAGGCGAATCGTGTCCTCGGTCAGGCCGCGGGGCACGCTGTCGGTTTCCAGATCGGTTACGAAACCGTGTTGGTATTCGCTACTAATTAGTGTCTCCAGACTGCTTGTTGCGGTTGCTTCGGTCATGGTTGCTCTCCATTCATTCTGTGATTTTTTGCTGGCGCTGATTCTTGCACCGACAGCGTCTTTCTCAGCGCACTGATATTGACTGTTTCAATCACTGGTTCGATCATCTGATCCAGCGTTATCTGATCTAACGTATTAAGCACAACTCGATTGACTCGCTGCCAGTTGATACGAACCGGACAACCCAACTCTTGAGAGCACAAGCCAGGCGTGATGCTGCATTCGGTCATGCCGATCGGGCCGTCCATCGCATTGATGATGTGCGAAAGAGTGATGCGGCTGGCTGGGCGAGAAAGCGAATAGCCGCCCTTGGCCCCGCGCAGCGATACTACCAAGCCTTCGCGGGTCAGTATCTTGAGAATCTTGCTGACAGTCGGCACCGGCACCCGAATCATGGCGGCTATGCCTGCTGCGCTTTGTATGCGCTCCGGTTCATGCACCAGTGTAGTTAGAATCAAGGTGCCGTAATCCGCCATTTTGCTCATTCGTAGCATTATGTATTCCTGAAAATCAATGAGTACCAATATAGTCCTGTTTAAATTCAAGCGCAAGCGAATCAATAACATTGGCGCTCATAAAATGATTGCGGCCGGTTGCAAAATCGATCCGGTGCAGCGGCAGTCGGGCCGATTTCTAGTTAAATCGTTTCAGGATATTTTCGCTCGGAATTTTCAGAATGTGCTGCAGATCCACCAGTTGATCCCGGTGTAATAAGGCCAGTTGCCGCAATAGTTCTTCACCCTTTGGCAGTAGATAGACCTCGACGCAGCGTCTATCGTCACGGCCCGGACGGCGCGCAACCAGTGCCGCTTTTTCGCAGCGCGACGCCAGTGCGACGACACCGTGATGGTGCGATTGCAAGCGTTCGGCCAACTCGGCAATGGTTGCCCACTCTCGTCCCGGATAACCCTTGACTTGCAATAACAGCAAATACTGGAGCGGGGTTATTCCGTGGGTTTGTGAAATTTCTTCACTGAAGCGTAGAAATCGCCTGAGTTGATACCGAAAATCCGCCAGCAATTCGTAATCCAGTTTGGAAAGAGCGTCAGTAGGTAGGGAATTGGTCATTACGCATAGGAAAAAGTGAATAAAGTCGGAGGCGATCATAACCCTGGATGTTCTGGTTGGCACACCGCTTCGACACGTGCATTACATAAAGTTACGGAGCAATTAAGCATGGTGATAAAGTTCTGAAAAGAATATCACAACATGATATTATTGCGACGCGCAAACTGAAAGAAAATGCAAAGTAATTGTTTGTTCGTTTAACGGTTAGTGCTTGTTGCAATCCGGCTATTTACGCTGGGAAATGGCCGTCGATAAAATTTTTATGGTGAGATTGGTCGCTGGATTTATTTTGCGTTTGAGTTAATACGGTCAATCAAACAGAACTTAAAAATATGGATTGGACTTTCCGCTATTTACATCATATTATGATATAAATGCTGAGCGCATTGATTCGAATCATTTAAATTGATCAGAGCAATGAAAGTTTTTATTAAAAAATTTTTCGTAGCGGTGATGGTTGGAAAATATTAGTACGGCGTAATTGAAGATTTTGTACGATAACCAAGGAGATTCTCAAAATGAGCCAATTAAATTATTCAAAAATGCCATTTTCTTTCAATGATGGCTGGGACAAAGTCGGTGCAGTGCATCCTTCGGTGCTAAAAACTTTTTTGCTACTGGTTTTACCTTTTTCACTAATTCCTCCGGCGATGCTGCTGTATGCCGGTAGCCACCATGCGTCGGTATATTTGATGGATGCGGCGTTTTCGCGTTGGCAGGATGTCGCGTTGGTGTTTCTGGTAGCGGAGTTGTTTACTGTCCCACTCATGGGCTGGATCATCAAGAATATAGCGTCAGTGCATAAATTGTCTGTTGATTTCAAGGACGCCTTCTTACTTGCTGCGATTACGGGCGTACCGATGTGGCTCTCCAGTTTAGGGCTGGCGATACCTAATATGTGGGCAATGATTGGTGTCGTTATTCTTGGATTTTTGGCTGCCGCTAGCATGTTGTATTACGGCACCTTTAGAATTTTTAAAATGGACGAGCAAACTGAGGCTCAATCGATGAGTTTTGCCGCATTCTCGGTGGGCGGGATTGCGTGGGTAATGTTGTGCGCCTTTGTGGTGCTGCCGCTGATGAATTAAAAATAACGATTGTTCCAACTTTTGCGCAGTATTTTGTAGGAATACGCGTTTCGGCCGTTGGTGGCATTATTAGCTGAACTGAGCCCCATTCAAGCATTGCTATTACGCATCATGCTTTCATGAATGGTCGGCTTAGTTCTATTTAAAATTTATTTTTGCTTTAAACGAATCGCCAAAACCAGCATGGCGATGCTGATTTTTTAATTTGTACTTATTTCTTATTAAGCGACATGGAAACAATCACAATATTGCTATTTTCTTTTGTTCTGTCTGTAACCGGATTGTTTGTATTTATTTGGTCGTTGCGAAAAAAATTATTCGATGACAATCCGGCTGCCGCCAATGTGATTTTTTCCGAGGGAGAAATCGGCCTGGTTGAAGAGCCTGCGGCGACCGCTGAACAACGCGCAGGTTTGCAGAAAACGGTCGATAGTACGCATGTGCCGTTGCCTGACTCAGGGCAAGCGGCGGCGCTGAAACAAGAACTGGAAGAACGGGTTCAGGCCGATAGATCGACGGCTTTCGTAACCTTTGTATTCCTCTCGTGTGCTGTGGTATGGCTGGTTTTTGCTTCATTCGCCGGCTTGACCAGTTCTATAAAATTGCATCAACCTGATTGGCTCACTGCGCAAGCCTGGCTCACCTTCGGTCGTCTGCGTACCATACATCTGAATGCGGTTGCCTACGGCTGGGCGCCGATGGCGGCATTGGGTATTGCCATCTGGATGTTGCCGCGCCTGTTGAAAACCAAGCTGATGGGAGGACGCTTTGCGATGCTGGGCGTCATGCTCTGGAACGCCGGCCTGATTGCTGGCCTGGGCAGCATAGCGGTGGGCTTCAATGATGGACTGGAGTGGTTGGAAATTCCGTGGCAAATCGATATTCTGTTGGTCATAGGCGGTGCGCTGGTTGCATTGCCGCTGGTTTTTACCTTGCAAAATCGACGCGTAAAGCATCTCTATGTGTCCGTCTGGTACATGGGCGCAGCATTATTCTGGTTTCCCACTTTATTTTTTATCGGAAATATCCCGGGCGTGCACTTCGGCGTGGAACAGGCAACCATGAACTGGTGGTTCGGCCACAACGTTCTGGGATTGTTCTACACCCCGCTGGCATTGGCTTCTGTGTATTATTTCTTGCCAAAAATTATCGGTCGCCCAATACAATCGTACAACTTGTCGCTGCTGGGTTTCTGGGCGCTGGCGTTTTTTTATGGTCAGGTAGGCGGCCATCATTTGGTCGGCGGCCCAGTGCCCGGCTGGCTGATTACGCTATCGATTGTGCAAAGCATGATGATGATAGTGCCGGTGGTTTCCTTTTCAATCAACCAGCATCTGACCATGCGCGGCCATTTCAAAACGCTGATCTATTCGCCGACGCTGCGCTTCATTGTGTTGGGCGGCATGATGTACACGCTGAGTTCGCTGCAAGGTTCGATAGAGGCGCTGCGCAGTGTCAGTACCGTCGCCCATTTCACCCATTTCACCGTGGCGCATGCGCATCTGGGTTTATATGGTTTCTTTTCGATGGTCATGTTTGGCGCAATTTATTTCGTAATGCCGCGCGTCATGTCGTGGGAGTGGCCATACCCGAAACTGATTGCACTGCATTTCTGGCTGGTCGTAGTCGGATTTGCGATTTACTTTATCAGCCTGTCGATTGGCGGCTGGCTACAAGGATTGGCTATGCTGGACGCATCCAAGCCATTCATGGAGTCGGTGCGCGTGACGATTCCGTATTTGCAAGGTCGCTCGGTGGGCGGCGCGATCATGACGCTAGGGCATCTGGTGTTTGCATTCCATTACGTCGCCATGGCACTCCGTCATGGCCCGCAGCGCACTGGTGCTGCGCTGCTGCATAGACCAGCCGCAACAGCCGCTTCAACACTGGCTGGAGTCTGATTATGGAAAACGAAGTCAAACTCTTGAGCGGTGCGATGATAACGCTGGCATTGGCAACCACGACGCTGGTGGTGCTTCCCTTTTTACAATTATCGAACCTGAAACCTGCTGCCGGCCTGCATCCTTATACTGCGGCACAATTGCGCGGCCGCGATCAATACATCAAGAATGGTTGCATCTATTGCCATTCGCAACAGCCGCGTGATAAATCCCAGACGCCTGCTGATGCCCTGCGCGGCTGGGGCCGGGCGTCAGTTGCTGCCGATTATTATTACGACAAACCACACCTGCTGGGAACCATGCGCACCGGTCCCGATTTATTCAACATCGGCGCCCGGCAGTCAAGCGTGGACTGGCATCTTGGTCATCTGTATCAGCCGCGTGCTTATACGCCGGGCAGCATCATGCCGTCTTTTCCTTTTATGTTCGAGGTCAAGGACAGAGCTGAACCGGGCGAAAAAGTAGTGACGTTGCCGCCTGCTTACGCACCTGTGGGCCAGGTGGTTGTGGCCAAGCCGGAAGCATTGGATCTGGTGCAATATCTGATCGGTTTGGATCATACGTATCCGGTCTTCCCGGCTCCCGTAAGCAAGAAATAATATAAAAGCAAAACAAAAAACAGGGCATAACAGCGATGCCTGTAAGTGAACTACATTTTGGAGTTTTAGCATGACGGACAGCGAGAAGAGAATTGAAGCGCAGCAAAGAGAGCAGCCTGATCCGTATGAAGGCAATCATCCGGTTCCGTGGTTCATCATCGTAATGATTGGGCTGGTATTTAGCTGGGGCATTTATTATCTTGCCAGTTCCAATTTAAGTGACCCGCCGGAGTTGGGCGATCACCGCACCAGAGCCGACCTCACCGCGCAGACCGGAGCCAAAAATGGCGTTGTCAATGGGGCGCAGATTTTCGCCGCGCAATGCGTTGCATGTCATCAGGCTAACGGAGCCGGATTGCCGGGTGTCTTTCCGCCATTGGCCGCATCCGAGTGGGTCGCTGGCAAGGCATCGGTAATAGCGCAAATATTGTTGCATGGCATATCTGGCAGCCTGACAGTCAAGGGTGCGGTCTACAACGGCCAAATGCCGGCTTTCCAGGATAAGTTGAATGATGCAGAAATTGCTGCAGTATTGACCCACGTCCGTTCCAATTTCGGCAATACCGCTACCAAGGTGGATGCTGCGCTAGTGAAGACCGAGCGCGAAGCCGGCAAGGATCGCAAGCAACCATGGAATGGCGATGATGAATTGGGCAAACTCAAGTAGTGCGTAGCATGCACAAAATGCTGGCTGTGCTGCTGCTGGTATTGGGCTTCGGGATCGGGGCTTTTTACCAGGTTACGGATGGGTTTCGCGTAGTCACCAGCGAGCAGTCACGCCGACTTTCCATTGCCGAGCGGCCAAGGCTTATTCCAGACACCGTAATCCGGTTTGAAACCGGCGCCACAGCATCGCTGGTACAGGCGCTTCGTTCAGATGGACGCACCACTATCGTTAATTTCATTTATACCCGTTGCAATACGGTGTGTTCCGTCATGGGTAATGAGTTTCAGCAATTGCAGCAAACCATTCATGCGAATGGACTGGAACATCGGATCCGACTGTTAAGTATCAGTTTCGACCCGCGCGATACGCCTGAACAACTTGCCCGCTATGCCCAGCGCATGCACGCGCAAGCTGATGTGTGGCAATTTTCCAGCGTGCCCGATGCCCGGCAGCGCCAATCCTTGCTGGCAGCTTTTGGCATCATGGTCATCCCCGCGCCCTGGGATGAATTTGTGCACAATGCGGCTTACCATGTGGTAACGCCAAATGCGCTGTTATCGCAAATATTCGATATCGGCCAACCGGACGCTTTGCTGGCGCAAGTGGCGCTGCACCTGCCGCAGTTGCAGCCCCTAGTGCAGTTGCATGGTATCAATCGGGGTCAATGAAATGCCAGTCCCCATGCATCAAACTACCCAAGGACTTTTAGCCGCGATATTGAGCACGTTGCTGTTTTTAGTTGCCGCCGCGTTCAGATTTACGCTGGAACGCTCAATGGCTTTACACATGCTGGTACAGATGCCCATGCTGCTGGGCGCAGGCATCGCATGTGCGTTCGCCTTATCCTGCGTTACGCGCAACGCGCAAAATACTACAAATAGGCTGCAACGCGGCATCGTTCATCTGGCCGGTTGCCGGCTCTGGAAAGTCGATGAATACGGAATTGTCGCGTTGACTTTTTTTTTACTTTTAAGCGCGTACTGGATGATTCCCAAGGCGCTCGATGATGTTCTGGTGTCACCCACCGCAGAAATACTGAAGTTCGTCGTATTCTTCATCGCAGGTTTGGCGCTGCCCGCTGCATTCGCGCGTACCAACCATGTTATCCAGCTTTTTTTTCTCGGAAATTTTGCCTGGATGATGGCAATTATCGGCATGCTGTATCAAGACACCACAGTTAGGCTGTGCAATGCTTATTTGCTGGATGATCAGCTTATAGCGGGCAGGGGTTTGGTTGTCTTGTCGATAGCGATCCCCATTATCTGGTTTATACATGCAGCCCGAATCGGAAATAAAAAAAATTGGGGTATTTTTTAAATCTAGGGGCTCGAATTCCGCTGGGCCAGCCTCGACACGCGCCCAGCTTCGAGCATCACCACATGCGTGACTATGGCCAGTGTGACGTGGGTCGCCTGTTCAATTGCTTCAATATTAGAAGCAGTCGGTCCGGCACCTCAGAGTCTGGTGCCGCCGTAGGCTCATCGCGCAACAGCACTTGCAAATCAGCCCCATCCGCGCTCGCGCTAATGCAACCAGTTGCTTCTCACCGCCCATAAACCCAAGGCTTTACCGGGGATAACTTAATTGAAGGAGTATGTTGATATTTCTCAATAAATACATGCGGTAATTGGCATATATGTATCGGAGTATATTATTTATTCAAAATCAGGAATGCGTGTTGCAATGGGTAAGGCAAGCAGATAATCCGTTTTTGCGACCATCAACCTATCCAAAACGGAGTTTCACCGTTATATTGTCATCAGCCAGCAAAGCTGGAAACACGTTTCGTATTTACCGAATAATCAAGAATCGAATCCCCTGTATATTGATAAATCCTCTTGGAACGACTTCCATGAGAATTTGTTGCCCGAGTAGTAATAACATTTTTCGTTTTTATGCAAAATAGCAAAAACAAAAAACCCATTGAAATCAAGATATCTACCGTAGTCGCGGTCTCCGTTATTCTGCATGCTGCAAAGTTGCTAGTACTGGAGACGGCCCTGCGTGAAATGACCGGCGGTGCGCCGGATTTTTTTGATGACGAATTTGCCGTGATTGACGTCGGTGCGCTTGGTCGGAATGGTGCGGTAATGGATTGGGCTGCTCTAATCGGTTTACTGAAATCACATCACCTGAATCCGATGGCTGTGCGCAATGCTCCGTCAGAATTGCATGCCGAAATCAAGGCGCATGGCTTGAGCATCGATGTAGTGACCAGGCTGCCCGTTAAGGAGAGTGTGGTCGCGCCACCGGTTGTAATTATGCCGGCAGTGTCGATCGCTCCAGTTGCGGCGGCAGCAGCGATGATCATCGATACGCCGGTGCGCGCCGGGCAGCGCATTTATGCGCGTGGCGTCGATCTGATCATCACCGCGGCGGTCAATAACGGTGCCGAAGTGATTGCCGATGGCAGCATCCATATCTATGCACCATTACGCGGCCGTGCGCTGGCTGGAGCCAGCGGCAATGCCGATGCCAGAATTTTTGCCATGGTGATGGAGCCTGAGCTGGTATCGATTGCCGGCATGTATCGCACTTTTGAAAACGGCTTTTCGCAAGACCAGGCACCACAGCCGGCACAAGTCCGGCTGGTCGGCGACAAGATCGAGATTGTCCCACTCAATCCTGCGTCGCGGCTCTGATCTGCATTTCCTATTTCGTATTCTGAAGGAGTTTTTTTGTGGCAAAAATTATTGTTGTGACTTCCGGCAAAGGCGGTGTCGGCAAGACCACCTCCAGCGCCAGTTTTTCTAGCGGCCTGGCAATGCGCGGTCACAAGACTGCTGTGCTGGATTTCGACGTCGGCCTGCGTAACCTGGACCTGATCATGGGCTGCGAGCGGCGTGTAGTGTATGACTTGATCAATGTCATCAACCAGGAAGCAACGCTGAACCAGGCGCTGATCAAGGATAAGCACTGCGACAACCTGTTCATCCTGCCGGCGTCGCAAACACGCGACAAGGATGCGCTATCGGAAGAAGGGGTCGAGCGGGTGCTGCAGGATCTGGCCAAAATGGGCTTCGATTACATCATCTGCGATTCGCCGGCCGGTATCGAGCACGGCGCATTGATGGCGCTGACCTTTGCCGATGA
Organism: Glaciimonas sp.; assembly: GCA_012927625.1. Lineage (GTDB taxonomy): Bacteria > Pseudomonadota > Gammaproteobacteria > Burkholderiales > Burkholderiaceae_D > AVCC01. The sequence continues at coordinate 11,299 of JABBOV010000005.1, read as the reverse complement.
AGCGATTGTGGTGACCAATCCCGAGGTATCGTCGGTGCGTGATTCCGACCGTATTCTGGGTATCATCCAGGCTAAATCGCGCCGTGCGCTGAATGGCGGAGAGCCAGTCAAGGAGCATTTGTTGATCACACGCTATTCGCCCAAGCGGGTCGAGGCGGGCGAAATGTTGTCGTACCTGGATGTGCAGGAAATTCTGCGCATTCCATTAGTCGGCATCATCCCGGAATCGGAATCGGTGCTGCATGCATCGAATCAGGGCAATCCTGCGATTCATCTCAAAGGCAGCGATGTATCCGAAGCCTATGAAGACCTGGTGGCGCGCTTTCTGGGTGAAGACGTGCCGCTACGCTTCACGACTTACGAAAAGCCGGGAATATTCAAACGCATTTTTGGAGGCGCGTGATATGGCACTACTCTCATTCCTGTTCAAAGACAAGCCAAACAGCGCGTTTGCCGCTAAAGAACGCCTGCAGATCATTATTGCCCGGGAACGTAGCGGCCGCGGTGGCTATGACTTTTTGCCAGCGCTGCACAAGGAGTTGATTGAAGTCATATCCAAATACACCAAGGTGAATGCAGAAGACATCATGATTTCGCTTGACCGCAAGGGCAACCTGGAAGTGCTGGATGTAAATGTGGTACTGCCGGATCCGCAAATTAAACGTTAATTTTGGCATTCTCGGCAGTAACGTAAGCCCCAAAATTTGGGTCGGCAATAATTGAAAAGAAATGCCGATATCATGACGCCCTGTTTACAGTAATTCAACCACGACATACCAGCCACGATCAACCAAAGGTATACAAGACAAGATGTACTGGAAAAAGGGATTGTTGCAACCGGGTGTAGCTGCAGCACTGGGTGCGGCCTTGTTGTTTGGCGCGGGAACGCCGCTGGCAAAGTCACTGCTTAATGTTAGTTCTGATGGTTCTGGAGTTACGCCCTGGATGCTGGCCGGATTGCTGTATTTGGGTTCCGGCATTGGCCTGACGCTGTATCGGTTTTTGATCCATGCTCCGGCGGTGCGTCTTCCCGCCAATGAGTGGATCTGGTTTGCCGGCGCTATTATTTTTGGCGGCATAGCCGGCCCCGTGCTGCTGATGATTGGCCTGACCAGGATGCCAGCTTCAGGCGCATCTCTTTTATTAAATGCCGAAGGAGTATTTACTGCGCTGCTGGCATGGTTTGTATTCAGGGAAAATTTCGACCGACGCATTGCGCTTGGCATGGTTGCCATCGTGCTCGGCGCGGGTATTCTCAGTTGGCCGAAGGATTTCAGTTTTGCCGGGATGATGCCGGCGCTGGCTATTTTAGGCGGGTGCTTTGCTTGGGCTATCGATAATAATTTGACGCGCAAGGTGTCGCTCGCCGATGCGTCGTGGATCGCATCTGTGAAGGGTCTGGTATCCGGCTGCGTTAATCTGGTTCTGGCTTTGACGCTGGGTGCCAGAATGCCGGAGCCGCTGATTATTGGGCAAGCGCTGGTGGTGGGATTGCTGGCGTATGGAATTAGTCTGGTGTTATTTGTGGTCGGACTGCGCCACCTGGGTACCGCGCGCACTGGAGCGTATTTCTCGATTGCGCCATTTTTCGGCGCGGTGCTTGCCGTGCTGATGGGGGAGCCGGTAACGCTGCCATTGCTGGTTGCCGGCGCATGTATGGTGGTGGGAATTTGGCTGCATCTGACCGAGCGCCACGAGCACAAGCATACGCATGAAGTGATCCAGCATTCCCATTCGCATGCCCATGACGCGCATCATCTGCATGAGCATGATGGTTTGGTGGCACCCGGCACTCACCACAGCCATCAACATCGCCACGACGTCATCGACCACGTCCACACCCACTTCCCGGACGCACACCATCGACACAAGCATTGACTAAATGACGTGCTCGCAAGAATCTGCGTTAATCGTAGGTTGGTGCGGAGCAAAGCGAAGTCCAACATCGGCAAGCGAAATGTATGCGTCTTGGCGAAAGCTGTTCGGTTGGCTAATTATGAGCAATCACGCGCACCCAACCTTAGCCGGACAGAAGTAATCAAACGTACACTTGAACGCTTGCAGGAAGATCGACGCTAGCGTTTGCTGCGGCTGCTGAGCACGTTCTGGAAGGTGTCCAGACTTGGTGTAACAATGATCTGGGGGTGGTACGGTTGGCGACTGCGCCGCATACGGGGGCGCTGGTTATTGATTGTCCGTTTTGATTAATTGTAACGCGTCACGTTTAATTATTTTTATAGCAATTTCCCTCTAATCGTAATTTTCGAATGTTTAATCTTGCTTGTCTGATTGTGCCTGCTACATATGATGTGTTTCCCTGTGTCGCTTGTTCATCTAGGTACTGAATTTGTTTTTTGTAACTGCTGCAAAATGGGTTTACTTTCTTGGGTATTTCAAGTGAAGAAACTTGATTTCCTTTTTCTTCTCTGGCTTTTCTGTTTTCTACAATTATTCGGTCAATTGTGGCATTTACGATTGTTCGATCGGGACTAACGATGCCTGCAGAATTTTCAATTTTTACGGTTGTGCTTTTTGCTTCTGGTGCACATTCGATATCGGAATAAATGACTTTTCTGGCCAGAATGCATTTATGTATTGGCAATCGCCATCTCCGCTGTGACGTGAGCTTCTCGTGGGTGCCAGCAGTCGAAGTCGGTCACCATAGTCAGCGTAGCATAGGCGACTTGCGCTTCTCTGGCCAGTTTCGCTTTCGAGCGGTTTAAGTTCTTCCCGTAGCGATCCCACGGCAGATATCGAGATCAAATAGCGGACACCCATTTGCTTCATGGCGTAAATATTGGCTCGATACGGCACTTCCGACGGGATCAATCGATGTCCGCGCCCATGGCGAGCCAGAGGCGACCGGAACATCATGCACAAGGCCGGTGAAGATCACATCGGAGGGTTTGCCATACCGAGTGTCCAATGGGTGTTCCGTCGCATTCTGTAGCGCATCCATGTGCTAGAGACCGCTACCGCCGATGATGCCGATTAGAGCTTGTAGCATAGTAAATGCCTTTGCTTAACATGGGTTTATTGACATGGTCGTCAGAGAACGCCAAATTCTTACAAGAATTTAGGTGCTTAAGTGTAAGAATTCATGCTACGGCACCGACTTAAACTTTACTTACAACAATTCCGGAGCCCCACATGGCCAAGTCCGTTCTGCTAGCACGACCACATCCATTTATTGCTGCCGAGATGAAACCGCTTCTTGAACAGTGTGGGTACGCCGCTGTCAAGCTGGAAAATCTGGCTGATTTAACAGTACAGGCTAAAAACAGCGCCGGTGTGGTGATTTCGCTGGCCGTATCTTCATCGCTGGGTGAGACTGCAGCCGATGTTTTCACACGGCTGCGGCAAGGAGTTCCTCGTATTCCCGTTTTGTTTGCGGCCATGTTGCCGTTGGATAAGGCGCAAAGCAGTCTGGAGCGGCTCGCCAAACAAGCTGGTGTTCAAGCCACGATTCTCGGCGTTGCTGCAGGCAATGCAAACGCGGCAGCGCTTGGCAATCCGAATACCTTTCTGTATATCAGCAAGGACGATCTGGCCGACCCGGCGCGCCGTGCGATTGCATCGCGCATGGTCCAGCGCCATTTTCGCTAAGCGGGTGACCTGATGAAACGCCTGGTTCTGGTCGGCGGCGGTCATGCGCATCTTTCGGTGCTGCAGGCGCTGGCGCGCGAAAAATTGGCGGGTGTCGAAGTCGTGCTGGTGACACCAAACTCGCACCAGAATTACTCCGGCATGTTGCCGGGCTGGATGGCGGGACATTACACGCAGCCACAGTGTCAGATCGATTTGCAGCCGCTGGCGCAGGCGGCGCAGGTACGCATGGTAGCGAATCGCGTCACAGGCATGGATGCCGGCCGGCGTTGCGTGGGCTTGCCGGATGGCCGGCAGATTGAATACGATCTGCTGTCACTGGATGTCGGCAGCGAGATCGATGCGTCATGGCTGGAGATGACGGGTGATAAGCTGTTGCCGGTCAAGCCGCTCGACGGTTTTTTCAAAGCATGGCCGCGGCTAATGGCCGTTGCAAGGGAGCGGCCGGGTTATCGTCTGGTGCTGGTGGGCGGCGGTGCCGCCGGGGTGGAACTTGCGCTGGCCGCACGCCATGCGTTCGCACGCGCTGAGATTGACGCACGCGTGGATCTGGTGGTTTCCGAGGCCGGCCTGCTGGCGGGACACGCCCCTGGCGCACAGCGCCGCATGAGGCGTTTTTTGGCCAGGGCCGGCGTCTTTGTACATCCTCTGAGAGCAGTTGGGGTAGAGCAAGGCGTGTTGCTGTCGGACGGCACCCTGTTGCCCGCAGACAGGGTGATTGCCGCCACCGGCGCACGAGCGCCGGTCTGGCTGCAACCCACCGGACTGAGGCTGGACGAAAACGGCTACATCGCTGTCGATGCACATCATCGCAGTCTCTCGCATCCGAATGTCTTTGCCGCAGGCGATGTCTGCGCCCGGCAAGACCTGGCGATGGCGCGCTCGGGAGTGCATGCGGTGCATGCCGGCCCGGCGCTGGCTGCGAATCTGCTGGCGACGCTGGCGGGCAAACCACTGGCATCCTACCAGCCACGCCGCCGCTCGCTGTATTTGCTGGCCTGCGGCGCGCAGTACGGCATTGCATCCTGGGGCGGCTTCAGTGCTGAAGGCGAATGGGTGTGGCGCTGGAAAGACCGCATCGACCGTGGCTTTATTGCGCGCTTTTCAGACCCGGGGCGACGACACGATATAGCGGCGGCGGAGGAAACATCATGAATGTATTCAGACAATTGGGACACTGGCTGACGCCGCAAGATTGCGGCGACACGGCCGGTGCAGCTTCTCATTCCCATGATTTGCTGGCCAGTCTGCTGACCATGGCCTGGTTCGTCGAGGCCCGCGACCCGTATACCGGCGGGCATCTGTGGCGGGTATCCCGCTATGCGCTGCTGCTGGCCGAAAGCGCCGGCTTCAGCAAGGCCGACGCGGCCCGGATCAGCCTGGGCGGGTTCTTGCATGATCTGGGTAAAGTGGGGGTGCCCGATGCGATTCTGCGCAAGCCGGATCGGCTGACCGATGATGAATATGCGGTCATCAAGACTCATCCTGATATCGGCTTGCGGATGCTGTCCGGGCACCCGCTGGCCCAACTCGTTAGCGACGCCGTGCTATTGCATCACGAACGTCCTGACGGCAAAGGCTATCCGCGCGGACTGGCTGGCGATGCGGTCCCGGATATGGCGCGTATCGTTGGCATCTGCGACGCGTTTGACGCGATGACCAGTCATCGACCGTATCGCGCCGGCATGCCGCGCGACCAGGCCATCGCCATCATCGGCGAATTTCGCGCAAGCCAGTTTGACGCGCATTTTGCCGACGCATTCATCGCGCTGGGCGTGGCGGGCCGTCTGGATCATGTGATGGGCCATAGCGATGACGGAATTCCGCTGCAATCCTGTTTAATATGCGGCCCCACCCTGGTGACGCGTCCCGATCACCATCAGGGTGATCCTATCTACTGCCGCAATTGCGGTGGCGAATACATACTGAAAACGCACGATAACCGTCTGGTGGCGACCCCTAGCGGCAAACGGGGAAAAGCTGCCAATCTGGAACCCGAGCTTGACGCCGCACTGATTGCGCGCACCGTACGTGCGACGGTGGAGGCATTGCCGGTTGCCGACTTGATGAAGGCGATGGCGATACCGATACCGATGAAGAACAGCCGATGAAATCTTTGCTCCGAATTGCCTGCTCGGCCCGAATTGCGTATAGCGCATTGCGCATCGCCTTGGTGGTTGGAACGGTGCTGAACCTGGTCAATCAGAGCGGCGCGATTCTGCTTGGCTTCGGTATCTCATGGTTTCACCTGCTGCTGAATTATTTTGTTCCCTACTGCGTTGCCAGCTATAGTGCAGCAAAGAATGAAATCACCAGGAGGGAAGATGAGGAATGAAGAAACACTGGGTGCTGGCGATCCAACACTGGAGCACGCATCGCTGCTGTCCGATACCGCATTTCTGGAAAGCTTGCGGCGCCAGATGCTTAAATTTGCCACCCTGCAATTATCCGATGCATCGCTTGCCGAGGACGCCGTGCAGGAAGCGCTGATCGGCGCACTCAAGAATGCCAAGTCATTCGGCGCACGGGCAGCATTGAAGACTTGGGTGTTCGCGATCCTCAAGAATAAAATCGCCGATGTATTGCGGCAAAAGCAACGCCTGGTGAATGCCAGCAGCCTGTTGCGCGAGGGCGAGGAGGACGAGGATTTTTCGGAACTGTTCGACAAAAAAGGCTTCTGGCAGCCGGACCAGCGTCCTGCAGCATGGGCCAATCCCGAGGAATCCTTGCGGGAAGGCCAGTTCTGGCGCGTGTTTGAAGCCTGTCTGGAAAACTTGCCCGGCAATCAGGCGCGGGTCTTCATGATGCGTGAATTTGTCGAGCTCGATTCCAATGAGATCTGCGCCACCATCGGCATCACTGTCAGCAACCTCAACGTGATGTTGCACCGCGCCCGCATCCGCTTGCGCGAATGCCTTGAAATAAAATGGTTTGTGAAAGGGGAAAAGTCATGCTGAACTGTCAGCAAGTTACCCGTCTGTACTCGGAGTCGCAGGAGCGAGCGCTGACGCTGCAAGAGCGCATGTCGCTCAAAGTGCATGTGATGATGTGCTCCGGTTGCCGCAACTTTGGCAAGCAGATGCATACGCTGCGCCACATAGCGCACACGTACGCCAAAAGGCCGGATCAGCGCCGCGACCAGTCTGACGAATAGGCTGTCATGCGGGCCATGAATAATTTCAAAAAAACACAGAGTATGGCAATTTATATGCAATTTTCCGCATATATTTAATGCGATATTAAATATACTGATGATATTTTAGGTTGGGTTAGCGGCTTCATCGCGTAACCCGACAAGTGCGGCCGGGAATGTCGGATTCCGATACGTCCTGCTTAAGAAATGGGTACTATCACGCGTTTGCGCCATGGACCAACTGACCACACTGCTGAGCTACTTCTCCTTGCATGCCGGGGTTTTCTACACCGGCAACATCTGCGGCATCCATGACTTCGAGCAGGACCCATTGCGGGGCCATCTTCACTTGATCCGGCGCGGATCGGTGCAGGTCACCGGGGTGCAACAAAACGTTTTAAACATCGCCGAGCCGACCCTCCTGTTCCTGCCGCGGCCGCAGACACACCGCCTGCTTGCAGAGAGCCGGGCGGGATCCGATGTGGTCTGCGGCACGGTGCAGTTCGGTGGCGGAGGACACAACCCGATCACAGATTCGCTGCCGGACGTCGTCTTGGTGGCGCTGGCGGCACTGCCCGGCGTGGACGCTTTGATGAGCCTGATGTTCGACGAAGCGTTTTCCGAGCAGTCCGGCCGCCAGGCAGTGCTGGACCGCTTGTGCGAAGTGCTGATGATTCGATTGCTGCGCTACTGCATCGATCAGGGGTTGACGCAAGGCGGCACCCTGGCTGGCCTTGCCGACAAGCGCCTGGCCAAAGCGCTGCTGGCCATTCATGAGGATTCCGCCCGTGCCTGGACGCTGTCGGAGATGGCGACTCTGGCGGGCATGTCACGCGCACGCTTTGCGGTCCACTTCCGGGAAATCACGGGCGAAACCCCGGCCAACTACCTGGCCTCCTGGCGGCTCATGCATGCGCAGCGTTTGTTGAGACAAGGCTTGCAACTCAAGCACGTTGCTTACGATGTCGGCTACGGCAGCGCCAGCGCATTGACCCGCGTCTTTGTCCGCAAGTTGGGCTGCTCTCCTGGCGAATGGCGCAACGCGCAACAGGAAATGGACCGATCATCGCAAGCTGAAACGCCTGGACATTAAAACGAGACGCTCGGTTCACAACTAAAAGTGCATACCGATTAGGATCAAGCATCGCACTGCGAAGCAGGAAGAATCCTCTTCCTGCCAACAGTGTGTGCGGGCTTTTCAGGAGAAACATCCATGTCCAAAACCATCATTCACAATATTGTCCCGGTCGACCATGCCAGCGCAACCGGCGCCCAAAAAGAAGTTCTCGACAAGGCACTCAAATCACTCGGCTTTATCCCCAACATGTACGCCAACATGGCTAATGCCCCGGGCATGCTCAGCACCTATCTGCACGGCTACGATTTGTTTCGCAAAGAATCGGGTTTTACCTCCGCTGAGCAGGAAGTAGTATTTCTTTCCGTAAGCAAATACAACGGTTGTGACTACTGCACCGCAGCGCACAGCATGATTGCCGATAAGATGTCAGGCGTGCCGAAAGACGTTCTGCAGGCGATTCGTGCAAACCAGCCGATTCCGGACCCAAAGCTGGCAGCGCTGTCTGCAATGGCGGTGGAAATGGTTGCCAAACATGGCCAGCCGGATCATGCGGTAGTCAAGGCTTTTCTGGACGCCGGATACCAGGAAAGCGACCTGCTCTATATCGTGTTGGCCGCATCGGTCAAAGTGTTGAGCAACTACAGCAATCAGGCTTTCGGCACCACTGTTGACGAAAAGTTTGCAGCCTACAAGGTAGACTGATCGCGCAGTGCCATGACACTTATTTGAACGATTTATCGGCTGCATGACAGCCGATTTTTTTAACTGCATGGAGAATCAATGACAACAGTTACCCTTGTTGACGAACAAAATGCGACTGCCGGGGTCGCACTGGTCTATGTGGAAATTGGCAGTGTTTTTGGGATATCTTTCGTACCCAACATGTTCAAGGTCATGGCCCACAACCCGAGTTACCTGAAGGCCAGCTGGGAGCGTGTGAAAGTGGTCATGGGGCCGGGCCTTATCAACCGCAAGACCAAGGAAATGATTGCCGTGGCGGTTTCCGCCGTCAATGGCTGCGACTACTGCGTTAGTGCGCATACCGCAGCCCTCAAGGGCATGGGCTGCGGAGATGAGCTGGTTGAGTTGATGTCGGTAGTGGATTTGTTCAGCGGCTTCAACAAGCTGCTGGAGGGGCTGCAAGTCACACCTGATTTGGGAGTATCTGCATCATGAATAATCAAACAATGACCGGCATTGAAGCCTGCGTATTCGATGCCTACGGCACGCTGTTCGATGTCAGCAGCGTGGCCCATGGCGCCAGGGACGAACTTGGCGAGCACTGGCTGGCGCTGTCGGATTTGTGGCGTACCAAGCAGCTGCAATACACCTGGTTGCGCGGCCTGGCCGGACACCATGCCGACTTTTGGCAGGTCACCGGCGATGCGCTGGATTACGCGATGACGACGCTCGATATTGCCAACGCCGGTTTGCGCGATCGCCTGATGCAACTTTATCTCGGTCTTGCAGCGTATCCAGAGGTGCCGGACACCTTGCAGCGCCTGAAAGCAGGCGGCATGAAGCTCGCCATCCTGTCCAACGGCACGCCGAGAATGCTGGCGTCGGCGGTGCGTAACGCCGGCCTTGACAATCTATTCGACGCGGTACTGTCGGTGGAGGAGGTCGGCGTCTACAAGCCGCACCCATCGGTATATCAGCTTGTCGCCGACCGGCTCCAGATTCCGCCCGGGAATATCTGCTTTCTGTCCTCGAATAGCTGGGATGCCTTCTCGGCCAAGGCTTTCGGTTTCCGGGTGCTGTGGTGTAACCGCTTCGGTCAGGTGCCGGAACGCATCCCCGCAGCGCCGGACGGTGAAATTACAGACCTTTCCGACTTGCCTGAATTGCTGAAAGTCAATGTTCCACCGCCTCACTAAACCGAAGAATCGCCCCATCGAGGGCGACTTGAATGCGTCTACTTATGGCACGCAGATTGCAGCGACAAACGGGGTATCGTCCCAAAGCAGCGCATTGAAGTGGAAGCCGGCAGCAAGCGTCGGCTTGATAATCTGGAAGTAGGGCGAGACATCGAAGTCACGCGGCGCGAACAGGCTGTGGTGGCGCACCCGCAGGATTTCCTCGATACAGGCAGGGCAATCCGGGCGGTTTGCGTTGCGGGTGTCGGTGATTGGCAATATCGGGTAACGAATCGACTGGAACGCCTGCGCAATCAGCGTCGAACAAATGGCGCGGGTCGGGTCGCCGCTGCCCAGCGCCAGCATGCGGCGACGAAACCGGAGCGGAATCGGCGGGGTCGGCAGCAGATAGCGCGCGAGGTCAATGACGTTGCGCAGATCGTACTGATTGCCCAGATGTGCGATGGCGAACGCTGTGAGCTTGCGGCAATCCACTTCACGCAATCCGATCGGGCGGCAAATGCGGGTATGCGAACCGGCAAATTGGTCGATGCCGACGCTACGCACCCCATCGGTCATATCGGCCTCGATAAAACAGTGATCGGGATTGCCGCCCGCTTCGGCCAGATGGGCGCCGACATACAGCGCCGCATGGGACCAGGTGGGCTGGGTCAGGTACTTGATCGCGGTACTGACGCGACTGTTGCCTTCGACTAACAGCACATCGCCCGGCTTCAGACACGCGAGCAAGCGATCCGGGGTGGTTACCGGTCCGGTGCCATGCACATGCGTGGTTCGGCTAAGAAACCGTGCCAGGCCTTTTCCCAACCAGCCGAGTGCAAGCCCCATCGCAAAGCTCCTGACACTGTGACCTTACAAGGACTCATATTGGGGGCCTAGACGCAAAGTCCAGAAAATTTGGATTCCTTTTAAAAACAACAGGTTAGGGTTCCAAGCCTGCATTCTCGAAATTTTCCAAATTTGATTGCTGTCAATAATTTCGTACAGCCATTTTGGATAAAATTTTCTGGGCTTTGCGTGTAGACCCCAGTATTAGGGAAAAACCAGCACAACCGCACGGCCATCCGTTGAGAACGGGTCTCCTGCAGCGTTCATCCCGTATAGCGGTCGCGATACCATAACGCTTCCCTCCTGCGTCGCACCGACGCGAAGGAGATCTGTGACGATGAGGGCTCGCTCATTATCGATGGCGGGGTCAATGCGGTGGGTCGGAAGATGAAGGCGCTGTGAGAGTTCTATCCCCACGTCGAAACTTGCGGTCGCGACCCACACGGGACGGCAATTGGGCACCAGGCAATACGCCGTCTGCCACAGGCGGGTATGATGCCGCCGACGAATGCTCGGAGAGCCTGTATCTGCTTTCTCAAAAGTGAGGTTTTGTGGCCTGTCCGCGAAGAAGGCAGGTGTTGCAGGCCCCGCCGGGTCGGGCTGGTTTCGCAATGCGGCGATCCCTTCCTGTACAACGCGCAACGGTGTCGGGAGGTCGTAAGCGTCCGTTGCCACCACCTGGAAGTTGATTTAATTCTGTGAAGCGCGGCGCAAAGGGAGCAAGTCGTCGATATCGCAATTACGACAAGTGGGCAGTTTTTCCAGCGTAGCTTTAAG
>JABBOV010000023.1 GCA_012927625.1 Glaciimonas sp. | reverse complement strand
TGGCGACCAGGTAGACAAATCCGCGCCGCATCGGAATATAGGTCAAATCCGTGGTCCAGACCTGATTCGGCCTATCAATGACCATATCGCGCAGCAGGTAGGGATAGATCCGGTGTTCCGGATGCGGCTTGCTGGTGTTGCGCTTGCGGTAGATGGCTTCGATTCCCATCTTTGCCATCAGCGTGCCCACATGCCGGCGGCCCACCACCAAGCCTTCGAGCCCGAGCATGTCGCGCAGCATCCGGGCGCCAGCAAACGGATACTCGAGATGCAGCGCATCCATGCGGCGCATCAGCGCCAGATCCGACTGTGACACTGCTTGCGGCAGGTAATAGACGTTCGAGCGCGACAGGCCCAGCAATTCGGCCTGGCGCATCACAGACAAAGCGTGTGATTTGTCGATCATTTCTTTGCGCTCGCACCGTCCATGCGACCGAGCGCGACTGCCAAAAAATCAATCTCCATCGCCTGTTGGCCAATCTTGGCATGCAGCGATCCGAGGTCCGGCCCGCCGGCGGCTTCCTTGCGTTCTGCCGCGGTGGTAAAAATCTCGGTGGATCGGCTGATCAGTTCCGATTTCCATTGTGTGATCTGGTTCACATGCACGTCATACTGCGTGCTCAGCTCGGCCAGCGTCTTCTCGCCCTTGATTGCCGCAAGGGCAACTTTCGCCTTGAATACCGCAGTGTGATTCCTTCTGGTACGTTTCATTTCTGCTCCTGATGCGCGCATTGCGCTTTCTCATTTGAGCAGAATTTCCACTTAGCCGTCTGTCTGAATTTCCCGAACCACCTCTGTGTTGGATGGCGCTGCTTGGTGCAACTGGTCGATGCGCCCAACCAGCATGCTTGCACCTTGTTCCTGTGCCATCGCCCGCTTCACGTGCCAGTTGCATCAGTTCGTCGGCAATCAAAAGTGCTGCCTGCTAATTTTCGACGCTGCCGGCATCGCACCAAGCTTCCCATTTCACACCATAAAAATGGCGATCCTTCCGCCTTTGCAATCCATTCTGCAATCTGTTGCGCAGGGGTGCCAGGCTTGGTCTTGCGTTGTGCCAGTTCGGATGCGGCAGCCGGTATCAGTGGGCTTAGTGCCGGATACGGATCTGGATTTTCCACAGTTTTGAACACGCTGCGCAAGGTCGGCAAATAATAGAGTGCGCTGAAATCGGGCCTGATGCGCGCGGTTTATCAGTTCCAGTGTAGAGGGATCAATCCAGTGCATGTCATCGACAATGATCATCACCGGTGTCGTTGTTGCCAACTGGCCCAGCAAGCGCAACAGACTGGAAAGTAGGTCTTCGCGCCGGCTAGCTTGCGTTGCATCGGGCTTGTCGTCGTTGACCGGCAACGCGGGCAGGGCAAACAACAAGTTCAGCTCGTCTGCATGCATGTTGCATCCGGCTTCTGCCAGCGCGGCAATCAGCTGTTCAATCAATTCAGGCCCTGTTTGAGTCAAGCCAAAACGTTTCCGCAGCCAGGCTTGCACCGGGTGCAGGGGCGTATTGCACAGATTCGATACACAGCGCAGCTTGATTACAAAGGCGCCTGCTTGCCGCGCCTTGTTTCCTAGCGCGATAATCAACGTGGTTTTGGCGACCCTTGCCTTGCCCTGCAGGCCCAGGCAGGCGCTGTCGCCTGACAGAAAGCGTTCCATGGATGCGTTCAACAAGCTTTGTTCGTGCTCGCGCCCGCGTCTAATAATGGCAGGAATATGGGGCGCCGGAGCCCCCCTCTCAACCCGGTAAATCTGGAAGGTGCGCGACAATCCACGAAAAATATGGCTGCCAAGAGACACCATGTGAAAACTGTTTTGTGCGCCCCACAGGTCGCTATTGACGGCAAATTGGCCAGACTCGGCTACTAGGCAGATGCGCTGCGCTACACGAGCCGTTTCGCCTGAAATATCGGGACGCGCCTGATCGCACAAAGTGCGGCCCAAATGCGCACCGAGGCGGAATTGCAAGCCGCTGTCGTTATATGCAGCTAACAGTGCCAAGCCGGCAGTGATCGCGGCCCTTGGCGCGTTCACCAAAGCAATCGGATAACCGAAATAAGCCAGCAATCCGCCGGATGGAGTTGGAATGACCAGTCCTCCGTGTGTTGTTATCACCAACTGGAAAACGCTAGTGACGGATTCGGGATAGCCATTTTCCCCCGCATCGTGCCCAGCCGGATGTGCGGCGCTGTTATCGCACGCCTCCGCACGTTCGCAGTACAGCGCTGTCGTGATGCGCCATTCTCTTTCCGCTGGCATTTTCTTCTCGTTCCCGGGCACAGTTGCCGGGTGCACTGTGGTTGTGGTTGTTTCTGTGCGAGCCGTTTGCGACAGGTGCAGGGTTTCTTGCTCCGGTTGCGCGCCGATTTCCCTGGCTAGAAGCGCCGCAAAATGTTCAAACTCCATCTGTGCCGCAGTAGTGCGTCGCGCATTGATTAGGTAGCCCATCAAGCGCCGGCGTGCGCCGTCGTCATACGGCATCAAACGCGTCACGTGCCGGGCATGATGAATTCCCAATTCCAGATGCCCATCAATCACTCTTTGCTCGGCCAGCGTTTCCAGCAAGCTTACTTGTTGTCGCAGCAGCGATTGGCGGACGTGGTCTAGCCATGCCTCAAATTCATCACAGTCAGGCAGCCAGAGCCCAGGCAAAAATCTTTCCTGACAGGCTTCAATCACCGCTTCACATGCGGCCACATCAACCGCGTTATGCATGTCGGTGCGCATCATGCCTAAAAGCATCAGCGCATCCACCGACAAACGGCCACGGGCGATGCCAATTTGATGGCGGTTTTGATGGAACAAGGTATCCCCGCATAAACGCCGCAGGTGGAAAAAAGTATGTCGTAAATTGAACCGTCCGGCATCCGCCGGTAGTTCGGGCCAGAGGAAATCAGCCAGCCATTCGCGCGGTGCCGGCTCCTGATTGAGCGCCAGATAAGTCAGTAGCGCTCGCGTCTTGCCGGCTGGTATGGGTAGTTGCATGCCGGTCGCAGCCTCTGTCAGTGCGAAATTACCAAATGTTTTTAAATGATATAAGGCGGGCATGAAGTGCGTTCAGTAGTGTTTAACGACAAATCGGCTGATACCGGCATCAAAGCGCCAAACATGCATCACCAAGGTTGATTCACATCTCGGGTCATGTCAGAAAACATGCATACAACATCAAAATCTGGCTAATAAGATCACCAACGTTGCCCCAACGCAGCCGGAATAAGATCGTACTTGGGTATTTGAATTATTCATTTCAAACCAAGCCTCGGTAACACGTCCTACCAGTTTTAGTTATAGCCAAACTTCAAATGCTTTCTTTTTTTTCGCATATTTTACGATGCACTTTCGACACCATAAGTTATTAATTATCAATAGTCTGGAGAACAAATGCGAAACAATATTCCCGTTACCAGTAGAGAGCATGTCCTTCTTGATTCAGAAACAATCGTTTCCAAGACGAACATGGAGGGCGAAATTACCTACGTTAATCAAGACTTTATCCGTGTCAGCGGTTTTGCTGAAAATGAGTTACTGGGCGCACCGCACAATATCGTGCGTCACCCGGATATGCCGGCGGAAGCCTTTGAGGATTTATGGCGTACCCTCAAAAGCGGCAAAGCATGGACCGGCTTGGTAAAAAACCGTTGCAAGAACGGTGACTATTATTGGGTTGAAGCCAATACAGCGCCACTCATTGAAAATGGCAAAGTGGTCGGCTATACCTCCACCCGCGTGAAACCGGCAAGAGAACAGATCAATGCCGCAGAGCAGTTGTATCGCCGCATCCTGTCTGGCGATAAATCGTTTCGGATTCACGAAGGCAATGTAGTGGCACGTTCTGCGTTTAGATCTTTGAATGCATTTCGCAATTTTTCCATCAGCACCAAGTTATCGGTGGCATTTGGCGTACTGGCATTTTTATTTGCAGCGAATGCCATCTTTGCCTGGCCGATGCAAGAAAGCGGTTTGCATCAGGGCGGATGGTTGATCGCAATCGGGTTGTTCGGGATCATTGTTGCCCTGGCTTTTCGATTAACCCTACAGCAGAGCATTCTCTCGCCTTTGAAAACTGCATTGCAGGACATCGAATGCATGAGTTCGGGCGATCTGTCCGGCAACATAGTGGCGCAGGGCGACGATGAGATGGCCAGAGTCATGCAGTCACTGCGTATCTTGCAGATTAATGTAAAGCTGATGATTGGTCAGATCAAGCAGTCGACGGCTATGGTCAATGTCGGCGCCAGTGAAATCGCCATCGGTAACGCCGATTTATCGGCACGTACCGAAACCCAGGCATCCAAACTAGAAGAAACGGCCTCCGCCATGGAGGAATTGACGGCTACCGTGCAGCAAAATGCCGACAATGCACACGAAGCCAGCAAGTTGGTCATATCTACCTCCTCGATTGCCGTGAAAGGTGGGCAGGCGGTGGATCAGGTTGTCCATACTATGGGTTCGATCAAGGAAAGCTCCCGGAAAATTGTCGATATCATCGCGGTAATCGACGGTATTGCATTCCAGACCAATATCCTCGCGCTCAACGCGGCGGTAGAAGCAGCCCGTGCCGGCGAGCAAGGCCGCGGCTTTGCTGTGGTCGCCGCAGAAGTTCGTGGCCTCGCGCAGCGCAGCGCTGGAGCAGCCAGAGAGATCAAGGTGCTGATTGGCGATTCGGTAGAAAAGGTCGATGCCGGCAGCAAACTGGTGGACGACGCCGGTAAGACCATGACTGAGATTGTTGAATCGGTCAAACGTGCAGCAGTCATCATGCGTGAAATTTCATCCTCCAGCCTGGAGCAAAGCGCTGGGATAGCACAAGTCAATGAAGCAATTACCCAGATGGATCAAATCACGCAGCAAAATGCCGCACTGGTGGAGCAGGCAGCAGCAGCAGCAGGGACCATGCAAGAGCAGGCGGTCAATTTATCGCAACTGGTGGGCGCTTTCAAATTGACCGCTGGAGATACAGCCGCGCCCAATTATCAGCATGTCAGAGTGGAAAAAATTATCAGACCAACGCAAGCAAAGCGACTGGCGCTGCCGCATTAACGGTGGTGGATGGGTTTGTTAGGCGAAACGTCTGTCTTGTGGCGCTCAGTTGCGGTGCCCGGTTGCAATCACGTGGCTAAATGACAGTGTATCGCCGGCCTGCCTGCACACGAATGTAATCGTATTTCACCTTGGTAATATGCATACCCAGCCTAAGTATATTTAAATACCGCAATAAATATATGCGGAAATTCTATATTTTTTTATTTTAAATAGGGGGTATGTATAACAAGGCTAAATTTCCTTCCTGATGCCTAGACATTCCTATCTTCGGCGAAATTCGCCTGAATTTCCAATATTTTTTCAGGATTCCCAATCAAGGCTTCGACACATTCACTATCGAGTTTGGTATCTGCCATTTCTCGTAATGTCAAGAACGCTTTTTCATTGCTCCAGGCCGGCTTGTAGCATCGCCGGCTAGTCAGGGCGTCAAAAATATCGGCCACTGCACAAATGCGTGCCTCAATCGGAATTTGTTTCCCGCGCGCGCCGTTTGGGTAGCCGCTGCCATTCATCGCCTCGTGGTGCATTTCTACTATATTGCGTAGCATCTGGATATGCGGAAAATTTTCAAATGAAAACTCCTTAGCCATGTTGTTGACAATCTCTAGGCCAATGGTAGTGTGTCGTTTGACCACTTCAAACTCGTCTTCGGTGAGTTTGCCTGGCTTGCAAAGGAGATTATCGGGAATACCGATTTTCCCGATATCGTGCATGGGCGAAAACAAGAGTATGTATTCAATGAACTCGTCATTGAGTTCATGTCGTTGTGCCAGCATAGCGGCGATCAGGCGGGAATAGTATGACATCCGCCCCAGATGCGCACCGGTTTCCTCGTTTTTATGGCAAATGATGTTTTGCGTGGTGCGAATAGCAGCGGCAATGGTGCGTGCTACGCTGGTCTCCTGGATGACCAAGGCTGCGATCGCCTGACTAAATAAACCGATCAAGTGCAGCAAGCTGCCGACAAAGGTATTTTTTTGATATGAATTAAAAAAAAGGAAGCCAAAAAGGCTGCCGTTATGATATAGCGGGTAAGTGAGGCTGGACTGGTAGCCCTGAAACAGTATTTTTTGCGTGTGCAGGCTTTTCTGCTGCGCCAAGACTGCCAGGTTGTTGATAATACGCGGTGAGCCGCCCTGTGCGATGTCTCTGAGCGAGCGAACTTCCGATAACTTGACCGAATAATTGACGATCGGATCGTCTTTCTCGCTGCTGTAAAGGAAAGTGGAAACATGATCGGTCTTGGGGTCATATAAAGCGACTGCTACCCGATGAACTAGTTCACAGTAGTTTTTGAGCGTCTCGTGGACCAAGATAAGTTTTTGTCCCAAAGGAAGACTTTTGTCCAGTTCGCGCTGGAGATTGATCGTTACGGCGAATTGTGCACTGGGGATCATCACGGTTGTACCTGGTTCTGTTTGGCGACTAAAATCCAATTTTGGATTCATATCTGAAATAAATATTGGAGCATGTCGACGTGGAATGGACTGCAGCTTTAAAGCTATGGCTCGCGTGGTTTCATATGGGAGCACGCATGGGTAATAGTGTTTTTCGCTGATAAAATCATCGGTAATTTCTTCTGGTTTGAAGTATTTATTCGGTCTCTGGATTCTGGCCGGGGGGTTTAGGCCGCTTCGACCTTGATATTAGCCTGAAAGTTTATAAATGCGTAACTTTTCTTCTTTAGCTCCGGTTCTTTCCACTGATATCGCACTAGGAAAACCGCTGCCGTGGTCGGTTTATGATACCAGTGGCAAACTGCTGCTCACATCCGGCTTTATTATCGAAACACAACATCAGCTGACAAGCTTAGTTGAAAGTGGGTTTTTTCGTAATGCCCGCTGGGACAAGCCGCAAAGCAGTGCCACCAGAAATTCTGGCGCAAGGCAAAATGAGCGCGTACCACTGTTGGAAATCAACCAGGATGTCGGTTCCGAAAGCACGGTCGCGATGGATGCGCTACGCTGGCAAGTGGGTGAGACGCTGTACCTGCAGTCGCACGACAATCCAGCGATTCGCTACACCGTGCGCTTGATCGGCTTTGTCAAGAATCAATCAGTGTTGGTCACTGCGCCGACCCTGGATGGCAAATTTGGCTTTATCCAAAACGGACAAGCTTTTGTGGTGCGCTCATTTTCCGGTAAGAAGGCTTACGCCTTTGCTGCAACGGCTCTCAAATCGGTGCATGCACCATACCCGTACCTGCATTTATCGTATCCGCAGCATGTGCGAGGGGCCATAATCCGTAAGGGTTCGCGGGCGCAGGTCAAGATCATTGCCGCCGTCATCATTGGACAACCGGAACGCAATATTGCGACCACTTTGACCGATTTGAGCGTGGGTGGAGCTTCGGGCACGGCCAGGCAGACGATCGGCGTAAAAAACGCAGTGGGGCGGATTGCCTTTAAAGTTCACGCAGCCGGGCAGGATGCACTGCTGAACCTGAAAATCACGTTGCGTTCAGTGGTGCAGGCCGAGAATAGCGCAGTGTATAACCATGGCTTTGAGTTTGTTGACATAACCGCTAATGAGCGCCTGATCCTGACTGCGTTCGTACATCAAACGCTGGCTGAAATCGACTGATCGGCGCTTTGGTCACGGAATTAATGGCAATAGGAGTATGTTGGATTACACGTCGCGGATTCAGATACGAAGTGCAACCGGCCACCCGGTTGAAGGGTCAGATACGATAGCATTCGACCTTTTGACCAGCCAGTCGAAAGTTGCCGAAGATGCGCTACACACTATTGTTCTTGACTTTTATATTGCTAAAATGCAATTAATTAAAAACAGGGGGCATGATGATTGATTCGCAAATTCTTCGTTATACAGTTTGGCTGTTGTTAATCTTTTTTTTGTGCATCGTTTTATCTATTCAAAGTTTAAAAAGCCTGTAAAACGGTTTCGTCCTAGTCGTCTTTCTCCTGATAATTATCCTGTTATTATTTCGTTCGGTGCAAAGCCTCCATCGATGGGAGCCAAGGCTAAATATGATTTTTATTTTGCAGGGCTCACACGTGCTTTGCTTGGTAATGAAGATCAGGCTCTTCGTCTGATTCAATACGAGCAAAATCGTGGCAATAGAGCCGGCCTTGAGATTACTAAGGTGCAGGCTTCTAAGGTCGCATTTGAACAGTTACAGGAAGACCGGGTGCGCTCGACGGCTTCCATCCGCTGTAATCGTAATAATTCTGGTATCCACCACGGTATTTTTCGTTCGCCTGATAACCATTTTTTAACCGATTTTTCTGACCGTTTTAACCGTCTTGCCATATCTTTATTGGATATGCCGACCGCGTAGTATGCGAATTCGTTTGGGTTGCCATAGCGTAGATTTGGATAGCGCATTTAATTTCTTTCTAGCAATAAAAATGCCATGAAATTATCATGACATTGTATTTTTGGCTACTTGCAGATATTCGCATAATTTATATTATGTAAAATAAAAGAAATTTCATGCGCAATATTGCGATAATGCCGCCGCCGAACAGCTTGCCCCCACTTTGCACCGCGTAAATTCCGTATGTGCCAATACGCGTTACGAATGCGACCGTAAATTAATCCAAGCTCAACTGCATTCAAATAATCCCAAGAAAATAATTCAAGCTGCAAGGAAAGAAACATTTAGCGCCGATCTTCCTGCAATCGTTCCAATGCACGTTTGCTGGCTTTTGCCCGGCTGATGCTCGGCGCACGCGATTGCTCATAATCCGCAAGCCGGACGGCTTGCGCTTTATCTCCAAGTCAAGCGCCGACCAAGCGATTGTGATCGCCGCCAATATTGGCCGACAATTTGGATGATTTTGGCGATTTGTGGCGATAAATAAAGTGATGCAAAACAACCATCACCAAAAGCAGACTCAGCGCATACAGCAACATTTCAAAATACATGACGCGCTCCCCTTGTATTAATTAATTGTATTTTGGCAAGATAAAAGTCAAGAGCAACATCAACAACAGCCCCACACGACCCAGTCAGATAACGCTAAGCGTCATATTTGCAAATTCAGGCCGCTGCTGATTGATAGCTCCATCCAGATTTCAGGACGATGCGCCTGCCTGGTTTTTTCTGCCTGCAATTCACGCTATGCGGTGGCCACGCTATTTAACTGCAGCGCCTGTAAGCTGGTCGCGTGATCAATGGACATTGGCTGCTCCCAGCAAATAGTCCTAACGGTGGTAATTGGCCAAAGGCTCAATGGTCAATGCAATCCCATCAGGCACGTTAATGGCCGCTGCAGGCAAATGGGGGCGATCAGCCTGCGCAATGCATTCATCACAATCGCGGCATTGACGACGCCCTCCTCTAGTGCCAATTCACAGGCGGTAAATTTCAAGCTAGTTGTCGCTTGCGTGTTGCATTTATGCTGCCTTTTTTAGTTCTGGATTTTTCTCCTGTTTCATGACCACTTCTGTGGCGGGTTTTTCGGGATTCAAATGTACAACGAGGACCTGCTGCCAGTTTCGGGTAGCCCCACTCCAGCGCTCCGGGTGCCTGGCCTTGGCTGCTTCTTCCAGCCATTTCGATAACTGCTCTTCAAATTGACCCAGCCTTCGGGAGGCGGGTTGCACCCGCTCATACCTGGGCTCTTCCACTGCATTAAAATACTTACGCACCGTCGGGCGGGAGACACCAATATAGCGGGAAAAAGCAGTGATAGTTTGCTTTTACACCAAATGCCGCCTGCGAATTTCGTAAATGATGTCCACATAAAACACTCCAGATACCTCCGGCTAAAACACCGGATGGTCACACTAATGCAAATACCATTTTATGGAAACGGCGCTAGACCCGGTTACCTTCCAGACATAACAGCGGCTGGTCTCTGATGAAAAATTTCCTTACCTTGTGGCTAGCAGCCGGACAGCCATTACACTCACTGGCAAGCACTTCAACCAGGCACATTCAACAACTCGAGCATACCAAGCCTCTTGGCAGCCACATTGAAGCACAGTCCTAGCTTGTCGTGGCACCGGAAAATACCTTGTTGGACGATCTGTTAATGGTATTCCAATGGCACTTCCAGGTTTGAAACTTGTCAAAAGTGAATTGCCCGAGGTAGGAGTTAGTTGCAGCCAACCCAACGGGTCACGCAATCTGATTTATTTAAATAGGGAATACCATGCAACGACGAGATTTTTTGAAAGCGTCGGCGGCACTTGCTGCTGCCGGCTTTCCGGCTCAATCTTTATTTGCTGCGGCAGCCACACCGAGTCCGCTGAAATTTCTTGGTAAGCCACAGGCCTTTGATACCGCCTGGCTCAAAGGGTACGCTCGACAACTTGCAGGGCAACCGTATCGAGCTCCTGAGAACCATATTCCAGATGAGATCAGAAAGCTGGACTGGGATCAGTATCAAGCTATTCAATACCGCGCCGATCATGCTTTGTGGGCTAAAGATGAATTGCGTTTTCAGGCCAAATTTTTTCACCTGGGCCTTTATTTCAAATCTCCGGTGCAAATCTTTGAATTGAAAAATGGGCAGGCCCAGGAACTGGCGTACGACCCTGCCATGTTCGCATATGGCAAAAGCGGTTTGCACGGCGGCAAGATGCCGAAGGATTTGGGTTTTGCCGGTTTCAGGGTAAATTTTCATACCGATCTGGAGCGTGACGTCTCGGCGTTCCTGGGCGCGAGTTATTTTCGTGCTGTAGGTTCCGACTGGCAATATGGACTGTCGGCGCGTGGTCTGGCGATCGATTGCGGCATGGAGCGCCCGGAAGAGTTTCCTAATTTCATCAGTTTTTGGCTGGAACGTCCGAGCAAGGATTCAAGCAAATTAGTAGTGTATGCGTTGCTCGACTCGCCGAGTGTGGCGGGTGCATATCGATTTGAAATTCAACCTGCGGCGACCATGGTCATGGACGTCGAGGTTGCGCTGTACCCGCGCAAGGCCATCGAACGGATGGGCGTGGCTCCGCTCACCAGCATGTTTCAATATGGTGAAAATGACCGCCGCATCGCTGCCTCCAATGACTGGCGTCGTGAGATTCATGATTCAGATGGCCTTTCAATGCTGCGTGGAAATGGTGAATGGATCTGGCGGCCGCTTACCAATCCCGCACAGTTGCGCTTCAATGGCTACCAGGATGAGAATCCGCGTGGCTTCGGCTTGCTGCAACGCGACCGCAATTTCGACCACTATCAGGATGACGGCGTGTTCTATGACCGGCGTCCGAGCGTATGGGTCGAACCGAAGTCAGGCTGGGGAAAAGGCGCGGTGCAACTGGTGGAAATCCCGACCGTCGACGAAACTTTCGATAACATCGTCTGCTTCTGGAATCCGGCTGAAAAACCACAGGCCGGCCAGGAACATTTGTTCACGTATCGTTTGTACTGGGGCCGCAAAATGCCGATCGTACCGCCGCTGGCAACTGTGGCGGCTACACGTACGGGCATGGGTGGTGTGGTTGGTCGAAAACGCACCTATTATTCATGGCGCTTCGTAGTCGATTTCGCCGGTGGCGATCTGAAGTTGCTAGGAAAGGACGCTAAAGTGGTACCGGTCATCAGTGCTTCGCGCGGCACAGTCGAAGTGAGCTCGGCGCGGCCGTTAGACGATATTCAAGGCTACCGGGTAATGTTCGATCTGAAGCCGACGGATGCCAGTGTCGCGCCAATTGATTTGCGGGTTTATCTGGTTACGGATGGCCAGACGTTGTGCGAAACCTGGTTGTATCAATGGACTCCACCGGCGATAACGCAACGTCATTTTTAAGAATGCATATCAGCGGCACGGCGTCATTCAAGGACGCCGCGTTTCTCGAAGCGATGTTCAAAGGTGCATTCAGACTTGTCCGTGCGTCCTTGCAACCGGTCGCGGCCAAGCTATCCGCACCAGAAAACGCTTCAGTTCAGAAATTTTTCATAGCGCTCTGAACTGTTTTGCATTCACCATATATCATGGGGTATGAGAAAAAACACTACATTTACCGCATGTATTCATTGCATTTATTTAAAATACAGTTAATAGTATATTTTTAATGCAAGTAATCCGTTGTTTGCTTAATTAGCTCCTATGAAGCTCTTGAGCTTGTCCGAGCGCGACGGTTGGCGCAACTTGTTCATCGCTTTGGCTTCAATCTGGCGTATGCGTTCGCGGGTCACATCGAACTGCTTGCCGACTTCTTCCAGCGTATGATCGGACGACATTTCAAGACCATAGCGCATGCGTAGCACCTTGGCTTCTCGCGGTGTGAGCGAGTCCAGCACATCCTTGACCACCCGGCGCATTGATGAATACAGTGCGGCATCGGCCGGCGCCACGGTGTGACTATCCTCGATGAAGTCGCCCAACTGCGAATCGCTGTCTTCACCCATCGGGGTTTCCATTGAAATCGGCTCCCTGGCGATTTTCATGATTTCGCGAATTTTGTTTTCCGGCATCTCCATCCTCAATGCCAGTGTCGCCGCATCCGGCTCTGCACCGGTAGATTGCAGCACCTGGCGTGAGATCCGGTTCATCTTGTTGATAGTTTCAATCATGTGTACCGGAACCCGGATAGTGCGCGCCAGGTCGGCGATCGACCGGGTGATGGCTTGACGAATCCACCATGTCGCATAGGTTGAGAACTTGTAGCCGCGACGGTATTCGAACTTGTCGACCGCTTTCAGCAAACCGATGTTGCCTTCCTGAATCAGATCGAGAAATTGCAGGCCACGGTTGACGTATTTTTTGGCAATTGAGATCACCAGCCGCAAATTGGCTTCCGTCATCTCTCGCTTAGCCTTGCGGGTGCGCATTTCGCCGGCCGACATTTGTCTGCTGATGCTGCGCACATCAGACAGAGGTAATGCCACACGCGACTGCAAAGCTATCAGTTTTTTTTGCAACTCTTTGATTGCAGGCACATTCCGACTTAGTACGATGCTGTATGGATGCTTGGCGTTGACTTCACCATCGACCCAATCCAGGTTGGTTTCGTTGCCAGGAAACACTTTGATGAAGTGGGTGCGCGGCATGCCGCACTTGTCGACGACGATCCCAAGTAATTGTTTTTCAATGTGACGCACTTCGTCGACTTGCCCACGCAGCGTGTTGCACAATTTCTCAACCACTTTGGCGGTAAAACGAATACCCAGCAGCTCGTGCGAAATGATTGCCTGAGCTTGGTTGTAAGCATCGGATTGGTAAGCACCGCTATCGTTGGCCTTGCGCATCCTGTCGAACTGGATCGAGATGATGGCGAATTTCGCCAGAGCGGCTTTCTTCAGTTGCGTGATCTGCTCGACACTAAAGCCGGCTGCGCCACCAATACCGGCAATGCCGCCACCGTTCTGTTCGTCTTCATTAGTTTCGGCTTCGTCGTCTGCATCGTCTTCATCGTCTTCGTCCGAGCTTGCCGTAGCAGCTTGTTCGTCAGACTTATCCGGGTCGACTAAGCCATCGACGATTTCATCAATCTTGATTTCATCATTAGCGATTCTTTCTGCGGTAGCTATGATTTCGGCAATCGTGGTCGGGCAAGCCGAAATTGCCTGAATCATGTCGTTTTGGCCGCCTTCAATGCGCTTGGCAATCTCGATTTCACCGGCCCGTGTAAGCAGATCGCGCGCGCCCATCTCCCGCATGTACATGCGAACCGGGTCGGTAGTGCGGCCAAAATCCGCATTGACAGTCAAGAGTGCCACCTCGGCGCCTGCTTCGACTTCGTCATCGCTGGTGACGGTCGCAACATTGTCCGTCAACAGCAATGACTCGGCATCTGGAGCCTGTTCGTAGACGGCGATGCCCATATCGTTAAAGGTGCTGATGATGGCTTCGATGGCTTCCGGCTCGAAAATATTTTCCGGTAGATGGTCGTTGATTTCTGCGTTGGTCAGGAAGCCGCGTTCTTTGCCGAACTTGATTAAGGCCAACAATTTTCTACGACGCTGCTCCAGATCCTCCGGGGTCGCTTCGGTGTCGGCCGAAAGCGCATCCTTGAGCAGCGCTTTTTCTTTTGCATTACGGCTTTTAGCCTTGGCTACCGATTTCAGTTCGGAACGTTCAACTGCGTTTAATGCGGCAACTTCGTCGTTTTCAGGCTGAAATTCTTTCGGCTTGCGCCCGCGGCGGCCCGGCACTTTGACCGAAGGCAGGAAATAGCCGGAGGTGTCGATTGCCGCCAACGTTGCAGCATCGGTGGTTTGTTTGACCACCTGCCCCACCATTGGAGTCGCATCCGGCATGGCTTCAGCTTGGGTGGCAATCTTGGCAGGCACAGCGACTGTTTTTGCCTTGGTTTTCTTGGCGGCTATAGGAGCCTTGAGCACCGCCGCAGCGCAATCCAAATCCGCACTCATCTCTATGGATCTGCTCACAGGCAAGGCTTCTTCTGGTACTGCAGCCGGTTCCGCTACAACGGGCACGGCCAGCCTGGAGCGCTTGGTGACGACTCTGACCTTGTTTGGCACTGCAGATGCCGCATTATCAAATACCTGGGTCAGCGTGCTTTTTGGCAACGTCAATGACGTCGAATCCGTCCGCTTCACTTTGGTGGCGAGTTTCAGTGTTTTTGAAGTATTTTTCATTGCTTTAACACCAGGTCCAGACGAACTTGGTTACTTTCATGTACGAAGTGAATGACCCGCCCCAATCCGGCTAATGGCGAATAGGCAGAGCTTGTTATGCGTATACCGCAGGGTGCCACTGTGGGTTACCGTTCAACCGCTTGCAACCGAACACACGCCGGCAGTCAGCATTCCAGAATGATGCTTTGGGTAAGCGAAGATTAACTTCCCCTTGTGCCTGTTTGATAGGCCGGATCGATTTATAAGATGCAAAATTTTTATTGGTTTATTTGGAAAGCAAAAAAGCCCGCTGATAAAAGCGAGCCGAAGATTCATTCCAGAAAAGATAATAAGTAAAGGTTGGCATTATGCCGCTTTATGATAATAATTTCCAATGCTTGAGTCGCGTCTCAGTTGTTTTTAAGATGTATAACCGCGTATATCGTCCTGTATGCTTCGCAATTCAGTTACGTCACCGCGTCATATTCATTCGGATTTATGCGGAGTATAAACAAAAACATGTTCTTCGCCGCATGTATTCCAGTGCTTACCAAAAATAGTGCATGCAGTACAGTTTAGCCTGAAAAATACATTAGCCCTTGGAAAAATATTCTGCCAGCGTCTCGCTTAAGCCTTGCTCGACCGCCAATTCCACCTGCCTGGCCAGCACCGCATCGCCGGAAGGATCAAATACGAACATCCGATACACAACTGCCAGCGCCAACTGTTGCGGATTGGCGACCAGCACCCAGCGCTCAAATCCTTTTTCAATGCGTCTGCCCCAACGTGCCCGGCTCGTACCGGCATGCTCCGCTTTGACGCGCCCAACCCAATTGACGTTTTGCATGTTTTGCAGCAGCCGCTCTATTTCTTCAAAACCGAGCCGCGTCTTGCGCCGAATCGTCAGGGTATCAACTACGGCTGTCGTGTCTGATACTCTCGCCCGATAAAGCACTTCGATGATCGACATCGCATCCACAAAAGCACTCCCGGGCGCAGCGACATGCCACCAGCGTTCGTACTTCACAATCGGCAAGGATGCGGCAAGCACCGCGCCGAACAAGGTGATGAACCAACAAAGATAAATCCACAACAAAAAAATTGGTATCGCGGCCACTGCCCCATATACCAGAGTGTAGGTCGGCGACTGGCTGACGAAGCCGGCAAACAAGCGCTTGACAAGCTCGAATGCAATCGCTGCAACCAGGCCGCCCGATGCGGCGTCTCGCCAGTCGACAGGCCGGTTCGGCACCATCACATAGAGCAGTGTGAACGCGCCAGTGGTAACCAGGATCGAAACCAGCGTATAAAACACTGCGCCTATGAAAGGCACGCTTTCCACTACATCGCTGGTGGCGGTAAACAAATACGAAGTCAGTGTCATCGACACGCCGATCAGCAACGGGCCCAGCGTCACAACAGCCCAATACACGGTTACCCGCTGGGCGAAGGGGCGCTGCGTCTTGACGCGCCAAATGTCGTTTAAGGTGCGGTCGACCGTCATCATCATGAGCACTGCAGTAACGATCAGCAAAACCGCACCGACCGCCGACAGACTCTTGGCCTTGGTCGCAAACTGGGTCAGATAGCCCAATATGGTATTGGAAATCGAACCCGGTATCAGGCTGCCAGCCAGGTATGATTCGAGCGCCGCGCGGAAGGTATTGAACAGTGGGAATGTGGTAAAAATCGCCAACGCAATCGTCAGAATCGGCACCAGCGCCAGTACTGTGGTGTAGGTCAGGCTACCCGCGACTTGCGACAGGCGTTCTTCATGCAAACGGTTGCGTGCGAACAGGAACAGGTCGAGCAAGTCGGACCAGGACATTCCACGCAGAATCGATAGTTTTTTGAGAGACATTGGCTGCAATAATTCGGTGTAATAAAGTGGTTACTGATGTTATGTACAAAAAAATTCAGTCCACGAAAAAAACTTCTTTACTTTCTTTCGTGCCTTTCGTGTATTTCGTGGACAATGACTTTCATGTCTTGCATGCAACGTGCGTAACATCAGACATTAATAAACCACAATATAATATCAAGCATGAATCCATCCAATATTACTTTGCTCGTTTTGTATTATTCCCGGAACGGCGCTACTCGCACACTGGCGGAATGCATCGCCCAAGGCATTGAAAGCGTTCCCGGCTGCGACGCCCGGCTGCGCACTGTGCCGGCAGTCTCGAGTGTGACGGAAGCCACCGCGCCCACGATTCCAGATGCAGGCGCGCCGTATGTCGAACTGGCCGATCTGGAACAGTGCGCCGGTCTGGCGCTGGGCTCGCCTACGCGCTTTGGCAACATGGCAGCCGCGATGAAATATTTCTGGGACGGCACTGCCGCGCAATGGCTCTCCGGCACCTTGTGCGGCAAACCAGCCTGCGTTTTCACCTCGACTGGAAGCCTGCATGGCGGCCAGGAATCGACCTTGCTATCGATGATGCTGCCGTTATTGCATCACGGCATGCTGATTCAGGGCTTGCCCTACACCCATCCAGAATTGATGACCACTGCCAGCGGTGGCAGCCCGTATGGCGCCACGCATTGGGCCGGCGCCAATGGCGACAAGACGATTTCCCAAGACACCCGACACCTCGCTATCGCCCTCGGGCAACGGCTTGCCAGCACCGCTACTAAATTACAAAAATGATGCAAAACAACCTCCAAAGAAATTATCACCTCGGTGCCAGCATCAGCTTAATCGCCCTGATTGCATTGTGCATTGCCTGGGAAATGGTGCTGGCGCCGCTGCGTCCGGGCGGTTCATGGATGGTGCTCAAAGTGGTGCCGCTGCTGCTACCGCTGCGCGGGGTTTTAAAGCGCGACAATTACACGCTGCAATGGTCGTCAATACTGATCCTGTTGTACTTCATGGAAGGCTTGGTGCGCGCCACCAGCGATAAAGGGTTGTCGGCCACACTGGGCTGGGTTGAAGTCGCACTCACCGTGATTTATTTTTTTTGCACGATTTTGTATTTGCGCCCGCTCAAGCAGGCCGCCAAAAAACTGGCACGCGAAACCATTGAAAAGGCTGCAAAATGAACGATTTCCTGACCCTCTGCCGCACTGCGATTGGCTCCAATTATGTGCTGACCGAGGTTGCCGATACCGCTTCGTATCTGACTGACTGGCGCGGCCGTTTTACCGGCCGCGCGATGGCCGTGGTTAAACCCGGCTCGACAGCCGAAGTCGCTGCCGTCATCCGTCTGTGCAATCAGTTTCTGGTGCCCGTTGTGGCGCAGGGTGGCAATACCGGACTGGTGCTGGGTAGTGTGCCGGATGACAGCGGTGACGCCATCGTTTTGTCGCTGACGCGCCTGAACCAGATCCGCGCGGTTGACACCCTCAACAACACTATCACGGCGGAAGCCGGCTGCATCCTGGAAAATCTGCAGCAAGCCGCCAGCGCTGCGGAGCGCCTATTCCCGCTTTCGCTGGCATCCGAAGGCAGCTGCACTATCGGCGGCAATCTATCCTCCAACGCCGGCGGCACCGCTGTACTGCGTTACGGCAACGCGCGCGAGCTGTGCCTCGGCCTCGAAGTCGTGACCGTCCAAGGCGAAGTTTGGGATGGCTTGCGCGGGCTGCGAAAGGACAATACCGGCTACGATCTGCGCGACTTGTTCATCGGCGCCGAAGGCACGCTCGGCATCATCACCGCTGCCGTGATGAAGCTGTTTCCGCAACCCAGGGCGCAGATCACCGCGCTGGCGGCGATGTCAACACCTGCCGATGCGCTGCGACTGTTAACGCTGGCGCAGGCGCACTGCGGCGCGGCACTGACCGGTTTCGAGTTGATGTCGGATTTCTGCCTGCAACTGGTGACCAGGCATTTTCCGCAGATGCGCCTGCCTTTTGCGGAAAATCATCCGCAATATGTGCTGCTGGAATTATCCGATAGCGAATCGGAACAACATGCCAACGCCATGCTGGAAAGCCTGATCGGCGCGGCGCTGGAACAGGATGTCATTACCGACGCCATCGTCGCAGCCTCGATCGCCCAATCCAAATCGCTATGGAATCTGCGCGAACACATCTCGCTGGCGCAGGCAGCCGAAGGCAAGAATGTCAAACACGACATCTCGGTGCCGATCTCGCGCATTGCCGACTTCATCCTGGCCACAGATGCGCTACTGCAGCAAGCCGCGCCCGGCTGCCGGATGGTCACTTTCGGCCACCTCGGCGACGGCAACCTGCATTACAACGTGTCGCCGCCGGAAGGTATTAGCGACGCGGCATTCATCGCGCAGCAATCGGCGATCAACCTGGTAGTGCATGACAGCGTGCACGGCTGCGGCGGCTCGATTTCCGCCGAGCATGGCCTTGGCGCACTGAAACGCGATGAAATTCGGCGTTACAAATCGGCAGTGGAAATGCAGCTGATGCAAACATTGAAGCAAGCATTTGACCCATTGAACCTGATGAATCCGGGCAAAGTTTTGTAACCTCATCCAGAGAAAATACTATGAACCGATTGCTATTATTAGCCGTCCTGTACACGATATCCGTACCCGCTTCGGCCATTTACAAATGTAAAACAGGTACGCAAATCACTTATAGCGATACCGAATGCACCAACGCAACGGTGATCAAGACAGACGATACGTTTTCCGCAGAAGCTGCAGGAGACGCACGCCAGCGCCTGGCAACGGACAAGGCAGAACTGAATCGATTGACGCGTGAGCGCAATAAAAACGAGGCCATCGAAGATCGCGCCCAGAAAAAATTCGCCAGTGCCGCTGCCAGCAAACGCAAGCAATGCGCGGGGCTGGAACAACATCGGCAATGGGCAGAAGAAGATGCCGCAAATGCACCCATGAAATCAATCGAAAACGCCAAACGCAAAGCGCGTCGCGCCGCTGAAAAATATACCCTGGCCTGTGGAAAATAACCGCTTGTCAGCACTGATTCAACACTGATATAAATCCTGTATTTATTGAGAGTATAACTATAATTGCATGCTTTGCCGCATGATTTAATTGCACTCTAAAAAAATACCTGCGATTGTATCTACTACAAAACTAATTTTTAGTCAGTGCGCCGACGAACAGTGCCCACCGCTGGTAGCTTGGCCGGAGCCGGCCGCTATCAAGGGTGGCTCTGCACGGATGTTGATCGGGCTTGCATGCATCCAGTCCCAGCCTAGAAAAGTAAGTAACAGCGCCCAAAAAATTATTTTGAAATAAATGATTTTCACTTTCAAGCCTACCCCGTGAAATTGAAATGGCGACGGACCCGGACGCCGATCAGAGTGCCGCCAAATGCCATTGGCACCCAAATCCAACCATGCACGCTGCCGGTCGAAATACCTGCGACCATAGCGCCAATATTGCAGCCGAAAGCCAGCCGAGAACTGTAACCCATCAAAAAACCGGCCAGCAATCCAATCATCCACTGCTGCCCGTTCAAGCGTTGCGGCTGCGCTTGTCCCGCGGAACGGCGCGCCGAAACCAGCAGTGCGCCCGCCATGACGCCGATGTTGGTAATGGTGGTCACATCCAACAGCACAGATTGCGAAAGTATCTGAAAATTCCCAGGCTGACTCCAGAACCAGTTACCCTGCGGCGCAAAAGCGCCGGTCGCAGTCGCAATCTTGGCTGCCCATAAACCAAAGCCATACACCACGCCCCACGGCTGACCGGCAATCAATAAATTCAGCGCAGCCAACACCCCCAGTGCCAGTGCACCGATCCACAAGCGCCGGTCAAACCAGGGCATCGCATTGCCGCACCAACGCAGAGCAGCCCCAGCCAGCAGCAACAGCCCGACACATGTCAGGCCGAACGCCTCCATCGGCCCCAGCATCTGCACCAATCCTATCGGCTCCAGGCTGCCGAGTTCCAACCAGCGGTTAATGTGCGCAGAACCGAGAAAACTGCCGAGCGCAAACAACGGCAAAATCGCCATATTCAACGGCACGCCCAAGCCTGCCTTGTAAAGCGTACCTGAGCCGCAACCGTCGGCGATCTGCATGGTTAGACCAAACACGAATGCGCCAATCAGCAAGCTAATGCTCGGAGGGCCAAGGGCTGCGACTAGCTCTGGATATTGCCCCAACAACGGCATCGATAGCGCCGCTGCGATGGCCAGCAATAGTAATTGCGCCAGCACGCCGCGCGGGTCGCGACGCTCGATTAACCGCCGCCATCCGCTAGTGAAGCCGAAACGCGTGCCGGCCAGCGCGGACCCCATCCCGATGCCGACCAAAAACAGAACCGCCTGGCGGCTCGAAACAAACCAGACCAGGCTGATGAAAAATACGGCTACAAGGACCGGTAGCGATAGACGTTTCATGAAAAATTAGTGGATTAATTAAATGCTTTATTCACCCAGTTCTTGGCGTCATTCATGAGTTTATGGCCTCGGCCTGGAACATTGTCCATCGGCAGGGCAGACGACGCCTGGGTCCAGTCGACCATCGAGCCTGGATAGAGCTTGACGTTTTTCAGGCCCAGAATCTCGGACATGGCAAACCAGTTGGTAGCGGCCCAGTGGCCGGTATTGCAAAACGATATTATTTGATCCTGAGATGTGATCCCAGCTATTGCTGCAACTTTTTTAGCATCTTCAACCGACAGGAAGATAGCAGTGCCCGGCTTGAACCATTTGCCATTATCCAAATTGACAGCATTGTGGATGGTGCCGGCGACTTTAGCGGCGGGGTGGCTGGCATTGCCGAGGAAGAACGCAGCAGGACGTGCATCCACCAATCGAGTTTTTGGATTATTGACCTGGGCCGCTACTTCGTCGCGTGATGCGATCAGACTTTGGTCGAATTTTGGCGCAAAGGTACTTGCCACTACTTTGGGAACAACACGGTCTTGCGGCAATGATGCGGCATTCCAAGCTTCTACGCCGCCGTTCAGGATCGACAAATTCTTCAATCCAAGCACCTTGAGCGTCCAGTAAACCCGCGCCGATGCACCAAAATCAGTCGAGTCCGCTCCGCTGGAGACTACCACTACATGGTTGGCAGGCGTCAAGCCAAGTCTTTGCACCAACTTTGTCAGTTGCGGCAAGAGCGGCAGATCACCCGGGTTGGAAGCCGGCCCGCGCCAATCGCCATACGGTGCCGATAACGCGCCCGGAATATGGTTGTTGACATATTCCGGGCCAGGCCGCACGTCAATCACCCGGACGACAGGATTGGCTAAAAGCGCCTTGAGTTCAACCGGCGTTACCAATGGCGATGCTGCAAAGCTGAGGCTGGCAAAACCGAACCCAGCAAGGAAAATCATAAGTTTCTTCATTTAGACACCTCGCATGCAAAAAAGTTGAAAGTTATTATGGCAAATTTTGTCAGATTTCATAAACATCATTATCTGGTTTATACATTACCAAACGTTATTAACCGGAATCTGGAATCTCGAATACAGATAAAACCGGCTCATGTTGATGATCCGGTTAAAAAAATATCGCTTATCGCTTTATGGCTCGATAGATGCGCTGTGCGGCGCTTACGGCAGCCAGCACTATTGCGCCTGTCACGACCCCGAGCACCGCGTTCAGCAGCGTCGGAGCCAGCGCTTCCAACGCGCCGCCAACCATTGGCAGCGTGCCTGAACTGAGCGCCAGCCCGTGGATCAATGCAGTTGCAGCAGACACGCCGTGGGCAAGGATGCCGCCGCCCACCATGAACATCGCAACCGTACCGATCACTGACAGACTCTTCATCATGTACGGCGCAAATATCAGGATCCCTCTGCCGAGGCTGCGCTGTATTCTCATTAAAAAATTATCGCCATTTTTTTGGCTTAAATACAGTCCGGCATCGTCCAGCTTAACGATGCCGGCCACCAGGCCGTAGACGCCAATGGTCATGATGATCGCAATCAGCGACAGCACTGTGATCTGCGCGCCGAACGACGCTGTGGCTACCGTACCCAAGGTAATGGCGATGATTTCAGCCGACAGGATAAAGTCGGTGCGCACCGCGCCTTTAATCTTGTTTTTTTCCAGCGCGACCAGGTCGACCACCGGGTCCGACAAAGCTTGCAGCAATTCGGTCTGATGGGCGTCGTGTTGCTCCTTGCCGCGCATGAAGCTGTGCGCCAGTTTTTCAAAGCCTTCATAGCAAAGAAATGCGCCGCCCAGCATCAAAAGCGGCGTTACCGCCCACGGTGCAAAAAAACTTATGGCGAGTGCCGACGGCACCAGAATCAGCTTGTTGCGGAAGGATCCTTTTGCCACCGCCCACACCACCGGAAGTTCGCGCTCGACCTTTACGCCGGTGACTTGCTGGGCATTCAATGCCAAGTCGTCGCCCAGCACGCCAACCGTTTTCTTGGCGGCCACCTTAGTCATCAAGCTTACATCATCAAGAATACTGGCAATGTCATCAATGAGCGCTAAAAGGCTGGATCCGGCCATGCTTGATTTCCTTAAATGATAAAATTTTTAGATGCGGCGCGTTTTCAGCAGTGTCCCAGTGGATTTGCGTGCGCGGCGCATTTTATCCGAATTCAGGCGATTAAATCTGCCCTACAAAAAGCAGCAGCCGGATGACGTTTTTGATGCCTTAAAAAAATCAGACATCAAAAACGCCATCCGGCTGCTTTAAAAAATAACGCAAAGGCGCTATGTTTAACGTTCAATGTTTATTGCTTAAACCTCGTCATCGACTTCTGAAGCATCCGCTATTACCGGCCGTGCTTTTGTATTCGCATCCAACCGGCCCAAAGTGCTTTCCACCGTGCGCTTCAATTTTTCTGCTGCACCCTGAACCGCCTGATGCACCGTCGCCGCTTGCTCGGTTACGGCGATTGGCTGATGATTTTGTAGCCGTACTTCCATCAGACATCGATTATCGGCAGCACCTGATTTGGGGCCATTGGCGTCACTCAAGTGGACTTCCACCCTTGTCACCTGTTCTTTGAAATGACTCAATGCACCGTGAACTACAGTTTCAATGTGGTTGGTCAGTCCTTCATTATTTTCGATGTTGCTATCGGTATTGACTTGAATTTGCATGGTTGCATACTCCTGATACGGGTGGGTGGATCAATCTTCCCGGCGCCAAAGCCGGGTCCGGCAATTTTTACGAGGACAGCAATGCCGGTTGTAATTTGCCCTCTTTTCGCCCTAGCTCTTACATGGCGTTCCAAAATGTCATTTCAAGGTGCAGATGTAATCTGCGGCTGTAATCATTAACCGTTGGCACTGTCTAGAGCCCTCGCGTAAAATTTTAATGATGTTAAGCTTGCGCCGAGACTGATTTCACACAGAAAGATTGCTATATGCAACAAAAAGCCCCCCGCCGCACGCGCGAACGCATTCTGGAATTATCATTGCGCCTGTTCAATGAATTCGGTGAGCCCAATATCACGACCACGGTGATCTCGGAAGAAATGAATATTTCACCGGGAAACCTGTATTACCACTTCCGCAACAAGGATGACATCGTCAATTCGATTTTTGTGCAATTCGAAGAAGAAATTAACCGCCGGCTGGCAATTCCCGCCGAACGCCGGCCCAGCATTGAAGACGTCTGGCTGTATCTGCACTGGATGTTTGAATTGGTGTGGCGCTACCGTTTCTTTTACCGCGACATGAACGACCTGCTGTCGCGCAACCGTAAACTGGAACTGCATTTCAAGCAAATTCTGGCGCAGAAGGTCAAGGTTGCGAAACATCTGTGTGAAGAATTGCGCACTGAAAAAGCGCTTGAGGCCAGCGATCCGGCAATCGATGCGCTCGCCACCAATATGGTAGTGGTGGCAACTTACTGGCTGTCATACGAATACGTGCGCAATCCACGCAATTATTCCGAGCAAAAGGTCATGTCGGACGCGTTAGCACGCGGCTGCTATCAGGTACTGTCAGTCATTGAACCATTTTTGCGCGGCGATACGCACTCCCTATTCGACAAGCTGTCGGCCGAATATCTGGAAAAATCCAAATAGACTTGTATTCGTATTAACGATTCGTTCCTAAGCTTAATTCCCATGTTGAAAATAAAATCAATTTGCGTCTATTGCGGTTCTTCTGCCGGAGCCTCGCCGATGTACGCACAAGCGGCGCGCGCCCTAGCCCGGGAAATGGTCAATGACAATATTGCACTGGTATTTGGCGGCGCCAGCGTCGGCCTGATGGGGGTTATTGCCGATGAAGTTTTGCGACTCGGTGGCGAGGCTACCGGCGTCATACCGAGCGCTCTGCTGGAAAAAGAAATTGGGCACCCTGGCCTGACGCGCCTGCACATTGTCAAGGATATGCATGAGCGCAAGGCCATGATGGCGACCTTGTCAGACGGCTTCATCGCCATGCCGGGCGGAATTGGCACGCTGGAGGAGCTGTTCGAAGTATTTACCTGGTCACAACTGGGTCTACACAACAAGCCAATTGGTCTGCTGAATGTAAGTGGCTTTTTCGACGGCCTGCTGGATTTCATGCAGCACATCGTCACCGAGCGCTTCCTGGGCCAGCAACAGGCATCCCTGTTGCTGGCGGAAACCACTCCAGCTGCACTGGTGGCAAGATTCAAATCTTATCGGCCGGGCACTCTGAACAAATGGACGCTACCGGTAGATCGCAATATATACCCATGATATGTATATCAATAAAACATGCAATCAACGCATCATTTACAAGCGTATGAAATAATACTCCATTAAAATGTAAATATTTTGCGTGGCCAGCGTACCTATCAAACCTCTAAAGCCTGTCGGAAATCCTCGACCAGGTCGGCCGTATCTTCAATCCCTACCGAAACGCGGATCAAGGAATCGGCAATTCCCATGTTGGCGCGGCGTTCGGCGCCCATCTCAAAGAAAATCGTGTGGGCAACCGGAATCACCAAGGTGCGGGTATCGCCCAGATTGCTGGCCGAAATCCCTAGCCTGAGCTGGTTCAGGTAGTCAAAACAGTCAATACCTGTTGCCAGTTCAAAACTGAACAGGCTGCCGCAATGGCGAAATAATTCGGTAGCAATAGCGTGCTGCGGATGCGATGGCAAGCCCGGATAGTGGACCGCGGCGACCCGCGGATCGGCCTCCAGCATGCTGGCAATCGCCAGTGCACTGGCGCATGCGCGTTCCAGGCGCAGCGCCAGGGTTTCGGCCCCCATCGCAATGTGATGCGCGGCTTCGGGACTCAATGTAGCGCCGAAGTCGCGCAAGGCCTTGGCGCGCACCTGCGCCATGCCCCACTGGGTAGGCATGAAACGCTTGTAACCCGGTGCAATATTCGGAAATGCAGTCCAGTCGAACAGGCCGGTATCGCTCAGGCTGCCGCCGAGTACATTGCCATGCCCGGCAATTGATTTTGTCAAGGCATTGACGACCAGTCCGGCTCCGACCGATTTCGCCTGAAACAGGTAAGGCGAAGTCATCGTATTGTCGACCACATACAGAATCCCGCGGTCATGGCACAGACGACCGATGTGCTTCAGGTCGGCTACCTGGGTGCGCGGGTTGGCGATGGTTTCGACAAATACGATGCGAGTAGCCGGAGTCAACGCCGCTTCGATCTGCCGGACATCGGTGGCGTCGGCAAACGATACGTCGATGCCTTGGCTATTCACCGTTTGCCACAGGCTGTTAGTGTTGCCGAACAAAAAAGAAGACGACACGACATGGTCGCCCTGGCGCAGCAAGCCTTGGAAAATAGCGCCGATAGCAGCCATGCCGGTAGCAAAACAGATGGTCGCGTAGGCACTTTCCATCCTGGTAATCTTGTCTTCCAGCGCCGACACAGTCGGGTTGCCTTGCCGACCGTATCTATAACCGGGTTGCTTGCCCTGAAATACGGCGGCCAGTTCACGCGCATCCTTATACCCAAATGCAACCGAGGTATGAATCGGCTTGTGCAGCGAGCCATGCTCGATCGGTTTTTGCCGATCGCTATGCAGGATGCTGGTGGTGAATCCGGTGTTTTTGAGGTCGTCCATATTAATCAATTTTAGTTGCAGCAAGCACGCCTGCCCCGCATGCACAGGGCATCGTCGCATATGCAGCGATCAATCTGCTTGCGCCAAATTCAGGTTTAATTGCGAACGCACCGGGTCTTCGACCAAGGGCCGCGGGTTGTTGCGGGCGGCCTCGATGCAGTCCAGATAATCGCGCGTGATGTCGCCGGTCACATAAACGCCATCGAAGCAGGATGCCTCGAACCTCTTCAGGGCTGGATTAACATCCGAAATGGAGCGTTTTAACGCATCAAGATCCTGATACACCAGTGCATCGGCGGTGATTTCGCGGCAAACTTCTTCATCCGAACGCCCAAAAGCAATCAGTTCGTTACGGGTTGGCATATCGATACCGTACACGTTCGGGAACTTCACCGGTGGTGCTGCAGAAGCGAAAATCACGCGCTTGGCGCCGGAATCGCGTGCCATCTGGACGATTTCACGGCTGGTGGTGCCGCGCACAATCGAGTCATCCACCAGCAATACCGATTTTCCCTTGAATTCGGAGCCTATCGCATTGAGCTTTTGGCGTACTGATTTTTGTCGGATTGCCTGCCCCGGCATCAGGAAGGTGCGGCCGACATAACGATTCTTGATAAAGCCTTCGCGATACTGGATATTCAGTTTCAGGGCCAGTTCCATCGTTGCCGGGCGGGATGAATCTGGAATCGGCATCACGACATCGATGTCGCCCTGGGGAAACTGTTTTCGCACCTTTTCTGCCAGATACTCTCCCATTTTCAGGCGGCTGGCGTACACCGATGCGCCGTCGATGATGGAGTCGGGGCGTGCAAAATATACAAACTCGAACGCACACGGATTGAGCGTCGGATTGTCTGCGCATTGGCGACTATGCATCACTCTATCCTGATCGATGAAGATGGCTTCGCCAGGCGTGACATCGCGCAGAAAACGGAAAC
This sequence comes from Glaciimonas sp., assembly GCA_012927625.1. Lineage (GTDB taxonomy): Bacteria > Pseudomonadota > Gammaproteobacteria > Burkholderiales > Burkholderiaceae_D > AVCC01. Next base: position 38,926 of record JABBOV010000023.1, on the reverse strand, counting down.
CTAAACCTTCCAGCGCCACCGATTCGCTGGCAATCACGTATTCATTGCCTTTGGCTGTCTCATTGACGCCGACGCACAGTGGTCGGATACCGTACGGATCGCGAAAGGCCAGTAAGCCGTGGCCGGCAATTTGCGCCACCACTGCATACGAGCCGCGCACCCTTTTATGCACGGTTGCAACCGCTTTGAACAAGGTAGAGGGGTCGAGCGAGTAACCACTGGTGGCTTCCTGAATTTCGTGCGCCAGTACATTGAGCAGCACTTCCGAATCGGAATCGGTATTGATGTGACGCCGATCGTTTTTGAACAGTTCGATCTTCAATTGCCCGCTATTGGTCAAATTGCCGTTGTGCGCCAGAATAATGCCGAACGGCGCATTGACGTAAAACGGTTGCGCCTCTTCTTCGCTGGCAGAACCGGCGGTCGGATAACGCACCTGACCGATGCCGGTATTGCCCAGCAGCGAACGCATGTTGCGCGTGCGAAATACATCGCGCACCAAGCCATTGGCCTTGTGCATGATGAATTTATTTCCATGATTGGTTGCAATACCCGCAGCATCCTGGCCTCGATGCTGCAACAAGAGCAAAGCGTCATAAATCAACTGATTAGCGGGGCCATGAGAAACAACACCGACAATGCCACACATGGAGAACTCCTGACAAATGATTCAAAATTTTACATGCCGCACAATATCGCCCGGCAAGAACTGCTGGACGGTGCGCGCAGCGCTTTCCACCAGCGGACTCAATAGAGCATCGGTCCAGAACGGCTGCTGCGGAATCGAGGTCATGCCACACAGCAAAGCAACAGCCAGCACAATCACAACTCCACGCCCGAGACCAAACAAACCACCCAAACCGCGATCAATCACTTTCAGACCGCTGGCATTAACTACTGCATCAACTGCCATTGTCAGCAACGACATTAACAGGCGAGTGCCAATAAACAGCACGATAAAGCCCACGATCAAACGTAATGTGCTGCCGGGAATAATCTCCGGCAATAATGCTGCCAGTTTCGCCCCATACGCATTGGCGACAACGAAGGACACTACCCAGCCAAGCAATGACAGCACTTCCTTGAGCAAACCGCGCATTGTGCTGATGACGATTGAGCATAGCAACACGAACAAAACCAGATAATCGAAGATTGTCACCAGTTAATCGCCATCCGCTGCTGTGGTACGTTCAAATAATGCAAGCCTCCGTGCCTGCATCTGGCTACAGGCATAAAGGCCCGCCCTATTTGCCTACTTGTTAGCGACCGTATTTTGCATCCTGGCTTATATGGCTTCAACACTGGCGAAGCACTGCGCTAATGAAGTGCCGCACTAATTAATCGGCACCAAAGTGCCGCCGAAACCCAGCCGCACCAGTTTGGCACGCATTTTCTCAGCGTCTTCCTTGCTGGAAAATGGCCCTACCCTGACTCGAATAGGCGTACCGGACTTGGTCGAAACTTTTTGCGTATACGATTTGATACCGGCTTCTTTTAACTTTCCCTGCAATTCATAAACCTTTTGCTGATTTGCCAGTGCCACAATTTGCAGTACGAATTTGGGCGATGTTTTTTCCGCTACAGCGGCAACATTGCGCCCTTCCAGGATGGCCCGGGCGCGCGCTGCCTCATCTGCTTTATTAGCTTGCTCTGGTTTAGACGCCGGCTGTGGTTTAGACGCCGGCTCTGGTTTTGGCGCCGGCTCTGGTTTTGGCACCGGCTCTGGTTTTGGCACCAGCAGTGGTTCAGGTTTTGGCTCCTGCCTGGGTTCTGGCTTTGGGGTGGGCTTGGTTTCTGGAGCAGACTTGTGCAACGCACCACCAACTACCGGCGCTTGCTGCGCGTCGGCGCGGTCGGTTACAGGAGTTGGCGCAATTGCCGGTGGCAGCGCCAAGTCGATGATTTTTTCTTGCCGGCTCAACGCGGTGGAAGCAGACACCGGCCCGGAAGATGAAACTCCCGCTGCGACCGGTGGCGCTGGCATGGTTGGCGAAACCGCTGGTGCCGTCACTGGGGTATCCATGGAAGGAATTTGTATAGCAATATCGTCCGGCACCCATTTCTGCTCAGAATCGAACAACATTGGCAATCCGATGATGGCCGCCAGTACCAGAGCGATGGCGCCGATCAAGCGTCGGCGGGCCCGTTTTTTTTCCGGCAGAGCGGCCTCGGAGGGCACCTGGGCGGCGGCGCCCTCCAGGTTTTTTTTGCTACGGTTGCTGCGGTTCCGATATACCTGCGACTCTTCTTCAGAACGCGAAGTGAAGTCTGGTGCTCCGGGTGTGGATTCCTGCTTCTTTTTTTTGCCAAGGAACGAGAACAAGCGCATACGGTAGATGATGAAATTCGTTAGTGAGATTGAGATTTCCGTGCTTGCAGCACGCCGGCGACGGTCAGGAAAGAGCCGAAGACCACGATTCTATCATTCACACCAGCTCTGCTTTGTGCATTTGCAAAAGCGTCTGCCGGCGACGTAAAAGCATTGACGCTTGAATCTGCCGTCGACCCTGGCAGCTCATTGACGCCGGCCTGCAACAGTTTTTGTTGCAGTGCGGCAGCAGAGGCTGCGCGTGGCAATGGCAGATCCGTTACGCACCAGTGATCAATGCAAGGTTTCAGATGCGCGATGATGCCATCGATATCTTTGTCCTGCATCGCGCCGAATACGGCGTAAGTGTAAGGGTGATAGCCCATGTTGCCCAAATTCTGGGCTAACGTCGCTGCGGCGTGCGGATTATGCCCCACATCCAACACCACGGTCGGCTGTCCCGGCAAGACCTGGAAGCGGCCCGGCAAATCCACCAGCACGATGCCTTTGCGGATCTCTTGCGCGCCCAGCGGCAAACGCAAACGCAACACTTCCAGCGCTGCCAGTGCGGCCGAGGCGTTCAACAGTTGGTTGGCGCCGCGCAAACTAGGATAAGCGAGCGAGTTGCGGCGCTGGTTACGACCGCCGAAATTCCATTGCAGCTTATCACCGGAATAATTGAAATCGCGGCCGAATAGCCACAGATCGGCGCCAATTTCCGTCGCATGGTCGATCAACGACTGCGGCGGCACAGGGTCGCTGCAGATCGCCGCCTTGCCGGTGCGAAAAATCCCGGCTTTCTCGAAGCCGATTTTCTCGCGGGTGTCGCCCAGATAATCGGTATGATCAATATCGATGCTGGTGACGATCGCCACATCCGCATCGACCACGTTGACCGCATCCAGGCGGCCGCCCAGACCGACTTCCAGGATCACGACATCCAGTCCTGCGTCAGCAAATAATTTCAATGCGGCCAACGTGGTGAATTCGAAATAAGACAGAGTTATCTCGCCGCGGGCGGCTTCAACCAGCACGAAAGCGGCCATTAGCGCCGCATCGGACACCATTTCACCATCGATGCGCACCCGTTCGTTAAAAACCAGCAAATGCGGCGAAGTGTACAAGCCGACCCGATAGCCGCCCTGCAAGAGGATCGATTCCAGCAACGCGCAAGTCGATCCCTTGCCATTGGTTCCGCCGACCGTGATGACAGCGGCACCAAATCCGATATGGAGGCGGGCATACACTTCCGCCACCCGGTCCAGTCCCATATCGATGGATTGGCTGTGCAAATGCGAAATGGTTTCAAGCCATTGCGGCAGGGTTTGTGGTGTTGGGATTGACATGCCAAACTTGTAGAAAAGAGGAAACGTGCAATTGTAATCGCTTGCGTAACATCCCGCTCCGGCTGATGGGCCGGAGTCATGCGGTGCGCTCAGACGACTTAAGCCACCGCGTCTGCGGCCTGATTCTGCAACAAAGCCAATATGCGAGCGATTTCTTCACGCATCTTGCGGCGGTCGACGATCATGTCGACTGCGCCTTTTTTAACCAGAAATTCGGCGCGTTGGAAGCCTTCAGGAAGTATTTCGCGCACGGTATTTTCGATCACGCGCGGGCCGGCAAAACCGATCAAAGCTTTCGGCTCGGCAATCACCACGTCGCCCATGAAGGCGAAGGATGCCGAAACGCCGCCCATGGTGGGGTCGGTCAGAACGGTAATAAACGGGATTTTCTTCTCAGATAGCTTGGTCAGCATGGCGGTGGTTTTGGCCATCTGAAACAGCGACAACAAGCCTTCCTGCATGCGCGCGCCGCCGGTTGCGGTGATACAAATGAAAGGCACTTTTTGTTCGATTGCGGTTTTGGCGCCGCGCACGAAGCGTTCGCCTACGACCGAGCCCATCGAGCCACCCATGAAGTCGAATTCGAAACAAGCCACCACCACCGGCATCGTCATGATGGCACCACCCATAACTACCATCGCATCGGTTTCGCCTGTGACATCAACGCCGGCTTTCAGGCGATCCGAATATTTTTTACTATCCTTGAATTTCAGGGTATCAACCGGCAGCAATTCCTGGCCGATTTCGTAACGGCCACCGGCGTCGAGCAAGGTATCAAGCCGCTCACGGGCGCGAATCCGCATGTGATGGTTGCACTTGGGGCAAACGTGGAGATTGGACTCCAAGTCTGAACGATACAACACGGCCTCGCATGACGGGCATTTGACCCACAGGCCTTCCGGCATCGACTTGCGGTTCGCGGAATCGGAGCGCTGAATGCGCGGGGGAAGTAGCTTTTCTAGCCAACTCATGGTGAACTCCTTGGGGGAATACTGCGACTCGGCCGCATAATTTTTGCAATTTTACGCGTCTAATGCCTGGCGCACACCGGAAATGAAGGTTTGCACCGCTTCCGCACACTGATCTGGCGGCGTGTTTTCCAGCTCTTCGATGATGCGGCTGCCGATTACCACCGCGTCCGACACTGAGGAAATCACCTTCGCAGTGGCGGCGTCGCGGATGCCGAAACCGACCCCAACCGGCACCTGGACATGACGCTTGATACGCGGAATCATGGCGGCCACAGCATCCAGATCGATGCTGCCGGAGCCGGTAACGCCTTTCAGGGACACGTAATAAACATAGCCGCTGGCGATTTTCCCTACTTTTTCAATACGCTCATCGGTTGAAGTCGGCGCCAGCAGGAAGATGGTATCGAGTTGTTGGGCCCGCATTGCAGCTGCGAATTGTTCGCACTCTTCCGGCGGGTAATCCACCACCAGCACGCCATCGACACCAGCCGCCTTGGCCGCCAGGATGAAAGTATCGACGCCCATGCGTTCGATCGGGTTCGCGTAGCCCATCAAAACCACGGGCGTATTCTGGTTAGTGCTACGGAATACACTGACGTAGTGCAATACGTCGCGCAGCCCAACGCCCTTGAGTAATGCGCGTTCCGAAGCGCGCTGGATCACAGGGCCGTCGGCCATCGGATCGGAAAACGGCACGCCCAATTCGATAATATCGGCCCCGCCTGCGACCAGCGCGTGCATCAGCGGCACGGTTAGCGACGGGTCAGGGTCGCCGGCGGTAATGAAGGGGATCAAGCCTTTTTTGTTTTGCGCCGCCAGTGCGGATAGTGTGGGCTGGATTCTGGACATGGTTGGACTCGCAGTAATGTGTTCATTATTCGGCAAAAATATGGGGTACGGACGGCGTACGCCAAAGCTGCCAGCCGATTTTTTATGGATATATTTTCATGGGAGTATGATAAAAAAAACCCTATACTCCGCATTATTTTAATAAGTTTTTTAAAAATACAATGCGCAGTATGTATTCAGAATACAAATCTGGATAGTGCGCATCGCAGCACAACTACAATTTTTAAAATTATTCCAGAATCAATAAAAATCGCCCATCCGCTCGGCCACGGTATGTATATCCTTATCGCCGCGCCCCGACAGGTTGACCAGTATCGTCTGCTCTTTCGATAGCGTAGCGGCCAGCTTGGCTGCATAGGCTAGCGCATGGCTCGACTCCAGCGCCGGGATGATGCCTTCGATGCGACAACAGCGGTGAAACGCTTGCAGCGCTTCTTCATCGGTAATAGTCACGTATTGGGCGCGGCCGGAATCCTTCAGCCACGCATGTTCGGGGCCGACACCGGGATAATCCAGACCGGCAGAAACCGAATGGGTTTCGATAATTTGGCCGTTTTCATCTTGCAGCAGATAAGTGCGGTTGCCGTGCAGTACACCCGGCGAGCCGGCAGTCAGGGATGCTGAATGTTTACCGCTCTCCATGCCCTCGCCTGCCGCTTCGACCCCGATCAGCTTGACATCCTTGCGGTCGATGTATGGGTAAAAAATTCCCATCGCATTCGAGCCGCCACCAACGCAGGCCACCACATAATCGGGTTGACGACCCGTCATTTCGGGCATCTGAGTAAGACATTCCTCGCCGATCACAGATTGAAAATCGCGCACCATCATTGGATACGGATGCGGCCCAGCGACGGTACCGATGATATAAAACGTATTTTCAACATTAGTGACCCAGTCGCGCATTGCTTCATTGAGCGCATCCTTGAGCGTCTTGGAGCCGGATTCGACCGGCACCACGGTGGCTCCCAGCAGCTTCATCCGGTACACATTCTGCGCCTGACGTCTGACATCTTCCGAGCCCATATAGACCACGCATTCAAGGCCGAAACGGGCGCAAATGGTGGCAGTTGCCACGCCATGCTGACCGGCGCCGGTTTCGGCGATCACGCGCGGCTTGCCCATGCGCCGTGCCAGCAACGCTTGGCCGATGGTGTTATTGATCTTGTGCGCGCCGGTATGATTGAGGTCTTCACGCTTGAAAAATATCTGTGCCCCGCCCTGCATTCCAGACCAGCGCTTGGCATGATAAATCGGGCTGGGACGGCCGACGAAATGCTTCAGTTCGTAACGGTATTCCGTCAAGAATTCAGTATCGCGGCTGTAATGTGCATAAGCTTGTTTCAATTCCGTGAGCGCATGGGTCAGCGTCTCCGAAACGAAAGTACCGCCGTATGGGCCGAAATGGCCATTTGCGTCTGGGAAAGGATAATTTGTCGCATGAAAAATAGGGGTGGCGTCGTGTTCGCTCATGGTTTTTCTCAATTAGTCTGTAGTGTCCGGGATAGCATCGGCCTGACGTACCGCAGCAATAAAAGCGCGGATTTTGTCGGTATCTTTGATGCCCTTGCTGCGTTCGACGCCGCTACTGACGTCGACCGCGTAGGGGCGCACGCGCTGCACTGCGTCAGTCGCGTTTTGTGCGCGCAAGCCACCACTTAAAACGACCCGAGGCGCGAGTTCTTTTGGAATGACAGACCAATCGAAGACCTTTCCAGCGCCGCCATAGCTGTCCACAAAGGTGTCGAGCAACAATCCGGCAGCATCACAATAATCCTGTGCGTATTCTAGCAAATCTGCAGCGTGCATATCCTGGCGCACCCGCAGCACACGAATAAACGGCCGCCCAACCGCCTTGGCAATGGCCGTACACTGGGCCGGGGTTTCGTCGCCATGAAATTGCAACAGCGCAATCGGCGCTTGTTCTAGCACCCGCGCTACTTGTTGCTCAGTGGCATTGACGAACAATCCGACCGCAGTGACAAACGGCGGCATCGCGGCAATCAAGCGCGCAGCCACTTCGGGCGCGATATAACGCGGACTGCTGGGATAAAACACGAAACCAATCGCATCCGCACCAGCCGCCACCGCTGCCTGCACATCTTCGCTGCGGGTCAGTCCGCAAATTTTAATTCTAGTACGCTGGCGCATCTGGCTCAATCATTTCTAGGGCTACGCAATCAATGTTCAGCAGCCGATGTTACGAATTTGTTGATTATTGCTCATTAGCTCCGGTCGCCGTGCCGGCGGTCCGCACTATTGGCAAAAAACAGTATTTTGTGTAGGTTTCCAACTTATAAAACACGCTGCAAATCAGTAATCCGGCTAGAGTGTACCCGTCCGAATGCCGTATGAAAAGTCGGATGTTTATTAGAAACTGCATTATTCCACACTGTATAAGACTGAGCGGCGCTGGTATGTCCAACCGGGAATCCGCTTGAAACGATAGATATTGGTAGGAATGGAATGGATGGGCGGCTTAATCACCACAAGAATGGCAATGGAAGCGTAAACCAATTGCTCTCTCCCGGTTTCCCTGAGATGTCGATGGTGAAACGTGCGTTCGTTGACGTCACTGAAATACGTGCAGGACGCAGCAATGATCTGTCAATTTTTTCACTAATTAAGTTTGCCGATGTTGCGCACAAAAAATCAGTCCACGAAAGACACGAAAAAACTTTTTATGCCGCAGTCAAAAAAGCGGTCATACATTTTTTCGGGCTTTTCATATCTTGCTTGCACTGTAAGTGTAGACGTGAAGTGGAAACCTGGAACAGGTGCTTGCCCGCTCCAACGACGATACTGCGGCTATAGTTCACTGTATTGACATCAGCCGCACCACGTGGCAAGTCGCTAAAAATTAAGTATCCCAAGCAACTCACACTACAACGATTTGAACACGCGCAGGTGATTGGGAAGCGTAAACACCCGCGCGCGTGCTGTTATTGACTACTGTTTGCGTGCAATAAATCCACCGACCACTCCTTGACCAATGCTCGCGTTTGACAATGAAAATGAACCTCCCACTTCTGCTGGTCCTGCGCCGCTGCTGCCTGTTGTTACGACTGGTCCGAAATAGCGGCCACTAAGACCGCCAGCCAGTGTTCCGGTTACCGCACCGGTTAGATAGTTGGCGTCATTGCTGCCGCTGGCGCTCATCGTCGTCGTCACGTTGAATGCGACCGGCACCGAACCAGCAGGTGCAAATACCCGCTCCGAGTTCTGGATCGTGACCGTCGCCACGCGTGTAGCGAAATTCACGGTTACTGATGCCGCTGCGCGGAAAAAAGCAACATCGGTGGTCGCATTAGGGACATACCAGCCGTAAGCAACACCAGTGTAAGTGGCAGAACCGGTAGCCGGAACGGTAGCAGGATCGGAAACCTGGCCAAACGCTACGGTGCCACGGCGAATCTTGTTGTGCTCATTTAATGCGCCCCAATTGCCGATCTGTACCGTGTCTTGTGTGTTCCATGTCGCTAGATTGCCGTAGCGATAGCTCCAGTTATAAAAATCGCGGCCGCCTTTCGAGCCGGGAAAAGGAGCGCCGAAGCCGTTACCGCCCTCCAGTATGGTCGGATTGCCATTCGCGTCCGGCAGACCATCTCCTGCATGAATATCGCCATCCTCATGCAGTCGGGAGACATTTACTTGGTTTGGCACGTTTCCGCCAGTAATCCAGTCGCCTGCCTGATACACGGGGCCGGTACTCTCTGCCGTACGGCACGGACTAACGTCGCAACGTGATGCCGTACTGCGGGGGAAGTACGCATTGTTAGCGTAGTTGGCTTGCGTGCCGGCGACGCCTTTGACAGCAAAATCATAAAAGCCGAGGTTGGAACTTGCTGGGAGAGCGCCGAATGTGATGGCGCCGCTGGCATCCTGCTGCACATGGCCCTGGGTGGTACGGAAAGTATCAATGATCTTAGGGCGCTCGCTGTGGCCGTCCCACGATAGACCGAGATTGCTCAACAGCAGCACTGGACTTGAGACCACGCCGCTCACATCCTTGTTGACCCTGATTTCCGCTACCCCGCCCGAGGCCAGCATCATTCCGGTAGCAGTAGTTGCGTCGGGGATCGGATTGAGCAAATCGCTGGTGGATTTTCCGTATGACTGGACACCCGACCTGGTAAGTGCCACGCCATTGTCGATCCGTATGATGCTTTCACCACTACACTGAGTACTAGGGCCATCAATGCATAACATCGTCATCGGCACGGTCGGTGGCGGCGTGGGAATCACAGAATATTCGCAAACCTTGTCTGCGCCCGGTAACGGGTCGCCGAATACCTGATTGTTGCAAGAGATCGAAGCAGTGGCAGTTTTGATCGCATAGGTTCCGTTCAGGCCGTAACGAACCTGTGCGGTACCCGAGAATGTGCATTCAGCCCATTCGACTGCGCACTGAGTCCATGCGCCCGTTGGTGTTGGTGTTGGTGTCGGTGTTGGTGTTGGTGTCGGTGTCGGTGTTGCGCCTGCCAGAACAACATCAATACTGTTCAGGTTAATCTGGCCGGAATCACCAATATCTATCCGGTACCCAATTGTATTGGCACCAGCGCGCAATGTCATGCGCTCGACCTGCACACCCCAAGTATTCCAGTCAGTCAAAGGCTTCAAGCTAGTCTGCCGAACCTTGGCGCCATTCACATACAGGCTCAAGGTCTGGTTACTGCCGCGCGCATTCAGATAACGCAGACCGACATCGTAATCACCGGCGGCAACAGCGTTGACCGTAAATGTCACCCCATCGCCCACACTCCAGAAATTGGATGCGAAGCCCTGCCCCAGGTAACCCAAATGATCCTGCGAAATAACAATGTTCCCGCTGCGCTGCGCACCTTCTACCAAGTAGATAGTGCTGGTGCTTGCTATCGAGAGGGCATTGAACTTTGGCGAGGTGGTGTCGGCGACCGCGCCGTTGCTACCGCCGCAACCGCCGAGCACTCCAGCCGTCACGAATATGACGGCATAAATAATCGCATTTTGTATCTTGGACATGGCGCTATCTCCTTTTTTTAATGCCCCATCATAAGTCCTGCGAATTCTGAAATTCCATCAATCAAACAGCTTTTTGATTGGCATCAATACAAGATTATTGCGGTGCGGAAAGACAATAATTCCGGTTTGGAATCTGTGCAGTAGCGACCGGTCGCCATTTCTACGTTAACTGGCGTAGCGCAGTCCATACCAAACTTCTGAAGTTTCCGCATCATCGTATTGCGGTTGAGGCCCAGAATGATAGCGATTTGGTAACTGTGACCGATATTGGCAGTATGGTTAAGTTGGAGTGCATGGTAAGGACAACATCTTTTTTGCAGCAGCATGCTGCATTTTTTATATCAACACATATCCTCTGATTTCACATTGTGAACTGGTTAATTAATTTCAATTTTTTATTAAACAATAAAGCACTGAAATTTGCATTTACATTCATACATGTTATTTAAATATGCATACTCAATAATAAATTTATAGAAAATATATACAGATTACAAATCTCATCGCGATCGCACCACCGCGATCGCTCCGCAAATAAAGTCAAATCGCCATAGCAGAAATTCCTTAAATTTTCGCACTCTATGCCAGATTGTGCGCAGGCATCAGTTGCTTGACTGATTTTTTAGCCTGATAAAAATATCGATTCAAATATTGTAAATTCCCATTAAAAATTGCAATAATATCAATTGATATTATTGCAATTTAGAAATTTTTTTTCAAAATAGCTGAACTAAGCTAGTTGGCATTTATCAATAAAGCTCATTAAATTATTGAGTTAAAGAACTTTTTATGATAAATATGCCAATTGCCACGTTGAAATCACCTCGCGCCATGTTGTGTACAAGCTTTACTGTTTTACTTACCGCCTGCGGCGGAGGCTCAGGCACTGATGCAGCCCAAAGAGATGCTCAAATCTTGGCAAGTAGCACCAATGTCACAACATCAGCCGCAAGCTGGACACCCTGCGCATCTGAGTGGTCTGAGTGCTCGTTCTCTGGCACCAAACAGGTACGTTTCGGTTTAAACGGAACCTACGCGACCAAAACCGCGACTAATTCGATCGCCTGCAACAGTCAGGTGTTCGGAGATCCGTTGCCGGGTGCCGACAAAGTTTGCGAATATTCCTCGACTTCGACACCTGCACCGACTCCAACACCGACTCCAACACCGTCGGGAACAGCCGCAAGCTGGACATCCTGCGCATCTGAGTGGTCCGAATGCTCGTTCTCTGGCACCAAACAGGTACGTTTCGGTTTAAACGGAACCTACGCAACCAAAACCGCGACTAATTCGATCGCCTGCAACAGCCAGGTGTTCGGAGATCCGTTGCCGGGTGCCGACAAAGTTTGCGAATATTCCTCGACTTCGACACCTGCACCGACTCCAACACCGACTCCAACACCGTCGGGAACAGCCGCAAGCTGGACATCCTGCGCATCTGAGTGGTCCGAATGCTCGTTCTCTGGCACCAAACAGGTACGTTTCGGTTTAAACGGAACCTACGCAACCAAAACCGCGACTAATTCGATCGCCTGCAACAGTCAGGTGTTCGGAGATCCGTTGCCGGGTGCCGACAAAGTTTGCGAATATTCCTCAACTTCGACACCTGCACCGACACCTGCACCGACACCGACTCCGACTCCGACTCCAACACCGTCGGGGCCAATCAGCAATGTGGCGAGTTGTTCGTTCTCTGCTGTGCAGGCTGCAGTCAACGCGGCGGCCAGTGGCACTACTCTGAACATACCAGCCGGCGATTGCTCCTGGGGAACCCAACAGCTCAACGTCCCGGCTGGAATCGCATTGCGAGGGGCCGGCAAAGATAAAACTACGATTCGCCGGGTAGGAAATGTGCCGGAAACGCAATATTTGATCGCATTTGATTGCTCGAACGGCAAGCGGGCCGGATTATCCGGCATTACGTTGGTCGGCAACGGCAATGGTGCGATCTTGGACAAGGGCCTGGCTCTGTTGAATGGCTGCGTCGACTTCTCTGTCGCCAACTCTAAATTCACGAAGTTTGTTTCTGCGGCAGTTGAGGTCAACGGTTCGGCGAAACAGCGCGGCGTTATTTATAACAATGACTTTGTCGATAATTACAGCGACAGTGTGCGCAACCTTGGTTACGGCGTGGTCGTCTATGGCGACGGTACCTGGCCTGCGCTGGAGTTGGGCACGCAAAACGCCGTTTTTATCGAGAATAATATGATGACTGGCAACCGCCACAACGTCGCCTCCAACAACTCATCACGCTATGTCTTCCGCTTCAACACGGTGATCGCCAACGATGTGACCAAGGATTTCGCGATGTCGGATGCCCACGGACTCTCGTCATCGCCGCGCGGCTCGCGTAGTTATGAGATTTACAACAATAATTTCTCATCTAATCTGTCTGGTGGGTTGGAAGCCACTGCCATTGGTATTCGGGGCGGCGACGGGGTGATCTTCAATAACACCGTTGCGTCTGGGATCGCCCGGGCCGTGTCGTTGGAAGTGGAAGGATTTACCTGTGGACAGTATCCCGGCCCAGATCAAATTCGCAGCTTGTATATTTGGAATAACACCGGTGGTATTGTTAATGGCTATTCGGATGCATTCGGGATTGATAATACTTGCGCCTCATCAGTTCAGTTGAACCGTGATTATTTTAGAACCGCTAAAGCCGGATACACACCGTATACCTATCCACATCCATTACGCACGCAATAAATAAAACGGATGATGATGAAAAACCCGCTGTAAATAAGTGCATAAACGTGGGCTCACTGGCCCACGTTTATTATGCAGTGGCGAATCAAATTCGAGATAGCAGATACCTTACAAGATCAGAATCCTCGGCAAAGAAACTGGTACGGCTGCAGTTTTTCAGACCCGCGACCGGAATTTGCCGAGCGCTCGCAGCATGATCTGTTTCGAAAACCCAATGATGAACAGCGTATTGGTGATTGCATAACGCCTGAATAGACGGCGCGGTTCGGCGCCGAGGCGGTATAGCCATTCAAGTCCATGCCGCTGCATCCAGAGCGGTGCTCGCTTTATAGTTCCGGCGTGATAATCGAACGCGGCGCCGACACCGATCAATACAGCATGTATCTGGCTGCGGTGCGCAAACATCCATTTTTCCTGCTTTGGGCAACCCAGGCTCACAAAGATTGTGCTGGCACCTGACCGATTGATCTTATCGATCTCTTTTCGATCTTCTTTCGGCGTCAGCGGACGAAAGGGAGGCGAATACGTGCCGACCACAATCAGGTCGGGAAACTGCACCGCAAGTATTATGCGCAATCGGGCCAGAGTAGCGTCCGTACTACCGTAAAAAAACACTTTCTGTCCCAATCGGCTAGCCTCATGTAAATATTTCCACATAAGATCAGGGCCATTAATACGCTGTTGCGACGGAAAACCCAGTTGCCGCAAAGCCCACGCCACTGGTGCGCCGTCCGGGGCGCAGAGATCCGCCTCTTGAATCGCGGTTCTGAATTCTGGATCCTGCGATGCAGTCACTACCGAGTGGACGTTACAGAGGCAGATGTAACGGGATTCTCGTGCAGCAGACCATGTGGCGATCTGGCGAATCGCTTGATCCCATGACAACGCATCGACTGTAGCGCCCAGGATCGGCTGGGAATTACGAACCATAGAACGATCTCTTGGCAGCAATGATTGCATCGTCGTATATCTCCAGCAGCATTTGGTGGTTTCGTTCGGGCGTATAGTGAGTTTCGTATTCCCTGCGCGCGGCCTGTCCCATCTGCAACATCTGCTGTGGATTGGCGTTTGCCCAGGCAATTTTTTTTGCCAGATCGGTACTGCTTCCTGGGTTGAACAACAGCCCGGTTACACCGTCCTCGACAATTTCTGCCAGTGCGCCCAGTCGGCTTGTTATCACTGGCAAGCCACAGGAAAACGCTTCGGCAATCGTGCATGGCGAACTTTCGTAGCAGATGCTTGGCAGAACCAGGAACCGGGCTGATCGCATTTTCTGCATGATCTGCTCAAGCGACATGAAACCGGAATACCTTTCTCCGAAGTGGGCTTTCGCCAATTCTTCGAGCGGGCCGCTGCCGATTACCTCGATTTCGGATTGACCTTGATCTGGTGTGGCGGCCACCAGTACATCGAGCCCTTTTTCGGTCGAAAGGCGACCGACGAATAGCCCACCACGACGAACGCAGTCACCGGGTGGAACGTCCGATACCGCGAAATTCGGCTTAATGCAAATCTTTTCGGCTGGCAAACCACCTTCCACGAATTTGTCCCGGCAGAAAGCGTTCAATGCGATATAGCGGGTGATTTTTTCGCGGTAAGTCCCAATCGTGCGATGAATGGCCAACATGCCTGTGATCGCGGCCGACTGTATTTCTGAGTCGCGGTAGCATTTGCGCGGTATCGATCGCCATGCAGGCTTTCCGAGGCAGTCCTCGCAAATTTTCCCTTGCCGTAAAAAAGTCGCTTGCGGACATAGCAATCGAAAGTTGTGCAGGGTTTGCACCACCGGTACCTGATTGGCGCTTGCTACCCAAAATAGTGACGGTGATATTAGTGGGAAAGTATTGTGTACATGAATTAGATCAGGTTGAAATACCCGACAATAGTGCGCCACCTCGTCCGCTGATTTTCGCGACCATACTGTCGAGAGCGCTGCCGAAGTCTTCGACATCACATTCAGCTCGTCGTTATGCCTCCGGTAGATTTCCACGTCGTGGCCGTATTGCTTTAGCAACCCGGCCTCCGCTTCTACCACGCGATCTTCGCCTCCCTTCAACTGATAGGCATTATGAGCGATCAGGATTTTCATGATCTGAGCGAATTGGACTGCACGATTTCAGCGCCACCAACGTCCGAATAGCACCGAACTGCCAATTGTAGATTGCTAAGCCTGTCCTCCAGCGGCACGCGCGAGGCAACGTAAGCCAGGAAAGCATCCAATTCCTGCCAGGCATTGAGCGCGTCGATTTCCCACGAATGGCTCCACAGGTGAAACATCGTGTTGTGCTGGCACGACCAGTCGAACATGCAGTACAAACGGTCGATCCAGTTACTCTGATTCAGTGCCAGCCAGAGCCCTTCATGACGCATTGACCAGTTTCCATTTTTTACGTAGTTGCGCAGATATATCGTTCTATCGTGTGGATAGAACTGAAACGTGGTGCTCATTTCGTATGGATTGGAGCCTGCATCGAAGCACAGGTTCATCGTAGTTCTGGCATATTGAAAACCGGCGGTTTTTACAATTTCCAGATGCTTTGCGTGATATTTGCCGCCGGGATAGCAGAAGCCAACAACTTCTGTCCCCAACATATTTTCCAGCTGCTTCTTGCCTTCAATGATCTGATAGCGCGCATCTGCTACCGTCAGGTTTTTCAAGCGATAGTGATCGTAGGTATGCGAACCGATCTCGAACCGACTACCGATTTCTCGTATCAGCTGCTGTGACAGAACGTCGCGTCCTTCGCAATTACTGACCGGAATATAAAAAGTACCGTTCACCTTATTCTTGCTTAAAAGATCCGCAATCCGCATATCCGATGGATGACCGTCATCTGTGGAGTAGGTAAATACTGCCGCCATTATTTAGCTTCCTTTTAACGTTCTGTTCGCCGTACCCGGTACTTGGCTATATTGTTTGTCCGCTATCTTTTTCTTGTTTACCTATCTTCCACTCGATGCGTGGCATGAATATTATTCGTGATCAATATTTATGCCGACAGGCAAGCAAGAACGCCCTGCTTGAAACGATTTGCCATATTTTCCACAGTGTATTCCGGGCCGCTGGCCAAGGTGCCGCGACGCAATTGATCGAGTGCTTCTGGGTCGGACAATATGTCAACGACTGCCTCGGTGTAGGCGTCAATGTTGTCGGCCGACATGACGCCGTTTCTACCTGAATTGAGATAGGAAATTTCTGGACCGTGCAGACCACAGTCGGTGGTAAACATCGGGGTACCGCTGACAAATGAGTCCTGAATTCCCAGACCTACCGCTCCGGGATTGAGTAGAACGTCGGCCAGCATTAGTGCGCTCGCCTTGTCCGCGCCATACAGCGGGCCGACATAGCGGATCCAAGAGTGCTGCGCAGCGGCAGCTTCGATACCCTCCTGTTCCTGACCAGCACCGGCGATCACCAATTGAAACGCCGGAATTTTCAGCCGAATTCGGTGCGCCGCCTCAAGCAAAAAATCTAACCGCTTTTCACGGTAAAGTGAACCAAGATAGAGTCCGACCGGCCCCTCCGCAAGGCGCATATCTTTGCGTATCCGCGCGCATTCACGGTCGCCGACCATTTCGCACAAACTTGCCATTGCGCTGGTGTCAGCCGCATTTTGTACAACGGTGATCGCTTCGCGCGGAAAGCCGTTCGAGGTAATCAATTCGGCTGTCATTTCTGTGTAGGCAAACCACCAATCCGCCTTATTTACTGTCCAGCGCTTAAACAATTC
This sequence comes from Glaciimonas sp., assembly GCA_012927625.1. Taxonomy (GTDB): domain Bacteria; phylum Pseudomonadota; class Gammaproteobacteria; order Burkholderiales; family Burkholderiaceae_D; genus AVCC01. Next base: position 22,008 of record JABBOV010000023.1, on the reverse strand, counting down.
TTTGATGCCATTCGGCGCCTGCGATTGCATGTTGCGCCCGTGGCCCCAGAAAGCGAGACGTTGCGGATGCCGGAAGAATAGTAGCCATAAGTTGTAAATCAGCTTGTTTTCGTGATTGACAATCACCAGATCAGCCGACTTCGCGTAAGCGCCGAAAGGCTGCCAGCACAGCTTGTCGCCCAGTAAGTAATAAGTCGGGATACGTATAACCCAATCGAGGAATCCGAGGTCATTTTTTTTCCCTTCCTCGGGAGTGCCATGACCGATCAGCAACAACAACTCGATCCCTTCACGCATCAACAGCGTGCGCAACTGATTGAAAAAAGAAACGCGATAATGTGGCAGCCGCCGTTCGACGATGATGACCCGGCGGGGTGGAGTAGACGATTCAGTGATCGACCTTGCTGCCGCATCGGGCGATACGGACTGATATACCGACTGCGGGGTCGGCTCCAAATGACGGGAAAGTTTCATAATTGGCCTGGATGGGAGTAATTCGACGATTCGAAACCGGTTGCCTCAGACGGCATTGGGTGCATTTGCACGTTTCGGGAGTGTTTGATTCGCGTCTGCGGCCATCTTCTGCATCCGCCGAGAAATAAAATTACCAGCAAAATCAGCCACATCTGGTCGCGTGGAGCGACCAGAGTCGCCTCCGTTAAATTGTAGATCAGCATCGAACCGATGAACGGTATCGCAAAGGGCACAATGTCGCTGCCAACCCTGGTGCGATTCGTAACCTGAAGCAACCAGTTTCCCAGCAGTAGAAAGAATAATCCCATTGCGATTATGCCTCCGCGCGCCATCAGATCTAGATAGCCGTTGTGATAGGTGGTGTAAGGCATGCCAGTGGTTTTGATCAAGTAAGCATTATCATCAAAACCCCAACCGACCCAAGGACGCCCGACAATAGCTTTGATCGCCTCTAACCAAATTTCGGTACGGCCAGTAAAGTCGCCGGAGCGCCCGGCCAGCCCTAGCAGTTTTCCGATATCCATGGCATTGCCCAGAAACATCACGCCGACTGCCGCCACCAGAACGATCATGCCGAAACCGCCTATGAAAAGTCGCTCCCCAATACGGTATCGACTGTTAGTTCCGGCGACGACATAAATCATTGCCAACGCGCTAATCGAGCTGATGATTGATGTCATGCTATTGGCCCCCAGCATCGCCGCAGCAGCACATCCAGCCAACACCAGGTGCAAGTGATATTTGTCTTTTTTGGTTCCTATCAGCACCGCCGCATTGGCCCAAAACGTGCAGAAAGCGATTGCGCCCAATTCGTTGGCCTGGCCAGTCAGTCCGCGCCAGCGACCGTCCCATTCGATGGCAAAGGAAGGCAGCAGCAAAATTGAAGCCAGATGCACGACAATATTGACACCAAGCACATAGCCTATGTGTTTTGGCAACAGCCACGGCTTTGCCCGATAGCGCAAAGCGGCTGCCATCGTGACCAGCAGTCCACCTAGATTATGGACAACGTTCATCAGCACTTTTTCCTTGTTCGGCGACCACAGCATGCTTGCCACCACGAACAGTATCAACAGCAACAGTGGCCATTGGCGTCGCAAAATAGAAAATGCAGTTTTTGGTTTCCCCAGCACTAGCAATCCGGCACAAAGGTAGATGCTAGCCATGAACAATACGAACGGAATCGACTGTAGCGAACTAGTGTTCGAGGTCGCAGCCAGGGTCGAGGCATAGACATCGGCCATCCACATGGGTTGGGATACTTCCAGGGACCTTTGAAGCGGCATGCCGACCACTGCGATCCAGCACAGGAACGGCACGGCACCCCAACGATTGATGAAGCCTTGTTTGGGCAAAAAGATCATGCCTTCAGTGGCTGGAATGGACGCGGTATTCTTCATAATCTTTTCCTAAGAAGCAATAAGAAAGCTGGCCCGAAGCGGCTGCTACCCTGATGGTCAACGCCACATACAGCGGATACGATGTCAGCCGCACCAGTGGCAGTGCGAGCACCGCACCGGTTATTTGTGCCGACTTAAACGCGAACCACAAGGGTTTTCTGTAAGCGGGGTATCGGCGAACGAAAATTTTCATGAAGTTCTGTCCGCCGCGAAATTCACGCCGCCGCAGCCATGCGAGTGACAACCGCTCAGGCGCCACCGGCTCACTCGCCCAGGCATCGTCGCACCAAACCAAACGACGTCCAGCGAGATGCATCCGGTAAAAAAAATCGGTATCCTCGCCGCCGGTCAGTCCGAACGACGGGTTGAAGTACTGCTGCATGGCTGCCAAAACAGTACGCTTCATTAGTACGTTGCCGGCGCCGCCGGTTTCCATTTTTGCGCCTGAATGATGTCGTGCCCGTTTGAAATTTGCCTGCGCCCAGGCCGGAGCACCCTCAGGCAAGATGCTGATCACTGGGCCGAATACGATGTCGGCCTGATAGTGATGCAGCCCATCGAGTAGCCGCTGCAGCCAGTCTTCGCACACCGTTTCGTCGTCATCGACAAAGGCAAAGTAGTCTGCACGCAGGTGACCCAATGCCCGGTTGCGCGCCAGTGAGATGTTTTGCTGCGGCTCAACGTCATAGACAATTTCCAGCCCACTATCAGTGCGGAAATCATCCACTACAGCACATGCACTTTGCTGCTGGTCGTTATCCACCACAATAAGCCGCATCGAAATACCACTCAGGCTCTGACTGCGCAACGATTCCAACAGTTCGCGAAGGGCGAGCGGACGTTTGAATGTAGCGATGCAGACGTCAATTGCTGTCTTTTCGATCATTTTTAATTTCCCTCCAGATCAGAATTGTCAGTACGATTTCACCAGCCACGGTGCCCCAGATTGCGCCGCGCGCGCCGAACTGCTGGATCAATATGATGGCCGTAACGATTGCAGCGATTGCGCTGGGTATATTGATCAGCGCCAAGATACGAAACCGGCGCAATACCTGCAACAGCGCGCTGCCGCCGGTCAACACCATTTGAACTACGAGGACAACGCACCAGACCGGGATCAATGACTGAATCCCTGCATCTTGCCGGCCCAGTACTGTAGCGAAAACAAAATCCAGATTAGTGAGTAATATCGCCGAATAGACCAACGCGAAAAAAAATAGGCCTGCCGTCAGCATCACCGACACACGCAACATTCTGGCCCGATCGCTTGCGCGCAGATCGGCCAGGCGCGGGATCGCGATCTGATTAATCGCTGGAATCAGAAAATTGAACGGCGAGATAAAGATGCGCGCGGCATTGGCCTGCCCAACGCCGGCTGGGCCGAGAAAAAATGCCAGCACATAGGTATACGTTTGTGCCTGAATCCAGGTTGCTGATACACCGCCAAGCGCCCAGCGTCCATGGCCCCAAGCCTCAATGAAATCCGGCATCAGGTTTTGGGTGTTGCTGGCAATGCTCAAGGGCGATGACCAATATCCGACAGCGGCACCGGCGGCGGCTCCCGCCGCGTACAGCAGCAGCACGTTTTGTGCACTAAGTTCAATCCCAGTCAGGTATTCGATGGCCAGTCCGCCGCACAGGATGCCGACCGAAAGAATACTGACCAAAAGCGCCAGCCTCTCCCGACGCCGCACGTAAGCGTAAGAAATTAAAAATTCTTTGCACAGAAAGGCCACCGAGGTCATGGTTATGGTGGCAATAATGCCGAAATAGCGCTGCCAGTCTGACCGCACCAGCATTGCGGCCAGCGTGCCGAACGTGACCAATGTCAGCGTTACTGCGCCAAGCATCAGCACGCCCAGCAGTATCCGGCTGGCATAAACCTCTTTGCCCATTTCTGGCTTGTCCGGCATGTTGACCACCATTTGGGTCAGTAGGACGGCGTTGCCGACGCCGATATACAACATACAGATACCGTAACTGATGCCGTACAAACCAAAGTCCGCCAAAGGCAACGCACGAGCCAGATAAACGCCAATTACAAAATTTCCACCGCTATTGATTACCTGGTTTAGCAGGCTCAACATCAATGGAACCTTGACTTTGGACAGATCCACCTGGCTGAAAATCTGTTTTATGAAGTAGCGCTTCATAGCGACGTGGAACACAGACATGAAAAATCCTCTCTATGCCTTTACGATGTTTTCAGCCGGCTCCTGATAACGGCCGCGACAATCTACTATCAACTTGGAGTTGGCCTTGATGAACGGGTAATCGAAGCGGTTATGGTCGGTCGCCAGCAAGACACAGTTGAAGCTGGAAAGAGTAGCAGCCGTCAGTTCGATGCTGCGCAGGTCAAAGTGATGCTCGCGCATGACCGGAAAGGTCGGCACATGTGGATCCGAATAGGCAATTTCGGCTCCTAGCGCGCGCAATTTTTCCATCAACATCACCGAAGGCGATTCACGAAAATCGGCAACATTCTTTTTATACGTGATGCCCAGCACTAGAATCTGGCTGCCTTTGACTGCCTGACGCCGGTCATTCAGAGCGCCGACTATCTTGCTCACTACCCAGTCCGGCATATTGCTATTGACTTCGCCGGCCAGCTCGATAAACCGGGTGTTGATGCCGTACTCGCGCGCTTTCCAGGTCAGATAAAATGGATCGATCGGAATGCAATGGCCACCGAGACCGGGGCCAGGATAATACGGAACAAAGCCGAACGGTTTGGTGGCAGCGGCGCGGATTACTTCATAAATGTCGATTTTCATCTTGTCGGCTATGATTTTCATCTCATTGACAAGACCAATATTCACCGCACGGTGGATATTTTCCAGCAGCTTGGTCATTTCAGCCGTGCGCGTGGACGATACCGGCACCACCTGATCAATCACCGCGCTATACAGGGCGACGCCAACTTCCAGGCAAGCCGGGGTAGTGCCGCCGCATACCTTGGGAATAGTGCGTGTACTGAAATCTGGATTGCCGGGGTCTTCCCGCTCTGGCGAAAAAACCAGAAAAATATCGTCCCCAACGTGAAGGCCGCATGATTCGATGCGCGGTAGCAGCTCCTCGTCGGTGGTGCCAGGATAGGTGGTCGATTCCAGCGAGACCAATTGGCCTGGGCGCAGATGCGGCAGCAATTCTTCGACGGTGTCAATCACGAAGCTCAAATCGGGTTCGCGGAATTTATTGAGCGGGGTTGGTACGCACAAGATCAATACATCCGCCTTTAGCGCCTGAGAGAAATCGATAGTTGCTTCGAAACCGCCAGCGCGTGCAGCAGCAATGCTGCTAGCCTCAATGTGCTGGATGTAGGAGTTTCCGCTATTCAGGAGGGCGACCTTGCCAGGATCAATATCGAAACCGATTACCTTAAAGCCGACCGCAGAAAAGCGCAGCATCAACGGTAGTCCGACATAACCGAGGCCGACGATCCCGATCACCGCGCTTTTGGTCTGAATTTTTTGTAGAAGTGTATTTTTCATGTTTGCCAATCGTGTGGGTTATTCGCTGTGGTCAATTCTGGTTGTTCAAATTCTAGGCAAGTGACAGCGATCCTGCGTGTTTTGCAGATCCTTGAATAAATGGTCTATGCGCCTCGTGTTGCGCAATACTGTGCGGTGTTGAATACCGTGCGCTACATCGCCCTTTTGGCGCAGCAGTTTTGACGTATATGCGCCATACTCATTCCTTGCTAGAGCGGTAATCAATGCCACTTTAGGACAGGGTTTCTGATGTGGCGTGATGAACTTGGAAAGTATCTGTGGCTTGATCGTCATGGCTATTCCTCCCTATCAACTTGATTTTTTGTCATTTTGACATTACCCGTCTCTGCCGGCTTGACCTGTGTCATGCTTCTACAAAACATGGAAATAATTTGTCTGGTGTGTCGCCGGCTGAATATTTTTGCCGAGTCATCCTGTGCCAGTGCCCTGTATCAGACTAATTGTCAATTGCGGAGAATGGTTATTAATCTATGGCTGTATGTCAGAGCAGTACCAGTGCCTTTGATTGGATTTGCCGGCATAAATGCCCGGCAGTCTCCTGAAGCAGCACTTTGGGTCATGCACTATCGGTTAGCAGATGTTCTGTCTGTGCGTTATGAAGCCGCCAACCGAGACTGATCCACCGCTGTATGCATGGCCCACCTAAACCACGGACCCGCACCGTGGGGATAAGTGCCGCCAGCAAGAACCGGCTATTCAGTAGCATCTACAACAATCCGATTCTCGCCAACACGGGAAACACTCAAAAGCACCTGCAAAATTCACTGACAAGCCCATTAATTTCTCATTTTCCGTTAGCAGGAACAAAAAAAATCGGCTGTGTGGTACTCGATGTTTTTGCAGAAACAGGTTGCTCATCAACCGGCGCAGGGGAGTGCTGCAAATTTGCACCGACCAGAGTTCCCTTTGAAAAGCAGGCACTTGCGCTTCTCAATTCCTTAGCGATATGTTCCGATAATCTGAGCGTAAGAGCAGCAATCGTTATCGTCGGAAAGTTTGCTCCCGCCGTCGGAAATACAGAACTGCCGGCGATATACAGATTCGTCATGCCATGCACTTTACAGTCCCGGTCAACTACTCCCTGCTTTGGCGAGTCGTGCATTCGGGTCGTTCCCATATGGTGCCAAGTTCCCTCTTTTTCCAAGCTAGAGGGCCATTCCCCACCCTCAATCGGGGGATCAAGCACTACTTTGGCGATGCCAGTGCGCTGCATTTCCTCAGCAAGGATTGCGAAGGTCCTATCGAATGTACGTTGCGCCAGTTTGCCAGGCCGCCAATCTACCTCTACCCGGCTCATGCCGAGCCGATCCCTTTGCGAAGAAGACAGCGTGACCCGGCTGTTTGGGTCTGGCTCCGGCTCGACAATGGCCTGAAATTTCACGTCACGGATCAACGAGCGAGGCTGAAAAAGACGGGTGTATCCATAACCGACGGTATGCACCGGATGGGAGATCATCGTGAACAGGTCACGACTGAGATTCCATCCTGCCTGCTCTTTGTGCAACAACGCCTGCTTGCATCTAAATAGCGCTTGCGCCCCTTCGCTACCTTCACCCGGAAACACCGACGAGAACCACACCCTGGCATTGAGCAGACGCTCTTGCTTGAGCACCTCCGGCGTAAGCGCAAGTTGCGATGCAATGCAAGTACCATGCGCAGCCACTGCCGCGTTCATATAGTGGTACTTAATGTCGTACAACTTGTTGCGCGACCATTCTTTTGTAAAGCGGATACTGCCTGACTGTAATCGTGGATGATCCATGAAAAAGCGTCCCACCAGATCGTTCCCGTTACCAAGACCTGCAGGTTGATCCTTGTTCGAGGCAAGGAGCAGGCGCGCGTTCTCGATTCCTCCCGTGGCCAACACGAACAACTTTGCCGACACATACATGGTGCGGCCACTGAGAGTCACTACCTGGACCCGGGAGACGGTTTTAGCTGATCCGGTGGTGTCGATATTGAGCACATTAGCGTAAAGAAAAGTACGAATGCGTCGTGATCGCGCCAGCGCATCCCGATATAGTTTTCCGAAGCGAGCTGGAGGGCTGAACTGCGAAATGGTGTCCCTGACCTTGCCGCTTGCAAGGGGCACCCTGCGCACGTCGCGTCTGCCGATGGCGGCTTCCCAAAATGCCGGGTCAAAGTTATACGGGCCGAGCTTCAGCAAGGCATGAGTGCGCTCATAATAGGGTGCCAAAACTTGCAAGCCGAATGGCCAGCCGCTGTGCGCAATCCACTCGCGCTTCTCGAAATCCCAAGGATCTAGTGGTCGACACCAGCCGCCCCAACAATTGCTGCTACCGCCAAAAAAACGGCCGCGGCAGCCATCAGAAAAATGATACGGCAAACCGATTCCCTCTCCACGGTAAAGATCCCGCGTCTCATCGTCAGCCTTGAATCCGCCACTTTCCAATAGGCACGCATCAATCCCTTGTTTCTCGAGTTCGAGCGCCAAAGTGATTCCGGCAACGCCGCCGCCAATAATACAGACATCTGTTTCGACAACAGTGCCATTTTCAACTCGTCGAGTATCGACAAACATTATTATTACTCCCCGTCTCATTCGGTATGCACCAAAATCGGATTAAATATCAACTGGATTAATTTTTAACAGCCACGTTTAATCAGTTTATATGTTGCGCCGATTAATTAATTCCAGTTCTATTTTTTATATAGAATAAATGTATTTATGCGAACAACATTCGATCTGTAACAAAAGTCCTTTGAAATTATTTGTTGTAATTGATTTATAAATATTTCTGTTGCGTCATATTGGAAATATCTATCTGACATTTCTTGTTTACATTAATTATAAAATTTTTATGCATTTAAATAATCTATTATTCTGCGAACTTTTTTCCTATGCGGATAAATATAATCCCATACAGGCGAAATCAGACCAGTTTGCAACCAAAGTAATCTTTTGAATTGTGATAATGTATGCGTATCAAAACATGTTCTAGGTATCTGATCGAAGTGCGAATCCGGCCTTAACGACTGGCGCGCAACGGTGTACTGGTACTTAAAACCAGAATGCGACGCTATCGATTTCCATTCTTGGAATGAAAGGCCCCAAGGCCAGGCGAGATGCGTAAAATGATCTTTTGGCAAGCGCAATTCATGGGAAAGCAGGTCTACCGAAGTGCCTAGGTCCTGCTGAATTTCAGTTAGAGAAAAATTTATAAATCTATTATGTGTATGACTATGCGACTGACAATCAATGTTGCCGCTTGATTGCAACTCCCTGACTTGACTCCACGATAGAAATTTCTGATCTGTTTCAGATATTTGTGAAGTCTGATTTTCATCTGAATTTCGCATGAGGGCTGTCGACAAAAAACAGATAGCTTTAAAATTAAATTCCTGCAATATTTTTAGCGCAGTAGTTTTTACAGATTCGTAACCATCGTCGAATGTAATTAAAAATGACCGAAACGGCAGGCTCCGGCCGGCGATTAAAATTGATGTAAATTCATCGACGGAAAGGGACTTCCACCCAAGCTCACTGAGCATTTTCATATGCTGCCGAAATACCGCCGGAGAAGTTGATGTCTTGCAGATTGAATCGTCTATACGATGATATAAAAGTACTGGGATAGAATAGTTCACCTGTGACACCCTTTTGTTTAGAAAACAAAAAATTTTAAATAAAATCAGATGAGCGAAAAATAGAAGTTTCTATTTGCGTTCCGTCGCAATAACCTGGCTGCGGTGTTTCATATCTCGCAAGTCTTTTAACGATGTAATTGCCGGCTACGGCACAAAGCCATCCCGGCGTTTGGCGTTATGCAACCACGCCATTAATTGACGCAGGTAACCCCTAAAAGCGATCTTCAGTGCAATATCACCCTTGCATAACATCTGCCAGTTAGAACGGTATACCGCTACTTTGTCGAGGTCGCGCTTAACTCCCGGTGGGCTGTACTTGTATTCACAATCGCCCCACATAAAGTGAAGCTCCTTTGCTTCACGCACAATGCACTCGCAAAAAGTAAGGTAACAACACAAAAATCCGATCCAGTAGGCGTCGTACATTGGATCATGTGTAATAGCCCTGAAAAAATAATTCGATCCAGTACGAAAACTGATGCTGCCAGCGCACACCTGTCCATTGATTCTTGCTACTCCGACCAAGCCACATTTTTTTGCCAGACAAATTATCTTTTCAGTCTCAGCTTGGTCCGTGGCCGATGCAGTACTTTTTCCATCTACCCTGGCCCGATTGAGCGCAATAATGGCTCGAATCGTCTGATCGTCTATTTCATCTTTTACCAGCAACTCAAAACGGAAAGACGGAAATGTTTCAGACAAATTTCTTATGTAACGTTGAATATTCCTACGTGCACTTTTACCTAAACTATCCAAATATTCCTCACCTGTTTTAGGTAATGTAAGCACGGTATATTCCATGTTCTTAACGCGTTGATAAGGAAATGGAAGCGTGCGAATATTCGTCTGAATTGACGTGAAAAAAATAACTTTAGCCGCTATGAAATTGATAAATATATAGGCCGTAAAACGGGACATATCTTCTTCGGAAACACTGATCACTTCATTTATAACCCGCACTTTGTAGCCATAACATTGAAATAAAAAAATCGTGATTATTTTGCCGCCCTTACGGACAATGTAAGTATTTGTATCTCTGCTATCACAGTAAATACTAAACTGGACTAATGATGAATATAGGCTGCCATATATCCGATCCAAATCTGCTTCAATAAATTCTGGTACGTCATTTTCATAACATGAAATCGTGATACCGTCGGGCTCAATCGACCGGTTTGACTTGTGACAGCCAATAGGGTCACATATAGGAACATACCTTGCGATCACATCCGCCCGCTTCATATCAACGACCTCCCCAAAGCCTGCAATATTTTTTGATGAACACTGCATCAGTGTTCTTTCCAATACTCATATGACGTATCAAAAATTGGTATTACGTTAATAATTTTTTAAAAATTTAACTTTCGCAGACAGCCCTCTTCCCAGCATAGAAAAATACGAATGAAAGCTACTTCAGTGATGGGAGAGGGACATCAAGCCTGTTTCGTAACCTCAATTAGTGGAGGTTCCCCTAACAGGTATTGGGTGTGCCGATATTTACCATACGTATATCCGTAACCGTATCGACCGGACTTCACTGCCATATCATTAAATACGACACCTTTCGGTGTCAGCCCTGCTTGATTCAGGCGCTTTACAGACTCCAATATCTCACCCTGCGTAGTGATGCCGGCACGAGTGATGAGATAAATCGAATTGGCATGCACGCCAATGATCAAGGTATCTGCGACCGGGAGAATTGGCGTCCCATCAATTAAAACCAGGTCGTACATGGATGACAACGACTGAAGCAGGCTGCCGAAAGTTGGATGCAACAATAGCTCGGATGGATTTGCTGGCAAATTTCCCGTGGAAATAAAGTCCATATTCTCGATCACATCGCGGTGGATGATGCTGTCCAGGCGATTTGTTCCTGAAATATAATCCGCAAGACCATTTTGCCGACCCAGATCGAAATACCGATGCAGATGTCCATTGCGAAAATCCGCATCAATTAGCAGCACCTTCTTGCCGCTCGCAGCCATGATTGCGGCAAGATTGACTGATACAAATGTCTTCCCCATGCCCGAAGTCGGGCCTGCAATCAGTACGATATTGTTCTTTGAACGTGACAGAGAAAATTGCACGGCGGCGCGAAAGTTTCGCAAACCTTCAATTGCAATATCGGTTGACGAAACTCTTGCCAGCAGTGGTAACTTATTGGTTTTGCCCGTGCTTTCTTCAAGTAATTCTTTTTGCATCTTGCTGTGCGGAATAGATGCATAAACCGGAATGCCAAGCATTTTTTCGATCTCCTGCGGGTCATCGATTGCACCACGTAACGCTTTCTTGATAAACGCACTGATCACGCCAAGAAATAACCCGATCAACACAGCCAGAGCAATTATCATGGGGCGATTAGGACTTATCGGTTTTTCCGGCGTCATCGGAGCATCTACCAGCCGCACATTGCTCACAGCACCAACAGTAATGAGGCGTAATTGTTGAGAGGTGTTTAACAATGCGGTGTACAAGTCGGAATTGACCTTGATGTCGCGGTTAAGACTCAGCACTTCCTGCTCCAACATGGGAAGTTGTTTGATGTGACTGGCAACAGACTTGATTTCATCATTTATGTCTCTAATCTGCCTGTTGATTCCCACTATGATTGGATGTTCTTCGGTAAATCGAGTCAACAATTCTGCTTTTCTTTGCTGAAGATCCAACCATCTGGTTTTTGCTGCAGCAGATTGTTGCAAACTTAGTTTGGCTTCTTCATTCAAATCAATGGTGCCGTGGGCGTTACGGAACTGGTTGTATTTTGCTTCTGCTTCTTGCAGTTGCTGTTTGAGTTCAGGCAACTGTTTACTCAGAAAACTTTGCGATTTTTCTGCCTCTTCCGTTTTGCGCGCGAGATTCTGACGCATGTACTCCCGGCCAATCTCGTTAAGAGTGAGGCTGACAATTTTGGGGTCACTGCCTTGAAGTGTTACCTTAACTATTCCTGATGTTTTCCCTTGTTCTGCGATTGTCATAGCCTTTTGCACATTCTCAATCGTAGTCAGTCTGGAAGTACGACTTAGTAAAAATTGCGCGCCAGGTTTGGCAGCGAGTTGCGCGACTCGTAACTCTATCTTGCCCATTTCAGTTTCTATATTGAGCGTCGTTCCTACCGTGCCTTTCCACTCAGTTTTTTGCTCGCTTTCAGTTAGCCGAAATTGACCATTGCTTTCGGCAGTAATTACAAAATCACGGTTCAGCATGGAATCCGGCACATTAAAGATAGGAACATCAATTTTCTCAGAGCCCCAAACATATCCGCCGTAATCAAATATTCCAGGACTGGAAAGCTGTTTATTTTGACTGGCAAAAAATGCGCCAATTAACGGAAAATATTTTGGATGCGCATTAATGTAAAGCCGCAAATTATCAACTGCACGGGAAACCACTAAGCGTGAGTGAAGAAGTTCCATTTCAGACGTCGCCGCCGTTTTTACATCTACCAATGCAGCCATTTCACCCATTATGTTTTTCGACTCATTGCGACGCTCTTCTTCCACGTGGATCAGCAAATTTGCTTCATAGAGCGGCTTGGCTAGGTACGCGTAGGCTATGCCTATCAATGCGACTGCCAAGGTAATTTTGACGATCAGCCAGCGATGGTCAAAGAGAATATTAAGGTAAGTTCCGATTCCTACTTCGTCATCATCATCTTGCATATTGCTAGGAGCTGACTGGTGAACAGGAATCAGGGTTGGCTGCGAAGTAAGTTGATTCATCATGATGATTATTTGAATAATTAAGGGCGTACATAAAAATGACGCCAAACTAAATATATAACCGCTACTCTTGCCGAGCACACAAAAGCCACTAAGTTTTAGCAGTGTGCCGTGCAGTTAGCGTGTTCCCTGAACACCACAACTATTTTCCGCATTCCCGCCTTGCCTCTCGTCTTAGAGGAAAGACTTAGGATAAATCGCGAATAATCGCCACATCATTCCGACTACTTTCTTTGCCAGCGTGACCAATGCGGGTTACTAGTTCACCTACACCTTTATCAATCAGACTGCATGTCTGCCTAAACGCAGTCAAACCTTGCAAGTACGGATCTGGAACATCGTAGTTGCCTAGCTCGCCTAGTCGGCAAACCTTGTTTTTAAATCCTGGATAAGTAATTTCAAGAAAATGCATTTGATACCGATCCATAGTCACGATTACATCGGCCTCGTACACCATCCAGGAGGCGAGCTTACGTGCTCGATGCTCACTGATATCAATACCCCGCTCTGCCATTAACTGCACTGACAAAGGATCGGCAGGCTGCCCTGTCGGTGCGTTGATCCCGGCTGAAAAAACTTGTTTTTCAGGTAACGTCTGCTTAAACAATCCTTCCGCCATCGGGCTGCGACAGATATTGCCGACGCAAATGAACAGAATATTGTTAATCACCTTGGAACCCCAACAGCGGAAGACAACGCTCCTGGTAAAAGTAAGCTGATTGAACGATTCCAGTTGGCTAGCGGCGAGGCAGCCACATAGATGACATCCTTGGGATGCAGTTCGAAACCTTCAGCCATTGCCATTGCTCCTGGCACACTCGCATCCAACTTGTACACAATCGGCTCTTTGGTAGATTTGCGCACTACATAGACTTGTCGTCCATCGCCCGTGATTGGATTGATGCCGCCCGACTCACCCAGTGCCTCGTTAAGCGTCAGGCGGCCATTGTGCATAGTGAGCGATCTCGGCACGATAACTTCACCAGACACAAAAACCTTGCTTTCATCGCGTGACAGCACACGAACAACATCGCCATTTGCGAGCATGATGCTGGCCGGATTAACGCCCTTTTGAACCAGTTGCAGGAGATTAATGGGATAGTTTATTTCGGTGCGGCTGATAACAATTCGACTTTGGTCTGCAGTTGGCAGTAAGCCACCTGCACGATTTAGCGCTTCAACCAGTGTCATGGGAACATCGTTGATCGCTTGCAAGCCAGGGGTTTTGACTTCGCCATCAATATAAATGCGCTTGCTACGGTAAGCTTGCACGCTTAATGTGATTTTTGGATCTTTGATATAGCGAGCAAGCTTGGAATCCAGCAGGCTGCGGGCTTGCTCCTCTGTCAAACCGGCTAGCTTGAGGCTGCCGGTGTAAGGGAACTGCACCATGCCGTCATGATCTACAACAAAACCGGCAGGCAACGGCTTTAGCGCGTCATTGATTCCATCTAAGCCCGCCGGTGTTTTTCCCAACATGACCGCACTAGCCAGCTCAGGATGGTCCCACACGACAATAGATAAAATATCGCTGGCGCCAATGATGTAAGGCCTTGGCGTCGAATCCGCAATCTGTAGCTGGCTAATGTTTTGACTGGATTGTTGGTCGTATTGCTCTTGCTCGGATTTTAGCAATGTAGCAGTAATGATTTTGATAACGGGCGCAGTTCCGGTTGGATTTTCCTCCGAATTGGATTTGGATTCATTCTGTAGGCCCGGATAAACTGTAGTGCATGCAGCAAGCCATGGCACTAATGCCAGCAAGCTCATTTTTTTGAATGATGCTTTTGAGAATGTGCGCATGGAATATCCAATTAAATTTAACAAACTGTTCAAGATTGATGCGCTGTGATAATTTATTTGAGATGCAATATAAAATATTAAGCGCCACCTGTAATCCCCGACCACCATCGCGAGCCGCTTGTTTCTGGCTGCATAAATTTTGGGGCCGGCGATAAAGTTCAATATAATTAAGTTGCACAAATTAAATTTGATAAGTATCAAACTATCAACGTTTTACGTATAACCTCATGCCTACGGCAGCACCCACGCTTATGCTCAGTCTGACTCTCGAAAACGATAATCGCAGCCAAGTTTCTGCTGCGCTGAATGACGGCCGCTGGCTCATTGCCTGCCTTTGCGCCGCCTGGTGCGGCACTTGCAGTGATTTTCGGAGCAATTTTGAAGAACTGGCCAGGTGCCACCCTGACAAGCAGCTGGTCTGGATCGATATCGAGGATCAGGCCGATGTTGTCGGGGATCTCGACATCGACAATTTCCCCACCTTATTAATTCAGCATGGAGATACAGTCGCTTTTTTCGGCACCATATTGCCGGACAAGCGTCTGGCCGACCGCTTGATACAGGCGCAACTGGAGAAAAGCGATGCTGTTTTGCTTACGGAGGCGCAAAGCAGCGCCGAACACCGTGCCTGGCAAGCTGATTGCAATCTGCGTGATTTATTGGAAGCGGCGCAAGGGAGTTAAAAAGAAGTTGAAAGGAGCTAAAAACTCGAACTTCCTGATCGCTATGGCATCCAACGGATTAACAAAAAAATACAAAATCAGGTTGCGCTTATTGCTAACCCGTTTGCTAACTCGCTTGCTAAAACATTGGAGGAAAGCATGAAGCAGAACCGCACCGAACGCGACACCTTCGGCACCATAGAAGTACCTGCCAATCGACTTTGGGGAGCACAAACACAGCGTGCGCTTGAGCACTTCGCCATTTCCAGCGAGCGCATGCCGGATGCATTGATCAAAGCGCTAGCGACCATCAAAGGCGCTTGCGCCGACGTCAATCGGGATCTGAACTTACTGCCGGCGGCCAAGGCCGATGCCATCGTCAAAGCGGCAGCAGCCATCAGCAACGGCCAGCATCAGGCTGAGTTTCCCCTGGCGATCTGGCAGACCGGGTCCGGCACCCAAACCAACATGAAC
The DNA here is from genome assembly GCA_012927625.1 of Glaciimonas sp. Taxonomy (GTDB): domain Bacteria; phylum Pseudomonadota; class Gammaproteobacteria; order Burkholderiales; family Burkholderiaceae_D; genus AVCC01. Next base: position 6,355 of record JABBOV010000023.1, on the reverse strand, counting down.
ATGAATGAAGTGCTGGCCAATGCCGCCTCAGAACTACTGGGTGGAACCCGCGGCGAAGCACGGTTGGTACACCCCAACGACGAAGTCAATTGTGGTCAGTCTTCGAACGATATTTTTCCGACTGCAATGCACGTCTCGGCCGCCATCGGGATTGTAAAAACGCTACTGCCGGCAATCCAAAAATTACGCATGACGCTAATCGAAAAATCGCTGGCATTCGATGACATCGTCAAGATCGGCCGCACCCATCTGCAGGATGCAACGCCATTGACGCTAGGCCAGGAGTTTTCCGCTTATGGCAGCCAACTGGAACATGCGGAATCCTGCATCACTGCGACCCTGCCCGCATTGTATGCGCTCGCTGTTGGCGGCACGGCGGTCGGCACCGGACTCAATACGCACCCCGAATTCGGCCAGCGGGTGGCGGAGAAACTGGCGCAAAGCACCGGCTTGCCATTCACTTCGGCACCCAACAAATTCGCTGCTCTGGCAAGCCACGATCCGCTGGTTTCCACCCACGGCGCGCTCAAGACACTAGCCGTGGCACTGATGAAAATCGCCAACGATATTCGCTGGCTGGCTTCCGGGCCGCGCTCGGGCTTGGGTGAAATCAGCATCCCTGAAAACGAACCAGGCAGTTCGATCATGCCGGGCAAGGTCAACCCGACCCAATGTGAAGCGCTGACCATGTTGTGCTGCCAAGTGTTCGGCAATGATGTTGCGATTAGCTTCGGCGGTGCTTCCGGCAATTTTGAATTGAATGTTTTCAAGCCGCTGATTGTCCACAACTTGCTACAAAGCTTGCGCCTGTTAAGCGATGGCATCAGCAGTTTTGAGCGCTACTGCGTGTGCGGTATTGAAGCCAACCGGGTGCGTATCGCGGAACTGATGGAGCGCTCGCTGATGTTAGTGACTGCCCTGGCGCCCCATATTGGCTACGACCGCGCCGCCCAGATCGCCAAAAAAGCGCATCAGGACGGCAGCACCTTGAAACAGGCAGCACTGGCTTTGGGCCATGTAACCGAAGAAGATTTCGACCGCTGGGTGCAACCGGCACAGATGACGCGCAATACCCAGTAGTGCAGGCCTCCGTGCCTGCGGCCCGGCGCAGGCACGGAGGCCTGCACTACTTAAACAGCCTTATTTTGCGTAAATCCTATATCTAAATAATACAATACTGGCGTAGTGTATTTTTAACTACCGCATATAATATATGCGGTAGTGCCATTTTTTTTACTTATACTCCACATTTTAGGCGTGCCATAATCTACCTGAAAAAGTCAGCTCGCCTCAGTTATCACCTTAAACCCTGGTTGCGCAATGAAGCGCGCCAGATGGTGATCGGTATCGCCCAAAGTCAGTTCGATCAGCGTCAGCCGCTTGAAGTAATGGGCCACCGGTAATTCGTTGGTAACGCCCATTCCACCATGTAGTTGTATCGCTTGCTGGCCGATGAACTTCAGTGCCTGCCCGACCCGCGCCTTGGCGGCCGAGACCGTGCGACGGCGCTCCTCGACATCGACAGAAGCAACCTTTACCGCCGCCAACATCGCCATAGAACGAGCCTGTTCCAGTTGCATGAACATCTCCGCCATCCGGTGTTGCAGGGACTGGAACTTGCCGATCGGGACGCCGAACTGCTGGCGTGTTTTGACATATTCCAGCGTCGCAGCGTTGATGGCGTCCAGTGCGCCGATGGCTTCGGCGCACAATAAAGCGGCGCCGTAATCGGCCACCGCATCCAACAAATCCCAGCCCGCGCCAAGTTTGCCCAACAAAGCCGAAGCAGGCAACGCAACATTGTTCAACGTAATGTCGGCCGCGCGCTGGCAATCGATGGTGCGGTAATCGGTGCGTGTCACGCCGGCCGTGTCAGCCGGCACCACAAACAACGAGATGCCGTCGGTATCATTCTGTGCGCCATTGCTGCGTGCCGAGACGATTACTGCGCCGGCCTGCGCACCGTGCAGCACCACCGTCTTTACACCGTTGAGCACAAAACCATCGCCCTGCGCATGGGCGCTAGCCCTGATGTCAGACTGGTCGTGACGAGATTGTTTTTCGCCCAGCGCACAAGCCAGCTTAAGCTCGCCAGCGGCGACCTGTTGCAGCAAGCCGTCATGACCGCCGGCGCGTTTCAAAAATTCCGCACCCAGCACGGTGGCCAGATACGGTTCAATAACCAGACCGCGCCCCAGTTCCTGCATCACCACCAACATGTCGATGGCGCTGCCGTTAAAGCCGCCTTGCGCTTCCGGGATCGGCAATGCGGTCAGACCGAGCTCCATCATGGCGCTCCAGGCAGTGCTGGATATGCCCGAATCGGAATTGACAATTACTTTGCGTTGGGCAAAGGTGTAATCCTTCTCCACCCAGCGCCGCACGGCGTCTGAAAATTGCTGTTGTTCCTGTGTAAAACTGAAATCCATTCTGGTCTCCTTGGAGTTTTTGCGCGCATCGCGATGCGCGCGTGGCACAGATCTTTTTTGATCGTTTTACAGCCCTAAAATCATCTGGGTAATGATGTTTTTCTGGATTTCATTCGAGCCGCCGTAAATCGAAGTCTTGCGGAAGTTAAAGTAATAAGCCGCCAGCGGCGCGGCATCGTCGTCTTGCGCCACGCTGTGCGGATGTTGCCCTTCCAGGAATGCCGGGTCGAACGGCAGGCCATACGGGCCGACCGCTTCCAGCATCAGTTCGGTCAGCATTTGCTGCACTTCGGTTCCTTTGACCTTGAGCAGGGATGCCTCCGGGCCCGGGCCGCGCTTGCTGCCCTCCTGCGACACCACGCGCAGCACTGTCACTTCCAGCGCCATCAATTCGATTTCCAGCGTCGCCACTTTGTTGGCAAATACCGGATCATCCAGCAGTGGCTTGCCGTTTTTATGCTGCGCTAGCGCAATCCGCTTGAGGAACAGCAATTCGCGTTTGGAGCGACCGACTGCGGCGATGCCGGTACGTTCGTGTCCGAGCAGATATTTGGCATAAGTCCAGCCCTTGTTCTCTTCACCGACCAGGTTTTCAAGCGGCACCTTGACATTATCGAGGAACACTTCGTTGACTTCGTGCTCTTCGTCCAACGTGATGATCGGGCGTACCGTGATGCCGGGCGTGTGCATGTCAATCAGCAAAAAGGAAATACCTTCCTGCTTGCGTCCGCTGGCATCGGTGCGCACCAGGCAAAACATCATGTCGGCATGCTGCCCGAGCGTGGTCCAGGTTTTCTGTCCATTGACGACGTAGTGATCGCCAACGCGTTCAGCGCGGGTCTTTAGCGAAGCCAGATCGGAACCCGAGCCCGGTTCGGAATACCCCTGACACCACCAGTCATCGCAATTCAGAATGCGCGGCAGGTAATAACGTTTCTGCGCCTCATTGCCGAAGGCCATGATCACCGGCGCCACCATATTCACGCCGAACGGCATGATAGTGGGCGTGCCGGCGCGGCCGCACTCTTCCTCCCAGATATGGCGCTGCACTGCATTCCAGCCGGTGCCGCCATATTCGAGTGGCCAGGCCGGCGCGACCCAGCCCTGTTTTGCCAGCGTCTTGTGCCATCTGACGTAATCCTCTTTGGACAGACGCAGATGATTCAGTACCTTTGACTGCAGATCTTGCGGCAGGTTTGCTTCCAGATAAACGCGCACTTGTTGGCGAAACGCCATATCTTGCGCGGTGTAGTTCAAATCCATGCTGACTCCTTATGTCCGTCATTAAAAAGCACGATCGTACAGATTAATTGTACCGAGGATTGGCGCAGGTTGGTTTTTTGTTTTGCACCCACGGCCGATTCACAACCGATTATCGGATTTATGTTCAACCGGGGTCGCACATGTACAAAAAAAGTGTGCGCACTGCACCATTTTTTGCTTTTCATGCTGCGCTCAATTGCTGATCCAGTGCATCGATCGATGCAAACAAAAAGCGCTTACATCGGTATCGGTATTTTTTCGCCACTGCGGAAAATAAATACGGTCACGCCTTCGTAATAGATATTGGCCAGAAACGGCAAATATTTGGCGGGTTCTACCGAGCCGGCATTTTTCATTGCGGTTGCTACCGTCATTATTGCGTTATAGACATACGGCGCGAAGACCAGCACATCATTGCCGAAACGTTGCTTGAAGCGCTTGGCAAACGTTGAACCATCGTTGGCAATATTGCGAAAAATGGTTTTATAACCAGCCTGTGTCAGGCTCAGGCTGGTGGCTGACGAGGTGATGTTTGGAATCCCGGCTTCGTTGTAAATTTTAGAGGCAGGGATCGTGGTGCCAGAATTGAATTGCTCCAATACCGCCTTAATCTCCGCATCGACCAGTTTGTTAGCAATGATTACTCCCTGTTTAGGGTCGGCTTGATCATCTTCGCTGAGCAGTATGAATTTAATTTTTTTGCCGCCGATCACCAACCCATTGGCATTCAATCCTTCAATTGCCAAATGCGCGTCCATCATGAAATGCGACGATTTTTCCGACGCTATTGCGCTGCATATTGGTGTACCGCAAGGGCTATCCTTTTCTACCTTTACCGTCAACCTGCGCGAAGTGGAATTATTCGTCTCTACGATAGGTAGTGACTGCGGCATCGCCAATGTGAACATCGACCCGTCCGGGGCAGAAATCGGTGACGTATTTGACGGCGAAAAAGAAACCGACGGCGGCTGCGAATCCGGCTCGGATGCCTGGAGAGCCTATATGAGCCGCGCCACCAACACCAGCAACGATTCAAAGGAACTGCCTCTGGCACAAGGCATCAAGTTTGATTTGTAAATGCAGTGCCTGACGCGCACTTCTTAGAGGAAAATCAGGCCTCAAAGGGGGCTCATCAGAAAACGGAAATAAATACGCCAAGTTATTTTGGAGCGGCTCAGTGCCAGCTAAGTCAGCTTCCGTAGTCTCTCCATTACGCAAATCCCTGCGTTCCTTTGGAGAAGCACTATGAATCGTTACAGCAAATTTTCCATCTTGGCCATCGCCATCGCCGCTGCTGGCACCGTTGCCTATGCCGCCCAAGGCGGCATGGAAAACGATGCCATGGCCATAACCAAGGCCAAAATCCCGCTTGTTCAGGCTGTAACCACGGCCGAGCAGCACGCCAAGGGCAAGGCTGCGCGCGCCGAGTATGAGAACTCGAAGCAAGGATGGGTCTATGACGTGGAAGTCGTTAGCGGGGCCAAGGTCTTCGATGTCAAGGTAGATGCCGACAAGGGCACGGTCATTTCGTCTGCTGAAGACAAAGCGGATCGTGATGACGACCACGACAAACAAGACTGATTACATGCAACAAGGCCGGGTCGCCCCAGTTGGGTGATTCGGTCCCGAAGACCACATGGAAGACCTCAACCACACTATTTTTCTCCTACTCAATGCACCTGAGCACCCAAGCAGGCTGCTGCTGGCCATTGCCACATTTTTTGCCGAGTATGCGATCTGGGTGATCCCGACGATCATCGGGATCGGTTGGCTGCGTGGCAGCGGGCACACCCGTAAGGTTTTGCCCGAAGCTACAGTTTCCGGTCTGGCAGGCTTGCTCATCAACCAGATCATCGGACTGGTTTGGCAACACCCGCGCCCTTTCATGATCGGCCTGGGGCACACCCTGATTCCATGCGGCTGATTCTTCGTTCCCGAGCGACCACTTGACGCTCCTGTGGGCTGTCGCTTTTAGTTTTCTGATGCACCGCAGTGCGCGTATGGCTGGCCTGGCGCTGGCATTGTTGGGACTGCCTGTTGCTTGGGCGCGTATCTATCTCGGCGTTCATTTCCCACTGGACATGGTGGGCGCGGCTCTGGTCGCGGTGCTGAGTATGTGGCTGGCCTTTCGTGAAGTACGCATGTATCTGCCCGCCGCCTACAGCCTTGCCCTCAGCGCTCATCGAATTTTTTTCAGAAAACCCCCCTGTGTCAAACTACTTGTCGCATTTCTTTCGAGAAATAAGTATGTCCTGATCTAGCTTCAGAAGCGGGATTTCGGTGCGGTTTTTTGCTTCATTTTCGAATATCCTTTCCGCCAACGGGGATTGGGTGTTACGGGTGGAGCGCAGCGGAACCCGTCCCCTCAAGATGTCAGGTTTGGTTTTTTGTTCACATCGGAAAGGCGCCCATTTGATGGTCAGCGTTCGGGAGCGGAACTAGTTGTCGCCTCTACCTATTGATTTTAACCATAGAGGCAACCATGGCAACAAAGCATTCAGAAGCATTTATCGAGCAAGCCCTGGCCAAAGTATATTCACGCTGTCAATCAGCGTCCAATACTTTCCACTAGTCAGCGTCCAATACTTTCCACTTTTTCTGTTTGCTGAGGGCGGTTTTTGCGCTGCTTGAAGCGGTAAGAATCGTTACCGGTTTCCAGGATG
>JABBOV010000003.1 GCA_012927625.1 Glaciimonas sp. | reverse complement strand
CAGGCGACAACGTCTCCATCACGGTCAAATTGATCAACCCGATTGCGATGGAAGAAGGCTTGCGCTTCGCTATTCGAGAAGGCGGTCGTACCGTCGGTGCCGGCGTCGTTGCAAAAATTCTGGAGTAAATAGTACTGAAGATTTGACTGAAATCGTCACATCATATCGCCGCGGGGGCAGTTGTTTTCGCGGCTCGTTCTTTTAAGGAATAATTATGCAAAATCAAAAAATCCGTATTCGTCTGAAATCGTTTGACTATAAATTGATTGACCAGTCTGCATTAGAAATTGTTGAAACTGCAAAACGTACTGGCGCGGTAGTTAAAGGTCCGGTGCCATTGCCAACACGGATTCAGCGTTTTGATGTACTACGTTCACCGCACGTCAACAAAACTTCACGCGACCAATTTGAAATCCGTACGCACCAACGATTAATGGATATTGTGGATCCAACAGACAAGACAGTAGATGCGTTGATGAAACTGGATTTGCCTGCGGGGGTGGATGTGGAAATTAAATTACAGTAATTAAAGACGGACATAACATAACCCGTTGTAAAAATAAAGTTATTGGGTTAATATAATCGGCTTCAGTGTGAGTGCGCAGTTTTGCGCACTCACACATTATCAGTAGTACAAACAGTCAGCCCTGCCCAATCGTAGGTGGGAATGGAGAAAACAATGAGCCTAGGCCTTGTTGGTCGTAAGGTTGGTATGATGCGTATTTTTACGGATGATGGGAACTCTGTTCCTGTTACCGTGCTGGACGTGTCAAACAACCGAGTAACGCAAATTAAAACGCCTACTACAGATGGTTATTCTGCAGTTCAGGTTGCATTCGGTCAGCGCCGCGCTTCCCGAGTTAACAAGGCATCCGCTGGTCATCACGCCAAAGCTGGTGTTGAGGCTGGTTCTTTCCTCAAAGAATTCCGAGTCGATGTTGTTAGGGCTTCAGAGCTGAAGTCTGGCGATATAGTGCCTGCTAACTTGTTTGAAGTTGGGCAAAAAGTGGATGTGCAAGGCGTCACTATTGGTAAGGGTTATGCTGGTGTTATCAAGCGCTATCATTTCTCTTCAGGCCGCGCAACGCACGGTAATTCGCGTTCACATAATGTACCGGGATCTATTGGTATGGCGCAGGATCCTGGTCGTGTGTTTCCAGGTAAGCGCATGACAGGACACTTGGGCGACGCTACGCGCACAGTACAAAATCTTGAAATTACGCGTATTGACGCTGAACGCCAGCTTCTGTTGGTTAAGGGTGCTATACCCGGCGCAAAGAATGGTCAGGTTGTAGTGACTCCTGCTATTAAAGCTCAAGTTAAGAAAGGGGCGTAATCAATGGAACTTAAGCTCCTGAATGATCAAGGGCAGGCTGGCTCAAATGTTGCTGCGCCAGATACGGTATTTGGGCGCGATTACAATGAGGCATTGATACATCAAATCGTAGTCGCTTATCAAGCGAATGCCCGCAGTGGTAATCGCAAGCAAAAAGATCGTGAAGAAGTCCATCATTCGACTAAAAAACCTTGGCGCCAAAAAGGTACCGGCCGCGCGCGTGCCGGTATGTCGTCGTCACCACTATGGCGTGGTGGTGGTCGTATTTTTCCAAATTCGCCAGATGAAAACTTCACTCACAAGGTTAATAAAAAGATGTATCGCGCAGGTGTCTGCTCGATATTGTCTCAGTTGGCGCGCGAAGATCGCTTATCAATCATCGAGAATTTGACCTTAGAAGCCCCGAAGACTAAGCTTTTGTCTCAAAAGCTGAAGGCTATGGGTCTGGATTCGGTATTGGTAATTACTGATTTTCTGGATGAAAATCTATTATTGGCATCGCGCAATCTGCCGCATGTTTTGGTGGTTGAGCCGCGTCACGCTGATCCAGTGTCTTTGGTTCACTATAGGAAAATTGTGATCACCAAATCGGCATTGGCCAAGATTGAGGAGATGCTGGCATGAACACGACAGTAAAACATAATGAAGAGCGTTTATTGAAGGTATTGTTGGCGCCTGTTATTTCTGAAAAAGCTACTTTCGTTTCAGAGAAAAACGAGCAGGTTATTTTTCTCGTAATGCCAGATGCTACTAAGCCAGAAATTAGGGCGGCAGTTGAGTTCCTTTTCAAGGTTCAGGTGGAATCTGTACAGGTCGCCAATCGCATCGGCAAGCAAAAACGCTCAGGTAAATTTAATGGCCGTCGCAATCATACCAAGCGAGCATTCGTGTGCTTAAAGCCGGGTCAAGAAATCAACTTCTCCGAGGAGGCTAAATAATGGCACTCGTTAAGGTAAAGCCAACCTCGCCTGGTCGTCGTGGCATGGTTAAAGTTGTAAATGCCGATTTATATAAAGGTCGGCCTTTTGCAGCGCTTATAGAAAAAAAATCAAAGAGTGCGGGCCGAAATAATAATGGTCACATTACGACTCGACACATCGGTGGCGGCCATAAGCAGCATTACCGCGTAATTGATTTTCATCGTAATAAAGACGGAATCGTGGGCAAAGTAGAGCGTATTGAATACGACCCTAATCGTACGGCAAATATCGCATTGTTATGCTACGCAGATGGCGAGCGTCATTACATCATTGCGCCAAAGGGATTGTCCGTTGGCGATCAGTTGATGAATGGTCCGCAGGCATCCATTAAATCGGGGAACTGTCTTCCTATTCGCAATATTCCCGTCGGTACAACTATGCATTGCGTTGAGATGCTGCCTGGCAAAGGTGCGCAAATGGCACGTACTGCAGGTGCCGGTGTTGTGTTGATGGCTCGCGACGGTACTTATGCTCAAGTGCGTTTGCGATCTGGCGAAGTGCGTCGTGTTCATATTGAATGCAGAGCTACTGTCGGAGAGGTTGGTAACGGCGAACATAATTTGCGCAAGATTGGTAAGGCAGGTGCTATGCGCTGGCGTGGCGTTCGTCCTACCGTTCGTGGCGTTGTCATGAATCCTGTAGATCACCCGCACGGTGGTGGTGAAGGTAAAACTGCAGCCGGACGTCATCCAGTGTCGCCATGGGGCCAGCAAACTAAAGGTAAGAAGACGCGCCGCAATAAGCGCACGACTTCTATGATTATCTCGCGCCGTGGCAAGAAATAAGGGGTAGCACATGACACGTTCATTAAAAAAAGGGCCTTTTTGCGACGCCCACTTGATCAAAAAAGTCGAGACAGCGCAAGCTAGCAAAGACAAAAAACCCATTAAGACATGGTCTCGCCGCTCAACCATAATGCCGGATTTCATTGGCTTGACAATTGCAGTGCATAACGGCAGGCAGCATGTACCAGTTTATGTCTCCGAAAACATGGTTGGCCATAAACTTGGTGAGTTTGCATTGACGCGCACATTTAAAGGTCATGCTGCTGATAGAAAGGCTAAGAGGTAAGGTCATGATGGAAACTAAAGCAACCCTCCGCGGCGTGCGCTTGTCGGCCCAAAAAGGCCGTCTAGTTGCTGATCTAATCCGCGGCAAAAAAATTGATAATGCACTTAATATTTTGACTTTCAGCCCGAAGAAAGGTGCTGTAATCATCAAGAAAGTACTTGAATCGGCGATCGCAAATGCTGAGCATAATGATGGTGCAGATATTGACGAGTTGACAGTGAAAACTATCTTCGTCGAAAAAGGTTCCGTTTTAAAACGTTTTACTGCGCGCGCTAAAGGCCGCGGTGACCGAATTTCCAAGCAATCCTGTCACATATATGTGACTGTCGGCAACTAAGGAGTCACGATGGGACAGAAGATTCACCCTACCGGTTTTCGTCTTTCGGTTACCCGTAACTGGGGATCGCGTTGGTATGCTGGCAATAGCAATTTTGCCGCTATGCTCAGTGAAGATCTCAAGGCGCGCGCTTATCTAAAAAAGAAACTGAAGAACGCCTCCGTTAGTCGCGTTCTGATTGAGCGACCTGCAAAAAACGCACGTTTCACAATTTTTAGTTCGCGTCCTGGTGTCGTAATTGGTAAAAAAGGCGAGGACATTGAAGTTCTCAAGACAGAATTGACTAAGATTATGGGCGTTCCGGTCCATGTGAATATCGAAGAAATTCGTAAGCCAGAAACAGATGCACAATTAATCGCAGATTCAATTGCTCAGCAGTTGGAAAAGCGTATTATGTTCCGGCGTGCCATGAAGCGCGCAATGCAAAATGCTATGCGTTTAGGTGCCCTTGGCATCAAGATTATGTCTTCTGGCCGCTTGAATGGTATTGAAATTGCACGTAAAGAGTGGTACCGCGAAGGGCGTGTGCCGTTGCATACATTGCGCGCAGACATTGATTACGGCTTTGGTGAGGCGCAGACGACTTACGGAATTATTGGCATTAAAGTATGGGTGTACAAAGGAGATCGTTTGCCTAATGGAGAAACGCCGACCCTGGAAACTCCATTTGATGACGATAAAAAACGCCGTGGTCCACGTCGAGATGACGGTAAGCCAGCCGGCCGGCCACGCGCCAAGAGAGTTGATGGACAAGTTGCTACAACAGCACCTTCTTCCGTAGTTAAGCGTGTTCATACCAAGAAGCCAGAGGGCCTCGTTGACAGCGTAGTAGCGGCGTCAGTTGAGAAGCCAGGAGAATAATCATGCTGCAACCAGCGCGCAGGAAATATCGCAAAGAACAAAAAGGCCGAAATACAGGAATCTCCCACTCGCGTGGTACAGCTGTATCTTTTGGTGAATATGGATTAAAGGCAATCGCCCGTGGGCGCATAACAGCGCGCCAAATTGAAGCTGCGCGTCGTGCCATGACTCGTCATATCAAACGTGGCGGCCGTATTTGGATTCGTATTTTTCCAGATAAGCCAATTTCACAGAAACCAGCAGAAGTTCGTATGGGTAACGGAAAAGGCAATCCAGAGTATTACGTTGCTGAAATCCAGCCAGGAAAAATGCTGTATGAGATGGATGGTGTGGATGAAGCATTGGCGCGAGAGGCATTTCGTCTGGCCGCATCTAAATTGCCGTTGTTGACTACGTTTGTCGTGCGTCAAGTCGGCCAATAATAGGAGTGAAACATGAATTTATCTGAGCTCCGTGGCAAAGATCAGGCAGCACTGACGAAAGAGCTGAATGACCTGCTGAAAGCACAGTTTAGCCTGCGTATGCAGACTGCCACACAGCAATTAAACAATACTTCACAACTTAAAAAAGTGCGTCGTGACGTTGCGCGCGTGAAGACTGTCATGAATCTGAAGGACGCCAAGTAATGAACGATCAAGTGAAGCAAACGCTTAAGCGTACCCTGATTGGCAAGGTAGTGTCAGACAAGATGGATAAAACTGTCACCGTACAGATTGAGCGCCATGTCAAACACCCTTTATACGGCAAGATTATTATGCGTTCAAATAAGTATCATGCGCATGATGAATCAAACCAGGCTAAAGAAGGTGATACTGTAGAAATACAAGAGGGGCGGCCAATCTCCAAGACCAAAGCTTGGACTGTTACCCGTGTCGTACAAATAGCACAATTAGTATAATTATCTCTTGCAGGCCAAGCGAATAAATGTAATAATGCTTGGCTTCATTCATGAATTTGAATGAATTTTACAAAACCAAATACAGGTTTAGTAATTCAGCCAGTTTTTCTATAACGTCCACCCAAGCAGTACACCTAGTAAGTGTTCTGACGGGACCAAGACTGACCGTTTAAGCGTAAGCGCTTTAATCGGGTTAAGTTGGAAAAGAGAATATTATGATTCAAACAGAAAGCCGTCTGGAAGTGGCCGACAATACCGGTGCAAAAGAAGTTTTGTGCATCAAAGTATTGGGTGGGTCAAAACGTCGCTACGCAGGTATTGGCGACGTGATTAAGGTGACAGTTAAAGTTGCAGCCCCACGCGGTCGCGTGAAAAAGGGTGAAATATACAATGCAGTGGTGGTGCGGACTGCTAAAGGTGTTCGTCGTCAGGATGGTTCTTTGGTCAAGTTTGATGGCAATGCTGCTGTCTTACTTAACGCAAAGCTGGAGCCAATCGGTACACGTATTTTTGGGCCGGTAACACGCGAGTTGCGCACTGAGCGCTTCATGAAGATCGTGTCGCTTGCGCCTGAGGTTCTGTAAGGAGTCGTTATGGATAAGATTCGAAAAAGCGACGAAGTTATCGTCTTGGCCGGTAAAGATAAAGGCAAGCGTGGAGTTGTTCAGCGTCGTGTGGATGCTGAGCATGTGGTTGTTGATGGTATTAACGTAGCTAAAAAAGCAGTTAAGCCTAATCCAATGACTGGTGCAACAGGTGGCATCGTCGATAAGTTGATGCCGATTCACGTGTCAAATGTCGCGTTGTTTAACGTGGCAACTGGCAAGGCAGATCGCGTTGGCTTTAAAGATGTGGATGGCGTTAAAGTCCGTATTTTTAAATCCAGTGGCGAAGTTGTTAAGGTTTAAGAGATCATGGCTCGACTCCAAGAATTTTATAAAGAAAAAATTGTCGCTGTTTTGACGGAAAAATTTTCGTATAAATCCGACATGGAAGTTCCGCGCATTCTTAAAATCACTCTGAATATGGGTTTATCAGAGGCTGTTGCTGATAAGAAAATTATCGAGCATGCGGTCGGAGATTTGACTAAAATTTCAGGCCAGAAGCCGGTTGTTACTAAGGCACGTAAAGCTATTGCAGGCTTCAAAATTCGGGAAGGTTACCCAATTGGTTGTATGGTAACTTTGCGTGGGGCTCGTATGTATGAGTTTCTGGATCGCTTTATTACGGTCGCAATGCCGCGAGTGCGTGACTTCCGTGGTATTTCCGGTCGCGCATTTGATGGGCGTGGAAACTATAATATTGGCGTCAAGGAACAAATTATTTTTCCCGAAATTGAATACGACAAAATTGATGCATTGCGTGGTATGAACATCAGTATCACGACTACAGCTAAGAACGACGAAGAGGCCAAAGCACTTCTAGTCGCCTTTAAATTTCCGTTCAGAAACTGAGGACGACATGGCAAAATTGTCACTGATTAACCGTGAGCAGAAACGTGCTGATTTGGTAAAGAAATTTGCTGGTAAGCGCGCAGCATTGAAGGCCGTAGTTGACGATCAATCGAAGTCGGAGGAGGAGCGTTATGAGGCGCGCCTCAAGTTGCAAGCGCTTCCGCGCAATGCAAATCCGACGCGTCAGCGTAACCGCTGCTCGCTAACAGGTCGTCCACGTGGCACTTACCGTAAATTCGGTTTGGGCCGTATTAAGCTCCGTGAAATAGCCATGCGCGGCGAAATTCCCGGTATGACTAAAGCTAGCTGGTAATAGGAGTAGATGCAATGAGTATGAGCGATCCTATCGCCGATATGCTGACCCGCATTCGCAACGCACAAGGTGTGAGTAAGCCTACGGTATCAATGCCGTCATCTAAGGTTAAAGTTGCGATTGCCAGTGTCCTAAAGGACGAGGGTTACATTGAGGATTTCGCTGTATCCGAAACTGCGGGTAAAGCTGAACTCAAAATCGGTTTGAAATATTATGTAAATCGTCCCGTCATTGAACGTTTGGAGCGTGTTTCCCGTCCAGGGTTGCGTGTTTATAAAGGTAAAGACGAGATCCCTAGTGTAATGAACGGCCTGGGTGTGGCAATTGTCTCTACGCCTAAGGGAGTCATGACAGACCGCAAAGCGCGCGCAAACGGTGTCGGTGGCGAAGTAATTTGCTACGTGGCCTAAGGAGTTCAAGATGTCTCGTGTAGGTAAAATGCCAATTGCTCTGACAGCTGGTGCTGAAGTCACCATTTTGCCAGATCAAATAGTAGTAAAAGGTCCTTTAGGATCGCTTTCTCAAGCTTTGACAGGTTTGGTAAAAGTGACGAACGACAGCGGAATATTGAAATTTGATGTTTCTAACGACAGTCGTGAGGCAAATGCGATGTCCGGTACATTGCGCGCTTTGGTCAATAACATGCTCAATGGTGTGACTAAAGGATTTGAACGGAAATTAAGCTTGGTGGGTGTTGGTTACCGTGCGCAAGCGCAAGGTGATAAGTTAAACCTTTCATTGGGTTTCTCGCATCCGGTAGTGCATCAAATGCCTGATGGCATTAAATGTGAAACGCCAACCCAAACTGAAATTCTAATCAAGGGCGTCGACAAGCAGCGTGTGGGACAGGTTGCTGCTGAAATTCGCGCTTACCGCAGTCCTGAGCCTTATAAGGGCAAGGGTGTCCGTTATGCGGACGAAGTGGTAAAACTTAAAGAAACCAAAAAGAAGTAATAGGGGCTGACGATGGACAAGAAAGAATCACGGCTGCGCCGCGGACGTCAAACTCGTGCCAAGATCGCAGAGTTAAAAGTAAATCGTTTATCCGTGCACCGTACCAATCTGCATATATATGCAAGTCTTATTGGTCCAGATGCAAAAATTCTTGCTTCAGCTTCTACTATGGAAGCGGAAGTGAGGCAAGAACTGGCCGGACAGTCGGGCAGGGGTGGTAATGCAGCAGCTGCGGCTTTGGTTGGTAAGCGTGTGGCGGAAAAGGCACTTAAAGTGGGAATTACCGAAGTTGCGTTTGATCGCTCCGGTTTCCGTTACCATGGCCGTGTAAAGGCGTTGGCAGAAGCCGCGCGTGAAGCTGGTCTGAAGTTCTAAGGAAGAATTGTCATGGCAAAAATGCAGGCAAAAATGCAAAGCGACAAGCCCGATGATGGCATGCGCGAAAAAATGATTGCGATTAACCGTGTGACCAAAGTGGTCAAGGGTGGTCGTATCATGGGTTTCGCTGCGTTGACTGTAGTGGGTGACGGCGATGGCCGTATTGGTATGGGTAAGGGTAAATCGAAAGAAGTGCCTGTTGCTGTTCAAAAGGCGATGGAAGAAGCGCGCCGTAACATGATTAAGGTAAATCTTAAGGACGGCACATTGCAGCACACAATAACTGGCAAGCATGGCGCATCCAAAGTCCTTATGGCGCCAGCTAAAGAGGGTACCGGTGTAATCGCTGGCGGTGCTATGCGGGCAATCTTCGAAGTCATGGGGATAACTAATGTTGTGGCAAAGTCGAATGGCTCAAGTAATCCGTATAACTTGGTTCGCGCAACGCTCAATGGCCTGGCTAAGATGAGCACGCCATCTGAAATTGCTGCAAAGCGCGGCAAATCAGTTGAAGAAATCCTGGGTTAAGGGGACTCTGATGACAAACACATTAAAAGTACAATTAATCAAAGGGCTGATTGGTACACGCGAATCTCACCGTGCCACAGTGCGAGGTCTTGGGTTACGCCGTATTAATTCGATTTCTGAGTTGCAGGACACGCCATCAGTGCGTGGCATGATCAATAAAGTATCGTATCTTGTAAAAGTTGTTGCATAAGGCGCGCAGCCTTATGAACGGGGTAAATCATGGAATTAAATACAATTCAACCTGCCGATGGGGCTAAGCACGCAAAGCGTCGTGTTGGTCGTGGTATCGGTTCAGGGCTAGGTAAAACTTCAGGACGTGGACATAAGGGTCAAAAATCACGCTCTGGTGGATTTCATAAGGTCGGTTTTGAGGGGGGGCAAATGCCGCTTCAAAGGCGATTGCCAAAACGTGGTTTTAAATCTACAGCCACGCCATTTAAGGCAGAAGTACGATTATCTGATTTAGAAGCATTGCCATTGACAGAAATTGACTTGTTGTCGTTAAAACAGGCTGGAGTAATTGGGCAGCTAGCTAAAGTAGTCAGAGTAATTTTTTGTGGCGAACTAACTAAAAAAATTACCACTAAAGGTTTAATTGTGACTAAGGGTGCAAAAGTTGCTATTGAAGCTCTTGGCGGCACAGTAGCTTAAGCAGTTGGAGTAATCGGAGCATTATATTGGCGACTAGTCCAGCAATAGCTAAAGGAGTATCGGGAGGGTTCCCTTGGAGCCGCCTTTGGTTCCTTCTTTCGGCCTTAGTGGTTTACCGTGTAGGGTCTCATATTCCCGTTCCCGGTATTGATCCTACCCAGTTAGCGCAATTATTTAAACAAAATCAGGGTGGCATTCTTGGTATGTTTAATATGTTTTCCGGGGGGTCTCTTTCTCGTTTTACTGTATTCGCACTTGGGATCATGCCGTATATTTCAGCTTCAATTATCATGCAACTCATGGCGATTGTATCGCCACAGTTGGAAGCGCTGAAGAAAGAGGGGGAATCAGGGAGGCGCAAGATTACACAATATACGCGTTATGGAACCTTGGTTTTGGCTCTTTTTCAGGGCTTGGGCATTGCAGTTGCGCTAGAGTCGCAAGCTGGCTTAGTAATTGATCCCGGTATGGCATTCAGGTTTACGACTGTAGTTACGCTTCTGACTGGAACAATGTTTTTAATGTGGCTGGGCGAACAAATTACTGAGCGCGGTTTGGGTAATGGTATTTCGATAATTATTTTTGCCGGTATAGCGGCTGGATTGCCCGGAGCAGTTGCGGGATTATTTGAGTTGGTTCGTACCGGTTCCATGAATGCTCTCGCTGCAATACTAATTTGCTTGGTTGCTATTGGAGTCACTTTTGTCGTTGTCTTCATAGAGCAGGGGCAGCGTAAAATTCTGGTAAATTATGCAAAAAGGCAGGTGGGTAATAAGATTTATGGAGGGCAGAGTAGCCATTTGCCATTAAAGCTTAATATGGCGGGTGTAATTCCTCCAATTTTTGCATCCTCAATAATTTTATTCCCGGCTACAATTACCAGCTGGTTTACGTCTGGAGATACATCAAACGGATTTGTTCGATTTCTGAAAGATTTGGCCACTTCAATGGCGCCAGGCGAGCCAATTCATGCGCTATTATATTCAGCTGCAATTATATTCTTCTGTTTCTTTTACACTGCTTTGGTTTTTAATAGTAAAGAAACAGCGGATAACTTGAAGAAGAGCGGTGCATTTGTGCCGGGAATAAGACCGGGTGACCAAACTGCTCGTTACATTGATAAAATCTTGATGAGATTGACTCTGGCGGGTGCTGTCTATATTACACTTGTGTGTTTATTGCCAGAATTTCTGATTGCAAGATGGAAAGTGCCATTTTATTTTGGCGGCACATCGCTATTGATCATTGTGGTTGTAACGATGGATTTTATGGCACAGGTACAGAATTACGTCATGTCTCAGCAATATGAATCGTTGCTTCGTAAAGCGAATTTCAAGGGCTGAATTCCTTAGCGATAACCGCCCATTAGAAAGAGCAGACCGAATGGCAAAAGATGATGTTATACAATTACAGGGAGAAGTTCTTGAGAATCTTCCAAATGCAACATTTCGAGTTAAATTAGAAAATGGTCACGTGGTTTTAGGTCATATTTCTGGCAAGATGCGCATGAATTACATTCGTATATTGCCAGGAGACAAGGTGACTGTGGAGTTGACGCCATATGATCTAAGCAGGGCACGGATTGTTTTCCGTACAAAATAGTTTTTAAGACAAATCAAATCTAGAAGTGAAAGAAGAGGGCAAAAATGAAAGTTCTCGCATCAGTCAAGCGGATCTGCCGCAATTGCAAGATTATTAAGCGCAAAGGCGTTGTTCGTGTCATTTGCACCGAACCGCGCCATAAACAGCGCCAAGGTTAATTAACGTTATTGATCGAGGAATAACGAATGGCACGTATTGCAGGGGTTAATATCCCAAACCATCAGCACACTATTATCGGCTTAACTGCTATATATGGTGTGGGGCGCCCGCGGGCACAAAAAATTTGTGAAAAAACAGGTGTTCTGACGACTAAAAAAGTCAAGGATCTGGATGACAATGAATTGGAAAAACTACGCGACGAGATAGGCAAATTCATCGTTGAAGGTGATCTCCGTCGCGAAATATCGATGAACATCAAGCGCCTTATGGATCTTGGTTGTTATCGCGGTATGCGCCATCGCAAGGGTTTACCTTGTCGTGGTCAGCGTACACGTACCAACGCGCGTACCCGTAAGGGGCCGCGCAAAGCCGCTCAGTCGCTGAAAAAATAATCTGGCGTCAGCTTGATTAGACTTCAGACTCAAGGAAATTATTATGGCAAAAGCTCAGAATAGCGCCGCAGCAGCACGTGTGCGCAAAAAAGTCAAGAAAAATGTTGCTGAAGGTATTGCACATGTGCATGCCTCTTTCAATAACACTATTATCACTATTACAGATCGCCAAGGCAATGCGCTTTCATGGGCTACGTCAGGTGGTGCCGGTTTCAAAGGTTCGCGTAAATCGACACCATTTGCTGCGCAGGTGGCAGCTGAAGCTGCAGGTAAAGTTGCTGTTGAATGTGGTGTTAAAAATTTGGAGGTTCGTATCAAAGGCCCTGGCCCTGGTCGCGAATCAGCAGTACGTGCATTGAACAATTTGGGAATTAAGATTACGCAAATTCAGGACGTGACACCGGTTCCGCACAATGGGTGCCGGCCACCTAAGCGTCGTCGTATTTAATCTGCTGTTAATTTCTAGCGCAGATGTAACTACCCGCCAAACAATTTGGCGGTATTTTTTTAAGACCACTGTGTGATTGCAAAGTAATCATACTAGCGCTCAGCTAATTGAAGTTCAATTATGCTTTGGAGCGTCAATATTTAAAAGGAAATCCCGTGGCACGTTATATTGGACCTAAAGCTAAGCTTTCACGTCGTGAAGGTACCGATCTGTTCCTTAAGAGCGCTCGCCGCTCCTTGGATTCAAAGTGCAAGCTGGATGTGAAACCTGGTCAGCATGGTATCAAGTCTGGTGCTCGCACCTCAGACTATGGTAATCAGTTGCGTGAGAAGCAAAAAGTAAAACGCATGTACGGTATTCTGGAACGCCAGTTCCGTCGCTATTTTGCAGAAGCAGACCGCCGTAAAGGTAATACCGGCGAGAGTTTGCTGACTTTGCTCGAGTCCCGTTTGGATAATGTGGCCTATCGTATGGGTTTTGGCTCTACTCGGGCTGAAGCGCGCCAGTTGGTTAGTCATAAAGCTTTTACGGTAAATAACATTGTTGTCAATATCGCGTCTTATCAGGTCAAGCCAGGTGATGTGGTCGCTGTACGCGAGAAATCCAAGAAACAAGTGCGCATTCTGGAAGCACTTTCTCTGGCAGAGCAAATCGGCATGCCGTTATGGGTTTCCGTCGATAGCAAAAAGTTGGAAGGCATATTCAAGTCGGTTCCTGACCGCAGCGATATCGCTAAAGATGTCAATGAATCCTTGATCGTCGAGCTGTATTCACGTTAATTAGCAATTTGATCGTATTTATCACCTACCGGTTTCCGGTAGGTATTTTTCATTGTGCCATCAGCCTTATCGGCGTAACGAGTCGAGGGTATTGAAAAGGACATTTCATGCAAAACAGTTTATTAAAGCCCCGTATTATTGATGTCGAAACTTTGGGTGCGAGTCATGCAAAGGTAGTGATGGAACCGTTTGAACGCGGTTACGGGCATACGCTTGGCAATGCGTTGCGTCGTGTATTGCTCTCTTCTATGGTTGGCTTTGCGCCAACGGAAGTTACTATAGCCGGCGTGGTGCATGAATATTCTTCCCTTGATGGTGTGCAAGAAGACGTTGTCGACCTGTTGTTGAACTTGAAGGGAGTTGTATTCAAGGTTCATAACCGTGATGAAGTTACTCTGACTCTTAAAAAAGAGGGTGAAGGTGCCGTCTTGGCTTCGGATATTGACTTGCCGCACGATGTTGAACTCATTAATCCAGATCACGAGATTGCGCACCTTACTGCTGGTGGTAAACTGGATATGCAGATTAAGGTTGAAAAAGGTCGGGGCTACGTACCTGGCAACGTTCGTCGCTTGGCCGAGGATACCAACAAGACAATCGGCCGGATCATTTTAGATGCCTCTTTCTCACCGGTACGTCGTGTATCATATTTCGTTGAATCGGCACGCGTTGAGCAGCGCACGGATCTGGATAAATTAGTCATCAATATTGAAACCAATGGTGTGATTTCACCTGAGGAAGCGATCCGTCAATCCGCGCGAGTGCTGGTTGAACAATTGAATGTCTTTGCTGCACTGGAGGGTACGGAAGCTGCAGCAGAAACACCATCCCGTACGCCAGCAGTGGATCCGATTTTGCTGCGTCCGGTTGATGATCTGGAGTTGACAGTGCGTTCCGCGAACTGCCTCAAAGCCGAAAATATTTACTATATCGGCGATCTGATTCAGCGTAGCGAAAATGAACTACTCAAAACTCCGAACCTAGGTCGTAAATCCTTGAATGAAATCAAGGAAGTACTTGCCTCGCGTGGTTTGACGTTAGGTATGAAACTTGAAAACTGGCCGCCTGTTGGTTTGGAAAAGTAATAATCAAAGTGAATAATCTTTAATTTATTTACGACTAATTTAGTATAATTACGCACTTAATTTTACCGGTCCGCGTAGAGACAGATCGATGTCGTTACGATAGAAGAGCTGGGATCAAACTTAACTAGAAAGGAACTACCATGCGTCATCGTCACGGTCTTCGCAAGCTGAATCGCACTTCTTCCCACCGCTTGGCTATGCTGCGCAACATGACAGTATCGCTTCTGCGTCATGAGGCGATTAAAACAACACTGCCTAAAGCCAAGGAATTACGCCGTGTTATTGAGCCAATTCTTACCTTGGGTAAAACAGATACATTGGCTAACAAGCGCCTCGCATTTAACCGCCTACGTGACCGCGAAATAGTGGTGAAGCTGTTCGCCGAACTGGGCCCGCGCTACGCCAACCGTAATGGTGGTTATCTGCGCATCCTGAAAATGGGTTTTCGCGTTGGCGATAACGCACCTATGGCCTTTATCGAGTTGCTTGACCGTCCAGAGACAACTGAAGCGGTAGAAATTGCTGATGCGGAATAAATAGCTGTTTTAAAGCGCTTAATCAACAAAAGCCAGGCATAGCCTGGCTTTTGTTCGTGCGTGACAGTGCAATCCTGGTCTTCCTGATCGAACAGCTCGGACTGAGTGGAAAATGACGGTAGGATAGCGTTTATCAATTATGTCGTTAAGGAATTACCGGATGCTGCAGCCTGATATTTTAACTGTGGAAAACCTGCATAAATCCTATGGTAAGGGCAATCTTAAAAGCGTCGTAATCGATAAGCTGTGTTTTTCCTTGCGGCGCGGCGAATGCTATGGATTGCTGGGGCCAAATGGCGCTGGCAAGACAACCACGTTGCGTTTATGTCTTGGGTTAACGGCACCCGACAGCGGCCGAATTACTCTGGCAGGACAAAGTATCCCATCGCATGCCCGTCAGGCCCGTTTGCGAGTAGGAGTAGTGCCGCAGTCAGACAATCTTGACCCCGACTTTACGGTAGCGGAAAATCTGCTAGTCTTCGGGCGTTATTTTGGCATTCCTGATGCGCTTATCCAGGCCCGCATTCCCGCTCTGCTTGAGTTCGCCAACTTGACTGCGAAAAAAAATGCGGCCATAGCGGAGTTGTCGGGCGGCATGAGACGGCGCCTTATGCTGGCCCGTGCGCTTGTCAATGATCCTGACTTGATTTTCATGGATGAGCCGACTACAGGACTGGACCCGCAGGCGCGGCACATGATTTGGGCGCGCTTGAAGACGCTTGTGAGCCAGGGCAAAACTATTTTATTAACCACCCATTTCATGGATGAGGCGGAACGTTTGTGTGACCGTTTGGTGGTGATTGATCATGGAAAAATGATTGCGGAAGGTTCTCCTGGAAATTTGATTGCTCTGCACATTGAGTCTGAAGTGGTCGAAGTGTATGGTGAAGGAGCCCGCCAATGGAGCGACAGTTTGGGGCGCCATCAATCGGCCCGGATCGAGATAAGCGGTGAAACGGTTTTTTGTTACACCAATGACGCGCAACAATTGCTGGCCAGTTTGCATGACACAACGGATGTTCGCTTTGTGCATCGCCGGGCGAATCTGGAAGATTTGTTTCTAAAACTGACTGGTCGAGAAATACGGGATTAGAATGTCTGCTTCTACCTATGCATTACCTACGTTTTCGCTGCGCTTTCGACCAATCTGGCAACGGAATTTCTTGGTCTGGAAAAAGCTCGCGATCGCCAGTGTCCTCGGTAATATCGCCGATCCATTGATTACATTGGTGGCCTTCGGCTACGGGCTGGGAAGCTTGCTGCAACAGATAGAAGGCATTCCTTACATCAATTATCTCGGTTCAGGCACGATCTGCATGTCGATCATGATGGCAGCCTCTTTCGAGGCGCTGTATTCAGCATTTTCACGCATGCATGTGCAAAAAACCTGGGACGCCTTACTCAATGCGCCGTTGGGGCTGGATGACATCATTCTGGCCGAGATGCTTTGGGCCGCTAGCAAAGCCTTGTTCTCAGGCTTGGTTATTTTAGCTGTGCTGCTGTTTTTGGGCATCGGCCTGAACCCACATACCGTGCTGGTGGTGCCCTTGTTGATTCTCGTCGGCATGACCTTTGCGTCGATGGGGTTGGTGGTCAATGCCCTTGCACGGGGATATGATTTTTTTACCTATTACTTTACGATGGTACTCACGCCGATGGTTTTTTTGTCGGGTGTGTATTACCCAATCACGCAATTACCGGACTGGTTGCAATGGGTTTCGTGGGTACTGCCGCTCGGCGCTGCGGTCAATCTGGTGCGGCCCTTGATTCTCGGTGCCTGGCCTCCAACGCCGGTGCATGATTTGGCTTTATTGCTAACATATTGCGTTGTGGGATTTTATCTGGCGACGGTGCTGACGCGGCGGCGCTTGCTAAAATAATCGTCTTTTCTAATGCGAAAACGAAGGAACGCCTGAATGTTGAAGTATTTATTTCCAAATCGATCATCCATCAAGTCAACATTTGCCTGGATATTGCTAATTACATTGCTGGGCATTTTGCTGTCGCCGCGCGCATTCGCTAAAGAAAATTTTCTCGAACCTGAAGCAGCCTTTAAGTTTTCCGCCAAGTTGCAGGACTCGAAAACGATCAAGCTGACTTTTGCCATCGCCGATGGCTATTACATGTACCGCGAGCGGTTTCAGTTCAAGGCTGCGGGCGCTACTTTGGGTACGCCTGAATTGCCGCATGGGATCATTAAATACGATACGACATTTGAGAAAGATGTTGAAAGCTATCGCAAGCAGGTGACGATTACAATTCCGGTTCAGGCCAGTGCACCGTTTGTGTTCACCGTGATTTCGCAGGGTTGTACGGACCAGGGATTATGTTACGCACCGATGGAGTCGGTCGCCAAATTATCACCGACGGGCAGTGGTGGTTTACTGGCTGCGGTGGAGGCGATGCAGGGCACTTTAGTACAGAGCGATGCAAGTAGCAGCGTCCAGGCTAGCCAGATGAATGCAGCGCCAAGGCTGGCGGTTCCTGCTGTGGGATGGCTGGATAGTGGCATGAACGGTATCGAATTGTCGCTGGAAAGCCGGAAATTGCTTGTCATTCTGCCGTTGTTTTTCCTGCTCGGTCTCGGTCTGGCATTCACCCCCTGCGTCTTGCCGATGGTGCCGATTCTGTCGTCGATCATCATGGGAGAGGGTGCCCAAGTGCCCCGTTCGCGCGCCTTTATTCTCTCTGTTGCATACGCGCTCGGCATGGCCATCGTGTATACCGCGCTCGGCGTGACCGCCGGTTTGCTCGGCGAAGGTTTGTCCGCTACCTTGCAAAACCCCTGGGTGCTGGGCCTGTTTGCGCTTGTAATGGTGGCTCTGGCGCTGTCGATGTTTGGGGTCTATCAGTTGCAGGTGCCAGCGGTGATTCAATCGCGCCTGATGCAAGTATCCGAGCACCAGTCCGCCGGTAAGTTGTTCGGGGTCTTTGTAATGGGCGCCATTTCGGCCCTGATTGTCGGGCCTTGCGTGGCAGCGCCGTTGGCCGGTGCATTGGTGTATATCAGCCAGACTCGCGATGTGGTGATCGGCGGCAGTGCTCTGTTTGCCATGGCGGCAGGGATGAGCGTGCCGCTGCTGCTGATCGGAGTTTCTGCTGGTGCCCTGTTGCCGCGGGCTGGCGCATGGATGGAAACGGTAAAGCGCTTCTTCGGCGTATTGATGTTGGCGCTGGCGTTGTGGATGGTGGTGCCGGTCTTGCCTGGCTGGTTGGTGATGCTGGGCTGGGCGACATTGGGTTTAGGCTATGGCATTTTCTTGTTGCGTCCGCTTACCGGTGGATTTTCGATTACGTTCGGTCTCGTGTTGGCGGTATTCGGTCTGGTGCAACTGGTAGGCGTTGCCAGTGGCGGCCGGAGTGCCTGGGCGCCACTGTCGCATCTGGTCGGCAATGCCGAGAAGCCGCTGCAATTTACCCGCGTGCGCTCAGTAGCGGAACTCGATATGGTGCTGGCGTCGGCGCAGGGCAAGACGGTGATGCTCGATTTTTACGCCGACTGGTGCGTTTCCTGCAAGGAAATGGAGAAGCTGACTTTTACCGACCCGCGCGTGCGTGCGCAGATGTCCAAGTTGTTGTTGTTGCAGGCGGACGTGACTGCGAACAATGCGGATGACAAAGCGCTGCTCAAGCGTTTTAAGCTATTCGGCCCGCCCGGCATAATCTTCTTTACCGCGCAAGGCGCGGAGATCCAGGGCGCGCGGATCATCGGTTATCAGAATGCAGATCGATTTACGCGTTCCTTAGTGCTGGTGCTTTAATGTAGTAGAGTATTTTTAGATATGCCATAAAAATAAGCGTACAGCATATGTTTATATGGCATACACCCATATCTATAGGATATTGAAAATATCTTTGAGTTATTTTTATGACGGGTATATGCAATCGCTTCTGCGATGTCAGTTAGCGCGGCAGCGCCGCTGGTGGTGTGCTAATGCGTGTGACCTGACACTCGGCTATCAGAAAGATATCCGAGTGTAGGTGCGTGAGTTGCAAGGCGCGTTCGGCGCGTCAGGCCTGTTTTAGCAAGCGTGCGATGTCGCGGGCAAAATAGGTCAGCACGCCGTCGGCGCCGGCGCGTTTGAAGGCCATCATCGATTCCATCATGATCTTGTCGTGCTCCAGCCAGCCGTTGTGGGCTGCCGCTTTCAGCATTGCGTATTCGCCGCTAACTTGATAAGCGAACGTTGGGACCTTGAATTCATCCTTGACGCGCCGCACGATGTCCAGATACGGCATGCCCGGTTTGACCATTACCATGTCGGCACCTTCGGCCAAGTCGAGTGCGACTTCACGTAACGCTTCGTCGCTATTGGCAGGGTCCATCTGGTAGGTCGCCTTGTTGCTTTTGCCCAGATTGCCGGATGAACCGACCGCGTCGCGAAACGGCCCGTAAAATGCTGACGCGTATTTGGCCGAATACGCCATGATGCGGGTGTGAATATGGCGGTAGGTTTCGAGTGCGCTGCGGATGCTGCCGATGCGGCCGTCCATCATGTCCGACGGCGCCACGATGTCCACTCCGGCCTCGGCCTGGGTCAGTGCTTGTTTGGTCAGCATCGCACAGGTTTCATCATTCAAAACATAGCCGCTGGCGTCCAGCAAACCGTCCTGGCCGTGGCTGGTATATGGGTCGAGGGCGACATCGGTCAGGATTCCCAGCTCCGGAAAACGACGCTTCAGTTCCCTGACCGCACGCGGTATCAACCCTTTTGGATTAGTTGCTTCGCTGCCGTCCGGCGTTTTCAACGACGCTTCGATGACGGGAAACAATGCCATTACAGGAATCCCGAGCGCAACGCAATCTTCTGCCACTTCCAGCAGCAGATCGACTGAGAGTCGTTCCACGCCAGGCATCGAGGCTACCGCTTCACGTTGTTTTGTGCCTTCGAGCACGAAGACCGGATAAATCAGGTCGGACGCCGTAATACAATTTTCCCGCATCATGTTGCGGGAAAAAGCATCCTTGCGCATGCGGCGCATGCGGGTGGCGGGAAAGTGGCTTGGTATGGTTAGAAGTTTCATGGCTTGGACCGAAAAAGTGGTTGAAATTGAATGAACTTTTTGTATGATGCGTAATCCTATTGACAGGTAGGTTCGCTTGCCTCCCGCTTCTCCTCCCTGAGCGGGTGCCATATTGCGCCATGCGCGAAAAGGCTTTTATCCCTGAAGATCATTCCCCTTTCTTCAGGGATTTTTTATTTTTCGCCATTTTTCATACTGTACATATACACGTGTTGGTATATTTTAAGTTGCGCATTTACTATGCGGAAATCGATGCTTTTTCTATCATGCTTTTTGTAATGCACTATTCCTGAAGCGGCACAATATCCGCAGTGTCGGGGGCAAGCGCAGGACTCGCCATCGCCGTCAGTCCACACAATTCTATAATTTTCTGGTCTGCCTCTTCCATACCAATGCGCTTCAGAGATGAAAATAATTGGGCGGTATAAGGGAAGGGTTTGCCTTCGCTGTCCACGTAACTGGCCAGAATGGAGTGCGTAAGGCGCAGCGCGTTGGCCGATTCGTTGCGATTGAGCTTGTCTGCTTTGGTCAGCAGGCAGTGCACCGGTTTTCCGGTGGTGGCGAACCAATCCAGCATCTGGGTATCAAGCGCGGTAAACGGGCGGCGCGCATCCATGATGAGTATCAGCGCTGCCAGTTGCTCCCGTCTGCGCACATAGTCGCCGAGCAATTCCTGCCAGTGCAGCTTGGCTGAGCCGGAAACTTCTGCATAGCCGTAACCAGGCAGATCGACCATCAGGGCACGAATTTCGTCGACGATGGTTTCATCCTTGCGATGCTGGCCGACGCGGGAGCCGCCGATTGAAAAGTAATTGATATGCTGGGTACGCCCAGGTGTTTTAGAAGCGAATGCTAATTTCTTCTGATTGCACAAAAGATTGATTGCCGTGGATTTGCCAGCGTTGGAGCGGCCGGCAAAAGCGACTTCCGGGACGTGCGTATCCGGCAAATTACGGAGATGATTTACCGTCGTAAAGAAGCGGGCTTGCCAAAGTATGGACATAGGTTTAAAGAATAAATGCAGCTAAAATGGGCAAAAACGCCAAGAAGCTATTGTACAATAAGGGGTTATGTATGATCGCGCCGCAAATAAGCGAAGTCGTTTGCAGCAATGACTGCAATTTATGCAAACGTAGCAGGATGGCTGCCATTAGGGCAAATTTTAATATTCAGTCTCAAGGTGCTTGAATGAACCGTATTTTTTTGCCAATTGTAAAATCCCTATTTGTCGTGGCTCTGGCTGTATCCACCGTTGCCAGCGCAAGTGCTGCTGAACAAAAGGTTGCGACCAAAGCCGATCCAGCCAAAGGCGAAGCTCTCTTTGCCAATGGCGACAGCGCCCGCAATATTATTGCCTGTGCCTCATGCCATGGCGCCGCCGGCAATTCCAGTATCCCGCAGAATCCGAAACTGGCTGCGCAGCATGAAGCCTACCTGCATAAGCAACTAATCGACTTTACCGGGCCCACGCGCAACAACGCCATCATGACCGGTTTTGCCAAGGCGCTGAACGATGACGACATGAAAAATATCGCTGCGTATCTTAGTTTGCAAAAGCCCAGTCCCGGCGCTGCAAAAAATAAGAATACCGTCGATATTGGCAAGAAAATTTATCGCGCCGGCATTGCCGAAGCAAATATTCCGGCTTGCGCCGGTTGCCACAGCCCAAATGGGGCCGGTAATCCAGCCCAGTTTCCGCGTATTGGCGGTCAGCATCAGGATTATACGGTGGCGCAATTAACCAGTTACCGCGCCGGCACGCGCAGCAACAGTGTGCAAATGATTGCTATCGCAAAACGCATGTCCGACGATGAAATCAAAGCTGTGGCAGACTATGTGGCAGGCCTAAAGTAATGGGGCGCTGATTGTAATGCCATTTCTGAATCAACAGTACAATTGCCTGTTTCGCTTGCACTTCGAGTTGACGGTGGTTGGCGAATAAAATACAAAATGTACAGAAAGGGTGGCCGTAGCGGTCCCCTTTTTTCGTTTGAAAGTGGTATTTTTTTAAAGATGACGATCGACTAGGATGAGCACAAGTACTGCCGGATTACAGATCAAGACTAATCGCCGCTGGCTCGCCGACGCGGTTGAACTCCTTTCCTCCATGCGCTTCGCCATTAGCCTGTTGACGCTGATTGCGATTGCTTCCGTGATCGGCACGGTATTGAAGCAGAATGAGCCGATGACGAATTACGTCAATCAGGTCGGCCCATTCTGGTTTGAGATATTCGGAAAATTCGGCTTGTACACCGTTTATTCGACTTGGTGGTTCTTGCTGATCATGGCTTTTCTGGTGCTGTCGACATCGCTGTGCATCTTCCGCAATGCGCCCAAGATGTTCAAAGACATGCGTAGCTGGCGTGAAAACGTACGGGAAGAGTCCTTGCGTAATTTTCATCACAAGGCCGAGTGGGCGTCCAGCGCATCTCGCGCCAGCCTGACGCAGCGTCTGGTCGCCCAGCTAGCCGACAACGGATACAAGACTAAAGTCGTCGAAAAAGAGCGGGCGACATTGATCGCCGCCAAGCAAGGCGCCGCCAACAAATGGGGCTATATTTTCGCCCATAGCGCAATCGTCATTATTTGCGTCGGCGGTCTGCTGGATTCAGACATGCCGATCCGATTTCAACAATGGTTCATGGGCAAAACGCCCTTTGCCGGCAACGGCATCATTGCCGATATACCCGAGAAGCATCGATTGGGTTTGGGTAATCCGACTTTTCGCGGCAATACCCTGATTCCTGAAGGTGGCATCAGCAATACGGCCATTATTCCGCAACAAAATGGTGTGATGATCCAGGATTTGCCATTCTCAATCCTGCTCAAGAAATTCACCATCGACTTCTATTCCACCGGCATGCCAAAGCTGTTTGCCAGCGATGTAGTCGTGACCGATCACCAGAGTGGCAAGACGTTCCCGGCTACCATCGAGGTCAACAAGCCGCTGATTTACAAGGGCGTTGCCATTTATCAGTCGAGTTTTGAGGATGGCGGCAGCAAGCTGGAACTGGCCGGTTATCCGATGGCAGGTAGCAAAGCATATACGTTCCCGATGGCCGGCGTGGTTGGCAACACGACTGTATTGAGCAAGGCCGATCAGCCGGGCAACGGCGGCGAATACACCGTGGAATGGTCTGGATTTCGCCCATTCAACATTGAAAACATGGGGCAGGGCCAGGATCTGCGGTCGGTTGACAAGTCTTTTAACCAGAAATTATCCAGCACACTGGACAAGCATCTCGGTTCCGCTGCCAAAAATGCCAACGATAAGAATCTGAAAAATGCCGGCCCCAGCGTGCAATATAAATTGCGTGACAAGAACGGCCAAGCGCGGGAATTCCAGAACTACATGCAGCCGATACTGCTCGACGGGGCCTACGTATTTCTGGCGGGCACGCGTGATACGCCATCGGAACAATTTCGCTTTCTACGGATTCCAGCCGACGATAACAGTACCGTACAGGAATGGATGCGCTTACGCGCAGCCCTGCTAGACCCCAGCCTGCGCCAACAGGCAGCGCAACGTTATACCCGGCGCGCATTGCTGGGTGTGTCCGACGGTGGCGGTGAGTTGGGTTCCCAATTGCAACAGTCTGCTAGCAAAAGCTTGTCGGTGTTCGCTGGCAACAGTACGGCACGCGGTTATGCTGCGGTATCGAAATTTCTCGATAATATTCCTGCCGCCGAACAGGAAAAAGCAGCAAATATTTTTATGAAGGTGTTGAACGGCAGCATGTGGGATCTGTGGCAGGCAGCTCGCGAAAAAGACGGCTTGACGCCTATTGATGCCACCGAAAAGCATGCACGTTTTCTGCAATTGAGTACTAGCGCGATATCGGATGCATTCTTTTATGGCGCGCCGGTGTATTTGCAACTGCAGGGTTTCGAAGAAGTTAAGGCTTCGGTGTTCCAGGTCACCCGCTCACCTGGTAAAAAAGTAGTGTATTTCGGTTGTCTGCTGCTGACACTCGGCATATTTTCAATGTTTTATATCCGCGAGCGCCGCTTATGGGTCTGGCTCAAGGATGGTGATACAGGTTCGGTCGCCCTGATGGCAATGAGTTCGCAGCGTAAAACGCTGGATTTCGAAAAAGACTACCGTGCCATCAAGCAGCAAATGACGCAGCCGGACCCGCCTGTGCAGTAATGGCAGGATAGCGCTACACTTTTGAAATTCTGAATGTGTTATTGAACAAGTTGCCCCGGCAACAACGGAGAAACATCATGGAATTGACGCAACAAGCAAGTTATTCGCCACAATCCGGCTATTTTAAGCGTCTGTCAGTGCTTGACTGGTTGTATGCGGCGGCACTGGTCGCGGCTTCATTGACCGGTTTGAGCATGTACGGTCAGCACATGGATATTTACGAAAAATCGATCTTGGTGCTGGCTGCGCCGACTTTCACCTGGCTGGGCTGGAACTGGAAGCCCGTGCGATGGCTGTTTGCCTTGCTGGCGATTCTGAGTCTGTATGCCATTGCACTGTACGGCGGTTCGCTCGCGATGGCTAACCAGAAATTTCTGCTCAAATACCTGCTGTCAAGCCAGTCGGCGATCCTGTGGATGGCGACTTTATTCATACTTTCGACCATCTTTTATTGGATCGGTTTAATTGCCAGGTCGGATTTCGGGTCTTCGGTCGGTTCAGTATTGTGCTGGGCTGCGGTGGTGATGGGTTTCACCGGCATGCTGGTGCGCTGGTACGAATCGTATCTGATCGGCGCTGATATCGGTCACATACCCGTGTCGAACTTGTACGAAGTGTTCATCCTGTTCTCGATGATTACCGCATTGTTTTATCTGTATTACGAACAGCAATATGCGACTCGCCAATTGGGGCCGTTCGTACTATTGGTGATTTCTGCTGCGGTCGGTTTCCTGTTCTGGTACACCGTGTCGCGCGACGCCGCTAATATCCAGCCGCTGGTGCCGGCGCTGCAAAGCTGGTGGATGAAAATCCACGTGCCTGCCAACTTCATCGGTTACGGCACGTTCGCACTGGCGTCCATGGTAGCGGTTGCCTACCTGCTCAAATCCAAAGGCATCCTGGTCGATCGTCTGCCATCGCTGGAAGTGCTGGATGACATAATGTACAAGGCTATTTCAGTCGGTTTCGCGTTTTTTACCATCGCCACCATCCTGGGTGCGCTATGGGCGGCAGAAGCCTGGGGCGGTTACTGGTCTTGGGACCCGAAAGAAACCTGGGCCTTGATCGTCTGGCTCAATTATGCAGCGTGGCTGCACATGCGCCTGATGAAGGGTCTGCGCGGGCGAATGGCGGCATGGTGGGCGTTGAGCGGCTTGGTGGTCGTTACATTCGCCTTTCTGGGCGTCAATATGTTCCTTTCCGGTTTGCATTCTTACGGTGAGTTGTAAAAATTATAAATAATTCGTGCGGAATGGAATAAAGCCCAAGTTACACTGTCAAATACAGGGTGTGCTGCAGACGTGGCGCACCCGGCTAATCAGTTTGATAAGGATCATCATGAAAATTATTCCATCTGCATATTCCCTTTTAGTCGCAGCGCTATTGGCAGGATCAACTTCTATCGCGGGTGCGCAAATGCCGGCCAAGACGGCTGACGGCATTTTGACAAATGCTGCCGGCATGACCCTATACAGCTTCGACAAAGATGCGGCAAACAGCGGCAAGAGCGCCTGTAACGGACCTTGCGCGGCCAACTGGATACCGTTCGCGGCACAAAAAGCCGATCAGTCAAAGGGTGATTACAGTACCATCATGCGCGATGACGGCCAGAAACAATGGGCTTTCCGGGGCAAGCCGCTGTACCTGTGGAGCAAAGACCGCAAGCCCGGCGACAAGACCGGCGATGGCTTCAACAGCGTCTGGCACATCGTCAAATAAATCGTTGTCAGTCGATGTCATCTGTGGCCGGATTGACTGGCAATCCGGCTATCGGGCTCGATTGGCCTGGCGCGTATGGTGCAAGCGCCAATTCAAATAATTGCATAAAATTGCATTAGCGCCCCCAACACACCAACTTACCACCAACATCACGCTCTGGAGCCATCATGTTGATCAAGCGTAGCCCGAACGGAATCGAGATTCCCTTTTCTTCCGAAATTACCCCAAAGCATATTTTTGAATCGCGCCGCAACTTCATCAAGCAGATCGCAGCCGGATCAATCGCCAGCGGCGCGTTGCTAGAGATGGCCACGCGCCAGGCGTTGGCACAGAATGTCCGCCAGAAACTGGTTGGCAAACCGAACCTGGCTTATGTTGTTATGGATCGGCAGAGCGCCTACAAGGATGCGACCACCTACAATAATTTTTATGAATTCGGCACCGACAAGGCGGATCCAGCCAAGTACGCGGGTGGCCTGAAGACGCGGCCCTGGAGCATCGCCATCGAAGGCGAAGTCAAAAAACCCATGACGCTGGATTTGGACAGCCTGATGAAGCTGGCGCCGCTGGAAGAGCGCATCTACCGTTTGCGCTGCGTTGAAGGCTGGTCAATGGTGATCCCGTGGATCGGCTATTCGTTGTCCGCGCTGATTAAAAAGGTCGAGCCGACCAGCAAAGCAAAATTTATTGAATTCGTCACGCTGGCCGATCCGAAGCAGATGCCAGGCTTGCGCAGTTCGGTGCTGAGCTGGCCGTACGTCGAAGGTTTGCGCATGGACGAAGCCAATCATCCGCTGGCGCTGCTGACTTTCGGCATGTACGGTGAAGTCTTGCCGCACCAGAACGGCGCGCCGGTGCGGGTCGTTCTGCCTTGGAAATACGGTTTCAAATCAGCCAAGTCGATCGTCAAGATCCGCTTTGTCCAGGAGCAGCCGAAGACGGCCTGGAATCTTGCCGCAGCACAGGAATATGGTTTTTATTCCAATGTCAACCCAGCAGTCGATCACCCGCGCTGGTCGCAAGCCAGCGAACGGCGCATTGGCGAAGACGGCTTTTTAACCAAGAAGCGCAAGACGCTGATGTTCAACGGCTATAACGAGGTCGCATCCCTGTATGCGGGGATGGATCTGAAGAAATTTTTCTAAGGCTGTATCGCGATGAACTTAGCCGACAACGTGTCATTTCACCCAACGCCGAAACAATTCAGCGGCATCAAGGTCAGCCTTTTCCTTCTCTGCGTGCTACCTTTTTTGCGTCTGGCGCTGTTTGCTCTAACCGATCGGTTGGGCGCCAATCCGATTGAATTCATCACCCGCAATAGCGGCGACTGGACTCTGTATTTTCTCTGCATCACTCTAGCCGTGACGCCGTTGCGCAAATGGTTGCAGTGGCCCTGGCTAATCAAGTTGCGCCGCATGTTCGGTTTGTTCGTTTTCTTTTACGCCAGCCTGCACTTTACGACTTTCATCTGGTTCGACCATTTTTTCGATCTGACCGAGATGTTCAAGGATGTCATTAAGCGCCCTTTCATTACGGTCGGCTTCATCAATTTTGTGTTGCTGACTGCGTTGGCGGCCACCAGCACCAACCGCATGGTGCGCCTCATTGGCGGCAAGCGCTGGCAATGGCTGCACCGTCTTATTTACCTGATTGCACCGCTGGCGATCGTGCATTTTTGGTGGATGAAGGCGGGCAAACATGACTTCGCCCAGCCGATCCTGCTAGGCCTGATCGTGGCAGCGCTACTGCTGGTGCGGGTAGTGTCCCGTTTCAAGCCAAAGCGGCCGCAAAAACGTTTCATCAAAATTTCGCCGATTTGAAGCGCTTGGGACTTGTGTGAAATATTGCTGTAGTAGCGCAGGCACGGAGGCTTTTACTACTTGAAATTACACAACTTCATGTTTCATATCATAAATAAATGGGAGTATGCCAAAAAATGCTGGTATCTCCGCATAATTTATATGCAATACATAAAAATACATGATGCAGTAACTATAAGTATGAGATTCAATCAGGCAATCAGGGCTTCCAGCGCAAACAGATCTGTCACTGTTTCGCGCTTGCGGATCAGGTGGACTTGGTCACCATCAACCATCACTTCGGCGGCGCGCGGGCGGGTATTGTAATTAGACGCCATCGTCATGCCATAGGCACCGGCTGACATGATCGCCAGCAGGTCGCCAGGCTGCAGCGCCAGTGCGCGGCTGCGCGCCAGCCAATCGCCTGATTCGCAAATCGGGCCGACCACATCGTAGATCCGGGTTTGCTGTTCGCGTGGCGCTACCGCTTGCACTCCGTGCCAGGCTTGGTACATGGCCGGGCGCATCAAATCGTTCATGGCGGCATCGACCACTGCAAAATTCTTGCTTTCGCCATGTTTCAAATACAGCGTTTGGGTCAACAGGACGCCGGCGTTGCCGACAATCGAGCGGCCCGGCTCGAACAAAACCTTGATCGGTGCGCCGCCATGCTTTTCTGCGCGCCAGCCATCGATTCTGGCGAACAGGCGCGCCAGGTATGCGCTAATCGGTACCGGCTGCTCGTCGTCATAGGTGATGCCAATGCCGCCGCCGATGTCGAGATGATGGATATGAATTCCTTCATCAGCCAGCGTATCGATCAATTCCAGCAGCTTGTCGAGCGCTTCCAGCAGCGGCGCATCGTCCAGCAATTGCGAGCCGATATGACAGTCGATGCCGAGCACCGCCAGATGCGGCAATGCGGCTGCAGCGCGATAGGCTGCCAGCGCATCGTCGAAGGCGACACCGAATTTATTGTCCTTCAGCCCGGTCGAGATATACGGATGCGTATTGGCGTCGACATTCGGATTGATGCGCAGGCTGACCGGCGCAATTTTGTTCATTTCACTGGCGACTTCGTTCAACAGGTGCAATTCTGGAATCGATTCGACGTTGAAGCACAGGATGCCGTGCCCGAGTGCCAGGCGCATTTCGGCGCGCGTCTTGCCAACGCCGGAGAACAGGCATTTGCCGGTGTCGCCGCCGGCGGCGATCACGCGCTGCAGTTCGCCGCCGGACACCAGATCGAAGCCTGCGCACTGTTGGGCCAGCAGATTCAGGATAGCGAGATTGGAATTGGCTTTGACCGAATAGCACACCAGCGCATCGCGGCCGCTGCAGGCGTCGGCGTAAGCGGCGAAATTCTGGCTCAGGGCGGCCTTGGAATAGACATAGGTCGGAGTCCCGAACTGCTCGGCAATACTGTTTAAGGACGTACTTTCGGCGCACAGAACGCCATTCTGATAAGAAAAATGCGACATGATAAATAAAATTTGTGAGATTTGTGAGATTTATTGATCTGCTGGAAGCGCTGTGTTGGCGGGTTTGCTGGCCGGCGTGGCTTCAGGCGTTGCCGCTGGAATTGCGGCAGAAGTTGCTGCAGAAGTTGCTGCAGAAGCGGGGGCCGGCTGGGTCTGCAGATATAACGGCCCTTTTTGGCCGCAGGCGTTCAGCAGACTAATCAAGATGGCAAAAGCGGCAATGGCGCCAAAGCGCGACAAACTGAAAGGGGAGTTCACGATTAGAATCACGGTTACATAAACACATGGGAGTGTAGCATGACCGAATCAGAATTTTTGGTGCGAGCCGAGTCGACATTGGGCGCAATCGAAGCCGCGCTGGAACGCGCCGTCGAGTCCAGCGATCTGGATGTCGAGTGCAGTCGCAGCGGCAACGTTCTGGAAATTGAGTTTATCGACAATGGCTCCAAAATCATCGTCAATAGCCAGGCGCCGATGCAGCAGATGTGGGTGGCGGCCAAATCAGGCGGATTTCATTATAAATTCCAGGACGCTCACTGGATCAATACCCGCGACGGCTCGGAACTGCACGCCGCCCTGTCGCGCATGGTGAGCGAGCAGGGCGGCGTCGGTGTGGCGCTGGGTGGCTTTTGATGGGGTGTAAACTGTTGACTTAAAACAGTTCGTTCTTGACTTCGTTGCCGGTTTTATTGGGCGCGCCGGCCTCGTCCAAGCCTAGGCTCTGGACGCCAGTGCCGGGCGGATTTTCAGCATAGTAGTAGTCGCCGTTGGCGGCGATGATACCGTTCGGTATCGGGCGCTCTTCAACCGGTAAAGTGTTGACGATTTTTTGCATGTAGTCGATCCAGATCGGCAGCGCCAGGCCGCCGCCGGTTTCCCGGTTACCCATATTCCTGGGTTTATCGAAGCCCATCCAGGCAATCCCGACCAGTTTCGGCTGGTAACCGGCGAACCAGGCATCGATCGAATCGTTGGTGGTGCCAGTCTTGCCGGCCAGATCGGGGCGTTTCAGCACTAGCGCTTTGGTGGCGGTACCATGATTGACCACATCCTTGAGCATGCTGTCCATCAGGAACGCATTACGTTCGTCAATCACCCGATTGCTTTCGTCGCCCGCCTTGTCAGGCGCGACCTGCGACAACAGATTGCCGTCGGCATCGGTGATTTTCGAGATGATATAAGGGCTGACCTTGTAGCCGCCGTTGGCAAATACCGAGTAGGCACCGGCCATTTGCAGCGGAGTGACCGCGCCGGCACCCAGGGCGAGCGTCAGGTAAGGTGGATTCTTGTCGGCATCGAAGCCGAATCGGGTCGCATATTCCTGTCCGTACTTGGCGCCGATTTTGTTCAGAATCCGTACTGAAACCAAGTTTTTCGATTTCATCAAACCCCGGCGCATCGTCATCGGGCCTTCGTATTTACCGTCATAATTTTTCGGTTCCCACGGTTGCCCTCCGGTCAGGCCGCTGCCGAAAGTGATTGGCGCATCGTTGATAATGGTGGCTGGCGACATGCCTTTTTCCAGCGATGCGGAATAAATGAAAGGTTTGAAAGAAGAGCCGGGTTGGCGCCAGGCCTGGGTGACATGATTGAACTTGTTGCGGTTGAAGTCGAAGCCGCCAACCAGTGAGCGGATTGCACCATCTTCGGTGCCGACCGAGACGAAAGCCGCAGACACTTCAGGCATGTGGGTGATGCTCCAG
Organism: Glaciimonas sp.; assembly: GCA_012927625.1. GTDB lineage: Bacteria > Pseudomonadota > Gammaproteobacteria > Burkholderiales > Burkholderiaceae_D > AVCC01. Next base: position 694,998 of record JABBOV010000003.1, on the reverse strand, counting down.
CCCTTGCCGCCATGGGTCACACGAATCACCGCGCCGCGTGTAATGCGGTGATTCGGTGCTGCTTTGCTGGAGAGCCAGCTATTGGCAAAGCTCAGGCCGCTGTCGGCAATCTCGATTTCCTCGCCGGAAGACAGCACTGCATGGACTTTTTGCGGCGTTGCGTCGAGTACGATAGCGGCCACCAGATCGTCGCTATCGGAATAGTCAGCCAAGGTCTTTTCGATCGTATCGTCAACCTCGGCCTTGTTCGATGGGAGTTCGATGAAACCTTCCGGTCCGCGATAGCCATGGCGCCTCTCATAATCCATCACGCCTCGACGCAGCGCCAAATAGGCCGCGTCCTGATCGGCCTTGCGGATCGTCGTGTATACATTCAGGCCGCGGGTATAAGTATCTTCCTTGTATTGCTCATAGACCAGTTGCCGGGTCATTTCAGCCACATATTCAGCATGCATGCCGAATTCATTGCTAAAGCTCTTGATGTGCAGGGTTTCGCTTTTTGCCTGCTCGAATTGCGCGTCGTTGATGTAGCCAAGCTCATGCATCCTGAACAGGATGTATTGCTGGCGGGTTTTGGCGCGCGTGGGATTGACCACCGGATTGTTGGACGACGGCGCTTTCGGCAATCCGGCCAGCATTGCTGCTTCTGCGGTAGTGACATCCTGCAGTTTTTTGCCAAAATAAATCTGGGCGGCCGAGGCAAAGCCGTAGGCACGCTGTCCCAGATAAATCTGGTTCATGTAGACCTCAAGAATCTGGTCTTTCGACAGGCTTTTCTCGATTTTCCAGGCCAGCAGGGCTTCATATATCTTGCGTTTGAAGGTCTGTTCGCTGGATAGAAAAAAGTTGCGCGCCACTTGCTGGGTGATAGTGGAAGCACCCTGTCTGGCGCCGCCGCTCAAGTTGTGGAGCGCAGCCCGGATGATGCCTTGATAATCAATGCCGCCATGCTCATAAAAACGATCATCCTCAATGGCAAGCACCGCTTTTTTCATCACATCGGGAACATCCTTGATGCGCACCATGCTGCGCCGTTCTTCGCCAAATTCGCCAATCAACACATTATCGGCAGAAAAGATGCGCAACGGCATTTTTGGTCGGTACACTGTGAGCGCATCCAGTGCCGGCAAATTCGGGTATGCCAGCGCGATCGCAATGCCGAGCACCAGCACACCAATGAGTACCAGGCCCATTGCCAGCCCAGTGGCACCGATCAGGATCCGGGCAATCCACCCGAGCGGGCTTGAGGGCGATTTTTTTGTGGGTTTTGCAGTGTTGTCGGATGTCATGCGCGGTGTCTGGTGGAAGTCGTTATCGGCGACATTATAGCGGCTGCCGTAAACCGTCTCTCGCCAATGCAAGGGGTGGCACGGCGTGCCGGGCCAATAGCGTATGACCGGGGTTGCAGGTAAATCGGATTTTGGCAACGCATATCAGTATTTCTTTGTGGAAATTTCTTTACAAATTTAGGCCCTTGTTGCTACGATTTAAAACAATTGAAAAAAGTTTGATCTAAATCACTACTTTAAAAGCAAATAAATTTGTATTTTCATACCGCTTCGCAGATTGGACAGCCATTTGGATGTTGCGTTCACACAATGGCTCACGTCAAGTCATGGTGCGTCACGTTAATTCATGTTGAAGGAGATTGTCGTTGGCTATTGAAATCAGATCGTTATTCGGCATCAGAAATCTGCCACTGATAGGGCTGGATATCAGTACTTCAGGGGTGAAGTTAGTTGAGCTTTCAGAATCGAGCAAGGGCGAATTGCGACTGGAACGTGCCGCATTTGAAGCATTACCGCGCGGCGCCATTGTGGATGGCAATATTGTAAATATCGAGCAGGTTGCCGAGGCGGTACGTCGCATCTGGAAGAAAAGCGGTACCCGCGCAAAAAATGTCGCATTGGGAATGCCGTCGGCTTCGGTCATAACCAAGAAAATTGTTTTGCCGGCAGGAATGTCGGAGTTGGAGCTGGAGTTGCACGTCGAGTCGGAAGCCAGCCAGTACATTCCATTTGCACTGGACGAAGTCAGCCTCGATTTCGATGTGATCGGCCCTTCAGACAATTCTCCCGACGATATTGATGTCTTGCTCGCAGCCTCTCGCAAAGAAAAAGTGGAAGATCGGGTGGCGGTTGCCGAGTCGGCTGGCTTGAAACCGCTAGTCATGGATATTGAGTCGTATGCTGCCAGGTCCGCGCTACTTCGCACTAATACTGCGCAGCCCAAGGTGGGCAATGGGCAAATCATCGCATTGTTTCAGATTGGTGCGCAGTTGACGCATCTTTCGGTGATGCTGGATGGTCAGGTAATTTATGAGCGTGAGCAACCATTTGGCGGCAATCAGCTTACCCAGGACATTGTGCGCACCTATGGCTTGGCTTTTGAAGAAGCCGAAATCAAGAAGAAGGGAGACAATTTACCCGACAACTATGCGGCTGAGTTGCTTATGCCTTTTCTGGAAAACGCGGCGCAGGAGATCACACGTGCGATACAGTTTTTTTTCACTTCGACGCCGCACGCCCGAATTGACCGGCTGTTTCTGGCCGGGGGGTGCGCCACTATCCCCGACCTGATCGGTATTGTTGCAAGCAGGACAAAGATTAACAGCGCAGTCGCCAATCCTTTTGCCGGCATGAAACTGGGTGAGGGAGTACGCGAAAAACAATTGCGCATCGATGCGCCAGCTTACCTGGTGGCTTGCGGTTTGGCGCTACGGAGGTTCGATCTATGATCAGGATTAATCTGCTTCCGCACCGTGAAGAAAAGCGCAAAAAACGCCAAAGTGAATTTTACGCAATGCTGGGTTTGGCCGGCACTGTGGCGGCGCTGATTGTAATTCTGGTTGGCTTTGGCATTGGAAATAAAATTTCTTCACAAGAGCAGCGAAATAACTTCATCAAGGCCGAAAATGCCAAGCTGGATATCCAGATCAAGGAAATTTCCATGCTGAAACAGGAAATAGAAGGATTAAAAGCACGTCAGCAAGCGGTAGAGGATTTGCAGGGAGACCGCAACCAGCCAGTCTACCTGATGGATGAATTGGTCAAGCAAACTCCTGAGGGCATCTATTTGCGCGCTTTCAAGCAGGACGGACAGCGAGTAGTCATGAATGGCTATGCGCAGTCGAATGAGCGGGTTTCGGAATTTTTACGCAATCTCAGTAACAACTCTTCCTGGCTTAACTTGCCCGAACTGGTTGAAATTCGCTCCGCTAACCTCGGACAAGGCAAAGACGCCAAAAAAGTCTTTGAATTCACCATCAATGTGGGTATTAAGCGGCCGCGTGACAAAGAGTCCGATTCGCCCGCAAATACCGGTGCTTCCCCCGCGCAACCCTGACAACCGAGCAAGAGAGACGCTTCATGGCAGACGTAAAACAAGTGATCGATTCACTCGTAGCACAATTCCAGGACCTCAATGGACGGCAGCCAGGGCAGTGGCCGCTTGCGCCGCGCCTGCTGTGTGCATTCGGAGTTCTGTTTGCAGTCCTGGCGCTGGGTTGGTATTTTTACTGGAGTGACCAGATTGTAGCGCTGGACGCCGGGGTACAGCAGGAGCAAAAGCTCAGGGATGACTACCGCAGCAAGATCGCGCAAGCCATGAATCTTGACGGCCTGCGCCAACAAAAAGAGCAGGTTGGTCAATATGTCGCTACTTTGGAAAAGCAATTGCCAAGCAAGGCCGAGATGGATGCGCTGCTATCCGATATTAACCAGGCCGGCATTGGACGGGGTCTGCAGTTCGAACTGTTCAAGCCGGGCCAAGTGGCAGTCAAAGATTACTATGCGGAGCTGCCGATCAATATCAAGGTGGTCGGCAGTTATCACGATGTCGGAGCGTTCACCAGCGATATCGCCCATTTGCCGCGCATTGTTACACTCAACAGCATGAACTTGGTCGCAGGCAAAGATGGCGTATTAAGCCTGGAAGCGGTCGCCAAGACATTTCGCTACCTGGATCTGGAAGAAGTCGCGGCCCAGCGCAAGCTGGCTACCGACAAGAAAGGTGGCAAAAAATGATGTTTTTCCGATGGAAAAAGAGTTTGCCGCTGGTGCTGTTGCTGACCAGCCTGGGTGGGTGCGGCAACAGTGAGCAACCGGAAGTCACTCAGTGGATGAAAGATGTCAAGAGTGAAACAAAAATTGTCATTAGAAAAATTGACGAGCCCAAGAAATTCATGCCCTTCGCTTACGCTGCCGCCGATGCGGTTGACCCTTTCAACCCGATCAAGCTTTCGGTGGCGCTGGCGAAAATGCGGGCCAAATCGAATGGCGCGCTCAAGCCTAATCTCGATCGACGCAAGGAAGCATTGGAAGATTACCCACTGGACACGCTGAAAATGGTTGGCACCTTGCAAAAGCCCGGTCTGAGCTTTGCACTATTGCAGGTCGATAAAGCCGTGTACCAGATCAAGGTCGGTAATTATGTTGGTCAGAACTTCGGCATGGTGACTAAAGTGACCGAAACCGAAGTAGAAATCAAGGAAATCGTTCAAGATGCGTCCGGGGAATGGACCGAGCGTCAAGCCAAGTTAGAGTTGCAGGAGAGTAAAAAATGAACGCATTAAAAAAACAATATAAAAATCTGGATGCGCGGGCGTTCAGAGCCGTGGCCGGATTCGCCAGGCAGACAGCGCAGAAGTTGGGTCTGCTTTGCCTGTCGCTGGTAAGTGGCTTCGTGCTGGCGCAGACCCCAGCCGATAATGCGATTGAATCGGTAGTAGCCAATCAGCAAGGCGCTAACGTGATCGTCAAAGTGACGCTCAAAAAGCCACTGGCCAAAGCGCCGCTCGGTTTTGCGATCACCAGTCCGGCCCGTATTGCGCTGGATTTTGCCGGTGTTAGCAATGCCACCGGCAAGTCAGTGCAAGACATCAACCTGGGCGATGTCACCAATGTCAACCTGGTACAGGCAGCGATGCGTTCGCGTCTGGTGTTCAATCTGAAGCGGCCCTTGAATTACGCCACTGTGGTTGAAGGCAATGTGGTTATTGTGACGATTGACGGTTCCGGCGGTATTGCTACTCCAGTCGGATCATCCGGCATGCCGGTGTTAACTGCAACACCGACTGTAGCCGGCAAGCAAGAGATTCGCGACATTGATTTTCGCCGTGGAGTAGGCGGAGAAGGTCGCGTTATCGTTGATTTGCCGAACAGCCAGATTGGCGTCGATGTGCGCCAGCAAGGGCAAACGATAGTGGTTGACTTTCTCAAAGCCAGCTTACCTGAGGTATTGCGGCGGCGCATGGATGTGGCCGATTTTGGTTCGCCCGTGCAAACTATCACGACGTTGCAGCAGGGTAGTAATGTGCGCATGACCATCGAGCCCAAGGGATTGTGGGAGCACAGCGCTTACCAAAGCGAATCCCAGTTGGTGATTGAAGTCAGGCCGATCAAGGAAGACCCCAACAAGCTTACGCAGGGCACCCAAGGCTACCGGGGAGAAAAGCTGTCGCTGAATTTTCAGAATGTCGAGGTGCGTGCGGTGTTGCAAGTCATTGCCGACTTTACTGGGCTTAATATCATCACCAGCGATAGCGTCAATGGCAATCTGACCCTCAGATTGAAGGACGTGCCGTGGGATCAGGCGCTCGATATCGTGATGCAAGCCAAGGGCCTGGATATGCGCAAGAATGGCACTGTAATGTGGATTGCACCCAAGGACGAATTGTTAACCAAGGAAAAACTGGAGCTGGAGCAAAAAGCGCAAATCGCGGAGTTGGAACCATTGCGCTCGGAATCCTTTCAGTTGAATTACCAAAAAGCGGAAGCATTCAAACTGGTTTTTGGTCTGGATGGCGCGGTCGATAACAAAAACCGCATCCTGTCGAAACGCGGTAGCGCCGTCATCGACCAGCGCACCAACCAACTGTTCGTGACTGATATTGCCTCAAAGTTGGATGACATCCGCAAACTAATCCAGAAAATTGACATTGCTTCGAGACAGGTTTTGATTGAAGCGCGGATTGTTGAGGCTAGCGACAGCTTCAGCAAAAATCTGGGCGTAAAGCTTGGCTTCGCAGATATGCGCACTATTCGTGGCGGGGATAGCGGTTACCAGATTAGCGGCAGCAATCGCGCAGCTATTACAGGTACCTATTTAGGTGTCGGCGAACAGACCGGCCAAGCCGCGGTGACTGCGGGTAGTTATGTTCCCAATTCCCAATTCGTCAATTTGCCGGCGGCAGGTATCAACACATTTAACGCCAGCAGTTTCGCGGTTAGTCTATTCTCGGCTGCCGCCAATCGCTTCCTGAACTTGGAGTTGTCGGCATTGGAAGCGGACGGCAAGGGCAAGATTATCTCCAGCCCACGTGTCGTCACCTCTGACCAACAGCAGGCACTGATCGAACAGGGCGAGGAAATCCCGTACCAGGAGGCGACCAGTAGCGGCGCGACCGCGATTCAGTTTAAAAAGGCGAACCTGATGTTGGAAGTGACGCCGCAGATCACGCCGGATGGCAACATCATCCTCAATGTCGATGTCACCAAGAACAGCCGTGGCGTTGCGGTGGGCGGCAACTTTGCGATCAATAACAAGCATGTCAAAACGCAGGTGCAAGTTGAAAATGGCGGCACCGTGGTGCTCGGCGGCATCTACACCCAGCAGGAACTTGAGACAGTGACCCAAGTTCCGTTACTGGGCGATATTCCTATCCTTGGCAATCTATTCAAGAACAAGAGCCGCACAAATGACAAGACGGAATTGCTGATCTTTATCACACCGAAAATCGTAGTAGATCGTTTTACGACGCGCTGATTAAAAGTTCCAAAACAGTAATGCAACGCAAGGGGAAAATAATGCAATTTGGCATAAAAAATGGTTCGAAGAATATCTTTCGGAATTTAAGCGCAGGCGTTTTGGCTGCAATCATGATGACTGCTTGTGGCGGTGGAGGGGGGTCTCCAGGTACGAACCCAAATCAGGCGCCACCTGCCTCAACCGGTCCTACCGTTGCTACCATCTTGCTATCCTCAGATAGTGGCATTATTCAATCGGCCGGCGTTGAAGGTTCAGAGGTAACGATCAAAGCTGTTGTCAAAGATGCGAACAACAACGTGGTTCCTGGTGCAACAGTAACTTTTAGTACCGACTCGGGTGATATCACTGGGATTAATCCGATCTCTAACGCAACTGGGCTCGTGACTGCGAAATTAAGCATTGGCGGGGATCCTACGACACGGTTGATTACAGTAACTGCCAAAGCCGCTGGCGCTATCTCAAAAACAACAACTGTGAATGTTGTTGGAACCAAGCTTGCTATTAACGTAAGCCCTGGCGTCAATATCAATACGGTCTCTGATATCTCTGTGACTTTGAAGGATTCGGCCGGCTCTCCTCTCAAAGGCAAGCCAGTCACTTTCAGTGCCATTACTAATAAATTGACAGTCAAGAGTGGGGGTTCGGCCATCACCGATTCCAGTGGTCAGCTTATTTTGTCTTTTGCAGCAAATAGCGGCACCTCGGATACGGTATCCGTCGCTGCATTAGGGGAAAAAGCGTCTGCGCAAATCACAATTAACGCCTCGAATTTTAATGTGAAGGTGGTGAATGGCAGTGGAACTCCGCTAACCCAGTCGAACACTTATACTTGTCAGATAGTTGCTATCCACAATGACATCAGTGGCGTGCCGCAGCCCGGTGCAGTAAGTTTGAACAGTTCACTTGGCAGCGTATTTAGCGATGCCGGATGTGTCACATCACTGAGCGTACCACTTGCTTTGGATGGCAGCGGAAACGCAACTGCTTACATAAAAGCGAGCACTCCAGGGCTGGCGACACTGAATGCTACGCTGAGCTCTACAGGAACTACTGCACAAGGAACGATTGAATTTATCGCACCATTAACGTCCAGTGCGACCATCAGTCTGCAGCCGGATTTTGCTATTATCGGTACTAATACCAGTGGCAGCACAGCCCAGCAAAGTACGTTTCGCGCAGTAGTACGCGATGGCACCGGGCAGAATAATTTGGTAAAAAATGCGTCGGTAAATTTCTCTATTGTGTCAGACCCAAGTGGTGGTAGTTTGCAGCAACCTTCCGTTGCAACGACCGGTAGCGATGGTTCCGCGTCTGTGGTTTATATCGCTGGCGCCACTTCTACCGCACTGAATGGCGTTCAAATTCAGGCGCAAATTCAGGGTGCATCGACTGCAGCAACTATAGCTACACTGACGGTTTCCAAGCAGTCATTGTTTATCAGTGCAGGAACGGGCAATACAGTAGCAACACCGACTTCGGCAACTTATCAAGTGGACTATGCGGTATTTGTGACCGATGCTTCCGGTAATGCTGTTTCAGGGGCGACAGTGAAAGCGGCAGTCAGGCCGCGTACTTATTCCAAAGGCTCTTGGGCAGTTGTTACTGATTCTGGCTCTCTTTCGAAGCATTGGGTGCAAGTATCTCCAATTTATACTTGTTCAAATGAAGACGCGAATAGCAACGGAATACTTGACGCAGGAGAAGATTTCAATGGCAATGGCCGACTTGATCCAGGTATCCCAGTGACTGTGACGTCTACCGGCAAAACGGATGCAACCGGGTCGGCGACTATCTCATTAGTTTATCCGCGCGACCGCGCAGCTTGGTTGTATGTGGATATGACGATAACGGGCTCAGTGGCGGGAACCGAAGCGCGCTATATTGCTTCATTTACTTTGCCACGGCTTGCATCAGACTACAGTAACACTGATATATCGCCACCTGGCCAGGTAAGCCCATACGGTGTAAAACAATGCTCGTCCCCGGATTAAAAGAAAACATCTTCCTCATTGGCCTGATGGGCGCCGGCAAAACCACCGTCGGACGCGCACTGGCCAAGAAGCTAAACAAGCGTTTCGTTGATTCGGACCATGAGATCGAAGCGCGCACTGGCGCCTCGATCCCGTGGATTTTTGAAATCGAGGGGGAGAGCAGTTTCCGCCGTCGGGAAGCGGAAGTGATTCGCGACTTGACGGCAGAGCAGGGCATCGTGCTGGCTACCGGCGGCGGTGCGATCCTCGATGCAGAGAATAGGGCTTACTTGCATGCGCGCGGCACAGTCGTGTATTTGCGTACCAGCGTGCAAAATATTTTGCAGCGCACCGGGCATGACAAGAACCGGCCATTGTTGCAGACTGCCGATCCGCGCAAACTGCTGGAAGAACTCAGCCGCCTGCGCGATCCACTGTATCGCGAAATTGCCCATGTCGTCATCGACACCGGGCGGCCAAATGTACAATACATGGTGCACTCCATATTGCACCACTTGGGGTTGTCACTGCAGACTGAGCATCCTTATGTGCTTGGCGAACCCCAGAATAAACGGCAACAGATGAATACTTCACAGCCCCCTTCCATGCAATTGAAAGTCGATCTGGGCAACCGCAGCTATCCGATCGTCATCGGCCAGTCGCTGCTGACCGACGCCATTCTGGTGGGCCGACATATTCAGGGCATGCGGGTGGCGGTGGTGACCAACGCCACTGTGGCGCCCTTGTATCTGGAGCAGTTTGTGCAGGCGCTGCAGACGGCCGGCAAGCAGGTGTTGACCATTATCCTGCCCGATGGCGAGGAATATAAAAACTGGGCCAGTCTGATGCAGATTTTCGATGCATTGCTGGGTGCAAAATGTGACCGCAAAACTACCCTGATTGCGCTGGGTGGCGGCGTCATAGGCGACCTTACCGGGTTTGCGGCTGCTAGCTATATGCGCGGCATTCCTTTCATTCAAGTCCCAACCACGTTGCTGTCGCAGGTCGATTCTGCGGTCGGCGGCAAGACCGGCATCAACCATCCGTTGGGCAAAAACATGATTGGCGCGTTTTACCAGCCGCAGGCCGTGATCAGCGACATTAGCACGCTGGCCACCTTGCCAGGGCGTGAACTAGCCGCCGGTCTGTCCGAAATCATCAAGATGGCGGCCATCATCGATGCGCCATTCTTTGATTGGATCGAGAGCAATATTGCCAAATTGGTGGCGCGGGATACTGCCGCCATTACCGCAGCAATCCACCGTTCCTGCGAAATCAAGGCCGATGTGGTGCGCCAAGATGAACGCGAGGGCGGTTTGCGCGCCATTCTCAACTTCGGCCATACTTTCGGTCATGCCATCGAATCGGGACTCGGTTACGGCAAATGGCTGCACGGCGAAGCGGTCGGCTGCGGCATGGTGATGGCGGCCGATCTGTCGTACCGGCTGGGGTTTATCGATTATGTAACCAAGATTCGTGTCACTGCTCTAGTGCAGGCGGCAGGTTTGCCTACGGTCGCGCCGGATCTGGGCCAGGCGCGCTGGCTGGAGTTGATGGAAGTCGACAAGAAAAACGAAGCTGGCCAGATCAAGTTCATCCTCCTTAAGCCGCTTGGAAAGCCCGCTATCATGAGTGTGCCGCCAGACATTTTGCTGGCAACGCTGCACGCAGCAATTCATTAGATTAAAATTAAATTAGTTTAAATTAAATTTAGCCCTAGGCCCATGACCCTTAACGCCGATCTCGCTCCCTATGCAGCCCAGCCGGCCACATCGCAGGGCCGGCGTTTTGCGGAGCCACCGCCGTCCTCACGCACCGAGTTCCAGCGCGACCGCGATCGCATCATCCACTCTGCCGCCTTCCGCCGACTGGAATATAAGACGCAAGTTTTCGTTAATTACGAGGGCGACCTGTTCCGCACCCGGTTGACGCATAGCCTTGAAGTGGCGCAAATAGCCCGCTCGGTGGCGCGTAATTTGCGCCTGAATGAAGACCTGATCGAAGCCATCGCGCTGGCGCACGACCTGGGCCACACGCCGTTCGGCCATGCCGGACAGGATGCGCTGAATGCTTGCATGCAGAGCTATGGCGGTTTTGAACATAATCTGCAAAGCTTGCGCGTGGTCGATGCACTGGAAGAACGGTATGGCGCTTTCGATGGTTTGAACCTGACTTTCGAGACTCGTGAAGGGATTCTCAAACATTGCTCTTTGGAAAATGCGGCCAAACTCGGTGCCATCGGCCAACGTTTCATTGACCGCAAGCAGCCGTCGCTGGAGGCTCAACTGGTCGATCTGGCCGACACGATCGCTTATAACAATCACGATATCGACGACGGCTTACGCTCCGGCTTGCTGACGGTCGAGCAATTGGCACAAGTCGATCTGTTCGCGCGCCACCGGCACGAAGTCGAAGCGGTATTTCCCGGCATCGGCGAGCGGCGTGCGATCTATGAAACGGTGCGCCGCATGATCAATGCCTTGATCGTCGATTTAATCCAGACTTCCCAGGATCGTATTGCGCAGGCGCAACCGGCATCGATCGACGCTGTCCGTAGTTCCGGCACGCTGATCGCGTTTTCTGACCGGATGCGGCAGGACGCGGCCCTGATGAAGCGTTTCCTGCATGAGAATTTGTACCGGCACTATCTGGTCAATCGGATGACGACCAAGGCGCGTCGCATCATTACCGCACTATTTGACGCCTTCATGGAAGAGCCGAACCTGCTGCCGCCGGATTACCGCCTGCCGGCCGGGCAGAATGACATGCAGGCGCAGGCGCGCAAAATTGCCGACTATATTGCCGGCATGACCGACCGCTATGCGACGCGCGAACATCGGCGTTTATTTATGGTGGAAGAACTCTGATAATCGAATTATTAAAAGATACCACACTGGGTATTTTTTAATTCCGCATATATTATATGCGTAAAGTATGATCTTTTTAGTGATACTCCCACTATTTAAAGTATGCCGGGTTAGCGGTTTTATCGCGTAACCCGACATTTGCGGCTGACAATGTCGGGTTACGTTGCGCTAACCCGACCTACATTTCCGGTTATTCGAGGCTTCGCAGCGGATGTGCGTGCGGCGGCCAGACGGGCGCGAAGAAGGCGGCGATCATGTCCGGCGTTACCGCCGCCAGCGTGGCCGGGCTCCATTGCGGCGCGTTATCCTTATCCACCACCAGTGCTCGCACACCTTCGATGACTTCTCCCTGCTCGAAGCAATGCCGCACCATGGTGCGCTCCATGCGCAGACAGTCGGCTACGCTCAGTGCGGCGCTGCGCCGGATCTGCTCCAGCGTCACGCACATCATCAGCGGTGAACGTTTTTGCATGAGGGCCAGAGTCTTTTGCGCGAACGGCGCATCGTCCTGTGCCAGCGATTTGATGATGTCCGGCACCGTGCTCTGCGCAAAATGGCGATCAATCACGTCCCGATGAACCGCCAGCATGCCGGCCTCGGGCGCAATGGCATTGTCGAAGCCGGCTGCGAAGTCGCATATGGCCGTCCGCACCTCAATATCGTCGCCGGATTCGAGCATTTCTGTTAAGACCGGCAATTGCGGCGACGGCAGGAAAAAATCGGCCAGGCCCGCATACAAGGCGTCTGCGGCTGTGATGATGTCGCCGGTAACGCCCAGATAGGCGCCGATTTGCCCCGGACACTGCGACAAAAAATAGCCGCTGCCGACGTCCGGGAACATGCCGATATTGACTTCCGGCATCGCCATCTTGGTGCGCTCGGTCACAATGCGCAGTCGAGAGGCCGGGCCGGCTTGCGCCACGCCCATGCCGCCGCCCATCACTACGCCATCCATCAGCGCAATATACGGTTTTGGATAGTGATGGATTAAATGGTTGAGGGTGTACTCTTCGGTGAAAAAATCTTCCAGCAAAGCGCTGCCGCCACGCGGCGTTGCAGTGCCAATATCGTAAAAGAAACGAATATCGCCGCCGGCGCAGAAAGCTTTTGCGCTGCTGCTGCAAATCAGCACAGCGCGGATGGCGCCGTCGGCGCGCCACTCCAGCAGCACTTCCGTGATAGCCCGGATCATTTCCAACGATAAGGAATTGAGCGCTCTGGGGCGATTCAGTGTGATGCAGCCGATATGGTTTTTGATCGAAATGTGAACGTATTCTGTCATGGTTGCAATTGCGCGCCGGCTGGAAGTGTGAATGGAGTTGACATTGGATAACGGTAGCAGCAGTAGCAGATTGAGCCAATGTATCAGGTACTAAAAAGGGCGCAAGTGCTGCGCCCTTGATTGTTGCGAGTCGAATTGTTCGACCCTGCGTATCTCCAATCAGGAAATCGCGGATGCTTCCGGCAGCTCGGGTTCTCCGTCGAGGTGCTTGATGGCATCGTGTGGGTGGTCCTGTACCTTGCCTTTGTGCTTGATAATTTGGCGGTCAAGCTTGTCGATCGTCGTATCGATGGCTGCGTACAGGTTTTGCTCCGAGCTTTCTGCATGTAGCGCTTTACCGCTAAGATTCAGATTAATTTCAGCGCGTTGCCGTTTTTCTTTTTCGGGGAGCTTATCAATGCTCAGAATGAGCGCGATATCAATGACATGATCGAAGTGGCGCGTAAGGCGCTCAACTTTGGATTGTACATATTCACGAATGGCGGGGGTTACTTCGAGGTGATGTCCACTGATGGTGAGATTCATAAAACACTCCTATGGAAATTGTCGCTACCTGCCTCGGGCCTGATAGGTCGGCCAGAGTCAAAAATGCAGCAACAGTAACTGCATTACAAGGACTTCAGACGACTGGACTACAAAGACTTTCGCAAATTGACAGGCGGGATTTTGAGCGCTTCGCGGTATTTTGCGACGGTACGACGGGCGATGACCATACCTTGCTCGCCCAACATGTCGGCGATCTTACTATCGGAAAGTGGCGTTTTCTGGTTTTCAGCTCCTATCAGTTGTTTGATGAGTGCGCGGATGGCCGTAGAAGAAGCTTCTCCTCCGGTTTCGGTGGCGACATGGCTGCCGAAGAAATATTTCAACTCAAACATACCATGCGGCGTGAGCATGTATTTTTGGGTGGTGACGCGAGAAATTGTGCTCTCGTGCAGATTAAGTGTATCAGCAATCTCACGCAAAACAAGAGGCCGCATGGCGACTGCGCCGTGGCTGAAAAAATTCCGTTGCCGCTCGACGATGGCTTGTGCAACGCGCAAAATTGTATCGAAACGCTGCCGCATATTCTTGATCAGCCACTTCGCTTCCTGTAGTTGCGACGTCATCGAACCACCCCCCTTGTCTTGCTTGAGGATGTTGGCATACAGTGCGTTAACCCGCAGTCGCGGCATGACGTCATGATTCAAACTGACCTGCCAGCCATTCTTGCCGAGACTGACTATGACATCGGGCACCACATAGTCGGCACTGCCGCTGCCGAATATGGCGCCCGGATGCGGGTTGCATTGCCTGATCAGAACTTGCGCTTCACGCAAATCTTCATCATCGCAATTGAGCAATTTTCTAAGTTTACCAAAGTCGCGCTGTGCAAATAAAACCAAATGTTGTTCGACGATAACAAGCGCCAGGCGGCGCGTCACAAACGGCGCTTTGGGCAGACGGCGGATCTGCAGCGCCAGACATTCCGACGGGTTGCGCGCGCCAACCCCGGCCGGTTCGAAACTTTGCAGCAGCGCCAGCGCGAACGATAGATCTTCCGGTTCGATACCGAGTTCTGTCGGCAAGCGAGCGTGAATGGCGTCAAGAGATTCTTCCAGGTAGCCATTGTCATCAAGCGCATCGATCAGCAATTCTAGCAACGCGCGGTCGCGCTGTTGGCGCAAGCTTACATTGGCTTGCTCCAGCAGGTGCTCACGCAGAGTGGATTCGTGCGCGCCGAGCTGGGCGCGGCCATCGTCGTCTTCCGGCGCCTTGCTGGTGCGCGCTACGTCATCAAAACTCCAGTCCGATGCGGCGCTCTGTGCATCGGGCGTATCGAATCCGGTATCTGCTTCGGCTGTGGCGCCGTTCTGCGCGCTGGCCGGGTCGACTTCTGCGCCAGTAGGGCCAGTGCTAATTGCGCCATCGGCCAGCAAGCGCACCGAATGGTCGAGTGGGTCGTCCAGCCGCTCCAGTAGCGGGTTGTCGGACAAAATCTGTTCGAGCTCCTGGCGCAGCTCCAGCGTTGACAACTGCAGCAGCCGGATCGATTGCTGCAACTGCGGCGTCAGCGCAAGATGTTGCGAAGTGCGTAGCTGGAGTGATTGCTTCATACCGAAAGAATTTGTCGCATGAGGTGATTTATCTTTACATGCGGAAATGTTCGCCCAGGTACACCCGCCGTACCGAAGCATCTTCAATGATGTCATCGGGCTGGCCGCTGGCCAGCACGGCACCCTGGTTAATGATGTAGGCGCGGTCGCAGATGCCGAGGGTTTCGCGCACATTGTGGTCGGTGATCAGCACGCCGATGCCGCGCTCCTTGAGGAAACGCACGATGCGCTGAATCTCGATGACTGCAATCGGATCGATCCCGGCAAACGGCTCATCGAGCAGGATGAAGCGCGGATTGGTACCCAGCGCCCGGGCGATTTCGACCCGCCGGCGCTCGCCGCCAGACAATGATAGCGCCTGATTTTCACGCAGCTTTTCAATTTGCAAGTCGGCCAGCAACTTATCCAAGCGTTCTTCAATGGCAGCTTTCGAGAGTGCTTTGCCATTTTCTTTCTGTAACTCCAGTACCGCACGAATATTGTCTTCCACCGTCAGCTTACGAAAAACTGAGGCTTCCTGCGGCAAGTAAGACAGGCCGAGTAATGCGCGACGATGGATCGGCAGGCGCGAAATGTCCACGCCATCGAGATCGATGGCACCGGCGTCCGACGGCACCAGACCTACGATCATGTAAAACGAGGTGGTTTTGCCGGCGCCGTTGGGGCCTAGCAAGCCGACCACTTCACCGCTTTTTACTTCCAGTGAAATGTCGCGCACGACCAAGCGTTTGCTGTAACTTTTTTGCAGGCCGCGCACACTCAGGGTGCTGCTTTGAAAGCTGGTCTGAGGCATCTTATTGGCCCTTTACCGTGCGCGGCTGGATAGTCACTCTGATACGTCCGTTGCCCGGCGTGCTGGCACCGCTGGCGCTGTTGGTAACGTTGAAGAATTCGCTGCCGCTGTTGTAAGAAATAAATTCGCCTTCGACTTCGTCGGTAGTCTTGCTGCCGTCGAGCCGCTTCAGCTTCGCGTGCGAAAACAATTTGGCGATTTCTGTCTTGGTGTCGTATTCGATCCGCTCTGCCTGCCCTTCCATCCACAGATTAGGGCCACCATCGCGTTTCTGGCGAAAAGTCGCTACTGCACCCGGTGCACCGTACAAGGTGGCGAACTGATAGCCGGACGGGTCGGTCGTGACGACCACTTTGTCCGCTTTCATCAGCAGCGTACCACGCGTCAAAACTACATTACCGATGAAGGTATTGATCTGTTTAAGATCATCGTAAGACATTTGGTTGGCTTCGACATTAGTTGGCTTGTCTGTATCGGCTTTTTCAGCCAGTGCGCCAGCCGAAAAAAACATCCCGACCAGCGCCAGGGACATCAGAAAAAACCGTTTCATAAAACTATTCCTATCAAGGAGGTTGGGTGCGACAGATTTGGCGCAGTAAGCATCAATGCGAAACCGATGGTGGGAAGCTGCCATGCACATTGCCCGATATACGCAATTCTCGGGTGGCATTGTTTGCAAACAGGCCATTGCCCGAAAGTGTTGACTGACCCACCAGCAATTTCACCGGCTGGTCCGACTGCATTACATCTTCGTCGGGCAACAGCAGCAAGTATTCGGTTTCCAGGTGCAGGGCTTGGCTCTGGCCGGAAGCGGGACGATCAATGCGCACGTTCTTGCGCAGGTGCACTTTACTATTGTCGTCTTCTATCATTGCGCTATCGGCGCGCATTGTCATCGGTGCGCGTGCCATGCCGGGGCTGATGATAATTGGCTGCGCGATTTGGTAAGAGTCATGCAGTGGCTCGTGGGTGAGCCTGTCGCCGGACATCTTGTAATGTACCTGCCCGTCTTTAGCGAGCTGAATGAATTTAAAGTTATCGACATAGAAATCGGGCTCGCTGCGGACAATATCCGGTGCGTTATCAATACCAATTTTGCGCATTAATTCCAACACCCAGAAACTGCCCAGCGCCATGACCAGACCCAGCGCAATCATTACGATCAGGCGTAAGCGGTAGCTCGAATCAGCGCTTTTCATGTCAGGTACGGTGCCAGCGCCGCCTCGTAATTGCCTTGCGCGCGCAGGATGAAGTCGCAAATCTCGCGCACCGCGCCGCGCCCGCCGCCCGCTTGCGTCACATAGTGAACCCGACACTGCACTTCAGGGTGTGCATTCGGCACGCTTGCGGCAAAACCCACCCGCGTCAAGATCGGTAGATCGATCACGTCGTCGCCGATAAAACCGCAAGACTGCATGGGAATTCCGGTCTGCGCCAGTAGCTGTTCGAAAGCGCGCCGTTTGTCGTGAATCCCCTGCTGCACATGCACAATGCCCAGATCGGTTGCGCGGCGCGTCACGATAGCTGACTGCCGTGCGCTGATGATGGCGGTGGCTACGCCCGATTGCTGCAACAGCCTGATGCCGTGGCCATCGAGTGCGTTGAAGCTTTTGATGACTTCGCCTTCGGGGCCGAAGTGCAGACAGCCGTCGGTCAAGATGCCGTCGACATCGAAAATCATCAGTTTGACCTGGGCTGCGTGCTGCCGGGCGCGTTCGATAAGGTGCTTGTCTTGCGGCATCAGATTACCTTGGCGCGGGTCAGATCGTGGATATGCAGCGCTCCGACCAGAACCCCGTCCGTGTCGGTGACCAGCAACTGGTTGATGCGAAATTGTTCCATCACGCCAACCGCTTCCACCGCCAGTCGGTCGGGGCCGATGGTGCGCGGTTTGGCATGCATCACGTCAGCGATCATCAGTTTGCTGAAATCCTGAACATGTTCAATCAGGCGCCGCAAATCGCCATCTGTGAACACGCCGATAGCGTGAAACCCATCATCGACTATGGCGGTCATGCCGATTCCTTTGTGGGAAACTTCCAGCAACGCTGCACTCAAGGTGGCGTCGACCGCAATGGCTGGAATTGCGTCACCGCTGCGCATGACGTCGCTAACACGGGTTAGCAGGCGGCGGCCGAGCGCACCACCCGGATGCGAACGAGCAAAATCTTCGGCCCGGAAGCCGCGCGCATCCAGCAGCGCCACTGCCAGCGCATCGCCCATCGCCAGAGCGGCAGTGGTGCTGGCGGTCGGCGCCAGATTCAGCGGGCAGGCTTCCCGGTCGACCCGTACGTTCAAGTGCACATCGGACAGCAGCGCAAGACTGGAGGCATCATTGCCTGTCAAGGCGATGTGTTTGGCACCCATGCGCTTGATGATAGGCACGATAGCCACCAGTTCCGCTGCTTCGCCCGAGTTTGAAATCGACAGGAAGACATCTTGTGCAGTCACCATGCCGAGGTCGCCGTGCGCAGCTTCCCCCGGATGCAGAAATAAAGCCGGGGTGCCGGTCGAGGCTAGGGTCGAGGCGATTTTGCGGCCGATGTGGCCGGATTTACCCATTCCCGATACCACCACGCGACCGCGGCAAGCGAACAAAATAGCGACTGCCTGACCAACGCGATTGTCATCGATGCATAGCCGTTCTCTTAGAGCCAGAAGCGCGTCAGCTTCGATTTGCAACGTTTCACGCGCCAAGTCGAGCGCCCGCAGCGCTTGGGCGGCGCCGAATATTGCCGGCAAGTTTTTTGCAGTAGGTTGATTCATACTGAAAGTATAATCGAATTAACAAAGCAAAAAACCTGCCAGTGGCAACAAAACTGTTTCCCCCGCGCCTACTTATTAAAAAATCATGTTCTCAGGTCTGGAAATTACTCTCATTTTGTTAAGCGCCGCGGTGTTGGGCGTGGTCGCCTTTCGCATGCTGCAATTGCCGCCGATGCTGGGGTATCTGGTAGTCGGCATGCTGATCGGACCCCACGCACTCGGTCTGGTAGAAGATAGCAAGAATACTCACCAATTGGCCGAATTTGGTGTGGTTTTCCTGATGTTTTCGATCGGCCTGGAATTTTCGTTGCCGAAGCTTTTCGCCATGCGTAAAACCGTGTTTGGGCTCGGCATGGCGCAGGTGTTGTTTACGATTGCCGCCGCCATGGCATTGGGCTGGGTGATGGCGATGTTGTTGCCGCAGTTGATGTCGATCAGTTGGCAAGCCTCGTTTGCTTTGGGCGGCGCGCTGGCGATGTCGTCAACCGCGATTGTGTCGAAAATGCTGACCGAACGCATGGAACTGGAAAGCGAACATGGGCGGCGCATTATCGCTATTTTGCTATTTCAGGATTTGGCGCTGGTGCCGTTGCTCATTATGGTGCCGGCGCTGGCCGGAAATCAGAGCCATTTGCTCGAAACGCTGGCCTGGGCCGGCTTCAAAGCGGTAATTGTGCTGGTCTTGCTATTGTTCATCGGCCAGAAATTGATGCGCTGGTGGTTTCAGGTGGTGGTCAAGCGGCGCTCGCAAGAGCTGTTCATGCTCAATCTGTTGCTAATCGTGCTAGGCGCGGCCTGGATTACCGAAATGGCCGGCTTGTCGCTGGCGCTAGGCTCGTTTGTCGTCGGCATGCTGATTTCCGAGACCGAATACAAGCATCAGGTTGAAGAAGATATCAAGCCGTTTCGCGATGTCTTGCTCGGTCTATTCTTCATTACCATCGGCATGTTGCTCAACGTTATGCTGGTGTTGCAGAACTGGTGGCTGGTGCTGCTATTGCTGCTGGTGCCGGTGCTGTTCAAATTTGTGCTGATTGCCGGCTTGGCCAAAATTTTTGGCGCTTCTGCGGGAATTGCCTTGCGTACCGGGCTGGGATTGGCGCAGGCGGGGGAATTCGGTTTCGTTTTGCTGAATCAGGCTGGCGCTCTGCAGTTAGTCGATCCGTTCATCATTCAACTGATTTTGGCCGCGATGGTGTTGTCGATGCTGTTGACGCCGTTCATTCTGGCCCAGTCGGACGCCATCGTACTGAAATTGTCGGCCAACGAATGGATGACACAATCGCTGGCGCTAACCCAGATTGCCTCGCGCACGATGTCGAACCAAAAGCATGTGATCATTGCCGGCTTCGGGCGTGGCGGGCAAAGTCTGGCCAAGTTGCTCGAAGAGGAGGGACGGGCTTATCACGCGCTGGATCTCGACCCGGAACTGGTGCGCGATGCACAGGCGTCAGGCTCGCATGTCTCGTATGGCGATGCGGCGCGTCGGGAAAGCCTGGTCGCGGCCGGTATCCATCGTGCCGCGGTGCTGGTGGTCACCTATGCCAGTACGCCGTCGGCGCTCAGGCTGTTGCATTGCGTACATGAGTTGGCACCGAACTTGCCTGTAATCGTGCGCAGTTACGATGATGCCGATCTCGAAAAATTGCGCGCTGCGGGTGCAACGGAAGTAGTGCCGGAAGCGATTGAAGGCAGCATGATGCTGGCTTCGCATGCGTTGGTGCTGCTGGGCGTACCCTTGCGCCGCGTGGTAAACCGGATCAAGGCCGCGCGCAGCGAGCGCTATGCATCGTTTCGCGGTTATTTTCACGGTATGGAGGTGGATGCCAATGATCCCAATCATTTGCAAACACGCTTGCGTAGCGTGACGTTGAGCGATAAAGCCCGAGCAATCGGCAAGCCGTTGGCGGCGCTGGAACTTGGCATCTTAGAGGTCGACATCATGGCTGTGCGGCGCGATTTGCGCAATCTTGTATTGTCCGACGACCTGATTCTGGCGTTGGGCGACATCGTTGTGCTGCGCGGCGCCATCAAGCCTTTAGCGCTGGCGGAAGCGCGTTTGTTGAAGTGAGGTAGTGCAGGCGCAGAGGCCTGCACTAATGGCAAACATTGTGTCAACTTCAATAAATAACATCAGGAAACCAGATGGAAGTATTTGGACGCATCCTCGGCATTATCTTGCCGGTTTTTTTTATCATCGCGATTGGCTTTGGGTTTGCCCGCGTGCGCGGCGCAGCGGCCAAAGCCGATATGGCGGCGGTGAACCGGGTCAGCATGGATGTGCTGTGCCCGCTGCTGGTATTTACCGCGCTGGCGGCGAAAGATTTCAACCTGGCCCAAAACGCTACCCTGATCTTTGCCGGCGTACTGATTTCTCTCGGCTCCGGCTTGCTGGCATGGCCGGTGGCGCGCCTGTTTGGCTTTGACGCGCGCAGTTTCGTGCCGCCAATGATGTACAACAACTGCGGCAATATGGGGCTGCCGCTGGCGGTGCTGGCCTTTGGCGAGACCGGTCTGTCGGCAGCGGTGGCGCTGTTCATGGCGTGCAACTTGATTTATTTTACCGTCGGCGTCAAGATTCTTGAATCCGGCCGTCCCAGAAGCGGCGCATCCCACTGGGCTTTCCTGAAAAGCCCGATGATGCTGTCGATGATCATCGGCGTGATTTTCTCGGTGGCGAAAATCCCGATCCCGGCAGCGCTGTTCCAAGCCATGAAAATGTTGGGAGAGGCGTGCATTCCGATCATGCTGTTCGCGCTTGGCGTGCGCATGCTCGACATTACCTTTAAGAGCTGGCATATCGGCCTGGTCGGGGCCATCGTCTGTCCGCTTGCCGGGTTGATGGTCGCCTTCGGGCTGGATCAAGTCCTGAGCATGGACCCGGCGCAACGCGGTCAAATGTACCTGTTCGCAGCGCTGCCGCCGGCCGTGTTCTGCTTCATGATGGCGGAAAAATACCAGCAAGAGCCGGACAAGGTGGCCTCGATTGTATTGCTGGGAAACTTGGCCGCGCTAGCCTTTGTGCCGCTCGGTTTATGGATGGGTTTGCGTTGAGCCAGACTATGGAAAACTTGTTATCTATATTATTACTGCAACCTGTATAGCAAAAAACAACTTATTTTACGCATATATTCAGTGCTATATTTAAAATACTCCATTCTAAATAGAATTTCGTGCGCTGCGCCGTGGCTTTACAACAAGATATCTTCAGACGCAGCGGAGCGGCTGCCCGGCAGCGGCAGATTGCTGTGTCCGCGATAGGCAAACACCACCGATTGCTTAACCGCCGTGCCGTTGTTCCTGCCGGCGGCATGGAATAAGCCGCTGTGAAACAGCACCACATCGCCCGGCTGCAATTGCACATCCTGGCCTTGCACAAACAAGGCCTGATTCTCCGCCACCTCCGGGCGCAAAAAATCCAATGCATCCATTTGTTCGGGTTTGATCGTGAGGCGATGTGAACCCGGGATGAAGCGCAGGCCGCCGTTGTTTTGCGTTTCATGGTCGAGCGCCAGCCAGACCGAAATCAGCGCGTTGCGCGCGAACGACCAGTAGCGGATATCGCGATGCCAGCCGGTCGCAGTGCCGAAGTCTGGATGCTTGGTCATCACGCAATTGTGGTGCGCCAGCGTCAGGCAGACGCGCTCGCCCAGCAGTTGCGCCAGCATCGCCGCCAGTTGCGCATTGGTGGCCCATGCGCGATAGGATTTATGCCGATGAAACGCATCGCGCAAGCGCCGCACGGTGCGGCCGCCCACGCTATCCAGCGACTGCGGCGCGCCCGCATAACCAACCTCGGCCTCGAACTCCACCGGCGGCAACGCCTGCGCCAGATGCGCGCTGGTAACAGCGGTCATCGCCGCGCAATCTGCCACCGACACCAGGCGCGGCAGCAGCAGATAACCGTTATTTTCAAACGCGGCGACTTGCGCGACGGACAGCGGGGCATTGCTGGGCATGTGATCCATCTTCCTTTGGTTTTTGCGTGGTGTGGACGGGACCGCGCTGGGTAGTCAATATTTTCTGTGGGGTATAGCCAAAAACAAGGCATTACCCGCAGAACTGTAGGTCGGAAAAGCGCAGCGCCTTCCGGCAATCAAGACGTAACGTCGGAAGGCGCTGCGCTTTTCCGACCTACGTACTACTTATTCGGCAAGATGCGAAACTCGCCATCCGTCACCAAGCCATCATCGACTTCGCTCACCACCACGCTGAGTACCTGCGCGCCGGCCGGTCCATGCTCGGCCCACGCGATGATGTCTTTGAGTGCCTGCGTTTCGCCGGCAACGCTGGCTTCGACCGAGCTGTCGAGGCGGTTACGCACCCAGCCGGAGAGCTTCAACGCGCGGGCTTGCGTTGTGAAAGCAGCGTGATAGCCGACGCCTTGCACCAAGCCGGCGATGTGCATATTTTTTGCCATGCATTGTTCTCCTGCTGGGCTATTTCTTTTGCAATAACGGCGCCAGATATTGCCCGGTCACGCTGGCCGGATTGGCCGCTACTTGTTCCGGGGTACCGGTTGCAATAATCTGGCCGCCGCCGGCGCCGCCTTCCGGGCCCAGATCGATCAGCCAATCGGCGGTTTTGATCACATCCAAGTTGTGCTCGATGACGACGATGGTGTTGCCCTGGTCGCGCAGCCGGTGAATCACTTTCAGCAGCAAGTCGATGTCGTGGAAGTGCAGGCCGGTGGTCGGCTCGTCCAGGATATACAGCGTGCGGCCGGTGTCGCGTTTCGACAATTCCAGCGACAGTTTGACCCGTTGCGCCTCGCCGCCGGAGAGGGTGGTGGCACTCTGGCCGAGCTGGATATAACCCAGGCCGACATCGAGCAAGGTGTGCAGCTTGCGGGCGATGACCGGCACCGGCTTGAAGAATTCATGCGCGGTTTCCACCGTCATGTCCAGTACCTCGGTGATGTTCTTACCCTTGTATTGCACTTCCAGGGTTTCGCGGTTGTAACGTTTGCCGTGGCAGACGTCGCACGGTACGTAGACATCGGGCAAAAAGTGCATCTCGACTTTGATCACGCCGTCGCCCTGGCAGGCTTCGCAGCGGCCGCCCTTGACGTTGAACGAAAACCGGCCGGCCGAATAGCCGCGTTCCTTGGCCATATTCACGGTCGAGAACAGATCGCGGATCGGCGTAAACAGGCCAGTGTAGGTGGCCGGATTAGAGCGTGGCGTGCGCCCGATCGGGGCTTGATCGACCGAGATTACCTTGTCGAAATGTTCCAGTCCCGCAATCGATTCGTGCGCGGCCGGTTCCGCGTGCGAACCGTATAAGTGCCGTGCCGCGGCCAGATACAGGGTGTCGTTGACCAGCGTCGATTTACCCGAGCCGGAGACGCCGGTAACGCAGGTCAACAGGCCCACCGGCAAATTCAGCGTGACGTTTTTGAGGTTGTTGCCGGATGCGCCCGAGATGATAAATTGCTTGTCGGGTTTGACGGCGGTGCGCTTGCTTGGAACGGCGATTTCCAGAGTGCCGTTCAGGTATTTTGCGGTCAGCGATGTTGTGCTTTTCAGGATGTCTGCCAGCGTGCCTTGCGCGATCACTTCACCGCCGTGCACGCCAGCGCCGATGCCCATGTCGACCACCCAATCGGCGGTGCGGATTGCGTCTTCGTCGTGCTCCACCACCAGCACGCTGTTGCCGATGTCGCGCAGGTGACGCAGAGTATCGATCAATCGGTCGTTATCGCGCTGGTGCAAGCCGATCGACGGTTCATCCAGCACGTACATGACGCCGGTCAGGCCGGAGCCGATCTGGGAGGCAAGGCGGATGCGCTGCGCTTCGCCGCCGGAAAGCGTATCGGCGCTGCGGTCGAGCGACAAATAATCGAGCCCGACGTTGTTGAGGAAAGTCAGGCGCGAGATAATTTCCTTGACCACCCGGTCGGCAATTTCCTTCTTCGCGCCGTGCAGCTCGAGTTGCTCGAAAAATGCCAGCGTGGCGCGCAATGGCATGCCGGCAATTTCATAGATCGCCCGTTCCTGCGCGCCGCTGCCGACTTTGACGAAGCGCGCTTCAACCCGCAGCCGCGCACCGTGGCAGGACGGGCATTGCTTCTCGTTGATGAATTTGGATAGTTCTTCCTTGACTGCCATCGAATCGGTTTCGCGGTAGCGCCGTTGCAGATTGATGACCACGCCTTCAAAAGTGTGGTCGCGGATTACAGTTTTGCCGCGCTCATTCAGATAGGCGAACGGAATCTTGTCCTTGCCGGAACCGTACAGCACCATCTGCTGTGCTTCGTGCGTCAATTGCTCGAACGGCGTATCGAGGTCGAAGCCGTAAAAATCGGCCAGGCTGGTCAGCATCTGGAAGTAAAACTGATTGCGCCGGTCCCAGCCCTTGACCGCGCCGGAAGCCAGCGACAGATTGGGGAAGGCGACAATCCGTTTGGGATCGAAAAATTCGATGTGCCCGAGGCCGTCGCACTCCGGGCAAGCGCCCATCGGATTGTTGAACGAGAACAGGCGCGGTTCCAGCTCTTGCAGCGAATAGCCGCAATACTGGCAGGCGAATTTGCTGGAAAATACTTGCTCGACAGCACTGTCCATTTCCATTGCGATGGCGCGGCCGTTGGCCAGTCGCAGCGAAGTCTCGAACGATTCCGCCAGCCGCTGTTTGATGTCGTCTTTTACCTTAACGCGGTCAATCACCACGTCGATCGTATGCTTTTCAGTTTTTTTCAGCTTCGGCAAATCGTCGATTTCATAGATTTTGGCTGCGCCGGTGCCGCTTTGAACCCGGAAACGCACAAAACCCTGGGCTTGCATTTGCTCGAACAAATCGAGATGCTCGCCCTTGCGGTTGGCTACTACGGGCGCCAGGATCATCAGCTTAGTGTCTTCCGGCATCGCCAGCACCGCATCGACCATTTGCGACACCGATTGCGCGGCCAGCGCAGTTTCCGGGTGATCCGGGCAGTAGGGCGTGCCGACGCGGGCGTACAACAGCCGCAGATAATCGTGGATTTCGGTGACAGTGCCGACCGTGGAGCGCGGGTTGTGTGACGTGGCCTTCTGCTCGATGGAAATTGCCGGCGACAAGCCTTCGATCAAATCCACATCGGGCTTTTCCATCAATTGCAGGAACTGGCGCGCGTAGGACGACAGCGATTCGACATAGCGTCGTTGTCCTTCCGCATACAGCGTATCGAACGCCAGCGACGATTTGCCGGAGCCGGACAGCCCGGTAATGACGACCAATTTGTTGCGCGGTAAGTCCAGATTGATGTTTTTGAGATTGTGCGTGCGCGCACCTCGAATGCGAATTTGTTCCATGTACAACTTTCTGCAGTGATTTTTTGGTTCTTGGGCTTATGGCGAAGGATAAAACGAGACGGATTCAACCGCGAAATGCAACCGGCCCCAGTTTTTGCAGGGCCATCTGTGGCTGAAGTTTTATTGGTGCCTGATATGCACTATCCACGAAAAACACGAACCGATTTCGCCACCCAACGAGTTTCGTAAAAATAAGGAGTATCGTCATTTTTATGGCATTTTACGCATATGTTGATTGCGTAAATTAAATATACTATGGCCGGTAATCGGGCGGGTGAAAACTGCACTTTTGATGCGCTCACTCTGCGCGGGTTTCACCCGCCCTACCTTTCCGGCCAATCAACCTGATACTATAGCTTTTTTTAAAACCCGCTGTAAAACCCGCTTCGTCTTCCATATCGCCACTATTGCCCATGTCTGCCAATACACATAACGCCTTGCCTGCGGCCATGACCCGCGCTGAAATTAAATCCACTACTGCGCTGGCTTCGATTTTTGCCTTGCGCATGTTGGGCCTGTTCCTGATTTTGCCGGTTTTCGCGATTCATGCCAAAACCTTGCCTGGCGGAGACAGTGCCTTCCTGGTCGGTCTGGCAATGGGGATTTACGGCCTGACCCAATCGTTCGGGCAAATTCCGTTCGGCGCTGCATCCGACAAATACGGCCGCAAGCCCGTCATCATCATCGGCCTGATCCTGTTTGCGATCGGCTCCTTCATCGCCGCTGGCGCCGACAACATGCTGTGGATGATTATTGGCCGGGCGGTACAGGGCGTCGGCGCGATTTCAGCCGCCGTGACCGCTTTCATCGCCGACTCGACCCGCGAAGAGCACCGCACCAAGGCCATGGCGATGGTCGGCGGCTCGATTGGCCTGACCTTTGCCTTTTCGCTGGTGGCGTCGCCGCTGTTGTACAAAGTCGTCGGCATGGGCGGGATTTTTGCGTTGACCGGCACCTTGTCGGTGCTGGGAATTTTGGTGGTCTTGTATCTGGTGCCTGCCGCGCCGGCGCTGCCTGCTGCGCGCGTGCCGTTTACGGCGGTGTTGCGCAACAGTGAATTGATGCGGCTCAATTACGGCGTATTTGCGTTGCATCTGATGCAGATGGCGATGTTCGTCGTGGTGCCGCCGGCGTTGGTGAAATATGCCGGTCTGCCGGTAGCCGAACACTGGAAAATCTATTTGCCGGTAGTGCTGGCATCTTTTGTCGTGATGCTGCCGCCGATCTTTATCGGTGAAAAAAAAGGCAAGATGAAGCAAGTGTTTGTCGGCGCGATTGCGCTACTGCTGTGCGTGCAACTCGGGATGTGGCAATTTCTGACCGAGCCGAGGGCATTGATCGGATTGTTGTTCGCCTTCTTTGTCGCTTTCAACATCATGGAAGCCAGCCTGCCGTCGCTGGTGTCGCGCATTGCGCCGCCGGCTGCCAAAGGCGCGGCGCTGGGTGTGTATAACACCTTGCAGGCGCTTGGGCTGTTTTGCGGCGGGGCATTGGGCGGCTGGCTGAAACAGTATGCCGGGCCGAATTCGGTCTTCATCCTCGGTGCAGTGTTGACGGTAGGCTGGCTTATAATCGCATTCAATATGCAGAATTTACCGCGCCGCAGTAAACCCCAGGTTGCGGCCGTCTAGTACTCAACATCCAGCACCAAACATCACAGAAAATCAGGAGAATCACATGGCCTCAGTCAATAAAGTCATCATCGTCGGCAATCTCGGACGTGATCCTGAAATGCGCTACATGCCCAGCGGTGACGCCATCGCTACGATTGCAGTGGCCACCACCGACAGCTGGAAAGACAAAGCCACTGGCGAAAAGAAAGAAGCCACCGAATGGCATCGGATCACTGCTTTTGGCAAGCTGGCTGAAATCATGGGGCAATACCTGAAAAAGGGTTCGCAAGTGTATATAGAAGGCAGCCTGAAAACGCGAAAATATACCGACAAGGATGGCGTTGAGAAATACGCGACCGACATCCGCGCCGACACCATGCAAATGCTGGGCAGTCGCCAAGGCGGTGGCAGCGCCGGTATGGACGATGGCGGCTACGGCAGTGCGCCAGCCCCGCAACAACGTCAAAATAGCCCGCAGCAACAGCAGCGGCCGCAGGCTCCAGCAGCACGGCCGGCATCGAATTTCTCCGATATGGATGATGATATTCCGTTCTGATGCGGATAAACTTAGTATTGTTAAGTTAATTTAATTAAGTTTCGTTATAAGTCATTGTTTTTAAACAAATAAATAAAATAAATTACCTCCAAATTCTGTAAAGAATTTGGAGTTTTTTTATTTGCAAAAATTGTAAAAATAAGAGTTTCTACAAAATTTTTATAGGTTGAAAACAAGAATTAAACTACCGTAAATTAGTCATGTTTCTGGTCAAGAACGTCATCCAACCTCTTCGGTGGTGAAGCCGATGCGTTTTTGAACTAGGCTGCCGGAAATAGCGGACTCACCCGCATGCCTTGGAAACAACGGCCCAATGCGGGGTTGCTGCGGTTCGATATGGGTCAGTCAAAACGGTACCGTGGGTTAAATTCGAGTCAGCCCCAACAGCTTGTGATCAAGGGTAATTCGAAAGGCGTGGCGGTACTTACAATGGATGCAAATCAGGGTCCATTACGTATATTAAGTTGCGAGCAATCAGTTCAGCGTTGAACAACGCCTATGTAGCCGAAGGTGTAGCTTCAGAACAGCATTTCCCAGTCTGATAGTCCGTTTTTTTTAGGCCAACGCCCTGTCAAGTACGCCGCGCTCGGCGTTTGAAAATAGGCTTCCCATTCACCAAATTGGTGAACTTCCTGCGCACATGCCGTGGTGATTAAGGTCAGATTTGTGGGGGGTCACGCTGGCTCGGAGCAGGTACCTCTGTTCCCACAAAAAAAGTTAGATGCGGCTATACACCGAATGGATTTGAATATCATCAGACGTCGATTGTCGTCGGGAGATGATTTCTGTAATGACCTCAATGGGTACCAGTGTTGTTTTTTTCATGGGGCTACCTGATGTTGAAGTAAAATTTGAAAGTGACCGCTTTGGCATTGGCTGATCTACCATGTCGAGTAAGCGGCAAGACCCGGGTTTGCTTGTCAGTTCAGGCGGCCGGAAACATTGCAGCAGAACCACGCAGACGACTAAAGTTGAGGGCGATGAGTAACACGCCGGCGGCACCAACTGAAATGACGAGGGAGGTACCCAGTTTTTCAATAAGTACACCTGCGATGGCGACGCCAACTGACTGCCCGAGATAAAAACATGATGCAAACGATGCTACGGCTGCACCACGCCGTTCAGTTGCCATTTGCGTTGCATTTATTTGCAGAGTGTTATGCAACATATAGAAGCCCAGGCCAGCAACAAAACATCCGGGTACAGCCCACCACCATGCCGGGGCCAGGCCGATCGTAAGTAAGGCTGTTGCCAGTAGCACGCCGCCCCAGCGGGCTAGACCGACCTCTCCAAGTCGATTTACCAATATTTTGGCAGCACTCGCGTATAGCAAGCCGCCGAAACCAAACAGCATAATCAGCGAACCAGCGGTGGAAAGCGATACGCCATGGACGCGATGCAAATGTGAGGCGATAAAAGCGAATGCGCCGTACAGAAAAACGCCTTCCAGGAACACCGTTATTAGTACTACACGTGCCCAAGGCTTAACGAGTACTTGGCCAAACTCTGTAACCATTCGACGGATTGGAGCGCCTTCGCTCTTGCGGGTGGCCAGTGCGTAAGCAGGAAGGCTACGATTCGTCGCAATTAAAGTGCCTCCGATGGCAAGGAAGATAAATGCGATGAAAAAAAACGGGACACGCCAGTTAAGGTGATCGGCCGCGAATCCCCCGACCAGGGCACCGGAAGAAAGACCGAGAATTTGTCCCATTAAGAATCGCGCCAGGACGGGCTGGCGCTGATTGTATGGCACGACGTCCCCTAGCCATGCCATGGAAAGCGGGATGACCGCGGCAGCAGTGCCACCGGCCAGCAGCCGGGCTAGGAGAAGCATGGGGTAATTAGGCGCCAGTGCGCAGAGTGTTGCTGTGACAGCACATGCCAGACACGCCCACGCGACAACTAGATATTTTCCAAAACGGTCACCCAAGGGGCCGAAGAAAAGCTGTGAAAGCCCGTACGCAATGGAAAAGGTGGTTATCACATAGGATGCATCGCCAAGAGAAACGTCAAAGTCGTTCGCCAATCTTGGAAGCAGCGCATCTGTGACGCGCAGTGAAATCGCGCTTGCAAAAGAGGCGAAGGATAAATACAGAATTGCGGTAAACGGGAGCGCTGGCTCTAATTTTTTATTTTGATCTATCATTTATTTATTCTGTTGGCAGACCGCTTGCAGTGTTGTTGCCCCAAAACCGCCTCGTGCAAAGACTGTATTAAAATAATTTTGGCATGTAGCTATGTTTAGTGGTGATGTGGACGAGAGTGATCCCAACTAATCATTCCTCGCACGACCGAAGCTACAATTTTGTTGCCCCTTGAGCTAAAATATGCAATTCCGACTACATGCTGAGTAAAAAAATTTCACTGGTAATTGTGTTTATATGGTTTTTGATCGGTGGTACTGGGCATTTTGTTGCGCCGGATTTTTTTCTCAAAATTGTTCCACCCTCTTTGCCGCTTCGCCTACCAGCTGTTTACATAACCGGCTTTTTCGAATTGGTCGGTGCATTAGGGCTAGTTCACTTGCGGTATCGCAGAGCAGCGGGAATTGGATTGTTTGCGCTGACCATCGCCGTTACCCCTGCAAACATTTATATGTGGCTCAATCCTCAACTGTTTCCAAGCATTCCCGAAATATTATTGACGATACGATTGGCATTGCAGATTGTTTTATTGATCTTTATATGGTGGGCAACTCTATCAGCATCGGAAGAGAAATTAAAAATTTATCCTCGCCTAAAAAAGCGCTCGAAATCCCAAGAGCCAGACGGGTAATAGTCGCCAAAAACATATCCAAATATTATCGCCAAGTTTAACGGCTCTCGTTTCAAGCCGGTTATGCTCGCGTTTAATGTGATTTTCGGCTTGAATCAAATGCAAATGATGGCTATGCAATGCATAAATGCCAGCACTATTGCACGCAAATTGTTGATTTTCCCGCGCGCTTGGCCTCGTACATTGCCGTGTCGGCGGTTTTGACCAACTGGTCAGGAGATACTTTAGTTCCGGGAAAATGAAAGGCAATACCGATACTGGCACTGACATGGGCGGATGCTGTTCCAAGCAGCACTGGCTCTTGGATACTTGCTAGTAGCTTCTCAGCAATATCAATCGCGTCGTTACGTCCGGTAATAGATAACCCTTCCAATAAAACAGTAAATTCATCTCCCCCTAACCTTGCTACGGAGTCGGTTTGACGTATGCAATCAGATAGTCTGCGAGCAATTTCAACTAGCAAATTATCACCTGCTTCATGTCCCCAGGCGTCGTTGACCGCTTTAAAACCATCCAGATCAAGAAAGAGTAACGCTACCCCTTTACCGTTGCGATCAGACCTGGCAATCGCCTGCGGCAGCATTTCAAACAATGCGCGTCGGTTCGGTAGCCCAGTCAGAGAATCGTGCCTAGCTTCGCGCTCTCTAGCTTCCTCAGCAAGCTTGCGCTCGGTGATGTCATGCAGGAATGCACTGAAAATTGTCTGGCCATCGAGCTCAATAGCGCGGATGCGCACTTCCACCGGGAGCGTGGTGCCGTCTCGGCGAATAGCCGGCAACTCCAGCCGCTGGTTCAGCACTTTGGTTTGCCCTGAACTAAGATAGCGCCTCATCCCTGAATGGTGTGCCTCGCGCATGGGTAAAGGAATTATTAATACATCCAAGCAACATCCAATAGCTTCTTCGGCAGTCCAGCCAAAGGTTTCTTGTGCTTGACGGTTCCAGGCGCTGACCACTCCAGCTTGATCGATACACACGTAGGCGTCGTTTGCATTCTCAAGCACGGCGCTGAGTTCAGCCTCCCGCTTGAGCAGCGCCTGCTGGAAATGCGCCTGCTGGGCCATGCTGCTCGACAACTTCTCGTTGGCTGTGCGCAATGAAAGCGTACGTTCCTCGACGCGCTTTTCAAGATCGCGTCGCAGTGCCGCCAGTGATGCCTCCGCCTTTTTACGCGCATGGATATCATTGATGACGGCAACGAAATATTCCAGTTGATTGTCATCATTTACCTGTTTTGTGACGCTAAGCCTGATCCATACAGCATCACCATTCTTGCGCAAATATCGTTTATCTAGTTGATAACTATCGATCGTGCCAGCGATTAACTGTTGCAGAAAATTCAGGTCTCCGTCGAGATCCTCTGGATGTGTAATGTCCTGGAATGTAAGCCGTGCTAGTTCATCTTGGCTATAACCGACAATTTCACAGAGGGCATCGTTGACGCTAATCCATCCCCCATCTGGTGCAACTATGGCGATACCGGCCCCAGCGCGCTCGAAGATCGAACGGAACCGTGCTTCGCTGTCCTGGATGGCCGTTTTAGTGCGATCTATGTGGCGACGCGCCAGCAGGTTAGCTTCGCGTTGTTGAATTTCCTTGCTAACTAATTCTGCCAGATCAATAAGTATATCGAGCTCATCCTGCGTTAAAGTTCGAGGCTGTGAATCGATGGCGCATAGCGTCCCTAGTGCTATGCCACCACAGGTACGGATAGGTACGCCAGCATAAAAACGGATGTTCGGGGCACTCTTGACCAGTAGGTTATCTGTAAAACGTGGGTCTTTAGAGGCATCCTCGACTGTCATCGGGCTGTCCTGCAAAATCGTGTGCGCACAAAAAGCAAATTCGCGAGGCGTCTCGGTTACATTCAGCCCGATGCACGACTTAAACCATTGGCGGTTCGTGTCCACTAGGGATACAAGCGCGATTGGCACATGAAGAATACGGGTTACCAGCCTGGTAATGTGGTCGAAAGCGGGTTCGGCCAGCGTATCAAGTAAATTGAGGGAATCAAGAAGAGCCAGTCGCTCAGTTTCATCGGTGGGAAGAGCCGTTTGAGGCATAACTTTCTTTCACAATTCTTATTAAACCTATTACTAAGCCTATTAATCTACGCGGTAGGGGCAATAGCATGGGATTTTAACGCGATACGTTTGCAAAAAATTTTCATTATGCAACCTTTAGGAAATTCATTTAATGGTGACGTTGCTGAAACAATCCATCCCACCGGGCTCAATTCTGACGATGTGCAATTCTTGCTGGTTCTGATATTTTAGGCAGAACCTCCGTGAGCCAGCACCAAGCCACAGCAACTGCCACTATTTCGTAATCGTAAGTCGACCGGTTCGGTACTGGCAAAAATAACCTTGGCCGTAGCGAGCACCGGCACGGAAAGAAATATTATTGGATTTTTCAATTGATCTTATTTAATCTTAATAAAATCATATAGTTAGCGATTTTAAATTGTTGATGCAATGGCTTTATGAGAACTACTGTTCTGAGGCTCTGTTTCTTGAAATATAAGTATCACTGCTGTAGCCCCCGAAAACGCTACGTTTTTAGTGCCTGAAGGGGCTGATGCCTGCGCTGTTTTCTGCCTGGATCAGAGCGCACTTTCGCTTAAAATGGCGGCTGCGATAAAGTGGCGCATTGGGATTAAGGAGCATTAGATGATATTAGTCACTGGCGGCGCCGGCTTTATTGGCGCAAATTTCGTGCTCGACTGGCTGGCGCAAAGCGACGAGCCGGTCATCAATCTTGACAAACTGACCTACGCCGGCAACCTGAACAACCTTGCCAGTCTGCGCGATGATCCGCGCCATGTGTTTGTCAAAGGCGACATCGGCGATACGGCATTGGTGGCCAGCCTGCTTGCCACCCACCAGCCGCGCGCGCTGCTGCACTTTGCGGCCGAAAGCCATGTCGACCGCTCTATCCTCGGCCCGGCTGCCTTTATCGAAACCAACGTCAACGGCACCTTCGCCCTGCTGGAAGCGGTGCGCGCTTACTGGGGCGGCTTGCCGGAAGCGGACAAATCTGCGTTTCGCTTCCTGCACGTTTCCACCGATGAGGTATACGGCACGCTCGGCCCGGACGATGCGCCATTTACCGAAACCACCGCTTACGCGCCGAACAGCCCGTATTCCGCCTCCAAGGCAGCATCTGATCATCTGGTGCGCGCTTATCACCATACCTACGGTTTGCCGACGCTGACCACTAATTGTTCCAATAATTACGGCCCCTATCATTTCCCGGAAAAATTGATCCCGCTGATCATCACCAACGCCCGCGCCGGCAAAGCGCTGCCGATCTATGGCGACGGCCAGCAAGTGCGCGACTGGCTCTATGTGAGCGACCACTGCGCCGCGATCCGACGGGTGCTGGCAGCAGGTTGTCTGGGCGAAACCTACAACATCGGCGGCTGGAATGAAATGACTAACCTTGATGTAGTGCTCACCCTGTGCGACATCCTTGACGTGCTTGAGCCTAAAAAAAGTGAAAGCGCGTCACCATTTGCGGGGGAGGTTGGAAGGGAGGTTGGTTCTTCCTACCGCGACCTAATCACCACCGTCACCGATCGCCCCGGCCATGACCGCCGTTACGCCATTGACGCCGGCAAGATCGAGCGCGAACTGGGCTGGAAACCGACCGAAACTTTCGAGTCCGGCATCCGCAAAACCGTGCAGTGGTATCTGGGTCATCAGGAATGGGTACGTAACGTGCAGTCCGGCGATTATCTCAAATGGGTCGCCAGGAACTATCAGCAACGCGATGACAAGCAAGGGGCCGCATCATGATCAAAGCAGTACCCAATAACCGTAAAGGCATCATCCTGGCCGGCGGCTCCGGCACCCGTTTGTACCCGGTCACGATGTCGGTTTCCAAGCAATTATTGCCGGTGTACGACAAGCCGATGATTTATTACCCGCTGACTACGCTGATGCTGGCAGGCATACGCGATATTCTGATCATCTCCACCCCGCAAGACACGCCGCGTTTCCAGGAATTATTAGGTGATGGCAGCCAGTGGGGCATTCATCTTAGTTATGCGGTGCAACCGACGCCGGACGGTCTGGCCCAAGCATTTATCATCGGACGTGAATTCGTCGGCGATTGCCATTCGGCGCTGATCTTGGGTGACAACATTTATTATGGTAGTAATTTCGAAGCGCAATTGCGTGCAGCCAACGAGCACAGCAATGGTTCTACCGTCTTCGCCTATCGCGTTAATGACCCTGAGCGTTACGGCGTGGTTGAATTCGATGCTAACCGCCGCGTGATCGGCATTGAAGAAAAACCTGCCCAGCCGAAATCGCATTACGCCGTGACCGGTCTGTATTTCTACGACAATCAAGTGTGCGACATCGCCGCCAACGTCAAGCCTTCTCCCCGTGGCGAGCTGGAAATAACTGACGTCAACCGCGCCTATCTTGAGCGCAACCAGCTCAATGTCGAGTTGATGGGGCGCGGCATGGCATGGCTCGACACTGGTACCCATGAATCCCTGCTTGAAGCAGGTCAATTCATCGCCACCATCGAAAACCGCCAGGGGCTAAAAGTGGCCTGCCCAGAAGAAATCGCCTACCGCAAAGGCTATATCGATGCCGCGCAACTCGAAAGTCTGGCGCAACCACTCAATAAGAATAGCTATGGGCAATATTTGCTGCGCCTGTTAAACGACAAGATATTTTGAGTATCTGGTTAATGCGTATGAGTGGGGAGTATCGTATAAAAGTTACACTTCTCCGCATATAAATAAAGCGGGTATAAAAAATACATATTGCTGTATCTGAACTATATACAGAAGCGCAGCCTGCGCACAAAAATATTCACCGAATAAACACCATGCAAATCCAGACCACTGCCATCCCTGATCTGCTCATTATTGAACCCAAAGTCTACAGCGACGACCGCGGCTTTTTTTATGAAAGCTTCAATGCGCACCGCTTTAGTGAGTTGACTGGCGTCAAGACCGATTTCGTGCAGGAAAATCATTCCAAATCGGCCAAAAATGTACTGCGCGGCCTGCATTACCAGATCCAGCGGCCGCAAGGTAAACTGGTTCGGGTAATTGCCGGTGAAGTGTTCGATGTCGCTGTGGATATCCGCAAAAGCTCGCCCACCTTCGGCCAGTGGGCCGGCGTGACACTCTCCGCCGAAAACAAGCTCCAAAGATGGATGCCTGCAGGCTTCGCCCACGGCTTTGTCGTCATCAGCGCAGCGGCGGAATTCCTGTACAAAACCACCGATTACTGGGCTCCTGAATTTGAGCGCTGCATTCTGTGGAATGACCTCGACATCGGCATTCAATGGCCGATACATGCGGAGCCGTTACTTTCTGGCAAAGACAAGGCAGGTAGATCGTTTGCACAGGCTGATGTCTTCGCATGAGAGACCAGCGCCCCGCCAAAATCCCAGGCATCCCGTAGGCGCGCACCTAGGCGCGAAAGTGTCGCTGGACTACAGCCGTTGATTGCGCTCAAGTACGCTCCAAAAAACGTGCCATTTCGACAGTATTGACATAAATAGCCTAGCTCAGGTAAGTATAATAATCTCCCTTCCCAACCCTTTGCTTGCTCCGCGTCAAAACTAAAATACACCCTATGACCCGCATCCTACTAACAGGCAAAACCGGTCAAGTCGGCTACGAGCTGGAACGCAGCCTGCAAGGTCTGGGCGAAATCATTGCCTTTGGCCGAGGCCAATTAGACCTTGCCAACTTGCTTCAAGTGCGCGACGTCATCCGCGCCGTCAAGCCCAACCTGATCATCAACCCCGCCGCCTACACGGCAGTGGACAAGGCCGAAAGCGAGCCCGACTTAGCGATGCGCATCAACGGCGAAGCGCCCGGGGTAATGGCAGAAGAAGCCAAAAAGCTCGGCGCAGCGATGATCCACTACAGCACCGATTACGTTTTCGACGGTACCAAAAACACGCCTTACCTGGAAACTGCCCCAACTTGTCCCATCAACGTCTATGGCGCCACCAAACTGGCAGGCGAGCTAGCGATTCAGTCTGCAGGCATCCCGCATCTGATACTGCGCACCAGTTGGGTATACGGCATGCGCGGCAACAACTTCCTGCGCACCATTCTGCGGCTGGCGCAAGAGCGCGAAGAACTGCGCATTGTGGCAGACCAGCACGGCGCACCCACTTGGTGCCGCACCATTGCCGACACGACTGCCCATATCGTAGCGCTTGCCAAAGGCGCGCAAGATGCTCAGGAATGGTGGCAACAACGCTCGGGGCTTTATCACCTGACTGCACAAGGGCAGACCACGTGGTACGGATTCACCCAGGCCATACTGGAAAATGCCACACTTGCCAATAAGCCGCGCCTAACCGCCATTCCAACCCAGGATTACCCGTTGCCGGCCAAGCGGCCGACATATTCAAACCTGTCATGCGAGCGGCTGATGAATACGTTTTGTGGATTGCCAGCTTGGGAGAATGCTTTACAGCTTTGCCAGAATTAAAATGAAAAAAATAAACTAAACGCAAAGTACTAATGAATGCACAAATTGCAGGAACGTCCTATTAGCGCGAATACAATTCTTGAGACGCTATCCCCAACCGGCCCGCTTCCACGAAATACACCATTATTGTTTGCTCAAATAAGAATACTACGCTAGTGTATTTTTACGTAACCACCAAAATAATGCGGAAAATTTCATATTTTCGTCATACTCCAAAAATTAATAATTACAGCGCAAATTTTTAATAAATGAATAATCAAAATTACATTCATCGAAACGCAATTGTAGAAACTGGCGCAACAATTGGCGAGTCAACCAGAGTATGGGCATTTGCACATATATTGCCCGGAGCTCGGCTCGGGAACGATTGCAATATTTGCGACCATGTCTTTATTGAAAACGATGTACTAATAGGTGACAGAGTTACGATTAAATGCGGTGTGCAAATATGGGATGGGATTACGATCGAAGATGATGTTTTTATCGGTCCGAACGTAACATTTTCCAATGATAAATTCCCACGAAGCAAGCAATATCCAGATCAGTTTGCAACGACCTTGGTCCGCAACGGGGCATCAATTGGCGCTGGCGCCGTTATTCTGCCTGGTCTGATCATTGCGGAAAACGCCATGGTTGGCGCCGGTGCGGTAGTTACCAAGAATGTGCCGCCGAATGCGATTGTAGTGGGAAACCCAGCACGTGTTGTTGGCTATACAAATTCGAAAGATGCAATTCAAGATTCAGCCAACCAAAGCATTCAGGTCACCCCGACATTTACCAAAGAGGGTGCAGATTGTCGCGTATCAGGCGTTCGTCTTTACAACTTTCCATTGATAAAAGATCCTCGCGGCTCTCTGTCAGTCGGCGAATTCCAGAAGCAAATTCCTTTTGATGCCAAACGGTATTTTCTTGTATTTGATGTGCCCAGCAAGGAGCTGCGTGGTGAGCATGCGCATCATGCGTGTCACCAGTTTCTGATTTGTGTTCATGGTTCATGCGCGGTAGTTGCAGATGACGGCAAGGTTCGGCAAGAATTTGTGCTTGACGGGCCAAATCTTGGTGTTTATTTGCCGCCGCTTACTTGGGGCATTCAGTACAAATATTCTTCTGATGCCGTGTTATTAGTCTTTGCCTCTCACAATTATGATGCCAAAGACTATATCCGGGACTATAACGAATTTTTGAACCTAGTTTCATCTTGAGTCGATGCGATCATAAAACAATATTTGCCGATAAACTTTCATAGGTAAAATAACAATGGCTATACCATTTCTTGATTTAAAAGCGATTAACCTTGAACAGGCCGCAGAACTTGAAGATGCATTTCATCGTGTTTTAAACTCTGGCTGGTACGTTTTGGGTAAAGAAGTAGAAGCTTTCGAACACGAATTTTCAAGCTATTGCGAAGCAGAGCACACCATAGGTGTTGCGAACGGCCTCGACGCTATTTTCCTGATTTTGAAAGCATACGGAATCGGGCCCGGCGATGAAGTAATCGTTCCTAGCAATACATATATCGCGACGTGGCTTGCTGCCTCGCATTGTGGTGCTATACCTGTTCCTGTTGAGCCAGATGAGCAGACCTACAATATCGACCCGTTGAAGATCGAGGCGGCTATTACGCCCAGAACCAAGGCGATTATTGCGGTGCACCTTTATGGTCAACCGGCCGATATGGACGCGATCAATGCAGTCGCGCAGCGCCATGGACTGAAAGTGATTGAAGATGCGGCTCAGGCACACGGCGCACTCTACAAGGGGCGACGCGTCGGCAGTCTGGGAGATGCCGCTGCATTTAGTTTTTACCCTGGTAAGAATCTTGGTGCGATTGGTGATGGTGGGGCTGTCACCACAAACGATGCAAAGTTAGCTGAATCCATTCGTGTTTACAGAAATTATGGTTCGCGCGTCAAGTACCACAATGAAGTTCTTGGGTTCAATTCGCGGTTGGACGAACTGCAGGCGGCGCTGTTACGAGTCAAGCTTTCTGCGCTAGATGGCGGTAATGCAACGCGTGCAAAAATTGCGAGGCTATATTCTGAGAAATTAGCAGGAATACAGGGGATAGTTTTACCATTTGTACTGGATTCGGCTAACCCAGTCTGGCATCTTTATGTGATATGCATCGATAAACGTGATGCATTGCAAAAATTATTGGCGAATCTTGGCGTCGGCACGATGATCCATTATCCGATTCCGCCACATCTTCAGCCCTCATACGCCGCGCTAGGTTACAAGCTGGGCGATTTTCCAATTGCAGAACGCATCCACCAGCAAGTATTGAGCCTCCCGATGGGGCCAACGATGTCGGTGCGTGATGCGCAGCAGGTGACTGACGCGGTAAAAGCCAGCTTCGTATGAATAGACTGACGTGAGGAAGCTATTAACAGTTACGCTACTTAGTGGCCTGCTCACTGTATTGCGGATGGCAAGCGGATTCGTCATCGCCAAGGTAGTGGCGGTCTATACCGGCCCGAGTGGCATTGCCATACTGGGACAAATGCAAAGCCTGGTCGCTGCACTAAATGGATTGTCTAGCAATCAAATAAGCCAAGGTGTTGTGAGATTTACAGCTGAGAATGCGGACAATGGTCTTTCAGCTTGTTCCGAGTGGTGGAAAGCTGCAACCACACTCGTTTCTTATATTCTACTTATTATTGCCATTATAGTCATCGGCTTTTCAGTATATATATCTGAATGGCTTTTCAATAGTAGTGATTATACGTGGGTCGTAATATTGGCAACGCTAGCCCTACCATTAAATTCTTTAAATATATTCATAAATGCCGTTCTAAACGGTCGCCAAGAATACAAAAAATATTTTATAGTCGGTGCAATTTCCACTTTGTCTGGACTTGTAATTATTACACTGGCAACTATAGAATTTGGTATAAATGGAGCTATTGCATCAGCTGCAGTAAATAATGCTGTAGCTGGATGTTTTGCCTACTTATTAATTAAAAAAAATAACTGGGCAAAGAAAAACTTATGGTTTGGGAAACCGAATATTAAAAATATAGTAGGTATTCGAGGATACTTTTTGATGGGGATTGTTGGTGCATTAACGGGGCCCACTTCACTAATTTTGGTCAGAAAAATAATTATAGAAAATGGATCAATTACAGATGCCGGGAATTGGCAGGCTGTATGGAAAATATCTGAAGCTTATTTATCTATAATTACATTGGCACTAAGTACATATTATTTTCCACAATTAGTAAAAATAGTGAAGAGAAATGAAATTTTAAGAGAAGCAAAGCAAACAGCATTGTTTGTAATTCCAATAGTTACTCTATTTGCTCTAATAATATATCTCTTAAGAAATATAATAATAATTATATTATTTTCATATGAATTTAACGAGGCGAATAAGCTTTTTGGAATTCAGTTAATTGGAGATATATTGCGAGTTACTTCATATATTCCGGCTAGTATTTTAATGGCAAGGGGGTATATAAGCATAAATATAAAACTGGAAATAATTTTTTGTTCCTCACTAGTCTTGCTTTGCTATATTTTTGTTCCAATTTTTGGAACGCAGGGTGCAAATATTGGCTATGCAATTAACTATGCAATGTATTTAATAGTTACCACTATTATATTTTTTAAAATTATAAATAAAACTGAACGCAATACATGAAGCCGATTATATCCATAATTACGCCTATCTACAATGGCGTCGTGCATATTGAAAATTATTTCAAAAATATACGGAAAATACAAGAAGGCAATGTGGAGTTTATCTTAATTAACGATGGCTCAACTGATGACACTCATGAGAAGTTGTTAGAAAAATTCAAAAAATTCAGTGGTAATTTTTTATATATTCAACAAGAAAACACAGGAGCAGCTGGTGCTCGTCTGAATGGGATTCGGCGTGCGTCAGGTGACTATATCGCTCTTTTGGATTGTGATGATGAATTTGGCGATAACGCTATTCTAAGTGCAATAGAAAAAATTAAAAATTATCCATTGAGAGTTGATTGTGTTCTTTTTGATTTGAAATATAAGAAAAATAATATTCTTTCTAATTTTAAATATAGTATTGATTATTGGCCAATTAATGGAAAAGCTGCATTTGCTGAGACGGTAGATAAGTGGGGATTGCACGGGTTCGGTGTCTTTCGTAAGACTGTCTATTTAACCGCTTATGCAGTTTTAGATAAATTAGCGCAGCTATCTGAAAATCGGGTTAATGACGATGAGTTAATTACTCGTATTGCTTTTTACAATTGCAATTACATAGACCTGTGTCATGGTACATATCTATACAACGTTGAGTCACCTTCAACCACAAGGGGATACAATAAAAATTCTCATAAAATGTTATATACATCAATAAGTTTAATAAATTTTATTAATAATGAAATAAAATCCGTAGAAATTCTTAATAATGCATATAGAAATTTATTAAATCATACTTTGGCAGTACATAGAAGTTATATTGTAAATTTTATTAAAATTAAAAATAAGGAAGAATGGAAAAAATCGATATCTAGCGCAATTTGTAAATTAGATGGATTTAATATAAATAATATAAATAATATAAAAAGTAATAAATTTAAAGAAATTATAAAAAAAATACATTTAGAAATTTTGTTTTATATGTATAAATAATATTTATACAAAAAAATATAATTTAATAATAAATATTTAAAAAATATCTGATATTTTCAGATTTATTTTTTGGCGATATGCCATTAATCAAAGCAACACAATACGTTTCGCCAAAGGACGTGAAATGAAAAATGATATAGAAATCACTCCGTTAGTGTCGATAGTTGTAATTGCTTATAATTCAGAAAAATATATCTGTGAGACGTTAGATAGCTGTATTGACCAGACATACGAAAATATTGAGATAATAATATCTGATGATGGGTCGAGTGATTCTACACTTTTGAAATGCAAAAAATGGATAACTGACCGTAAGTCGAATGTAGAAATAACAATAATTGAAAACATAGAAAATACAGGGATCAC
Organism: Glaciimonas sp.; assembly: GCA_012927625.1. Lineage (GTDB taxonomy): Bacteria > Pseudomonadota > Gammaproteobacteria > Burkholderiales > Burkholderiaceae_D > AVCC01. The sequence goes on along the minus strand of JABBOV010000003.1, from coordinate 652,762 downwards.
AAAAAATTGCAATCGTGGACTTAATAAGGCAAAAGGTGAGTGGATAAAATTTATCGCTGCAGATGACATAATTGTGCCAACTGGAATTTCTGATTTAATCAGCGAAGTTTTGACAATAAAAAATAATAATTTAGTAGTTGTATTTTCTGAATTTAAAACATTTCAAAATGAAGATGTACAAGTATACCCAGATAGTTTTACTCAAAAAGTTATATCCGAAAAAATATCCAAAAAACAAATCTTAGCAATGTTGATTTATTTTGGAAATACCGCGCCGGGCGCTTTAATTAACCGTAAAGCGATTAATGGTGTTGGTGGGTTCGACGAAAGCTACTTTCTCCTAGAGGATATTCCTTTATGGTACAAATTTCTTATAAATGGTCATTGTTTTTCTTTTCTTAGAAAAATTACAGTGTTATATAGAATTCATCCTAATCAGGCTACTGGAAGTTCACTATCAGCTAAATTGGCTACTGACCTAAGGCGATTCAATAAACTAAATAGAAAAAGTGGCTTAATTAAAAATATTTTATATTATCATCATGCATTGCAAATTTTTACCGATGAATCAAGAGGTGATAGATCAAAAATTTTAATGATGATAGCTAAGGGAATAAGTCCAATTAAAATATTAATTTACCTTCATAATAAATTTATTAATTATAGGTAAATTTCATGTTTATTTTAATTGTGTCATCTTTGGTTTTTGTTTTTGGCTCGATCTGGCAATATAGTAGTTTCGAGATAAGACGGTCGTTAAATTTTTCACTTCCACTACTTCTTTCTTTTTTATTTACTGCATTTTATTTCAATGGAGATGATTGGGTAAATTATTATTATCCATTACACGAAAAATCTATTAATCCATATTTAATTTACGAGCCTTTTTTTGTTCTATATTTTTTAATAATTCAGAATATTTTCCAAAATAATTTTGGTTACTCTATGCTGTTTTATTACTTTTTAACATTCTCTATTTTTACAGCTGTTTTATTAAAACTGAAATTAAATCCTTATATATTTTTTTCGTTTTTAATCATTACAATAGGGAATACATTGGTGTTGGAACAGATTAGGCAACTTATTGCTAGTGCGTTTATTATTTGGTCATTTTATTTTTTCTCAAAAGAAAAATTTAAACATGCCATATTTTTTCTATTTCTAGCTATATTTTCACACGTTGCCTCAGTGATAATGCTTGTTGTATATACAATAATTTTTATACGTGGAAAGAATAAATTCGTAATCGTCACTCTCTTTATAGGGGCAGTATTTACAGCATTAATTTATAATTTGTTTTATATTTTGTCGTATTTCACGTGGATAGGATTTATTTCTGTTAAATTAATATCTTACGTGGAAAGTTTTGAGGTAACTTCAGCATTAGGTTATTTTGCTATATTAGATTTTATTTTTATATTTTATTTTTTGGTAAAATATAAAGAAAATGATCCATCAAAAATAAAACTGATGCGAATAATTTTTACGGGAGCTGTTTTTCAATTTGTATTTAATTTTTTCCCTGTTATGTTGAGATTCATTTCTTTTCATTATGTATTTATAGCGATTCTTTTGTCGTTAGAGTTTTCTAAAATACTATCAAGCCTAAAAATTAAACGTGAAATTTACCCAATTTTTTTAAGTGTTACGTTCATCGTTTTTGCATTTTCATCTTACTATAGGAATCCCCTGCATCCAATTGATTTTCTTAATTTTAATTTATCTGGATGGGATATTTTATTTGGGAAATATGATTTTAGTGCAATGGCGGATTTCAAAATTAGTACATTCAGTGAGGCGAATTGAAGAGTGCGGATCATGTTATTTATCACCGGTCTTGGTATCGGAGGCGCAGAGCGCCAAGTTGCAGATTTGGCGGACGAATTTGTTTCTCGTGGCCATGATGTAATAATAATCGCTTTAACCGGTAACACCATTGTTCAACCAGTGTCGAAAAAAATACAAGTCGTGCTTCTGGGTATGCACAAGACACCGGCTGGATTTATATCTGCCTATATGCGAGCACGCAAACTTATTCATGATTTTTCTCCGGATATAGTCCATAGTCATATGGTGCACGCCAATTTATTTGCGCGGTTACTGCGCATAACAGTGCCTATCCCTCGACTTATCTGCACAGCGCATAGCACTAATGAAGGCGGTAAGCTGAGGATGTTGGCTTATCGATTGACTGATCGATTGGCAGACATGTCTACAAATGTGAGTCAAAATGCTGTTGATACCTTTGTAAAGCAACATGCCGTTTCTGCTGAAAAAATGTTTGCGATGCACAACGGCATCGATACTTCAAAATTTCGTTTTAATGCAGAAAATAGGCAGCGAATTCGGAGCGAATTAGGCATTGATACAAATGTTCAGGTATTGCTCGCTGTTGGGAGATTGGCTCTGGCAAAAGACTACCCTAATTTGTTACGCGCTTTTGCTCTACTGCATTCACAATCGGTTAATTGTGTTTTATGGATTGTTGGGGCTGGATCGTTAGAAATTGAATTGCGCTCTTTGGCGGAGTCGCTTGGTGTAATTGATAAAATTCATTTTTGGGGCTTATCACACGATATACCTAGGGTAATGAGTGGTGCAGATATATTGGTTTTATCTTCGGCATGGGAGGGATTTGGGCTAGTTGTAGCGGAAGCGATGGCGTGTCAGCGATTAGTGGTTGCCACAGATGCCGGTGGGGTAAGGGAAGTGATTGGCGATGTTGGCTGGTTGGTTCCAATTCGGGACAGTGAAAAATTAGCTAATGCGATTAAGGCAGCTACAACTATAGATGCCAGCGAACGACTTGCCCGTGGCCTTGCTGGTCGCGCCCGCATAAAGGAACGTTATTCATTGACTGCGATAGCGGCGCGTTGGTTAAATATCTATCAGGGAAGATACGACGCTTAATGTTTCGCCAAAAAGATTATGACTTAAACGATATTACTGAATTTTATAGACCTGTTCTAGGTGCTGATTTATTACGCTTTAAATAATTAAACATGAAACAAATCAGAAGTGTTGAGCCATCGCAATCATTTCGCTTGGCAATTATCGCCAATCAAGCTTTCTCTATCAGTAACTTTCGTGGCCCGTTAGTGCGTGAAATGGTGGGACGGGGTGTAACTGTTTATGCATTAGCGCCAGATTATGACGAAGCAAGCCGTGCTGCTGTCGCTTCATTGGGCGCTGTGCCTATTGATTTCTCCATGTCGCGCACTGGCATGAATCCCTTTCGCGACGCGCTTGATATGATTCGGCTGGCAATTCAACTACGTAGCCTAAAACTGGATGCAACTTTCGCTTATTTTATCAAGCCGGTAATTTATGGCACGCTGGCAGCGCGTTTGGCTGGCGTGCCAAAACGGTTTGCGATGATTGAGGGTGCCGGCTATGTTTTTATAGATTCTGATAAAACCTCGCTGCGCCGTAATGTTTTACGCACCGTGGTAACGCAGCTTTATAAGTTAGGTTTGAGTCAGTCACAACGTGTTTTCATGTTAAATCAAGATGATAAAAAACTGTTCGTGGAGTCTGGCATGGTGGCCGCCGCAAAAGTGCAGTTATTGGATGGGATTGGCTTGGATTTAAATTTTTACCAAATTTCGCCGCCTGTTTTACAGCCACTCTGTTTCATTTTGGTCGCAAGGTTGCTACGTGAAAAAGGTATCTACGACTATGTAGATGCAGCTCGCCGAATGAAGGCTGTTTATCCTGATGTGCGTTTTTTACTGCTGGGCAGCGTAGATATTAATCCTAGTTCTATTCTTGAATCAGAAGTGCATGCATGGGTTACTGAAGGGGTGGTGGAGTGGCCCGGCCATGTATTCGATGTGCGTAGCTGGATTGCTGATGCAAGTGTTTTTGTTTTACCTTCTTATCGAGAGGGCCTGCCGCGCAGTGCGCAGGAGGCAATGGCGATGGGGCGTCCCGTTATTACTACTGATGTGCCAGGGTGTCGAGAAACTGTCATTGAAGGCGTAAACGGTTTTATGGTTCCGGTGCGGAATCCCAGCGCATTGGCGCAGGCGATGCTGCGCTTTATTGAGCAGCCTTCGCTAATTTCTGAGATGGGTGTCGAAAGCCGTTGTATGGCAGAAGAAAAATTCGATGTGCATAAGATCAATGCAGAGATTTTGGCCGCAATGGGAATTTGAGAATGCCATATTCTTGTTATCCATGGAAGCCATATCAGTCTATTTTTATAGAAATTATCAGGAGTATCATGAAAAATATGGCGATATCCGCAATAATTTATTGGTATTTATAAAAATACATGCCTATGTATAAATTTTATCCTTGCATTTAATCTAGTTCATAATGGGCTCTAAATGAATAAAAAGTTAATTCTTCTTACCGGTGCGACTGGTTATATCGGCTCACACACATGGTGTGTGTTGTTAGCTGCCGGCTATGATGTAATCGGCTTGGATAACCTGTGTAATAGCTCAGTGAAAGTGCTTGATCGCGTTGCAAAAATTGCGCTACAGACGCCTAACTTTGTTGAGGGCGATGTGCGAGATGCGGCTTTGCTTGATGTTCTTTTTTTGCAAAACAATATCAGTGCGGTAATTCACTTCGCTGCATTAAAGGCTGTCGGTGAGTCAGTCCAAAATCCGCTTGATTATTATGATAATAATTTAAACGGCTTGATGACTTTGAATCGGGCAATGCAGCAACATAGCGTGAAGACATTTATATTTAGTTCTTCCGCAACAGTCTATGGCGATCCGCATGCGGTGCCGATAATCGAAAACTTTCCCTTGTCAGCGACTAATCCATACGGCCAGACCAAGCTCATGAGCGAACAAATTCTGCACGATCTGGAAAAATCTGACGGTAGCTGGCGCATTGGATATTTGCGTTACTTCAATCCGGTTGGTGCGCATGAAAGCGGTTTGATTGGTGAGGACCCTGGTGGCGTGCCGAATAATCTGATGCCATATGTAGCACAGGTGGCGATTGGCAAGCTCGATAAGTTGCGTATCTATGGCGACGATTATCCAACGCCGGATGGCACAGGTGTGCGCGATTATATTCATGTGATGGATTTGGCGCAGGGACATGTCGCTGCTCTTTTGCACCTATTTAATAGAGGCGATTCGTTCACCGTTAATCTTGGTACGGGGCAAGGGTATAGCGTACTAGAAGTGATTGCCGCTTATGAAAAGGCAAGTGGCAAATCCATTCCGTATGACATTGGTGCAAGACGAGCGGGTGATATTGCCGCCTGTTATGCGCAGCCATCGTTGGCGGCAGAGTTACTAGGCTGGCGTGCGACGAGGGGATTGAATGATATGTGCGCAGATTCCTGGCGCTGGCAAAGCTTGAATCCGAATGGATTTAACGATGCCTAAAATACTGGTAACGGGTTCTAACGGCTTTGTCGGTAGAGCGCTTTGCGAGACGTTATTAAAGAAAGAAATTGATGTTATTGCGACAGTGCGTACAAAGTCTCGTAATAATGAATTCCCGATAGGCAATTTGTCGGTATCTACAAACTGGTTGCCTGCTCTTGCCGGATGCAGTGCAGTCCTTCATTTGGCGGCACGTGTCCATGTAATGAATGACAAGAATGCCGAACCACTGACGGCTTTTCGCGCAGTGAATGTGGACGCAACGATGAATTTGGCACGGCAAGCAGTAATGGCTGACGTCAAACGTTTTGTATTTGTCAGTAGCGTCAAGGTCAATGGCGAGGAAACGACTGAGAAGCCTTTTACTGCTTTTGATGCGCCTGCACCGCTTGACCCTTATGGACAATCGAAGCTTGAAGCGGAAATTGCACTTATGGAGTTATCGCGCATTACTGGTCTTGAGGTCGTTATCATTCGTCCGCCATTGGTGTACGGCCCAACTGTACGTGCAAATTTTTTGAAGTTAATGCGGTTAGTAAAAATGGGTGTGCCGCTACCCTTGGGCGCTATCCATAATCGCAGAAGCATGGTTGCCTTGGATAATCTGGTTGATTTGCTGATTACTTGCACGCATCATCCTGCCGCAGCCGGCCAGACGTTTATGGTGTCGGACGATAATGATGTGAGCATTTCAGAATTGCTTCAGCTGCTTGCGGATACCATGAGAAAGCGTTCTTTGTTATTGCCTGTTCCTGCCAGGATAATTGCAGTCGCCGCAGCATTGTTAGGTAAATCCGCAGTGGCAAGCCGGTTATTAGGTTCGTTGCAAGTGGATATTAACCACACCAAGTCAACATTGGGGTGGCAACCTGTTGTCACACTACAAGAATCTCTTGATAAAACCATTGCATATTTTCTTGCGCACCATTGATCGGCTTGGGATGAAAAGATTATTTGATTTTGGTTTGGCTTTATTTGCGACGCTGATTTTATTGATACCACTTGGTTTGGTGGCGGTACTGGTTAAATTGACCTCTGTTGGTTCTATCGTCTATTGGTCCGATCGCGTCGGGCGACATAACAAGATTTTCAAAATGCCGAAATTTCGGACGATGCGGGTAGATACTCCGGCGCTGGCTACGCATCTTTTATCGAATCCAAAACAGTTTTTAACGCCTGTGGGTTCTTTTTTGCGTAAATCGAGTTTGGATGAATTGCCGCAGCTTTGGAGTATTTTCAAGGGTGATATGAGTTTTGTCGGCCCACGCCCAGCGTTGTTTAATCAGGATGATTTGGTGGCATTGCGTACGCAATATGGCGTTGATAAGGTGTTGCCGGGATTGACCGGCTGGGCGCAGATTAATGGCCGGGATGAATTGCCTATTGCGGATAAGGTCAAACTGGATGCTGATTATGTGGTGCAGCAATCATTTTTGTTGGATTTGAAGATATTATTTTTGACATTTTTGACGGTGGGGCGGGGGGTTGGGTTGACGCATTGAAGTTGTGGATATTGTAGGAGCGCACCCGGGCGCGATAGGCCTCAACTTTCCCGCCTCCATCGCGCCCGGGTGCGCTCCTACAGGGGGAGTTAATGTTTGTTGCTTCTGAAGGCTCTTATGCGTTTGTCGCAAGTGTGCTTTTACGGTATGCGTTTTATTAGGATTGGTCATCAATGTTGAAGTCACTATTGGATATTTCCCGTTTTCACAAACAGATCATCGCGGCGTTGATGGATCTGTTTTGTTTGCCATTGACATTTGGCGTCGCGGTCTGGTTGCGTTATGACGGTTTTAATATTGCAATATTACAGCAGTACGTTTGGCTAATTCTTGCAGTTCCTCTAATTTCGATTCCGATTTTCATCAGGTTAGGTTTGTATCGCGCGGTTATTCGATTTATCGATCACAAGATTGTGTATGTGGCAGTGATTGGGGTAACGTTGTCGGTTGTGGTGTTGCTCTCTTTAGCGGCATTTTTCACGCACATGATTGGGCTGTCGCGTGGAGTGTTTGGTATTTACTGGGTGAGCGCGATCCTGTATGTTGCTGCCAGCCGGCTTTTGGCACGTAGTTATTTTGTTCATGCCACCGGTACTGCCGGTGGCACGCTGGTGGCGATTTATGGCGCAGGCAGCGCGGGCAATCAACTGGCCAATGCCTTGAAACATACAGGCGATTTCCGGCCCGTGGCTTTTCTCGATGACAACCAAGAACTGCGCGGCGCAATGGTAGCCGGCATCAAAGTGTATGCGTTCGATGCCTTGCCCCAGTTGATTATGGAGAGAAAAATAAAGGAGGTTCTGCTGGCGATGCCGTCACTAACCAAAGTGCAGCAGAAGCGTATTCTGGAACGGCTGGCCCCGCTGAAAGTGAAAATCAAGGTGACTCCGCCACTAAAGGATATGGTCAACGGCAAGGGCACATTGCGCCTCCAGGATGTGCGCGAGATCGAGATCGAAGATTTACTCGGGCGCGACCAGGTGGAACCGGACCCAAGGCTGATTGCCGCGTGCATCACCGGTAAATCGGTGATGGTGAGCGGTGCCGGTGGTTCTATCGGCTCGGAATTGTGCCGGCAGATATTGCGCCACCAGCCCGCCAGGCTGATTTTGCTGGAGTTGTCGGAGTTTGCGCTGTATTCCATCGAGCAAGAGTTGCGTTCGCTGCAAAAGGTGCTGGGCAGTACAGTAGAACTGATGCCTTTTCTCGGCTCGGTGCTGGAGAGTGAAAAGTGCCAGCGCATCATGCGCACTTTTGCGGTGGAGACGGTTTATCATGCGGCCGCTTACAAGCATGTGCCGCTGGTCGAACATAATCCGATTGAAGGAATTCGTAATAACGTCTTTGGTACGCTCAGTATTGCGCAGGCGGCGATGATCGTAGGGGTGAAGAATTTTGTGCTGATTTCGACCGATAAGGCGGTGCGCCCGACCAATGTGATGGGTGCTACCAAACGTTTATCAGAGCTGGTTTTGCAGGCGTTTTCCCGCCAGCAATACGCGAAGTTGCACCACGCACAACCGCATACGCGCTTTTGCATGGTGCGCTTTGGCAATGTGCTGGGTTCGTCGGGCTCGGTGGTGCCGCTGTTTCGCAAGCAGATCATGGCGGGGGGGCCGATCACGCTGACGCACCCTGAGATCACACGTTATTTCATGACAATCCCGGAAGCGGCGCAATTAGTGTTGCAGGCTGGTTCGATGGGCGAGGGCGGCGATGTCTTTGTGCTGGATATGGGCGAGCCGGTCAAGATTATCGACCTGGCCAGGCAGATGGTGCGTTTAAGCGGACTAGAGGTCAAAAGCGAAGCGACCCCGGAAGGCACGATTGAGCTGGTTCACGTCGGCCTGCGCCCAGGCGAAAAATTGTATGAAGAATTGCTGATCGGCGATAACGTAGAAGGCACCGATCACCCATTGATCATGCGTGCGCAAGAAGCAGAAATCCCGTGGCTGGAGTTGCAAGGGCTGTTGCAGGAATTGGGACATGCCTGCGAACGATTTGATTTTGAAGAGGTTCGAGCCGTTTTGCAACGTGCAGTGGCTGAATATGCGCCGCAGTGCGGTATCGAAGATTTGTTGTGGCGCGAGAGGAATAAGTCAGCGACAGTGCCTGTAGCTGCAATGTTGCAATAAGACAAGTTTGCGGTTTGGTAAGAAGTCGGTTTGGTTTTTTATTAGGGTGTGATTGATTACAGTGTTAGTCAAGCTTGGATAATCCAGTTAATAACGTGATAAATACCATCGCCACTTCCGCGCACTCGTCAATTCTGAGGCACGTTGTGCCACGATATATTCATACAGGTTGCACACGCAATATTTTCTGCTGAATCAATTTTATCCTTCGGTCACAAATAAATGATAAATAAATATAGTTATAATTGTTAGGCTCACGAGGGAAAAATTTAGGAATGATACAAAAGCGTCTTCTTGCTCAACGAGTGATTTAATCAGGAAAATAAATTTTTTTTAAATATACAATGGGGACATGACCAAAAGAAATGTAGTTCATAATTCAATTGGCTATAATTTTATTTTTTATAAAACCCAATTTCATTTGGTATCTGCAAATTACGATTCAAATGTGATTAAAACTTATCTGCCAGGTTTGTGGGCGATTGTTCGGCACACTCTGGCCGATTGTTATGGTCGCTGCACTGACGAACATTTTCGGTATAGCGGAGCGGGCGCCTGGTCTGTTCCAAAATACAAGAACTCTGATTTATTTTGAATCGTAATTCAGAATCACTTAGCTGACTAATTAGTGATTATCTGCACTTATAACAGGTGAATGGCTTGCCAAATACGTAGAAGATAAAAAAATGGATTCGGCTGATGGCATTAATGATTTCTACGGCGACTTCGTTTCGCGCCCAAATATTGTAATATCGGCCTGTCTGCTTACTAAAGAATATGGGTGGTGAGATCGTAAGGAAATGTGCAATACGATCACGATGAACAACCAAAACGCGATTAACGGGTACTGTTAAAAATACCGTTTTACTGCCGGTTAAGTCTTATTCGCCAGATCATTCGCACTTGCAACGCTGATATTGGTTGGGAGTTTGATGTTTGGATTATTTTTATCAATGGTATTGCCGTTTGGCAGCAATTGTTGGCGCGAGAATAAAAACAAAATATGCGGCTGAGAATTACTCATAAAAAATTAACTACCCATGTCGTCTGAACCAGGATTAATGGGTTACCGAAACACAGTTGTGAATGTGGTTGCAGTATTTTTCAAGGAGACGTAATGGATTTATCAAAGCTGTCAATTACTGAATTGCATGCGCTGCAGGATCAGATCGTAAAAGCGTTGAAAGAACGTGAGCAGGCTGAACGAGCCAAGGCGCGAGAACAGATCATGGCGATTGCACAAGGCGTGGGCATTCCGCTCAAGGAATTAATGGGTGCTCAGGTGCGCGTCGCCAAGACTGCTTCAGTGACGAAGGTTGCTGTCCGTTATCGGCATCCCGCCGAGGCCTCCCTGCAGTGGACCGGCCGAGGACGTCAGCCGAAGTGGGTGCATGAGTGGCTTGCATCTGGTCAATCGTTGGATGCGTTGAAGGTATAAGGATCAGGTGAATATGCTTCCACTCTCAAAAACCATTTTCAAAGCATACGACATTCGTGGCATTGTCGGCAAGACGCTGGATGTCGGCATCGCACGCCAAATCGGCCATGCTTTCGGTTCTGCGGCTCGGGCCAGAGGCGAGCGCGCCGTGATTATCGGTCGTGATGGCCGGCTGTCGGGGCCGGAACTGGCAGCCGCACTGGCCGTCGGGTTGCAAGCTTCCGGCGTGGATGTGATTGATCTCGGCGTGGTTGCAACCCCCATGCTGTATTTCGGCACCCATGTGCTTGACGCGCAATCCGGCGTGATGGTCACCGGCAGCCATAATCCGCCCGATTACAACGGCTTCAAGATGGTGCTGGCTGGCGAGGCGATTTACGGCGAAGCGATTTTAGCTTTGTATCAAACTATTGCGGATGACAATTTCACGCATGGAGCCGGCGCTTATAGCACCCACGACATCCGGGACGCGTATTTGCAGCGCATTGTCGGCGACGTGAAACTGGCACGGCCGATTAAGATTGCAATCGATTGCGGCAATGGCGTGGCAGGTGCGTTTGCCGGGGATTTATACCGCTCCATGGGTTGCGATGTGGTCGAACTGTTTTGCGAAGTCGATGGTAATTTCCCAAACCATCATCCCGATCCGGCGCACCCTGAAAATTTGCAGGATTTGATTAAATGCTTGCGGGAAACCGATGCCGAAATTGGCCTGGCTTTCGATGGCGACGGCGACCGGCTGGGGATGGTGACCAAGGATGGCCAAATTATTTATCCCGATCGTCAATTGATGCTGTTTGCTGCTGATGTGTTAAAGCGCAACCCAGGGCGCGAGATTCTGTACGATGTCAAATGCACCCGCCATATTGCACCGTGGGTCAAGGCGCATGGCGGCATTGCGCTGATGTGCAAGACCGGGCATTCGCTGGTCAAGGCCAAGATGCGCGAGACCGGCGCACCGCTGGGCGGCGAAATGAGCGGCCATTTATTCTTCAAGGATCGATGGTACGGTTTTGACGACGGCATGTACGCCGGTGCGCGCATGCTGGAATTGCTCACGCGGGTGATTGATCCTTCTGCGGTGCTGAACGCCTTGCCGCAATCGATCAGTACGCCTGAGTTGCAACTGGAACTGGCAGAAGGCGAGAATTTCAGCCTGATCGACAGCTTGCAGCGCGATGCACGCTTCCCGGATGCAGAACAGATCATTACGATTGACGGCTTGCGGGTTGAATATGCGGACGGTTTCGGCTTGGCACGCGCATCGAATACCACACCGGTAGTGGTGATGCGCTTTGAAGCGGAATCGCAAGCAGCGCTGGAACGGATTCAGGCCGATTTCAAGCGCGTGATTCTGGTCGCGAAAGCGGACGCGATGTTGCCGTTTTAAAAGGCAGCATAGGTTAGTGACCGGTGATGTTTCGCCCGGGCGCGCTCCTACAAGTATTTGGTTCTTTGTGGTCGCGCCGGGGCGCGACCGGATCGTGATCCACCGAGGTGCTCGCCATGACGCAAACATCTGATCAGCCGGAAATAATCACAACTGGAAAGTACGCTGGCGAAGGACATACAGCCTTGCGGCACGGCAGAGCGTCACTGACAGGCCAGATATATCATGTCTCAACGACAACTATTTGTCGATCCAGATTATTTGCTGATTTTAGAATGGGCTGTGTCGCGGCCCGTTGTTTTGAAAGCCGCACCACATTAGTAGATGCACAAATGCTGGCGTGGGTACTGATGCCGGATCATGTGCATTGGTTGATTCAATTGGGTGAAAAAACTACGCTTGATACACTTGTCAGTCGTCTTAAAGCGACAAGTGCCCGTAATGTTAATCAAATATCACATCGAACCGGTGCAGTATGGGCGCGGGCATACCACGACCACGCGCTGCGCAGTGATGAGGATTTGGCGTCGGTGGCACGTTATATCGTCGCCAATCCATTACGAGCCGGATTGGTAAAGTCCGTGGCGCATTACCCATTCTGGAACGCGATATTTCTGTAGACGCGCCGTGTTCTTGTAGGAGCGCACCTGGGCGCGACCAGCCTTCGATAGAGCGCCCAGGTCGATAATAGATGGGCCGTATTTGATGCAGGCGAGCCGCTTGCGACAGATGGCTGCAGCCTGGCGACTGCTTTCGCGCCCGGGCGCGCTCCTACCAGGCTTTTGATTAAATTGGATTTGCGTTGAATATTTTGATAGTCCGGGTCTCTTCCCTCGGTGATGTGGTGCATAACATGCCGATGGTGGCGGATATCTTGCGTCATTATCCCAATGCGAAAATCGATTGGGTGGTCGAAGAAGGGTACGCCAGCCTGGTGCGCCTGAACCGCGGCGTGCGCAATGTGATCCCTTTTGCATTGCGGCGTTGGCGCAAGAGTTTGTTTGCAGCGCAGACGCGGGCTGAAATTGCAGCTTTTTATCGCATCTTGCGTCGCGAATCGTATGATTTCGTGTTTGATACCCAGGGCTTGCTCAAGACCGGGGTCGTGATGCGGATCGCGCGCCTGAATTCTGGCGGCAAGCGCTTCGGTCTGGCCAATGGGACCGAGGGCTCCGGTTACGAAGGCATTTCCCGCATATTCCACACCGATAGCGTCGCTGTCGGTCGTTTCACACATGCTGTGAAGCGCTCACGGCTGGTGGCGGCAGCGGCGTTCGGCACCTCGGTGGATAGTCCGGCCGATTTTTACTTGCAGGCACCGCAGTTGCCGTCGCAGTCAATTTGGCTGCCGCCAATTCCGTATGCGGTTTTTTTCCATGCGACTGCACGCGCGGCCAAGCAGTGGGCACCGGCGAACTGGATACAACTGGCCCACAGCGTGGAGCCACGCGGTTTGCCGATCCTGTTGCCGTGGGGTAGCGCCAACGAGAAGCGCGCCGCCGATACTCTGGCTGAAAACATCCCGACTGCGCAGGTATTACCCAAACTGGCGATGATGGAGGCGGTGGTATTGGCGCAAAGGGCGGCGCTGGTGGTGGGCGTCGATACCGGGCTGACCCATATCGCTGCCGCGTTCGAGCGCCCGACTATCGAGTTGTACTGCGATTCGCCGCGCTGGAAGACCGAGGGCAACTGGTCGCCGAATATCATCAATCTGGGCGACCGCGGTGCTCCGCCAACAGTGGCCGAGGTCGAAGCAGCCGTGACGCAATTGCTGGGCGCATGAGGTCGAATCTGTGGCGCCGGATATATTCGCTGGCGTGGTGGCTGGCCATGCCTGTAGTGCTGGCGCGGCTATGCTGGCGCGGCCGCAAGGAAGCCGGTTATCGGTTGCATCTGGCTGAACGTTTCGGCTGGTATGCCAGTGCGGCGTTAAACGTAAGCGATCGTAAAATTTTGTGGCTGCATGCAGTGTCGGTCGGCGAGACACGCGCCGCCGAGCCGCTGATCGAAGCATTGCTGGCAGCCTATCCCGAACACACGATTTTGCTCACCCACATGACGCCCACCGGGCGCGCTACCGGCAAGCTGCTGTTTGCCAAACACGGGCTACGCGTGCTGCAGAGTTACCTACCCTACGATACCGGCTGGATGGCAGCGCGTTTTCTGCGCCATTTTTCGCCGCAGATTTGCCTGTTAATGGAGACCGAAGTCTGGCCGAATTTGATTGCAGCATGTGTGGCGCAGCGGATCCCGGTGGCGCTGCTGAATGCTCGGTTGTCGGCGCGTTCATTGCGTCGGGCCCAGCGTTTTTCCGGCTTGATGCGCGAGGCGGCGCAGGGTTTGTCGTGCGTGGCGGCACAAACACCGGCTGATGCGGCGCGCCTGCAGCACATTGGCGCACGCAACGTGCAGGTTACCGGCAGCATCAAGTTCGATGTGTTGCCGCCGGCGGCGGCGCTGGCACTGGGGCAAGCTTTGCGCGACCGGATCGGCACACGCCCGGTGCTGCTGTGTGCCAGCACGCGTGAAGGCGAAGAAGCATTGATTCTCGACGCGCTGCAGAATATGGGTGAAATTTGCGACGCAATATTGCTGCTGTTGGTGCCGCGTCACCCGCAGCGCTTCGATGCAGTGGCGCAGTTGGTCAAAGCGCACGGCTTAGTCATGCAGCGCCGTTCGTCGCTGGGTGCGGCGATGGCGGGAGAGCCGATAGCATCGACCGTGCAGGTGCTGCTGGGCGACTCGATGGGAGAAATGTTTGCCTATTACGCGGCTTGCGATGTTGCTTTTATTGGTGGCAGCCTGCTGCCGCTGGGCGGGCAAAATCTGATCGAAGCCTGTGCGCTGGGCAAGCCGGTGCTGACCGGGCCGCACACTTTTAATTTTGCCGCAGTGACCGAAGAAGCGATTGCCGCCGGTGCTGCGCGGCGCGTCGCGGATGCAACAGAATTGCTGCGCGAAGCAGCGGTTTTATTGTCCGAAACTGGGCTGCGAGAGTCTGCCGGGCACGCTGCGTACGCTTTTGCACAGCATCACCGTGGCGCCACCAAGCGCACCTTGGCTTTGCTACAAGCGCTGATTCCAGATTGATACTGCAGCATAAATCGCAGTCAGCATCGCAGGTCGGGTTACGCGATGAAGCCGCCAACCCGACCTACGCACCCTCATCAAAATATCAATTTTGCGCTTAAAACGGCAAAATTTGCGCCGCTGTTCGGGTGCTTGATCCCACCATTGGAGAAATGCTGGATTTTCAGGCCGAGATCAATTTTGTTGGCAAATACATAGCCTATTCCGATGTGGTCTCCGAACTGGAAAGCGGTCGAGAAAGCGCGGCCGTTGTTGTCATATACATGGGATAACAGGTGGGCGCCAATACCTGCTTCTGCATAAGGCCCGATTTTGTTATCGCGCTGGAAGCGAAAAACGGGTGTAATCCCGATGTCGGTAATATTCTGAATGTTATCCGGCTGATTGCGATATTGCGTGCCGCGCCATTGTGCCAGTGTCAGATCCCAATAACCGCCAATATGAGTGTTGTTGGATTGCCACCATTTGTCAGCCCAATTCCACTGGGCACCGAGACGAACCATCTGCGTCTTGTTGCCGGTGGCCGCTTCGACGGAGACAGAATCGGCCGCCTGGCTGCTGGTCTGCACACCAAGAATGGCGATGCTTGCGCAAAGAGCTTTGATGGCGATTTGCTTAAGGGGTAAAGTCATGGCAACTTTCAGTTATCGGGAAAAATGATTGATTCGGTGCAAGATTGTGCCACCGTTATTGGATTATGGGTCTGTGATCGTGTTTTTGTAACGGAGCCGGCCGCGATTAGCCGTCCTGTTATTCCATCGCTTTATCTGTCACGTTGTTGTCAGGCCCTTCATGGCTGTTCATGGCCGAGTTTGTTGTTATACACCGCATTCATTGAAATTAATTAGTGGAGTATATCGATTTTATGGTGTATCTCCGCATATGAATAAAGTAGCATGAAATATACCGTGGTTAGTATGAATTATTTCTCCATATCTTGCCGGGCCAGCAGTGCTTGTGCAAGCTTGACCCAGTAGGTGGCTCCAATCGGCAGCAGCGCATCGTTGAAGTCGTAGCTTGGGTTGTGCAAATTGCACGGCCCAAGCCCGTGTCCGCTACTGCGATGATCGCCGTCGCCATTACCGATGAACACATAGCAACCCGGCTTTTCCTGCAGCATGAAGGCGAAATCTTCGGCGCTCATGGTCGGCTCAACCTGTGCATTGACGCGCTGTGCCCCAACGATGGATTGCATCACGGCCACTGCCTCAGCGGTTTGCTGCGGATGGTTGATCAGCGGCGGGTAATTGCGATTAAACGCGAATTGCACCTCGGCGTCGAAAGCGCTGGCGGTGTGCTGCGCAATCTCGCGCATGCGTTGTTCGATCAGATCCAGTACTTCGAGGCTGAAGGTGCGCACGGTGCCGATCAAGGTAGCGTGATCGGGAATTACGTTGGTGGCGCTGCCGGCGTGGATTTGCGTAATCGACAGCACCGCGGCATCGTTCGGATTTTTGTTGCGGCTGATGATGGTTTGCCAGCTTTGCGCAATCTGCACCGCTACCATGATTGGATCGATGCCTTTGTGCGGTTGCGCCGCATGGCCGCCTTTGCCGCTGACGATCACTTCGAACTCGTTGCTGGACGCCATCATCGGCCCTGGCGTGACGCCGAAACTGCCGAATTCCATACCGGGCCAGTTATGCATGCCGTACACCGCATCCATCGGACATTGCGCGAACAGGCCGTCTTCCATCATCTTGCGCGCACCGCCGCCGCCTTCCTCGGCCGGCTGAAAAATTAGGTAAACGGTGCCGTCGAAGTCACGCTGTTTTGACAAATAATGGGCGGCCCCCAGCAGCATCGCGGTATGGCCGTCATGGCCGCAGGCGTGCATCTTGCCGTCATTGCGGGAAGTGTGCGCGAAAGTATTGATTTCCTGCATCGGCAACGCATCCATGTCGGCCCGCAAGCCGATTGCGCGCTTGCTATTGCCGTTCTTGATGATGCCGACCACGCCGGTGCCGCCCATGCCAAGCAGGATCGGAATGCCCCATTCGGTGAGTTTGGCCGCCACTACGTCTGCGGTGCGCTGCTCTTCGTAGCAGAGTTCGGGGTGGGCGTGGATGTCGCGCCGGATCTGTTGCAGTTCAGCCTGAAACTGCATGATCGGATCAAGTAATTGCATGCTGTTCTCCTAATTTTTTTCTGTTGCCGCCGGCAAAACTGGCGATACGCATGGTCATGGTAACTCCATCGGTAAAGCGCGTGTAAACCGAGCGCGCCCACGGATAGCGGCGTTGGGTCGGACGCTGCTTCGGCTTATTTGGATTACAGTTCAGGATAGAAATTTTACAAAGAAAAGCGAAAATCAGATGGCAACTTCGATCATCCGTGCGGTCTGTCCGCATGATTGCCCCGACACCTGCGCGCTGCTGGTGACCGTCCAGGATGGCGTGGCCACTGAGGTGCGCGGCGACCCGGACCATCCGACTACAGCCGGCGTACTGTGCACCAAAGTAGCGCGGTATGCTGAGCGCACATATCATAAGAGCCGGCTGTTGTCGCCGATGAAACGCATAGGCAAAAAAGGCGAAGGCAAGTTCGCGCCGATCAGTTGGGATGAGGCAATAACAACCATCGCATTACGTCTGCATAGCATCAGTGCGCGCGGCGGTGATGCCGCACAAGCAATCCTGCCGTACAGCTATGCCGGCACCATGGGTTTGGTACAGGGCGAATCGATGGCGATGCGATTCTTTCACAAGCTCGGCGCGTCCCGGCTGGAACGCACCATTTGTTCCACCGCTGGCGGCGAGGGCTATAAATATACGATTGGGGCGCGAATCGGCACCGATGTCGAGCAGACCGAACATGCCAAATTGATCCTGATCTGGGGCGGCAATCCGATTGCTTCCAACCTGCATTTCTGGATGTGGGCGCAACAGGCCAAGCGCAACGGCGCTAAATTGATCGCGATTGATCCGTACCGCTCGCTGACGGCGGAAAAATGCCATCAGCATATTGCGTTGCTGCCCGGCACCGATGCCGCGCTGGCGCTCGGCCTGATGCATGTGCTGATTGCCGAGAACCTGGTGGATCAGGATTACCTGGATCGCTATACTGAAGGCTTCGAACAACTCCGTGTACGGGTGGCCGAGTGGCCGCCGCAACGGGTGGCTGCCACTTGCGGCATCAGCGTCGATGAAGTGCTGCAATTGGCGCGTGATTACGGCGCTACCGCGCAACGTGGCGAAGCAACTTTGATTCGAATTAATTACGGTGTGCAGCGCACCCACGGTGGCGGCATGGCGGTGCGTAACGTTGCGTGTCTGCCGGCGTTGGTAGGTTCCTGGCGGCATGCTGCCGGTGGGATTTTGCTATCGTCATCGGATGCCTTCCCGAAAGATCGTGCGACGCTGGAGCGGCCCGACTTGCTGGCCGGGCGCACGCCGCGCAGCATTAACATGGTTACTATTGGCGACGATTTATTACGCGCTGCAAGCCCGGAATTCGGCCCTAAAATTGAAGCGCTGATCGTGTATAACTCGAACCCGGTGGCGGTCGCGCCGGAGTCCGACAAGGTGGCGCAGGGCTTTGCGCGGGAAGACTTGTTTACCGTGGTGCTGGAGCATTTCCAGACCGACACTGCCGATTACGCCGACATTTTGTTGCCTGCTACTACGCAGCTGGAGCATGTCGATATCCATTCGACGTACGGCCATTTGTACATGATGGCGAACAATCCGGCGATTGCCCCGCTGGGTCAGGCGAAACCGAATACCGAAATTTTTCGTATGCTGGCAGCGCGCATGGGTTTTGTCGAGCCTTGCTTTCAGGACAGCGACGACGCCATCGCTGCGCAGGCATTTCGCACTGACGATGCGCGTGTCGCCGGCCCTTACTGGGATCAACTCAAGCAGCGAGGCTGGCAAAAAATGGTGATGCCGAATGCGCCGTTCGCTCACGGCGGCTTTCCGACTGTATCCGGTAAATGCGCATTGTATTCGCAGCCGATGGCCGATGCCGGCTTCGACCCGCTGCCGGCGTATACCGCACCGCATGAATCGGTGGCCAGCAACCCGGAACTGGCTGCCCATTATCCGCTGGCGATGATCTCGCCGCCGGCCCGCAATTTCCTCAATTCCACCTTCGTCAACGTGCAAAGCCTGCGCGCTACCGAAGGCGAGCCGCATCTGGATATGCATCCAGCCGACGCCGCCGCGCGCAGCATTGCGCAAGACGACAGAGTGCGCATCTTCAACGACCGTGGCAGTTTCGTGTGCCGGGTGCGGATCACCGACAAGGCGCGCCCCGGGCTGGTGGTCGGACTATCGGTCTGGTGGAAAAAATACGCCGCTGACGGCAAAAACGCGAATCAGCTTACCAGTCAGCGCCTGACCGACATGGGGCGCGGGCCGACTTTTTATGACGTTCTGGTCGAAGTAGAGAAGGTGTGAAACCCGTATGAAAACCTGCATGAAAATGCCTTGGCGCATGGCCGCTTTGGCCGGCCTGAGCGGGTTACTGTGCGGCTGTGCCGAATTGGGTTATATGGTGCAAGCCGCACATGGGCAATCTGCGCTGTTGTCTGCAGCGCGGCCGATCGACGATTGGCTGGCCGACCCGCAAGTCAAATTGAGTTTGAAGAGCAAACTAGCCACCACCCAGACCATCCGCGCTTTTGCTGTGCGCGAACTGGCGCTGCCGGATAACGCTAGTTACACCACGTATGCTGTGCTGCGGCGGCCATTCGTGTTGTGGAACGTAATCGCCACCCCAGCTTTGTCGTTGAAGCCGAAACAATGGTGTTTTCCAGTGGCTGGCTGCGTCAGTTATCGCGGCTATTACCAACAGGAACAAGCCGAGGCCGAGGCGCTGGAACTACGCACCGAGGGCTATGACGTACAGGTTGCAGGCGTGCCGGCCTACTCTACGCTGGGCTGGTTCAAAGACCCCGTGATTTCCACTTTCATCCACTATCCTGATGCCGAACTGGCGCGGCTGATTTTCCACGAACTGGCGCATCAGGTAGTGTATGCGCCGGGCGATTCGGCGTTCAATGAATCATTTGCGACCACGGTGGAGCAGGCTGGTTTGCTGCGCTGGCTGGATGTGTATGGCGACGCGCAGATACGCCAATCGTATCTGGTGTATGCGGGGCGCAAGCAGGATTTTTTGGCACTGCTGTTGCGGCATCGACGGCAGTTGGAAGCCAACTATGCCAGCAAAATCCTCGATGCGGAAAAACTGCTGCGCAAAGCTGAAATTTTCCAGGATTTGCAGCAGGAATACCAGACCCTGAAACAATCGTGGGGCGGTTATGCCGGCTACGACCGTTGGTTTGCCGAACCGCTGTCGAACGCCCATCTGGCGGCGCTGGCGACCTATCATGATTTAGTGCCGGCATTCCGCGCTTTGCTACTAAAAGACCAGCGTTTCGATCGTTTCTATGCGGACGTCAAAGCCTTGGCCAATCTTGACAAAGAGGAGCGCCACCGGCGCTTGCTGGAATTTGCCGGAGCCCAGACCGTTGCCTGCGTTGGTGATCCATTATTGCCAAAAAATAATGTGAAAACGGATCTGTCGCCAACGTGTTGAGGGCCGGCGTGTAGCGGCGATTTTTAACTCCGCCTGTTGCATTGCAGCGCATTCAGCGGGTAGAGAAGTTACTCTCTAATCGTGCAAAGGGCTTGCGCTGGCACGTCGCGACCGATAGGATTGCAAAATAAAAAGAAACAACCGTGCGTTTTTTTACGGATTCTGACAACTACCATCGAGACAAGGGATTTATCGTGGATAAAATCTGGCTGCAAAACTATCCGGCAGGCGTACCTAGCGAAATCGATTTCACGCAATATCGATCGCTAGCGCATTTATTCGACGAGGCATTTCATAAATATGCAGCGCGCAATGCTTTTGTCTGCATGGATAAATTCCTCACTTATGGTGAAGTGGACGCGCTTTCCAGAAGATTCGGCGCCTGGTTGCAAGGCCTCGGCCTGGCAAAAGGCGCTCGGGTTGCCATCATGATGCCAAATGTGCTGCAGTATCCGGTTGCGGTTGCAGCTATCTTGCGGGCAGGCTATACGGTGGTCAACGTCAACCCGCTATACACCCCGCGTGAACTGGAACATCAGCTCAAGGATAGCGGAGCCGAAGCCATCATCATCTTGGAAAATTTCGCCACTACGCTAGAACAAGTGATCGCTAAAACCAGTATCAAGCATGTGGTGGTAGCCAGCATGGGCGATCTGTTGGGCGGCATGAAAGGCGCCATTGTTAATTTCGTAGTACGCAATGTAAAAAAAATGGTGCCGGAGTACAGCTTGCCGAACGCGATCCGCTTCAACCGGATGTTGTCGGACGCCGCCAGCCTGAGTTTGCGCCCGGTCGAGCTTAATCACGACGATATCGCATTCCTGCAATATACCGGTGGCACCACCGGCCTATCCAAAGGTGCGATGCTGTCGCATCGCAACGTGATCGCCAACGTGCTGCAAAACGAGGCATGGCTGCAGCCGGCTCTAATAAAAGAGCCGCGTGTTGATCAATTGACGATGGTGTGCGCGCTGCCGCTGTACCACATCTTTGCGCTAACGATTTGCGGTCTGCTCGGCACCCGGATTGGCGCACTCAATATTTTGGTGCCGAATCCGCGTGACTTTGCCGGTTTCGTCAAGGAACTGTCGAAATACAAGTTCAATATTTTCCCAGCCGTCAATACGCTGTTCAATGCCCTGATAAACACCCCTGGATTTGATAAGCTCGATTTTTCCGGTCTCAAGATATCCAACGGCGGCGGCATGGCGGTGCAGCAAGTTGTCGCCGATAAATGGTTCCAGATAACCGGTTGCCCGATTACCGAAGGTTACGGTCTGTCCGAGACCTCGCCGGTAGCCACCGCCAATCCGGCCGACAGCACCGAATTTTCCGGCACTATTGGCGTGCCTATTCCGTCCACGGAAATTGCCATTCTTGATGACGACGGCCAGCCGGTGCCATTGGGCCAGAGTGGAGAGATCGCGATCCGGGGCCCGCAAGTGATGGTCGGCTATTGGCAGAGTCCTGAAGAAACGGCGCGCGCGATGACGCCGGACGGGTTCTTCAAGTCGGGCGATATTGGCGTCATGGACGAGCGCGGTTTTACCCGTATCGTCGATCGTAAAAAAGACATGATTTTGGTGTCCGGCTTTAATGTCTATCCGACCGAGATTGAAGGTGTGGTCGCCGAACACCCAGGCGTGATGGAGTGTGCCTGCATCGGGGTGCCGGATGAACATTCGGGCGAAGCGGTGAAACTGTTTGTGGTGCGCAAGGACCCGGCGCTGACGGTCGAAGACTTGCAGCACTTCTGCAAGGAACGGTTGAC
The DNA here is from genome assembly GCA_012927625.1 of Glaciimonas sp. GTDB lineage: Bacteria > Pseudomonadota > Gammaproteobacteria > Burkholderiales > Burkholderiaceae_D > AVCC01. The sequence goes on along the minus strand of JABBOV010000003.1, from coordinate 630,535 downwards.
TGGTTACAAGCGGCCGAAATATATCGAGTTCCGCGCCGAACTACCCAAGACTAACGTCGGTAAAATCCTGCGGCGTCAGCTGCGCGACGAGAAGAAAGCCGCCTGAGCCACGACGCACTTGAGTACTTAAGTAGCGCAGGCCTCCGTGCCTGCACCGGGCCGCAGGCACGGAGGCCTGCGCTACTGGTAATTCGGTTTATTTCGGTCTTGGTCGATCCAAATCAGCGTCTGGCGTCGAGAGAGTTCCTGCTCTTATTTCGGCCACCGCATTCACCACGGCGCTGGCAACATTGCGCACTTCCTGCTGCATCGCCAGGTCGCGATCCAGGGCTTCGTGGCTTTCCGCATAGGATTCGTAATAGCCGACAAACCGATCCAGCCGTGATAATGCGCCGGCATCAATCAAACCCATCCAGTCCAGCCAATCCGACAATCCCCGGCGTACACCTTCTATGCCGGCGACATCGCCATGTACTACCAAGCCATAGGCGCGGCCAGCCAGATGTTTGGGGTACGGCCAACCTTTGAGTTCCAATTCCTTGGCTTTCTTCGCGTTTTTGCCCGAGGTAGTGGTCGGATCGGGATTGCCGCCATCGGCACACACCAGCCGGTCTATCATCTGTTTCAAGACTGCCGGTGTCTGGTACCAGTAGACCGGCGTCATGATGATGACCGCGTGCGCCGAAACCCATTTTTCATAAATTTCGGCCATCCAGTCATTGGTCTGGCGTTGGCCGTGATTGGGGTAGCAACTGCAAGGCCAGTGACAGAGCGGCATCGCAGTGGAGACACAGCCTTTGCAAGGGTAAATATGCTTGTCGTAGGATGAAATGAGCTGGCTGAGGTCCAGCAGATCGACTTCTACATCGCTGGCTTCCAGCGTTTCCGCAGCGAATTTAATCATGCGGAAAGTTTTGGAAATTTCGCCGGGACAGCTGCCGTCATTGCGTGCCGAGCCGCAAATCAACAAGACCCTGGATTTGGTGGCAGGATCTTTTTGCCGGGCTTCCGCCGCAATCAATATATCGCGGGTAGCCTTCCATTCCACCGACATATCATAATCAGGGTCGGCAAATTCCGGTCCCGCCTTTGCAGTGATGGGTGTTTTGTTACCGTTGATGTAATTTTCCCAGGCCACCTGTTCAATTTTAGCGATTTCCGACTGCACCGCATCAAACGTGGGGTCCACAAAAGAGCGTCGGAATTCGAGGTGAAATTCATCTCTTTTAAGCACTGCCGGGGCTTGGCCTTTACGCGGTTCGGTCACGTTAATCTCCTATTTTAATGTAGGGAGCGGCTGTTTCTGATTACCCAAAAACTTTGATTTTTTCGGTGTAGAGTAGGCGGCCGCTCAAGACGTGACCGGCGTGCCACTGCCTGCACCGGGTTTGCCTGTTGGCTCCGCCATTGATGCGCCGATGATCTGTTGCGCGTAAGACGTTTCTTCCTCGGTGGCGGTATGGGCGACCAGGACTACATGGCTGTTCGCCAACGCATCCTTGACCAAATCGGCAACTTCGCCCTTGCTTCTTTTCGCACCAACTGTCGCGCCGACTGTGCCGCCGAGGGCTGCTCCCCAGCCTAGCATCGACAGCGCGCCGACCACCGGGCTCGCCACGAACAAGCTGACGTTCGCAGCCGCCATCGCGATGGTGCCGGCCGCGCCAGCGAGCGTGCCGACTGCGGTTCCAATCGCGCCTTCCCGCAGCATTTCTTTCAAGACGTCGTCGCTGTCGGCTTTGGCATCATCGCCTCCGCTGGAGCTGCCGGGCTCCAGTATCTTCACATTTTCCGCCAACATGCCACGTTCAATGAGTCTGGCAGATGCGGATTCGGCCGCCGTCCGTGTGGCGTAGATGCCTAATACTCTATGTAGGTAGTTTTTCATTGCGTTGCTCCTGTTCGCCTGACGGCGCCATTAACAAGCTGCTTTTCTGAGGGGGAAATTAAATCTATATCGAGTAAAAACTGTTAATGTTTACACATGATATGCGGACAGTTATAGCGCATTGACATACTGTAGTCAATCTTTGACTTTTAGTATTTATTCAGATTGCTGCAAGATGCCTTCAAGCAGAAACTGTTGCAGGAGCGGGCCTGGCTGCGACCAACGGTTGCAGTCTGGCGATTGCTTTTGCACCCGGGTGCGCTCATACAAAATCCTGCCACTGCATGCCTGATTGATATGGATTTGAATAAATAAGTGATAACGTAATATTGGCTGGGTATAGTAAAAAAACTATGCTTTACCGCATGTATTTAAGCCGATTTGAAAAATACAATATTAAGTATGCTTTTAATACGCGGTATCTGCGGCTGGCGTCGTGAGTGATTTTAGTGGCGGAATCTGGCGCGGTTTGCGGTCTTCGCTGGTGGCGACGTAGGTCAGGGTGGCTTCGGTGACTTTGACAGTTTCTGCTTCCAGTCGGTTGCGCTCCGCATACACTTCGACGTTGACGGTGATCGAGGTGTTGCCGACCCGGACCACCTCGGCATAGAACGATAGCAAATCGCCGACGAATACCGGATGCTTGAACAGGAACGAATTCACAGCGATGGTCGCGACCCGGCCATTGGCGCGCCGGGCGGCGGGAATCGCCCCTGCGATATCGACCTGGGACATGATCCAGCCGCCAAAAACGTCGCCGTGGATATTCGCATCCGACGGCATCGGCATCATGCGCAGCGTTGGCATCAGGCCTGGAGGCAAGCCTTGGTGGAGGGCGGTTGTGGTTTTGCTTAGTGGTTTCGGCATCATGGATTTTCTCGGAAGGGCTACAATTCAGGGCTATTATCCTAGGAACCTCAGTTGACCGCTAATCAGCTTCGATAAGTGTTTGAATATATTTAGGATTGTGCCATTTAAGCCGTTCACCATTCGGGTGAAAGCGCTACGGAACCGATTGCACATTTTTCCGGCTCTCTGGCGTCGTTGCTTCTCTTGGCAACATGAAGGTTGCTTCGTCGTCGCGCCTAGCCAGAGAGCCGGAAAAACGCACACTCGGCCCGGTCCAACGGAGGTTTCTAGGATTACTTTTTATAGGATTTTTGCGCAACAATCGCGCAAAATCACCCCTGATTGAATCATAAAAGAGCCATTCGTGCCATGCGTCGTCACTCCAGTTCACCGCTACCTCCCGCCTCGCAAGGCCATCGCAACGATTGGGCCACGCTAAAAACTCTGTTTCCCTATTTGTGGGTATACAAATGGCGGGTGATTTTTGCGCTATTGTTTCTGGTCGGCGCCAAACTGGCTAATGTCGGCGTGCCGCTGGTGTTGAAGGCTTTGGTCGACCGCCTGACGCTCAGTCCAACTAATCCGCAAGCAATGCTGGTGTTGCCGCTTGGAATTCTGGTGGCGTACGGCGTGCTGCGGATGTCGACCACGCTGTTTACGGAATTACGCGAATTTATTTTTGCCAAGGTTACGCAACGGGCAGTGCGCACCATCGCGTTGCGGGTGTTCCGGCATTTGCATGCGCTGTCGCTGCGGTTCCACCTGAACCGGCAGACCGGCGGCATGACCCGCGATATCGAACGCGGTACACGCGGCATTTCTACGCTAGTGTCGTTTACGCTGTTCAATATCCTGCCGACTTTGATCGAGATCACGCTGGTGCTCGGTTATCTGGCACTTCACTACGACATCTGGTTTTCGGTCATTACGGTTGTGGCGCTGACTTCCTATATCGGTTTTACCGTGCTGGTGACCGAGTGGCGCACGCATTTTCGTCGCACCATGAACGATCTGGAGTCGAAAGCCAGCACCAAGGCGATTGATTCTCTGATCAATTACGAGACAGTTAAGTATTTCGGCAACGAAGATTACGAAGCCAATCGCTACGACGAGGGCTTGCAGGGTTATGAAGCTGCTGCGGTGAAGTCGCAGACCTCGTTATCGCTGCTCAACACCGGTCAGTCGATCATCATCGCCACTGCGGTCACGCTGATTCTGTGGCGCGCGACCCAAGGCGTGATTGACGGCACGATGACGCTGGGCGATCTGGTGCTGGTCAACGCTTTCATGATCCAGTTGTATATTCCGCTAAATTTTCTGGGCGTGATTTATCGTGAAATCAAGCAAAGCCTGGCCGACATGGAGCGGCTATTCGCGCTGCTCGACCAGAACCGCGAAGTGGCAGATAGTGCCGGCGCCAAACCGCTGCAGGTCAAGGGTGCCGAGCTGCATTTTTCGCATATCGATTTCAGTTACGAGCCGAACCGGCAGATTTTGTTCGATGTCGATTTCACGATTCCCGCCGGCACCACGACGGCAGTGGTCGGCCATAGCGGATCGGGTAAATCGACGCTATCGCGGCTGCTGTTCCGTTTTTATGATCTGGACGCCGGCAGCATTACGATTGATGGACACGATTTGCGTGACGTCACGCAAGGCTCCTTGCGCGCTACGATTGGCATCGTGCCGCAGGATACCGTGCTGTTCAATGACACCATCGAATACAACATCGCCTACGGCAAACCGGGCGCCAGCAAGGAAGAGATCGTCAGCGCGGCCAGAGCGGCGTATATCCACGACTTCATAGAAAGCTTGCCGGACGGTTACGCCACCAAAGTCGGCGAGCGCGGCCTGAAATTATCCGGCGGCGAAAAACAGCGGGTCGCGATTGCCCGCACCGTGCTGAAAGACCCGGCGATCCTGGTCTTCGATGAAGCCACCTCGGCACTGGATTCCAGATCCGAGCAAGCGATCCAGGCGCAACTCAAAGAAATCGCCAAAAACCGCACCACGCTGGTGATTGCGCATCGCTTGTCGACCATTGCGGATGCCCAGCAGATTTTGGTGCTTGACCACGGCCGCATCATCGAGCGCGGCACCCACACCGCGTTGCTGGCGGCAGATGGCGCTTATGCGCAAATGTGGCAGCGCCAGCAGGCGCGCCAGGATGAATTGCTGGACTCGTCGCCCGTGGGTGCCTCCGACCCGGAGCAGATGGCAATCATCTAGGAAACTATGGATACCAAATGGCTTGAAGACTTCATTTCTTTGGCGGAAACCGGTAGTTTTAGTCGTTCTGCTGCGCTGCGTCATGTCACGCAGCCGGCATTTTCGCGCCGTATTCAATCGCTCGAATCGTGGCTTGGCACAGATCTGATCGACCGTACTTCGTACCCGACCCGGCTGACGCCCGCCGGCGACGTGTTTTACGAGCAATCGCTGGAAGTGTTGGGACAGATCAACAATGCACGGGCGCTGTTGCGCGGCAAGCATAAGGCGGCCCTGACTACCATCGATTTCGCGGTGCCGCATACCTTGTCGCTGACCTATATGCCGAAGTGGATGACCGCACTGGAATCCGGCTTCGGCCACATCAGCACGCGCCTGATTGCACTCAATGTGCATGATGCAGTGATGACCTTAGTCGAAGGCGGCTGCGATTTGTTGCTCTGCTATCACCATCCGCTACAGCCGCTGCAACTTGATGCCAGCCGCTACGACATGCTCACGCTGGGGCGCGAATCGCTACGTGCGTATTCCCGCTGCGATAAAACGACAGTGCGTACAACAGTGCCGAAATTTCTGCTGCCGGGCAGCAGCGCCGCACCGTTACCCTTTCTTTCGTATACCAACAATGCTTATTTCGGCCGCATGGTGGAATTGATTCTGGCTAATACTAAAACCGTTTTGCATCTGGACAAATGCTATGAAACCGACATGGCCGAAGGCTTGAAAATGATGGCGCTGGAAGGGCGCGGCGTGGCGTTTCTGCCGGAATCCGCAGTGACGCGCGAAATAAAGGATAAACGCCTGGTGCGCGCCGACGGCGGCAGCGGGAACGACAGTAGCGCTTGGGAAGTTGTAATGGAGATCCGTTTGTATCGCGAGCGACCTTCCGTGCTGCACCCGGGCAAGCCGCTAGTCGCGCGCCTGTGGGAATACTTGATGCGGCGCAGTCAGACGGAAATACCGCTAAAATCGGTACGTAAGTAGGCTCAATTTCGGGTTAATTCTTGGCTGGATCAGACATTGTCACGGGTATATGGCGGCGGTGATTTAAGGCGCCTACATTTTTTATTTTAAACTATGTGCATATTGCATAGTTACATGCGTACAAAGCATTTGCCTTGGCAGGGAGCACACCTTTACGATGCTGTGTCGACTTGGTTGCAGCAAGTCGTTTGCTAAAAATCGGCGTATAAAATTCCGCCATATAAACTTTCCAGGAGCTATTCACACTATGTCCAGCAAGCACATTATTCCCTCGTATCTTGACCGCAGTAATTTAGGCCCATGGGGGGTGTATCTCGAACAAATCGATCGCGTCACGCCTTATCTCGGTTCTCTGGCGCGCTGGGTGGAAACGCTCAAGCGTCCCAAGCGCATCCTGATCGTCGATGTGCCGATTGAGCGCGATGACGGCAGCGTCGCACACTTTGAGGGGTACCGTGTGCAGCACAACCTGTCGCGCGGTCCCGGCAAAGGCGGTGTGCGTTTCCATCAGGACGTAACGCTGTCTGAAGTGATGGCCTTGTCGGCCTGGATGACGGTCAAAAATGCTGCGGTGAACGTCCCTTACGGTGGCGCTAAAGGTGGCATTCGGGTTGATCCCAAGACGCTTTCGAAAGGCGAGTTGCAGCGTATGACGCGACGCTATACCAGCGAAATCGGCATCATTATCGGCCCCACCAAGGACATTCCGGCACCCGACGTCAACACCAACGAGCAAACCATGGCGTGGATGATGGACACTTACTCGATGAACGTGGGCGGCACCGCAACCGGGGTTGTTACCGGTAAGCCGATTTCTCTGGGCGGCAGTTTGGGACGGCGCGAAGCGACCGGACGCGGCGTGTATGTGGTCGGTTGCGAGGCGGCAGCCAAGCGCGGCATGGAAATCAAGGGCGCACGGATTGCAGTGCAGGGTTTTGGTAACGTCGGCGGGATTGCGGCACGATTATTCGCCGAAGCGGGCGCCAAAGTGGTGGCAGTCCAAGATCATGTCAGCACCGTATATGACGAGCGCGGCCTGGATGTGCCGGCGTTGCTGGTGCATGTGGCCGCGAACGGTAGCGTCGAAGGTTTTGCTGCCGAAGCAGTGCTAAAGAACGAACAGTTCTGGGGCGTCGATTGCGACATCCTGATCCCTGCTGCACTGGAACAGCAGATCAACGCTTCGAATGCGCACCTGATTCGTGCAAAAATCATCCTGGAAGGCGCCAATGGCCCGACTACCCCGGAGGCCGACGATATCCTGCACGATAAAGGCGTGCTGATCGTGCCGGACGTAATTGCCAATGCAGGCGGCGTCACGGTCAGTTACTTTGAATGGGTGCAGGATTTTTCCAGCTTCTTCTGGAGCGAGGATGAAATCAACCAGCGGCTGACTCGGATCATGCGCGAAGCGTTTAATTCGATATGGGAAGTGGCTGAACAACACAAGACCTCGTTTCGCACCGCAGCTTTCATCGTCGCATGTACGCGCGTGCTGCAGGCGCGGGAAGTGCGCGGTTTGTATCCGTAAGCAGGGGCTGAACGATTTCGGCATGGCTCCAATTGTTTGGGAAAATACCCCCGTGTTGTACACGGAAGTATTTTTATACGTAATAACCCTTATATACAGCGTTTTTGATTCGGAATAAGTTACTCTTGTGCACTGATGGCATGAAAAATGCATATTGCAGAGGCCGCACGTTGCGCGCCAAACATCTATAGTGCTATTGGTTTCATCTTCAGCGGCGGGGATAATGCTTTCTCCAGGGAGGCAATATTCTTCCACTGGTATGATTCAATAAAAAATCATCAGCGCGCAGATGCTGAAAAATCAGATGCCATCCATAATATTGAAATATTTTCCAGGAGTTAGATTTATGCAAATTCATACAATGTCAAAATGTGTCGTTGCTCTGATCGGTGCCGGTTTGTTTGCCGGTGCGGTTCAAGCTGCAGAGCTGACCGGTACGCTTAAAAAAATCAAGGATAGCGGGACCATCACGTTGGGTGTGCGCGACTCTTCGATTCCATTTTCTTACCTCGACGACAAGCAGTCCTATCAGGGCTACTCGATTGACCTGTGTATGAAAGCAGCCACTGCGATCCAGAAGCAGCTTGGAATGACCGCGCTCAATGTCAAGATGATTCCAGTCACTTCGGCCACCCGGATTCCTTTGATCTCGAACGGCACCATTGATCTGGCCTGCGGCTCCGCTACCAATAATGCTGAACGCCAGAGAGTCGTTGCTTTCGCTCCGACCATGTTCATTACCGCCAATCGCCTGCTATCCAAAAAATCAGCCAATATCAAAACGCTGGCCGACATGAAGGGCAAGACCATCGTCTCAACTTCCGGCACTTCGAACCTGAAGCAAATCACAACGCTGAATGGCGAACGTAATCTGGGCATGAATATTCTGGCCGCGAAAGATCACGCCGAGGCATTTTTGATGGTGGAAACCGGCCGCGCAGTGGCATTTGCGATGGATGACATCCTGTTGTTTTCGCTGGCCGCCAGTTCCAAGGCTCCAGTCGATTACGCGATCACCGCCGAAGCATTGTCGGTCGAACCATACGGTATTATCGAACGCCGCAACGACCCTGAGTTCAAGAAAGCGGTCGATGCAGCATTGTCGAGCGTCTACAAATCGGGCGAAATCAACGCAATTTACAAAAAATGGTTCCAGTCTCCAATCCCACCAAAAGGCATCAATCTGAATGTGCCGATGAGTGCGGAATTGAAGGCGGCATTTGCCAAGCCGACCGATTCTCCTGATCCTGCTGCCTACGCTGTAGTACCTGAAGCGCAAAAAGGTTCTTCCAAGAAAAAATAAATTCAATATTGCAATCAGTAAAATAGGGGGGCGAAAGCCTCCCATTTTTGTTTTAATGGAGCACACAGATTGGTGCCTGTGCCCCTGAAGATACCGCAATAATTCTGGCCCACTCCCATCAAAGAGGAGATACAAAATGCATTATCCCTGGAACTGGAATATTTACTGGCAAGAGTCTCCTGACGGCGTACATACCTATATGGAAACGTTGTTAGCGGGATTGCAATGGACACTTGCCACCGCGGTTAGCGCCTGGATCATGGCGCTCGTAATTGGCACCGTGATTGGCACCGTACGCACCATGCCCAACAAGTGGCTGGTGCGCTTGTCGAACGCTTATATCGAACTATTTCGTAATATTCCGCTAATCGTACAAATGTTCTTGTGGTATTTCGTGGTGCCGGAGCTTGTGCCCGCAAGCCTGGGCAATTGGCTCAAAGCGTTGCCGAACTCATCTTTCATTACAGCCTTTCTGGCGCTGGGGTTCTTCACCTCGGCGCGGGTCGCGATCCAGGTATCGACTGGAATCGAGGCCTTGCCGCGTGGTCAGAGAATGGCAGGAACAGCGCTCGGATTAACCTTGCCGCAAACCTATCGTTATATATTGTTGCCGATGTCGTTTCGCATCATTATTCCGGCGCTGACCAATGAATTTGCGGCGATCATCAAGAACAGTTCGGTAGCGCTGACCATCGGCCTGGTGGAACTGACTGCTGCGGCTTACTCGATGCGCGAATTCACATTCCAGACTTTTGAATCGCTCACGGCAGCGACCATCATTTACATCATTGTGTCGGCGTTTGCGTTGTTTTTGGCACATTGGCTGGAGCGCAAAACAGCGGTCCCGGGATTTATTGTCGCCAGTAGCAACACGGGAGGACACTAATCATGTTTGCAAATTTCGATTTCAACGTTATTCAGCGTTCCTGGCTGTATTTGTTTACTACCGGCATGAAGTTTACGCTGATGCTGACCTTCTTTGCGATGATGGGCGGCATCATATTCGGCACTCTGCTGGCAATGATGCGTTTGTCTCACAACAAAGCGCTTGGGTTTGTTGCCGGCAGTTACGTCAATCTGATCCGCTCGATTCCATTGATCCTGGTGATTTTCTGGTTTTACTTTCTGGTGCCATACATCGGCGCCTGGATTACCGGTGCTTCCCAACCGATTCCGGTCGGCGCATTTTCATCGGCGCTGATTACTTTTGTATTGTTTGAAGCCGCCTATTATTGCGAGATTATGCGCTCTGGAATTCAGTCGATTCCGCGCGGCCAAGTTGCAGCGGGCTACGCGATTGGCATGAATTATTGGCAAATGATGGGCCACGTAATTTTGCCGCAGGCGTTCCGCAACATGATTCCGATTCTGCTCACGCAAACCATCGTCTTGTTCCAGGACGTATCGCTGGTGTACGTATTGGGCTCGGTGCCGGATTTTGTTAGCGTCGCGTCGAAAATAGCGCAGCGTGACGGCCGTTTGGTGGAGATGTATTTGTTTGTTGCTGTGGTGTACTTCGTGATGAGTTTCGGGTTGTCCCTGCTGGTCAAAAAACTACAGACAAAGGTCGCGATCATTCGCTGATACGTTGATACGTGAGTGTACGACCGATCCAGATACGTGAAACCACATTCAGAAATTAGGAGAAACAAGATGATTGAACTTAAGAACGTCAGCAAGTGGTATGGCACTTTCCAGGTCTTGGCCGATTGCACAACCCGGGTTGCGAAAGGCGATGTAGTGGTGGTGTGCGGCCCATCCGGCTCGGGTAAATCGACCCTGATCAAGACCGTTAACGGATTGGAGCCGTTTCAGAAAGGCGAAATTATCGTCAACGACGTTTCGGTTGGCGCGCCCAAGACCAACTTGTCCAAACTGCGTTCGCAGATCGGTATGGTATTCCAGAGTTTCGAGCTGTTTCCGCACATGTCGATTACCGAAAATCTGACCATCGGTCAGATCAAGGTGCTCGGGCGCAGTGCCGAGGAGGCGCGTGAACGCGGTTTCAAATATCTTGAACGGGTCGGCCTGATTTCGCAAAAGGATAAATTCCCCGGCCAACTCTCGGGCGGTCAGCAGCAGCGCGTGGCGATTGCGCGCGCGCTATCGATGGACCCGATAGCGATGCTGTTCGACGAACCGACTTCGGCGCTCGACCCCGAGATGATCAACGAAGTGCTGGACGTAATGGTCGGCCTGGCGGAGGAAGGCATGACCATGATGGTCGTCACGCACGAGATGGGATTTGCCAAAAAAGTCGCGAACCGCGTCATCTTCATGGATCAGGGTCGCATCGTTGAAGACTGCACCAAGGAAGAGTTTTTCCACACCGAGCGTTCCGAGCGCGCGCAAGATTTCCTGTCTAAAATCATTCACTGAATGCGAGCGTCGCTGGGACAGTTGAGCGTCTGCTCGGTGCTTCCAGTGACGCTACCGCCCCATTCCCATTACCAAAGCTTTCATCGTTCATCGGTTTATCCTGCCGTGGGCGGGTGACTTGACGCGGGGGCTTTGTACCTAAGAGCCGGAGCACCGCGCCTGCTCAAAGCAAGTTTATGACGCAGCCCTGTTCGCACACAGGAGAACTGCACGGCCCCGATACTGCGCCGCCCCTAGTCAAATCAACACTTCGCTTGACGTAAATCAATTTAGTTGCTTGGCACGGCCAAACGATCGAATCTTTTTTTGGTCAAATTCAGTATATTTGCCTAGCTGAAGCCGTGTTCATATTTGCAACATTTCACCTACGGTCATTATCAGCAACGCGATATGAAAATCTCATTTCAACTAGCAATTTTACTAATGATTGGATCATGTCATGCATAAATATTTGAGCAGAAAGGCCTTGGCAGTCGCCATCGGCGCAATCAGTGCGGCAAGCTGTTTTCCGGCAGGTGCTTCGAGTCATCGCGAAGCCCCATTTATCAGCGGTATGTCGCGCGTGGACGGCACTGATTTTTATATGTTTCGAAGCTACGCTCCGGGCCGACAAGATTATGTGACCCTGATCGCGAATTACATTCCATTCCAGGATCCTCAGGGCGGCCCGAATTTTTACCAGTTCGATCCCAATGCGCTGTACGAAATCCACGTCGTCAATGACGGCGGCAGCAAGGAAAATATCAGCTTTCGGTTCCGTTTCAAGAGCACCTCCAAACGTACCGCTCTCACAGTAGGTGGCAAGCCAACCCTGATTCCGCTGATTAACTCGGGTGTTATAAGTGGCGTAAATCCGGCCACCTTGAATGTGCGCGAAACCTACACCGTCGATATTGTGCGCGGCGACCGCCGGGTCGGCCAAGTGGATTCCGTTACTACTGCGGCTGGCGCTAAAGAGTTTGACAAGCCGGTCGACAATATCGGCGACAAATCCTTTGGCAGCGCGACCGGGTATGAAGCCTACGCAAACCAGCATGTCTATGACGTGAAAATTCCAGGTTGCGGCGACGGCCGGGTCTTCGTTGGCCAGCGCAAGGAGTCGTTTTTTATCGCCGTCGGCCAGATATTCGACTTGTTCAATCTCAATCCGTTGGGGGCGGAAACCGGCAACAAAAATGATCTTGAAAATAAGAACGTCAGTTCCATTGCACTCGAAGTTCCTACTTCTTGTCTCACCAATGGCACTGAAAAAGTTATCGGCGGCTTTACCACCGCCAGCGTTCGCCAAGGTCGTTTGATCAATCCGTCGCCTGCATCGGGCAACAACAATGCGGTAAAAGAAGGCGGCCCTTGGGCCCAGGTTTCGCGGCTGGGCATGCCGTTGGTCAATGAAGTCGTGATCGGCATGGACGACAAAGACCGTTTCAACGCATCGCGGCCGCGTGACGATACGCAGTTTCTCAATTACGTCACTAACCCTTCGCTGCCGGCGCTGGTTGAGTCGCTGTTCCCGTCCGCCAAGGCGCCTACCAACTTCCCGCGTACTGACCTGGTGGCAGCATTCCTGACCGGTATCAAAGGGGTCAATCAACCGGCAAACGTTAAACCTAGCGAAATGCTGCGCTTGGATACCACTACCGTGCCGACTGTGCAAGCTGCGCAAAATTCGCTTGGCGTGGCAGCCGGCGACATGGCTGGGTTCCCGAATGGCCGTCGTCCTGGCGATGATGTGGTCGATCTGACGCTGCGCGTAGCGATGGGTGCGCTATGCGTATTGACCGGGCCGACCGATACCTTCGCTGTGGGCTGCAAACCCGGCGATGCACCAGCCGGCGGTTTGGCGCTGACGGACGGTGTACGCAGGGATGCGACAACCTTCAAAGCAGTGTTTCCGTATCTGAACACGCCACTGCCCGGCAACAAATAAGGAGCCCGCCATGATCATTAAAAAATCCATACTGGGTCTCGGCTCAGCACTCGTTTTGGCGATGCTGGTATCCGGTTGCGGTGGCAACGGCGACGATAATCGATTTGACCGGAGTGGGAGCAACAATACTGGCGAGCCGGTCGCGGCACAGGACGCCTTCATTGATGCCGTTAAAGGGGTGGTTGCGACAACGTCCGATACGACCGAAGCTGGGCCGATCGACTCGATCACGCCAACCGGTCGCAACGATACTGCTCCGGTCCAGATTATTTAAGAGCTTACGTAATATGGTAGTACAGCAATGGGTGCTCCGAGCAAACGCTCGGGGCACCCGGCTGGGGTTGGGTACAGCAATACACAATTGCTTCTAAATGATGTGTTGGCACCTCTGTTTTGTCGCCGCTGTTTTGCGGTCAACATGACGATACTGCCATCCGGCAGCATCCCTTTCTTGCAACGTGAGCATCCATGACACTCTACAAAGTTTTGGCCATTGGCTTGCTATTTTCCGGTGCTGCGCCTGCAACCTGGAGCGCACCGCGCATCCCGGTCAGCGATACTGAAGTGATCGAACATTTGCCGCGACGCGCCGATCCGGCGCAGCAGGAATTCAGGGCTTTGCGCAGCCGCCTGGCAGCATCGCCCAATGACATGCCGCTGGCGCTGACGCTGGCCCAACGCTATATCAGTCAGTCGCGAGTCGAAGGCGATCCGCGCTATCTAGGGTATGCGCAAGCTGCGCTGGCACCCTGGTATGACAAGTCTGATCCACCGGCGGAAGTGCGCGTGATGCGCGCCACGCTGCTGCAAAGCACGCATCAGTTTCCGGCCTCGCTGCGCGATCTGGATGCGGTCGTGAAAGCCGACCCGCACAATGCGCAAGCGTGGCTGACCAAAGCCACTGTGCTGCAAGTCATGGGCGAATATAGACCGGCTGCGCAAAGTTGCAATGCACTGCGCTCGCTGGCCCCGGTGCTGATTACGATTACGTGTCTGTCGAACGTAGCCAGTCTGAATGGACAAGCGCACCAGAGCTATGCGCACTTGAAATCGGCCCTTGCGATGGCCCCGGGTGCCGATCCCGGCATCCGCATTTGGGTCACCACTTTGCTGGCCGAAATGGCGCAACGATTGGGCCAATTTCCGGCGGCAGAGGAACACTTCAAAACAGCGCTGGCACTTGACGATGCCGACAGTTATTTGCTGGGCGCTTACGCAGATTTTTTACTCGATCAGAAGCGCCCGGGAGAAGTGATCCGGCTACTAAAAGACAAGACCCGAGTCGATGCGCTGTTGTTGCGCTACGCCCTTGCCCTCGCGCTCACCTCGCAGCCGGCCGACAACCGTGCTGCCGCCGATCAGATCGCCTTGCTGAATTCCCGTTTCGCCGCCGCCATGTTGCGTGGCGACACTGTGCATCAGCGCGAACAGGCGCGCTTTGAATTGCAGTTGATGCATCGCGCACCGTTCGCATTGCAGTTGGCGCAGCGCAATTGGGCAGTGCAAAAAGAGCCGGCAGACGCGCGCATATTTCTCGAAGCAGCGCTCGTCGCAAACGACAAGGCCGCAGCCGCGCCGGTGCTGGATTGGCTAAAAAAGACCCGCTTGGAAGATCATGCGATCAACGCGCTAGCATTTAAATTTGCAGTAGGAGCTTGAGATGAAGCGCTTCTTGACACTCCTGATACTGGCAGCGGCCGCATTGCTGGGCGCTGCCGCCCATGCCCACAAGCCGAGCGACAGTTACCTGACACTGAAGGTCAACGACAATATGGTCGAAGGGCAATGGGACATTGCACTACGCGATCTCGACTTTGCCATCGGCTTGGACCAGGACGGCAACGGCGAATTAAGCTGGGGCGAAATTCGCGCGCGGCATCGCGACATCGCCGCCTATGCATTGGGTCGTTTGGCTCTTTCCAACGCCGGCGCAAGCTGCCCGATCAAGGCCGGCCAACAGCTGGTCGACAATCACAGCGATGGCGCTTATTCGGTGCTGCGTTTTAGCGCCACCTGCAGTGCGCCGATCGAAAAGCTCGACGTCGATTATCGTTTATTGTTCGACATCGACCCGCAGCACAAGGGTCTGCTAAACCTGCAGTCCGGCACGCAGGCATCGACTGCGATATTTTCACCGGGTACCGCGCACCAGACTCTGGTATTGCGCGAGGCCAGCAAACTGGCGCAGTTTGGCGACTACGTTGTGACCGGTATCTGGCACATCTGGAAGGGCTTCGATCACATCCTGTTTTTATTGTCGCTGCTGTTGCCGGCCGTACTCAAAATAGTCGACCGGCAGCATCGCCCCTCCGACAGTTTCAAGACGTCGTTCGTTGACGTGATGAAGATCGTCACTGCGTTTACACTCGCGCATTCGATCACGCTCACATTGGCGACCTTTCAGGTAGTAACGCTGCCCTCGCGTTGGGTTGAATCCGCAATCGCAGCCTCGGTCGTATTGGCCGCGTTGAACAACTTGCTCCCGCTATTTCAGAATAAGCGCTGGATGGTGGCGTTTGCTTTCGGTCTGATTCACGGTTTCGGCTTTGCCAGCGTCCTGACCGATTTGGGATTGCCGCAATCTGCATTATTGCTGGCCTTGGTCGGCTTTAATTTGGGAGTGGAGGTCGGGCAGCTTGCAATCGTCTCGGTCTTTTTACCGCTTGCTTATGCGATCCGCAGAACTACCTTTTATCGCAACGCCATTTTTACCGGCGGCTCCGGCTTGATCGTTCTGGTCGCGATGGTATGGCTGGTGGAGCGTTTATTCGATCTGACGATTTTTTCGGTATTTGTGTAGTCGATGCAGGATCGTTATCGGTTTTGCTCGGCCGTCAGTTGTGGCGCATACCAGGTCCGTCACGGATTCGCTGTGGGCGGGGTATTGCTGGCAAAATGGCTGTTTTCCTCTTCGAGTGAATCCAAGCCATGAACCCGCGCCAACTCCTGATTGATAGTTTCCACGCCGCAGTTGCTGCCGCCGATCCACACCGCGTTGTTGCACAATTTTTGCCATCCACGCCTCCTTCCCCCGGCCGCACTTTGGTGGTCGGCGCCGGCAAGGCCGCTGCCAGCATGGCGCGTGCGGTCGAGTTGGCGTGGCCGGCCGAAGCGCCGCTGGAAGGCGTGGTCGTCACGCGCTATGGGCACGGCATGCCGACTGAGCGCATTCGCGTGATCGAGGCTGGCCATCCGGTGCCGGATACGGCCGGGGAAGGTGCTGCAGTAGAGATTTTGGCGCAGGTGCGTGCGCTGACCCCTATTGACCATTTGATCGTGTTGGTGTCCGGCGGCGGCTCCAGCCTGTTATCGCTGCCGGTCACCGCAGTGCCGATGGCGGATTTGAAAACGGTGACCAAGGCGTTGCTGCACTCCGGCGCGCCGATTACCGAAATGAACGTGGTGCGCAAGCATCTGTCGCAGATTCAGGGTGGGCGACTGGCCGCCGCGTGCCAGGCACCGATCACCGCTTTGATCATCAGCGACGTGACCGGCGACGATCCGAGCGCGATTGCCTCCGGCCCGACTTGCGCTGACGCCAGCACCTATCAAGATGCGCTCGACATTCTCAGCCGTTATGCAGTCAGCGCACCGGTCAGCGTGCTGGCGCATTTGCAGGCCGGGGTGCGCGGCACGATCGATGAAACGCCCAAGCCGGACAGCGTCGCATTGGCGCAGGTGCGCAATACCGTGATCGCCAGCGCGCATCAAAGCTTGCAAGCGGCGGCTGATTTTTTTCGGCAGCACGGCATTACGCCGGTAGTGCTGGGCGACACCGTCACCGGCGAAGCCGCGGAAGTAGCCAAAGTGTATGCGGCGCTTGTGCGCGAAATCCGCGATCATCAGCAGCCGTTCCGCGCGCCGGTGGCCTTGATTTCCGGCGGCGAATGTACGGTCACCGTACGCGCCGGTGACGAGCCCGGCCGCGGCGGGCGCTGTGCCGAATTTCTACTGTCGCTGACGCTGGAACTGGGCGGCATGCCCGACGTGTACGCGTTGGCGGCCGATACCGACGGCATCGACGGCACCGAGGACAATGCCGGCGCGGTGCTGATGCCGGACACGCCGGCGCGCGCCGCAACGTTGGGAATCAAGGCTGCCGCGATGCTGGGCGCGCATGACAGTTACAGTTATTTTTCCGCGCTGGGCGACTTGCTGGTAACCGGGCCGACGCGCACCAATGTCAACGATTATCGGGTGATCCTGATTCTGTAACGTGAATGCTCCCTCTCCCGCGTGCGGGAGAGGGTTGGGGAGAGGGCAGTCATGGCCGTGAGGCAGGTAAAATGGCGGCAATCCATAGAAAGTGCCGCCATGATCATGACCACCGCCACACCGCTCAATACACTCACCATCACCCGCCCAGACGATTGGCATTTGCACTTGCGCGATGGCGCGGCGCTGGCTTCAGTATTACCGCACAGCGCCCGCCAGTTTGGCCGCGCAATCGTGATGCCGAACCTGAAATCGCCGGTCACCAGCACTGCGCAAGCGGCAGAATACCGCGAGCGCATTCTGGCCGCTTTGCCCGACGGCATGGCTTTCGAGCCGTTGATGACACTGTATCTGACCGATAACACGCCGCCGGATGAAATCCTGCGGGCCAGAGACAGCGGCTTCATCCATGCGGTCAAACTGTATCCGGCCGGTGCCACCACCAATTCAGACGCCGGCGTGACCGATCTGATCAAGTGTTATAAAACGCTGGAAACGATGCAGGAAATCGGCATGCCATTCTTGCTGCATGGCGAGGTGACCGCTCCTGAGATCGACATTTTCGACCGTGAAGCGGTCTTCATCGAGCGCGTGCTGCAACCGCTGCGCCTGGCGATGCCGGCGCTGAAAATTGTGTTCGAGCACATCACCACCAAGGACGCCGCGCAATACGTGAGCGAGGCCGACGGTCCGATTGCCGCCACCATCACCGCCCATCATTTGTTGTACAACCGCAATGCCATCTTCAAAGGCGGGATTCGCCCGCATTATTTTTGTCTGCCGGTACTTAAGCGCGAAGAGCACCGCCAAGCGCTGGTGACAGTGGCCACCAGCGGCGATGAACGGTTTTTTCTCGGCACCGATTCG
Source organism: Glaciimonas sp. (assembly GCA_012927625.1). Taxonomy (GTDB): domain Bacteria; phylum Pseudomonadota; class Gammaproteobacteria; order Burkholderiales; family Burkholderiaceae_D; genus AVCC01. Next base: position 612,363 of record JABBOV010000003.1, on the reverse strand, counting down.
GCCCCGCATCCCAAAGGATTGAAGGAAACTGCCTGCGGTTGCGCCGGTTGCTACACCGCCTTGCACGCGATGGAACTGTATGCGCACGCTTTCGACCAGGCCGGCGCACTGGATAAGCTCGAAGCGTTTGCCAGCTTTAACGGCCCGGCGTTTTACGATTTGCCGCGCAATCCCGGAACGGTCACTTTACAGCGCCAAAATTGGACAGTGCCGACTGAATTGCCGCTGGGCGACGCCACCATCATGCCATTGAACGGCGGTGAAACGATTCCCTGGAAATTGTTGTAGGCGACTTGTTTTATTCTTTGAAAAATTTGATACAGAGCGCTGTATTTTTACATTCCGCACAATTAATATGCGGACATACCACTGTTTTTACCTATACTCCCACTTATTCTAAATACAGTAGATATGGATGAACGGGATTCCTGTGGCCGCGACGCTTGAACCTGCACTCGCTTCGGTGCATGCGCCGATAGACTGGACGCGGCCTTGGTTGGCTGGCGTGCTAGCGGCCGCGCAGCGCGTGACGGGCGCTGCCGACTGGCGGCAGGCGCTCAATGCGTGCGCCGCCGCCGACGGTTTGCGTAACCATGCCGGCTTGGCGCTCTCTTTTGTGCCGCAGGCTGCGTTGCCGGCGGACACGGCTTATGAAGCTTTCATCAGCGCCACCGGTTGCGTACCGACCCGCGCCAATCTGCACGATTTTTTCAATGCGCTGGTCTGGCTCAGTTTTCCGCGCATCAAGCGCCAACTCAATGCCCTGCAAGCGGCACAAATTGCGCAGTCCGGCGTCGGCAAGGCGCGTGGGCCGGCCCGGGACGCGGCCACAATTTTCGATGAAAATGCGGCGCTGCTGGTGGTGCACGATGCGCCGCCAGGCCGCTCGCTGGTGGACGCGCTACGTAATCACCAATGGCAAGAGGCGTTCATTGGACAGCGTGCCGATTACGGCAGCGCGGTCGAAGTCTGGTTGTTCGGCCATGCGTTGATGGAAAAACTGGTGTCGCCTTACCGGGCGATTACCGCCCACAGCCGCGTGGTGATGGTGGATGGCGCTTATTTTGCTCTGTGCCCTGCCGCGCGCCGCGCCTGGGTAGACCGCCAGGTCGCTCAGGAATTAATGGGTCCAGGCTTGACCACCGCCGGTTTCACGCCATTGCCGGTGCTCGGCGTGCCGGGATGGTGGCCGGGGCAGGATGCTGCGTTTTACACCGACGCCGGCGTATTTCGGCCTAAAAAACAACGCTGAACGGTCAGATGCGCAAAATAGTGTGGGTTTTAGTAGCGCAGGGCCCACGCTACTGATATTGCGCAAGCTGAATATATAAAAATCTTAAATACAAATGAGAATTGTTCTTATCTACGTGTTAGAATCCTTGCATTCAATAACCGCAATGAAGGCAAGTACACCGTGAAAAAATCTCTCAGCACAGTATTGTTCTCGAGTTTGGCATTAATTATCAGCAGCGCCGCCCACGCGGCTGAAACGCCGATCGGCAAGCACCAGATTTTGCACGGAATGGAAATTGGCGCAGTGTATTTGCAACCGATCAAGATGGATCCTGAAGGCATGATGGGCAAAGTTGAGACTTCCGACATTCACCTGGAGGCCGATGTCCACGCGGTCAAGGACAATCCGAACGCGTTTGCCGAAGGCGACTGGATTCCGTATCTGGTGGTGAAGTATGAACTGAGCAAGGTCGGCAGTAACTTCAAGGCGGCCGGTGAAATGATGCCAATGCAAGCCAGCGATGGTCCGCATTATGGCGATAACGTGAAGTTGTCCGGCCCCGGCAAGTACCAATTGAAGCTCACCGTGTTGCCGCCGTCGGTCAACTCCCACTTCGGCCGCCATGTCGACAAGGAAACCGGCGTTGCAAAGTGGTTCAAGCCGTTTGACGTGAATTACGATTTCACCTTTGCCGGCACCGGTAAAAGGGGTGGGTATTAATTAATCGATTTATCAATTTATGCATGCCGGGCCGATGATCCGGCCCAGGTTCGGGAGATGTGATGTTGAAAAAATTCAGTGTATTTTGCGCCACACTATTGTTGGCAGGGGCTGCTTCGGCGGGGGAGGATTTGCTGAGCTTCGGGCTGAATTGCAATAACGGCGTTTTCACGCCGAAGGTGTTGCAGGTGCCGGCCGGCAAGAAATTCAAACTGGAAATTCATAATGTCGGCACCGAAGCAATCGAGTTCGAGAGTAAACAATTGCGTAAGGAAAAGGCGCTGAGTCCCGGCGGCACATCATTTGTCGTGATTTACCCATTGCAACCCGGCGAGTACAAGTATTTCGATGATTTTCATATCAGCGTGGGTCAGGGCAGCATCGTCGCACAATAAATTTTCCGGTATTTATTCCATCATTCAATCATGCAAAATTTCACTCAAATCCTATTCGTAATGTGGCGCGAAACCGTCGAAGCGATGTTGGTGGTCGGCATTCTGTATGCCTGGTTATCGCACAATCCGGCCGGCGCGCGCGGCCTTAAATATCTGTGGGGCGGTGTATTGGCGGGCCTCGCGGGGGCTTTCCTGCTCGGGCTGGGAATCGGGGCGATGAACGATCTGCTGTCGGAGCAAGGGCATGCATACTTCATGGCCGGGATGCTGCTAGTGGCGGCAGTTCTGATTGTCCAAATGGTGTTCTGGATGCGCCGCAATGGACGGCGCTTGAAGCGGGACATGGAGCAGGCGTTAAGCGTCAGCACGCAAGCCGAAAATTGGTGGGGAGTGTTTTCATTGGCGGCAATTGCGGTAGCGCGCGAGGGCAGCGAAACGGTGGTGTTTTTATCCAGCCTGGCAATGGGCAGCAATGGGTTCGCCTCGACACAATTTTGGTTGGCGCTGGGCCTGGGAGTAATACTTGCAGGCGCTACATTTGCGCTGCTGCAATTAGGCGGTAAGCTGATTTCATGGCGCGTATTTTTTCGTGTCACAGAAATTCTGTTGCTGCTACTGGCGTGTTCGCTGCTCCTGAGCGGAGTGGAGAAACTGATCGATGTGCAACTACTGCCGGTGATCGTGGCGCAAGTCTGGGATACCACCCGGTTGCTCGATGACGGTTCCGTACTAGGCAGTTTGGTGTCCTCTTTCACCGGCTACCGGGCCCGTCCCGATCTGCTGACCCTGCTGGTTTTCTTCGCTTATTGGCTGGTAATCCGCTGGATGATGCGCTCGGGTCGCCCAGCAACAGCATGAGTGCGCTGACGCTGGCCCCGCTGGGAAACTGGCTCCAAGGCAATGGTCGCCTGATACGGCGCGTGCAATGGGTGGTGGTGCTGTTTTACGTAACGTTGCTGGTGGTACCGGCGGTCTTGCCGCTGCCGGACGAGAGCGCGCACATTGTGAATAATCTGACCATTTTTGCCCAGTTCGTATTCTGGGGCATCTGGTGGCCATTCGTGCTACTTAGCATGCTGCTGGTAGGGCGGGCCTGGTGCGGCGTGCTGTGCCCGGAAGGTTCCTTGACGGAATGGGCTAGCAGCAAGGGTCGCAACCGCGCCATTCCACGCTGGATGCGCTGGGGCGGCTGGCCCTTTGTGGCGTTCAGCATGACCACACTGTACGGTCAGCTGGTCAGCGTGTATCAGTACCCCAAAGCGGTATTGCTGGTACTGGGCGGCTCCACTGCAGCGGCCATCATGGTCGGTTATCTGTACGGACGCGAAAAGCGGGTTTGGTGCAAATATCTGTGCCCGGTCAATGGTGTATTCGAGGTACTCAGCAAGCTGGCGCCGATGCACAACAAGGTCGATGTTGACGCTTGGCGCAAGTCCTACCATAGCGTGATCCCGATTCAGCCGATCAATTGCGCGCCACTAGTGGCGATGCGCCAGATGCAAGGCGCCAGCGATTGCCATATGTGTGGACGCTGCAGCGGCCATCGCGACGCCATTGTACTGAGCGCCCGGGCGCCGAATCACGAAGTGGTCAAGCTGGGCGCGCAATTAGCTACCGGCTGGCAAAGCGTGCTGATCCTGTTCGGTCTGCTCGGCATCGCGCTTGGGGCTTTTCAGTGGGGCGTCAATCCGCATTTCATTGAGGTCAAGCAATTGGCTGCCGGATGGCTGATTGAGCGCGACATCCTGTGGCCGTTCGCCGAGAACGCGCCGTGGTGGCTGTTGACCAATTATCCGATGCAGCGCGATGTCTTTTCCTGGCTTGATGGCAGCCTGGTGGCGAGCTACATTCTGGGCATGGGGGTGTTAATGGGTTGCGCGCTCTCTGCCATCATCGGGCTGGCCAGTCGCTTGCTGGGGCCGTGGCAGCGCCAGCGTTTTTATCACTTGTGCCAGGCGCTGATTCCACTGGCCGGTTGCGGCGTGTTTCTGGGCTTGTCGGCGCTGACCGTCAACTTGCTCAAAAACGATGGAGTACCGGTGTTCTGGATCAGTGACCTGCGGCTGATACTGCTTATCGGCGCCAGTCTCTGGTCGTTCAGGCTGGCAGTGGGTATTGCCCACCAGTACGCTACGACTAGATTGCAACGGATGGCGGCGCTAGGTGTGTTCGCACTGGCGCTGGCACTAGTCGATGTCAACTGGGTGCTGATGTTCTGGATCTGGTAGTACTGGACGCCGTATTTTATTTTTATTAATGAAATAATGCGGAAAACATAGCATTTTTAGGCATACCCGCCATTATTTTAATAATGGATAAAGTGGAAAATAGTCGTAATCAGGCGTGATTGCGGCGCGACATGGCGTCAAGGGCGGCTTTCAGCGCTGCGTTGCGGGGTGAGTTTTCCAACGTATCGGCCAGCACCGCCAGCGCCGAACGGGCTGGCTCCGATAGGGTCGCTTGCTTGACCGGGATGGCTTTTTCCAGGCTTTTGACAACTTGCACTTTGAGACGGATTGCGCTAATCTGCCAGCCGCGCTTGAGCAATAAATCCTGCAGTTTCGGCAACTGTTGCTTGAGTTTGGCAGCTAGTGCAGCATTCGGCGTCGATAGCACCAACTGGCCGGATTCGAATTGCAAGATGGCGCAGGCTTCGAACATTGCGGGTAGCGCCGTCGCACAATCCGTTTGCAGCGCCGCCATTCTGGTGGCGGTAGGCATCAGCGCAGCCATTTTGTCGTGTCCGCGCAAAAAATCCATGGCGTCTTGTGGCGCGCGCGCTGACTGCGCCGGACTAGCGCTACGTTGGTAAGGAGTATAGGAAGAGGAGGATGACCGCATCCGCTGAACCTTATCATATCCGGCGCACCATAGAGGATCGATATGCAAGTCATTCTGCTGCACCCACGCCTAGCCCAGGCCAAATCCATTACCCTGACCAAAAAGCATCTGCTACTGGCAATGCTGGTCTTTTTGGCTGCAGTCGCAGTCGGCGCAGTTTTGCTGCAGGCCCTGACGCTGCGTTTTGGAACCGGGATTACCTCCCCCTTTTTACTGGGATTGGTCGCGCAATCGGAGACCGATCAGGCCAGCCGGCAAGACAAATTTTTGAAGCAAAACTTGGCTTTCATGGCGGTGCGGCTGGGCCAGATGCAGGCCCAGTTAGTGCGGCTAGATGCACTCGGCGAACGGGTGCAGGGACTGGCCGGCGTCAAGCCGGAAGATTTTAACTTCAAGGCATTGCCCGGTCGTGGCGGTGCGGCGCCGTCCAGTCTGGAGCGGCAGACCGGACCGGATTTGAGCCTGACAGACTTCCAGAAATTGCTCGATGCCATGACAACCGATGTCGAGCATCGGGCCGATTACATGAATGTGCTGGAGTCGACTCTGATGGCCGACAAGATCCAGTCGAAACTGCTGCCCACCAATCAGCCGGTCAAGGTGAATTATGTCGCGTCCGGTTTTGGGGTGCGCTTCGATCCGTTTACTGGGCGCAGCACCTTTCATGAGGGGATCGATTTCCCGGCCCCAACCGGCACCCCGATCGTGGCCGCGGCAGGCGGAGTGGTCATCGCGTCCGAGTTCCATAACGATTACGGCAACATGCTGGAGATTGACCACGGCAACGATATTGTCACCCGTTATGCGCATGCGTCGCGCCTGCTGGTGCACATCGGCGACATCGTCAAGCGCGGCCAGCATGTGGCCGATATTGGCTCGACTGGCCGTTCTACTGGCGCGCATCTGCATTTCGAAGTGCGCGTCAAGGGCGTGGCCCAAGATCCGAACAAGTTTCTCGCAGCCGGAGCCGATCTGGCGAAAGTTGTGGCGCTACGGTAAAAATACGTTTTTAATGCCGATTTTTCTTTTTGGTAAAGTTTAAGTAATGGCAATTGAGCATTGCTTCCGGCTAAGTAAGCCCAACATGCAAAAAGTCGCATGCTAAAATCCAATGTTAAACATAGTCCGGCCCGATGCTAGCAGTTATGCAGTGCAGATGCCCAATGCAGATGCATCGAGTCATTTTTCCGGCGCTTTTTTAGAATCCAAGTATGTCATTACTGACCCAGATTTTCGGTAGTCGCAACCAGCGGCTACTCAAGCAATATAAAAAAACCGTCCGCGAGATCAATGCGCTGGAAGCGCAGATGGAAAAACTCTCGGATGCGCAATTGCAAGCCAAGACTCCGGCCTTCAGAGAACGCATCGCCAAAGGCGAAAAAATCGACGATCTGCTGCCGGAAGCATTTGCGGTGTGCCGCGAAGCTAGCAAACGGGTGTTAAAAATGCGCCATTTCGATGTCCAGTTGATCGGCGGCATGGTGATACACCAAGGCAAAATTGCAGAAATGGGCACCGGCGAGGGCAAAACCCTGATGTCGACTCTGGCGTCTTATCTCAACGGTTTGGACGGCAAAGGCGTGCACATCGTCACCGTCAACGACTATCTGGCGCAGCGTGACGCCGATAGTATGGGTCTGCTGTATGGCTGGCTCGGCCTCACGACTGGCGTGAACCTGTCGCAGATGGATCACGACAGCAAGCAGCTCGCCTATGCCGCGGACATCACTTACGGCACTAATAATGAGTTCGGTTTCGATTACCTGCGCGACAACATGGTGTTCGATGTGGCGGACCGGGTTCAGCGCGGCCTGCACTTCGCCATCGTCGATGAAGTCGATTCGATCCTGATCGATGAAGCGCGCACCCCGCTGATTATCTCGGGCCAGGCGGAAAACCACACCGAGCTGTATTACAAGCTCAATGAGATGCCCAAACGCCTGATCTTGCAGATCGGCGAAGAAACGCCGGACGGCAAAGGCAAAGTGGATGTGCCGGGCGATTACACCAAGGACGAGAAGGCGCACCAGGTGCTGCTGACCGAAGCCGGCCACGAAAAGGTCGAGCAGATTCTGACCGAGATGGGATTGCTGGCCGAAGGCGGCTCGCTCTACGATGCGACCCACATCGCGCTGGTGCACCATCTGTATGCGGCGCTGCGCGCCCATGCGCTGTATTTCAAGGACCAGCATTACGTGGTGCAGGATGGTGAAGTCGTCATCGTCGATGAATTCACCGGACGCATGATGACCGGCCGGCGCTGGTCCGATGGCCTGCATCAGGCAGTCGAAGCCAAGGAAGGCGTCAAAATCCAGAACGAAAATCAGACCCTGGCGTCGATCACGTTCCAGAATTATTTCCGCATGTACGGCAAACTGGCCGGCATGACCGGTACCGCCGACACTGAAGCTTACGAGTTCCAGTCGATTTACTCCCTTGAAACGGTGGTGATTCCACAAAACAAGCCGAATCAGCGCAAGGATCGGCAGGATCAGGTCTACAAGACCAATGAAGAAAAATATCAGGCGATGCTGAAAGACATTCAGGATTGTTATGAGCGCGGTCAGCCGGCGCTAGTCGGCACCACCTCGATTGAAAATTCCGAATTGCTGTCCGGTATTTTGGACAAGGCCAAGTTGCCGCACAATGTGCTGAATGCAAAGCAGCATGCGCGCGAAGCCGAAATCATCGCTCAGGCCGGCAGTCCCAAAGCGATCACGATTGCGACCAACATGGCGGGCCGGGGTACCGATATCGTATTAGGCGGCAGCGTCGAAAACACGATTCAGACCATCGAAGCCGATGCTGAAATATCCGAGGCGGACCAGCAGGCGCAGGCGTTGGCGTTGCGTAGCGGCTGGCAGGCATTGCACGACCAGGTAGTGGCAGCCGGCGGCTTGCATATTATCGGCACCGAGCGCCACGAATCGCGGCGGGTCGACAATCAGCTACGCGGCCGTTCCGGCCGTCAGGGCGATCCCGGTTCTTCGCGGTTTTATTTGTCGCTGGATGATGCGCTACTGCGTATTTTTGCCGGCGACCGGGTGCGCGCCATCATGGATCGACTGAAGATGCCCGAAGGCGAGCCGATCGAGGCCGGCATCGTATCGCGTTCGATCGAGTCCGCGCAGCGTAAGGTCGAGGCGCGCAACTTCGACATCCGCAAGCAATTGCTGGAATACGACGATGTCTCCAACGATCAGCGCAAGGTGATTTACACCCAGCGCAATGAACTGCTGGAGTCGGAAAATGTGTCCGACCTGATCGCTTCGCTGCGCAACGGCGTGTTTACCGACTTGTTTCGCGCCTTTGTTCCGGTTGAGTCGATGGAAGAGCAGTGGGACATAAAGGCACTGGAAACGGTGCTGGCCGAGGATTGGCAGCTTGAACTGCCACTGGCGCAGATGCTGGAAACCGAACCGAATCTGACCGACGAAGAACTGCTGCAGCGCACTCTGCAGGCTGCCACTGCAGCCTACGACGCCAAAATTGCTATCGTCGGACGCGAATCATTCGGCGGTTTCGAACGCAGTGTGATGCTGCAAAGCGTCGATTCGCACTGGCGCGAACATCTGGCCGCGCTGGATCACCTGCGTCAAGGCATCCATTTGCGCGGCTATGCGCAAAAGAATCCAAAGCAGGAATACAAGCGCGAAGCTTTCGATTTGTTCGGCCAGATGCTCGATCTGATCAAGAATGATGTGACCAAAGTGGTCATGACGGTGCACATTCAGTCGCGCGAAGAGATAGAAATGGCAGAGCAGGGACTGGCGCAATCGCATGTCGAGAACGTGCATTATCAGCATGCGGATTTCGATGCCGAGGCGGAGCCGGAAGATTTACTGGCACCGACCGCCCACTCTGAGCCGGATGCCCGGCGATTGAATCCGAACGCGGTGGCAAAGGTCGGTCGCAACGATCTTTGCCCTTGTGGCAGCGGCAAGAAGTACAAGCAGTGCCACGGCAAGTTGGTGTAAGGCGCGGTAGTCGTTTTGTATCAAAAAACGGACTTGCCCGTAATGCGTATACAAGCCTTAGTCACATCACGGGGGGCGAGCGCCCCCGCCGTTGCTTAACGGCTCTTCTGTAGCATACAAGGTTGGGTGGGCGGCAACCTGAGTTGTTAAAAATTCAGTTCGCAGTCAGACCCTGGCCTTGCCGTCGGACCGGACCCAGCGTGCAATATCGGGCCAGCACTCGGTCAAAGTCTTTGTTCCCATGAACAGCCCAATATGGCCACCAGAGGCGAGCTTCTTGATGATTTCCGTCTTTGGCGTGCCGAGATATTTTTCCGCGTCGAATACCTGTTCCTGCGTGGTTATGTCGTCTTCCGACCCTGCTAGCAGATAAACGGGGCAGACGATATCTTTCAATGACAGGCACTGGCCAAGACCGACGAATTTCCCTTTCGCCAAACGGTTTTCCTTGAAAATCTGCTGAATTGCTTGTAGATAATAAGTGCCAGGAAGATCAATCGGATTTTCATACCAGCGCTCAAATTTCTCCGTGCGCTTGATATAGTTCTTGTCCTCGATGTTCTGATACAGCTCGAGATACTTCCCCATATATTGCTGTTCTGGATTCATGCTTTTCCATCCGGCGAGCATCGTTTTTCCGCGCATGCAGCCGCCGCCCGCGACCACCATTTCTTGGTACAGGCTCAAAGACAGGGTATGGGCAAGTTTCTTGATTGGACCATCGCCGGCATCGGTATCGATGGGGGCGCCGGCCAGCACCAGAGTGCGTACCTTTGCTGGGAAACGTGCTGCGTACATCGCGCTCATCCAGCCGCCCTGACATAGGCCGATGAGGTCGACGACGCCCCCGAGATGATCGACGGCGACATTGATTTCCGCGAGGTACTTGTCGATGTCGAAGTTCTTCATCGCGCCGGTGGCGCCCTTCCAGTCTGTTACCAACACATGCTCCAGGCCGTTCGCCTGGAATGTTTCGACCAGACTCTGACCGATCGCGTAGTCGGCGATTGTCGAGCTGTGGCCTGCATAGGGCGCGTCGATCAAAACCGGTGTCTGCGTATGCTTGGCGCCAAGCGCTGAAAAATCCCGCAGTCGCATCGTATCGAGATCCAACAGGATGCGGTTCGATGTTGCCCACTCCGGCTCAGGTGGCGTAGTGATTTTTTCTGCTTGTGCAATGTGACGCAGGTTATCTTGAAACAGCTGCATGCCATCCTCGCCGAGTTCGATTGCGGCAGCCAGGGGCCAGAACCACGGAACGCTGTGTTCCTGGCGGGGTTGGTGAGTAACATTGGTAGGAATAGTCAAAATTCTCTTTCGCTGGAGTGTGATAAAAGGGATGCCTGCGATTGATTCAAGTTCAGGTTGTCAGATGTACTCACAACACGTACCACCTTGCCGATGCTAAGTCCCTGAACCAGGATCGAAAACACCACGACCGCGTATGTCAATGTCAGCACCAGATCTCGCTCTGGGCCAGCAGGCAGCGAAAGCGCCAGTGCGACAGAAATGCCGCCGCGCAATCCGCCCCAGGTGAGCACACGCAAAGCACCCTGCGGTAACTTGAACACCCGGCTCATCAGGCTGATTGGCACCCCGACTGATAACAGCCGTGCAGTCAAGGTAAGTGCAATAACGGCTGCCGCCGCCAGCGCCAGGCCGGTTGAGAATTCGATCAGGATCACTTCTAGTCCGATCAGCACGAACAACACTGCATTGAGTATCGAATCGAGCAGTTCCCAGAACATATCCACGTTTTGGCGTGTCTTGTCCGACATCGCCAGTGCGCGACCATGATTGCCGATGATCAGCCCGACAACCACCATCGCCAGTGGACCAGATACGTGCAAGCGGCTCGCCAGTGCATATCCACCAAGCACAGCGGCCAGCGTGATCAACACCTCTTCCTGGTAGCTGTCGATGCTCTTAAGCATGTAATAGGTCAGATATCCGAGTGCCAATCCGAACGCAATGCCGCCGCCACCTTCCTCCAGCAGCAGCATGGCGCCGTGCGCTACAGTCGGTGCTTCGCCGCTGCTCACCATCGCCAGCATCAGAGAAAACAGCACCACGCCGACGCCATCGTTGAACAGCGACTCGCCGGCGATGACGATTGCCAGACTCTTCGGTGCGCCGGCCGACTTCAGAATGCCCATGACGGCAATCGGATCGGTGGGGGAAATCAGTGCGCCGAAGATCAGGCAATAGGACAGCGGCAGGGCGGCACCGGTGTATGGCAGGATTGCCCACAGGCCAAAGCCGACCAGCGCAGTCGAAGCCAGGGTACCGAAAATTGCCAATATGCCGACCTGCCATTTGTGCGATTTCAATTCGCTTAAATCGACGTGCAGCGCACCGGCGAACAGCAATAGCGACAGCATTCCCTGCATCAGCAATACCGAAAAATCGACCGACGAAAGCAGCGACACCTCATAGTCACGCAAGGCGCTAAAGCCAAGTATGTCGAGCCCGAACAGCGCCAGCGAAAACAGCAAAGCAATACCCATGACACCAATCGTGGTCGGCAAGCCGATGAACCGATGGTTCAGATAGGACAGAAATGCAGTCAACACAAGGCATGAAACGGCGACGTCGAACATAGCAGATTTTTCTTCCGGATTTGACAGAGATCAGTTGCGGCTTGGTCCTCCCTTCATTAGCTGTTGCCGGATTGATAGTAATTCTTGCTGGCGTTTTGCATCGGTTTCAGGGTAGTGCATTTTGAGCGACTTGAAAGTATCGAGAACAATCTCGGAAATAATCAACCGAGCATTTTCCTTGTCATCGGCAGGCACCACATGCCAAGGAGAATTTTTTGTGCTGGTTGCACTCAGGCACTCTTCATAGGCCTGCATATACTGTGGCCAGAATTTTCTCTCCTCCATGTCGGCCAGGCTGAATTTCCAGTTCTTGTCGGGCTCGTCAATACGGTCGAGAAAGCGTTTGCGCTGCTCTTCTTCTGAAAGATGCAGAAAGAACTTGATGATACGGGTGCCGTTACGATGCAGATGGCTCTCCAGATCCAGGATGGAACGATAACGTTCCTGCCAGATGGTTTTCTCGTCAAGCAGTCCATCCGGAAGCCTCTGGCTGCGTAGAATCTCCGGATGCACGCGAACGATCAATACCTCCTCATAATAGGATCGGTTAAAGATGCCGATCCGACCGCGCTCCGGCAAACATTGGGTGGTGCGCCACAGAAAATCGTGATCCAGTTCCGTCGGACTCGGATGTTTGAAGCTGAACACCTGGCAACCCTGTGGGTTGACGCCGGACATTACATTCCTGATGGCGCCATCCTTGCCGGCAGCATCCATCGCCTGAAAAATCAACAGCACTGCATAGCTGTTGGACGCATAGTGCATGCGTTGCAGTTCGCTTAATTCCTTCACCTGTCCCGCGAGAATGTCCTGATACTGACCTTTCGATTTGTATGCCGGCTTCACCAGCGTTGGCCACTTCTTGAGTTTGACCTGTACGCCTTCCTGTACCAAGAAATCTTTTGTATTGATTTTCATCGCTATCCTTTCAGTCTTCGTTACGGCCTTGTCAGCGCTTCGAAACCGGAAACCACATCGAATAACTCCTCGTCGATACCATTTTGACGCAGCCGGTGAAAGGTCCGGTTCAGGTCTTCCAGCAGTTCATCGATATTTTTTTCGGCGCGTTGCATTGCAGCCAGGCGGCTGGCGTTTTCGCTTGCCAGGGATTCAGCGCAGGCTCTGAAAAGCGAGACAAACAGATATTCGCGAACGAATGCCAACACTGCTTCTTCTTTATGATTCACAACCTCGGGCAAATTCTTGGTGGGCCAGTCAATTGCAGCCAAATCGCGCCGCCAGACATCATCCAACGGCAGCAGTCGTTGACGCACAGGCGCATAAATCGACGCGGACATGGGACGGTTATAGAACAGGTAAACTTGCGCGATTTCGCCCTGTTCACGCTGCATTTCCATCTCGATCAAAATCTGCCCAACTAGTGTTGAAATAGCACTGATGGAATTGGGCAAGGTGAAATTTTGCCCAGCCACCAGGTCGGTTTCCGCAAGCCGTGACCGAATACGTTCGCCGACCGCCCACACCTTTTTTTTGCCCGGCAGCTGTGCCAGCGTAGTGACGACAAAATCGGCCATCACATCATTGAATTGACCAACCAGTCCCTGGTCAGAACCGAATATGATCGCGCCGATTACGCCTGATTCCTTCTGTTGCGCTGGTGTTGTGGCGGCAGACAGTTCAGCCTGGCGGAAGCAGGCAGCCAAGCCCAATTGCACGGTCCAATAATAATCGTCGAGAGAGCGCACTGCCTTTTCGTATTGCCCGATGCTCGATGCGGCCATTGCCTTCATCGTGCGCACTACTGATTGAAGGTCTCCGGCACTGTCAATCTTGCGGCGCAGATTCGCCGTGGTGTCGCTCATGATTTAGCTCCCGCCTTGGCGTCCATCTTGGCGTGCGTTATTTTGGTCTCCGACTCATGCTCAGATTCGTCAGCTGGTTGAAAGCCAGCAAGCGCGGTGCCGGCGATCTGGAGTATCGCTGCCCGATCTCCATCGTTCAATTTATCGGCAGTGTCGAAGCGTGCGCTGATTTCAGGCGGAATGTGCGTTGCTGCCTCGCGCACAGCGTGCTCGGCATCAGTCATCCGGTCGAGCGGTATGCCATCAAACAGTGCAGCAGTCAACGCCAGCAATACCGTGATTTGTGCCGGTACCGACACCGGGGCGAATTCCGGTTGCTTGAGGCACGCCCGGATACGCCGCCCATGCTCGATAATTTGGGTGGTATTTTCGTCCAGCCGAGCACCAAACCGGGCAAAGGTTTCCAATTCCTCGAACTGGGCGTATGCGAGCTTGAGGTCGCCAGCCACCGCACGGTAGACTGCGCGCTGCGCCTTGCCGCCAACGCGTGAAACGGATTTTCCGACATCGACCGCTGGCAATACACCCAGTTCGAATAAAGACGGCGACAAATAAATTTGTCCATCCGTGATCGAAATCAGATTGGTCGGAATGTAGGCGGAAATATTCTGTGCTTCAGTTTCGATGATGGGCAGAGCGGTGAGCGAGCCGCCGCCGCGTTCCTGGCGCAGATGTGTCGCACGTTCCAGTAGCCGTGAATGGATATAGAAGATGTCGCCTGGGAAGGCTTCGCGTCCGGGCGGGCGCCGCAGCAACAAAGAAAGCTCGCGATAGGCGCGGGCGTGTTGCGTGAGGTCGTCATACACAATCAGGACATCCCGACCCGCTTCCATGAAATGCTCGGCAATGCTGGTCGCCGCGTAAGGGGCGATGTAGGCCAGGCCCGGCGGGTCATTGCCCTCGGTTACCATGACGACGGTGTACTCCATTGCCCCTTTCTGCTGCAAGGTGGAGACAACCTTTGCCACGGCGGCAGCGCGCTGGCCGATCGCACAATACACGCACAAGACATTCTGGCCCTGCTGGTTGAGGATGGTATCGATCGCAATCGTGGTTTTGCCCGTCTGCCGGTCCCCCAGTATCAACTCGCGCTGGCCACGCCCGACTGGAATCAGCGCGTCGATGACTTTCAGCCCGGTTTGCAGCGGCACGGTGACCGGTGCGCGATCCATGATGGGCGCAGCAGGGCGTTCAATCGGCAAGCGCTGGTTCGATGCCACCGGGCCGTTGCCGTCAAGCGGCCGGCCGAGCGGGTCGATGACGCGCCCCAGCAAGCCCTCTCCGACGGCTACGTCCATCACCCGGCCGGTGCGCTCGACTTCATCGCCGGCCTGCAGATGCCAGTATTCGCCGAGCAGCACGACGCCGATTTCGTCCTCGTCCACATTGAACGCAATGCCGAATACATCTCCGGGAAATTTCACCAGTTCGTCAAAGCCCACGCCAGGAAGACCGGAGACCATGGCGATGCCAGTGGAGACACTGGTGATTGCGCCCACTTCTTGCGGCGTCAGTTGCGGCGTGAAGGATTCACGGCCATGGCTCAGGCCGGCGAATGCGCGCTCAAAGGCGCTTTGCAAGGTATCAGGCGGCGCACTCATTGGGCTTTCTCGGAATCGGCATCGGCAAGTTCCGTCCCGGATTTCGGCTTGAGTTCAGGCTTGGTCTGCGGTTTAGTCTGTTCTTTCAATAGTTCGGCGATGCTCTTTTCGAGTGAGCCGAGATAATCCGCGATACTCCAGGCGATCTTTTGTCCGTTTGCGCTAAGTTCGATACCGCTGATCAAACCCGGCGCAGTCTCGAAATTGAGCTCGATTTCACCCGAACACAGGTCATTGAGCGCTTGTTGAATCGCCGTTTTTTGCTGTGGGGGCAGGTCGAAGGCGCTGCGCACGACAACTGGGGCAGACGATGTTCTCACGACCTTGATCAGACCTGCTTTCTCCTGTTCGTCCAGCTCCCGCAAGCGGCGCGCGAACACTGCACTCATCTGATCTTCCAGCGTGGCATTGGCAAGATCGGCCAGCGTCTTGCGTGCGATAGCGAACACTTCCTCCTGTGTTCGGCGGCCGATTTCGTCGTTCAGGCTCTGTTGTTCGCTTCTCAGCGCATCCTGTCGTTTCGCGAGCAGGGCGACAGCCGCCTGCCGCGCTTCGTCGAGGAGGCGCTGGCGTTCGGCGTTCGCCTCGGTCGTCGCCTGTGTCAGGAGTGCGGCACGCTGTTTATCGAATGCCTCGTTCTTGCGTTCGAACTCGTCACGCTCCTTTTGGGCTTCTGCCTCTTTTGCTTCGGCGTGCGCAAGTTTCTTGGCGATGTCCTCCTCCCGCGCATCGATGGCGTCGAGAATCGGCTTGTACAAAAAACGTTTCAACAGCCACACCAGAATGAGGAAATTGAGTGTTTGCGCGCCGACGGTGAACCAATCGATCAGCATGGCTTACTTCCCCACAGCTTGGGCGATGGCGTGGTTCCAGAACGGATTGGCGAAAATGAGAATCATTGAAACCACGAAGCAATAGATTGCCGTGGACTCGATCATCGCCAGACCGACGAACAGGGTGCGGGTGATGGTGGCCGAGGCGTCGGGTTGCTGCGCCAGCGCGGTCAGCGCGGTCGCGACCGCCCGCCCTTCCGCCAGCGCCGGGCCCATGGTGCCGAAACCGGTGGTGAGACCGGCGATGATAATGGATGCCACCGCGATCATTGTCATGCTGTCCATAGTATTTCCTTTTGTTGTTTATTCTGTTGCTTCAACGATGGGCGTCGATTTTTGCCGAATCGTCAGGTTTTGTTTCAGGTTCGGATGCATGCTTGCGAACGCGCATGGCGGCAGCGATGTATACCGCAGCCAGAATGAAAAAAATGTAGGCTTGCACCATGCCGGTGAGCAGACCCAGCGCCGTCATGACGATCGGAAAGAGGAAGGGCGTGATACTGACCAAAATACCGATGATCATCGCGCCGCTCATCATGTTGCCGAACAGGCGGACCGCCAGCGCCAGCGTGCGCGAGAGCTCGCTGATGATGTTGAATGGCAGCATGATGACCGTCGGCTCCATGTAGGATTTGAGATAGCTGCGCACACCCTGGTCCTTGATCCCGAAAAACGGCACCGCCACAAACACGCATAGCGCCAGTGCCGTCGTGGTCGACAGCGAGCCTGTCGGCGGTTCATAGCCGGGAATGATGGTGCACAGGCTGGCGGTGGCGACGAACAAAAAGAGCGTGCCTAAAAAGCCTACGTACTTCTCCGGATGACGCAGGCCGATGTCGGCAATTTGATTCTGGATCGCGGTGACGACGATTTCCAGCATGTTTTGCCAGCGGGAACGCTCGATTCCCGTGGCCAGCCTTCGCGTGATCAGTTTTGATCCGACGGCCAGCACGAACATCAGCGCCCAGGTTGTGACAATAGTGGCGTTAAGCTTGATAAAGCCGAGCTGCCAGAAAATCAGCTGATCGGGACTAAGGCGCATGGCTGGCCGCCTGTGCCGGAGGAACCTTCTGGTTTTCTACTGGCAACCGGGTCAGCCAGCTCACAGCCAGACGCGCAATAAAAAAACCGAGGATGCATGCCATCAGCCGCTTCAATTGGCCGCCTGAAACAAAATAAAATCCAGCCAGGGCTATGCTCATGCGCAGCAACAGACTGCCGAATACCCATAGCGCCGGCTGTCTGGCTGCAACGCTTTTGCGTACCGTCCACCAAAGACCGCCAAAGAAAATCGTACCGAGCACGGTCCCTGCCACCCATGCCAGCATCAGTGTCAGCGCTTCATTCAACATCTGAGCCATCGTTATCCTCCTGTTCGTCTCGCATTGCTTTGTCTTCCTTGTCGACCCAATGCCACGCATTGAAACAACCGAGCACGAGGCCGGCCACCAGCAGCGCCAGCGTCCAGGAGCGGCCTCCCGGATAGCGCTCGTCCAACCAGATCCCGAGTGCCGCGCCGAGCAGCGTTGGCACCACCACCGACCACCCGATCAGTCCCATCATACCCAAGCCGAACCAGACGCCTGCAACATTGCGGCGCGCCTTGATCTTGCGCTCTGCCTTGATGCCGATCTGTCCGGCGAAGTCCGCGGCTTTCTTCACGGTTTTTTTTGGCGCGTCACTCATGTTGAAAGCGCGCAAAGCGGCGCAAAAATCCGGTCTCCAATTTCGCCATGACCGAGCGCACGCTTTGCTCGCGCTCATCCAGATTCAAAAATTCCTGTTCCACCGCATTGCGCAACTGGCCGAGGTCCGGTCCTACCATCGCCCGCCGCACCGAAACCAGCACGTCCAGCCCAGTCTTGACCAGCACGCCTTCGTCCACGGCCACAAAAACTTCGCCGTCGGCGTCCGTTTCGAAAATCAGGATACCCGGTGTCAATGCCGCCACGCAATCGAGCCGGTGCGGCAACAGTCCGAACGAACCAGCGTGCGTTTCGGCAACGATGCGCGACACGCCTTTTTTTTCGGCGAAGATCTGGAACGGCAGGAGGATTTTAAGATTCATGCGCGTCGGCGGCAGGTTCGGCTTGTGCTTGCACTCCAGGCGCGGCTTTGGCTGCGGGCCGGGTCGGGTTTGATTTCTCCTTCGCTTCGTCAATTGCTCCGATCATGTAGAGCGCGCTCTCTGGGTAATCTTTAAATTCATCGCGCAGGATGCGCTCGCAGCCGTCCAGCGCATCCTTGAGGCTGACGAGTTTGCCTTCGTGTCCGGTAAACTGCTCGGTCGTAAAAAACGGCTGCGTGAGAAAACGCTCCAACCTGCGGGCGCGTGCTACCACGTTGCGGTCTTCGGCCGAAAGCTGCTCCAGACCGAGCATGGCGATGATGTCTTTGAGTTCCGCGTATTGCGCCAGCGTGCGCCGGATTTCCTGCGCCAGGGCGTAATGCCGTTCACCAACGATGCCCGGCGTGGCCATCTTGGAGCTCGATTGCAGGGGGTCAATCGCCGGGTAAAGACCTTCGCTGGCCCGCTTGCGCGAGAGCACGATCGAGGCCGACAAATGCGAGAACGTATGTACCGCGGCCGGATCGGTGAAATCATCGGCCGGCACGTACACCGCCTGAATTGATGTGATGGCGCCGCTATCGGTGTTGGCGATGCGTTCCTCCAGACCAGATAACTCGGTGCCCATCGTGGGCTGATAGCCCAGACGCGACGGCATCTGCCCCATCAAGCCGGATACTTCCGAGCCGGCTTGAATAAAACGGAAAATATTGTCGATCAGCAGCAACACATCGCGGTGCTCGTCATCGCGGAAATATTCGGCCATTGTCAGTGCCGCGTGGCCGACCCGAAAACGGCTGCCCGGCGGCTCGTTCATCTGGCCGAATATCATGACCATATTGGGCAAAACGCCGGCTTCTTTCATGTCGTGGTAAAGCTCTTCGCCTTCGCGACAACGCTCGCCGATGCCGCAAAAAATGCTCACGCCTTCCTGATGCCCGATCATGTTGTGGATCATCTCGGTCAGCAGCACGGTCTTGCCTACCCCTGCGCCACCGAATAGCCCCGCCTTGCCGCCGCGCTCCAGCGGCACCAGCACATCAATGACCTTGATGCCGGTTTCAAAAATTTCGGATTTGGTGGAACGGCCTGCCAGCGGCGGCGGCGCCCGATGCACCGAGCGCCATTGCACATCCATTGGGGCCGGTTGGCGGTCGATGGCGTTGCCGAAAACGTCGAACATGCGAGAGAGAATCCCCTTGCCTACAGGCGCTTTTAACGGTCCGCCGGTGTCCTGTACCGGCATGCCGCGCGCTAGACCTTGGGTCGGCGTCAGTGCGATGGCGCGCACGTGACGCGCATCACGTTGCGCCAGCACCTCGACAATGATGCGTCCTTCGTCTGCGTGCAGAACAGTGTGAATCGGCGGCAAATGGTTATCAAACCGTATATCCACCACACTGCCGCGCACCGAGACTATCGTGCCGAGGTTCAAGGAACTGGCATTGCTGCGCATGGCTTTCATTGTTTATTTTCCATACACGACAATCTAGCATGCTTTCCTGCATGGGCGGGTCGCCATTCCTGAAGCGCAGTGGCGTAAATACATGTCATGCGATGGTGTGGTTTTTTGCATCGCCGGACGCTGTGGCACTACCGGTATCGCGGCATCGGCCTTGCTGGCATAACGATTACAATACGTTTTTCGTCTATCGCTAGAGTGCTCACAACATGGCCGTCAATTCCCCCCTCCCGCTCGCCACCAATCTCACGCCCGTGTCCGGCATCCTGCTTGGCCATGCCGAAGCAGGCATCAAAAAACCCAACCGTAAGGATTTGCTGGTACTGCAGCTCGCCGAGAGCGCCACGGTGGCGGGCGTGTTCACCACCAACCGTTTCTGCGCCGCGCCGGTGCAGGTCGCCAAAGCCCATCTGGCAGCAGTGGCGCAATCCGGCCGCCGCATCCGCGCGCTGGTAATTAATACCGGCAACGCCAATGCCGGCACCGGCGCGCCGGGTTTGGCTGATGCCCATGCCACCTGCGCGGCGCTAGCCGGCTTGCTGGGTTGCGATCCGACCCAAATTCTGCCGTTTTCCACCGGTGTGATCCTGGAACCTCTGCCGCTCGACCGCGTTGTGGCCGGATTGCCGCAAGCGATCAAGAATCTGACGCAAGACAATTGGTTCAATGCCGCCGAATCCATCATGACCACCGATACCCAGCCCAAGGCAGCGTCGCGCAGCGTGGTGATCAACGGCGTCACGATCACCCTGACCGGCATCAGTAAAGGCGCCGGCATGATCAAGCCAAATATGGCGACCATGCTGGGCTTTCTGGCGTGCGATGCAAAGGTGGCGCAACCGGTGCTGGATCATTTGGTCAAGCAGGCTGCCGATACCTCGTTCAATTGCATCACCATCGATGGCGACACCTCGACCAACGATTCCTTCATGTTGATCGCCACCGGCACAGCCGCGCTCGAAATCAACGATATCGGGTCGACCGAATATGTTGCGCTGGCGCAGGCGGTAACCGGTATTTCGCAACAGTTGGCGCAGATGATTATTCGCGATGGCGAAGGCGCGACAAAATTCATCACGGTCACGGTAGAGCAAGGCAGAAACGCCGAGGAATGCCGCAAGATTGCCTACTCGATCGCCCATTCGCCGCTGGTGAAAACCGCTTTCTTCGCGTCCGACCCGAACCTCGGCCGGATTCTGTGCGCAATCGGTTATGCCGGCGTCGATGATCTCGATGTCAGCCAGTTGAACCTGTATCTGGACGATGTCTGGGTCGCCAAAAATGGCGGGCGCAATTCGGATTATCAGGAACAGGACGGCCAACGCGTAATGCAGCAAAGCGAAATCACGGTGCGCGTCACACTAGCGCGCGGCAGCGCCAGTGCCACGGTCTGGACTTGCGACCTGTCGCACGAATATGTGACCATCAATGCGGATTACCGCTCTTAATAATCGACACTGCATAAGCCTTTCATTCATGACACAACTCGATCAATTTCTGGTGCGCGCTGAAAGCTTGCTGGCGCGCCTCGAATCCATTCTGCCGCCGCCGGCGCACGCAACCGACTGGACGCGTACCACCGCATTTCGCTGGCGCAAGCGACCTGGACAAAACATCGGATTTTTGCAGCCGGTGGCGCATATTGCCAATATCAATTTGAGCGATCTGCATAATATTGGGCCGCAAAAGCAGCAGATCGAACAGAATACGCAACAATTCGTGCAAGGTCGGCCGGCCAATAATGTGCTGCTGACCGGCGCCCGCGGCACCGGTAAATCGTCGCTGATCAAGGCATGCCTGAATTGCTATGCGGCGCAGGGTTTGCGCCTGATCGAAGTCGACAAAGCCGATCTGGCGGATTTGCCGGATATCGTCGACTTGGTGGCCGAGCGGCCCGAGCGTTTCATCATTTTTTGCGATGATCTGAGTTTCGAGGAAGGCGAGGGCGGTTACAAGGCGCTGAAAGTAGCGTTGGACGGCAGCATCGCCGCGCAATCCGACAATGTGCTGATTTACGCTACTTCCAACCGGCGCCACCTGCTGCCGGAACGCATGGCTGACAACGAAACCTACAAGCGCAGCGACGACGGCGATCTGCATCCGGGCGAGACGGTCGAAGAAAAAATCTCCCTGTCCGAGCGTTTCGGTCTGTGGGTATCGTTTTATCCGTTCAAGCAAGACGATTACCTCGATATCGTAGCGCACTGGCTGGGCTCATTCGGCTGCGATGCCAGCCAGATCGAAGCGGCCCGAGCCGATGCGCTACGCTGGGCCTTGCAGCGCGGCTCGCGCTCCGGCCGCGTGGCTTGGCAATTCGCCCGCGATCATGCGGGAAAAATGTAATATTGTGGAGTATGCATTTAAATGGCATGTTTTACGCATATATTCATAGCGAAAAAATTAAATACAATAAGTAGTATATTTATTTCAAAGTTATTTGATGACGGAATCCAGTCAAGTTCCGATTGCGGTTGCGGTCGGGATTCTCATGCAGCCGAACGGCGATGTTTTGTTGGCGCAGCGCCCGAGTGGCAAGCCTTACGCTGGCTATTGGGAATTCCCGGGCGGCAAGGTGGAGCTGGGCGAATCGATTCTGGATGCATTAAAACGCGAATTCGTCGAAGAACTAGGGATCGAGATCTTGACCGCCGAGCCCTGGTGCGGCGTCGAGCACATTTATCCGCATGCCCATGTGCGGCTGCATTTTTACCTCTGTCGCGCCTGGCGCGGCGAACCGCAGAGCCTGGAAAGACAAGCGTTCGCCTGGCAGGGCAAGGTTGACGTTGCGCCGCTCTTGCCGGCCACTATTCCGCTACTTGAATGGCTGGACCGCTTGCGCTACCCGCTTAGATTAAATAAGGGATGATCGCTTTGGTTTTTTTTCGGTAGGCGGCGTAGTCAGAAAAACGCGCCAGCAGGAAGCGCTCTTCGCGCCTGATCTTGATGATCAGCACGATCGCCAACAGCGCCAGCAAGCTCCATTTTCCCGCCGATCCATACGCCAAGCAGGCGGCCAGGCCGCACAGTAGCACCGCTAGATACATCGGGTGCCGGATAAAGCGGTAGATGCCGCGCGTGACCAGTTCGCCGCCGCTTCTGGGTTCCGGTAGCACGCTGAGAGTGCGTGCCGGCATTACGGCCAGTGCAGCGCCAATGGCGATTAAGCCGAGGATGAATAACGCAATGCTGGTTGCGGTGAGTTCAGGAGCATGGCGAGAAATTGGGTTGGGAATCGCGATCAGGGCGATTAACAGTAATTGCGCAAAAACTAGCAGGCGTGACATCGTGGCTGCCGCTTACGTCTGCAATTTGCTGTCGTCGTCGATATCCTCGGCAGGATTGACGGCAGGAATTGTGTATTTTTCTTCGGCCCAGGCGCCCAGATCGATTTGCTTGCAACGTTCCGAACAAAAAGGACGGAAGCGGTTTTTTTCACTCCATTCGACCTTGGTCTTGCAAGTGGGGCAATGCACAAAAGTAATCATTGTTTGCTTGTTATTTTTACAGTCAAAAATTGCATAGGGTTAGCTCGAACGGCACGTCGCCCTCGAACCCTTTTGGTTTCATATTGCCGTCCTGGCAAGTGAAACGCACCCATAACATGTATTTATTGGCGGAAATTTCGGGGATGCAGCCGAGTTCTTCGTCAATGTCCAGGCGCAGCATCTGGTATACCTTGCCTTGCAACATTTGCTGGTAAGTGCCTGATTGCGCGATGATCTTGCTGGTGCTGCCCGATTCACGCAACAGCCTCAGTACCATGCTCAATGCCTCGAATAGCGGCAACAAAGTTGAAAACCATCCCGAAATATCGTCAAAACGCTGCTGTGCCGGGCGCTGTTGCCAAGCGTAATACGCAGGCAAATCGAATTCGCAGGCGCCGCCCGGGATGATGGTGCGGCCGCGGATGCTCATCAGCCATTCATTGTCGCGCACGTTTTGCCCGGTCTTGCCTTGCGCCGCCATCAGTGCTGTGCTGATGCGATCCAGATCGAGCAGGATTTCTTCGAGCCGATCAGGTTCCACATTGGGATTGCTTTTAAAGCCGAGCAAGGTGTGCTTCTGGCGTTCCAGTTCTTGCAGCAGATCCGATTTCAGATCGGCGCGGCCGGCGACTTCAAGCATTTCAAAGATGGTGCAAAGGGCTACATGGTGTTGTAGCGCATGTTCCTGATGCAGGAAAAAAATAAATTTTTCATACAGGTCTTCCAGTCGCAACAACGTGCGAATACGCTCGTTGAAAGGGTATTCGTAAACAATCAAGGCGGATCCCGGTAAAGGTTGGAAGTTTTGTAATTCTGAACGATGCCGGCCCAAATTACAATTGTTGCGATAATTTGTTATGACGATTGTGCCGCCAACGACAGATATAACCCATGCAGGCGGTCGACTTGCGACGCCAACGCGCTAGCATCGGCATCATTGACAATCACGTCATCCGCAGCGGCCAGCCGTGTCGCGCGTGAAACCTGGTGCGCCATGATCGCACGCACCTGCACTTCGCTCAAACCGTTGCGCTGCATGACACGCTGGATTTGCAGGGCTTCCGGGCAATCGATGACCAGCACCCGCGCCACGCGTCGGTCCCAGTTGCCGGACTCTACCAGTAGCGGCACCACCAGCATCAGGTAGACGCCTTCGGCCTGTTGCGCAGCGCGTTCGGTTTCGGCGCGTATCAGTGGGTGCAAGATCGCTTCGAGCCGTTGTTTGGCGACGCGGTCGGAAAATACCTTGTCGCGCATCGCGGCCCGGTCCATTGCCCCATCGGCGCCGATGAATGCAGCGCCGAACTGGACTCGAATGGCGGCGATGGCCGCGCCATCCGGCGCGCACAGGCGGTGCGCGATCAAATCGGTATCGATGATCGTTGCGCCGCAGGCAGCGAACAGGTCGGCCACCGTGCTTTTTCCGCTGCCGACACCGCCGGTCACGCCGACTGAAAAACGATTTCTCATTGATTGTTCAATAGTTGCAAATGCTGGCTACAGCAGAAAGTCGAGCGTATGGGCTGCGATGGACTTGCCAAAGAGTAAGGCAATCATTCCGGCAGCGGCCAGATAAGGGCCGAATGGTATTGGGTTGTCACGGCCGCGCTTGGAGAAAACAATCAGGAAGATGCCAACGGTAGCGCCCACTACTGACGATAGCAGGATAATCACCGGCAACATGCCCCATCCCAGCCATGCTCCCAATGCAGCCAGCAGTTTGAAGTCACCGTAGCCCATGCCTTCCTTGCCGGTGGCGAGTTTGAACAGCCAATAGATTGCCCACAGGATCAAATAGCCGGCTGCGGCGCCCAACACGGCGTCTGGCAGTGTTGCGAAAGTGCCGTTCAGGTTGACCAGCAGGCCAGCCCACAGCAGCGTCAGCGTCAGGTCGTCGGGCAATAGCTGGGTATCGGCATCAATGAAGGTCATCGCAATCAGCAGATACGCAAACAGCAGTGTCGCCAGACCTGCCACGCCGGCGCCGAAGCGCCATATCAACAGTGCCGACAGCGCGGCAGTCAGCAGTTCAACGGCTGGATAACGGGCCGAAATCGGCGCTTTGCAAGATGCGCATTTGCCTCCAAGCGCCAGGTAGCTGATGACGGGAATGTTTTCCAGCGCGCTGATCGGGTGCCCGCAGCGGGGGCAGGCCGAACGCGGCAGCATTAGATCGAAACGATCGGTATGCGGCAGGCTCAGGCCGCTTTCGTGCGCCACGTAATTATCCGATTCGCGCTGCATCATCTTCGGCACGCGATAAATCACTACATTCAGAAAACTGCCGATCAGCAGGCCGAACAGGCCGGCCAGCGCGGCACCCAGCAGATTGCCGGGTGCTGCAAAGAAAGAAAATTCCAACATCAGACCACCGATCCCAGTTTGAAGATAGGCAGGTACATGGCAATCACCAGACCGCCGATCAGCACGCCCAGAATCACCATGATCAGCGGTTCCATCAGGCTGGAAAGCGAAGCTACCGCATCGTCGACTTCTTCCTCGTAGAAATCGGCTACCTTGCCCAGCATCATATCGAGCGAACCGGATTCTTCACCGATTGAAACCATTTGCGTGACCATATTCGGAAACACATCGGAATTTTGCATCGCAGCGGTCAGGCTGGTGCCGGTACTGACTTCGGTCTGGATTTTTTTGGTTGCATCCAGATATACCGCATTGCCGCAGGCGCCGCCGACCGAATCGAGCGACTCGACCAAAGGCACGCCGGCGGCAAACATGGTGGCCAGAGTGCGCGTCCAGCGCGCGATGGTAGCCTTGCGGATCACTGCGCCGAAAATCGGCGCCTTTAGTAACAGCCTATCCATGAACTGCTGCATTTTCAGCGAACGTTTCCATGATTGAAAAAACAGATACAGGCCGCCGAAGGTCAAGCCGAAGATCAGATACCACCAGTGTACGAAAAAATCTGAAATCGCCATCACGAACAGGGTCGGTGCCGGCAGGTCGGCGCCGAAATTCTTGAATACTTCCTTGAAAGCCGGCACTACCCAGATCATGATCACTGCCGTCACCACAAAAGCGACCACCAGGATCGATACCGGATAAAACATGGCCGACTTGATCTTACCCTTGATGGCAATGGTTTTTTCTTTGTATACCGCCAGCCGGGTCAGCAAGTCTTCCAGAATCCCCGCCTGTTCACCGGCCCCCACCAGATTACAGAACAATGGGTCGAAATACAGTGGAAATTTACGGAAGGCCTGATTCAGGCTCGAACCGGTTTCGACGTCGGCGCGGATATCCTGCACCAGCTTGGATACCGATGGATTGGCGTGGCCTTTGGCGACGATGTCGAACGATTGCAACAGCGGTACGCCAGCCTTCATCATGGTCGCCAGTTGACGGGTGAACAGCGTGATGTCCTTGTCGGTAATCCGCTTGCCGCTGCGGAAGTTTTTTTTCTTGATTTTTGTGACCAGAATGCCCTGGCGTCGCAAGGTGGCGCTGACCACAGCTTCACCGCCGGCACGGAGTTCGCCGCGCATCGATTTACCGGATTTGTCCTTGCCTTCCCAAGCAAAGATTGCATCCTTGTTCGGACGGGCGCTTGCGCTACTGCGGGATGCGGTTGCCATTTACTGTCTCCTGTTATTCATTGGTGCAACCGAGAACTTCTTCCAGGCTGGTCAAACCTTGCCTGACTTTGACCAGCCCCGATTGGCGCAGGGATTTAACCCCTTCCAGCGCGGCCTGACGTCCTATGTCGGGGGCTGAACCTTGCGCCAGGATAATGCGTTCTATTTCTTGTGAAATTGGCATGATCTGATAGATTCCGACCCGGCCCTTGTAACCGCTGCCGCTGCAGCGTTCGCAGCCAACCGGTTTGAAAGCTTGCCAGCTACCATCGAGCTCTGGCGCCTTGTAGCCGGCCTGCAACAGCACTTCATCCAGGATAACGGCGGGTTGCTTGCAGCTGCACAGACGGCGCGCCAGCCGCTGAGCGGTAATCAAAATCACTGAGGAGGCAATATTAAAGGGCGCTACACCCATATTCATCAGCCGCGTCAGGGTCGATGGAGCATCGTTGGTGTGCAACGTGGAAAACACCATGTGACCGGTTTGCGCCGCCTTGATGGCGATGTCTGCGGTTTCCAGGTCGCGGATCTCGCCTACCATGATGACGTCTGGATCCTGGCGCAGGAAGGACTTCAGGGCCACGGCAAAGCTCAGGCCGGCCTTTTCGTTGACGTTGACCTGATTGACTCCGGGCAGATTGATTTCGGCCGGGTCTTCCGCGGTCGAGATATTAATGCCAGGCTGGTTGATCACGTTCAGGCAGGTATACAGGGACACCGTTTTGCCGGAGCCGGTAGGTCCCGTCATCAGCACCATCCCGTACGGACGCTGAATCGCATTGAGCAGAGTTTCCTTCTGATCCGCATCGTAGCCAAGCGCGTCGATCCCCAGTTGGGCCTGGCTACCATCCAGGATGCGCATGACGATTTTTTCGCCGAACAGGGTCGGTAGCGTGCTGACCCGAAAATCGATGGCGCGCGTTGGGGAGATCGCCAATTTCATGCGGCCGTCCTGCGGCACGCGTTTTTCTGAAATGTCGAGCTTGGAAATGACCTTGATGCGCGAGGCCAGCTTTTCCTTGATCGCCAGAGGCGGTTGGGCGACTTCACGCAAAATGCCATCTACACGGAAACGGATGCGGTAAAACTTTTCAAATGGTTCAAAGTGGATGTCGGATGCACCCAAATTAATTCCATCCAGTAATATTTTTTGCAGAAACTTGACAATCGGTGCGTCGTCTATGTCGGTATCGATTGCGGAACCTGCCGCGACTGTCGTTTCGTCTTCGATGAAATTGATATCGAGATCGTCGCTGATCAACTCATTTAGATTTTGCTCGTCATTCCGTCCGAATTGCTCCAGCAGTTGCAGCAGCGTATCGTGTTGCACGATTACCGGTTCGACGATCAAGCCGGTCTGAAACTTGATCTGATCGAGTGCCTGCGTGTTGCTGGGGTCCGAGATTGCGACTGTGATCTTGTTGCCGCGCTTTGCCAGTACGATAACGCGTTGCCCCTGCATTAGCCTGGCATCGATGATTTTTTCCGGCCGCGCCGCGATATTGAACGCCGCCAGATCAAGTGCCGGATAACCGAAGGTTTCGGAACAGAACAGGGCTAGTACGCGTTTTTCGATATAGCCACTTTGCAGCAATGTATCGATGAAAAAAGATTTTTCGGACAAGGCTTTTTTATTCAATGCCTCGACTTGCGATGTCGATAAATGTCCAGCCTGCACCAATGCCCTGGCCAATCCTGACATGGGGAGGGGAGCTATGCTATTAGGAGACGCTGCTGCCATAAATAATTCAGTCGGAAGATAACGCAAAAAATATCGGAGAGGCGTTAGATGATGCCTCCAAGCATCTGCCTTGTAAAGGCATTGCCACGGCAGTGCGATTTTTTAACGGCCTCATTTGAGTATGCCGCCAAGGATCATGCTTTGTCGGCAGCGCGGTTTTTAGGCACGCGGCGTATTAGTTTGACTACTTTGATTGCCTGATTCTGGGCTTGGATGATTTCGATGATGCACTTTGGAAACTTGATGCTGACATTTGCTTCTGGAATATCCTGCAATAATTCCAGCAGTAAGCCGTTGAGCGTCTTCGGCCCATCCAATGGCAGGTCCAGCCCGAGTCGTTTATTAATATCGCGCAGCGCAGTAGTACCTTCCAGCAGGCATTCGCCCTGTTCATTCCACCTGAAATTATCGGCGCGGGTGGCACCTGGTGTGGAAGTCGTGAATTCACCGATCATTTCTTCAATGATGTCTTCCAGCGTCACCAGACCTTGTACTTCACCGTACTCGTCGACGATGATGCCAAGGCGTTCGTGATTTTCCTGAAAATACTGCAACTGGGTAAATACGCCGGTATCTTGCGGGATGAAATAAGGTTCGGTCAGCAGGGCGCGGAAATGATCCACCGTCAACTCCTGCTCCTGACTTAGTAAAGCTACCGCCTTGCGCATGTGCAAGATGCCTGCAATTTTGTTGATTTCGCCTTCGTAGACCGGCAGTTTGTTGTGATAGCAAGTCACCAATTGATGCTTGATCTCTTCCACGGGGACCGACAGATTCAGAGCTTCGATCTGGGCTCGCGGCGTCATCACGTCTTCGACTGAAATGGTTTCCAGATCGAACAGATTGAGCAGGATGCTCTTGTGTTTCTGCGGGATGAAATTGCCTCCTTCCAGCACGATAGAGCGTAACTCTTCCGGCGACAGTCGCTGTACTTCCGCGCTGGCGCCGGTTTTGACACGAAGCAACTTGAATAGCCCTGAGACTAACATGTTGACCAACCAAACTATTGGCCTGCCTATTGTGAGCAAGATTTTGAGGGCAAAGCTGGCCGGCATGATGATGCGCTCGGGATAAGTTGCACCTATCGCTTTAGGGACGAATTCGACGAAGATGATGAGCAGGAAAGCCACCACGCCGGCGGCAATGATGATGACTTTATGCTCATTGCCAAAGGCGCTAATAGCCATCGAAGTCACTAGGGCGCTCGCCAGCGCATTGATCACAGTATTGCAGATTAGGATCAGTGAAAGTACCTTATCGAGGTGCCCCAGCAGCCATAGCGTGGTGCCGGCAAGCTTGCTGCCGCGTTTTGCCAGATGACGCAACCGATGACGATTGGCGGCCATAAGGGAGGTTTCGGAAACAGAAAAAAAACCCGAACAAAGTATCAGGAAAGCAAGCGCAAGCAACTGCACCCATAGGGGAACGGAATTCAATGATTTGCCGTTAAAAAGGATTAAACAAGAAAGTTACTCGATAATTTGGTAACGATGAGAACATTTTCAGCCTCGGCCTCCATGTCTGGAATGGCTATTAATTGTTTGCTGTAACCGCTATCTAAAGGCATGATTTTACTTGCAATCAAGCACTGTGCGTAACCGTAGGGACAATCTGGAGTCGGTGCATCCTATAATTTGGCGTAGATTACCGCAGACTTTCATTTTCATATGCAGACGTTCCTGCTGCGCCATATTTTCGGAAAATTCCGTAAGGGCCAAAAAAAGCCAAACTGCGCCGCACACGCTCTCGTATACCCATTCACATCCTCTGCATAGGCAAGCGCCGCAGCAAATTCTTCTGCTTCGATTACTAGAAATCTGGTCAGAACAATTGTACTGGGCATCGTCCAGCACGCAGTATGCAGCCCTCGCTATGGGACAATTGCTGCATGGCGGCGCAGGTAAGCTGGAGTGGGAAGTCAGTCAGCAGTGTGGGTGTGCTGCGTGCGTCAATACAAATGTTATCAAAACAGTGTGACGGATCGGCTGCGTTCCTGTTTTTATGGTATAGGGGGTAGTGTATTATTTAATGCTATCCGTATCACATGCGTAGAACGTGATTTTTTATAAAATATCGCGGGGGTATATATGCTCTTGCAAAGTTTCTGAGAATCATTAAAACGATTAGTCAAGAAAATCCTGACCGTATTACATTGCGTTGCGCAAAATGTGACGCCCAAGGTATTTCGTAACAGTTTCGCCCTAACCCTGACAAGCCTCTAGGCCAGACATCTGTTGCGGATGCATTCCAGTAACTGTAATGGTGTGTTTATGATCAAATCGGCGCCCCATACGCGGGGGGCAAGTTCGCCACAATAGCCCCATGCCGCAGCGACGGTATGCATGCCGGCAGCATGCCCTGCCTGAATATCGCGAAGGTCGTCGCCTACGTACCAACAATCTTGTGGGGATATGCCAAGACGCCTGGCGGCTTCGAATAGCGGCCCCGGATGCGGTTTTGCCTGCGGCATCGTATCGCCGGATACCACGCAACCTGCCCCATGCAAGCCAATCTGGCGTACTAAAGGATCTGTGAAACGCGCTGCCTTGTTGGTTACGATTCCCCAGGCCAGGTCGTGCTCGCTTAATCCCTTGATCAGATCGGTTACTCCATCGAATAGTCGGGATTTCACTGCTAACGCTGCAGCGTAGTTGTTCAGGAAAGCGATCCGCAAGTTTTCATAGCCGTCATCTTCAGGCTGGAGCCCGAATGCCGCGCCGATCAATCCTCTCGCGCCAGATGATGCCGTGGGGCGGAGTGATTCGTACGGTGTTGGCATTAGTCCTTGCGCTGTTCGCAGCAGATTGACTGCCGCCGCCAGATCTGGTGCCGTGTCGGCTAAAGTGCCATCGAGATCGAACAGGATGGCGCGGGGGATAGAAAGCGTATTGGTAGTCAAGGCAAACTTATGTGCGATTTCGCATATTGGTGTGGCAGTTGTCGATTAGTAAAATTGAGCTAGACACTGCGCGTGCAAGCCATCATGTAATTGACGCTGGTGTCGTGATTGAGCGAATACAATTGGGTCACAGGATTGTATGTCAGTCCTTTCATGACATCGACGGTCATGTTCGCATTGCGTATGTATTGCGACAACTCTGCGGGAGTAATGAATTTTGCATATTCATGGGTGCCTTTTGGCAGCAGGCGCAGCAGGTATTCGGCTCCGATAATGGCAAACAGGTAGGATTTCAGATTACGATTCAGTGTGGAAAAAAATACGCAGCCGCCGGGTTTTACCAAGGTGGCACAGGCGCGCACGATGGAAGCCGGATCTGGCACATGTTCCAGCATTTCCATGCATGTCACGATGTCGTATTTGCCAGGTTCTCTTGCCGCCAGGTCTTCTGCGGCAATCAATTCGTAATGGACTTTGGCGCCGGATTCCAAGCTATGCAGGTCAGCAACCTTAAGGGCTTTTTCAGATAAATCGATTCCCATTACATTCGCGCCCTTATTTGCCATTGATTCTGACAGGATGCCGCCGCCACAGCCTATATCGACAATGGTTTTTCCTGCTAATGGCACACAGCCATTAATCCATTCCAGGCGGAGTGGATTAATGGCATGCAAGGGACGAAATTCCGAACTCGAATCCCACCAACGGTGAGCGAGATCACTGAATTTTTGTAGTTCAAGAGGGTCAGCATTCATAGATGACATGATAGCTGTAAATGTGCCGATGCGCAGGTCTTGTAGAATAAATCAGATGATTCTGAGCGAGGCAATTGGCCTGATTGTTTAGGCCAAAAAAACCCCGCGTAAGCGGGGTTTTACTGGAGCAAGAACGATTACTGGTTGCGTGTACCAACAACTTCGATTTCTACGCGGCGGTTTTTAGCGCGACCTGCAGCGTTTTTATTGCTGGCAACTGGTTGCTTCTCGCCTTTACCTTCAGTGTATACGCGATTGGTTTCGATGCCTTTGGAAACCAAGTAGGCTTTAACTGCTTCAGCGCGGCGAATCGACAGTTTCTGGTTGTAAGCATCAGTTCCGATGGAGTCTGTGTGACCAACAGCAATGATAACTTCCAGATTGACGCCGCCCAGTTTCGAGGCTAGGTCGTCTAATTTCGCTTTGCCGTCGGCTTTCAGTACGGACTTGTCAAAATCAAAGAATGCATCCGCTGCAAAAGTGACTTTTTCCGATGTTGGTGCGACTGCGACTACAGGAGCCGCTGCTGGAGCAGATTCAGCAGCAGGTGCCGGCGCGGCGGCAGCTTTGACGATTTCGCCATCGCAACCACCGACTGAGTCGGCAGGAGTCCAGTAACCGGCATGCCAGCACAAGCCGAATGGGCTGCGTGCAATCACACCACGGCTGTCTTGAACGTATGCGCTATTAGGTGTTTTGGCCTGAATATCTTGTGTGCCTTGTGCAGATGCCGAAATAGACAGGACTGCGGACGCAGCGAAGACGAGTTTTGCTAATTTTTTCATATTTTTTCCTCTCGGGTGAGATATCCGCAGATAAACTGCGCTACAAATTTACAACATCTTAAGAATTGAATTACTACTTGCAACAGGTTATCACAATTATAAATTAGCCCTATGCAATAGTCCGGTTTTCATTTTGCCATAGGCTTTGACTTGCTGCTTTGTTTGTTAAATTGATTGTGGTGTAATTTTGGTCATTCGTTGCGATTTCGCAACGATAAAATGGGTGGTTTTCATTTAGGGAATTATGTAAGCCGCCCATCAAAATGGACCCCTAAATTTGATGCATTGCTATTTAACTGACCGTCCTTCAACTTCAATAATGAGCCGGCGGTTGGGTGCCAGACATTGAATAAGTTTTTTGCGAGGCAAATTTTTGCTGCAGGTTTTTACCGGCTGTGTTGCGCCTACACCCAATGTATTGATACTGAAAACAATATTTTTGCTTTTCAGGTAGGCAGCCAGGTTCCCTGCGCGGTTTTCAGATAATAGCTGGTTATATTTTTGCGATCCGAGTAAATCGGTATGGCCGGTTATGCGTATTGATTCAATATTGGTGCAATTTGCAAGCCTCGGGAGCACTTCATCATCAACCCGTTTTTTGGCTGCCTTTGTAAGAATGGCGCTATTAAATGGAAAAGTCTGGTCGTTTTCCAGTGTTGCCGTGAAATCACACCGTTTAGGTTCTGGCGTGACGGCAGGAGTAACTACTTGCGCGAACGGTGCTGCAACGGCAGGGGCAGTGGGGTTCGCAATAGGGGGAGTCAGTTCGCCGTCGCATCCTAGGATTGCATCTGCAGCGAGCCAATTGCCGGTGCGCCAGCAGAGGCCGTAGGCGCTGCGCACTACTGTTTGGTTGTTGTCTTGCAAATATGCGCTGTCTGGTGTTTTTGCTTTAATAGCGGAGGTCTGTGCGTGCGCGCCAATGGCTGTTGCTCCAATCGCAAAGCTCATGGCCAGTTTAATAAGCATGCTGCTTCCTTTTTTGCGATTTTCAAGTAAAAATGGTTGGAATATCCGGCAGTATTTAAACATATTTTATTGACGGGATCGCATTTTCTGGAAAATATCGTATCGGCATTCTCGGTTTCTTAAAAGCCATGAGGAAACCGCCGCATGATAAGATTATCTGTTTACAAGCTTCATCCCGTTGTTGTAATAATGCCTTAAAGATGGGCATCGTATGTTAACCCCAGTCAAAGATTAGCCGAACAGCCAATGGATCAATTCGCCAAAGAAACAATCCCGATTTCCCTTGAAGAAGAGATGCGTAAAAGTTATCTCGATTACGCCATGAGCGTAATCGTTGGGCGTGCCTTGCCCGATGTGCGCGACGGCTTGAAGCCGGTACATCGGCGAGTATTGTTTGCCATGCATGAAATGAACAATGTCTGGAACCGTCCGTATGTAAAATGTGCGCGCGTGGTCGGTGAAACCATGGGTAAATACCACCCCCACGGCGACGCCTCGATTTACGACACGCTGGTGCGAATGGCGCAGAGTTTTTCGCTACGTTACATGCTGGTTGACGGACAGGGCAATTTCGGCTCGGTCGATGGCGACAGCGCTGCGGCGATGCGTTATACCGAGTGTCGCCTGGGGAAAATAGCCAATGAACTCTTGGCTGATATCGACAAAGATACCGTTGATTTTGTGCCTAACTACGATGGCAAGGAAAAAGAGCCGTCGGTACTGCCGACCAAGATTCCGAATCTGCTGATTAACGGCTCTTCAGGTATCGCGGTTGGGATGGCAACCAATATCCCACCGCACAATATTACAGAAGTCATCAAAGGCGCCTTGTATTTGCTGCGCAATGTCGATTGCACCATTGATGAATTGATCGAGATCATCCCGGCACCTGACTTTCCGACCGCCGGCATTATCTATGGCGTGTCGGGCGTTCGCGATGGCTATCGTACCGGGCGCGGTCGGGTTGTGATGCGCGCCAAGACGCACTTTGAAGAGTTCGGCAAGGAAGGGCGTACCGCACTCATCATCGATGAACTGCCGTATCAGGTTAATAAAAAAACTTTGCTGGAGCGTATCGCCGAGCATGTGCGTGACAAAAAGCTTGACGGTATTTCCGACATCCGCGACGAGTCCGACAAATCCGGCATGCGCGTAGTGATCGAATTGAAACGCGGCGAAGTACCTGAGGTTGTGTTGAACAATCTTTACAAGCAGACGCAATTGCAGGACACATTCGGCATGAACATGGTGGCACTGGTGGATGGCCAGCCTAAGCTGCTGAACTTGAAAGAGATGCTGCAGTGTTTCTTGTCGCATCGACGCGAGGTTATAACGCGCCGTACCGTGTTTGAGCTGCGCCGTGCGCGTGAACGCGGGCATGTACTGGAAGGCTTGGCGGTTGCGCTAGCCAACATTGACGATTTCATTGCCATCATCAAGGCCGCTCCGACGCCGCCCATCGCAAAACTGGAATTGATGTCGCGTGCCTGGGATTCCTCGGTAGTGCGCGAGATGTTGATGCGTACCGGGGCCGAAAATACCGGTGGCATCGAGGCATTCCGCCCGGAAAATTTGCCGAAGCATTACGGTATTCAAAAAGACGGTTTGTACAAGTTGTCGGATGACCAGGCTCAGGAAATTCTGCAGATGCGTCTGCAGCGTCTGACGGGTCTGGAGCAAGACAAGATCGTCAATGAATACAAGGATGTGATGGCGCAGATCGCGGACTTGCTGGATATTCTGTCCAAACCGGAGCGTGTAACCATCATCATTACCGATGAACTGAACTTGGCCATAAATGAATACGGCGAAGGCAACAAGGATGTGCGCCGTTCGCAGATTGAACTCAATGCAACAGATCTAGGTACCGAAGACTTGATCACGCCGCAGGACATGGTGGTGACGTTATCGCATACGGGTTACATGAAGTCGCAACCGATGTCGGAATACCATGCACAAAAGCGCGGCGGTCGCGGCAAGCAGGCAATGGCAACCAAGGAAGACGACTGGATCGATCAGCTTTTCATCGCCAATACTCACGATTACATTTTGTGCTTTTCCAACCGCGGTCGATTGTATTGGCTCAAGGTATGGGAAGTGCCGCAAGGTTCGCGCAATTCGCGCGGCAAGCCGATCGTCAATATGTTCCCGCTGCAGGAAGGCGAGAAAGTCACTGTGGTGTTGTCGGTATCGGGCGAAAATCGGACTTTCCCGGAAGACCGCTATATCTTCATGGCGACCAGCCTTGGCACCGTCAAGAAGACTCCTTTGCAAGACTTTAAAAACCCGCGCAAAGCCGGCATCATTGCGGTTGATCTGGACGAGGGTGATTTTTTGATCGGTGCGGCGCTAACCGACGGCAAGCATGATGTGATGCTGTTTTCGGATTCAGGCAAAGCAGTGCGCTTCGACGAGAATGACGTACGGCCGATGGGCCGCAACGCGCGCGGGGTACGCGGCATGAATATGGAAGAAGGCCAGCAGGTTATTTCCTTGCTGGTGGCCGAAAACGACCAACAGAGCGTTTTGACTGCTACTGAAAACGGCTTCGGCAAGCGGACTCCGATTCATGAATACACCCGTCATGGCCGGGGCACCAAAGGCATGATCGCGATCCAAACCAGCGAGCGTAACGGCCGAGTCGTGGCTGCCACACTGGTCGAGTCTGGCGATGAAATCATGCTCATCACTACCGGCGGCGTTTTGATCCGTACCCGCGTCTCCGAAATCCGTGAAATGGGCCGTGCAACCCAGGGCGTAACACTGATCGCAGTCGAAGACGGCACCAAGCTCAGCGGCTTGCAACGCATAGTGGAACCCGATGTCGAGAGCGATGTTGAAGGCGATGTGAATGGCGAGGAGCCGAGCGAAGCATGACGCGTATCTATAATTTTTCCGCCGGGCCGGCAATGCTGCCCCCGGAAGTGTTGCAGCAGGCGGCCGCTGAAATGCTCGATTGGCATGGCAGCGGCATGTCGGTGATGGAAATGAGCCATCGCGGCAAAGAATTCATGTCCATCATCGCAGCGGCCGAGCGTGACTTGCGGGTGTTGCTGGCGGTGCCGGATAATTACCGGATTCTTTTCATGCAGGGCGGGGCGATTGCAGAAAACGCGATTATTCCGATGAATCTGGTCGGTCGCAAGCCGCAGCCTGCGACCGCGGATTACATCAACAGCGGCTCCTGGTCGACCAAATCCATCAAGGAAGCGAAGAAGTATTGCAACGTCAATATCGCGGCTTCCTCTGAAGCTTCCCATTTTGCGGCGATTCCTGCACGCGACGTCTGGCGTTTGTCGGAAAATGCCGCGTATGTGCACATTTGCACCAATGAAACCATCGACGGCGTTGAATACCAGTTCGTGCCGGAGGTTGCAGCCGCCACCAATGACGCGCCACTGGTGGCCGACATGTCGTCTCACATCCTGTCGCGCGTGATCGATGTGTCGAAATATGGCGTCATCTACGGCGGCGCGCAAAAAAATGTTGGTCCGGCCGGCTTGACCATCGTCATCGTGCGCGAGGACTTGATCGGACATGCACTGCCGTTTTGCCCGTCCGCATTTGACTGGAAACTGGTGGCGGATAACCATTCGATGTACAACACGCCGCCGACTTATGCGATCTACATCGCCGGCCTGGTGTTCCAGTGGCTCCTGCGCCAAGGCGGCGTGGCGGCGATGGAGCAACGCAATATCGCCAAGGCTAAGTTGTTGTATGACACCATCGATGCCAGCAGTTTTTATAGCAACAAAATTGCTCCCGATTGCCGTTCCAGGATGAATATTCCGTTTTCGCTACGCGACGATACGCATAATGTAGCGTTTCTGGCGGGAGCCGAAGCGGGTGGTTTGTTGCAACTGAAGGGACATAAATCGGTCGGCGGCATGCGGGCTTCGATTTATAACGCGATGCCGATCGAGGGCGTGCAGGCACTGGTGGCCTACATGAAACAATTCGAGCGCCTGCACGCATAGCTGCTTGTCGGGTGACGGATGATAGATAGTGGCCGCGGCCCACAGAACACAGAAAATATGAGCCAAGATAAACTCCAGCCATTGCGTGTCCAAATCGATGCAATCGATCAGCAAATCCTGGAATTGCTGAATCAGCGGGCTCGCCTGGCGCAGCAAGTCGGCCATCTGAAAGCTGAAACCAATGCGCCGGTATTTCGCCCCGAGCGCGAGGCGCAAGTCCTGCGCCGAGTCGCCGAGCGCAATCCCGGCCCCTTGTTTGGCCCAGACGTACAAACCATCTTCCGCGAAATCATGTCGTCCTGTCGGGCGCTGGAGAACCGGGTCACAGTCGCTTTTCTCGGTCCGGTCGGGACCTTTACCGAACAAGCGGTATACCAGCAGTTTGGTCGTGCGGTCGAAGGCATGCCGTGCCCATCCATCGATGAAGTATTTCGCGCGGTGGAAGCCGGTACCGCCGATTTCGGCGTGGTACCGGTGGAAAATTCATCCGAAGGCGCGATCAACCGGACCCTCGATTTGCTGCTGCAAACTACGCTTTTGATCAGCGGCGAGGTGTCGATTCCGGTGCATCACAGCCTG
This sequence comes from Glaciimonas sp., assembly GCA_012927625.1. Taxonomy (GTDB): domain Bacteria; phylum Pseudomonadota; class Gammaproteobacteria; order Burkholderiales; family Burkholderiaceae_D; genus AVCC01. Next base: position 574,023 of record JABBOV010000003.1, on the reverse strand, counting down.
ATGTCATTAAGCGGGACGATGGATGGTGTGTTGCGGATTTGCGCCCATTCGCAGGCGCTGGCGCAGTGCCAAGCCTGGCTGAACCAGAATTATCCGAACATTGAACGCCACGCAGTCGCTTCCAACGGCGAAGCGGCGCGGCTGGCGTCAGAACAGTCCAGCACGGCCGCCATCGCCAGCGAGATTGCCGGTCAGCAATATGGCTTGCAAATCATCAACGCGCATATCCAGGACGATCCGCACAATCGCACCCGGTTTGCGGTGATCGGCCGCCTGCAGACCAGCCCCAGCGGAAGCGATCAAACCTCGCTGGTCTTGTCGGTGCCGAACAAGGCGGGCGCTGTCTATAATTTGCTGGCGCCGTTGGCCAAACACGGCGTATCGATGACGCGCTTTGAATCGCGCCCGGCCCGCATGGGCACTTGGGAATATTATTTCTACGTCGATATCGAGGGCCATCTGCAAGACGACAAGGTGGCCTGCGCCTTGGCCGAACTAAAACAGAACGCCGCTTTTTTCAAGGTTCTCGGCTCCTATCCTTTTTGCGCCTAATTTCATTTAACTCTGGAGTCCAAGATGTCCATACAGTACGGTCCTGATTATGTGCGTGCAATTGCCCCTTACCAGAGTGGCAAGACGATTGCGGAAGTAGCACGCGAATTCGGCCTGGACCAGGCCACGATTGTCAAGCTTGCTTCCAACGAAAATCCGCTTGGCATGCCGGAGTCTGCTCGGCAGGCGATGCTCGATGCGGTAGCCGGGATTGGCCGCTATCCAGATGCCAACGGTTTCGACCTGAAAGCGGCTATCACCGCAAAATACCGGGTGCCGCAAGAGTGGATTACGCTGGGCAACGGCAGTAACGACATTCTGGAACTGGCCGCGCATGCGTTCGTGCAACCGGGCCAGGCAATAATGTACGCACAATATGCGTTTTTGGTCTATGCGCTGGCGACCCAAGCGGTAGGCGCACGCGCCATCGAAGTGCCGGCCCAGGATTACGGTCACGACTTGGCTGCAATGGCACGCGCGATTACGCCCGATACCAAGCTGATCTATATCGCCAACCCGAATAATCCGACCGGCACCTTTTTGCCCGCCGCAGCCATCGAAGCGTTCCTGAAAAGTGTGCCGCCGGAAGTAGTGGTGGTGCTGGACGAAGCCTATAACGAATATCTGGCGCCGGAGTTGCAACACGAATCGACTGAGTGGGTCAGGACTTATCCGAATCTGCTGGTGTCGCGCACGCTCTCGAAAGCTTACGGACTGGCCGGTTTGCGGGTCGGGTTCGGGATTGCGCAACCGGCTGTTACCGATTTGCTGAACCGCATCCGGCAACCGTTCAATGTCAATTCGCTGGCGCAGGCGGCAGCTGTTGCGGCGCTGGGCGATACGCAATTTCTACAAAAAAGCGCAGCCTTGAATGCCGCCGGTTATGTGCAGTTGACAGAGTTTTTCGATGCAATCGATTTGCAATATGTGCCATCCTTCGGCAACTTCGTGCTGGTCAAGGTCGGGATTGACGACCATGCCGGCGCCCGCATTAATCTGGCATTGCTGAAGCGGGGCGTGATCGTGCGGCCGGTCGCCAATTACGGCTTGTCGCAATGGTTGCGCATCTCAATCGGCTTGCCGCAAGAAAACGCGATCTTTATCGATGCGCTGCGCACGGTGCTGAAAATCGAAGCGGAAGTGAAAGCCGCCTGAGTGCGGCTTGCTGTTTTTTGCTTAAAATACAACGTGAATTTAGATGGAATTAAGTAGTGCAGGCCTCCATGCCTGCACCGGGCCGTAGGCACGCAGGCCTGCCATCACAAAACAGCAGTATTCTCATAATATCGAATACTATTTAGTGTATTTTTTAAAGACGCAATAAATATATGCGGAGAGTATAGTGTTTTTTGCCATACTCCCGTTTTTTCAAATTTAAAAGATGCGGAAAAGAGCGGACGGGGCTAACGCGGACGCGCCTGCATTGGCATAACTCCACCATTAGAGTCATTCCCTTGTTCAAAAAAATCGTTATTTTCGGTGTCGGCTTAATCGGTGGCTCCTTTGCGCTGGCGCTCAAAAAAGCGGCTGCGGCAACGCACACTGTCGGCGTCGGCCGCACTGCTGCACCGCTGGCGCGCGCGATTGAACTCGGCATCATCGATAGCGCCAGCAGCTCTGATTCCGACGCGCTGGCAACTTGTTTGCGGGATGCCGATCTGGTATTGATTGCTGCGCCGGTAGCGCAAACCGAGGCGATACTGGAAGCTATCGCACCGCATTTGCAGGCCGGCACCATCGTCACCGACGCCGGTAGCACCAAGACCGATGTGGTGGCCGCAGCCCGGCGCGCGCTGGGTGCCAAGATTGCGCAGTTCGTGCCGGGCCATCCGATTGCCGGTCGCGAGCTGAACGGGCCGGAAGCGGCGCTATCCGATTTGTACCTTGGCAAAAAAGTGGTGCTGACGCCGTTGCCAGAAAATGCAATGGACGATGTGGCTCGGGTGGCTGCTGCCTGGCAGCAATGCGGCGCCATCATCCACCGACTTACGCCGGAGCAGCACGACCGCGTGTTTGCCTCGGTCAGCCACTTGCCGCATCTGCTGGCGTATGCGCTGGTCGATGATATTGCGCGCAAGCCGCATGCCGACCTGTTGTTCCAGTATGCGGCTAGCGGCTTTCGCGATTTCACCCGGATTGCCGGTTCTTCGCCGGAAATGTGGCGCGATATTGCATTGGCCAATCAAACCGCGCTGCTGAGCGAACTGGATGCGTATATGCTGCAATTGACGCACTTGCGTAGCGCCTTGGCAGGCGGCGACGGTGGCGCGCTGGAAGCGATCTTTGCCAATGCACAGCAAGCCCGGCAACGTTGGGAAATATCGATTGAAGCGGCAGAAAAACACCATCAGGAAGGCGGCGACTAATGACGCACAGCATGAAACCGACCAGCATCCAAACCCAGGCCCAGCATCCAAAACATTATCCCGATCATATTGATCTGGCGCCCGCGATGCGTGCGCAGGGCACGGTGCGCCTGCCCGGCTCAAAAAGTATTTCGAACCGCACCCTGCTGCTGGCCGCGCTGGCTGGCGGCACTAGCCAGATATTGGATTTGCTGGCGTCGGACGATACTTTCGTGATGCTGAACGCGCTGCGACTGCTGGGAGTGCGCTGGGAGCAGCAGGGCCAGACCCAGAACTACACTGTGTTTGGCGTCGATGGCAATCCTCCGGTGCACCAGGCCGATTTGTTCATGGGCAACGCCGGCACTGCGATCCGCCCGCTGACCGCGGCGCTGGCCGTGATCGGCGGCGACTACACGCTGCACGGCGTAGCGCGCATGCATGAGCGCCCGATCGGCGATCTGGTCGATGCGCTGAACGCGATCGGGGCCCGGATCGCATACACCGGCGTTGCAGGCTTCCCGCCCTTGTATATCCAGCGCGGTCACATCGATGCCCGGTACATGCGCGTGCGCGGCAACGTTTCGAGCCAGTTTCTGACCGCATTGCTGATGGCCTCGCCCTTCATCGCGCGCGAGCATGCGCTCTCCATTGAAGTCATTGGCGAACTGATTTCCAGACCATATATCGAAATCACCTTAAACCTGATGCGGCGCTTTGGCGTGCTGGTCGAGCGCGACGGCTGGCAATCGTTTGTGGTGGCGGCAGGGCAACATTACCAAAGTCCCGGGATCATTCAGGTCGAAGGCGATGCCTCGTCGGCTTCGTATTTTTTGGCGGCGGGCGCGATTGCCGGCGGCCCGGTGCGGGTCGAAGGCGTAGGCAGTGCCAGCATCCAGGGCGATGTGCGCTTTGTCGAAGCGCTGCAGCAAATGGGCGCAACTATCACGATGGGTGAAAACTGGATCGAAGCGCAATCGAATGGCGTATTAAAGGCGATTGACGCCGATTTCAACCACATACCGGACGCCGCGATGACCATTGCAGTTGCTGCACTGTATGCCGACGGTCCCAGCATGCTGCGCAATATCGGCAGCTGGCGGGTCAAGGAAACCGATCGCATTAGCGCGATGGCGACTGAGTTGCGCAAAGTCGGCGCGCTGGTGGAGGAGGGCGCGGATTATTTGCGGGTGACGCCGCCGGCGCAGATTCGCGCCGCGACTATTGATACCTACGACGACCATCGGATGGCGATGTGCTTTTCGCTGGCGACGCTGGCCGGCGCTGGCCGTAATGGTGCGGCGATACGCATCAACAACCCGCAATGCGTGGCCAAAACCTTTCCTGATTATTTTGAAGCATTCGCCAGCATCGCCCGCAATGAATTGTTTTGATGCGGCGGTTGTTCGGATGATTTATATATAACAGCCAGTATAAATAGTAATGGTCTATTTATATGCGGTAATACCACTATTTTTGCATATACTCCAATATTTTCAGGAATTGTAATGGATCGGATCCGTGTTCCCGTGATTGCTGTTGACGGCCCCACTGCCTCTGGAAAAGGCACTGTAGCGCAGCGCGTTGCGCAGCAGCTTGGATGGCATTATCTGGATTCCGGCGCGCTGTACCGACTTGCCGCGCTGTCTGCACTGCGCAGCAATACGCCGCTGTCGGATCAGCAGCGCATAGCCGCGCTGGCAGCGGCGCTGCCATGCAATTTCAACGGCGCTGCCGTGCGGCTGTCCGGTGTTGACGTCACCGACGCGATCCGAGCCGAGGAAATCGGCAATGCCGCGTCAAAGATTGCCGCCCTGCCTGCAGTGCGGCAGGCGCTGATCGGCCTGCAACTGGGCTTTCGGCAAGCTCCCGGGCTGGTGGCCGATGGGCGCGACATGGGCACTGTCATCTTTCCGGGCGCATCATTAAAGATATTCCTGACTGCCAGCGTTGAGGTGCGTGCGCAAAGACGGTATAAGCAATTGATTGACAAGGGATTTTCTGCTAATATTACCGACCTCTTGCGGGATTTGAATGAGCGTGACGCACGTGATGCGCAGCGTACTACCGCCCCGTTAAAGCCCGCCGAGGATGCCTGTTTGCTCGATACTTCCGATCTGAGCGTAGATCAGGCGGTGTCGCAAGTGCTGCGCTGGTATGCGCAGAGATCGGATTGATTTGGTTTGATGCGCATCTGATGCATATTTTTTCTGTAATTTTGTAGTGCCGTTGCTGCCGTACAGGTTCCACAACACATGGTCCGGTGCGGCGTTGATAAACCTAACCCAGTTTAAGTCGCCTGTCGCGTCCCCTGCTGGATAACCTGTAAAAAACCTATGACTACTGCTACAACCTCCACCGAATCCACCGGAATGGAAAGTTTCGCCGCCCTGTTCGAAGAATCGTTGTCCCGTCAGGACATGCGTTCCGGCGAAGTGATTTCTGCTGAAGTCGTGCGCCTTGACCATAATTTCGTCATCGTCAACGCCGGCCTGAAATCCGAAGCCTTTATCCCTGTTGAAGAATTCAAAAACGATCAAGGCGAACTCGAAGTCAAGATTGGCGACTTCGTTTCAGTTGCGATCGAATCGCTCGAAAACGGCTTTGGCGACACCATCCTGTCGCGCGACAAGGCAAAACGTCTGGCCTCGTGGCTGGCGCTTGAAAAAGCAATGGAATCCGGCGAAATCGTCATCGGTACAGTCAATGGCAAGGTTAAGGGCGGCCTGACCGTTCTGACCAACGGTATCCGTGCCTTTCTGCCTGGCTCGCTGGTGGATACCCGCCCAGTCAAGGACACGACCCCGTTTGAAGGCAAAACGCTCGAATTCAAGGTCATCAAGCTTGATCGCAAGCGCAACAACGTGGTGCTGTCACGCCGCGCGGTAATCGAAGCGTCGATGGGCGAAGAGCGCCAGAAACTGATGGAAACCCTGCAAGAAGGTTCCATCGTCAACGGCGTGGTCAAGAACATCACCGACTATGGCGCATTCGTGGATCTGGGCGGCATCGATGGCTTGCTGCACATCACAGACTTGGCATGGCGTCGTGTGCGTCATCCATCGGAAGTACTGACTGTCGGTCAGGAAATTACTGCCAAAATTCTGAAATACGACAAAGAGAAGAACCGTGTCTCGCTGGGCGTCAAGCAATTGGGCGACGATCCATGGACCGGTTTGTCACGTCGCTACCCGCAAAGCACCCGCCTGTTCGGTAAAGTTACCAATCTGACCGACTACGGTGCATTCGTTGAAGTCGAACAAGGTATCGAAGGTTTGGTCCATGTGTCCGAAATGGACTGGACTAACAAGAACGTGGCGCCAAACAAAGTTGTCCAATTGGGCGATGAAGTTGAAGTCATGGTGCTGGAAATCGACGAAGAGCGTCGTCGCATCAGCCTCGGCATGAAGCAATGCAAGTCCAATCCTTGGGATGATTTCGCAATCACCCACAAGAAGGGCGATAAAGTTCGCGGCGCGATCAAATCGATCACCGACTTCGGCGTTTTCATCGGCTTGGCTGGCAACATCGACGGTCTGGTGCATTTGTCCGACTTGTCCTGGACTGAAACCGGCGAAGAAGCAGTCCGCCGTTTCAAGAAAGGCGACGAACTGGAAGCTATCGTGTTGGCGATTGACGTCGAGCGCGAGCGCGTTTCCCTGGGCGTTAAACAACTCGAAGGCGATCCATTCAACAACTTCGCTGCCATGAACGACAAGGGCGCACTGGTAACAGGTACCGTCAAATCGGTCGAGCCTAAAGGCGCAGTGATTCAGTTGTCCGAAGAAGTTGAAGGCTATCTGCGTGCTTCCGAAATCTCGCGTGATCGCGTCGAAGATGCCGGTACCCACTTGAAAGTTGGCGACACTGTTGAAGCCATGGTATTGAATATCGACCGCAAAGCGCGTGGCATTCAATTGTCGATCAAGGCAAAAGATAATGTCGAAACGCAAGAAGCGATGCAAAAAATGACAGCAACCGACAACAATGCTGCATCGGGCACTACTAGCCTGGGCGCGCTGTTGAAGGCCAAGTTCGATAACAAGAACTGATTGTCAGTCGGTAAATGACTAAGTCGGAGTTGATTGCCCGTTTGGCCGAGCGTTATTCGCAACTGGTCGCCAAGGATGCGGATTACGCGGTCAAGACAATTCTGGATGCAATGATCGATGCCTTGGCAACGGGACAGCGCATTGAGATCCGGGGCTTCGGCAGCTTTGCGCTGAACAGTCGGCCGCCGCGCATCGGGCGCAATCCGAAGTCCGGCGACAAGGTGATGGTGCCCGAAAAACGGGTGCCCCACTTCAAACCGGGCAAACAATTGCGCGAATGCGTGGATGCGATGGTGGGACAGCCGATCAGGGAAGACTGAGCCATTTACAGATAAATCGAAACGGCATCTACGGATGCCGTTTTTTTTCACGTACAATTTCGTATGGCATTTTTGGCTACGCGATTCCCGCGCAGCCAGCATGTATTGGAATGCATTGGAGAACCGCGCGATGAAGCTCATTTCCCGAATAATTGCAGGTCTGCTGTTTATTGTTTTTTTTGGATTCGCCCTCAAGAATACGCAGGAAGTCGCATTAGAATTCTTTTTGGGTTATGAAATACGGGCGCCCTTGGTATTGATGTTATTGATTTTTTTTGTCAGCGGCGTCATTTTCGGCGTACTGGCAATGATGTCCACTGTATTGCGCCAGCGCCGCGATTTGAATCGGCAAAGAAAAATTATCGTCGGTATGGAAAAAGAAAATGCAACGCGCGAACGGTTGCGCAGCCAGCCCCCGCAACCGGATGGTGTGCTCGACAGGTGATTTCACTTTCTCGTGCATTTCGCTCTTTGTCGGCTTCGCTCGCCGTACCGCGTATTTGTCTGTGTTACGCCTTCGCGTTCACAATTGATGTGAAAACGTAATAAATCATGACAAGATCGAACCTAGATGGAATTTGAAATTTGGTGGTTGCTCGGAATACCGATTTTTTTCGGATTGGGCTGGATAGCAGCGCGCGTTGATATCAGACAATTGCTGTCGGAATCGCGCAGTTTGCCCAGCGGCTATTTCAAGGGTTTGAATTTTCTGCTAAACGAACAACCGGACAAGGCGATCGATGCATTCATTGAAATCGTCAAGCTCGATCCAGAAACCGTTGAGCTGCATTTTGCGCTTGGCAACCTGTTTCGTCGCCGCGGTGAAACGGAGCGAGCGATTCGGGTGCACCAAAATTTGCTGGCGCGCCCAGATTTGCCGCAGGAACAGCGCTTGCAGGCATTGTTTGAGTTGGGCCAGGATCACCTTAAAGCGGGTTTGCTGGATCGGGCCGAAGAAACCTTCAATCAACTGCTGACAACTGCCTACGGCGCGCAAGCGCAGCGCGCCTTGCTGGAAATTTTTCAGCGCGAGAAGGAATGGCCGCGAGCGATTCAAGCGGCGCAGGGATTGCAGCAGTCCGGCGCCGGTGGACTGCAAAAGGAAATCGCCCAGTTCTACTGTGAAATGGCGCAGGATGAGTTGGTGCATACGCACCCAGATGCGGCACTGGCCTTGCTGGAAAAAGCCTTGGCCTCCGATCGTAAAAGCGTGCGCGCTACTTTGTTGATCGGCGATGTGGCGCAGGCCAAGGGCGACCTCGAAGGCGCATTGCTGGCCTGGCGTCGGGTCGAACAGCAGAGCGTGCCGCATGTGGCACTAGCGGCGCAGCGCCTGATGGATGGTTATCGCAGTGTCGGGCGAGCCGAGGAAGGCATCAATTTATTGAAATTTTATCTCGCCGAAACGCCGTCTATCGATTTGCTGGAAGTGGTTTTCAAGGCGGTATTCGAACTTCATGGGGTGGACGCCGCCAAGCAACTGGCCAGCGATGAATTGCGCCGCACACCCACCTTGCTGGGTCTGGACAAGTTGCTCGACGCCCGCTTAATGGATGCCCGGCCGGAGATCCAGCCTGAACTATCCATGGTCAAGCACCTGGTGCACAGCTACGCGCAAAAGCTGGCGCGTTATCAATGCAGTCATTGCGGCTTCAAGGCGCGCCAATTCTATTGGCAGTGCCCCGGCTGCAATCTTTGGGAAACGTATCCGCCGCGCCGCACCGAAGAACTCAACGTGATGAATTAAGCTACTGCGTAACTGACTGGCGCTGATGTGCATTGTGGAAGAATATTTCAGGCCATCATAGTTTATTATTGCAGAGTATATTAAAAAAACCCTATTTTACGCATTATTTAATTGACTTCGATGTAATACATATAGCAGTATATTTTTTAAAATAAAAAAAATGGTGGTGGTGAAAAATAGGTTCGACAAAAAACCTGACGTCGCATTTCTGGCTGAAACCGTCAATCTCGCTATTGAATCCTATTAACTAAGTTTATGAAAATACCCATTATCGCCACCAGTTATGTCGGCTTGGTCGCCGGCCCCGATCTGGCCGGGCTCGACAGTAAAATTTTTGCCGGATATCCCGGCCGACAAGGATTCCATCCTGTACAGCCGCAGGGTTTCTATCCATTAACTGGGCCCGGCGCAAATTGTCATGAGGTTTTGACCGGCACAGGAAATACGCTATGAAACTACCGGCACTGAATACGACACGAATTTTGGTGGCGGGCGATGTGATGCTGGACCGTTACTGGTTTGGCGATGTCAACCGGATATCGCCGGAAGCGCCGGTTCCGGTGGTGCATGTGGCGAAGAGCGAAGAGCGTCTGGGCGGGGCCGCCAATGTAGCCCGAAATGTATCTGCTTTGGGCGCGTACGCCGGTTTGTTGGGTGTGGTGGGGCAGGACGAAGCAGGCGATGCGATTGCACGCCTGTTGGATGAATCCGCAATTCACAACTACCTGCAGCGCGATGTCGCGACTGCGACCATTATCAAATTACGCGTGATAGGCCGCCAGCAACAATTGCTGCGCATCGATTTCGAGCAGGCGCCGGCCGATGGCGCATTGCGCGACAAACTGGCTCGGTTCGATACTTTACTGTGCGACTACGATGTGGTTGTGCTGTCCGATTATGCTAAGGGCGGCTTGGTCAATGTGGCCGCCATGATTCAGTTGGCGCGGCAGGCAGGCAAGATGGTTCTGGTCGACCCGAAGGGAGAAGACTTCACTTGTTATGCGGGGGCTTCGATATTGACGCCCAACAAGACGGAGTTTCGTGCCATCGTTGGTGCCTGGCACAGCGAGGCCGAGCTGACTGCCAAAGCGCAGCAACTGCGTACAAGTCTGCAACTGGAGGCGCTGTTGCTGACCCGTTCCGAAGAAGGCATGACACTGTATTCGGCACAAGGCGTGTCGCATGTGCCAGCGGTAACGCGCGAAGTGTATGACGTCTCAGGTGCCGGAGACACCGTAATCGCCACGCTGGCCGTGATGTTGGGCGCTGGGCTGCCGCTGGAGCAGGCGGTGTCCTACGCCAATCGTGCCGGCGGCATCGTGGTGGGGAAACTGGGTACGGCCACCGTCTCCCTAGATGAATTGCAAGATTAAAATCCAACGCTGGTGTGATTCATTTGCTATTTTTTGATCGACTTGTTGTATAGTCTACGAAGCCGCTTGCGATTGCGTTTCGCCAGTGCTACTGCGATTTTTAAAAAATAATTGGTCTACTAAAAGGAATGAAATGTTCAAAAAATTATTGCTGGGCGTAGTCGGTTTAATCGTAACGATGGGATTTGCATTTGCACAAGTCGACGTCAACAAGGCAGATCAGGCGGCATTGGACGGCATTAAAGGCATTGGACCCGCAACTTCCAAGACCATTCTGGACGAGCGCAAGAAGGGCGGCGATTTCAAGGACTGGGTTGATTTCGAAAAACGGGTCAAGGGTATTGGCGATAAAAATTCTGCCAAACTGTCCGATGCGGGTCTCACCATCAATGGCAAGAACAAACCGAATACGCCAGCCAAAATGCCGGCAGCTGCCAAGGCAGACAAGAAGATGAAAGCAAGCACACCGGAAAAAGCGATGCCGAACACACCGGCTCCGACCAGCATGGATAAGAAAGCCAAGCCGGAAGTCGCCCCGTCTAAATAAGCCATAAAATTTCACCAAAACCCCGCATGCGCAAGTTGCGGGGTTTTTTATTGCCGCACGATTTGACGGACAGCCAGCGCGTACTGGCGTGACTCAGACTAAAATACAGTTTTGTTGATGCGATAGACCGGACACCATGCGTTATCAGACCATTGAAAACACGATAGGCAATACCCCTTTAGTTGAGCTGAAGCAGATCGGGGGCACTGATACTGCCAGCAGGAATAACGTTATTCTCGGTAAAATGGAAGGCAATAATCCGGCCGGCTCAGTCAAGGATCGGGCCGCTTTGTCGATGATAAAGCGTGCCGAAGAGCGCGCAGAGATCAAGCCTGGCGACACCTTGATTGAAGCCACCAGCGGCAATACTGGAATTGCGCTTGCGATGGTGGCTGCCATCCGTGGCTACAAGATGATTTTACTGATGCCGGAAAACCTTAGCATGGAACGCCGTCAAAGCATGTCTGCTTATGGCGCGCAATTGGTGCTTACGCCGAAGATCGGCGGCATGGAATATGCCAGGGATCTGGCACTCCAGATGCAGAAAGATGGCAAGGGCATTATCCTCGACCAGTTCTCCAATCCAGATAACCCACGCGCGCATTATGAGACTACCGGGCCGGAAATATGGCGCGATACCAAAGGACGCGTGACGCATTTTGTGAGTGCGATGGGTACTACCGGCACCATCATGGGCGTGTCGCAGTATTTGAAGGAACAAAAAGGCGCAGTGCGAATTATTGGCGCACAGCCGGAAGAAGGCTCGCAGATTCCTGGCATCCGTAAATGGCCGGAAGCCTATCTGCCAAAGATCTATAACAAATCCAGAGTCGACCAGATTGAATCGGTAAGCCAGGCCGCATCAGAGCACATGGCAAGACGACTCGCGATCGAAGAGGGTATTTTCTGCGGTATCTCCGCTGCCGGTGCTTGCGAAGTTGCGCTACGGATTTCTCAAACGGTAGAAAACGCCACGATCGTCTTTATAGTATGCGATCGCGGTGACCGTTACCTCTCGACCGGCATTTTTCCCGCCTGAGCTTTCCGCTCGCAGGGCTGACTGGATGTCTCAGTCCTGCGATCAAATGCATCCTTACAGCGTAACTGTGGATTATGCTGCCGTCGCTTCTTTGGGCTTGAACTGCTTGTCGCTGATTCTGAACTTGTTGCGACGATCTCCCATCAGATAGCGTAGATCCCGGATGCTCAAATCACTCACTTCGTGCATTCGGATCAGTAGAGATGCGCCGACTGGCAATCTGCGATGACGAATTTTGCTGATGACAGGCGGTGCAACTTCCAACGCCCTGGAAAGTGCTGCGTCGTTTTTCAAATGCAATTTTTCGATCAGCGTATCTAGAAGGCGGTTGGGATTGTATTCGAATTGATCCATAAGTGCGGTGCTGCCGGTGTCATTGTCTGTCTGAGTGCTCATGGTCTTGGTCTTTCATTTTTTAAATTTTATGGGAATGGAAGCGAAACAAAGAATCTGCTTATTCATACATCGCGGTGTATTAATACCGTCAGACCGTGTAATACCGTAAGCAAATTTACATTTAAAAACAAATTTTCAGATCCATGTGGGTAGACTGCTTCAGTTGCTTTTCATGCTCTTATAGTTGCTTCTACAGTAATGTAACTATCACGCATAACGATGCGATGCTTTGAAATGGCTGGAGAATCTATTGCTATAAAAAATTAGCAATAAAATCCAAATCACAATTACTTTGATACACGAAAAATTAATGCCTTATAGCAATAATGCACGTGATTAAATCTCAATTTGCGTAAAATATCTATATAAACAAGTGTCGGACTATTAAAATACATAAAAAATTCCCTTCACTTAAGAAATATTTTGTCAGATCAATAATGCTTCGACTTGATTGTTGTCAATGTTGTATTAAATATGTGTGTAACTGGGGCGATGCCGGCGAAGAAGTGCGCAGCTATCGATTGCGCATGGCGCTGATTGTACGGCCAAGTTCGATTACCGACATCGCGTAAAAGAAGCTACGGTTATACAGGGTTATGGCAAAAAAATTGTCAGTGCCTAACCAGTATTCAGTCGCTTCGGTACCGTTTTGCAAATCGACAAGACCGTATAGTAAATCAGTTGGCGCCTGCGGGCTTGGCACTACACCTGCGCTTGTTAATTCATTGAGCGAGTATTTTGCTTCCAATCCCTGACCGATGAATGCTGCCCAGAGGCCGTTATGATTGTTCCGTGAGGGGATGGTAGCAGGGAAAACGATGGGATAGCCGCGTCTCCATCCGTGCATGGACAGGAAGCGAGCCACACTGCCAATTGCATCTGCTGGAGAATTGCGTAAATCGATCTTGCCATCCTGGTTGAAATCAACCGCATAGGCGAGAATACTGCTGGGCATAAATTGCGGCCAGCCGATCGCACCTGCATACGATCCAGTTAGGAACCATGGGTCGATGCCGGATTCGCGTGCGTATAACAGGGCGCTTTCAAGTTCGTCACGGAAAAAATCCATTCTTGCCATGCGCGTTGGGGTGTTCGGGTAGTCGAAGGCGAGGGTAGTAAGCGCATCGAGCACGCGAAAATTTCCCATATTGCGGCCATATACGGTTTCCACTCCGATGATGCCGACGATGATTTCCGCCGGAACGCCGTATTGTATTTCGGCACGTTTCAGATCGCTGGCGTAGTCGTTCCAAAATTGCACCCCTGCGTTGACGCGTATCGGTTCCACGAAGCGTGCGCGGTAGGCTTGCCAGTTCTTTGGACGGCCTGGCGGTGCCGGTTTCATCAATTGGATTGCGGTTTCAGAGTATTTCACTTGGGCCAGGATTGCTTGCAGTTCGGCCTTGTCAAAATGATGTTTTTCAACCATTTTATCAATGAAGCTTGCAACTTCTTTCCATTGTCCAAAATTGACGAACTCTCCCTGGTTTTCTTCTATAAAAGCGAGCTTACGCGCCGCACTGGGTTGGTCTGCCTGCGCAGCACTGTGCTGCCCCAATCCGATTGCGAGCAATAAAGGCAGGATGGTAAGAGAAGTCAGGCGTTGCAGTGCTTTAGGAAATTTTATCGACATTGTGCAAAAGCGAATTGTGGGTCAAAGATGACGGCTGCAACAGAGCCGTCGAACGATTGTCTGGAGCCGATGCAACTTGCGGTTCGGTTTGAAAGCGTAAGATGGTGAGTGTAAACGGTGTGAAGAGTTTGCGTTAGTGTCTATTGCGTTGGAAGCTTCCTGCCGTTTGTGTACCCATGATTTCAACCCGATTTAATTCAAGAAGGTTATGCCCGCAGCAGTGGGCAATTTTGCATCCATGACGACAGCTTTTTATACCCATCCCGATTGCATGCGCCACGAAATGGGCGACTGGCATCCAGAGTCACCAGCCCGGCTGCAGGCGATTGAAGATCAGTTGATTTCCAGCCGGATTGGCACTTATCTGGAGTATCGTCAAGCACCCGCTGCCGATGTGGCTGACATCGCCCGCATTCATACCCCGGCGGCCATCGCACTGGTGCGCGACAACGTGCCGCGGGCACTCAGCGGCCAGTCCAGCTACTATCCGCTGGATGGCGATACTTCGCTCAATGCGTTCAGTTGGAAAGCGGCGCTGGCCGCTGCCGGCGCTGCTGTGGCAGCCACCGATGCTGTCATCAAAGGTGAAATTGAAAATGCCTTCTGCTCCATCCGACCGCCCGGCCACCATGCGCGGCCGACTGAGTCGATGGGTTTTTGCCTGTTTAATAATGTCGCCATTGCGGTGCGCCACGCGCTGGAAGTGCATGGCTTGCAGCGTGTAGCCATCGTCGATTTCGATGTCCATCATGGCAACGGCACCGAAGAAACATTCGCCAATGAGCCAAGAGTGTTGATGGCGAGTTTTTTCCAGCATCCGCTGTATCCCTACAGTGGGACCGACCGCAGCGTCACGAATGCAATCAACATCCCGCTGCCGGCTTACACCGGAGGCGAAGTGGTGCGTCAGCAGATTGCCGAAAAATGGCTGCCGGCGCTGCACGCGTACCGGCCGCAAATGATCTTCATTTCGGCCGGTTTTGACGCCCATCGGGAAGACGATATCGGTCAGATGGATCTGGTCGAAGCCGATTACGCATGGATTACCCGACAGATCATGGATGTCGCGAGACTGCACTCCGGCGGACGCATCGTTAGTTGCCTGGAGGGCGGCTACAACCTGTCTGCACTGGGGCGCAGCGTGGTCGCGCATTTGAAGGTGCTGGCCGGGCTGGATGAATTTTAGATAGCGAACGCCGCAACTCCGTACAATAGCGTTTTATCCCGCAAGAATTGATTCCGCATGTCGATACAATGGTTCCCCGGCCACATGAACGCCGCCCGCAAAAAAGCGGCGGAAACCATGGAAGCGACCGATCTGGTCATCGAAGTGCTTGATGCTCGCATACCCCAAGCCAGTTGCAACCCGATGGTCGAAGAGTTGCGCCTGTTCCGGCAACGCCCTTGTTTGAAAATTCTGAACAAGAGCGATCTGGCCGACCCGGTAGCGACGCAAGCCTGGTTGGCTTTTTACAATAGCCAGAAAAACGTGCGCGCGGTTGCGCTGTCCTGCAAAAAACCATCGGATGTCTTGAAAATTCCAGCCTTGTGCCTGCAGCAGGCACCGCATCGCGGCGTGCCGACCAAGGCGCTGCGGATGATGATCATGGGCATTCCGAACGTCGGCAAATCGACGCTGATGAACGCTTTGCTCAAAAGACGAGTGGCCAAGGTCGGCGACGAACCGGCAGTAACCAAGGTGCAGCAGCGCTTGTACTTGAATAAAAACATGATCCTGATCGATACGCCCGGCTTGTTGTGGCCGAAAATCGCCCATCCGACCGACGGCCTGATGCTGGCCGCTAGCCACGCGATCGGCGTCAACGCCTTGATCGAGGAAGAAATCGCCACTTTCCTGGCCGAGATTCTGTTGCAGCGCTACCCGCAATTGCTGGCAACACGTTACAACATGAAAACCGAGGGCATGGATGCGGTCAGCGTAGTCGAAGGCGTTGCGCAGCGGCGTGGTTACCGTCTGAAAGGCGGCGACTGGGATTTCGAAAAAGCCGCCAATACCCTGCTGCAGGATTACCGTACCGGCGCGTTGGGCCGCATCAGCCTGGAGACCCCCGACAGCCGCGCCGTGCTGCTTGCGAGCTATGTGCCACCCGTGTTGTTGGGCTTGTCGCAACAGATAATGCCACCTGAGGATATCGAAGACGAGCCAAGGTAATTAAAAATAATAGGGGAGTATAGCTAAAATATATGCTTTCTACGCATATATTAACTGTGGTATTGAATAATACGCTGCGTAGTATATAAAAATATCACATAATAAAGACGGAGACAAAATGGACCAGTCAGAAACAGATCAAGCGATTCCAATGGTATTGCACAGCCGTAGCGGCGGCATCGTTACCCTGACCTTGAACCGTGCAGCGCAGTTCAATGCGCTGTCGGAACAAATGATGGACGCATTGCAGGCGGCGCTGGATGCGGTTGCCCAAGACACCACCGTGCGAGTGGTGGTGCTGGCCGCCGAAGGCCGCGCGTTCTGCGCCGGACACGACCTCAAGCAGATGCGCGCCACTTCTGAGCTGGACTATTACCAGACCCTGTTCACGCAATGCAGCAAGCTGATGCTGACCATCCAGCAATTGCCGCAACCGGTGATTGCGCGGGTGCAAGGCATCGCCACTGCTGCCGGCTGCCAACTGGTTGCCATGTGCGATCTGGCGGTAGCATCCAGTGCGGCCCGGTTTGCGGTATCGGGCATCAATTTAGGCTTGTTCTGCGCCACGCCCTCGGTTGCTCTGTCGCGCAACGTATCGCGCAAGCAAGCCTTGGAAATGCTGCTGACCGGCGACTTCATCGACGCCCAGACGGCAATGGCACGCGGCCTGATCAATCGGGTGGTGGCGCCGGAACAACTGGATGCTGAAATCGCCCACTTGACTGCCAGCATTCTGACCAAGCCCGCAGTGGCGGTCGCAATGGGCAAGCAACTGTTTTACCAGCAATTGGAAATGGGGATTGATGCCGCCTATCAGTTGGCCGGCCAAACTATGGCGTGCAACATGATGGATCCAGCGGCGCAAGAAGGGGTGCAAGCGTTTATTGAGAAACGCGCGCCGCTGTGGTGAGCATGGTGAGTAACCAGATGCAATAAAAAAACGGGAGAGATATCGCATCTCTCCCGTTTTTTATTGCCGCCAGAAGTAGAGTGCGCATGGCGCATCCTACTTCTGGCGCGGTTACTCGTCCTGACTTACCAGGACACGATGACCGAGTTCTTGTATTGCTTCTGCACGAACTGTTTGACTTCCGGGCTGTGGTACGCCTTGAGCAGCTTCGCTACCCAAGGCTTGGCCTTGTCTTGATCGCGCACGGCGATCACGTTGGCGTATGGACCTTTCGGACCTTCGATGGCGATGGAGTCAGTGGCCGGATTCAAGCCTGCCTGTTCGGCATAATTGCCGTTGATGACGGCAGCCTCAAGGTCAGCCAGCGAGCGCGGCAATTGCGCGGCATCGAGTTCGACAATCTTGATTTTTTTCGGATTGCTGACGATATCGAGCGGGGTCGCGCTCAGGCCGGCACTGGCTTTCAGCTTGAACAATCCCTGCGCTTGCAGCAACAACAACGCGCGGCCGCCATTGGTAGGATCGTTCGGTACGCCAACCCGGGCACCCGGTTTCAGGTTGGCCAGCGATTTCACGTTTTTCGAGTACACGCCCATCGGTTCGGTGATGGTATAGCCGACATTGGCGAACTTGTAGCCGCGATCCTTGATTTGCGCTTCCAGGTAAGGCAGATGCTGGAAGCTGTTTGCATCGAGATCGCCGGAGGCCAGCGCGGCGTTTGGTTGAATGTAATCGCTGAACTCGACGACTTGTATTTTCAAGCCATCCTTGGCCGCGATTTTCTTCACGACTTCCATGATTTCCGCGTGCGGGCCGCCAGTCACGCCGATTTTGATCGGTTTATCCTGCGCTTGAGCCGGGGCGATGGCGAGGCTGGCAAGCAGACTCAGTGCGCTTAAAAATTGTAATGTATGACGCAAAATATGGCGACGTTGCATGATGTTCCTTTTGGATATTGAAAACGGTATTGAAAAAGTAAAAAGCGAAAGTAAAAATTAACGGTGACTCAGCCGGCGCACTAGCAGGTCACCGAGCGATTGCACAATTTGCACGAACACGATCAAAATCAGCACCACCGCCAGCATGACCTCCGGCAGGAAGCGTTGATAGCCGTAGCGAATCCCAAGGTCGCCCAAGCCGCCGCCGCCAATCGCCCCGGCCATCGCTGAATACCCGACCAGACTGATGAAGGTGATGGTCAGGCCGGCCACGATGCCGGAAAACGCTTCCGGCACCAGCACCTTGAAGACAGTTTGGGCGGTGGTAGCGCCCATCGCTTGCGCTGCCTCGATCAGGCCGGGATCAACTTCGCGCAGCGCGGTTTCCACCAGGCGGGCGACAAAGGGTGCTGCCGCCAGCGTCAGCGGCACAATCGCCGCTGCAGTGCCGATCGAAGAGCCGACGAAAAAGCGCGTCATTGGAATCACTGCCACCAGCAAAATGATGAATGGCGTCGAGCGCACCGCATTGACCAGCAACCCAGCTACCCGATTGAAAATTGGACTGGGCAATATGCCCTTGCGGTCGGTCAGGTGCAAGGCGATGCCGAGCGGCACGCCGAGCAGTGCGCCCAGAACGCCGGAAACCGCGACCATCAATAGCGTTTCGCCAAAAGAAGCAATGAATAAATTGAATAATTCAGATGACATAATTTAATTCCTCAACGACTACACCTTGGGCGCGCAGGTAGGCTATTGCTGCAGTAATATCATCTGCTGCGCCGCTGGCCAGTACTGCGAGCGAGCCGAATGCCTGACCCTGTATTTCATCGATCTGGCCGTGCAGGATGGTGAAATCCATGCCGTAGCGGCGAATCGCTTCCGATAGCAGCGGCTGGTCTACGCTGGCGCCGGAAAATGCAAACCGGAACAAATGATCCTGGCCGCTGCCGGCCTGAGTTTGTGCCAGCTTGGCGCGTACCCGCTGCAGTACGCCTTCTGGCAATTCCTGTGCAATCACATCGCCGATCAAAGCTTTGGTGACGTCATGTTTGGGTTGGCGGAAAACATCGATGACTTCGCCTTGCTCGATAATTTTCCCGGCCTCCATCACGGCGACGCGGTCGCAGATGACTTTGATGACGTCCATCTGATGCGTGATCAGCACAATCGTCAGGCCAAGCTCGCGGTTGATGCGGCGCAGTAGTTCAAGAATCGAACGGGTGGTTTCCGGGTCCAGCGCCGAGGTGGCTTCGTCCGACAACAATATTTTCGGATCATTCGCCAATGCGCGCGCAATCCCGACGCGCTGCTTCTGGCCGCCGCTGATATGGGCCGGATAACGTTTTTTTAATTCGGTCAGGCCCACCAGTTCCAATAGCGGCATGACTTTTTTATGAATATCGGCTTTTGACAGGCCGGCTAGTTCCAGCGGCAGGGCGACGTTGTCATACACGGTGCGCGATGTCAGCAAATTGAAGTGCTGGAAGATCATGCCGATGTCATGCCGCGCTGCGCGCAGTTCTTTTGCGCCTAGGCCGGTCAGGTCGCGGCCATCAACCAGCACCCGGCCCGAGGTCGGACGGTTCAACAGGTTGATGGTGCGCACCAGCGAGCTTTTGCCGGCGCCGCTACGGCCGATAATGCCAAAAATCTCGCCTTTGCGAATCGACAAGCTGACGTCGCGTACCGCATCGACGTCGCCGCTGGCCCCTTTGAAGCGCTGGTGGATTGCTTGTAGTTCTATCATTTGAATCGTATTTTTCTACAAATAAAAAAGCGACAGACTGTATCGTGATCGACACTCTGTCGCTGTATTTCTTCTCAAGGAAGTTATTCTACGGGAGCCGCTTTATAAGCGAAACGATTTGTATTGTATGCCGATATTACTTTTGGATATGCGCCAATGGCGGGCACCTTCCTAAACTCCATGAAAAAACCCGCTCGGCGCAAACCGAGCGGGTTTTTCGTTAGCAGCAGTGTAGCTTGCTTGTATCCAATAACCGAAAACGGTTATTACATCATGCCGCCCATACCACCCATGCCGCCCATACCACCCATGCCGCCCATATCAGGCATGCCACCGGCTGCTTTATCGTCAGCCGACTCAGCGATCATGCAGTCTGTAGTCAACATCAGGGAAGCAATCGAGGCTGCGTTTTGCAGAGCTGAACGGGTTACTTTGGCTGGATCCAGCACGCCCATTTCAACCATGTCGCCGTAAGTACCGTTGGCAGCGTTGTAACCGAAGTTACCTGTGCCAGCCAATACTTTAGCTACTACAACCGAAGCTTCTTCGCCGGCGTTTTGCACGATCATGCGCAGCGGTTCTTCCATTGCGCGCATAACGATCTTGATGCCGGCTTCCTGGTCAGGATTGTCACCGGTGACCTTGATGTTGGCGCGAGCGCGCAACAGTGCAACACCGCCGCCAGGAACAATGCCTTCTTCGACCGCAGCGCGAGTTGCGTGCAATGCATCTTCAACGCGGGCTTTTTTCTCTTTCATTTCAACTTCGGTAGCAGCGCCAACCTTGATCACAGCAACACCGCCTGCCAGTTTGGCAACGCGTTCTTGTAGTTTTTCACGGTCATAGTCGGAAGTCGCTTCTTCGATTTGTACGCGTACTTGCTTGACGCGTGCTTCGATTGCAGCATGTTGGCCAGCACCGTCGATAACGATGGTGTTTTCCTTGCCGATTTCTACCCGTTTGGCTTGACCCAATTCTTCCAGCGTGACTTTTTCCAGTGTCATGCCAACTTCTTCAGCAACAACTTGACCACCGGTCAGGATTGCGATGTCTTCCAACATTGCTTTGCGACGGTCGCCGAAGCCTGGCGCTTTGACTGCGCAAGTTTTCAGGATGCCGCGAATGTTGTTGACTACCAGAGTTGCCAGCGCTTCGCCTTCGACGTCTTCTGCGATGATCAGCAGTGGACGGCCAGCCTTGGCGACTTGTTCCAAAATCGGCAGCAGGTCACGGATGTTGGAGATTTTCTTGTCGCACAGCAGAATGAATGGATCTTCCAGCAATACAACTTGTTTTTCCGGATTGTTGATGAAATACGGTGACAGATAGCCACGGTCAAACTGCATACCTTCAACGATATCGAGTTCGTCGTTCAAAGATTTGCCGTCTTCAACAGTAATTACGCCTTCTTTGCCGACTTTGTCCATCGCTTCAGCGATACGCTCGCCGATCGATGTATCGCTGTTGGCAGAGATCGAGCCGACTTGAGCGATTTCTTTAGTAGTGGTGCATGGCTTGGCGATTTTTGCCAGTTCAGCGATAGTTGCTGCAACTGCCTTGTCGATGCCGCGCTTCAAGTCCATCGGGTTCATGCCGGCAGCAACGTATTTCATGCCTTCGCGCACAATGGCTTGGGTCAATACGGTTGCAGTAGTGGTACCGTCGCCAGCGTTGTCGCTAGTACGGGATGCAACTTCTTTTACCATCTGCGCGCCCATGTTCATGAGCTTGTCTTTGAGTTCGATTTCCTTGGCAACCGATACACCATCTTTGGTGATGGTTGGCGCGCCGTATGAGCGTTCGATTACGACGTTGCGGCCTTTAGGGCCCAAAGTAACTTTAACTGCGTTGGCGAGAATGTTGACGCCTTCGACCATCTTGGAACGGGCTGAATCGCCAAATACTACGTCTTTAGCTGCCATGTGAATCTCCTAAACTGATTTTCGGGGCGGGCAAATGCATTGAAAATTTGCCAGCCTGAGAATGTGATACGACTAAATTATTGATGTCTGACGGATGGTGTGTTGATTACTTCTCAACTACGGCCATGATGTCTTCTTCGCGCATGACCAGCAATTCATCACCGTCAACCTTAACCGTTTGGCCAGAGTATTTGCCGAATAAAACGCGGTCGCCGACTTTTACCGCCAACGTACGGACCGAGCCGTCTTCCAGAATCTTGCCATTACCTATTGCCAGAACTTCACCTTGATCCGGCTTTTCAGCTGCTGCTTCAGGCAGAACGATGCCGGATGCGGTTTTTGTTTCCTGATCCAGACGCTTTACGATAACGCGGTCATGCAAAGGACGAAGATTCATAAAAACTCCTTAGTATTCAATAGGTTGAGGTTTTATTGCAGCATATCTGCTACAAAACATTTTTACTGCGCAGCCTTGTATTGGAAACGGGCTTTGCCGTAAAATTTGTAAGGTTAAAAAAGTTGTTAGCACTCTCCCTTAACGAGTGCTAATTATATGGGGGCTTATCGGCTTTTTCAAGGCGTCAAAAATAACAGTTGTGAATTATCTTTCCGATTCCGTTTTTCCTCTTGTTTGCCCTTCCGCATATCTGATTTTCCAGTGCAGGTAAAGTGCTGCAAGCAGCCCTTTCGCCATACAGGCGTCCTTGATGAGTTGAATATTTTGTAGCTATTCAGCCGATTTTCGCACGGGCCCACGAACATGCCGTGTGACGCGGATTTGCTGCAGAGTTTTAGACGACTGATTTTTTAAAGAAGAAGCATTGCGCTAAATTTTTGCTGATAGGGTGAATCCTGGTCGGGGTGAGAGGATTCGAACCTCCGGCCTCTACGTCCCGAACGCAGCGCTCTACCAGACCAAGCTACACCCCGACTGCGATACCGAACTAATCTGCGTTAATTCAGTGATTACGCTTGACTGCAAAGCTGCATAATTGCAGCAAGGAGTCCTTGAAACGATTGTCCGGCAAGTGCGTCAGCGCTGTTACCGCTTTACCAGCGGCCTGTTGGGCTTTGCCGGTAGTGTATTCGAGCGCGCCGGAGGTGGTGATGTCAGCCAGTATTTGCTCAAAATGTTGTTCATCGCCGTGTACGATGCAGGCGCGCACCAGTTCGCGTTGTGTTGGCGTGCCATGTTGCATCAGATAAATCAAGGGTAGTGTCGGCTTGCCTTCGCGCAGGTCGTCGCCGACATTCTTGCCGATTTCGGCAGCGTTGCCGGAGTAGTCCAGCACATCGTCGATCAATTGAAAGGCGGTACCGAGGCAGCGGCCGTACTCGGCAGCGGCTTCAATGGCGTCGTCCGAAGCGCCCGCGACGCGTGCTCCGAGTTGCGCTGCTGCCTCGAATAATTTGGCAGTCTTAGAGCGAATGACCTGCAAATAGCGCTCTTCTGTCAGGTCAGAATCGTGCATATTAAGCAATTGCAGTACTTCGCCCTCAGCCAGCACGTTGGTTGCATCGGCCAAAATGCGCATGACCTGAATGTCGTCGATTGCAACCATCATCTGGAAAGCGCGCGAATGCAGGAAGTCGCCCACTAATACAGAGGCCGCATTGCCGAATAGTGCATTGGCGGTTTTTCGTCCGCGCCGCAGGGAGGATTCATCGACCACGTCGTCGTGCAGCAAAGTGGCGGTGTGGATCAGTTCGACTACGGCTGCGAGTTCGTGGTGGTGTGTGCCGGTATAGCTGTGGGCATTTGCGACCAGCAAGACCAGTTGCGGGCGGATGCGCTTGCCACCGGCACCAATAATGTATTGCGCAATCTGGTTGATGAGCGGTACATCGGAATGCAGACGCGTGCGGATTATGCGGTTGACGTCGCCCATGTCGGCGCTAATGGATGGTATTGAGTTGTTGCTGGCGGTGAGATCGGTTGCGGTAGACAAGGTGGCGCCTGTGGGGAATCATCAATTGCGGGAATTATACGATGACAATATCGTTGCGATGAGATCGGATTTGCTTGTCCATCCGGTTCAATATTATTGTCCTGTGTTCGCTGCGGTTTTCGGTTGCCGTTGGTAGATGGGATTAATGTCAGGGGTATCAGTCATTTATCAGTATATCCGCATGTAATGTATGCGGACATTAAAAATACTTACTCAAGTATCTTGAATGACCGAGATTATGGAGAGGATGAATTGTGGATGGGTAGGAAATACGCGTCGCATTTTTGCGGCAATCGGCTCATGCGAATTTTGACCCGCCACGCAAGTCCATGTATAATTTGCGGTTTTCCGTATTAGGCAAGTGTTTTTTGCAAGCTTGGGAAAAGAAAGTTTATTCAATTATTTGATGAGGTTCCACATGTATGCGGTCATAAAAACCGGTGGCAAACAATATAAAGTTGTTGCTGGTGAAAAATTTAAAGTAGAACAGATACTTGCAGACATTGGCTCCGAAATCACCCTAGATCAAGTGCTCGCAGTGGGCTCTGGCGACACCATTAAATTTGGTGCGCCACTGGTTGAAGGTGCAACGGTGCTGGTTACGGTAGTGGCGCAAGGGCGTCACGATAAGGTCAAGATTTTCAAGATGCGTCGTCGCAAGCATTACCAGAAACATCAAGGCCATCGTCAAAATTACACCGAACTGCAAATCGTCTCCATCAACGCTTAATAAAACAGCGTTGTCCGAGCTAACCAGATACCAAGGAGTTTCAAATGGCACATAAAAAAGGCGGCGGCACTACGCGCAACGGCCGTGATTCCGAGTCAAAACGGCTTGGCGTAAAAGTATACGGCGGCCAGGCAATCAATGCCGGCGGCATCATTATTCGCCAACGTGGCACAAAAGTTCATCCGGGCGAAAATGTCGGCATGGGCAAGGATCACACCTTGTTCGCACTGATTCAAGGCAAGGTGCAGTTTGTTATCAAAGGCGCGCTGAGCCGCCAGTTCGTAACAGTAGTACCTGCAACTGCAGCTGTAGTTGCTGCGTAAGCATCGTTTGTAACGATTGCGCAGTGTAAGGCGAAAGCCTTCAATCGAAAGGCTCTGCCCCAGGTAGGGCCTTTTTAGCTTTTGGGCGGCAAAAAATATGAAATTTATCGACGAAGCAAAAATTGAAGTTATTGCTGGTGACGGCGGCAACGGCGTCGCATCATTTTGTCGTGAAAAGTTCAGACCTTTCGGCGGCCCGGATGGCGGCGATGGCGGTAAGGGCGGCAGCATTTATGCGGTAGCCGACCGCAATATCAACACGCTGGTGGATTTTCGATTCTCTAAATTGCACAAGGCGCGCGACGGCGAAAACGGTCGCGGTGCGGATTGTTACGGCAAGGGCGCCGATGACATTATGCTGCGCATGCCGGTTGGAACATTAGTGGCCGACTACAACACCGGCGAAGGTATTGCCGATCTGACCGAGCACGGTCAGCAAGTCCTGCTGGCCAAGGGCGGCGAGGGCGGCTGGGGCAATATCCATTTCAAATCCTCGACCAACCGGGCGCCACGCCAGAAAGGCGACGGCAAGGAAGGCGAGCGGCGCGAACTGCAGCTGGAATTGAAGGTACTGGCCGACGTCGGTTTGCTGGGCATGCCGAACGCCGGTAAATCAACTTTCATCACGGCAGTTTCGAATGCACGACCGAAGATTGCCGATTACCCATTTACGACATTGCACCCGAATCTGGGTGTAGTGCGCGTCAGTCATGAGAAAAGTTTTGTGATTGCCGATGTGCCCGGTTTGATCGAGGGCGCAGCCGAAGGGGCCGGTTTGGGACACCGTTTCCTGCGCCATTTACAGCGCACCGGTTTGCTGCTGCATATCGTCGATTTGGCCCCGTTCGACGATATGGTCGATCCGGTCAAGGAAGCCAAGGCGCTGGTCAAGGAATTGAAGAAATACGATGTGTCTCTGGTCGACAAGCCGCGCTGGCTGGTATTGAATAAGCTCGACGTGATACCGGAAGACGAACGCAAGCAACGCGTCAAGGATTTCATCAAGCGTTTTGCCTGGAAAGGGCCGGTATTCGAAATTTCCGCACTCAACCGTAATGGTTGTGCCGAACTGGTGACGGCGATTTATCGACATCTGGAACAAAAACGCAATGCCGAGTACCGCGCTGAAGAGGTTCAAATGACGGAAGAAGCACGCGGCATTGCATCGATAGATCCCGATGATCCACGCTTCAAGATAATCGATTAAGCTCTTTTACATGTATCCAAGCACGGTGGACGGCAGTTGCCGGCACCGTCGTTTTTCGATGCAGCGTCAAATGTACGTGCGGTGCATGCGCTTTGACGCTTGACTGATTTTTCTCCGGCAGTTACCGAAAATATGCATTCTGTTATTCAAAACGCCAAACGATTGGTGATTAAAGTAGGTTCCTCACTGGTGACCAACGATGGGCGCGGCCTGGATCATGCCGCCATCGCAAATTGGGCCAATCAAATTGCCCGCCTGCGACAAACGGGCAAGGAAGTGGTGCTGGTGAGTTCGGGTGCGATTGCCGAAGGCATGCTGCGGCTCGGCTTCTTGCAGCGCCCGACCGGTATCGACAAATTGCAGGCCTGCGCAGCGGTGGGGCAAATGGGATTGGCCCAAATTTACGAAACCAGTTTTCAAGTGCATGGCTTGCGCACCGCACAAGTGTTGCTGACGCACGCCGACCTGGCGCACCGCGAGCGTTATCTGAATGCACGCTCGACCTTGCTTACCTTGTTGCGCCTGGGCGTGGTGCCAATCATTAATGAAAATGACACGGTGGTAACCGACGAGATCAAGTTCGGCGATAACGATACCCTCGGTGCCTTGGTGGCGAATCTGATCGAGGGCGATGCATTGATCATCCTGACCGACCAGAAGGGTTTGTACACTGCCGACCCGCGCAAGAACCCGGATGCCGTATTCGTGCAGCGGGCAAAGGCGGGCGATTTGGCGTTGGAAGCGATGGCCGGCGGCGCCGGTAGCAGTCTCGGGCGCGGCGGCATGCTGACCAAAATATTGGCGGCAAAGCGGGCGGCCAGTTCCGGTGCGCATACCGTAATTGCCTGGGGCCGCGAGGAAGAAGTCTTGATCCGACTGGCGAGCGGGGAATTGATAGGCACGCAGTTGAGCGCCCAAACCGGGCAACTGACCGCACGCAAACAATGGATGTCCGATCATTTGCAGACTGCCGGCCGTGTCGTGCTGGACGCGGGCGCGGTGCAAAAAATAAGCGAAGAAGGCAAATCCCTGCTGCCTATAGGCGTCACCCAAGTGCATGGCCAGTTCGGCCGCGGCGAAGTCATTACCTGCACCGATGAAGACGGCCGCGCAATCGCACGCGGCCTAACCAATTATTCGAGTTCGGATGCGCGCCGCATCATCCGGCATGCTTCAGGCGACATCGAATCGATTCTGGGATTTATTGAAGAACCCGAACTAATTCATCGTGATAATTTGGTATTGCTGTGACCTTATGTTGTTTTAATCACCGGAAATCGGTAATAGGTGCCGGCTGCGCAACCTATCGATGATTTTGGCGGCATTGCCCGCAACTTGTCCGTCACGACAAAAATAATCCTGAGCTAATGTCACATGTTGTCGATTTGCAGCATTCTTGAAAATCGGCTGCCATTCATCCCGCTTCGCGCGTGCCCAACTGCCGTCGGCGCGGCCGAACGCGTACAGCTTCTTTTCGAATGATTGGCAGCGGATGCCTTCATAACTGATGCTGCTGGCCCCGGCGCTGCTTTGCGCCACCAATGTATAGCGCACTACGCCATCGGTTCCCACCGTCAGGGCTTTGGGATCGATATGGAAGCTTTGGGACGTATTGGGAGTGATGGTAAATGGCAGCAAAGCATCGGTATCGGGAGCGGCAGGTAGTTGCAATGCCACTTCTTGCCACAGATCAACCTGCTTGCTTTCTTCGTCGTCCTGATGCGACTTAATTTGGCTCATTGCTGAACCCGCTAGCAGGATTGTCGCCAGAAAAATTGCTGGTTTGCTGCAGGCAGTGGTAAATCCGTTGTTTTTTTGCATGAAAAATTTATTCATCCTTGGGTTCTGTTTCAGGCAAGCGAGGCGCATGCGGTTGGCGCAAATAACGTGATGTGTGCCGCTGCGGCGGCGTCGTGTCAGTCGCTGGGCGCGACAGGAAGCGCGACAGTTCCTGCAGCGCCTTTTGGTAAACATCGCG
This sequence comes from Glaciimonas sp., assembly GCA_012927625.1. Lineage (GTDB taxonomy): Bacteria > Pseudomonadota > Gammaproteobacteria > Burkholderiales > Burkholderiaceae_D > AVCC01. The sequence continues at coordinate 546,139 of JABBOV010000003.1, read as the reverse complement.
TTTGAATTCGATGACGATTTCCATCGGAACCCAGTAATCGTGCCACCGCCAGGCATCGAATTCGGGATGTTCATTGATGCGCAGGTTGACATCGCAATCGCGACCAACCATACGCAGCAGGAACCAGATTTGTTTCTGGCCGCGATAGTGGCCGCGGATTTCACGCCTGATAAAATGATCCGGCACCTCATAGCGCAGCCAGTCGCGAGTGCGGCCGACCACCCGTACATGTTCCGGGCGCAAGCCGACCTCTTCTTCCAGTTCGCGGAACATTGCTTGTTCCGGCGATTCTCCGTATTTGATGCCGCCTTGCGGAAATTGCCACGAGTGCTCACGCACCCGTTTGCCCCACCACACTTCGTTTTGCGTGTTGAGCAGGATAATGCCGACGTTGGGACGAAACCCTTCACGATCCAGCATATTGCACCTCGATACTTTCTGCGACTAGCTGCACCTCATCCTGGATTCGGCCCTTAATTTGGGGCTTGATTTGGTACCAATGTGCACTGCGCGCAAACTGCCAGCCAGTGGCGTAGCGCGCGGTCTTGAACCAATTGTACGAAGATGTGGTGCATCAGCCTGCGAATACTTTAAAATTGGGTTGATTATAACTCTCTCTTTTTAAAAGAATATATAGCATGCGCGCTTCCCGTTTTTTCATTTCCACCCTCAAAGAAGCACCTTCAGATGCTGAAGTTGTCAGTCACAAGCTCATGGTACGCGCAGGCATGGTCAAGCGCGTCGGCTCTGGTATTTATACGTATATGCCGATGGGTTTGCGTGTCATCCGCAAGGTGGAGGCCATCGTGCGCGAAGAAATGGTGCGTGCGGGTGCCATTGAGATGCTGATGCCGGTAGTGCAGCCGGCCGAGTTGTGGCAGGAAACCGGCCGCTGGGACAAGATGGGCCCGGAGCTGATGCGGGTCAAAGACCGCCACGGCCGCGACTATGCAATTCAGCCTACTTCGGAAGAAGTGATCACCGATGTGGTGCGCTCCGAAATCAAGTCGTATCGCCAGTTGCCGCTCAATTTTTACCATATCCAGACCAAGTTTCGCGATGAACGCCGGCCCCGTTTCGGCTTGATGCGCGGGCGCGAATTCACCATGAAAGATGCTTACTCGTTCGATCGCGATCTGGCCGGACTGAAGCAGTCGTATCAACTGATGTACGACGCTTATGTGCGCATTTTTAATCGATTCGGCTTGCAATTCCGTGCGGTGGCAGCCGATAACGGCGCCATCGGCGGTTCCGGTTCGCATGAATTCCATGTGATCACCGATACCGGCGAAGACGCCATCGTGTATTGCCCAAGCTCCGATTACGCCGCCAACATGGAGGCGGCAGAAGCGTTGCCGCTGACCGCGCAGCGTCTGGATGCGACCGCAGCGCTGGTCAAGACTGCTACGCCGGGTCAGTCAAAATGCGAACAAGTGGCTGAATATCTGAAGATTCCGCTGGAAAAAACCGTTAAATCCATCGTGCTGACGGTCGAAAAGCCGGAAGGCAAGGAGGTCTGGCTGCTGCTGTTGCGCGGCGACCATAGCTTGAATGAAGTCAAGGCGAACAAGATTGACGGCATCGCCGGTTATCGCTTTTCGACCGAAGATGAAATCATGGAGTGGTTCGGCACCAAGCCCGGTTATCTGGGACCGATCAACACTGTCAAGCCGGTCCGGCTGGTAGTTGATCGCACGGTCGCCAACATGAGCGATTTTGTGTGCGGCGCGAATGCCGAGGATTATCACTTCACCGGTGCCAACTGGGGCCGCGATTTACCGGAGCCGATAGTTGCTGATATACGCGACGTGGTAGCGGGCGATCCATCGCCGGACGGCAAGGGCGTGCTGGCGATTCAGCGTGGCATCGAGGTCGGGCATGTGTTTCAGCTTGGCACCAGCTATTCCGAATCGATGAGGGCAACTTTCCTGGATGAGAACGGTAAGCCGCAACTGCTGCAAATGGGCTGTTACGGGATTGGCATAACGCGCATTCTGGGGGCGGCAATCGAACAGAATTTCGATGACAAAGGCATCATCTGGCCGGCAGCGCTGGCGCCGTTTGAAGTGGTGCTGTGCCCGATGGGCTACGACCGCAGCGAAGCGGTCAGACTTGAAACCGACCGTCTGTACGCGGCACTGCAGGAGGCCGGGGTCGATGTGATCCTGGACGATCGCGGCGAGCGCCCTGGCGCGATGTTTGCCGACTGGGAATTGATCGGGGTGCCGCATAGGGTCGTGATCGGCGAGCGCGGCCTGAAAGAAGGCAAGCTGGAATATCAAGGGCGGCGCGATAGTGCAGCAACCGTGGTGCCGGCAGCAGAAATGTCAGACTTTGTTTGTGGCCGCCTGGCAACTTCATAATCATATTGTTTTATATGGAGTATTTATGAAGTCGCCTTGTTACCTTGCGGTGATAACATGATTTTATGTCATACTATGGGTATGTATCGTATTTTTTTGCGACTTGCCCTGGTGGCTTTGCTTGGCGCGTGCTTATCGGCGCAGGCCGGCAATCAACAGGAAATCGCATTGGCCGACTCGGTGCGACTCGCGTTGGCGCATGCGGTGGCGGACGGTCGGCCACCCAAGCCGCAGATCGAAGATACGAATGAGCGCAACCAATATCTGCACTGGCTGAGTGAGATGTCGCAACGCTTGCAAAAGAGAGTTCCCGATGTGCAGATGCGGCAGGAATTTCTGGAATCCGTTTGGTATGAAGCGACCCGGGCCGGACTCGATCCGGCTATGGTGCTGGGCCTGATCCAGGTCGAATCAGCATTTCGCAAATACGCGATGTCGATCGTCGGTGCCCGTGGCTATATGCAGGTGATGCCGTTCTGGACCAGAGTCATCGGCGACAATGACCGTAGCAAGCTGTTCCAGATGCAAGCGAATCTGCGTTACGGCTGTGCCATCCTGCGCATGTATATCGATATGGAAAATGGCAATCTGTACCTGGCCCTGGGGCGTTATAACGGCAGCCGCGGCCGCCCTGATTATCCGAATGCAGTGCTGTCGGCGTGGAACAAGTGGAAGCTGCAAGGTTAGGCGCAGCAGTGCAGGCCTCCGTGCCTGCACCGGGCCGCAGGCACGGAAGCTTGCGCTACTGAAAAGCAGCAGCATTGCGTAAGTCCTATCTTGATCCAAAAATAAAAATGTTAAAACAAAGAACCATCAAACAAACTGTCAAAACCGTCGGCGTCGGTCTGCATTCCGGCACCAAGGTTGAACTGACCTTGCGCCCCTGCGGCCCGGATAGCGGAATTACTTTCCGCCGCGTTGATCTGGATCCAATCATCAGTTTTCCGGCCGCTGCAATGGGCATCGGCGACACGCGCATGGCTTCGACCCTGGTCAACCAGGGCGCCCGGGTATCGACTGTCGAGCATGTAATGTCGGCCTGCGCCGGGTTAGGTATCGATAATCTGGTGATTGATGTGAGTGCCGAAGAGATTCCGATCATGGATGGCTCGGCCTCGTCTTTCGTATTTTTGCTGCAGCAGGCCGGCATGCAAGAGCAGGAAGCGGCCAAGAAATTCATTCGGGTGCTCAAGCCGGTAGAAATCCGCGAAGGGCAGGGCGCTGCCGAAAAATGGGCACGGCTGGAACCTTTCAATGGTTTTAAGCTGGATTTTTTCATTGAGTTCAACCATCCGGCGGTAGATGGCACTAACCAGCAGGCCGAAGTCGATTTCGACCGGGTGTCGTACGTGCGCGATGTCGCGCGGGCCCGCACCTTTGGCTTCATGCAAGACGTGGAAACCCTGCGCGGACTGGGTCTGGCGCAGGGCGGCTCGATGGAAAACGCGATCGTGATGGATGAATACCGGATCTTGAACAGGGATGGCTTGCGCTACGACGATGAATTCGTGCGCCACAAGATTCTCGATGCGATCGGCGACCTATACCTGGTTGGCCATCCGTTGCTGGCCAGTTATATTGCCCACAAATCTGGTCATGGCTTGAATAACCAGTTGCTGCGCGCGCTGCTGGCGCAGCCGGATGCCTACGAAATCGTCAGCTTCGAGCGCACCGATGCAGCGCCGCCGGTCTACGCCAACCAGGCCAGCATGGAATGGGCGCTGGTGTGAGTGATTTGAGCGCGGCCGGCACATGATCAAAGTTCGCAAACCGCTGGATGGCTTCGGCGTACTGGTGATGCTGGTGTTGTGCCTGTGCTTCGGCCTGCAGCAGGTGGCTGTCGTGGTGGCAGCGAAAAGTATCCATCCGGTGATGCAGATGGCGCTGCGTTGCGGCTTCGCAGCCCTGCTGGTGAGTGCGCTGATATGGTGGCGCGGCGGTAGTTTTTCGGTGCGCGATGGCACCCTCTGGCCGGGTCTTGCCGCCGGCGTATTGTTTGCGATCGAGTTTCTCTGTGTGTCGGTAGGCCTGAGCTACACCACGGCGTCGCATATGGTGGTGTTTCTATACACGGCGCCGATTTTCACCGTGCTGGGTTTGCATTATTTCGTGCTGGCAGAGCGCATCGGACGCATCCAGTGGCTGGGTGTGCTGCTGGCCTTTGGCGGCATTGCGTATGCGTTTTCGGATAGTCTTGGGGGCGACGGAACCGCCACTATCGAGATGTTGCAAGGAGATGTGCTGGCTGTGCTGGCCGGCTTGTCCTGGGCCGCAACCACCATCGTGGTGCGCACCACTGCGCTGTCGGAGGCGGCACCGACCCGCACCCTGCTGTATCAATTGGTGGTGGCCTGCGTGCTGTTGCTGGGCATCGCGGGCGGCCTGCACCAGTCTTCTATTGCGGCCATCAGCGGCATCGCCTGGGCCAGCCTGCTCTTTCAGAGCGTAATCGTGGCTTTCGCCTGCTTTCTGGCGTGGTTCTGGATGTTGCGCCACTATCTGGCGTCGCGGGTTTCGGTGTTTTCTTTCCTGACGCCGCTGTTCGGGGTCGCGTTCGGCGTAGTGCTGCTCAACGATCCGCTCAGCCTGCGCTTCGCCGCCGGCGCGGTACTGGTGCTGGCCGGGGTTGTGATGGTGAATCTGCGCCGCGCTTAAGCTGTCTCTGGATTTTTCCGGCATTCCGCAAAAGCTAAATTATACTGTATATAAAAACAGTATAATTTAGCTTTTGCACTAATGCAGGAAAGGGCTGGCGATGACTTTGCGTGCGCTGTATGTGGATTCCAATTCGTATTTCGCCAGCGTCGAGCAGCAATTGCGGCCGGAGCTGCGCGGCCGGCCGGTCGGCGTGCTGGCGGTGCTGACCGACACCACATGCTGCATTGCCGCCAGCACCGAGGCCAAGCGCTTCGGCATCAAGACTGGCACTTCGGTGCGCGACGCGCGCAAGTTGTGTCGCGAAATCGTGTTCGTCGAGTCGCGTCCGGTCGTGTATGTCCAGATGCACCACAAGCTGGTGGCGGCAGTCGAGTCCTGCATCCATGTCGAACAGGTGCGCTCGATTGATGAAATGTGGTGCCGCTTGCGCGGGCGCGATGTGCAGCGCGAGGGCGCTGTGCAACTGGCGCACGAAATCAAACAGGCGATTTACCAGGCGGCCGGTAGTGTCATGCATTGCTCAATCGGCATCGGGCCGAATCGCTTTCTGGCCAAGACTGCCTCCAACATGCAAAAACCGAATGGCCTGGTGGTCATCGAGCAGGCCGACTTGCCGCAGGCGCTCTTCACGTTAGAATTGCGCGCACTGACTGGTATCGGCAGCTCGATGGCGGCGCGCCTGGAGGCCTGCGGCATTACCAGCGTGCAGCAATTGTGCAACGCGTCAGCGGCGACCTTGCGCAAGGCCTGGTCCGGTGTGGCGGGCGCGCGTTTTCATGCGATGTTGCACGGCGACGATATTGCGGAGACGCCGACCCAGCGCAGTACGGTCGGCCATTCGCATGTTCTGGCCCCCGAGTTGCGCCATCGGGATGCGGCGTACGCGGTGCTGCACCGTTTGTTGCAGAAGGCGGCAATGCGTTTGCGCAGCCTCGACTGCATTAGCGCGCGTTTGTGCGTGAAGGTGACGCTGAAAAATCGCCATCACAAAGTCGTCTGCTGGGACGACGACGTTGCGCTCGACCCGACCAGCGACACCCGCGCCTTGCTGGCCGCATTTGATGTGCTCTGGCAGCGCTATCCGCCGCAAGCCAGCGCCCGCGGCTGGGAGCCGATGGCAGTCGGTGTCACGCTGGTCAATTTGTCCGAAGCGCGCAATCAAAGCCTTTCCTTGTTTTCCAGTAGCCAAACGCAACATCAGCTGGATGCCGCAATCGATGCGCTGAACCTGCGTTACGGCAAGAATGCGCTGTATTTCGGCGGCGCTGCAGCGGCCCTGCAAGCCGCGCCGATGCGCATTGCGTTTACCCATGTGCCGGATCTGGCGCTGGAGTCTGATCGTGAAAACATGCGCCCGGATTTGGCGAAAAAATAATACTGTTGACTGTATTATTTTAAAAATCAATTATCGTATGCGGAAATCTATATGATTTTTAGCATACTCCCAATAATTTAATTTATTTACAGGAAGCTTCCAGCTACGCCTGGCCTGCCTGGAAAAGTCGCCGGCCACTTGCGCGGGCGCTTCCGTCATAATATTGGCAGATGACATGGACGCATTGGAAAAATGCGAGATGCCCGGATTAATGCAGTGCTGCAGTGCAACTATCAAAGGTTATCAATATGCATCAATTGGATACATTCATCATCGGTCTGGATAAAGCTTTGCGCGTGGTGTCGGGCGTAGCGGTTGCGTCGCGGCCTTGCCCGGCAGGCTTGGCTGAAGAGGGCGAAATGGACGATAAGGAGCGCCGCCATAGCGCCGGCCTGATACGTATCAACCACGTCGGCGAAGTGTGCGCGCAGGCGCTGTATGACGCCCAAGGGCAATTTTCTAAAAATGCCGAAGTGCAGCAGCAGTTCGCGCAAGCCGGGCGCGAGGAAGAGGATCATCTGGCCTGGAGCGCGCAGCGTCTGCAGGAATTGGGCTCTCACACCAGCCTGCTCAATCCCTTGTGGTACGCCGGCGCTTATGCTCTGGGCACCATCGCTGCCAAGCTGGGCGACGCGCGCAGCCTGGGTTTCGTAGTCGAGACCGAACGCCAGGTTGAAGCGCATTTGAACAGCCATCTCAGCATTTTGCCGCCGCAGGATGTGCGCTCGCGGGCAATTGTCGACCGGATGCGTACTGACGAAATTGCGCACGGCGCAGCGGCTCAGTCGCTCGGTGCTGCAAACACGCCAGCGCCGGTGCGCATGGCGATGCAGGCGATGGCCAAATTGATGACGTTTACCGCCTACCGGGTTTAAATAGATCGTCAGTTGGGTGGAGTAGCCTCAACCAAATCATCGAGTATCTCGAACGAGTGCGTAATTTGGGCCGATTTTTCCAGCATGATGGACGCGGAACAATATTTTTCGTGTGACAGTTTGATGGCCCGCTCCACCAGATTCGGTTTCAGGTTGCGTCCGCGCACGGTGAAGTGGAAGTGGACGGCGGTAAATATCTTAGGATCTTCTGTGGCGCGCTCTGCCTTCAGGGTGACGTCGCAGCCGCTAATGTCCTGCCTGCTTTTGCGCAGGATAAGTACCACGTCGTAGGCGGTGCAGCCGCCAGTGCCGGCCAGCACTAGTTCCATCGGTCGCGGTGCCAGATTGCGCCCGCCACCGTCTGGTGCGCCATCCATCATCGCAATATGGCCGGAACCGGTTTCCGCTAAAAAAGTCATCCCGGACAATCCTGTCCAACGTATGGTGCATTCCATGCTGTTCTCGTCGTAAAAAAAGCCAATTGTAACTGGAGTAACTGAATGTAATTGAGATAACTGAACTGCTAATCCCCGATTAAGATATAAAAATTCCAACAAGAAATATATTGCGTTGCAGCACTAGTTGTAAGGTAAGAATATATATCTATTATTGTAAAAACTAAAATTAACTAATTGATTAATATAGGTTTACTACTTTTTACTTAATTATTTTAGTCAATGTTTAAAATTATTTTCAAAAATATCTTGCGATGCACAATAGCGTCGCTATAATTCAATTAACGATTGAAGTAGCGAAATTTCATCCATTCCGATTTCACGTGTCTCCTCCACCCTCCAATGGTGTGGATTTAAACCCAGAACCTACTCGATTTGGGTTTTTTTTTGCCTGTAGCATTCGGAGCCAAGCGCGCTGGGCTGCTGCCGTTTTCATCAGATTTGACGCCCCGTCCTGAAAAGGACTATAATTCGCGGCTTTCCGTTTGCTCAGGAAATCTGAATAAGGGCGAGTCCGCACTGTCAGTAATGATGTTTTTGTGCGGAACCACCAATTTGAGCGAGTTAATCTAGTTAGAAAGTCATCATGAAAACTTTTTCCGCTAAAGCCCATGAGGTCAAGCGCGAGTGGTTGGTGATTGACGCGACGGACAAAATCCTCGGACGTGTTGCCAGCGAAGTGGCACTCCGATTGCGCGGCAAGCACAAACCAGAATTTACTCCGCACGTCGATACCGGCGACTTCATTGTCGTTATCAATGCAGGTAAACTGCGTGTCACAGGCACCAAGGCAACTTCAAAAACATACTATCGTCATACTGGTTATCCAGGCGGTATCTATGAAACCAACTTCAAGAAAATGCAAGAGCGTTTTCCAGGTCGCGCGCTTGAGAAAGCGGTCAAGGGCATGTTGCCTAAAGGCCCACTCGGCTATGCAATGATCAAGAAGCTCAAAGTGTACGCGGAAGGTTCTCATCCGCACGCTGCGCAGCAACCTAAAGCACTTGAACTCTAAGGAATAGACATGATCGGTAACTACAATTACGGAACCGGCCGTCGCAAGAGTGCTGTGGCTCGCGTCTTCATCAAGGTCGGCTCAGGCCAGATCATCGTGAATGGCAAACCCGCCAACGAATACTTCTCGCGCGAAACCGGTCTGATGGTAATTCGTCAACCGCTGGAATTGACCAGCAACCTCGAACGTTTCGACATCAAGGTCAACGTTAACGGTGGCGGTGAATCCGGCCAAGCTGGCGCAGTACGCCACGGCATCACTCGTGCCCTGATCGACTACGATGCAACGCTGAAGCCAGAACTGTCGAAAGCCGGTTTTGTGACCCGCGATGCGCGTGAAGTTGAACGTAAAAAAGTTGGTCTGCGCAAAGCACGGCGCGCAAAGCAATTCTCCAAGCGTTAATTTATTTCTGTGCTGCTGGCACGGCTTGCATGATGTGCAACGCTGTGCTTTCGTAAACGCTTCAGCCAAAAAAAGCTGCCGGGTTTATCAAAAGCCACTATGTAATCTGCAGAAATTGGGTTTAATTTCTGCCAAAATGCTCCGTAAGTTCAACGACTTACGGAGCATTTTTTATGTAGTAATACGGCGCAATACGCTACGCCAGACACAATTTACGCCGCCACCCAATCCCCGGATTTTCCGCCGTGCTTTTCCAGCACCCGCACATCCGTCATCACCATCCCGCGATCTATTGCCTTGCACATGTCGTAGATCGTCAGCAGGCCGACCTGGACTGCGGTCAGAGCTTCCATTTCCACTCCGGTTTTGCCGAAACTTTCCACTTGCACACGACAAATGATGCTGGCGGCTGGACTGTCGATGCTGAATTCGACCGTGACGCGGGTCAGCGCCAGCGGGTGGCACAATGGGATCAGGTCGCTGGTGCGTTTGGCGGCCATGATGGCGGCGATGCGGGCAATGCCGAGTACATCGCCTTTTTTGGCACTGCCGTTCTGGATGATGTCGAGTGTGTCCGGTTGCATGCGGATGGTGCCGGCGGCAATGGCGACGCGGTGGGTTTCGTTTTTGGCGCCGACATCGACCATGTGGGCTTGGCCGGTAGCGTCGAAGTGCGTCAGGCCGGGTGGGGTGTCTGGTGTATGGTTCATGAGCGTGGAACGATTGTTGAGTGAAGGTATCATATCATCGTGAAAACTAATCATTCCGCAAATATGAAGCCGCTGCCCCGTGTATTGGCGCGCGTATTGGCGCTCGCGTTGATCGTGACCACTTGCGGGCCGCTAACGCCGCAGCCGGTGGCGGCGTTAGGATTGCCGACTCTGGGCGATTCCGCCAGCGATGCGCTGTCGCCGTTGATGGAGCGCAAGCTGGGCGAAGAGATCATGCGCGATATACGGCGCGACCCCGATTATCTGGATGATGCCCCGGTGCTGGAATATTTGAACGCTTTCGGCTCCAGCCTGGTTGCGGCGCGGCCGGAGGCGCGCGGCGAGGCCAGTTTTGATTTTTTCTTTTTTGCGGTGCGCGATGCCACATTGAATGCATTTGCGCTGCCCGGCGGTTTTGTAGCGGTACACTCCGGGCTGGTGCTGGCAGCGCAGAGCGAGTCGGAACTGGCGTCGGTGATGGCGCACGAAATCGGTCATGTGGTGCAGCGCCATATTGCCCGCATGCTGGGCCAGCAAAAGCAGGATGCGCTGATCCCGCTGGCGGCGATTTTGCTGGGTGTGCTGGCCGCCAAAGCCGGCAACGTGGGTGATGCGCCGGCAGCTCTGGTGATGGGCGGCCAGGGGCTGGCGATGCAGCGTCAGTTAAATTTCAGTCGGGATGCCGAGCGCGAGGCGGACCGGATCGGTTTGCAGATATTGCAGGAGGCACACTTCGATACCAGCGGCATGGTGGCTTTTTTTGGTCGCATGCAAAAGGCTCCAGGCGGGTATACCGATGTGGTGCCGGCGTATTTACGCAGCCATCCGCTGACCACCGAGCGGATTGCCGATATTGAAGCACGGATCCGCGATCAGCCTCACACATCGCGCCCAGATAGTCTGGATTTTCATTTGATTCAGGCGCGCCTGCGGGTGTTGCAGGATGGCAGCGCACAGGGCTTGCGCGAGGCCGGCGAGTGGTTCGAAAAACAGTTGCAGAAAAAAGTGCGGGCGCAAACGGTCGCCGCCAAATACGGTTTGGCTCTGATCGCGCTAAAACAAGGCGGAGTTGGGGATTTGGCCAGCGCGCAAGCCTTGCTGGCGGAGGCGCGAGTGGCGTCGCTGGCCCCGCAGGACTCCATCATGGCCAGTCTGTCGATTGACATTGCACTGGCGTCCAAGCCGACGTCGGCAATGGCGCAACAGGTAGTCAAACAAGCCGACGCGGTGCGCGTGCAATTTCCGCTATCGCGCGGGATTGCGCGGCAGTATGCGCACGCGCTGATTGCGGCGGGGCGCTACCAGCAAGCGGTGGATTACCTGCGTGATCAGGCTCAAATGTATCGTACCGAGCCGCAGTTGCAGCAAGCGCTGGCCGAGGCTTACGCGGCACAGGGCCGGCAGGCGCTGCAGCATATTGCGCTGGCCGAATCGTACGCATTGAATGGCAGTTTGCCGGATGCGCTGCAGCAATTGACAATTGCGCGCCGGGCACCGGATGCGACGTTTTATGACCAGGCTATTATCGACGCCCGCGAGCGCGAGTTGCAGGCGCGCTGGGTTGAAGTACTGAAGGCGCAGGGCAAGAAACCGTAGGACGGGTGCGGCTGGCCGCACTATCTGCAACACATTTTTTTCGATTCGACGCGGGTTGCCCCGCCCTACTTGCTTCAATCCGGCTGCGGCGCGCAGACGAAACCGAAATGGCCAGCCAGTTCAGACTGCACCATGCGTTGCACCGGCAACTGCCGGCTATCTTGCAGCAGCTCCAAATTCAGGGCTGCTGCGCCGGGTTCATTGCCGATCCAGGCCAGCAATGCCGCGTCGTTCACAGCCTTATTGTCGATGCGTAATTGTTCGATGCACTGGGCTAGATCACGATCATCCAGTGCGGCGATTTTTCCATTGCTGCGCAGTATCAGGCGAGCGTTCTCGGTTAGCCAGACCGCGTCGATATTATCCATCGGCTCGTCGGTCTGCGTGACGAAGCCGTGGGTGGGATCGCTACGCGTGATATAAGGCGTCAACTCCAAATTGACATATACCCGTTGCGGGCCGTTCTGGAAAAACCAGCGGCCGCGTTCATCGGCTGCGTAGTTGCGGCGGATGAAGCCGAGCAAGGCTGGATGTACAATCCGTTCGCCTGGCAAGCCCTGCTGCTGTGCCGGTTCATCGCGCATGCGCCAGGCACCGCGCGCATCCAGCGCCAACCAGCCGTAGCAATGCGGCACATTCGGCCATTTGGCGATTGCCTGTTTGACGATCTCATCCATGTTCATATTCCAATTAAGTATGGGTATGCAGTAAACCAGTATAGTTTCCGCATATTTTTACTGAATCTATATTTTATACTATGACGTGTATACGTTTTTAGCAAATGCTGTCAGGCAGTTGCGTCGAGGAACCCTAGCATCCTTTGCGGCAGCCAGTCCAGGTTGCCGGGCAGCGTGCCGGTAGCAAAGCCGATATGGCCGCCTTGTTCAGGATAGTCCAGTGTGACTGCGGCTGCTGCGTGTTGCGGCAAATGCCGGGCCGGCAGAAAAGGGTCGTTGCGGGCGTTGAGCACCAGCGTGGGCAGCGTGATGTCGCCCAGCACATGGGTGGCGCTGGCGCGGTTCCAGTAATCGTCGGCGTCGCGGTAGCCGTGCAAAGGCGCCGTGACGATGTTGTCGAAGTCGTACAGATTACGCGCCTGCAGCATCTTGTCGCGGTCGAACAGGCCGGGGAACTGCTGTAATTTTCGCAGCGATTTTGCTTTCATGGTTTTCAGGAACATGCGCGCGTAAAGGCGGTTGATGCCGCACGATAGTGCTGCGCCGCTTTGCGCCAAATCAAGCGGAGCCGAGATTGCGCAGGCGGCGTCGATAATCTCAGCCTGATGCTGCGATTCGCCCAGCCAGCGCAGTAGCGCATTGCCGCCCAGCGATGCGCCGGTCACATAGAAGCGGCTGGCGTGCCGCATTTCTGTGCGCAAGCGGCGGATGATCCAGTCCAGTTCCAGACTGTCGCCCGAATGGTAGAAGCGTGGGGCCCGGTTGAGTTCACCCGAACAACCGCGGAAGTGCGGCACCGCGCCCGACCAGCCGCGTGCTGCGACTTGTGCCATCAGGGCGCGCGCGTAGTGGCTGCCGGACGAGCCTTCCAGCCCGTGGAACAACACCACGAACGGTTGGCCGGCGGCTCCATCGACGAAATCGATATCGACGAAGTCGCCATCAGGCGCATTCCAGCGCTGGCGCCGGTATGCCACTGGCGGCTTGGCGATGCAGGTAGCGCAATAGATGGTTTGCAGGTGGCCGTTGGGCAACCAGGACGGCGCGAGATAATTCATGAATTTTATTTTGTATCGGATGACCGCATCGGTATCTGCGCCAGCGCAATAACACTGAAATTCAATGCAGCAGTGTCGGATGGAGCGGCTCGGACGGCAGTTCGCCGGCGGCGATGGAAGCGTGGTGGCTGACGATGCGCCAGCCTTGCACGGTCTTGATAAAGACATTGGTGGCGAGGATGTGCATATCTTGCCGTTCATGTTGTGGGCGCAGGACTTCTTCGATGATGCTATGCACCGCTGTGGTCAGGCTGTGGCTGGCGTGCAATTGCACCGGGCGGATATGCACGTTGCCGCGCTCGAAAATCGCCGCCCACGATTGGCGAATCGCATCATGGCCGACCAGGCGCGGCGCACCCGGATGAATGCAGACGATCTCTTCATCTTCCGCCCACATCGCCATCAAGGCATCCAGGTCGGATCTGGCCATGGCGTCGTAGAACGCGGTTTCAGCTTGTTCGGCGGTACTGTGCAAGTGTTTTTTATGCGCCATGATAGTCCCGGCAAGTAGTTTAATTTGGTGGAGTATATTTTTTATTTATTTTAAATAATGCGGAAATAAGCACATTTTTTAATATACAACCTGCTGTATTTAAAAAATAAATAACTATTCGAACGGTTCAGGAACGGCTGTTTGATTTCCCTCCCCCCAGATATCTCCCGCCTGCGAAAGAGCGCTGGGAGGCTATCCATAGTGGACTCAGTAGTTACGAAAAAAAGCTACGAAAAAACATTCAATGTCCGTGGAGCACGGTGCCCGGCTTGAGTTGATACACGGTGCCGCAATACGGACAGGTCGCGCTGCCGCCATGCGATAGGTCGAGGAAGATGCGTGGGTGCGACGACCAGAGCGGCATCGCGACATTAGGGCAATGCGCCGGCAAATCCTTGCCGTCGAGTTCCACGATTGCGGTTGCTTTGGCAGTGCCGGCGGCGTTTGTTGCTTGCATGTGATTCTCCGTTGTTCGGGCGGCTTCGATAACGCCTAAAATTGATTTTAAGTAGTGCAGGCCTGCGTGCCTGCACCCGGTTGCAGGCACGCAGGCCTGCACTACTATTACACCAGCGTCAGCCAATGCTGATATTGCGGTGCTTTCCCGGCGACTACATCGAAAAACAGCGCTTGTAATTTTTCCGTGATCGGGCCGCGCCGGCCTACACCGATTTGGCGATTGTCGAGTTCGCGGATCGGCGTGACTTCGGCGGCTGTGCCGGTAAAGAAAGCTTCGTCGCAACAGTACACTTCGTCGCGCGTGATGCGTTTTTCGATTACCTCTATGCCGAGATCGCGTGCCATGGTCAGTATCGAGTCGCGTGTGATGCCGTCCAGACAGGAGGCCAGGTCCGGGGTGTAAATTTTGCCATTCTTGACAATGAATACGTTCTCGCCTGAACCTTCGGAGACGTAGCCTTCGGTGTCCAGCAATAAAGCTTCATCGTACCCGTCGGTTAGCGCTTCCTGGTTGGCCAGGATCGAGTTGATGTAATAGCCGGAAGCCTTGGCGCGCACCATCGAGGCATTGACGTGATGGCGGGTAAAAGACGAAACCTTGACGCGAATGCCCTTGGCCATGCCTTCTTCGCCCAGATACGCGCCCCACGGCCAGGCGGCGATGGCGACGTGAATGGTGTTGCCTTTAGCGGAAATGCCGAGCTTTTCGGAGCCGATCCAGATCAGCGGACGCAGGTAGCAGGATGCGAGTTGATTCTCGCGCACCACTTGTTTTTGCGCTTCCATCAGGGTGTGCAGATCGTACGGCACCACCATCTGGAAGATCTTGGCCGAATTCAGCAGACGCTGGGTGTGCTCTTTCAGGCGGAAAATTGCGGTGCCTTGCGGCGTCTGGTAGGCGCGCACGCCTTCGAATACGGCCATGCCGTAGTGCAGCGAGTGCGTCAGCACGTGCAACGTGGCGTCGCGCCAATCTACCAATGTGCCGTCTTTCCAAATTTTTCCGTCGCGATCGTCCATGGACATGGCGTGTCTCCAAATAGCGTAGCAAGGTTCCGATTTTAACGGATTCAGGCAGCTTGGAAAGTTCATTGGTAGAATTGTTACCCCAAAATACGCATATCTCCTGCGTTGCAAAGCAGGAAAGTCGAAACCTCCGGTCAGAATTTTCAACAAGGTGAAATAGCAGCATGAATGCGATGGACAGTAAACTCCCGGAACGGGTTTCTACCAATGAAAATAAGGCGCTCCAGGCCCGTGCCGCTGAGAAAGCGGGATTCAGCGAGGCGGTCAGCCTATCCGCCGCCACCATGCCCGGTATTTGTGCGTGGGGCCTGGTGTCCGGCATGGCAATGGTCAAGTCCGGACTGACCTTGGGGCAAGCGCTGGGGATGACGCTTCTGGTGTTCGCCGGTTCGGCGCAACTGGCTGTGCTGCCATTGATGATGGTCAATGCGCCGGTCATGGTTATATTCGCCACGGCAATGGTGGTGAATTTGCGTTTTGTCATTTTTGGCGCAGCGATCGGCCCGCATTTGTCGCATCTGCCCTGGTATAAGCGCATCTGGTACGGCTATTTCAATGCCGACATCACGATGGCTTTCTTTCCGCGCCGCTTTCCGGCCGAAACGCTGTACCAGCCCGAGGGCAAAGTCGGTTTTTTTGCCGGCATCGGTTATCCTAACTGGTTTGCATGGCAGATCGGCGCGGTGGCAGGCATCTTGCTGGCGAGCCAGATTCCAGAAAATTGGGGTGTCGGTTTTGCCGGTACCCTGGCGTTGCTGGCCGTCATGATTCCATTGATTATCAATATGGCTGCATTGGGTGGTGTGGTCGTTGCCGGTCTGGTCGCGGTCATTGCGGACGATCTGCCTTTTCGCCTGGGCTTGCTGCTGGCTGTAGTGCTCGGCATGGTGGTTGCGATGCTGATCGATGCACTCCTTGAAAAGATAAAAGCCTGAAAATATGAATGACACCGATACCTGGATCACCATTATTTTATTGACCGTGTCTACCATCCTGACGCGTAGTTCGTTCTTTTTGCTCGGTAATTCCGTAAAATTTCCACCGAAAGTCCAGCATGCGCTGCGCTATGCTCCGGCCGCAGCGCTGGCCGCCATTGTGGTGCCGGATTTAGTATTGTCGGGCGGGGCGGTGACGATCTCGCTGGCCAATCCCAAGCTGCTGGCCGGCATCGGTGCTGCCGTGTTTTTCATGGCAACCCAGCGCCTGCTGGGGACAATTGTGGTCGGGATGGTCTTATTTACCGTAATACGTTTGTATGCTTGAAATTGGTCGCTATCTATATTGCCTTTTTTACAAAAACAAAACGGTTTTTGGAGCACGTTCGCTGCGGTAAAATAGTGGTTTTCTTCCAATAGGATCAGGGCAGATATGCAATTCAATCGACTCAGCGACCTTATTGCCGGCAACGAACTGGTCGGCAAACGTGTTTTTATACGTGCCGATCTTAACGTGCCGCAGGATGATACTGGCAAAATTACCGAAGATACGCGTATTCGCGCTTCGGTTCCGGCGATTCGCCAGGCGCTCGATGCGGGCGCAGCGGTGATGGTTACTTCGCACCTCGGTCGTCCGACCGAAGGGGAATTCAAGCCGGCAGATACGTTGGCGCCGGTGGCGCTGCGTCTGGCCGAATTGCTGGGGCAGCCGGTGCCGCTGCTACAAAACTGGCTGGACGGCGTTGAAGTCGCACCGGGACAAGTCGTGTTGCTGGAAAACTGTCGCGTCAATATTGGTGAAAAGAAAAATAGCGACGCACTGGCGAAAAAAATGGCCAAACTGTGCGACATCTATGTAAATGACGCCTTCGGCACCGCGCATCGGGCCGAAGCCAGTACCTACGGTATCGCCAAATTTGCACCGATTGCCTGCGCCGGCCCTCTGCTGGCAGCTGAATTGGATGCGTTGGGCAAAGCGCTGCACCAGCCGGCACACCCGATGGTCGCCATCGTGGCCGGTTCCAAAGTATCGAGCAAACTGAGCATCCTCAAAACGCTGGCCGACAAGGTCGATCAACTGATCGTCGGCGGCGGCATTGCCAATACTTTCATGCTGGCCGCCGGATTGAACATCGGCAAATCGCTGGCCGAAGCCGATCTGCTGGAAGAAGCACGTAGCATCATGCAAATGATGGCAAAGCGCGGTGCATCGGTACCGATTCCGGTCGATGTGGTGTGCGCGAAAGAATTCTCCGCAACGGCGGTGGCAACCATCAAAGATGCCAAGGACGTTGCCGACGACGACATGATCCTGGATATCGGGCCGAAAACCGCTGCCATGCTGGCGCAACAGTTGACAAGCGCCGGTACCATCGTCTGGAACGGGCCGGTCGGCGTATTCGAATTCGACCAGTTCGGCGAAGGCACCCGGACCCTGGCGCTGGCAATCGCCGGTTCGAAAGCGTTTTCAATTGCCGGCGGCGGCGATACTTTGGCGGCAATTGCCAAATATGGAATCACCGACAAGATCGGTTATATTTCGACCGGCGGCGGTGCTTTCCTGGAGTTCCTGGAAGGCAAGACGCTGCCTGCAGTCGAAATACTGATGCAGCGCAAGAGATAGCGCACTTATTCGCAGCAAAGCACTTATTCCCAGCAATATAAGTCCGGTTGTCTGAACCGGCTGCCGCTACACTGAAAATCGTCAAGATCGGCGAATACTGATTTTTTATTTGGAGAACAACATGGCCCTCGTATCCATGCGTCAACTGCTCGATCATGCCGCTGAAAACGGTTATGGTCTGCCGGCATTCAATGTCAACAATCTGGAACAAGTCACCGCCATCATGCAAGCCGCTGATGCGGTCGGTGCGCCAGTCATCATGCAGGCCTCTGCCGGCGCCCGCAAATTTGCCGGCGAAGCTTTTCTGCGCCACCTGATTCAAGCGGCGGTCGAAGCCTATCCGCACATTCCGGTGGTGATGCACCAGGATCACGGCCAGTCCCCGGCGGTCTGCATGACGGCAATTCGTTCCGGCTTCAGTTCTGTGATGATGGATGGTTCGCTGCTGGAAGACGGCAAAAACGTCGCCAGCTACGAATACAACATGGAGGTGTCGCGCGAAGTCGTCAAGTTTTCGCACGCCATTGGTGTCACCGTCGAGGCTGAACTCGGCGTGCTTGGTTCGCTCGAAACCATGATGGGCGACAAGGAAGACGGCCACGGCGCGGATGGCAAAATGACTCGCGAGCAATTGCTCACCGATGTCGCGCAAGCCGCCGATTTTGTAGCGCGCACCCAATGCGACGCGTTGGCAATCGCGATTGGTACTTCGCATGGCGCATATAAATTCTCGCGTAAACCTACCGGCGACATTCTGGCGATTGACCGCATCAAGGAAATCCACGCCCGCATCCCGAATACCCATCTGGTGATGCACGGCTCAAGTTCGGTGCCGCAAGAACTGCTGGCCGAAATCCGTCAGTTCGGCGGAGACATGAAAGAAACCTTTGGCGTACCGGTCGAAGAGATTCTGGAAGGCATCAAGCATGGCGTGCGCAAGATCAACATCGATACCGACATCCGGCTGGCGATGACCGGCGCGATCCGTCGTTACCTGTTCGAAAATCCATCCAAGTTCGATCCGCGCGATTATCTGAAGCCGGCTCGCGAAGCTGCAGCGCAAGTCTGCAAGGCGCGTTATCTGGCTTTCGGCTGCGAAGGCCAGGCTGCGAAAATCAAGCCGATTGCGCTGGAAAAAATGGCCGAGCGCTACCAAAAAGGCGAGTTGTCGCAAATCGTGAAATAATTCGACTTTGAAGCGAAAGGGGCACTGAAGTTTCCGGTGCCCTTCTTTATTGGTGATGTGATTTATGGTGAATCAAATGTCTAAAAAAACACTGGTCGGTATCGTCATGGGTTCCACTTCCGATTGGGACGTGATGAAGGAAGCGGCGCAAGTCTGCAAGGATTTCGGCATCAGCTATGAGGCGCGCGCCTTATCCGCGCACCGCACCCCGACCGAAGTGGAAGAATGGGTTGCCGACATGGAAACGCGTGGTTGCCAAGCTTTTATTGCCGGTGCCGGCGGTGCTGCGCATCTGGCCGGTGTGGTGGCGTCGAAAACTATCCTGCCGATTTTTGCAGTGCCGATTCCATCCAAATATCTGAAAGGCATCGACTCGTTGCTGGCAACCGTACAAATGCCCAAGGGCATCCCGGTGGCGACGCTGGCAATCGGTGAAGCCGGCGCCGGCAATGCCGGTCTAGCCGTGGTGGCAATGCTGGCCCTGCATGACGCCGGGCTGAAAACCAAGTTAATCGCATTCCGCGCTGCGCAAGCGGAAAAAGTACGTAATGCAAAATTGCCTGAATTGAACTAACGCCAAGTAGGGTGCGCGGTGCGCACCGATCAGGCATTATCGGACGCTGAACTTATTTTCGGGAGGCGATATGGTTTATGGTAGTTGTCTTTGCGGGCGTGTTAAGTACCAGGTCACGGGCGACATCCGTTCGGCCAGCCACTGCCATTGCACGATGTGCCAAAAGCAGCATGGTGCTGCCTGCGGTTCGTATGCGAACGTGGACCGCGCCGGGTTTTCTTACGCCAGTGGCGCCGATGCCGTCGCGGCGTATGAATCGTCGCCTGGAGTCACGCGCGGCTTTTGTCAAATCTGTGGCTCGAGCCTGACTTGGCATAGCGAAAAATCGCCGGACTGCATTGCCGTAAGCCTAGGAACACTCGACGCCCCGTACCTGGGCGCAGTTGAGGACATCTTCACCGAAACCCGGGTAGGCTGGCTGCCGGAAAGTTAGCAAGACTAGAAACAAGCAATCCACGGCCGAACTTGGCCGTTTTTCACAACAATTAGGAAATACCATGTCCGGCCTACTAGAAACAAACATCAAATCCCTGCCTTTCCTGCATCGCGGCAAAGTGCGCGACATTTATGCGGTCGGCGACGACAAACTGCTGGTGATCCAGACCGATCGCCTGTCGGCATTCGACGTGATCCTGGACGATCCAATTCCGAACAAGGGCAAGGTTCTGACAGCGATGTCGGATTTCTGGTTCAAGAAATTCGGCCATCTGATGCCGAACCACGAAACCGGAATCGACCCGGCATCCGTGGTGTCGCCGGAAGAGCGCGAGCAGGTCGAAGGCCGCGCCATCGTCGTCAAGAAATTCAAGCCGCTGGCGATTGAAGCGATCGTGCGCGGTTACATCATCGGTTCCGGCTGGAAGGATTACCAGAAGACTGGCGCGATTTGCGGCATCCAGTTGCCGGCTGGCTTGAAAGAAGCGCAAAAACTGCCGGAAACGATTTTCACGCCATCAACTAAAGCGCCGATGGGTTCGCACGACGAAAATATTTCTTTTGCTGAAGCCGAGAAAATTGTCGGTGTCGAGATTGCCCGCCAGGTGCGCGACGCTGCTATTAATCTGTACACGCAAGCCGCCGAATATGCGGCGACCAAGGGCATCATCATTGCCGATACCAAGTTCGAATTCGGCTTGGACGAGAACGGTACCATCCATCTGATCGATGAAATCCTGACCCCGGATTCATCGCGTTTCTGGCCCGCAGCCAGCTACCAGGTTGGCATGTCGCCACCGTCGTTCGACAAGCAATTCGTGCGCGACTGGCTGGAAACACAGCCTTGGGACAAGAAGGCGCCAGCACCGCGCCTGCCGGTGGAAGTGGCTGCAAAAACTGGTGAGAAGTACGCTGAAGCGTTGCGCTTGCTGACTGCCTGAGTTTTTAAAATAATGGAGTATAGGTAAATTATCCTATCTTTCCGCATGTGTATAAAGGGGTATCAAAAAATACAATATTGAGTATGTTTTGATGCCCTATTTTTTTGATATTGAATAGTTTACCAATGAGCGCTTTTTCCACTGATATCCGCCAGGCCGCCTTGATTCTCGAATCTGGCGGCCTGGTTGCTTTTCCGACCGAGACTGTGTATGGGCTTGGTGCCGATGCGGAAAATCCAGCGGCGGTAGCCAATATCTATGCCGCTAAAGGCCGCCCGTCGAATCATCCGGTGATCGTGCATGTCGCGCCGGAAGCGGACATCGCATATTGGGCCGCTTCGATTCCGACCCAGGCGCAAACGTTGATGCAGGCGTTCTGGCCCGGCCCGCTGACGCTGATCCTGAAACGTGCAGCGCACATTCCCGATGCAGTGTCCGGCGGGCAGGATTCGGTCGGCCTGCGCTGCCCATCGCATCCGGTGGCGCAAGCGCTGCTGCGCGCATTCAAGGGCGGCAACGGTGGCTTGGCGGCGCCATCGGCGAATAAATTCGGCCATGTCAGCCCGACTACCGCCCAGCATGTGCGGGATGAATTTGGTGACGCGTTCGGCGCTAATGGGCTGATCAAGGCAATCCTCGATGGCGGCCAGAGCGCAGTCGGGATCGAATCGACCATTCTGGATTTATCGCGTCTGGCCATGCAAGGGCCGGTATTGCTGCGTCCCGGCCATATCAGCGCAGCGCAGATTGCCGCTGTCATCGGCAGCATGCCAAGCTTGCCGGATTTGGCAGCGCCACGCGCTTCGGGTACGCTGGCCGCGCATTACGCGCCGCGCACCGCAGTCGCGCTGGTGGCGTCCACTCAACTCGAAGCTGCCGTGCAACAACTGCATCGGGCCGGACGCCGGATTGCCTTGATACGCTATGCGGCTGGCCTCAGTATTCGTGTCAGCGGGCAGTGCGCATTGCCTGCCACCCCGGATGGTTACGCGCACGGTCTGTACGCCGCATTGCGCGCGATGGATGCCATCGGCGTCGACCTGATCGTGATTGAGGCACCGCCCCAAGACAGCGCATGGCAAGGCATCAATGATCGTCTGCGCCGTGCCGCCCACGATTCCGCCGGTATCTTAGAGCGTCTGCTCTAAGTGCCGCAGTTTTGGTGGTCACGCAGATGAATCAATGGCATATTATTCGGACAAAAATAGTACGTACGTTCTATTAACTTACAATAAACCCATAGGAGACACAATGCGTCAAAGTACATTTGCGTTGGTATTGCTTACTTCGGCAGTCTTGGCTGGTTGCGGTGGCGGTGGTGGCGGCGATCAAACCCTCAAAGTTAAATTCAGCTCCCAGGTTTCATTCGGCGACAGCTTGAGTGATGTTGGTACTTATGCCGTCGGTGGCGTTAAGTTGCTGGGCGGCGGAAAATACACGGTCAATGACATTGGCGCCGATGGCAAGAACGCGGCCAGCAACTGGACCGAATTGATGGCGGCCCAGTTCGGCCTGCCAGCACCCTGTGCGGCAGAAACGGGTTTGTTAAGCAATGGTCTGCTGGCCAGTTTTGCATCTGCAATTTTCTTTGCGCCCACCTGCACCTCTTATGCACAAGGCGGTGCACGCGTGACGGCGGCTGTTGGGCCAGCAAACATTGCGTATGTCGATAAACATGTCGCCAGTCAATTAGGTCAATTGACGGTACCGGTAGCGACGCAAATTGCCAACCATTTGGCGAAAGGAGGCGGCAAGTTCAAAGGCGATGAAATCGTGCTTGTGCTGGCTGGCGGTAATGATCTTTTGTATCAGGCAAATCAGTTGACGCTGGATGCTACCGCCGCAGGAACGCTGGCCGGTGGTAATCAATATGTAACGACGTTGATTGGGACGCTCGTTGCCGGTTCCCCTAATCCAGCTACTGCTTTGCCAGCTATTCAGCTTGCTTTTGGCACGGAACTGGCAAACCCCGCGCATACCACTACGACACTGACGGTGGCGGCGTACACGGCAGCGGTTATGCAAGGTTTTCCTCAGGCGAGTATTCCGGCTGCGGTTGCTTCAGCCACGGCAGCAGCGACGGCCGCTGGTGCAGCTGCGGGTGCGGCTTACGCGGCGGACCCTGCCAAATTGGCAATTTATGTGGCGGCAATGGGTGCTGCAGGCGATCAATTGGCGGCACTTGTTACCACGCAGATCGTTGGCAACGGCGCAAATTACGTGACTGTATTGAATTTGCCTGATGCCAGCATAACGCCTTATGCGTTGGCACAATCTACTGGTGTGCAAGCCTGGCTTAGTGCGATGGTAACCACCTTCAATAGCCATTTGACGGCCGGCGTGGCCGGGCAATCCAAGGTCTTGTTAGTGGATGCTTATTCAGTCGACCGTGATCAGGCAAGCAATCCAGGACCTTATGGCTTAAGCAATGTGACGACACCGGCTTGTGCCGATGTCGATGCGGACAATCCCTTGTCGCCCGCAAAAAATTTGCTGCATTCTTCGCTCGTATGCAATAAAGCAAATTTGATCGCCGGCGCGGATCAGTATTACAAGTTTGCAGATAGTGTCCATCCGACACCATTTACCAATCTTCTGCTGGCGCGCTATGTTTCCAGGTCAATGGTTATCAAAGGCTGGCTGTAAGTGTGCTTGGGTGAGCGTGCAATGCATGTTCACCCATAGCGGATTTTCATCCAGAGGATAAACCCGGCGAACGGCAGGGTGACGGCATTGGCTGCAATGATCGGCCAGGCCCCAATCAGCAAGCCGTACGCCAGCCACAATGCTATTCCCAGGGTGAAGATACTGTACATGCCAAGCGATACGCCATCTACGCGACGCGATTTCCAGGTAAGCCACGCTTGCGGAATGAATGCGATTGTGGTCAAGCTGGCAGCAGCGTAGCCGATCAATTCTGAGGATGGCATTGGACGTTATTAAATAGAAGGTTCAGGAGACAACATGAAAACACAATTTCAAGGCGCGATTATAGTACTGTCAGCAGCTATGGCGCTGACCACAAGCATGACAGCCTCCGCCCAAAGCGCCGGTGTTTGGTCGCTCAAGGCCGGCGTCAATCAGATCACACCCAAAGTCGACAGCGGCGATATGAGCGCGCCGGCTTTGCCTCGCACCAAAGCCGATGTGAAGAGCGATACCGAAGCTATCATCGCCGTCAGTTACATGTTTACCGATCATATTTCCGCGGAATTTCACCTCGGCATCCCTTATACCCATGAATTGGATGGGGCCGGCTCGATTAACGGTGTGGGCAAACTCGGGACGGTCGAATCATTGCCGCCAACCCTGTATTTGCAATGGCGCTTCCTGGAGCCGAAAGCGATGTTTCGTCCGTACGTCGGCTTGGGCTTGACGTATGCCCGATTCCAGAAGGAAACCGGTAGCGGCGCTTTGACCGCAGTGACCAATACCGGCAGTGCGACGCCGACCACGTTCACCGTCGATTCCAAGTTTGCGCTTACGCCGCAAATCGGCATAACGTATGCAATCAATGAAAAATGGTTTGCCGACTTGGCCGTGACCAAAACCTACCTCAAAACGACTACGCATTTTTCGACCGGTCAGAATATGGATATGCGGCTTGATCCTGTGGCAGTCAGCTTTGCGATTGGGTACCATTTTTAATTTGCGCAGTGAATGCCGTCGCATGAAAAATCCGCCTGAGGCTGCTTATGCCAGCAGCCTCAGGCGGATTTTTTTGTCGCCATAACTTCAGAAACAGGAATTGGAAAGAACACACCAGATGAATCAAAACACGCAGTTTGATTACATTATCGTGGGTGCCGGATCGGCCGGTTGCGTCCTCGCCAACCGTCTCAGTGCCGATCCGGATAATCGGGTTTGCTTGCTGGAAGCCGGCCCTGAAGACCGTAGCGCGTTGATTCATACCCCGATCGGCATCGCAGTCCTGCTGCAAACCAAAAAACACAATTGGTACTTCAACACCGAGCCGGAGCCGGAACTGAACGGCCGGCGCCTGTATTGGCCACGCGGCAAGACTCTGGGCGGCAGCAGTGCGATTAACGCGATGATCTACATGCGCGGCGACGGCGCGGATTATGACGAATGGGCGGCATTAGGCAATCGCGACTGGGGCTGGTCAGACCTGCTGCCGTTATTCAAACAGCATGAAAACCGCGAAGCGGGCGCTACTTCTCAGCATGGGACGGGCGGGCCGTTGAATGTGGCCCGCCTGCGTGGCCACAACCCCTTGAGCGAAGTGTTTGTGCAAGCGGGGATTGCTGCCGGCATCCCGCGCAATGACGATTTCAATCAAGAGCCGCAGCGCGAGGGGCTGGGTCTTTACGAGGTGACCCAAAAGGAAGGACGTCGCTGGAGCGCAGCCAGCGCATTTCTGGCGCCGGTTCGCGCACGGCCGAATCTCACCGTAATCACCGGTGCCCTGGCGTCCCGGATAGAATTCGCCGGCAAGCGCGCCACTGGCGTACATTTCCTGCAGGACGGCGTTGCGCGCTACGTTTGCGCCAGCCGGGAAATCATTCTCAGCGGCGGTGCGGTCAATTCGCCGCAATTGCTGTTGCTGTCCGGGGTAGGGCCTGCCGCTGAACTGGCCAAGCACCAGATTGCGGTGCTGCACGAATTGCCGGGGGTCGGTCAAAACTTGCAAGATCATCTCGATATCACCGTCATGTGCCGCAATAGCAGCAAGCAATCGATTGGTCTTGCGCTGTCCTATATTCCCACCGGTATTGCAGAATTTTTTACCTACCTGCGCAAAAAACGCGGTTTGCTGGCGACCAATCTTGCCGAATCAGGCGGTTTCGCCAAGACCGATCCGGGGTTGCCGCGGCCGGATCTGCAGTTTCATTTTCTTCCCACTTATCTGAACGATCATGGCCGCAAGCCCATGTTTGGTTACGGTTACACCCTGCATGCATGCCAGTTGCGGCCGAAAAGTCGGGGCCATATCGGTTTGCACAGCGCCAATCCGAAGGACGCGCCGCGCATCCAGCCCAACTACTTGCATCATCCTGACGACCAGGCGACCATGATCAAGGCGGTGCGCTTATGCCGCCGCATTTTGGCCGCAGAGCCATTCCATGCGCACAATGGCGGTGAGGTCGCGCCGGGGCTGGAGATCGTGAGCGATGCGCAAATTCTGGCTGACATTCGCCAACGCGCAGAGACGATTTACCATCCGGTCGGCACCTGCAAGATGGGCAATGACGCAATGGCCGTGGTCGATGCGCGACTGCGGGTGCATGGTCTGGAAGGTTTGCGGATTGCCGATGCGTCGATTATGCCGACGCTCATTGGCGGCAACACCAATGCACCGTCAATGGTGATCGGTGAAAAGGCAGCGCAAATGATATTGGCGGATGCTGGCTCTTTCGAAAGGGTGCAAGCGTGAATTTTTCACCTCCATTGGATCAACAGGCAGAATCTGCAACCGACTCTGCCGAAATTCTGCGCATTTTTGAGGCGCAACGTGAAACCGCGCTGCGCTGGCGCACCTCGACCGCGCAGGAGCGTAGTCTGAGAATCCGTCGCTTGCATGATGCGGTACTGGAGCAGCGGGTTCGCATCCAGCAGGCCGGCTTCCGGGATTTTCGCAAGCCGCCCGAGGAAGTCGATCTGGCCGAGCTGATGCCGGTGGTCAGTGAGGCGCGCGAGGCCATGCGCTCGCTGCGCAAATGGATGCAGCCGAAGCATGTGATGCCAAGCAGGATGATGCTCGGCACCAGTAGCTGGATCAAGCCTGAGCCAAAAGGTCGCTGCCTTATTATTTCACCTTGGAATTACCCGCTCAACCTGACCTTGGGGCCGCTGATTTCGTGTCTTGCCGCAGGCAACACTGCCATCATCAAACCGTCTGAAATGACGCCGCATCTTTCTGCCGTCATGGCAGAAATCATTCGCGATGTATTTCAGGAGAACGAAGTCGCGCTGCTGCAGGGCCAGGCTGCGCTTGCCAGCACCTTGCTGGAACTGCCATTCGATCATATTTTTTTCACCGGTTCTCCGGCCATCGGCAAGTTGGTCATGGCTGCTGCCGCACGACACTTGAGCTCGGTAACGCTGGAACTGGGTGGGAAGTCGCCAACCATTGTGGACGCCGACGCCGATGTGCGGCTGGCGGCGCGCTCAACGATCTGGGGCAAGTTCAGCAATAACGGTCAGACCTGCATAGCTCCAGACCATGTGTATGTCCATGCAACCATCAAGGAAGAATTTTCCCGGGAATGCGCGCTGGCGCTGACCGCTTCGTACGGCGCAACCGCTGCGCAGCAGTTGCATAGTCCAGCGCTGGCACGCGTGGTCAATACGCGCCACACTGAGCGCATCGCTGCCTTGCTGCAAGACGCGACAAGGCGCGGCGCCCGTGTGGTGTTTGGCGGCGAAGTGCGGGTGGAGGATTGCTTTGTGCAACCGACCTTGCTTGATTCAGTGCCTTCCGATGCAAAAATCATGCAGGAAGAAATTTTCGGCCCAGTGTTGCCGATCATCGCATTTGATGATCTGGAACAGGTCATCGGGCTTATCAATGCGCAGCCTAAACCGCTCGCACTGTATATCTGGGGCCGCAATAAACAGCGCATCAATCAGGTGCTGGATAACACCAGTGCCGGTGGCAGTTGCATCAATGATTGCCTGGTGCAGTATGCGCATGGCGGCCTGCCGTTCGGCGGCGTCAACAATTCGGGGATCGGCAGCGCGCACGGTTGGTATGGCTTCAGGGCGTTCTCGCATGAGCGTTCGGTAGTTCGTACCCGTGTGCATTTGGTGCGTATGTTTTTCCCGCCCTATGGCAGAGTCACGCGCCGTATCCTGAACTTTGTGCTGCGCATACTGTGAATTTCAGTGTGCTCCGACCCGCAGGCAAGTGTTTTGCAGCAGTATCACTGTGATCTGACAAATATAGGGAGTATGGCAATAAATACGTAATGCTCCGCATGTTTTATATGCGGCATTCAATAATACAGCGTTGGGTATTATTTTTCGGCTGCTTGCGTCGTGGCGAACTGGCCGCCGTGAAATACCAGTGCCGCCTGTGGGTACGCTTCACATCGCTCGACTTCACCGACAAAAATCACATGGTCGCCTTCTGGATAGCGACTCCGGTTATGGCATTCAAACCAGGCTGAAACGCCTTTCAGGATCGGATTCCCGGTACGCGACAATGTGTAGTCAACGCCTTCGAATCGATTTTTTATTCGCCTCGAGAACCGCTCTGCCAGTCCAGTCTGGTTGAGTCCCAATACATTGATGACATAGTGCGAATTCCCGGTAAATGCCTCCAGGCTGCTGGCACGGTTGCCCAAACTCCATAGCACCAGCGGCGGTTCGAGCGAAACCGAATTGAAGGAACTGGCCGTCAAGCCGAGTAAAGTGCCGTCCGATAAGCGCGTAGTGATGATTGTCACGCCTGTGGCAAACTGCGACAGTGCATGGCGAAAATGGGGCGTATCAAATTCACGCGTTAAAGCGCGGGCTGAGCGTGTATGCATTGTTCATCCAGAAAGTTTCAAACATTATCCTGGAAACTACCATTGAGTGCTTATTGTCCCGATCGATGATTTGCATGCCATGATGTGGCAGAATTCGAACAGTGCAGGACAGTTTGGGCTTACAGTTGTACGGCGAAACAGTAAATAAAGGAGTGAATCATGACAAGTGAAATCGCAACATTGGGCGGTGGTTGTTTTTGGTGCACGGAAGCCGTGTATCAAGAGTTGAACGGCGTGCTGCAAGTCGAATCTGGTTATAGCGGCGGCCACGTGCCGAACCCGACCTACGCACAAGTGTGCGAAGGCAGCACCGGCCATGCCGAAGTGGTACGGGTAACGTTTGATCCTGCAGTGGTGAGTTTTCGCGAAATACTGGAAGTTTTCTTTACCATCCATGACCCGACTACCCTGAATCGACAAGGAAACGATTCCGGTACGCAATATCGTTCGGTCATTTATACCCATTCTGCACAACAAAAAGACATGGCCCAGCACGTTATCAAGGAAATGGCGAACGTATGGGATGCGCCCATCGTGACCGAACTGTCACCGGAGCAGCCTTTTTACAAGGCAGAAGCCAGTCATCAGGATTATTTTCGCCAGCATCCAGACCAGGGTTATTGCGCATTTGTCGTGGTGCCGAAACTGGAGAAGTTCAGGAAAATCTTTGCTGACAAGAGCAAGATCTGAGTGCAGGAAATGGTAGTTGACGCGAGCAGTTGAGGAAAACGTGATGACAACTATTTTTGAAAAAATATTACTGGGTGAAATTCCCGGCGTAAAAATCTACGAGGATGATCTGGTCTTTGCCTTCATGGATGCCGGGCAGGTCAATCCGGGCCATGTTTTGGTGGCGACCAAAAAACCTTATGAGACCTTGATGGATGCCGATGCAGATTCTGTCGTTGCGTTGATGCGGGCGGCGCATAAAATTGCCAAGGCAATCCAGGTCGCTTTCCAACCGGAAGGCATCACCCTGCTGCAAGCGAACAAACCTGCCGGTTGGCAAACAGTGCCGCATCTGCATATGCATGTAGTGCCGCGCTTCAGTAACGATGGCGCCAGCCTGGTCTGGCCGCGCAATGAACCGGGCATCGATAAATTGCGGGAATATGCGAGCAAGATACAAGTTATTTGATGCAGTTATTCGAATTTTATTTATAAATATACTTGCGCGACCAGGGAAATGCGGATGCATCCCTGCCTGCCTTGGTGCATACCACCTGATACAGCGATATCCAGTCATGCGTGAAAGCATGGGCACAGCCAGCCAGATAGACGCGCCAGATGCGGTAATGCCTGTCGTCCGTAAGCATTTTGATCTGATCGGCGCGGGTTTCGAAATTGTCGACCCAGATACTGCAGGTACGGGCGTAATGGCGGCGCAAGTTTTCAATATCGAGTACTTCCAGGCCGCCTTCCTGCATGGTTTTCAGTACCAGTCCAATATGCGGCAGCTCGCCATGCGGAAAAACATATTTATCGATGAATTCGCCACCGCCATACGCGGTTTCGCCGCTATTGGGGTCGGTTGAAGTGATGCCGTGATTCATGGCCAGGCCGTCTTCGGCCAGCAGGGTGCTGATTTTGTTGAAGTAGTGCGGCAGATTAAGCAGACCGACATGCTCGAACATGCCGACGCTGGTGATGCGGTCGAAACTGCCGGTGATATCCCGATAATCCTGCAAACGGATTTCAATCCGATCCGCAAGGCCAGCCTGTTCGACTTGTTCTTTGGCAAATTCATACTGGTTACGGGACAGTGTGATGCCGATACATTTGGCGCCGAATTGTTGTGCAGCACGCAGCACCAGTGCACCCCAACCGCAACCGATATCAAGCAGGGTATTGCCGGGTTTGAGTTGTATTTTGGTCAGAATGTGATCGATTTTCTTTATTTGCGCAACCGCCAGGTCTTCGTCGCCATTTTCGAAATAGGCACAGGAATACACCAGATTCTCGTCCAGCCAGCTTTGGTAAAACGCGTTCGATACGTCATAGTGGTAGTGGATTGCCTCGGCATCGTTCTGCTTGTTATGCCGAATGGATCTGACCAGGCGGGAAAGCGTTTTTGCAGGCCCGTGCATCTGCCCGGCTAGCACGCTACCGATGCGGATTATGGCCGCCGCATGACCTTCAATCTCGATTTTTCCTTCGACATAGGCTTCACCCAAGCTTGCCAGAGATGGCGTCAGCAGATAGCTAATGGCAGAAGAGTGCGGCACCCGGATGGTGACATCGGGATGCCCTGTGCTGAAATTAAATTGTTGTCCGTTCCACAATTCCAGCCGCAGCGGAAGTGCGGATCGATTGCGGATATCTTCCACCCATTGCGTCAGTTTCTTTTCCCAAAACACGATGTCCTCCGTGTGGCTGAGTCAGTACTACCTGTTGCGCACCATCGAAAGCTCGAGGTGTGATGTTTATGGCTGCAGTCTTACCCGATCCCAACTGCCATTCGCGTTTAGCTTGAAAGCGATCCGGTCATGCAGCCGGGAACTGCGGCCTTGCCAGAATTCGATATAGTCCGGTACCAGACGGTAGCCGCCCCAATACGCTGGGCGTGGCGGGTGCGCACCGTGTTTCGCCTCGGCGTCGGCATAGCGCGTTTCCAGCACTTGACGACTGGCAACCGGCTCGCTTTGAGAGGATGCAATCGCGCCAATCCGGCTACCCAGCGGCCTGCTCTGGAAATAGGCATCATTTTCTTCTGCCGAAATGCTTTCGACCCGGCCTTCGATGCGGACTTGCCGTTCCAGCTCAATCCAATGGAATAGCAGTGCAGCGTACGGGTTTTGATGCAGCTCATGCCCTTTACGGCTCTGGTAATTGGTAAACCAGATAAATCCGCGGTGATCGAATTCCTTGATCAGCACGATGCGCGACGAAGGGCGTCCATTAGCGGCCACGGTCGCCAGACTCATTGCATTGGCTTCCGGCACATTAGCCTTGAGCGCTTCATCAAACCACTTCTTGAATTGTGCCATCGGATCGGCAGCCGTATCCGCCTCCGAAAGGCTGGCTTGACTGTAATCTTTTCTTAAATCTGCTATCGACATCTTGATTCCTGGTGATTTACTGTGTAATTGCGCGACGCACTCGCATGGCTTCGCCTAACTGCGCCATCTGTGCCGCACTGAACAGGCGGATTGCCATCGGTGCGATGTGAGTTTCCTCCATTTCCAGGTGGTTGGCATATAGTTCGGCGAAACGAGTCACGTCTGGTTCCGACAGATGGCTGCCGATGCCTGCATTTTTACCAACGGCGATCTGTTGCAATTGTCGCTCAAGCACTTGCCATGCGGCGTCCATTTTCTGATGTTGCTGCAGAATCACTGGCAATAATTGCGCCAATAATGCTGCATCTTGCCCGGTTGCCGATGCCAGCAGCATCGGCAACAGGTCATCCTCTTCATCCGCATGATGGTTGTGCGCTGCCTTATTAAAATACTGCAATATGGATTTTGCCGCTTGTTGCGCCTCAATGTCAGCACCATTTTGTGGTAAGTGCGATAACAATTTTAGCATGGTGCTAATTTGTTTACGGATGCGGTCATGGCAGTGCTTGAGTACCGCAATCGGCTGGTCGAAACCCGGAATCGGCGTAAATAATGGGTCTGCGTTTTGCATGGTGTTACCCCGTTTAACAATAGTTGACATCAGTATACATAAAGCGCTAATTCTGGCTTTATCGCAGTTTCACTTAAAATGGCGCAATGAACACAATAACGAAACTGGCAACACCGGGTCCTGTGGACAACATCGATTTCGAGCGCCGTTTCGGCGGTATCGCGCGTTTGTATGGCGCTGCTGCGCTACAGCGCTTTCGAGCAGCGCACATCTGTGTGATAGGCGTGGGCGGCGTCGGCTCCTGGGTGGTGGAAGCTTTGGCGCGCAGTGCAATCGGGCAGATGACTCTGATTGATCTTGATAACGTTGCGGAATCGAACATCAACCGCCAAATCCAGGCATTGTCGGCGACCTTGGGTCAGGCCAAGGTGACGGCGCTGGCACAGCGCATCGCACAAATCAACCCGTATTGTCGCGTCACTGAGGTCGAGGATTTCATCACGCCCGACAATTTGGATACGATGATCGGCGTCCATAACTTCGATTATGTGATCGATGCGATCGACAACGTACGGGCCAAGGCGGCGCTGATTGCCTATTGCCGCGCCCACGCGATAGCACTGATTACCATAGGCAGTGCCGGCGGGCAGATCGATCCAACCAGAATTGAGGTGCGCGACCTGTCCAGAACCGAGCAGGAACCCTTGTTGTCTAAAGTTCGTAAACTATTGCGCGGCCAGCATGGCTTTCCACGCGGTGAGAAGAATAAATTCGGCATCGATGCAGTGTTCTCAACCGAGCCTTTACGCTTTCCCGAGGCCGAGGCCGAGGCCGATGACGCCTGCGCACTGGAGACCGACGGTAGCGCCGGCATTACCGGGCTCAATTGCGCCGGTTTCGGCTCCGCGATGGTCGTTACCGCCGCTTTCGGCTTGGTAGCTGCGGCGCAAGTATTGCGCAAGCTTGCCGTGACCGAACCGCCTGTCACGAGCGGCGCGGCGCTGGCGGCGGATTAATTTTTTCGAGCGACGTGTGTTGTTGCGCATCTCCATAAGGGAAAATAGTTCGGGGTATATTTTATAGCACCAATAAAAATATGCGGACAATGCCAAGAAAATGGCGATACCTGCCCCACTATTTTTTACGAAGCAGATTGTGTTGTGAAGCCTTTAGTGGCCAAAGCGTAAATATCAGCAAGCATCAGCTGGTCCCTTCAAGCCGGCGCGAGGCCAGCAGGCGATAGCGGGGCGCGCTGCCAGTGGTGGTCGATTGCACCAGCGCGATGTGATTGGCGCGCCAGATGATCGGCGTCATGTCCTGCGCAGCCGAATCCGAACCTGAATCCCGGGCCAGTGTGATGTGCGGCTTGAAGCGTGCTCCTTGGTTGATCGCAATATTCTGCTGCGCTAGAGCGGCCAGCAAGGCGTACCGAAGCGCCGCCAGCGTCTCGGGCGCACACTGCATGCCGGCCCAGATAATCCCGTTCTTGGAAAAATGCCCCAGGCAATCCACGTTCAGCATCAGCATTGATGCCGGCAGCGCTGCCAGCACTGCTTGCAGTGTCGGCAGCGCTGCCGACGGTTGGGTCCCCAGAAAAACCAGCGTCAGATGCAGATCTTCGGCGGGCGTGATGCGCCCCGGCATTGGCGCTTGCAGCTGGATGAGCGCCGCTCGGGTCGCATCGTCCGGCCATAACGCATAAAAAAGGCGTACACCGCTCTCTTTGGTCTTCATCGCTTCATCGCCTAAGCCTAAAGTAAATCCAAGTCTGGCAACCATTCACGAGCGTTCCACCAGTCGCGCCATCCAATCCCTGAATAACAAGACTTTCTGCTGATTGGCCACGCTGTTGGGATACACCAGGTAATAACTTTGTCCGGTGGACAGCATCTTGTCGAACGGTATTACCAGTCGTTTGGTCTCGATATCTTCCCGAATAAGAGAGCAATCGCCAATCGCAACGCCAAAGCCGTGGGCGGCGGCATTCATGGCCGAATCCAGCGTTTCGAAATTCTGGCCGCTGTCAGGATTTACGCCGGCCACCTCCGCAAACTTCAGCCACATATGCCAATCGCGATGATCGCGCGTCGGATGCAGCAGCGTGTGATGGCTGAGATCTGCAGGCGTATTGAGCGGTTTTGCGCCCTGCAGAATTTCGGGGGCGCACACCGGGGTCAACTGTTCATCAAACAGCAGTAATGAATGCACATCTTCGCCGTCCGGCGTGCCATAGACGATTGCGGCATCGAACGAGTCGCGCTTGAAATCGACATTGTGCTGGGTCGTGGTAGTCAACTGGATCTGGATGTCCGCATATTCCGCCTGAAACAACATGATCTTCGGCAAAATCCAGCGCATCGCACAAGTCGGTACTTTGAGTGCGAGGTCATTGCGCTGCCGCGTTAGCCGGGTTGAAATTTCTTCAATGCGCGCAAAACTCTCGCGCACCACCGGCAGCAGGATTTCCCCCTCGACCGTCAGGGCCAGCCCTTTGGGCAGCCGCGTAAACAGCTGAAAGCCGTAGTGCTCTTCCAACGCCAGGATTTGCCGACTGACTGCGCCTTGCGTCAGGCACAAATGTTCTGCCGCCCGGGTGAAATTGCGATGACGCGCGACGACTAAAAATACCTGTAGCGCGTTCAGTGGAGGCATGCGCTGCATCGATTACCCCTGATATTTGGTATGCGTAAAAATCATAATGACGACGGTAATCATGTGATTGTAAAAAATCTCTTGGCGACCCGGAACAATCGGGAACAATCGAGAAGCCGCGTTGCAAGCGATGCTCCACCGATTCAGCGAAGAGTACAAATCTACTATTTTTTTGCATGCAGGTAAAGCCGGGCGCCAGGCTGCTGGAACAGGTGAGCGCAGATAAGTTTGGTGCCCGGCGTGGCATTACATTTTCACATGGCTGGCATGAGAAAGTTTCGATTGCTGCGATGGCTGCTGAGCCGCACTATGCCAATCACCGAGCCCCGCTTGTCGAGCATGACAATGGGCTGTGGGATGCGTGGCTTCAGCTCAAGTGTTATGAAAAACATTGCGATGCCGCGTAATTTGCATCTGCGAAATACAATAATCCAGGAGATCGCCATGCGCGAACATGATGTCAGTAGGAGACGTTTCATCAAGACGGTAGGTGTCGCTTCAATCGCTGCCGCCACATTTTCCACCCCGTATATTCACGCGGCAGAGTCCAAATTCAAGGGCAAGACATTGCGTCTGCTGACCTGGTCCGACGACACCGGCCTGGCGGCGCTGCGCAATATCGCAGCCACCTTCGAAGCCAAGACCGGCGCCAAGGTGCTCGCCGACCGCACCGGCAGCACCTCGGAAATGGTGGCCAAGCTGAAGGCCGCCGGCAGCAAGCCGCAATACGACGTGATCACGCTGGCGGGTGTCGGCGCAGTGGGACTGGCGAAAGCCGGCCTGCTGGAAAAGCCCGATTTCAATCGGATTCCAAATATCAAGGATGTGCCTGAAAAATACCGTACCGGCGCCGATGGTCATGGCATCGGATATTTGCTTTGGTGTAATAGCCTGATGTACAGCACCCGCACCATCAAAGAGGTGCCGGATAGCTATGCGGCGTTGTGGGACCCGAAATACGCCGGCCGTCTTTTCTTGCCGCCACCAGGCTGGACCGAGGCGATGGATTTGATCATCGTCGCCGCCAAGCTGGCCGGCGGTAATGAAAGGAATATCGAGCCGGGCTTTAAGAAGCTGGCCGAATTGAAGAGCCGGGTCATGATGCTGGGCGAAAATCCGAACCAGGTCGCCGAACTGTTTCGCACCGGCTCGCTCGATATCGGCGGCCTGTATGCGCCGGCCTTCTTCCCCAAGCAATTGAAGAATCCCGCCTACGGGATGGGCTCTACCTTCGGCATGAAAGAAGGTTTCTTCGCCGATCTGATGTTCTCCGTGATGCCGAAATCCCGTCCGGGCGATTCCGACCTGACTTACGCCTTCATCAACCATACGCTCGACCCGGTGGTCCAGGGCAAGATGGCCGAAGACATTTTCAACGGTCCGGTCAATTCCAAGGCCGTGATTTCAAGCGAGGCGCGCAAGAGCCCCTACATCCTGACGCCTGAACTGATCGCGGAAAAAGGCATTATCCACGACAACGTTTTCCTTTCCACCGTGCAGGGCGAGTGGTTGCGCCGCTACACCGAAATCTTCTCTTCGTAATGGAGTCGTGATGGTGTTGTGATCTGCGCGTCTGCCGCTGCCGTTTCAAGCAAACGCAGGCGCGCGCTGTTTGTCGAATCAGCCGTGTTGCAACTTGTGATAAGAGAACTGAGATGAATCCTGATATTGGGCTGGCCCATCAGGCCGGCGACGCTGTCCCGCGTCCCACTAAAAAATTGCGTTCACCCACTGCTCGCGCCTGGCTTTTTCTGCTGCCGGCCATGCTGTTTCTATTCGTATTGGTGGTGGCCAGCTTGCTGGTGCTGCGCATGAGCGTCGGCGTCAAAGGCGAAGAATGGACCGCCTTCAGTCTGGCTTCGTATGCGCGACTGCTGGAACCCTATTACCTGAAATCCTTGCTGCTGACCATGCGCCTGGCGCTGGTCAGTTCGGTGATCGCGGTGGCGCTGGCGATTCCGGTCGGGCTGGCGATGGCGCGCCTGAAGTCGCCGCTGATGCGCCAACTGTTTCTGGCCGCGGTGTTGCTGCCGCTGCTGGTTAACCTGCTGCTGCAAAGTTATGGCTGGCTGGTGATTCTGGGGCCGGCCGGCTTGCTGAATAAATTGCTGCTATCGCTCGGCCTGATCGAACGTCCGGTGATGCTGTTGTACAACCAAACCGGCGTGCTGCTGGGGCTGGTGCAGACCGCATTTCCGCTTGCAGTATTGCCGATTGCCAGCGCGGTGCGCGGTGTCTCGCGCAGCTATGAAGAAGCCGCCGCGATGCTCGGCGCCAGCCGGCTGCAAGTGCTGCGCCAGGTCGTGTTGCCGATGAGCATGCCCGGCATCATGACCGGCGCCACGCTGGTGTTTGCCTACAACGCCAGCAGTTTCGTGGTGCCGATGCTGTTGGGCGGACGCCGGGTGCCGATGCTGGCGGTGGTGGTGCATGACCAGATTGCGCCCTTGCTCGATTGGCCGTCGGCATCCGCCGGCGGTGTGGTCCTGATCCTGTCGACGTTGGCCGTGATGGGCTTGTCCGAATATTTTACCGGCCGCAGCCGCCGTGCCCTGGAGCTTGCATGATGACGCACCCAACCGCATCGATGTTGTCCGAATCCGCAGCCCCAGCCCCAGCCTTACTGCGCCGGGCCGGGATTGCAAGTTGGAATCCATTCCGGCGTGCGCCCACCTTGCCGGGCGAGGGCGGGCGCTTCGTGACGATTCTGGCCAGCATGATTCTGTTGCTGATCGTGCTGCCGATTCTGACTTTGATTCTGATGTCGTTCAGCGCCGGCGAGACGCTCGATTTCCCGCCCGCCGGCTATAGCCTGCAATGGTACCGGGCGGCCTGGAATACCTTTGTCTCGCCCGACAAGAGTGACGTGCTGTCGGTCGGTCAGGCCTTCACCACCAGTTTGCTGGTGGCGTTCCAGACCATGATCCTGGCCACGCTGGCGGCGATCCCGGCGGCCTATGCGATCACGCGCTGCCGTTTTCGCGGCAAGGCGCTGGCGATCCAGCTGGTGTCGCTGCCGCTGGTGTTTCCGATGGTGGTGCTGGGGCTGTCGCTGTTGCTGGTAATGGATCATCTGCCATTTGATCTGGGCAGCTGGCGGCTGGTGATTGCACACGTAATCCTGGCGTTGCCGTTCGCGATCAAGAACTGCACCGCGGCGCTGACCGGGATCGGCAGCGAAATCGAGGAGGCGGCGCAGATGTTGGGTGCGCGCCCGTTGCGGGCGATCGTCGATGTGGTGGTGCCGCTAATGCGCTCCGGGATTTTGGCCGGCGCGCTGCTGGCATTCATCGTCTCGTTCAACGAGTTCACCGTCACCTTTTTTCTGTACACCATCGAAGTGATGACGGTGCCGATCTGGATGTTCAGCCGAACCGTGTCCTCGCTTGACCCGACGGTGTTCTCGTTCGCGGTATTGACGGTGCTGATCGATTTCGTCCTGATCTGGGTGCTGGAGAAACTGGTAGGCGATGGCGGCGTGTCATTTTAAATAACAACACATTCGGAGACGAGTATGAGCGGATTAATTCTGGAAAACGTGGAAAAGCGTTTTGGCGCCACCTGTGCGGTGCAAGGCGTCAACCTGACCCTACCGCAAGGCAAGCTGGTGTGCTTTCTCGGCCCATCCGGCTGCGGCAAGACCACCTTGCTGCGGTTGATTGCCGGCCTGGAAACCTTGAGTGCCGGCTACATCCGCCTCGACGGTCAGGATATCAGCGGGGTGCCAGCCTATCAGCGCAACTTTGGCATGGTGTTTCAGTCGCTGGCGCTGTTTCCACACATGACGGTCGGCGAAAACATCGCCTATCCGCTGCGCTTGCGCGGCGTCGACAAGGATGCGCAACAGCGCCGCGTCGCCGAGTTGCTGCAGTTGATTCAATTGCAGGATTTGGCCAAGCGGCCGGTCGCGCAACTGTCCGGCGGCCAGCGCCAGCGGGTGGCGATTGCCCGCGCCATTGCGGCCGATCCTAAGTTGCTGTTGCTGGACGAGCCGCTGTCGGCGCTGGACGCCAAGCTGCGCGAATCGATGCAAGTCGAAATACGCCAACTGCAGCAACGCCTGGGCATCACCACCATCATGGTCACGCATGACCAGCGCGAAGCGATGACCATGGCCGATATCGTGGTGGTCATGGGCCACAACAAGGTGCAGCAGGTCGGCACGCCGATCGAGATTTACCGCAATCCGGCCAACGAATTCGTGGCCGATTTCATCGGCATGAGCAATATCTTCCCGGCCACTGCGCTGGGTGGCGGCCGGGTCGGCTTGCAGAGCGGGGCGGCGATCCGGGTGCCGGTGCCGGACCGGGTCCACGTCGGCGCTGCGATGAAGATCCTGGTACGCCCGGAAGAACTCGAACTGTCGCACGCCTGCCTGCTCGACGGCAATCATGCGCCGGTCACGTTTGTACGCGACAACGGCACCACGATCGAGACCACCGCCGATAACGCCGGCAGCGTGCTGTTGGCCTTGACCACGCAGCGCCAGTCGGCCGGCGTGATCCAGATTCTGGTCCATCCGAAGGAGAATGAAACCGCAGCGGAACTAGATGGCAACGGCAACCAGCTACAGGGCACGGTGACTTTTGTGCGCGATATCGGCGCCACGATTGAAACCACGGTCGATTGCGGCGGCATCTTGCTGACAGCGTTGAGTACCCACCGTCAGGGCTTGAGTCTGGCGGTGGGCAACCTGGTGGCGGTCAATATCCCGGAACATGCGTGCTGCGTGTTGGCGGCCTGAGGCATCAGGCTGCCGATTGTAATATTGGGAATTAAATATACACATATACGTATATATTTAATACGCACTGTTTGTATGCGTAAATGTCAGTATTTTTAGGCATACTCCATGTTTTTTAAAATAGATGGATTGCAGCGCAATGGAGCTGCCGGATTTTTATGTGCGGCATTTCCTTTCGCCATGCATGAAACGCATGCTTTACATGAGAAATGATCGCTGTCAGCGCCAGCGGGAAAGTGGAAAAATGGCTGCGTGACATGATTCAAATCGCTGTTTAACGGCCATGGCGAAAATACCACTCAATACATGAAAGCGCCATGGCCGCCCTCACCCCCAACCCCTCTCCCGCAGGCGGGAGAGGGGGGCAAAGTGAGTCGCTACGCGACTTTCACGTTAAATATAGAAGGAGACATCATGAAAAATATCATTACTTTATTGGTTCTGGCCGGCACTCTGGCGACGCCGCTGGCACAAGCAAAAGAGTGGAAAGAAGTCACGATTGCGATGGATGCAACTTACCCGCCGTTTGAATCGGTGACGCCGGATGGGCAGCTGATTGGTTTCGAGGTCGATCTGGCCAACGCGGTATGCGTTGAAATGAAGGTCAAGTGCAAAATCATCAATGCCGGCTGGGATGGCTTGATTCCTGGCCTGATGGCAAAGAAATACGATGCCTTGATGACCTCGATGAACATCACCGAAGAACGCAGAAAAGCCATCGATTTCTCCGACACGTATTATCGGATGCAAAATCGTTTCGTCGCCAAAAAAGGCGCCAACATCCAGATCAGCAAGGAAGGTTTGAAGGGTAAAACGATTGCGGTGCAAAACAGTACGCCGCAAGACAATTTCGCCACCGAACAATTCGGCGACGTCGCAACCATCAGGCGCTATGCCACCGCCAACGAGCCTTATCTGGAATTGATCAATGGCCGTGCCGACGTGCACTTCGGCTTCATCGTACAGATCAACGATGGCTTCCTGAGTAAGGATGGGAATAACAAACAGTTCGAGTTTGTCGGGCCGACCTATACCGGCCAGGACAACAAGAAACTCGGCGAAGGCGTTGCGGTTGCAGTGCGCAAGCAGGATAAAGACTTGCGGGAAATGTTCAATAAAGGCTTGGCCGCAGTGAAAAAGAACGGTTCTTTCAAGAAGATCAACGACAAATACTTCCCGTTTAATCTTTCCGGCGATAAGTAACATCAAGCGGCATGCCGCACGCCCGATGCCAGCACCCGGAAATTCGGGCGTGCATAAATAGATTGGCAAAATTTTACAAAGAAGGGCACGTCAAGTAATGGCTACCTGCGGCGAAGTGCTGGTTACTTTGTTAGAGAACTACGGCGTCAAGCTGGTATTTGGGATACCCGGCGTGCATACGGTCGAGCTGTATCGCGGTCTGGCCGCATCGTCGCTGCGCCATATCACGCCGCGCCATGAGCAGGGCGCCGGCTTTATGGCCGATGGTTATGCGCGCGTCACCGGGCAGCCCGGCGTGTGCTTCATCATCACAGGGCCGGGGATGACCAATATCGCCACCGCGATGGCGCAAGCGTATGCGGATTCGATCCCGATGCTGGTGATCTCCAGCGTCAATGCGCGCCACCAGATGGGCCGCGGCAATGGTCATTTGCATGAATTGCCTTCGCAACGCAATCTGACCGCCGGTTTCACTGCCTTTTCACACACTTTGATGACGCCGGATGCATTGCCGCAAATCCTGGCACAGGCGTTCGCGGTGTTCGAGTCGGCCCGCCCGCGCCCGGTGCATATCGAAATTCCGCTGGATGTGATTACCGCGCCGGCCGACCATCTGCTGCTGCTGGCGCGCGCGATGTCGCCGTCGCGGCCGGTTGCCTCCGACAGCGCGATTGCAGCAGCGGCGGCGCGCTTGTTGCACGCCAGACGGCCGCTGATTTTGGCCGGTGGCGGCGCGGTCGATGCCGGGCCGGCATTGCAGCGCCTGGCCGAACTTTTGCAGGCACCCATTGCGCTGACTATCAACGCCAAGGGCATCATTGCGGCAGACCATCCGCTGCTGATCGGTTCCAGCCAATCCACCGCGGCAACCCGGGAACTGGTGCGGGAAGCCGATGTGGTGCTGGCGATCGGCACCGAACTGGGCGAAACCGATTACGACACCGTGTTCGACGGCGGCTTCACGATTCCCGGCGAACTGATCCGTATCGATATCGACGCCCAACAGCTGACCCGCAATTACCGTGCGTCGATCGCGATGGTGGCCGACGCCGGGCAGGCTGCCTCTGCGTTGCTGGCCGCAGTCGTCACTGCACCATCCGCATCATCTGAGCCGGCACCGAACTGGGGCGCGCAACGCGCCGCAGCCGTGCGCAGTGCGGTTGCGGCCAGTTACGATGCGCCGACCCGGGCCCAGAAGCGATTGCTGGAGGCGGTCAGGCAAGCGTTGCCCGATGTGATCATTGCCGGCGATTCCACTCAGCCGGTGTATGCGGGCAATCTGGTGTATGACGCCACCGCGCTGCGTTCCTGGTTCAACTCATCAACCGGCTACGGCACCTTGGGTTATGGCTTGCCGGCCGCCATCGGCGCCAAACTGGGCGCTGGAAATCGCGCTGTTGTTTGCCTGATCGGCGACGGCGGTTTGCAGTTCACCTTGCCGGAACTGGCGAGTGCGGTCGAAGCGCAGGTGCCGATTATTGTTTTGCTGTGGAATAACGCCGGTTACGGCGAGATCAAACGCTACATGACTGAGCGCGATATCACGCCGGTCGGCGTCGATATTTATACGCCTGACTTCATGACCTTGGCGCGCGGTTTCGGCTGCGTCGGCGAGCGGATTCGCAGCGTGAATGCCTTGCTGGAAGAATTGCCGCGTGCAGCCCGCCGCAGTGTGCCGACGGTGCTGGAAATCGACGAACGTAGCTGGATCGCAGAGGAGGGAGGGTTATGAAAACTGTACCCAGCCAGCTGTATATCGATGGCAGCTGGCAGGACGCGGCTTCGGGTCAGACGCTGCCGGTGATCAATCCATGCACCGAAGAACAGTTGGCGCAAGTCACGGCCGCCGGCGCAGTCGATGTCGATTTGGCGGTATGCGCTGCGGCCCGCGCCTTCAAAACCTGGCGGCATACCAGCGGCAGTCAACGTGCCGTTTACCTGCGTGCGATTGCGCACGGAGTCGAACAGCAAAAAGATTTTCTGGCGCGCCTGCAGTCGCAGAACAATGGCAAACCGCTGACCGAGTCGCACATCGACGTCGGCGATGTGGTCGCCACCTTTGCCTACTACGCGCAATTGGCCGAGCAACTGGATGCGCAGCAGAATGCGCCGGTCGCAATTCCCAGCGACGATTTTAGCGCCAGCCTGCGGCGCGAACCGTGCGGTGTGGTTGGTTTGATCGTGCCGTGGAATTTTCCGATGGTGACCACCGCCTGGAAGCTGGCGCCGGCGCTGGCAGCCGGCTGCACGGTGGTCTTGAAACCGTCCGAAGTCACGCCTTTGCCGGAATTGGCGCTGGCCGCTATCATCGCCGCCACCGGCCTGCCGGCCGGGGTGCTGGATGTGGTGACCGGCACCGGCCAGGCGGTGGGAGCGCCGCTGGTGGCGCATCCGTTGCTGTCGAAGATATCGTTTACCGGCAGCAATGCGGTCGGCAGCATGGTGATGAAGATGGCGGCCGCAGATATCAAGGGCGTCAGCCTGGAGCTCGGCGGCAAGTCGGCGATCCTGGTATTTGACGATGCCGATGTGGAGTTGGCGCTGTCGCTGGTGATGGGCGGCATCTTCTTCAATGCCGGCCAGATGTGTTCGGCAACATCGCGCCTGCTAGTGGCGGAATCGATGGCGAACGCATTGCTGGCGCGCCTGAAACAGGCCTGCGAGGAACTGGTGGTGGGTGACCCGTTCGCCGCCGGCACCCAGATGGGGCCGCTGGTCAATCGGGCGCAATATGAACGGGTGTTGTCTTACATCGAGCGTGGGATCGCCGATGGCGCGCAATTGGTCACCGGCGGCGGCCGTGCAGAAGGATGCCAGCGTGGCTTCTTCGTAGCGCCGACGATTTTCAATCAGGTGCCGCTGGACAGTGCGATCTGGCGCGAAGAAATTTTCGGCCCGGTGCTATGCGTACGCAGTTTTGCCAGTGAACAGGAAGCCGTCGCGCTAGCCAATGACAGCGAGTTTGGGCTGGTGGCAACCGTCGTTACCGCCAACGCCGAGCGCGCAGCCCGCGTCTCGGCTGCGCTGGAGGCTGGCGTGGTGTGGGTCAATGCGCCGCAAGTAATCTTCCCGCAAACATCCTGGGGCGGCATGAAAAAAAGCAGCATCGGGCGCGAACTGGGACCGTGGGGAATGGCCACATTTCAGGAAATCAAGCACGTTGTTAACGCGCTTGTCTGAATATAGTTAAATCATCAGGAGAACAACAATGTCAGAACGCATTCTCAATCAGCCGCTCGGTGGCAATCAAATGCCGCGTTTTGCCGGTCCCGCAACCATGATGCGTCTGCCCAGCGCCACTTCCGCGCAGGGACTGGACGCCTGTTTTGTCGGCGTGCCGTTCGATATCGGCACCTCGAACCGGGC
The DNA here is from genome assembly GCA_012927625.1 of Glaciimonas sp. Taxonomy (GTDB): domain Bacteria; phylum Pseudomonadota; class Gammaproteobacteria; order Burkholderiales; family Burkholderiaceae_D; genus AVCC01. The sequence continues at coordinate 502,254 of JABBOV010000003.1, read as the reverse complement.
CGGTGCGCGTTTCGGCCCGCGTGCGATTCGCGCCGAGTCGTGCTTGCTGCGCCCCTATAACATGGCGACCCGCGCCGCGCCGTTTGACTCGATGCAGATTGCCGATATCGGCGATGTCGCGATCAATACCTTCAATGCGCAAAAGAGCATCGACATCATTACCGATGCCTATGACGAAATCTTGCGGCATGACTGCACGCCGCTGACGTTGGGCGGCGATCACACCATTGCATTGCCGATCCTGCGCGCAATGCACAAGAAATACGGCCCGGTCGGCATGGTGCATATCGATGCGCATGCCGATATCAATGACGATATGTTTGGTGAAAAAATCGCGCACGGCACGCCATTCCGGCGTGCGGTGGAAGAAGGTTTGCTCGATGGCAAGCGGGTGGCGCAGATCGGCCTGCGCGGCACCGGCTATACCGCGGAAGATTTCGACTGGCCGCGCAGCCAGGGTTTCCGAGTGGTGCAGGCGGAAGAGTGCTGGTATAAATCGCTAGCACCGCTGATGGTGGAAATTCGCGAGCAACTGGGCGCAGGTCCGGTCTATTTGAGCATCGATATCGACGGTCTCGATCCATCGTTTGCGCCCGGCACCGGGACGCCAGAGATCGGCGGCCTGACGATCTGGCAGGCGCTGGAAATCATCCGCGGTTGTCGTGGTTTGAATATCGTTGGCGGCGATCTGGTGGAAATTTCGCCGCCCTATGATCTGTCCGGCAATACCGCGCTGGTCGGTGCCAATTTGCTGTTCGAGATGTTGTGTGTATTGCCGAAGGTGCAATATCGCAGCTAATTATCAACCGCTTAATGCGATGAATTGCACCCAACCTGCCGCTGATGTCGCGCCGGAAACCGCCCGAAGGCGGTCAATAAACGTGGTGTGCGTTGATCAATGCTAAGAAGTCGATTTCACATTTATTTCGGTGGGCGCACGTACCTTTCGACGTGAATAGACATATTTTCGTCCCAAGGCGATGAATGGGGCCTCGAAAAAACGATATGAAATAGTCGCCGCGAAGTAGCTTCCGACAAAAATCAGTGCAAAGATAAACACTAGCTTGGGATAATTTCCATAAATATGGAAACGCATGACCAACAGGACAGCAATGCCGGCAAATAGCAAATGAAACAGATAGATGCTGTATGAAATGACGCCATACTTATAAAGGTAATCTGTCATCCACGACTTGATTGCGATGGGTTTAACGTACAGCGCCAGTGCCGTAGCCACTATAGCGATAAGACCATAGCAGTTTGTCTTGTCGCTAAAAAAGAACATTTCTTGAGGCAAAGCAATATAGTCAAGGCGGATAGCAGCAACCAGCGCAACACACACTAGAAATAAAACAAAACCCAGGGAGAATCGCATTCTCCAGCGCACCTCGTCAAATAGCGCGGCAATGATGACACCACCAAAAAACGTAAATCCGAGTTGAAAAAATTCGTAGCGATCCATCGCGATCAACCCCGGATGATGCAGCACGAAATACAGCAGCCCGATGATGAATAAAGATGCGCCAATGCCAACCACCTTGCGCCGCATCAGCATCAATACAATGGGCAACAACAGGTAGTATCTGAACTCTATCGGCAGCGACCAATAGGCTGCATTGAAAATGTTTTTTGGCCCCGTATAGTCAGACACCAGCAGCAGGTATCGAAGGACGTCACCGGTTGTGTATGGCGTTAGAAAATGCGCAATCCAGTACTCTTTATTTCCCGTATAAAAAGCGGCAAATACTTCGATAAAAACGATATACAAAAACAGCGACACGGCGAAAGCAGGCCAAATGCGCAGGAATCGCTTCACATAAAAACGTCCTACGTCGCCCAGGTTGTTCACGCGGGAAGCATTGCTAAGATAAAGAGTGCAGCCACTCAATACGAAGAAAAGACACACGCCAAAGGTACCCAGATCCAAAAGGTTCATGGGAAGGAATCTGCCGCCCACATCTCCTGGGCCATAGACAACTTCCGCGCTGCGCATTGTGTGTGAAACGATCACAAAAAAGGCAGCGATTCCACGCAGCCAGGTCAGCTGCTCAAAGTATTGTTTCTTCATTGTCTGGGAAGCAGGCACGCGATTATCGTGTAGGACATATACCTACAGGATATGTTGACTAACTAGTTGTGGACTGTGGACTATAGCACCGGCAGTACGGATCGCTGGATTATCAGAATATGACGGTTAAGGCGGCGACCGATTGATCTGTCGGCGATGTGACTGACAAAGATGCTGCGGTCCGACGCCACTGCACCTTAACGAGATCATGCTCAGCACTGCGTTTTTTGTCAGATATTTGCTGACGAGCCAGAGCATGTTCTCCTTAGTTACAAGAAAGTTTTTATTAATGTGAGAAACCGTCGGACATCATTAAACATCATACTTATTTCAGCGCTAATTATGAATAAGGCTGTTTGAAAAGCCGCGGGATACCTATTCAATAACTGCATGCACTGCTGGTTATATAGGTTCATTATGCTTTTTCGAGTGCAGATTAATACGCATCCCATTCCCAGAAAAGCGCCAGCGAATATATCCGTAGGGTAATGCAAGCCAAGATAAACCCTTGGCAGGGCAATAAAGATCGTGACGTAGAGAAAAACAAAGAAACCAACCGCTCTTGAAATCATAAAAATGCCCAAGGCGAGGCTGAAAAATAAAGTGGCATGATCGCTTGGGAAAGAGTTCCAATCGAATAAGGATTGGCTTTCTGGCGGAGGCAATCCAATGTACGCATGGTAGGGCAATGCTGGGTTTGCAAAGGGGCGTGGCTGAAAGGGCGCGATATTGTTCACTAGTCTCGCGATGAATACGGCGATAACGCAGCCGACGATAGTTGCAATAATAAGTTGCCGGGTGTTTAATTTTGCATCCGGATCCCTGAACCAAAAGTACCAGAGCAACCCCATGATCGGCAGCCCTTTAAGTAAATGTGCTGCTTCAATATACTGAATCACTTGGTTGAAATGTGCTGAGACTGATGTGTACTGGGCCAGCCAATTGATCACCGCGAGATTCAAAGAATTATTCCACATTCTGTCTCTACTCTTGTTCTAAACAATTTATTAAATCAATACAGCAATCTTCCAGCGCCAGAGATTTGCCCGCAAACTCCACAGGACGGCGCTTTTAGTTGGAAAAGTACCCAGGAAAAATCCTCTGCCTGCAATACGTAATACTAGTAATACTGCAATCAGATGTTCCAGGCCTTAATCGAAGACAGGTCAAAGATCGACTTTTGTTCTACGCTGAGCACATTATAAAAATCTTTGACGATGTGAGACGTCCTGCGCAGGCTCTCCGCACTCAGGCGCATGACGGCCGACATTTTTGCTATTTTTTCTGGCGTTGTAACGTTCTCAAAATCCGCTGGTGTTGCTGCCCGGGCTTTTTCTCCAAGCTGGGCTTCCTCTTTTTTTAGCGTCATCAATGCAGCGGAAAACGTTTCCCATGCGCCTTGCTGCGCCGGTTTCAGACCAAGCTTTTTATTAAGTTCAGCAACGTACCGACGGGTTGACGACACCGGATCGTTCCATTGATAGTGCGATTGTTTATTACTCGCTGTTGCTTCCGTCTGCGTTCCTTGCGCATGGCTATAAATCCCGGCTGTTGCTAGGTAAAACCCTGCGAACAAACTTGCTCTCCTGGCCGACGTTTTCATCGCATATTTCTCCCCGATATGTCGCAATCCGTCACAGTATCTTGGACAAGGATGTGGCGTCAATTCGGTATTTGTAATGCGTTGTAACTGCACAGCCAGAAGTTGTCGGATGGTCCAGTCAAAACAAGCCTGCGGACTCGGACGGAAGGATTCCCGGGCGCTTTCCCAAAGGGCTTGCATCTGCGCAATGTCGGGTAGACCAGATTGCGGGCGTCAGTAGCAAATGATTCCTTTATAACTGTCGCCGATTGCTGTCACGGTGCGGCGACCGTTACATCAGGATGATGTCGTATTGTTCTTGTTGATAGATGGTTTCGACCTGCAGTGAGATCGGCTTTCGGATGAAATCGCCCAGCATCGCCAAGTGCTGGGATTCTTCTTCCAGGAACATGTCGATTACGATTTGGGATGCCAGAACGCGGAATTCGCGTGGGTTGAATTGTTTCGCTTCGCGCAATAATTCACGCAGAATCTCGTAGCAAATGGTGCGTGCGGTCTTGACTTCGCCTTTGCCGCCGCAGGCTGGACAGGATTCGCACAGAATATGCGCTAGCGATTCGCGGGTGCGTTTTCGCGTCATTTCCACCAGGCCCAGAGCGGAAAAAGTGCTGACCGACACTTTGGTGCGGTCGCGCGACAGGGTTTTTTTGAGTTCTGTCATCACGGAATTGCGATGCTCAAGGTTTTCCATGTCGATGAAGTCAAGGACGATGATGCCGCCCAGGTTACGCAAGCGCAATTGGCGCGCAATCGCGTGCGCGGCTTCCAGGTTGGTCTTGAAGATAGTGTCGTCAAAATTGCGTCCACCGACATAGCCGCCGGTATTGACGTCTATCGTTGTCATCGCTTCGGTCTGGTCGACGATCAGGTAGCCGCCGGATTTTAGATTGACACGGCGTCCCAGCGCCCGCTCGATTTCCTCTTCGACGCCATACAGGTCGAACAGCGGGCGCTCTCCGGTGTAGTGCTGTATGCGACCCAGTACGCTGGGCGTGTAAGTAGTGGCGAACTCGTGTAGTCGGGTGAAATTTTCGCGTGAGTCGATCTGGATGTTGGCGGTGTCGTCATGCACAAAGTCGCGCAGTACGCGTTGTGCCAGACTCAGGTCCTGATATAACAATTGCGGGGCTGGCCTGGTGCGCGACACGGAGGTGATCGCGTTCCACGTTTTGCGCAGATATTCGATGTCTGCCTGCAAATCCTCATCGGACGCATCTTCGGCCATAGTGCGCACGATGCAGCCGCCTTTTTCTTCCGGCGGCAGCAGGCCTTGAACTCGGCTGCGCAACAACTCGCGTTCCACCTCGTTTTCAATCCGCTGCGAAATGCCGATATGCGGGTCTTGCGGCAGATATACCAGCATGCGGCCGGCAATCGAAATCTGGGTCGACAGTCGGGCGCCTTTAGTGCCGATTGGATCTTTGATGACTTGTACCATTAAGGCTTGGCCGTCATGCAAAATCTTCTCGATTGCAGTCGGCGCGGCGTTAGTGCCGTCGTGCAGACGCGCTTCCCAGATATCGGCAACGTGCAGGAAAGCTGCGCGCTCCAGGCCGATATCGATAAAAGCCGACTGCATGCCCGGCAATACGCGCACTACTTTTCCCGAATAGACATTACCGACCCGACCGCGCGACAGCGTGCGTTCGATGTGCAGTTCCTGAACGGCACCCTGCAGAATCAGGGCTACCCGTGTTTCTTGCGGCGTGATGTTGATGAGAATGTTTTCGCTCATGTATGCTCATATTGGCCGAATGCCGGCTTCTTGTAATAGTTGTGTGGTTTCGAACAGCGGCAGCCCCATGATGCCGGAATAACTGCCAGTAATATGGCGAATGAAAACGGCGGCCGCACCCTGGATTCCATATCCTCCTGCCTTGTCATACGGCTCATTGGTGGCGCAGTAACGGGCAATCGTTTGCTCGGACAAGTCGTCGAACGTCACTTCGGATATCTGGGTCAGCTGCCATGATTGCTCTTGATGGTACAGCGCAATGCTGGTCATGACTTGATGCGTGCGTCCAGATAGTTGCCGTAACATTTCTACTGCTTCGGTAGTGCCGGCAGGTTTGCCCAGAATTTTTCCATCAATCACGACCGTGGTGTCGGCCGCCAGCACCGGACGCAAGGGAAGCCTTCGATTTCGCATCATTTGCCAGGCGAACGATGCCTTTGCATCGCATATTCTAGTTACGTAATCTTCAGGAGATTCATCAAGAAGTACCGCTTCTCCTACGTCCGGGCCGCGCTGGGTATGGTCGCGCAACTGCAATATTTCAAATTCGATGCCGATTTGGCGTAGCAGTTCGCGCCTGCGTGGGCTTTTCGATGCCAGGTAAATTTTCCGCTCAAAGTGTTTCATGCCGCGCTCAGGCCCGATGGTAGGGATGGTTTTGTGTGATCGACCAGGCTCGGTACAGTTGCTCGGCCAGCATCACGCGCACCATGCCGTGCGGCAGGGTCAGGCTGGAGATGCGGATGCGCGCTTCTGCGCTCGCCTTGAACTGCGCAGCGAGGCCGTCAGCGCCACCAATGACGAAAGCGACATCGCGACCATCCTGTTGCCATTGCGCCAGATGCTGCGATAGTTGCATTGAAGTCAGGTCGCTGCCATGTTCATCGAGTGCAATGATGCGCGCTCCTTTCGGAAGGGCCGCTTCGATCCTGCTGCGCTCCAGCGCCATCGCGGTTTCGGCTGTTTTGCCGCCGGAACGCTCCACCGGTTTGATTTCCTTCAAGTGGATGCGTATTTCAGGCGGCATGCGTTTGCTATATTCATTGAAACCGGCTTCGATCCACGCAGGCATCTTGTGGCCGACGGCCGCGATGATGAGTTGCATGCCACCGGCCTGTTGTTAGCTAGCTACCTTGGCCCTGGGGGCGCGTTTGGCGGGTGCTTTCTTGGCGCTGGCCGCACTCTTGCTGACCGCAACCTTGATGGTTTTGCCGACCGGTGGCTTGGCGGCACGTTTCTTAGCCGGCGCTTTTTCTGCGCCGGTTTTTACAGACGGCTTGCGGCTTGCGGGTTTCTTGGGCGCTGCTATGTCGTCAACACTGGTTTGCGATGCCGCCAGATGGCGGGAAACCACCCGCTTGGGCGCTTCTTCGTTGTCATCCTTCTTGGTCGTACGTTTGGCCGCGCCGAGCTTAACTTCCTTGTCGCCCCAGATTTCTTCCAGTCGATAATAGGCGCGAATGGCCGGTTGCATGATGTGAACGATAATATCGCCCAAGTCTACCAGTACCCATTCGCCGGTATCTTCACCTTCCATGCTCAAGACTTGACCGCCGGCTGCCTTGACTTTGTCACGTACCGATGCAGCCAGCGCCTTGGTTTGGCGATTCGAGGTACCGGAGGCAATCACGATACGGTCGAACAGGCTGGTCAGATGTACGGTATCGAAGACATTGATATCATGTGCCTTGACGTCTTCCAGAGCGTCAATAACGAGAGTTTGTAGTTTTTTGAGTTCCATTTATTTCTTATATAGATGATGTTGTTGAATGTAGTCTAGCACTACCGCGGGAATCAGCGCGCTTGGCCGGCTCCCGTGTTGTAGCGCATGTCGAATTTCACTGGCGGAGATATCGACTGCCAAGCCGGATGCCAGGCAGGTCAAGCCATGTGCCGCATTGCGAATTTGCTCTGGCGTACCGATGCGCTTGCCAAATTCCGTGTTAACCGCCGATGGTAAATCTGCCATGTTTAGCGTGAATCCTGGCCTGGAGGCAACGCAAATATGCGCATAGTCGAACAGTTTCTGCCAGTCGTGCCAAGTATGCAATCCCAGCAGTTGATCGGCTCCCATCAGGAACGCAATCGAGCTATCCGGCCCCAGTTCGGCGCGCAAGAAACGCAGCGTGTCGAGAGTATAGCTGGCCTCACCGCTGGCACTGGTGCGGCGAATTTCCTGTTCATCAATGACGACCGGCATGTCTGCTGCGGCAAAAGCGCGCTTTGCCATTTCGACCCGATCCTGGGCTGAGGCTTTCAATCCCTGGGTTTTTTGCCAAGGGTTGCCGGCCGGCAGGATGCGCAACTCATCCGGCGCCAGCAGGCGCAAAAAGCACGCCGCCAGTGCGATGTGGCCTTGGTGAATCGGGTCAAAACTTCCGCCCAGGACAACAATGCAGCGCCGCGCCGCCTGGAGCTGCATTACAGCCACTCTCGCGCGATCAGGAAATCGGTATATAACTTGGCCTCGGCGCTGCCGGCTTGCGGCTTCCAGTCGTAACGCCATTTGACTATGGGCGGCATCGACATCAGGATCGATTCGGTGCGACCGCCCGATTGCAGGCCGAACAGGGTACCACGGTCGAAGACCAAATTGAATTCGACATAACGGCCACGGCGGTAGGCCTGGAAATCGCGCTCGGCTTCGCCATACGGCATATCTTTGCGTTTTGCCACCAGCGGCAGGTAGGCGTCAATAAAGTGGTTTCCGACGCTTTGCATCATGGCAAAGCTTTGCACCAAATCGAGCCGGTTGAAATCATCGAAAAAGATACCGCCAACGCCGCGTGCTTCCTTGCGATGTTTCAGGTAAAAATAGTCGTCGCACCATTTTTTGAATTCTGCGTACAAGTCGCTGTATTCGTCGTCGTAGTTGGCCAGCGATTGTTTGCAAGTCTGGTGAAAATGGATTGCATCTTCCTCAAAACCGTAATACGGCGTCAAATCCATACCGCCGCCGAACCACCAGACGTCTTCCTTGCCCGCTTCTGTTGCGATAAAGAAGCGCACGTTCATGTGTGCGGTCGGCGCATACGGATTGCGCGGGTGCAATACTAGCGATACCCCCATCGCTTCCCAGTTGCGACCGGCTAACTCCGGGCGCGATGCGGCGGCGGAGGGCGGCAGGTTGTTACCGGTTACGTGGGAGAAATTGACGCCGCCGCGTTCGAACACCAAGCCTTCTTCAAGCACGCGCGCGATGCCGCCACCACCTTCCGGGCGTTGCCAGGCATCGGTCAAAAAAGGTTTGCCGTCGAGCGCTTCGAGTGCCGTGACGATGCGGTATTGCAGGTCGAGCAAATAGGTTTTGACGCGTGATGATACGGAGGGAGCTGACATCGGCAGAGACTAAAGAAAAGGATCGGCAGATTGTACCTTGCCGTGCCCGTATGTGATTGCAAAATAGCGTGAACGCAAAACAGCGCGGCCCGGAGCGAGCCGCGCTGCCGGGTACCCCATCAGCCAGGGTGGCGGATGGCGCGCCAGCCGATGTCGTTGCGGTATTGGGCGCCGTCGAAATGGATTTTGTCGATGGTGTCATAGGCTTGTTTTTGCGCCATTTTGACGCTGTCGCCCAAGCCCACCACGCACAGCACGCGCCCGCCAGAAGTAACGAGTTTGCCGTCTCGCTGCGCAGTGCCGGCGTGAAAAGTGACGCAATCGGCGGTGTCAGCCGGGATGCCGCTGATTACATCGCCGGTGCGCGGTGTGTCAGGGTAGTTGGCGGCGGCCAGCACTACGCCCAAGGCAGTGCGGCGATCCCAGACCAGTTCCACTTTGCCGAGGCTGCCGTTGGTGGCATGTTCCATCACCGTAGCCAGGTCGCTTTTCAGCCGCGTCATGATCGGCTGGGTTTCCGGGTCGCCCATACGGCAGTTGAATTCCAGGGTTTTCGGGTTGCCTTGCGCGTCGATCATCAGACCGGCATACAGGAAGCCGGAAAAAGGGATGCCGTCCCTGGCCATGCCTTGTACGGTTGGGTCGATGATTTCGCGCATCACGCGCGCGTGCAGAGCCGGCGTGACGATCGGTGCCGGCGAATAGGCACCCATGCCGCCGGTGTTCGGACCTTGGTCGTGTTCTTTCAGACGCTTGTGATCCTGGCTGCTGGCTAACGGCAAGATATCTTTGCCGTCGACCATGACGATGAAGCTGGCTTCTTCTCCGACCAGAAATTCCTCGATCACCACCCGCGCACCGGCTGCACCGAAAGCGTTGTCAGCCAGCATCAGGTCAATGGCGGCGTGCGCCTCTTGCGCAGTCATGGCGACTACCACGCCTTTGCCGGCGGCCAGGCCATCGGCCTTAACGACAATCGGCGCGCCTTTTCGGTCTACATAATCGTGCGCTGAATCCGCATCGGTGAAGGTTTGATAGTCGGCGGTCGGGATCGCGTGGCGCTGCATGAATGCCTTGGCAAAATCCTTGGAGCTTTCAAGCTGCGCGGCTTCTCTGGTGGGGCCGAATATTTTCAGTCCGAGGTCGCGAAAAATATTCACGATGCCGCCAGCCAACGGGGTTTCCGGGCCGACCACGGTCAGTTCGATATGCTCTTTTTGCACGAATTCCGCCAACGCCAGCGGGTCGGTCAGGGCAATGTTTTGCAGCCGTGCATCGAGCGCAGTGCCGCCGTTGCCGGGTGCAACATACACTACTTGCACACGTTCGGATTGTGCCAGTTTCCATGCCAGTGCATGTTCGCGGCCGCCGGAGCCGACTACCAGGATTTTCATAAGTCATTGCCAAAAATTATTAACATGAAAGTCGCGTAGCGACTCACTTCGCTCCCCTCTCCCGCAAGCGGGAGAGGGGATTAAATACAGCGTAGTCGTCTATTCCTCGTTATCCATTACCGCGTTGGTGTATACCTCTTGCACATCGTCCAGATTTTCCAGTGCGTCCAGCAATTTCTGCATCTTGATCGCATCGTCGCCGGTAAATTCGATCTCGGTTGCTGGTTTCATGACGATTTCAGCCACTTCGGCCTTGAAACCGGCTTTCTCCAGTGCATCTTTGACGGTGAGGAAATCGAACGGCGGGCACAACACGTCAATGCCGCCTTCGTCGTCGGTAACAACGTCTTCGGCACCGGCTTCGAGCGCCGCTTCCATCAGCGCATCTTCATCGGTGCCGGGCGCGAACAGGAATTGGCCGCAGTGCTGGAACAGAAACGCGACCGAGCCTTCAGCGCCCATGTTGCCACCGAACTTGGAAAACGCGTGGCGCACTTCGGCCACGGTGCGCACCCGGTTGTCGGTCATGCATTCAACGATGATGGCAGCGCCGTTGATGCCGTAGCCTTCGTAGCGAATTTCTTCGTAGTTGGCACCCTCCAGATTACCGGCGCCGCGCTGGGTTGCGCGTACCACTGTTTCTTTCGGCATGTTGGCGTCGGCTGCCTTGTCCACCGCCAGTCGCAGGCGCGGATTAGCGCCGATATCGCCGCCGCCCATACGCGCAGCAACCGTGATTTCCTTGATCAGACGAGTCCAGATCTTACCGCGTTTGGCGTCAGTGGCCGCCTTCTTGTGTTTGATATTGGCCCATTTACTATGTCCTGACATGGCGTACCTTTCTAAGGCGAGTTCGCTATAATAAGCCGCGCATTTTATCATATCGATTATTCTGCAAATTCCGCGTCCCCCTCTCAAAACTGGCACTTCGATGGGCGGCATCGTCGGTTTATTAGGCTGCTTACTCTCAACAGTATTGGTGTTGGCGGTGGTGGCGGTAGTAATAGCAGCAGCTACCTTGATCGCTGCGAATCGCCAGTCGAAGTCTTGGTGAAATCCGCTGCATGCAGTATTGGTTTGCCAGTTGGCCGCCAAACCATTCGCGGCATTCTGGGCTTACTATTCAAGCGCTCGGCCCACAGCACCTTGAGAATATATTTATACTGTTGCATGTATTTTAAAATTCGCACTGAAATATTGCGTAAATAGTATTATTTTTTCATATACTCCAACTTAATTTAATTAAGCCCACAAAGGCCGGCAGCGCTCGCAGGTTGGCGCGATGGCTATCTGGAAACAATTCGAACATGACTTCCGCTTCTTTGCAACACACTGCGCGCAAAGATTTCCTGATCGGTTTGGCGATTGCGGTTACCGGCGCGGTTCTTTTTTCTGGCAAGGCAATTGTTGCCAAGCTGATCTATCTGTACCCGGTTGACGCGATGACCCTGCTGGCATTTCGGATGTTGTTTTCGGTGCCGGTTTTCGCTGGCGTTGCAATCTGGCAGGGCTGGTCGGCGGCCCCTTTGTCGAATCCCGACCGCATCCGTATCGCGGTGCTGGGCTTGTTGGGCTACTACCTGGCCAGCTTTCTCGATTTTCTTGGCTTGCAACACATCAGCGCCGGCCTCGAGCGCTTGATTCTGTTTTTAACCCCCAGTTTTGTATTGCTATTGTCGATGCTCATCTTCAAAAAACGTATTTCCCGTTTTGAGTGGGGCGCGCTGGCGGTGTCGTACACGGGTACCGTATTCGTGTTCATGCATGATGTCAGCAGCGGTGGCAACAATGTCTGGCTGGGCGGCGCGTTTGTGCTCGGTAGCGCGGTGTCGTATGCGCTGTACCTGATTTTTTCTGGAGAATTGCTGCAGCGCGTTGGCGTTCTGCGGCTAGTGGCGTACGCGATGTGCGTTTCCAGTGTGGCTTGTATCGGGCAATTTTTTTTGCTGCGGCCGCTCTCGATGTTGCTGCAGCCGCTGCCGGTATATGCTTTATCGCTTGTGAATGCACTGTTTTGCACCGTGTTGCCGGTATTCATGACCATGATTGCGGTGTCGCGCATCGGCGCCGGAACCACTTCGCTGGCCGGCATGGTAGGGCCTGTATCAACGCTGTTTCTGGCGGCAATTATTCTGAATGAACCGGTAACCGGGATTCAACTGACCGGCACCGCGCTGGTGCTGTGCGGTATGTACGTATTATCGAAGAAAAAAAACTGAGGTGAACAATGGATTTCGACATTCGCGGTAAACGTGCGCTGGTATGTGGCGCTAGCAAAGGCCTGGGGCGCGGTTGCGCAGAAGCATTGGCGGGCGAAGGCGTGCATGTGACCATTGTTGCGCGTCATGCGCAGGTGCTGGAGGCCACCGCGCAAGCGATCCGCCAAGCCAACGCCGATGTGACGGTGCAGACGGTGGCGTGCGACATCACCACTGCCGCCGGGCGTACTTTGGCGCTGGCCGCTTGCCCGGCGCCGGATATTCTGGTGACCAATGCAGGCGGGCCGCCGATGGGTAATTTCCGCGATTGGAGCCGGGATGACTGGATCGCCGCGCTGGACGCCAATATGCTGACTCCGATTGAATTGATCAAGGCTACCGTGGATGGCATGATGGCGCGCGGTTTCGGCCGTATCGTCAACATTACTTCCAGCGCGGTGAAAGCGCCGATCGATATCCTCGGCTTGTCGAATGGAGCGCGTTCCGGCCTGACCGGATTCGTAGCCGGCCTGGCGCGCACCACGGTGGCGCGGAACGTGACCATTAATAACCTGCTGCCGGGGCCGTTCGATACCGATCGACTGGCATCGACCATGATCGCCGCCGCCAAGGTCGGTGCAACCAGTCTGGATGCGGTGCGCGCCGCGCGCATGGCAAGCAATCCAGCGCGCCGTTTCGGCACCCCGGCCGAGTTCGGCGCATTCTGTGCATTCATCTGCAGCGCGCAGGCCGGTTACCTGACCGGACAAAATATCCTGCTGGATGGCGGCGCTTATCCGGGCACGTTTTGAGTTCTTAGCAATACATCGGCTGACCGGGCTTTGCCGCGATCAGCGCAGACGCCAATTGTGGTCAGGACGTTGCTTACAGCGCCTTGTTGCGCAACCTGAGCGCATTCGTAATCACCGACACCGAACTCAGGCTCATTGCCGCGCTGGCGATCATCGGACTCAACAGCAGTCCGATCCACGGGTAGAGCACGCCGGCCGCAATCGGCACTCCGACGAAATTGTAGATAAAGGCGAAAAACAGGTTTTGCCGGATGTTTTTCATCGTGTGCTGGCTGAGTAGCCGCGCTTTCGCGATGCCGCGCAAATCGCCCTTGACCAGCACGATGCGCGCACTGTTCATCGCCACGTCGGTGCCGGTACCCATCGCAATGCCGACATTGGCCTGCGCCAGCGCCGGTGCATCGTTGACGCCGTCACCGGCCATCGCCACGATACGGCCTTCCTGCTGCAACGCTTTCAAGTAGTTGAGCTTGTCTTCGGGCAGCACGTCGGCGCGGAAATCATCCAGCCCCAGTTGTTTGGCCACCGCGGCGGCGGTGGTTGCATTGTCGCCGGTCAGTACGACGATGCGCAAACCGGCCGCATGCAACTGGTCGATTGCCTCGCGGGTGGTCGATTTGATCGGATCGGCGACGCTGACGATGCCCGCCAGCTTGCCGTCGACGCTCAGGAACATCACGGTTTGCGCCAGCTCACGCAGCGTTTGCACCTGGGCCGCCAGCGCGGTGACATCGATCTGTTCCGACTCCATCAGGCGCAGGTTGCCCAACAAAACCAGCTTGCCGTCGATCTGGCCGCGCACACCTTTGCCGGTGACGGACTCGAATTGCGTGACCGGTTTGGGCGACAGGTTTTGTTCTTTCGCGTGGTTGACGATCGCGAGCGCCAGCGGATGCTCGCTCAACGCGTCCAGGCTGGCCGCATAGTGCAGTACCTGCGATTCGTCAAAACCGCTGGCAGCAACCACCCGCTGCACCCTCGGTTTGCCTTCAGTCAGAGTGCCGGTCTTGTCGATCACCAGCGTATCGACTTTTTCCATCAGTTCGAGCGCCTCGGCATCCTTGATCAGCACGCCTTCGGTCGCGCCGCGTCCGACCCCGACCATGATCGAAATCGGTGTGGCCAGCCCCAGCGCGCAAGGGCACGCGATAATCAGCACCGACACCGCCACCACCAGCCCGTTGGCCAGTGCCGGGGCAGGGCCGTAGATCGCCCATACCGCAAATGCGATTACCGCGACCGCGATGACGGCCGGCACGAACCAGCCTGCTACCTGGTCGGCCAGTTTCTGGATCGGAGCGCGCGAGCGTCCCGCTTCATTGACCATCTGGATGATGCGCGCCAGCAGAGTGTCCGTGCCGATTTTTTCGGCACGCAGCGTGAAAGCACCGGTCTGATTCACGGTGCCTGCGGTCACTTTGTCGCCGCCATGCTTTTCGACCGGAACCGGCTCGCCGGTGATCATCGACTCGTCCACATTCGAATGGCCATCGACAATTTCACCGTCGACCGGAATCTTGCCGCCCGGCTTGACGCGCAAGACGTCGCCGACTTGCACCTGGTCCAGATGGATTTCTTCTTCCGTGCCGTCCGGCTTGATGCGCAGCGCCGTGTTGGGGGCTAGTTCGAGCAGCGATTTGATCGCATTATTGGTGCGGGAACGGGCCCGCAATTCCAGCACCTGGCCTAGCAGCACCAGTGTCACGATGACCGCCGCCGCTTCAAAATACAAAGGCACCATGCCATCCATTTTGAACGCATCCGGCAACGTCGCCGGGAACAGCAGGGCGAAGGCGCTAAACAGATAGGCGGCCGCCGTGCCCAGGCTAATCAGGCTGAACATGTTCAGGTTCCAGGTCTGGAGCGATGCCCAGCCGCGCACGAAGAACGGCCATCCGCCCCACAGCACCACGGGTGTCGCGAGCGCCGCTTGCAACCAGTTGAAGGTATCAATTCCCATCCAGTGGTGCAAATTCACACCGGGAATGAATTCGCTCATTGTAATAAACAGCAAGGGCAGGCTCAAGGCCAGACTGACCCAGAAGCGCCGCGTCATGTCGCGCAATTCGCTGCTGTCTTCCTGGGCCGCAGCATCCATCGGCTCCAGCGCCATGCCGCATTTGGGGCAGGTGCCAGGGCCGATTTGCTGCACCTCCGGGTGCATCGGGCAGGTATACAGGGCATCCTTGGAAGCCGCCTTGGCCGACGCAACCTTCTCTTGCGGCTTCAAATACTGCTGCGGATTGACCCGGAACTTCGCCATGCAATGCGGGCTGCAAAAATAATAGGTGGTTCCTGCATGTTCGACTGCTTTTGCCGGGTCGGCAGCCGTCTGCATGCCGCAGACCGGGTCAATATGCGGTTTGCCCGCTGTGACTGCCGCATGGGCAGCGTGATCGTGGCTGCCGCTTGCCTGTGCGCCATCGGTATGTTCATGTTGATTATTCATTTTTGCATCCTTTGAATTAGCGGCTCTTGTCGTCAGGCGATGCCTGATCCACAAGGTTGTGCCCATGCCCTCCATGACCGCCATGACCAAAAAAGTGCATCAACGGACACAACAACAGAAGCAGGTAAGGCCAGTTGCCGACCACATGCACCCAGTGCTCGCGCAATATGTAGAACGCCACCACTAGCGCCAGCATGATGAGCGCAATGCCAGTGCGGGATTTCCAATACGGTGGCTGAGGGTTTGATGGTTCGGAATGCGGGTGTTCCATGTGTGCTTCCTCGAAGGCGGAATGCGATGGATATGAATTCACTAAAAATTCTGTACGGAGCACGGAGCCAAGCTTTTTCTCCGGTTTTATTACAAGCAGACCGCTACTAGGTGCGGTATTGACTGGTCAAGTCTGGTATCCACGTTTGGCAATTCTCACGGGGGAAACGCCGCCAGTTGCATGCGTTTGTCGTATGGGGATGAAATCCGTTCGAAAAACGCATGAGTGAACCCGTACAGGAAGTTGGGAGAAATTCACCGGATCGTCTTGACCAGTGAGGATTACTTCATCGAGTGTTTCTTCAACCAATCGTCGAACTGTGCGATTTCCTTCTTCTGCGCGGCGATGATTTTTTTCGCTGTCATGATCATGGTGGGGTCCTTGCCAGCATCGACTTCTGCTTGCGCCATATCGATCGCGCCCTGGTGGTGAACACGCATCATCATTGCAAAATCATGATCAAGATCACCAGACATTTTTATCTGCCTCATATTTTTTTGCATGTCATCCATCGATTTGCTCATTTTCATTGTCGCGTCGTTGGATACGTTTGCGTGCATTTCCGATTTCCCAGCTGCGGCGGGTGCTGGCTGCGCGGCGGCCGAAAGCTGTACTGCATACGTCGATATCGCAACAACGAGCGCGCATACTAATTTATGCGCAATGCGTCGGCCACCATTTTTGTTGTTTCGTGTGTGCATTTTTTTCTCTCCTATTCATTGAGCTTGATTAATGACGTTAGACAACCATACTCCGGCAGCTGGCCGCGCATGCTTCACATGCGCGCACGCAGTCTTCCATTCCATCAAGCTTGCGACAGCTGTCAGCGCAAGCTTTACAGATGTCGGCACAAACCGCGCATAACTGAGCACTAAACGTAGATCCGCTTAACTGTAAATTTGCAGATGCCTGGCAAATTTCAGCACAGCTCATCATTAAGCGAAAGTGATCCGGTTCGACGTGTTTGCCACCCATATTCAGGCAATGCGTCATTGCCATCTGTAAACACATTTGGTGACATTTTGTGCATGCATCAACACATGCTTGCATATTTGATGACATTGATGCGGACGTATTTGTCGCGTTTTCCATACTGACTCCTAGATAGTGGATGGGTAGTTAATTCACCCATTTCACAACGTAGGCATTAAGACATCTCTTGTATGTGCGGTACCGTACATTTCCCAAGTGCCGATCCTTTTAACTGATCGACGCCTCGCTTTCATTAGCCGTCAGATCGTGTCAGTCAACGCGGCAGATGCCCAACCCGGTTTTAACATTACGCCAGAAATTACTATTGGGATCGGGTTTAAGATGTTTCATTACTGCCGAATTTGGATGTTCTATTCGATGGAAAATACTGCCGGATTGGCTTTCGCGTTGCGCGCGATGGCATAGATCTTCAGCGTGCCCGGCCGCATGACGCCCATGCCGGGCGAGTTTGCCGGCATGCCCGGCGCGCTGATGCCGACCAGCTTCGGCTTGTCATGCAACAGTTTGCGGATCGCTGCGACCGGCACATGGCCCTCGACTGCGTAGCCACCAATCAGTGCGGTATGGCAACTGACGAGATTATTGCCAATGTGCTTTTCCTGTTTGATACGGTTCATGTCGTTGCTGTTGACGGCGTCAACCGCGAAACCATTGGCTTTGAGATATTTCACATACTCTTCGCAACAGCCACAGGTCGGGCTCTTGTAAAGGGTGACGGGGATAGCGGCCTGAGCCAGCGGAGTCAGCAAGGCGAGACTGAGTACAGTTGCACGAAACTTGAACATCATGGACTCCTTGTTCATGTGGATTGACTGGCACTATCGCCAGTCATGGAGATGGCGCGAGCAAGAGTTGAATCGCTACACCACGTTGACTTGCCCCATCATGCCCGCGCCTTCATGTTCGAGAACGTGGCAGTGGAACATATAGATGCCCTTGAAATGGTGCGCCAGCTTGATTCGCACTATCTCGCGTGACTTCAGGTTGACTGTGTCGCGCCAGGCCCGGTAAGGCGCTGGCGTGACCTTGCCGTCGGATTCATGCTCAACCACCTGGAACTGCGTGCCGTGGATATGGAACGGGTGGTCCATATCCGATTCGTTTGCAATTTCCCACAGCTCCACCTGATCGACGCGGCTCTCCAGATCGATCCGATTCATGTCGAACTGCTTGCCGTTGATCAAGAATTTCACACTGTGCCGGCCACCTGCCATCGACATCTTTTCAGAGAAAACGATGCGCTTTTTGGCTTTCGGGCTACCCATGTCGTCTATGCGACGCAGCGTCGCCGGCAACGGCTTTTGCGCTCCACCAGCCACCTTGCTGAAATCGACGGTAAGCAAGTTAAGCGCTTTCTCTGCTGCTACATCGCCCATTTTGCCGCGCTGGTACGGAGCGGCAACCAACGCAACCCGCCCTTTATTAGTGCCGGCATCGACAATGATCTCGACCCGCTCGGCAGGGGCTAGCAGCAATTCCGTGAGGCCGGTGACCGGGTGTTCCAATAATCCACCGTCGGTACCGACCAGCGTCAAACCTGCATCAGGCAAGACAAGACGCAGGTAGCGCGCACTATTCGCATTCCATATCCGCCAGCGTTCGCGACCGCCGCGGTCGAACTGGAGTAGCGGCTGGCGCTGCGCATTGACCAGTGCAAACTGGCCCTCGCGGCCGTTCATTTCATCGTTGGCATCGCTGGGCGCAATCCGACCATCTGCAGCCAGCTTGAGGTCGGAAATCACCAGCAGCCGCTCGGGAATATCCTTGAGCAGATCAACTTTGGCGCGCACGATGAAGATACCTGCCAAGCCGCGATACACTTGCTCCGGCGTATTGTCGTGCGGATGCGGGTGATACCAATACGTGCCGGCGCTGCCCACTGGCAAGGTGAACCGATATAGCCGCTTGCCGCCCGGCGCTACGGGATCATGCGGACTGCCGTCTTGCTCCGCTGGCACTGGCAAGCCATGCCAATGTACCGTGGTGGCTTGCGACAAATGGTTTTCGAACAGGATTTCAACCGTATCGCCTTCGGTCACCTCGATCAGCGGGCCAGGCACATTGCCGTTGTAAGCCCAGAATTCGGTTGGAGTACCCGGCAGCAAAGGCACGTTCACCGGCGCTGCAATCAGCGATGCGCGGAACAGTCCCGGCTGGCCGCTGGTGTTAGCGAGTTTGATAATGTCGTTTAGTGCGGCGCCCGCACCCAAGGATTCCACTGCGGCAAGTTTGACGGGAGCTACCGCCCCCATGTTCATCATGTCCATGGCAGGCATGCTGCCGGTAGCGGCCTGCGCCCAGTCCATGTTGAGGCCGATAAGAGGTAAGCTGCCGAGAGTGGCGAGAAAGGTGCGTCGTTTCATTTTTTATCCTGATTGTTTACTGGGTTACTGATTTTGGCGAGTAGCGATGACCATCCGATCAGATCGCGATTCCCGGTTTCCAACTTGCGGGCCGTGATTGTTGCGCGACGCTGTCGCGCAACAATCACCACTGCATCCTACTTAGTCATCGGCATGTCGGCGGCTCCGTTGCCGTTCATCATGGAAGTGCTCTTGCCGCCCATGTTCTGCATCATGGCCATACCATCTTGCATCATCTTCATGTGCTCCCCCATCAAATTCTGACATTCTTTCGTGGTCTTGGCGCTCATCATCTTGCCGTGCATATCCTGCATTTTTTTCATCATCTGATTCATTTGCTGCATTTGCGTATCAAGTTGTGCTGATTGCTTGGCTGGCTCGCTCATGGAAGTTACGACGGGTTTGGCGTCGGCAGGGTGGTGTTCCTCGTTCGCGGCAGCTGTGCCGGCGAGAAGGGTGAAAAGCACAGACGCACTGAGGGCTAGTATTTTTTTCATGGCAACGCTCCTGCTGGGTGATAACGATTATTGAGAAAATACTGTTTATTTAAAGCACTTATTCAAAGTAGCTGCTATGGCGATCGGTAGCCACGTATCGTTAAAGATCAGTATAGGAAAGCAAAGCAAACGGGAACCTGACAGCCAGATTACAGTTTTGTAATCTACGTGCAATGCGGTATCAGCGAGGGCTGGATCTGAAACATTTTTATGGATGTGTATAACAAGCGGGTGAACGCGAGAGAGTCCAACGGCATTACGGCAGGGTAAGATTCAATGCTTTTTCGATAGGCGGATAACAGACTCCTGTACTTCTATGGCAGCCCTGATAAGCAGCCATTAGCGTAAAATTTTTTGCCTTTGACGCCCGCCTCAACGTGATTACGGCTTGAATCGGCTTCTCGTAAGTTTCTGTCCTGCCGAAAGTCGGGTCATTCGTAACTTTGCCGCCCGGCAGATTGACCGCTGTGATAACAACATCGCTAGAATTCTTGACCGAGAAATGGATTCTGTCTTTGTACAAGTAATATCCTTTTGAAGGCATCAAATCCACAATCAAAGTGGTCGCTCCCTTGAACGCGACCTTCACTTTGAACGCCTGGTCAGGCTCCAACAGTTCATCCTCTTTCGTATTCGAAAAAAGCCCCCCGAGCCGCTGTTGCAGACTCGGTCCGGTCGATGGTTCGGCAATGCTGTACTGGTGCATGCCAAGCGCAATAACAGCTAATGCCAGGCATGACAAAAAACGTTTCTTAAACATGTGTGTTCTCTATTGGTATAAAAATTACTGGATTGTGCGAGCCGTTTTTATGCGTTGTGCTTCTATCTGCAATCTGTCCTGCAACCCGTCATGGCGCTTCCAGTTGCATGCAATATTGTTTCAATTTCGCATGTAACGTCGGCATCGGGCAGGCTATACACCGGTGCGAAACCGCCGCCGGGAGTACGAAAATTCGTGGTCTGGCCCTGATACATACGCGCTGCAGTCCACTGAACCCTTCCATCGTATGCATAACTGCGGAGGTCAAACTTGAGCAGCCCCGGATTCTGTTGGCTGCCAATGACCCTTTCCCCAGGCACCACGATGGCCTGCGCTACGTAATCGCCGGCCAAAATTTCCTGCCAGACGCGCTTGGTGAGTTTGTCGCCCCGATAAGCGGCGCGTCCGCCGTAGCCTGCAGTAGGTTTGAAAAAGAGCTGGCGGCGCTCGCTCCACAATCGGTCGGCTTGTGCAGGGTCAACCACTTCCGTGTGCGGGATGTTCGCCAAAAGTACGTCCTGTACATTTTGCGGTACGCCCAGCGCTTGCAAGCGGTTGGCGTCGCAGAGCAACGCCAGATTGCGCTTATCCGCATACAGAGCATGCGCTTGTGGGTGCGGCGTCAGCACCACCGCATGTTCGAGGTAGGCTGCCCGCAAAGCTGCGCTTGCCGGTGACTCCAGCATGAAATCCGTTAGCCGGTTGTAGACCAAGTCGACGGCAGTCTCGCCGTGCCACAAAACACCATCATGCAGCCGCAGTTCCGACGGGTCTGCGATTACAGCTCGCAGACCATGACGCTCGAATAATTTCTGGAACAAGAGGAACTCGGGATACAGATATTGTTGCTGCGGTTCTATATCAATGATGGCAATGGTTTGCAAGGGGCGGTCATGGCCGCAAAGTCGCCATTCAGTGTAGAACATGTCAACGATGTTCTGTTCCAGCGCCGCGGCAGAGGCCGCTGCAGCAGCCAGTTGCTCCCTATCAAGACAGCAAGCGTGATGCGCTCGTGCCATCACGGCATTCAGCATCGCACCACCGGCGTTGGTATTGATTTCGATGAGTCCGATGCCGCTTTCGTTCAGGTGGCGCAGGTGGAAATCGTAGCCAAAAAAGACACCCTTTGCGCCGCCAGGATCGTGTCTGGCAATCGCAGGCGCATTGGCAAGTGTATGTTTTCGATAGGCCGGCAGCGCAACTACCGACTCAATCGCACGCACCACTTCTGCCATGCGTTCTGTTTGGCTATCCGATACGAACACGGGTTGGGCAGAAAACAGGTAGGGACAGCGCTCCTCGACCAGTGCCAACAAGTCGGGCGAACCCAATTCCGCGGCCAATGCTTGCCGCAGTGCAGCGCTATCCAGGCTGATGCAGAAGCATTTGCTGTTCAGCTTCTCGCTCATCAATTCGGGCGGAGTTTTCTTTTGAGTAACATGGTTAAGATTCATAGTTTCTTTATCCTCAATCGCGATGCAGCAATTCGGAATATCAGTGGCGGCAATAAGAGCATTTGCAGTACCGGGACAAGTCCAACGCCCAACCCAGCTATCAGTGGCATGCCTGTTGTGTAGGCCCATCGATTGAGAACATAAACAGCGACCCATTCGACGCCAAGGCCAATACACAATCCGATTGCCAGCATCAGACTATATGCTGAACCGCTTGGGTGCAGGTACCAGTCGGAACGCCTGAACGCTGCCCATCCTATTGCGTAGATTATCAATACGAGGATTCCGTCGCCCAAGCTGGCTACAAAACAATGCCACCAGCTGCTGCCCCAGTTTTCCATGCCGGCATACAGCGGTGCTTGTGCGATTTCCCAAACGTAGTTCAACGCCACGGAGATAGTAAATATGGCGATGGCATGCTGTATGACACGTCCAGGGAGTCGTAGGTTTTGTCGCATTAATAGTGAAAATTCTGAAATGGGGCAAGCGTATGCCTTGCTGATCTGCTTACGTCGCTGACGTTAACATCGAAACGGTTTTACTCTTCTGGCGCAACATCATTTATTCCTTTCGCTGGCACTTCAAAAACGCTGTTACAGGAATCGGTACGTGCTTATCGATGGATATCAGATCAGTATATAAAAGAGAAGTAAACGAGAACCTGACAACGAGGTTACAGTTTTGTAATCTACGCGCAATACGGTATCAGCGAAAATAGACATACTTATTCGCAAATGATGAGGCATTACATGCGTATTTTAGTTGTGGAAGATGAACCAAAAGCGGGTGACTATCTCCGTAAAGGTCTCACTGAATCGGGTTTCGTGGTTGATCTGGCGCGCACCGGGCCGGATGGTTTGCAATGTGCCATCGCAGATGCATACGACTTGATCGTGCTCGATGTGATGCTGCCGGGAATGGACGGCTGGCAAGTGGTGCAAGAACTGCGCAAGACACAGCAAACACAACAAACGCCGGTACTGTTTCTGACTGCGCGCGACGATGTGCAAGATCGGATCAAAGGTCTGGAATTGGGCGCCGATGATTATCTGGTAAAACCGTTTGCATTTGCCGAACTGGTGGCGCGTATTCGCACCTTGCTACGGCGCGGCCCGATCCGCGAATCGGAGCGGCTGGAAATTGCCGACCTGGAAATCGATGTATTGAAACGGCGCGTTACCCGCGGCGGTGTACGAATTGATTTGACGCCCAAGGAATTCGCACTCCTGCACCTGTTGGCCAAGCGCCAGGGGGAAGTTCTGTCGCGCTCCCTGATTGCATCCCAGGTCTGGGACATGAACTTCGACAGCGATACCAACGTAGTGGATGTCGCCGTACGGCGTTTGCGCGCCAAAGTAGATGACGCCTATTCGCGCAAATTGATTCATACGCTGCGTGGCATGGGATATGTGCTGGAAGCGCGGGAATGAAACGATTTCGTTCCACTTCGCTGACCGCCCGATTAGGGCTGCTGTTTGCACTGATCGCAACGCTGACGTTTGCAGGTGTCGGTACTTATTTGTATCAATCGCTGGCGAGCCAGCTTGAATCCCACGACGATATCGAATTGCTCGGCAATATTGGTTTAATCCGTCATTTTTTACTGGAAACATCTTCAGTGCAGGACATCCAGGACGATCCACATCGATTTGTGGATGTCGCTGCCGGTCGGGCTGGATTAATCATCATTTTGAAATCGGCCGATGGGAAAATTCTTTTTCAAAATCATACCGATCACGGCGCATTGTCGACATTGCCCGTCACCCCGGCGAATGCGGTGCCGGATAAAGCGTCATTGGGCCGATGGACATTGAACTCAAAACTTTCCGCCCGCACCGTCTCTGCATGGGGCGCATTGCACAATACGCAGGAGCAAGTTCAAATCATTGTTGCGCTGACCGATTCAGACCGCATGGCATTGCTCGGGGCTTATCGCAACGAAGTGTTTGCAGCGGTTTTTTTCGGTGCATTGTTAGCCGCATTATTCGGATACATCATAGTGCGACAAGGCTTGCGCGCGCTCCATGCGATTGCGAAACAGGCGCAATCCATCACTGCGCAACACCTGGATCGGCGACTCGACGTCACTGCCGCGCCGCGTGAATTGCAAACGCTGCTACTGGCATTCAATGACATGCTAAATCGACTGCATCGCAGTTTTCAGCGCTTATCGCAATTTTCCGCTGATTTGGCGCACGATTTACGTACGCCAATCAATAATTTGATGGTGCAAACGCAGGTGGCGCTATCTAAGCCGCGCTCGATTGAGGATTACCAAACCTTACTGGCCTCGAATCAGGAAGAATATGAGCGGCTGGCGCGCATGGTTGAAAACATGCTGTTTCTGGCGCGGGCCGATCACGCTAAATTCGTGCTGAATAAGCAACGCTTGGACGCTTCCCATGAGCTGCAGCGCATCGCAGATTATTTTGAAGGCGTGGCCGAAGATGCGCAGGTGCGGTTGGCAATCGATGCCGGCGGCACCCTGGAGGCCGATCCGATCCTGTTTCGACGCGCGGTCAATAATCTGGTGGCAAATGCGCTCCGGTATACGCCCGAAGGAGGCGTAATTCAGCTGGCTGCACAGACCTTCCAGGAAGGAATAGCCATTTCGGTTGCTAACCCGGGAATCGGCATCAAGCCCGAACACATCCCCCTGTTATTTGACCGTTTTTATCGCGTCGATGACGCCCGTAGCGGTTCGACATCCTCGACCGGATTGGGGTTGGCGATTGTGCAGTCGATCATGATGTTGCATGGCGGCCGGGTTGAGGTAGAAAGTGCTCCCGACGCAATGACGACGTTTCGTCTGGTGTTTCCATTAGTTAGAAATCATGGCGACCTGCGCCAACCTGATAATGCACATAAAATCAACCATTGATACTTTAACCGAAAGGAAAAATACCATGACAAAAGCAATTCGCATCAGCACTACAGGCGGCCCGGAAGTGATGGAATACGTCGAAGTCGAAGTCGGTGCGCCCGGCCCGGGCGAAGCGCGGGTGCGTAATTTTGCTTGCGGCCTGAATTTCATCGATGTGTATTTTCGCACCGGTCTGTATCCGCTGCCGCTGCCGGCCGGCCTAGGCATGGAAGGCGCCGGCGTGGTGGAAGCGGTTGGCGCGGGCGTCACCGATCTGAAGGTGGGCGATCGCGTCGCTTACGCCGGTCGGCCGCTTGGCGCTTATGCCGAAGTGCGCCTGATGCCGGCGGCCGCGCTGGTCAAATTGCCGGATGCGATCAGCTTTGAGACGGGCGCTGCGATGATGCTGCAGGGTTTGACGGTGCAATACCTGTTTCGCCGCACCTACCGGTTGCAGGGCGGCGAAACCATTCTGTTCCACGCGGCGGCCGGCGGCGTCGGCCTGATCGCTTGCCAGTGGGCGCGCGCGCTGGGCGTGACCATGATCGGCACCGTCGGCTCGGACGCAAAAGGCGCACTAGCCAAAGCGCACGGTTGCACCCATGTGATCAACTACAACACCGAAAATTTCGTCGAGAGAGTAAAGGAAATTACCGGCGGTCAAGGGGTGCCGGTGGTCTATGACTCGATTGGCAACGATACTTTTTTCGGCTCGCTCGATTGCTTGTCGCCGCTGGGGATGATGGTCAGTTTCGGTAGCGCTTCCGGGCCGGTGCCACCGTTTAGCCTGAATGAACTGGCGTCGCGCGGCTCACTCTTCATCACGCGGCCGTCGTTGATGAACTACACCGCCAAGCGGGAAGATTTGCTGGTGATGTCGTCAGAGTTATTTGGAATGGTCGAAAGCGGCAAGATACAAATCGAGATCAATCAACGTTACGCGCTCAAGGACGTGGCACAAGCGCACATCGATCTGGAAGCACGTAAAACTACCGGCTCTAGCATTTTGCTTCCATGAAACGGGCGTGCCGTCCAATCCGGCCTGGCGGCTCTGGCGACACGCCTCAATTCTGACGCTTACTGCTTGGGAGAGAGGATTTTGCTCCCTCGCCCGCGTGCGGGAGAGGGCCGGGGAGAGGGTGCTCGCAATAAGTACGGTGGTCAAAACAAGGCTTTACCTTGATTGCATTGCCACATAATGCGGCCGGAATGTTTGCTAAGACCCTTTCCCTAACCCTCTCCCACAAGCGAATCGGATCGCGATTCGGGCACCAGGAAAAGCTATGCCGGGCGAGGGGATCAAACAGCCCTCACCTGGCGGGCTGAACAGTTCCGTTATTTTCAATAAATATTGGAGTATGCGATAAATAACCATTAATGCCGCATATTTTATATGCGGTAGAAAAAAATACATGATTGGGTATATGATTTTCATCAAAATACTTAAAAGCCGACTTGCGGCCGGTTGCCGGAATCAATCCTTGACGGGAAGTTCGACCTGACGCGCCACGCCGCTGGTTCCGGGGAAGCCTACGAAGGCGCTGCGCATCATGTACGGCATCACAGATGCCAGCGCGCGGTTGCGGCCTTCGCTGTCAACCGTTACGTCATACAATTTTTTGCCATCCCTGGCTTGGACAATGCCGACATGCAATTGCTGGTGGTATAGCTGGTAATCGATTTGCTGGTACGCAACGACTGGCGGCCCGTACCAGAACGGATCGTAAAAAGGATCGTAAAAAGGGTGGTAAAAGCCACTGCGTCGGTGAAAGCGAGGTGCGTAAAATCCGCCGCCATATCCGTAAGGGTCCACCAGTACCGGCTGGATCAGCCGCACATCGCGCGCGGTGACGCCATAATCGAACGCAACCCGCAGTGCCGCTGTTTTGGGGTTGGTAGCATCGGTGAAGCCAAGCTGTTGCAGTTGCGCACGCAGCAGTCGCTGGTAGGACTGGTATTCCAAGTCGTCCTCCAGCGATTTTTTATGCTCGAATACAAACGATTTGTCCGCCAACTCAGGTGGCCAGGCGTGGAACACCGTCACATTGCTACGGATGGTGGAGGCGCAGCCACTCAGCAATACAATTATGGTCAGCAGCGCCAGACGCACATTGCGCATATTATTTTTCATGGCAGTTCTTTCTCGTTGCAACACAATTCAGACTGTATCGTTGACTTTTTAAGTAGCGCAAAACAGCTTGCCTGCGCTACTGGCAGACGATTGCATTTTGCGTAAATCCTACTTTAGGATAACTTTTTCAGCAGAAAAATCCAGGCCGCGATGTAACAGAATGTTGCAGGGGAGTTGTATGGGTGTTGCATGAAAATTGCGCGTGCCTGCTTTTGTACTACTGTGGCGGCATTTCCTGACGCCTTTCCTGCTAGATTAAACCGCAATTGGTAAAATGCCATTTTGCCCCACTTCCCATTGGATGACTCTCTCATGCGATCTAATACTCCCAATACGATTTTCCGCGCCGACTATTCAGTGCCCGCTTACACAGTTGGCACCGTGGAAATGGGTTTTGATCTCGACCCGCAATCGACCCGCGTCGCCACCCGCATGACGATGACGCGCAATCCGGCGGCGACCAGTACAAATGTAGTGCTGTATGGCGAAACGCTGGAGTTGCTATCGCTGCGCATGAACGGGAAATTGCTGGGTAAGCGCGCTAAGGGCGGCTACACCATTTCCGGCGCGATTTTGCAGATCGCCGATGCGCCGGACGACATCACGCTGGAAATCGAAACCTTGATCCATCCAGACCAAAATACCACCATGATGGGACTGTATGTCTCGAATGGTAATTTCTTTACCCAATGCGAAGCCGAGGGCTTTCGGAAGATCACTTACTTCCCGGATCGCCCGGACGTGATGGCGAAATACACGGTGATGCTGCGTGCCGACAAGAAAAAATATCCGGTTCTGCTGTCCAACGGCAACCTGGTGGATGAGGGCAATCTTGACAATGGTCGCCACTATGCGAAGTGGGAAGATCCGTTCAAGAAACCCTCTTACCTGTTCGCGTTGGTGGCCGGCAAGCTGGTTTGTCAGGAAGAAAAATTCAAGCTCAAATCGGCCCGTAAAGTGTTGCTGCAAGTCTGGGTTGAGCCGGGCAATCTCGACAAAACCCAGCATGCGATGGCTTCCTTGAAAAACGCTATCCGCTGGGACGAACAGCGCTTTGGGCTGGAGCTGGATCTGGACCGTTTCATGATCGTCGCGGTAGGCGACTTCAACATGGGCGCGATGGAAAACAAGGGTTTGAATATCTTCAACACCAAGTACGTGCTGGCTAATCCATCGATTGCCACCGACGCCGATTACGCGAATATCGAATCGGTGGTCGGCCATGAATATTTTCATAACTGGACCGGCAACCGCGTCACCTGCCGCGATTGGTTTCAGTTGTCGTTGAAGGAAGGCTTGACGGTATTTCGCGATCAGGAATTCTCGGCCGACATGATCGGCTCCGACAGTGGCCGGGCGGTCAAGCGCATCGAGGATGTGCGGACCTTGCGCCAGGTGCAGTTTTCCGAAGATGCCGGCCCGATGGCGCATCCGGTGCGGCCTGACAGCTATGTCGAAATCAATAATTTTTACACTGTCACGATTTACGAAAAAGGCGCGGAAGTGGTGCGCATGTATCAGACGCTGTTGGGACGCGACGGTTTCCGCAAAGGCATGGATTTGTATTTCGAGCGGCACGATGGTCAGGCTGTGTCGTGCAACGATTTCCGCGCTGCGATGGCCGACGCCAATCGGCGCGATCTGAGCCAGTTCGAGCGTTGGTACAGCCAGGCCGGCACGCCGCGCGTGAAGGTGCAGACCAAGTACGACGCCAATGCGCAAACTTATGAAGTGACGCTGGCGCAATCCTGTCCGGCTACATCCTTTGAGGATAAAAAGCAGCCATTCCACATTCCGTTTGCAATCGGCTTGCTGAACGCCAGCGGCAAGGATATGCCGTTGCATCTGGAAACCGTGCAGAAAAAAGGAAAAACGTCGGCCGAGACTGTGCCAGTCGGCCAAACCACTTGCGTACTGGAATTTACCAAGACCCGCCAAACCTTCCGTTTTACCCAAGTAAGCGAAGCGCCGATTCCATCGCTGCTGCGCAATTTCTCGGCGCCGGTCATGCTCGATTACGCCTATTCGGATCAGGAATTGGCGCACTTGCTGGCGTTTGACAGCGATCCGTTCAACCGCTGGGAAGCTGGTCAGCGCCTGGCCATGCAGCGCCTGCTAACCTTGACGGCAACCTTGCAAGCCGCCGCCGAACCAGCGCAAGCGGCGCTGGAGCTGGACAGCTTATTTATAGAAGCCATGCGCGCCACGCTCAACGATGCGGCGCTTGACCCGGCCTTCCGTGAGTTGATGTTGACATTGCCGTCGGAATCCCTGTTGGCCGAGCAATGTGCGGTGGTCGATCCGCAAGCGATTCATGCAGCGCGCCGTTTCATGCGCAATACATTGGCACAGGCGCTCAAGGCGGATTTCCTCGCCGTATATGAAGATCATCTCGGCAGCGTGAAATACAGCCCCGATGCCAGCTCCGCTGGCAAGCGCGCACTGAAAAATCTGGCGCTGTCGTACCTGCTGGACTGGAACGATGACAGTGCATTGCAACTGGCGCATGCGCAAGACGCCGCCGCCGACAACATGACTGACCGGATGGCAGCTTTGGTCGGCTTGGTCAACACCGGCAGCAAGAGCGCAACCAAACCGGTGCAACGCTTTTACCGGGATTTCAAAAAAGAAGCGCTGGTGGTCGACAAGTGGTTCAGCCTGCAAGCTACAGCGCGCAGCACCGATGTGGCAGCGGTGCGCAAACTGATGATGCACCCTGCATTTACCATCGCCAATCCGAACCGCGCACGCAGCTTGATTTTCAGCTTCTGCAACGGTAATCCAGCGCAATTTCACGCGAAAGACGGCAGCGGCTACGCATTCTGGGCCGAGCAAGTAATCGCGCTCAACGCGCGCAACCCACAAGTCGCTGCGCGTCTGGCCCGTACCCTGGATCACTGGAAAAAATACCAGCCGGCGCTGCAAGTGCAGATGCAAGCCGCGCTGCAAAAAGTCGCAAAATCGAAAAAACTGTCTAAGGACGTGGCGGAAGTCGTGTCCAAAGCGCTGGCGGTTTGACAGGTTTTAGTAGTGCAGGCCTCCGTGCCTGCATGCAGGCACGGAGGCCTGCACTACTTACTATCGAATCTTGCGTAATTTTATTCAAAAAAGGAACACATGAAACGCATCAGCCTGACCCAATATTTGGTTGAAGAACAACGCCAGCACAACACTATTCCGGCTGAATTGCGGCTTTTGATCGAAGTCGTCGCGCGTGCCTGCAAGACTATCAGCCACGCGGTCGGCAAAGGCGCTTTGGGTGAAGTCATGGGCAGCGCCGAAACGGAAAACGTACAAGGCGAAGTGCAAAAAAAACTCGACATCATTTCCAACGACATCCTGCTCGAAGCCAATGAATGGGGCGGCCATCTGGCGGCGATGGCGTCGGAAGAAATGGAAACCATCCACCTGATCCCGAACCGCTATCCGAAGGGTGAATATTTGCTGCTGTTCGATCCGCTCGACGGATCTTCCAACATCGACGTCAATGTCTCGATCGGTACCATCTTCTCGGTTCTGAAAGCGCCGGAAGGCATGGGTGTGCCGACCGAACAGGATTTCCTGCAACCGGGTAGCCAGCAGGTCGCTGCCGGTTATGCTGTGTATGGTCCGCAAACCGTACTGGTGCTGACTACCGGCAACGGCGTCAACTGCTTCACGCTGGACCGCGAAATGGGTTCCTGGGTGTTGACCCAACGTAATATGCAAATCCCAACGGAGACCAAAGAATTTGCCATTAACTCTTCCAACGCACGGCACTGGTTCCCTCCGGTGACGCGTTATGTGAATGAATTGCTGGCCGGCGACAGCGGCCCGCGCAGCAGCAATTTCAATATGCGCTGGATCGCTTCGATGGTAGCCGACGTGCACCGCATCCTCAGCCGCGGCGGTGTCTTCATGTACCCGGCCGACACCCGCGACACCAAGATGCCAGGCAAGCTGCGCCTGATGTATGAAGCCAATCCGATGGCGTTTCTGGTTGAGCAGGCCGGTGGTGCCGCCACTAACGGTGCCCAGCGCATCATGGATATTCAGCCGGAAAAACTGCACCAGCGGGTTCCGGTTTTCCTCGGTTCGAAGAACGAAGTGGAGCGGGTGACGGCTTACCATCAGGAATAAATGCAGGTTTTGAAAGTTTCTGTGTTTTAGTGGGTGTATTTTTCAATGTGCCAAGTTATATATGCGGTAATGGCAGCATATTTTCTTATACTCCTACATTATTGAAAATACATCGTAGGTTTATGTTTATGTTTCTTTTGTGAAATATAATGCGACATTCATGTGCTGGTAATAACAGTTTTCAATAACAGTCTGCGCTGCTCGCAATTGCGCCCAGTGCAGCGTGCCGAATGGAAGTATCGTCTGAAGTCACGCGATTCGATTTTTTAGTTGTGGTTATTAAAAATTATTTTTTTACCTGATTTCAGTCTTGGATTGCTCGGTTAATTTTGAGAGATATTGCAGTTGTTAAATTATGGTTTGCCGACTTTTAACGATGTTGCAAAGCTAATTTCACATGTTTTGGTTTGTGCGCAAAAAGGCAGAAACAGAATCCTCCAGAATTTGTTCGGTAACTAAAAAGTTAAAAACCCATGGGAATTTTCTTCCCTGCTGAAAGCTTATGGACGTCATGATTTCACTCAGGGAGGCGACCTGGTCGATGCATCTTCGCCTGGAAAAACGATTGTCCATTAAGGATCGATTTTCTGAACTTGCCTGTTATCGCGACCACCTGGCGCTCCTCGAATCGTTCTACACTGCGGCCGAGACCGAATGGAGTCCGTGGCTTGCCCCGGTTCTGAGCGACCTGTCCGCGCGCTATAAAGCGCCGCTGCTCGGCCGCGATTTGGCGGCTCTCGGTGGTACGCCAATTCTGGGTGCAGTTGTTCCCACCGTCACCGACTCGGCCTTTGCTCTGGGTAGCTTCTATGTACTTGAAGGTGCGACGCTGGGTGGCCAGCATCTGCTGCCGTTGGTGGAGCGTCGGCTTGGCCTGACGGCCCAGCACGGTGCGTCGTACTTGGCGAGCTACGGGCCTGAAGTGGCTGTGATGTGGCAGCGTTTCGGTGCCGCAGTTGAATCCCATTGCCAGACTGCCCACGCTACTGGATGCGCTATCGCTGGCGCCAATGCAACTTTCCAAGCCATGGAAAACTGGCTGTGTGGAGCACAAGCATGACCATTAATGAAATTCGTTTCGGTCAAGTTGACCTCACGACCTGCGACCGGGAGCCGATCCATATTCCCGGCGCGATCCAGCCGCACGGCGTCCTGCTGGTGGTGGATCGCCACAATCTCACTATTTTGCAGTACGCCGGGAACACCCGCCTGTTGCTCGGAGTTGAGCCAAGCTGCTTGTTGCAATGCGTGCTGCCGGACCTGTTCGAGCAACCTATGCTTGCGTCGCTGGTCGATCAACTGCGTGCGTCGACGACCAGCGCCGAGCCAATGATTTTACTGGACTTGACCACCCGCAGCGGCCAACTGGCGCTGACCGCCACCTTCCATTTCCAGGGCGAGCTTGCGATCATCGAACTGGAACCGGCACGCAGCAGCCGTACCGTGAGCGGCGATCCGCTAACGCAAGTGAAAGCCATGCTGGCAGCGCTGCAATCGGCTAAAGACGTCGAGGCATGCTGCCGCACCGCTGCCGCGCAGGTGCGCGCCGCCATCGGTTTTTCGCGGGTGATGGTGTATCAATTCCTGCATGACGGCAGCGGCAAGGTCATCGTCGAGGACAAGGCGGATAAACTCGACAGTTTTCTCCACATGCATTACCCCGCTTCCGATATTCCCCAACAAGCGCAGGCAATGTATCGGCGCAGTTGGTTGCGCCTGATTCCCGATACCAATTACACGCCTGCGCCGCTGGAGCCGCCTGTCATCGGCAGTAACGGCCTGCCGCTAGACATGAGCAGTTGCGCTTTGCGCAGCGTATCGCCACTCCATCTCGGATATTTGCGCAACATGGGGGTGGGCGCGTCGATGTCTCTTTCGATCATGATCGGCGACGAGTTGTGGGGTTTGATTGCGTGTCACAACGAGGCTCCGCGTCATATGGCGGCTGATTTGCGGTTGGCCTGTGAGTTGTTTGCCCAGCTTTTTTCGCTACAGCTCGATGCCAGAATCGAGAAAGCGGCGGCCCAGCGGCGCTTAACACATCAGCAGACGCAGGCCGCACTGGCCATAAGCTTGCCCCTGGCCCCGGATATTGCGACCGAATTGGTGGCAGGCAAGGTAACACTGCTCGACCTGATTCCGGCCGGCGGGGCGGCGGTCTGGTTGGGCGGCAAGCTGCATACCGTGGGCCGGACGCCGCCTGCCGACGCCATCCACGCATTGGTGGCTTGGCTTAAAGGGTTGGCGCTACCGGTGGTCGATACCTTTCAGCTCGGCACCGTTTTTGCGCCGGCCATACCGTGGGTCGATACGGCTTGCGGCTTGCTCGCCATCTCGCTGTCGCGCCACCCGGAGGACTATGTGCTGTGGTTCCGCCCCGAAGTGGTACGCACCGTCACCTGGGCCGGCGATCCACGCAAACCGGTCGAGTCCGGCCCGCACGGTCAAAGGTTGATGCCACGCCTGTCGTTCGCTGCGTGGGAGGCTGACGTTCGCCATCAAGCGGCCCCTTGGGATGTGGTGGAAATCGAGACGGCTCACGTCTTTCGCTTGTGGTTGCTGGAAGCCGTGTTGCGGCAAATGGCGGATTTGGCGCGAGAAGAACGCGAGACGGCGTTTAAACGCCAAAGCATGCTGATGTCCGAGTTGGACCATCGGGTAAAAAATACCCTGGCCAATATTCAAGCTTTGGTGCGCCAGACCAAGACGCAAGCCAGTTCGCTGGAAGATTTTGCCCTCGGGCTTGAAATGCGCATTCGCGCCATGGCCCGGGCGCACGACCTGTTGGGCGAAACCAGCAGGAAGGGAGCCTCGGTGCGCAGGCTGGTTGGGGATGAGCTGGCCCCGTTTCAGACCGGGAAGAATGGGAACAGCCGCATTTCCGGCGACGACGTTTTGTTGTCATCCAAGGCCGCCATGCCATTTACCATGGTCATGCATGAGTTGATTAGTAATGCCGCCAAGTACGGCGCCCTGTCCACTTCGACCGGCAATATCGACATCAGTTGGTCGCGGGCCGCAGGCAGCGGGGCCTTGGTACTCATATGGAAAGAGCGCAACGGTCCACAGGTCGAACCGCCGACGCGGCGGGGATTCGGTTCGGTAGTCATCGAACGCAGTTTGCGCCACGAACTGAAAGGGAGCGGTACCCTGAGTTTTGATGCCGACGGCGTCGGCTGCGTCATCAGCATTCCAGCTGAATATATTGTGCCTGATGAAACGCAAGAGGCTATCCATGTCTAAACGGCGGGCCTTGGTGGCCGAGGATTCCTTGCTTATTTTAGTGGCCCTGGAAATGCTCTTCGAGCAGCATGGCGTGAGCATCGTCGGCCAAGCCTCGACCGTAGCTGATGCCTTGGTGCTAGCGGAAAAGGGCGGTTTCGACATCGCCATCCTCGACATCAACCTGCACGGTGAAATGGTGTTTCCAGCGGCTGATCTGCTGCATCAGCGCGGCGTTCCTATTGTTTTCACCACAGGCTATGCGCCCAACGAGATGGTGCCGCCGCGCTTTGTGGGTACGCCAATCATTCAGAAACCTTACGACTCCGACGCGTTGATGGATTTGGTGGAGCAGGCATTCGCCCAGGCCAAAGTGCAATGAGCGTGATCAACTGTTTTGATTGCCTGATTTCTGCGTGCAGTGATGATTACGATGCAAAAAAATTCAGATGGAATACAGTTAATTTTCATATTGACGCTATGGCTGCGGCGTACACATTGCGCGAAACGGCGGTTACCGCGCAGCCCGGATACTGGGCGCAAAACAAGGGAACAAGATAAGGGAACAAGATAAGGGAACATGAAGAAAATTCGCGTATTGATTACTGACGACCATGAGCTATTTCGACGTGCGTTGCGCTACTTGCTGGAGGCGGACCCCGCTATCGATGTCATCGGCGAGGCCAGCAACGGACAGGAAGCCTGCGACATGGCCAAGGAGCGCCTTGCGCAAGTGGTTTGCGTGGATTGGAGAATGGCTGAGATGGATGGGATCGAGACAATCCAGCGCCTGATTACAGTGATGCCGCAGATTAAAATAATCGCTCTGTCAGCGGGCTTTGAACACGGTACTGAAGCGAAAATGTTGGCTGCAGGAGCTGATATTTACATTAATAAAGAAGATGTCAGCGGGAAGTTGCTGCCTGCCATTCATGCGTTTTTTCCGCGCCGCAAGCTGGTTGATGGCGTTGTCCCGCATTCCAGCGTAACTGACACATGATTCTCAAAACACTGTCTCCTGAAGCCGCGCAACTGATGTTTCAGGAACTGCGCGCACGCCAGAATGAACTGGAACTGCAAAACGCGCAATTGCACCGGGCGCAGGCGAAATTAGACGTCGAGCGGGCGCACTATTTTGCACTGTATGACTTGGCGCCAGTGGCCTATTGCATCCTCGGCGCACAGGGGCTGATTCTGCAAGCCAACCTCGCCGCTGCCAGCCTGCTGGAGGTGACAGGTGCTGCATTAGTTAACCAGCCGTTCATGCAATTCATTGTCAAAGCCGATCAGGATACGTATTGCCGATACCGCACACGGGTTCTTGCATCCAGTGAAGCGCAGTCGTGTGAACTACGGATGGCAAAAAATGACGGCAGGCAATTTTGGGTTCATCTGCAGACCTCCGTAGCGCAGGACGCTGATGGCGCGCCTGCGCTGCGCACCGTGCTTACTGATCTCACGCAACGCAAACAAGCCGAAGCGGAATTGGCCGCGATCCAGAGCATTGCGGAAAATGCCAGCCAGACCGAGGCGCACTTTCTCGCCGCGATCAGGCATGACTTTCGGCAGCCGCTGTCGGCACTTGGGATTTATGCCAACGTGCTCAAGATCCATGTCGCTCCAACCGGCCAGCCGCTCCTGGCGAACATGAAAGACTGCATAGCAAGCTTGAACCAACTACTCTCAAAAACAGACGGCCCCGAGAATTAAGGGCGGCTTGGAATAGATTAAGCGGCCAGCCAAAGTTCCCGAGTGTGCAACCAGCGCGATTTTTTAACCCAGTTCTATCAAACGCCCGTCGACGGTAATTAACGCCGATTTCAGGGTTTTGTCACCAAACACCAGCGCGCCTGCAGCGCGGTAACCGGCCAATTGCTCTTGATAGGCGGCGCGTTCGCTGTCGAGGTAATTGCGCTTGTAATCGAGAATCCAGACTTCCTTATCAAAGACGACTACGCGATCCAGTCTGAGTAAGTTTGTACCCTGCAGAATTTCCATTTCGTTGCGGGCACTGTGGTATTGCGATGGATCGAAAAAATGCTCCAGATGGGCTTGCGACAGGATCGTGTCGGCGTGGGCGCGGATGGTTTTCGCCAGCGTAGCGGTGCAGTGCAACCAGTCGGCGATGGCGTTTGCGGCAGGAATCACGATGGGCCAAGTGGCGGCATGAGTCAGGCGTTCCAGTAGTGCGTGCAGCGCGATGCCTTCAGCGATAGCGATGGCGTCTCCGCTGGTGCTGGCCGGTTGGGTGCTGATCGGCGCAGCCAGCAGCGGTGGATGGTAGATCTGCAGCGTGAAACTGTCGGCTGCAATTAGACTCGGTGCGGGTGCCAGAATCTCATCTGCCGGAATGTACGGCGCGTGTTGTAATCGGTGGTACCAACTATCGACAGCGCTGCCATCAGGTTGCGGGTTTTTCGCGCTGGCTACACCACTGACAATCAGGATTTGTCTGGCGCGGGTGGCGGCGACGTAGAGCAGATTCCAGTCTTCTTGTTGCTTGAAGTTTTCTTCTGCGGCGAACAAAGGGTCGCGCGCTGCGCCGCGTTCGCTTTGGCGACCAAAGACCGAGAAGTGGGTCGGGGCTGCAGAATCTTGCGGCCAGTCGCACAGCACGCCCATATCGTCGCGGGCCGGTTCGCTGTGGTTGGCGTCGAGCAAAATCACGATCGGCGCTTCCAGCCCTTTGGCGCTGTGGATGGTCATGATGCGTACCGCGTCCAGCGCAGCGTCGATGCCGGCTTCGTCGGGCGCGTCGTTGCCTGCATTATTTTGCAGCGTGCGCAGCGCATCGATAAATTTCGGCAAGCTCGGATAGCGGCCGGCATCGAGATTCAGGGATAGTTCAATGAAGGCTTCGATATTGCCGATCACCTGATTGCGCACCAGCGGCTGCACCGCCTGTGCGGTGCGTGTAATTAGCTCGCCTTGATGCAAGATGAGGTCGAGCAAGTCGTGTACCGGCAATTGCGGCGCGACGTGCAGCCAGTGCGCCAGCAAACGTTCGGCGCGCACTAGCGGCTCTGATGTGTCGTTGCTTATAGCTGCCTGCAAGCGATCCCACCAGCTCTGTTCAGTGCGCTGCGCCAGCGCAATCAGATCGGCGTCATCAGCACCAAATAACGGTGATTTCAATACATGCGCCAAGGCCAGATCGTCGCCGGGCGTGATCAGAAAGTTCAGCAGCGCAATCAGATCGAGGATCTCCAATGCGCTTAATAAACCACCGCGACGGTCGGATGCGAACGGAATCCCAGCAGCGCGCAACGCGCCTTCGTAAGCGCCGAGATGGGTGCGTTTTTTGACCAGCAGCATGACGTCGGACCAGGTCACAGGCGCATGTGTCTGTTCGCTCAGTATGTGTTTGGAGTGCAGAATCGCTTGCGCCACTGCATGCCCTTCGTCGCGCCGGCGCGCATCTTCTTCTTCATCGCGTGGGGTGTTGAATGGGTCGCGGATCATGACGGTCATTGCGGCCACGGATTTTTCACTGGCAATGCGTTGGATCAGCGGCAAACGCCAGACCACGCCGGATTGCCCGGCCAGCGTGGTTTGCGGCCTGAAAATCGGGTTGTATGTAAAGCTGGTATTGAGCGCGGCGACGATGGTTGCGGCATTGCGCCGGGTCTGATTAGTGCGCAGCAACGCCGCGCCTTGCGCTGCCAAGTACGCGCTAGCCGCTTGAAAGACACGCGGTTCGGCACGACGGAAACGGTAAATCGATTGCTTGGGGTCGCCAACGATGAAGATGCCGGGTTTGCTGTCGTCGTCGCCATACGCGTTTAGCCAGCCTTGCACGATGTGCCATTGCAGCGGATTGGTGTCCTGGAACTCGTCCAGCAGAATTTGCTTGTAACGCGCATCAAGCCGGCTTTGCAAATAGGCTGCGTGTTCTTCGTTGGAGAGCAGCCGGTACGCTTGCCATTCCAGATCGGCGAAGTCGAAAACGCGCCGTTCGGCTTTGATCGCTTGATAGCGTTCCAGATACGCGGCCCCGGCAGTAAACAGCGCGGCATTAATGGCAAGTACTTGCGGCTCGAAACTGCGGCGCTGCAACTGTAATAGCGCTGCACTTAAGCTGATAAATTCGCGCTCGAATGTTTCGCCGCCGCCTTCTCCCAGATTGGTTTCGATCACCTTGAACAATTGCCCGCGGCGATGGTCGTTGCCACGCGGCGCGCCTTTGTCGTCGCAAAACTGGTTCAGCAATTGGGCGAAATTATCCAGGCTGGCGCCAGCAGTCAGTGCGCTTTCGATGCTGCGTGCGCGCTCTTGATTGCGCTTTGTTGCTTGCCCCAGCAGCCAGGCGATGTTTAGCAAGCGTTTGTTTAGCGCTGCGTCACTCCATAATTCCAGTCGTGCATCATGCTCGGCATCATTGCCGCAGAGTGCGCCCAGCCATTGCAGTGGCAATGGTTCTTGTGATGGGTCTTGATGTTGCGTGCTGGCCCACCATTCGGCGCGCTTGCCGACGAAAGCGTCCAGCATTTTTTTGGTATTGAAGTCGCCGAGGTTGTCGTACAAAACCAGCAGCGCAGCCTTCAGTTCGGCGTTGCCGTCATCGTTGACCGATTGCATGAAGGTGCTGTACGCCTCCGACAGCAGTTCGCCGGTGGCGTCGGTCAGCGTGTAGCCGTGCGGCACGCCGGACGCCAGTGGCGCAATCTGGATCAGCTTTGCAAACCAGCTATGGAAGGTGTCAATCGACAGCGCTTGCGGGCTGGACAATACGCGTTCATACAGATCGCGTGCGGCCGGGATTGCTTGCTCTGCTTCGTGCGGTGACAAGCCGCGTTCTTCGAGTAGTGTGCGTACTGCAGTTTCTGGCAGCAAGGCTAAATCACGCAACAGCGACAACAAGCGTTCGCGCATTTCCTGCGCAGCCTTGCGGGTGAAAGTAATGGCCAGCAATTCGGCCGGTTCGGTGCCGGCCAGCAGCAGGCGCAACATGCGCGCCACTAGCAGCCAGGTTTTGCCGCTGCCGGCACAGGCTTCCACCACCACCGATTGGTGCGGGTCGCAGGCGCTGGCGATGAATGCTTGCGCGTTGACTGGACATTGATTGATTTCGTAGGCGTGCGGGGCTGCGCTCGGATTTACGTTTAAATCGGTGTCGAAATCCATGTCTTCCATATTTTTCATTACCAAGCTCCCTTGCGGCACAGGCCGCGCACATCGCAATATTGGCAGACCGATTCGACGCCGTTGGCCGGTAGCGGTGCGCCATCTGCTATGGCTTGCATATGGATTGCGATGTGTTGTTCCAGCGCGATTTTCCAATCGGCGTAATCGGGTGCGATTGCTGCTCCGGTTTTGCCTTTATTCGCTTCCAACGCGACATACTGCGCACTGGCAACGGGTGCGTCGGACAATATGCCGTAGAACGGCAATTGCAGGTCTTCGCCGTTTTTCAATTTGGCTTTCAGGATGGATGCTTCGCTGGTCTTGTAATCGAGCACTACGCGTTCGCCGTCTTCGGTTTCGTCGATGCGGTCGATGCGGCCTTGCAGCAGTATTGAACGCTGCGTTTCGCCTTGCTGCCAGCACAAAATTTTCTCGAACCATTGTTCGCCGATGACGAAATTCCAGCCTTCCGCTTCGTGTCCGTTGGCCCATTCGAGATAGGCTGGGATCACTTTTTGCCAGCGCACGGTGTAACCGAGCGCGGCGGCATTCTTGCCTAGAATGAGTTCGAACGCTTGCGCCGAAATGCGGCGCAGCAGATTTTCACGCTCCGGTAGCGGTAGCGGATTAGCTTGGTCGCGCAGAGTGTCGTGATAGGTTTTCAGAATCGCATGCAGCCAACCGCCGTAATCGCGTTTTTCCGGCATCTCGGACAATTCATCCAGTGCATTCAGGCGCAGCATGCGCGCGGCAAAAAATTGATAAGGGCAGGCCAGCAGACTGTTGTAGCCGCTGGCGGATAATTTTTGCGGCGCAAGTGGTGCGGCTTTTGGCGCCGGCATGCTTGGTAGTGCAGACAGCAATTGTCGGATCGGCAGTGCGCTCTGGTGTGTCGGTAATGGTGCTTTGTTATGCCGTGCCAGCGTTAGTTGCAACCGTTCGATCCAGGCGCTGACCGCATTCGGTTCGCCGTCCTGGTGCGCTTGCCAGGTCAGCACGACTTCAGGATTGGCGCTGAGTAATTCGGTAAAGTCCCGCAATTGCTGGCGTTGTCGGCTTTCGCGGGTTTCCAGACCGAGTTCGCGCCGCACCGCATTGGCGAAGAACAGGGTTTCCTGCGGCTGCGATGGTAAATGTTTGGCGTCGGCGCCGACAAGCAACACTGCGTCGAAACTGCGCAGGCGCGCGCCGTTGAGCGGCAGCATCACGACTCTGGTGTCGGAATTGGCCGCCACGAACGGTGCCGCTTCGAGTTGTATGTCGATGAAAGCGCGCCATTCGGCAAATGCAAAGGTTTCAGCTAGCGCCGCGCATTCTTTTTGCAGCGATTCCAGCACCGCCAATACTTGTTGCCCGGCAGCGTCAGCCGCTAGCGCGACTTGCATGTCGAGCGCAACCAGCATGTCGCAGGTGGCAATCAGCCAGGCGGCCAGTGTCTTGCGGCCGCCAAACGTGACGGCCTGCTGCTCTATCCGGCGCAGGCTGATTTGCTCGGCCGGATTGCTGGCCAAAGCGGCACCGGCCGCATCCCATCCGGCCAGCACATTGGCGCGCCGCAGCGTGCGCTCGATCGTCATCAATTGCGTAGGTTTGTCTGCTAGCGGCGCAAATACATAAGGCGATTTCAAAAAATCCAGCAAAGCCACTGTCTCGGCCCGCGACGACACTACTTCAAACCATGCCGCAAGCGCTGCGGCGGCGCGGGTGGTGGAGAGCTTCCAGCCGGTTTCATCGCTCACACATATTTGCGCGCGTTCCAGCAAGGCCCGAATGCGCCGCGCCACAACGCGGTCTTGCGCCACGATGGCAAGACGGGATTTGCCTTCCTGCAGCCAGTCGACAATGGTTTGGGCCGCGTGCAAGGCTTCGTCTTCCAAGCTGCTGGCGCCGTAGAGCGATATGTGCGACATCGGTGACATTTGCGGGTATTCAGCACTTTCTGACGCATCATATATACTGGCAGAGATGGCATCTTTATCCGCATGTATTTCATGCCAAGCAGATGCATACTCCCTATTTATTGTAAATTCGTTCCAGTCGAGAAAGAGTTGCAAGACCGGCTGGCGCGCCGCATAGGCGGTCAAAAATGTCGCCTCTTGCGGGCTTGGTGCGACCGGGCTGATCCAGACCAGTGGATCACGCGCTTGCGCGGCAAAACGCAGTAGTCGCAATAGGTGAGCGGCGCTGGCATCGTTTTGCGTCAGTTGGCTCTTCCAGATGGTCCACACCAATTGAGTTTCGTCCGACAACAGCTGGCGCGCCGGCGGCGATAGCTCGGCTAACGCCGCCTGCCAGTTTTGTTCCAGGGTATCCGGTTCGGCCTGGAGCGCCGGCAGCAGCGCTTGCGTCAGTTCATCCGATAGCGACAGCAGGGTTTGCGCCAAGGGCAGCAGGTCGGTATTGCGTTTGGCAGTGAATAGTTTTTTCAGCCACGCATGCTGCCGCAGCCCGCTATACAGCGCCATCAGGCGTTCGCTGTCGTGTGCAATCGCAGGCTCGGCCTCCTGCGGCAGCAATAATTCGAGCCAGGTGGTCGGTGTCGTGATGCGCGGCGGAATGAAAGCACACTGCAGGACTTGTGCCAACGCGGCCTTGAGTTGCAGCGCATGGCCGTAGGTCGGCACTATTACGCACAACGCAGACAGGTCGGGTGCTTGCGACCCGATTTGCTGCGGCAGTAATGCGCTTTCTGCCAGTCGGCGCAGCAGTACGCGCGCCGCGTGGCGCCAGAAATGGGCGGAAGGAGGAATCAGAATAGGCTGGAGTGACATGTGGTTCGGGCTGCTGGGAGCGGAAAGAGAGGGAAGAATTTTGCGTGAAAAACCACTTTCATGATGTATTTTATGCGAGCGCAGTAGACGCCTGCGGATATAATCGCAGCGCCGCACGACATTTAGCGCCAAAATAGGTTATTATTTCAATCATCCCCGCCGTATTATTCCTTGCCACACATTTCAAAAACATTGAATTTAAGCACAACGACTCAACTTCATTGATGTAACAATGAAAACGTTGTCAGTAGGTGACGAATAATTCAGGCCAGCCTGAGCGCATCCCAAAAGCAGCGCCATTTACCCTTTTATCCCGGCATACCGAGGAATCCATGAGCGAAAACATTAAACATATTACCGATGCATCCTTTGACGCGGATGTATTGAAATCCGACAAACCCGTACTGGTCGATTTTTGGGCAGAGTGGTGCGGCCCCTGCAAAATGGTGGCACCAATTTTGGAAGAAATTGCGAAAGATCCAGCATATGACGGCAAAATCATCATCGCCAAAATGGATGTCGATGCCAATCAAGTCATCCCGGCAAAATTTGGCATTCGCGGTATTCCGACGATGATTTTGTTCAAGAACGGTGTCGCTGCCGCCCAAAAAGTGGGTGCGATGGCAAAAGGCCAGTTGACTGCGTTTGTGGACAGCAACATTTAATAATGCACACAGCGGCGATGCGCCCGCATCGTCGCTGATGCATACAGCTCAGTTAGATCATTTTTACTCAGATTTTTTTATTTAATTATTTCTGCTTGATATTGAACAACCGTTCACAAGCACACCACGCGACTCCCACCCCCACCTATATTTATCCCATCTCGGGACACTCTCATCATGCATTTATCTGAATTAAAGGCGTTACACGTCTCTGCCCTGCTAGAAATGGCAATCGGACTCGACATCGATAACGCAGCACGCCTGCGCAAACAGGAATTGATGT
Source organism: Glaciimonas sp. (assembly GCA_012927625.1). Lineage (GTDB taxonomy): Bacteria > Pseudomonadota > Gammaproteobacteria > Burkholderiales > Burkholderiaceae_D > AVCC01. The sequence continues at coordinate 459,140 of JABBOV010000003.1, read as the reverse complement.
TTGCGATCCTGAAAAAGCGCGCCAAGCAAGGCGAGCAAATTTTCGGCGACGGCGCCCTGGAAGTGCTGCCGGACGGCTTTGGCTTTCTGCGCTCGCCGGACGCCAGTTATATGGCGTCCACCGATGACATCTATATCTCGCCATCGCAAATTCGCCGTTTCAACCTGCATACCGGCGATTCAATCGAAGGCGAAGTCCGTACTCCGAAAGACGGCGAACGTTATTTTGCACTAGTGAAAGTGGATAAAGTCAACGGCGAACCGCCGGAGGCATCCAAGCATCGCATCATGTTTGAAAACCTGACGCCGCTACACCCGAACAAGGTGCTGCATCTCGAGCGCGAGATGAACGGCCAGGAAAACATCACCGGCCGCATCATCGACATGATTGCGCCGATTGGCAAGGGGCAGCGCGGCTTGCTGGTAGCTTCACCGAAATCGGGTAAATCAGTGATCCTGCAGCATATCGCGCACGCGATCACTGCCAATCATCCGGATATCACGCTGATCGTGCTGCTGATCGATGAGCGCCCGGAAGAAGTGACGGAAATGCAGCGCTCGGTGCGCGGCGAAGTGGTTGCCTCTACTTTTGACGAACCGGCGACGCGCCACGTACAAGTGGCCGAAATGGTGCTGGAAAAAGCCAAGCGCTTAGTCGAAATGAAGAAAGACGTGGTGATTTTGCTCGATTCGATCACGCGTCTGGCGCGTGCCTACAACACAGTGATCCCGGCTTCCGGCAAGGTGCTGACCGGTGGTGTTGATGCCAATGCGTTGCAACGTCCAAAGCGCTTCTTTGGTGCAGCACGCAACATTGAGGAAGGTGGCTCGCTGACCATCATTGCCACTGCACTGATCGAAACCGGCAGCCGCATGGATGACGTGATTTTTGAAGAATTCAAGGGTACCGGCAACATGGAAGTGCATCTGGAACGCCGTTTGGCTGAAAAACGCGTCTATCCGGCCATCAACCTGAATAAATCCGGCACCCGCCGCGAAGAATTGCTGATCAAGCCAGACCAGTTGCAGAAAATCTGGATATTGCGCAAGTTGCTCTACAGCATGGATGAAATCGAAGCGATGGAATTCATTCTCGATAAAATGAAAGCTACCAAGACCAACGCCGAGTTTTTCGATATGATGCGGCGCAGCAGTTAATGTGAGTTGCTGGAGTTAAGCCTGTTTTTGACTAACAGGGTAGGGCGCATGTTGCGGCATGCGCCCGATTACGTTTCAGGCCGGCAGTTTCAGGTCGAAGCGCACTGCCAGCAGACGCAGGATGGTGGTTGCAAGAATGCTGGAAATGAGCGCAATCGTCTGGTGGACATTCGCCAAATTTAGTATCAGGTACACCCAGGAACCGATAAAGGCGCAGGTTGCGTAGAGCTGTCCGCGACGAAATACCAGCGGTATTTCATTGCAAATGACATCGCGCAAGACGCCGCCAAAAATGGCTGTGATGACGCCCATCATGACGCAGATGAAAATCGGCATTTGCATCTCTTGCGCAATCGAGGTTCCCGCTGCGCTGAACAGGCCGAGTCCCAGCGCATCGGCAAAGTTAATCGCCCGTTCCGCAGACGATGAGCGTAAATAATGCGAAAGTGGAAGTACGACCAGGGCCAACGCGAATATCAGCAGCGTGTATTCCTGGTGCTGCACCCAAAATAGTGGACGGCGATCCAGTAAAATGTCACGCAATGTGCCGCCGCCGAAGGCCGTGATAAATGCTACGGTAAAAACGCCGATCAGATCCATTTCCTTGCGGCGCGCTTCAATGAAGCCCGAACTGGCGAATGCGACAATGCCAAGCGCTTCAATGACCTGCAACGCCGTGCTCATCCCTGAATTGATGTTGATTGCCACTTTTTAGCTCCTGTTCGAGGCCGACATCATATTCCAATTCTCATCGCGCTTATTTCTATGAGGAATTTAGCCGCAGAGGGCCATTGCATTGTATAATTTTGGCTCAGAATTTTAAGCAGATGCATTAAACCCCTGGTAAGTGATCGACAATCGGGCCAAGAAGCAGCACGGCCGACGAAGTGACGATTGGCTGCCAAACTATTTAGAGGTACACATGAAAGACGGCATTCACCCAAATTATCGCGAAGTTTTATTTCACGACTTGTCCTGCGACTTCAAATTTGTTACTCGCTCAACCATTCAGACGCGTGACAAGATGGAATTTGAAGGTACAGAATATCCACTCGTGAAGATCGAGGTATCTTCCGAGTCGCATCCGTTTTACACCGGCAAGCACAAGATTGTCGATACCGCAGGCCGGGTTGAGAAGTTCCGTCAGAAGTTCGGCAAAGTCGGCTCCAAAACCCAAGTGGCAGAGTAATTTTTCTGTTTCACAACAAAAAAGGCAGCCCACGCTGCCTTTTTTGTTGGCCTAGCCGTATTTCTAAAGAGTTTTCGGACACAATATTGCGCTTACGCTTTCACGGAACTACCCAATAATTTAATGAAGCCCGTTCGTTTGCCTGCCTCGGCCGCGCACACCCTTCCACGCTGGGGTTTGTATGCGCTGTGCCTGTTGTATATCCTTCCTGGATTGATTGGTCGCGACCCGTGGAAGAACGACGATGCGATCAGTTTCGGCGTCATGTGGACGATGGCGCACGGTAGCATGCATGACTGGCTTTGGCCGCATGTGGTCGGGCTGTCACTGCCAGACGAGGGGCCGCTGGCGTATTGGGTGGGTGCCGTCTGCATTAAATTATTCGGCTGGCTGCTGGGTGAGCCGATGGCGGCCCGTGTATCGGCCATGCTGTTCTTTCTGATTGGTGTGTCTTCGGTCTGGTATTGCACTTATATACTGGGCCGCAGGACGGAGGTGCAACCGCTGAAACTTGCTTTCGGCGGACAGCCTGACGCACAGGACTTCGGCCGCATGCTGGCCGATGGCGCCGTGCTGATTTACCTCGGCTGTCTCGGCTTGCTGCTGCATAGTCATGAGACTAGCCCCGCAGCATTGCAAGTATCGCTGATCGCTTTCGCTCTTTATGCTAGCGCCAGACTGTTCGATTCGCGCTCGTTTGGCAGCGCTGCCATGCTGGGGCTTGCTTTGGGCCTGTCAATCCTCACGCGCGGCTGGTTGCTGCCACTGACTTTGTTGCTCGCTGTCATCGTCTTGACGGCGTTTCAGAACCGCAAGTTGATGCTGCAGCTTTTTCTGGTGACATTGCCGGTGATGCTGCTGGTGGCCAGTGTTTGGGTCGTCGGTAATTATTTTGTGCAGCCGTTCAACGGCTCCCCTGTGGCAGCATGGATGCTGGCTGATTATTTTGAATTAAACTGGCCGACATGGAATAACGCAAAATATTTCATGATGAACGGAATTTGGTTCGCTTGGCCCGCGTGGCCATTTGCCGCTTGGGCCGTGTATGCCTGGCGCAAACAATATAAGGGCTTGCACATAACGATTCCGCTGGTTTTCGTCGGGGCGCTATCTTTGCTGGTGATGCTAAATCAGAGTCCTAAAGACGGAATTTTATTACCTCTGTTGCCACCGCTGGCAATATTGGCTGCATTCGGTTTGCCAACTATGAAGCGCGGTGCAATTAACGCGATTGACTGGTTCTCGGTCATGACCCTGTCAACATGTGCCGGCTTCATCTGGCTGGGTTGGATCGCCAAGCAAACAGGATGGCCGACCCAAATCGCAAAAAACGCTTTCAAACTCGCGCCCGGATTCAGGCCGGAATTCAATCTCTTTGCATTTGTGGCGGCTGCTTTGGCTACTGTGTTTTGGCTGGCTCTGGTGCATTGGCGTATTGCGCGCCGCCCGGCCGTGCTTTGGCGCGCGGTTGTGCTGTCGTCTGGCGGCGTGATTCTTTGCTGGCTATTGTTGATGACCCTATGGTTGCCGTGGATAAATTACGGCAAGAGTTATGCCGGTGTGGCAGAACAGATTGCACAGAAATTGCCCAACAAGCAGTATTGCGTCGATACGAATGTCGGCGCCGCCCAGCGTGCATCGTTTGCTTATTTCGGCAATGTTGCGTTCGCACACTTTGGCGAGGCAAACTGCCGCTACCTTTTGTTGCAGGATAATCCGCGCAATAAGGTCGATGCTAATCTGTTGCGGCAATATGACGGCCAATGGCGCATTCTTTGGGAGGGGCGACGTCCTTCCGACCGGGATGAGCGCTTCCGATTGTATCGACGCGTCAATTAAATGATTTTCCAAGCCAGGCATTTTAAAATGCAACAGGATCAAAAATTAGTTTGTTGCATATCGATGCAACTGACTGAATCGATTGACGGAAATTCATTTGCGCCTCTATAGTAGCAAGATGAATTCCGAATTTAACTTACTCTCCGAAAAAATCGACAAGCTGGCAGAAATGGCACAATTTCTGCGGCATGAAAATGCCGAGTTGCGCCTGAAAATCGCTACCATGTCTTCTGAAAATACCACCTTGACAGCGAAAATGCGGGAGGCGCATCAGCGCGTATCAGCATTGCTTGACCAGATCCCAGGCCCGCAACTGGAATGCCAACAGGAGGAGTCGGCATGACCCAAATCGATGTCATCATCATGGGGCACCCTTATAAATTATCCTGTAAGGACGGCGAAGAAGGGACATTGCGGGATGCCGTGGCTTATCTCGATGCAAGGATGTGCGCGATTCGCGATGCTGGTAGGGTTCGCGGCAATGACCGGATTGCGGTCATGGCGGCGCTGGGCATCGCCGCCGAATTGCTGGCAACCAAAGCGCCCGAAGGGCCTTTGTCAGCGTTGACGATGGCCCAAGTGCAGCAGCAAATTAGCGCGATGCATTCGGTGCTCGACTGCGCTCTTGCTCCGCAAGAAAATCTGTTCTGATCTTCAGATAAACCGTTTGACATGGGATTCGAATGGAGTAGACTTCAAAATTCCTGCCGTGTTCGCGATTGTCATATATTCCTTGAACCATTCAAATGCATCGGTTGCGGGACAAGTTTGATGGGTGTGCGCGTCGCTAGCTCGACGAACCCGAAACTGAACTGACTGCGACCACCTTGAACCGCTTTGGTTCGGGATGCCGGCATAGCGGCACAGGCGGGTTCGAATTCTAAAGCGTTTGCGCATCATATGACGCGCAAACGCTTTTTTTATAGCGGCTTTAAGCCCGATGTTTGCGATAGGCAAATGCCAGCAAGCCGGCACCGACCACTATCATCGGCAGCGATAGCATCTGGCCGGCGGAAATGGTGATGCCGGCAAATGTGACCTCGTAATCCGGGACGCGGAAATATTCAGTAAAAAAGCGCGCACAACCGTACAGTGTTACGAACATTGCGCCGACTGCCAGCCTTGGACGTTCGGTGCGGGCGAAATACCACAGGATAATGAATAGCAGCAGGCCGTCAATCAGCGCCTGATAAATCGGTGACGGATGGCGCGGCAGGTTATCCACATTTGGCCAGATCATCGCCCACGGTAGGGATGGGTCAGCGACGCGGCCCGGTAGTTCGGCATTGATGAAGTTGCCGACACGCCCTGCAGCATAGCCAAGCGGCACCAGCGGCGCAATAAAATCGTACACGTCGAGCAGGTTGCGTTTGGTTTTGCGGGACCAGAACGCCATCGCGAGGATCACGCCCAAGAAGCCGCCGTGGAAGGACATGCCGCCTTTCCAGACTGCCAGCATTTCGGCTGGGTGCGAAAAATAGTAAGCCGGGTTATAGAACAGAATTTCACCCAGTCGCCCACCTATGATGACGCCCAGCACGCCATAAAACAGCATGTCGTCCAAGTCCTCTTTTTTCCAGTGTGCCGCAGCAATATGCGGCTGCCGTATGCGTAACCGTCCCAGCAGCACAAACTGGGCAAATGCCACGAGGTACATCAGGCCGTACCAGTGCACGGCAAGCGGGCCTATCGAGAAGGCGATCGGGTCTGGGAGAGGGTGAATCAGCATCTAGCGGTTCTTTCGTAATAAGTCGCAAAATATACAGTACATGTGAGGCATCGCCACTCCGTCACGCTATGCCGGTTTCTCTATCGATGATGTGGTGCCGCCGATAGATTATAAATGATCATAAAACTGACTCCGGTTTGAGTCTCGCGCCGAAAGTCCGCGGCCCGACTGGCGCTCATTTTTTATTGCAATTAGAAATACGCCATAAATTTGTCGCGGCATTACACGCAAGGCACTCCTGCGTTAAAATTAGTCTGAACTATTTTGGAGATTGACAACATGCCGCAATATCGTTCCCGCACTACCACGCATGGTCGCAACATGGCCGGCGCACGCGCACTTTGGCGTGCCACAGGCATGAAGGATGGCGACTTTGACAAACCCATCATTGCAGTCGTCAATTCTTTCACCCAGTTCGTGCCGGGCCACGTCCATCTGAAGGATCTGGGACAGATGGTGGCGCGCGAAATCGAGGCGGCCGGCGGCGTCGCCAAGGAATTCAATACTATCGCCGTCGATGACGGCATTGCAATGGGGCATGGTGGCATGCTGTACTCGTTGCCATCGCGCGAACTGATCGCCGATTCGGTAGAATACATGGTCAATGCGCATTGCGCCGATGCGATGGTTTGCATCTCCAACTGCGACAAAATTACGCCCGGCATGCTGATGGCTGCCATGCGCCTGAATATCCCGGTAGTGTTCGTTTCCGGTGGTCCGATGGAAGCCGGCAAGATGGTTGAGACCATGCATGGCAAGCAGGAAGGCACGCAGAAGATCATAAAAATCGATCTGGTCGATGCCATGATCAAGGCCGGCGATTCCAGCGTATCGGACGAGGAAATCGAGAAAATAGAACGATCGGCATGCCCAACCTGCGGTTCCTGCTCGGGCATGTTTACCGCCAATTCAATGAATTGTCTGACTGAAGCTCTGGGCCTGTCCTTGCCGGGCAATGGCACTATCCTGGCTACCCATGCCGACCGCAAGGAGTTATTTCTGCGCGCCGGGCGAGTGATAGTCGAACTGGCCAAGCGCTATTACGAACAGGATGACGAGACGGCGCTACCGCGCAGCATCGCGACTAAAGCCGCGTTTGAAAATGCGATGACGCTGGATGTGTCGATGGGCGGCTCGACCAATACCGTGTTGCACTTGCTGGCGGCGGCGCATGAGGCGGGCGTTGACTTCAAAATGTCCGACATCGACCGCATTTCGCGCAAAGTACCATGTCTGTGCAAGGTTGCGCCCGCAACCGATAAATATCATATGGAAGACGTGCATCGCGCCGGTGGTATCTTCGGTATTCTGGGTGAACTCTCGCGTGCCGGTTTGCTCGATACCAGTCGGCCCACCGTTCATAGCAAAACCATGGCAGATGCCATAGCTAAAAGTGACATTTTGTGCACGCAGGACCCTGCCGTGCATCAATTGTTTAGCGCCGCGCCCGGTGGCGTGTCGACCCAGGTTGCATTCTCGCAAAGCCAGCGCTTCAATAGTCTGGATACTGATCGCGCGGACGGCTGTATCCGCGACCAGGCCCATGCGTATTCGCAGGATGGCGGCCTGGCTGTGTTGTACGGCAATATTGCTGAAAAAGGTTGTATCGTGAAAACCGCTGGTGTCGATGAAAGTATTTTGAAATTCACCGGTAGTGCGCGCATCTTCGAAAGCCAGGATGATGCGGTAGAAGCGATTTTGGCCGATGTAGTCCATGCCGGTGATGTCATCATCATTCGCTACGAAGGCCCGAAAGGCGGCCCAGGGATGCAAGAAATGCTGTACCCGACTTCCTACATCAAGTCCAAGGGTCTGGGAAAATCCTGCGCGCTGTTTACCGATGGCCGCTTCTCAGGAGGATCGTCGGGCTTGGTGATCGGTCACGCTTCCCCGGAAGCGGCAGAGGGCGGCGCAATTGGCTTGGTCGAAGAAGGTGACATTATTGAAATTGACATCCCTGAGCGTCGTATACATCTCAAGGTTAGTGAGACCGATCTGGCGCAACGCCGAGCAGGCATGGAGGCTAAAGGGGAAAAAGCGTGGCAGCCGGCAAACCGTCAGCGTACTGTGTCGCTTGCACTGCAAGCGTATGCGGCATTGGCAACTTCGGCTGATCGTGGCGCGGTGCGCGATATCACGCAATTAAAAAATACGCGCTAATCAGCTGTTTTTTATCCAATAAGAAGGCCGGAATTTCGATTCCGGCCTTATGTGCGTTTTGCAAAGGTAAAACTAGTGCCGCTTATTGCGATTGCTTTTGTCAAAAGTTGTCTTGACGCGATCCCTGCGTATTTTTTCCATCGCATCGTGGGAGCGTCGTTTGTCGAGTCCGAGCATTTTCTCAATGAATTCGAACCAGACAAAAGCAATCGCCATCAGCCCGGCAATCCACCACCAGGACAAATTGGCGAAGAAAGCGATTTCAAAATATTTCAATAGGGATAGTAAAACAATGGAGATAATCAGTGGCATGGCAAGCCTTTCGTTACATGATATTGTCAACGAGTGTAACGGAACAAAGCCGATAGTCATCGAAGTGGGATAATTTGTGTGAGCGGCATAGTGTCGCCGGACATAGATGAAAATTCACAGTAAAATGCCTACGATTATTTTTTTGGAGAAAACAATGAAAATTTTTTTAATGGTTCTTTTTGCGGTGGGCGGACTGGCTTCTAACGCCGCTATGGCAGACGCAGGATTGGATTTGGCAAAAGCCAAGAATTGCATGGCTTGCCATGCAGTCGCAAATAAGGTGGTTGGCCCTGCATACAAGGATGTAGCTGCAAAATATGCCGGACAGAAAGATGCCGAAGCCAAGCTGGTTGCCAAGGTAATCAAAGGCGGTAGCGGTGTGTGGGGAGCAATTCCAATGCCGGCCAACACGCAGGTCAGTGAAGCTGAAGCACACACCCTAGTCAAGTGGGTATTGTCCCAGAAGTAGTGGACAGAACTATTGTCTGGAAACAGCGTCACTCACCATTAATGACAGAAAAAAAGCGCTCGATCGGGCGCTTTTTTCTGTACAGCACACACTACCAGGTTGACACAAAAAGGCGCCCAGTTCTAAAGAAAGGGCACTTTTCATGGCAGGAGACTGATTACTTGACTACAGCCATAAACTCGCGCTGGCCGCCTTTGTAGGTGTAAAGCGTCAGGGAACCATCCTTGATATCGCCCTTTTTATCAAAAACAATCGGGCCAGTTACGCCTTTGTAATGAATTTTAGCCAATACAGGCAAATATTTTGCTGGTTCAACAGAATTGGCTTTCTGCATCGCGGCGACCATTACATTGACAGAATCATACACATACGGTGCGTAGAGTTGCACCTCCATGCCAAATTTCTTTTTATACGCTGCGCGGAAATCTTCCATACCTTTTTTATCGGCATCAACAACACCTCCGGCTTCTGCGCAAACAACATGGTTTTCACCAATTGCGTCGCCAGCCAGTTTGGCCAAGGCTGCGGTACAGATGCCATCGCCGCCCATGAACTTGGCTTCGATGCCGAGTTGCTTCATTTGGCGCATCATCGGGCCGGCAACCGCATCCATGCCGCCGAAGAAGATAACGTCAGGTTTTTTTGACTTGATCGATGTCAGGATAGCGTTGAAATCGGTGGCTTTGTCAGTAGTGAACTGTTGTGAAACAATATTTGCGCCAGCGGTTTTGGCTGCTTTCATGAATTCTTCAGCAACGCCTTGTCCGTAGGCAGTGCGGTCGTCAATGATGGCGACGTTCTTGGCTTTAAGTATCTTGACTGCGTAGCGTCCCAGTGTACCGCCTAGCTGGGCATCGTTGGCCACTACGCGGAAAGTGGTATTAAAGCCTTGCTGGGTGTATTTTGGGCTGGTGGAAGCAGGAGAAATCTGCGGGATGCCGGCATCGAAATAAATTTTTGAGGCAGGGATGGTGACGCCCGAGTTGAGGTGACCGACCACGCCGTTGACTTTAGCGTCCACCAATTTTTGTGCAACAGTCGTCCCTTGCCTCGGGTCGCTTGCATCATCTTCGGCCAGCAGTTCGAATTTAATTTTTTTACCACCAATGGTCAGGCCTTTGGCATTCAATTCTTCAATTGCCATCTTGCCGGCGTTTTCCATGTCCTTGCCCAGATGTGCAATCGCGCCGGATATCGGGGCGACATGGCCGATTTTAACGATTTGTTCTTCTGCCGCGGATGCGGTGCCAGCAAATGCGAATGCGATTGCGGCAACCAGTGGAATCATTTTTATTGTGAACTGCATGAACATCTCCTAAGAATTGTGATGAAGCAGGTTACCGTTAAACTTGGGTATTCAGGAATCTGAATAAATTTAAGGTACAACATATCGTGCTCACAGTAAATAAAAATGCGATCTATTCAAGACAGCTATGCCTTTTATGGCAAATTGCCAGCGAATTGTCGTCAAACCCCGGATTAACATGATCGACTTATGAGGTCTATTTTTTATCGGTACACAATAGTAAAGCGATGTTATTCAGGTTTCTGAATATCGGGGAAATGCCGCAGGTAAAACTGACTGCGTAGATTTTTTTATTCTGATTTTATTGGATTTTATAAATTTTATATGTCAAAAACTCGTACCTTGGACCAAGTGGATCGCAAGCTTTTGAATCTTCTGCAAAAAGATAATCAAACTTCGACCCGGGTGCTGGCGGACCAGTTGCAAGTCTCGCAGCCGACTTGTTTGCGGCGCATTCGTGAGTTGCGCGAGGCGGGCGTGATCAGCGCGAATGTGGCTATGATCGATCCGTTCGCGCTGGGTTATGGAATGCTGGCATTTCTGGAAATTTCGCTGATCAACCAATCAGACGATCACATGATGCAATTCGAGACTTGCATGCAGCAGGAGCCGGAGGTGATGCAGTGTTACTTTGTCTCCGGCGAGTACGATTACTTCCTTGCTGTGCATGTGATCGATATGGACGCCTACTATCAATTCGTGCGGCGTGTCATTTCAGGGTCGGGCAATGTGCGTCATTTCCATTCCCGCTTTCCGATGAAACGCGCCAAGTTCACTACCCGGATCGCTTTTGACGAAAAGGCAGTAGAACTACAGGTGCGTATATCGAAATAGTGGGTTTGTAAAACCTGCCTATGCTGGTTGTGTCTTGGTTGGTCTTGCAGTGTCGGCCTGGCCGCTCATGCCGGTAAAAGCGAAATCGAGTTCGGGGCGTCGGCCCGAGACGATGTCTGCCAATGCGCGGCCTGAGCCGCAACCCATGGTCCAGCCCAATGTGCCGTGGCCGGTATTGAGATACAGGTTGCTGATCTTGGTTTTACCGATGTAGGGTATGTTCGAGGGCGTCATAGGCCGCAACCCTGTCCAGTAGACTGGGTTGTCGTAGTCGCAGGCGTCGGGGAACAATTCACGGGTACGGTTAGTAATCGCTTCACAACGCGTGCTGTTCAGTTCACGCGTATAGCCATTCAGTTCGCAGGTGCCAGCCACGCGCAAGCGGTCGCCGAGTCGCGAGACCACCAGTTTGTAACCGTCGTCGGTCAGCGATACGGATGGCGTCGCGTCCGGATTGGTGACTTGGTAGGTGGCCGAATAGCCCTTGCCGGGATAAATCACCAAATCGATTCCGAGCGGCTTCAACAGCGGTACGGAAAAACTACCCATCGCAACCACGAAGCTGTCTGCACGCAGCACTTGATGGTGGCCGTTTGGAAGGATGACTTCGACGCCAGTGATTTTTGCGGCGGCGCCCGTGCCTTCGGTCAGCAAGCGGGTGACGGTGGTGTTGTAGTGGAACTCGACGCCGGCTTGCTGCGCCTTGTCAGCCAGACCGTTGGTGAACTTGAAAATATCACCGGACTCATCGTTGGCCGTAAAATCGCCGCCAACGATCTTATCGCGGATGCCGGACAATGCCGGTTCGATTCTGACTACTTCATCGGCACTGATCGAGTCGCGCGGACAGCCCAGATCACGCATCAGCTTGGCTGACGGCAGCGATTCGTCGAAATCTTTCTGATCGGTATAAAAGTGCAAGATGCCGCGGGTCAGGCAATCGTAATCAATCCCGGTATCTGCGCGTAGTTCGTTCAAGGTTTTGCGGCTGTATTCGGCGATCGCGACGATCTGGCGAATATTGTAAGCGGTGCGTTTGGGTGTGCATTCGCGCAGGAATTGCAGCGCCCATTTCCACTGCAGCCACTCGGGCCGAAAGCGGTATAGCAGCGGTGCATCTTCCTGCCCGAGCCATTTCAATATTTTCATCGGCGCGGCCGGATTGGCCCAAGGTTCGGCATGCGATACCGAAATTTGGCAGCCGTTGGCAAAACTGGTTTCTTGCGCGGCACCTGGCTGACGGTCTATCACCGTTACATCGTGACCGGCCTGATTGAGAAACCAGGCAGATGCCGTGCCTACGATACCGGAACCTAATACGATTACTTTCATGACAACCTCGGAGTTTTGGATCCTTTAATTGTAAGAAGTTTTAGATTTTCCATGTAGTTATTACGGCGGCCAATTTTTTTATTAAACGATAAATTAGTCGCGTTTATTAAAAAAATAAACGTTATTCATTGAAAATTATTTTTTTGGCTTACGTAAAAATGTTTAAGCATACTGCTCTAAGACTATTGCTTCCAGAGGCTTGCATATCAATATACTATGCTTTGTATTTTTACATTACGCATTTATTAATGCGTAATAACCTATATTTTTTGTTATACCCCCTATTAAATAAATTTTACGCAGGTGGTTCTGCAGCTGTGTTCTTGTTCGTTTTCAAATGTGTAATTTCTTGTGCCACGGCGCGCGCGATCACGTCTTCCAAGGTGTGATGCAGGCCGCGCTTAATTTCCGCCGCCATGCCTTCAACCGCCAATTGCAAGGCATCGGCCAAGCTGTCCCTGACCCGGTGTTCCAGCACGAAATCAATCCGGGCCTGTAACTGGCTTAACACGCGCTCGCTAATTTTGCGTTCCAGCGCTTCCCATTGGCTGTCGCTGATGGTTGTGGGCGCCAGCACATCGATTGGATCGGGGGCTTCAGTAGTTTCATCTGCGTCTGGCCTGAGTGCTGCCGGCAGCATGAGTGCCGGTGAAGGCGGTGAGGGCGCTGCTTCCGCGTCTATGAAAATCTGTCCCTGCTCAATGATTTCGGTCAATACCGGGATGCTGGCGTCGAGTGCGTCGTTATTCGTCATTATCATTATTTTGCGACAAAGTGGGCCAGCGGATAACCGCGTTGCCGATATTGGCGGAAACGTTCGCGGCCGCACGTTGCGTCTGTTTCATCGGTGGATATGATTTCCAGCAGTCGCTCGAAACTGGCGAAATGCACAGGCGTTGTTCTGGATAAATTGATCAGGATCTGATGGTGCGAGCAATTTATGTCGTCTTGCTGCAGCAGGATGACCGGCGTTTGCGCCGCCAGCGGGTGGTCGGATCGCACATGGGGCAGAAAATCTATTTCCGAGAAAGTCCATAACGCCGCGTCAAGCGCGTGCAGTTCGGTCTCATCGTCGCTCAGGATGGCGACCCGGTTGCGCGCGGCCACCGCCTTGCGCACCAGACGGCAGGTGTAATTGATCTTGTCCGAGATATCGGTATGGAAATCAATGCTGGTCATGGTTGTCTTGGGATCTTCCTAAAAGCGAAAACCTGGAGGCGCGTTGCCAGTAGCCGGCAGACGCTGCTGTGCGGGTGTCGCTGGTGGCGCGGCTGATACGCGGCTGTTGGTATTGGCTGGCCGTTCTATTTTGGTCGCAGCCTTGGGTGCGGCCGGTTCTGCCGCCGCGAACTGATAATCCCTGGGCAGTTTGTTATCCTCCGGGTAACCGGCGGCAGTCAGGGCCAAACCCCACGCCCCACGCTCGAACCCCAGCTGCTGGCTGCGGCCAATTAGGAGCAGCGGCAACTGGGCGTCGCCACTGATCTGGCGCAATTTGGCGATATCTTCATTGCTGATGACGGATTTTTCGGCAAACGGGATACCGCGATTTTTCAGAAAATCCCTGGCTTCTGTGCAGGGAGCGCATTGCGCTCCGGTAAATAAGGTTACCGGATGGTTTTTGCCGGCTTCGGCCAGCGCGTAAGGCAGCGTAGCAGCGGCAGTGTCGCTGGGTTCCAACGTCGATTTCTCCAGTTGCCGGGCGGCCTTTGGCGGCGGCAGGTCGCTGTAGGTGATTTTCCCACCGGAATCCACCCATTTGTAGAGTTGCGCCTGAGCGGTTCCGATGCAGGACAATACCAGCAGACCCGCCAGCATCAGACCGTGGCGTTTCATATCGGCTCCTTAAGCTTATTCATGACCGGCATCACAGATCAGGATGTCATGCCGCTATGGCGCAGCAATGCGTCGATGCTGGGTTCCCTACCGCGAAAGGCTTTGAACGATTCCAGCGCCGGACGCGATCCGCCGACGGCAAGAATCTCAGACTGGAACTTGCGGCCGGTTTCCGCTTCTAGGGCGTCGCCATGGCCTGACTTGTCTGCTCTGGCTTCTTCAAACGCGCCGTAGGCGTCGGCCGACAGCACTTCAGCCCATTTGTAACTATAGTAGCCGGCTGAATATCCGCCGGCAAAAATATGGCTGAAGGAATTCTGGAAGCGGTTGAATGCGGGCGGCACCAGCACCGCAAATTTTTCACGCACGTCATTCAGCACATCCTGCACTGAGCGGCTGCCGGTGGCATCGTGATCGAAATGCAGGTGCATGTCGAACAGCGAGAATTCTACCTGGCGCAGCGTTTGCAAGCCGCTCTGGAAATTCTTGGCAGCGAGCATTTTGTCATACAGCGCACGCGGCAATGCAGCGCCGGTGTTTGCGTGCGCGGTCATGTGTTGCAACACTTCCCATTCCCAACAAAAATTTTCCATGAATTGCGACGGCAGTTCGACCGCATCCCACTCGACGCCGGAAATGCCGGACACGCCGAGTTCATCGACTTGCGTAAGCATGTGATGCAAGCCGTGGCCGAATTCATGGAATAACGTGCTCACATCGTCATGCGTGAACAGGGCCGGATTGTTGCCGACCGGACTAGAGAAATTGCAGGTCAGGTAAGCCACCGGAGTTTGTAGCGTGTCGCCCTGACGCCGGCGGCCGCGCGCATCGTCCATCCAGGCACCGCCGCGCTTGCCGCTGCGGGCATACAAGTCGAGATAAAACTGGCCGACCAACTTGCCGTCTTTCTCGATGCGGAAAAACTGCACATCCTTGTGCCAGACCGGCGCGGTATCCGGCTTGATCTGCACGCCATACAGTGTTTGCGTCAGATGGAATAAGCCGGCAGTCACTTTCGGTTCGGGGAAATACTGTTTTACTTCCTGCTCCGAAAACGCGTAGCGTTGCTCACGTAATTTTTCCGAGGCGTAGGTGATGTCCCACGCTTCCATCGTCTCCAGACCCAGTTCCTGTTTGGCGAAAGCGCGTACCTCGGCCAGGTCTTTTTCTGCAAACGGTCTTGCGCGCTGCGCCAGATCCTGCAAGAAATCGATCACTTGCTGCGGCGTTTGCGCCATCTTCGCCACCAGTGATACTTCGGCGAAGTTTTGGTAACCCAGCAGTTGTGCCTCTTCGGCACGCAATTTCAGCATGTCGATGATGATTTGGGTGTTGTCCCATTCCGGCTTGACGCCCAGTTCGGACGCCTTGGTTGCATTAGCGCGGTAAATCGTTTCGCGCAATGCACGGTTGCCGGCTAATTGCAGGATCGGGAAATACGACGGGAAGTGCAGCGTGAATTTATAGCCGGGTTTGCCATCTTGTTCGGCAGCTGCGTGTGCGGCTTGCATCACATCTGTCGGCAAGCCGGCTAGTTCGGTTTCATCCTCGATCAATAGCGCATAGTCGTTGGTGGCATCGAGCACGTTTTCGGAAAATTTGGTCGACAGTGCGGAATGCTGCTCCTGAATCGCGGCGAAGCGGGCTTTCTTGTCTTCCGGCAGGTCGGCGCCCCCCAAGCGAAAATCGCGCACTGCATTGTCGATAATGCGCTGGCGCGCAGCAGAGTAGATAGTGAAGTCGGGGCCGTTCCTGAGCGCCTTGTACTTGTCGAACAGCGCGATGTTTTGCGCCACAGCAGTCCAGAATTCGGTCAATTTGGGCTGGTTTTCGTTGTAGGCGGCGCGCAACTCCGGCGTATCCAGCACCGCGTTCAAATGACGGACTAAGCCCCAGGCGCGTCCCAACTGTTCGGTGGTATTTTCCAGCGGTTCGATGAAATCGTTCCAGCTGACATGCTGCATTGGCGCTTCCAACTGGGCGATTACTGCGCGGCTGCGCGCCAGCAGTGCATCGATGGCCGGCGTCACATGCTCGGATTTGATGGCATCAAAACGCGGCAGATCGGAGAAGTCCAGTAGCGGATTGTTGGCGATGCCAGTGCTGCCAAGGGGTGTGGTATCGGGTGCAGCATTCATGGTATTTAGTTTCTTTCCGCCGCTTCAATCGTATTGACGAGCAGCATGGTGATGGTCATTGGTCCGACGCCGCCTGGTACCGGGGTAATGTAACCGGCCACTTCTTTCACATTGGCGAAATCGACATCGCCGCATAATTTGCCTTGATCGTCGCGGTTCATGCCGACATCAATCACGACCGCGCCTGGTTTGACCATGTCGGCAGTGACGATGTTCCTGCGGCCGGTGGCGACTACCAGAATGTCGGCATTTCTGGTGTGAGATGCCAGGTCGCGGGTCTTGGAATTGCAGATGGTGACAGTCGCGCCGGCTTGCAAGAGCAGCATCGCCTGCGGTTTGCCGACGATGTTGGAGGCGCCGACCACGACGGCATTGGCGCCGCGCACCGGATAATCGATCGATTCCAGCATCTTCATCACGCCATACGGCGTGCAGGGGCGAAACAGCGGTTGGCCGGTCATCAGCAGGCCGGCGTTATTGACATGAAAGCCGTCCACATCCTTGTCCGCAGCGATGGCTTCGATCACCTTATTAGTGTCGATGTGTGGCGGTAGCGGCAATTGAACCAGGAGACCGTTGATTTTCGGGTCGTGGTTGAGTGCGTCGATGCGGGCCAACAGGGCTGCCTCACTCAGGTCGGCGTCGTATTTCTCCAGTACCGAGTGGATGCCGCTGTCTTCGCACGCTTTGACTTTGTTGCGTACATAAACTTGCGAAGCCGGGCTTTCGCCGACCAGAATCACGGCTAGGCCGGGTTGCCGGCCTTGGGCGGTTAGCGCGGCTGCACGCCGGGCGACATCGCTGCGCAGTTGTTTGGAGAGAAGGTTTCCGTCTATGAGTTTGGCAGCCATGATGTGCGTCAAATAAGTTCGATTTAAAACACGATTATAGCCTGCCGGATTCAGAGATTCTCTGGCCGAAAAAAGGCCGGGCAAGGTACGGGCCGGAGTTTGTGCGCCTGATTTCAGGCGTGTTTTAGGTATCTTGCGCCGCAAATAAAACCATTCCGGCACCGGCTCTGATCAAGTCATTCGTAGGGTCGATACTGCGGGAATGCACACCAGAGCATGGGTTTGCTGCGGTGCAAAATAGCTATGCATGAAGCGTTTATTGACACTGCCACCATATTTTTTTATATGCGCTGCTTTGCCGCATAATTCCACATTACGAAAAACGATTCCGCTATTTGAAAAATTAAAAACTGCTGATAGAATACTTGCGCTTATATTAAACACTGATACACCGCACGCTCATAATTGAAAAAACATGATTCATGCAATTCACACGCTGTCAGGCGGTGGGAGTGGCACTTGGGGACTGGTTTGGAGATTGCCCCTGCGAGAGTATGGTTGGCACTGCACTTGCGAAGCCCGGGCAGTTACGTCTTTTCATGCTTCTCGTGTCATCCGCCGATAAGTGCGATACATCAGTTAAGTATGGTTGTAGATTTTTAACAAATACCGATTAGCAAATACCGTTCAACTGCGATGTCAAATCGGGTTGAGTTTCAAACCAGGAGACAAAAATGTCAGATCAGCTTGATCAAGTCTTGGCGCAAGCCGCCATTGATCCCGATACTATGGAAACCCAGGAATGGCTCGATGCGCTCGAAGCTGTTATCGAACATGAGGGGCCGGAGCGGGCTCACTATCTGATGGAGCGCATGGTCGATCTGGCGCGCCGCCGCGGTGCCCAGATTCCTTTTTCCAGCAATACAGCGTACGTCAACACCATTCCGCAGCACCTTGAAACCCATTGCCCGGGCGATCTGGAAATTGAAGAGCGCCTGCGCTCCTGGATGCGCTGGAACGCGATGGCTATGGTAGTCAAGGCCAACCGCCTCGACGGCGATCTAGGCGGCCACCTGGCTAGTTTTGCTTCGCTGGCAAACATGCTGGGAATTGGCTTCAATCACTTCTGGCATGCGCCGACCGAAGATCACGGCGGCGACCTGATCTACTTCCAGGGCCACTCGTCGCCCGGGATTTACGCGCGCGCGTTCCTCGAAGGCCGCTTGAGCGAAGAGCAAATGCTGCATTACCGGCGTGAAGTCGATGGCAATGGCCTGTCTTCTTATCCGCATCCCAGGCTGATGCTGGATTTTTGGCAATTTTCGACGGTTTCGATGGGCCTTGGCCCTTTGATGTCGATTTATCAAGCGCGTTTCCTGAAGTATTTGCATGCACGCGGGATTGCAAAAACCGACAACCGCAAGGTTTGGGTGTTTTGCGGAGACGGCGAGATGGACGAGCCGGAATCGATGGGCGCGATCGGCATGGCCGCCCGCGAAACGCTCGACAATCTGGTGATGATCGTCAACTGCAATTTGCAGCGGCTGGATGGCCCGGTGCGCGGCAATGGCAAAATTATCCAGGAGCTGGAAGCCGATTTTCGCGGAGCTGGCTGGAACGTGATTAAAGTCATTTGGGGCCCGGGTTGGGATGCGTTGCTGGCGCAGGATAAGGAAGGCATCTTGCAGCGCGTCATGATGGAAACCGTCGATGGCGATTACCAGACCTACAAGGCCAAGGACGGCGCCTATGTGCGCAAGCACTTCTTCGGCAAGCATCCGAAGCTGCTGGAGATGGTCGCCAACATGACCGATGATGATATCTGGCATTTGACCCGCGGCGGCCACGACCCGCACAAGATTTATGCGGCCTATAAATTGGCGCAAGAACACAAGGGTCAGCCGACCGTACTGCTGGTCAAGACCGTCAAGGGTTATGGCATGGGCAAGTCCGGTGAGGCGCGCAACACGGCTCACCAAACGAAGAAACTCGACGATGAAGCGATCCGGGCGATGCGCGACCGTTTTGGAATTCCGATTCCTGACGACAAATTGCTTGAAATTCCGTTTTTCAAGCCGGCTGACGATGCGCCGGAAATGATTTATCTGCAAGAACGTCGCAAAGCGCTGGGCGGTTTCTTGCCGCAGCGTCGGATGCAGGCCGATGAAACGTTGCCCATCCCTGAATTGAGTGCGTTCAAGAACGTGCTCGAAGCGACGGCAGCGGGGCGCGAGATTTCGACCACTCAGGCGTATGTCCGCATCATTGCCACCCTGTTGCGCGATCCTGTGCTGGCACCACGCGTGGTGCCGATCCTGGTCGATGAAAGCCGTACTTTCGGAATGGAAGGCTTGTTCCGTCAGATCGGCATTTTCAACCAGCAAGGCCAATTGTATGAGCCGGTCGATAAAGACCAGGTGATGTATTACCGTGAAGACAAGGCTGGCCAAATTCTGCAGGAAGGCATCAACGAAGCGGGCGGCATGTGCTCGTGGATCGCGGCTGCGACCTCGTATTCGACCAACAACCGCGTCATGCTGCCGTTTTACACTTTCTATTCGATGTTCGGCCTGCAACGTGTGGGCGACCTGGTTTGGGCCGCTGGCGACATGTGCGCGCGCGGTTTTCTGCTGGGCGGTACAGCTGGGCGCACCACGCTTAACGGCGAAGGCTTGCAACATGAAGATGGCCATAGCCATGTGCTGGCAGCGACAATCCCGAACTGCATGCCGTACGATCCGACTTTTTCGCATGAAGTCGGCGTCATCATTCACGATGGCTTGAAGCGGATGATCGAAAAACAGGAAGACGTGTTCTATTACATCACCCTGATGAACGAAAATTATCCTCAACCAGGCTTGAAGCCTGGCCAGGAAGAGGGAATTTTGAAAGGAATGTACCTACTGCAGGAAGGTGACAAGAACGTCAAGCAACGAGTCCAATTAATCGGCTCCGGCACCATTTTGCGCGAATCGATTTTTGCCGCGGAATTGCTGAAAAACGATTGGGGCATCGCAGCCGATGTCTGGTCTGCGCCATCGCTGACACTGGTTGCTCGCGAAGGCCAGGATGCCGAGCGTTGGAACATGGTGCATCCGGCTGACGAGCAGCGTTTGCCTTACGTGACACAATTACTGCAAGACACGCAAGGCCCGATCGTTGCGTCGACCGATTACATGCGTCTGTTTGCCGAACAGATCCGCGCCTTCATGCCGAAAGGCCGCAGCTATAAAGTGCTGGGCACCGATGGCTTTGGCCGTTCTGACTCACGCGTCAAGTTGCGAGAGTTTTTTGAAGTGAATCGTTATTATGTGGTGGTTTCTGCTTTGAAAGCGCTGGCCGATGAAGGCGTGATTTCAAGTTCCGTAGTGGCACAGGCAATTACCCAATACGGCATTGATCCGAGCAAGCCGAATCCGGTAACGCAGTAACCTGGCAACCCCACATTCACACCGACCCTCAGCACCGCGCAGAGGGTAAAACGGAGACAACGCTATGAGTTTAATCGAAGTCAAAGTGCCGGATATCGGCGACTTCAAGGAAGTCGAAGTCATCGAGTTGATGGTCAAGCCGGGCGATACGATCAAGGTCGATCAATCGCTGATTACGGTCGAGTCCGATAAAGCCAGTATGGAGATACCCTCCAGTCATGCCGGCGTGATCAAGGAAATTAAAATCAAAATCGGCGACAAGGTGAAGGAAGGTTCGCTGCTGTTGATGATGGAAGCGGCTGCTGATGCCGCGCCCATAGCTGCATCGACATCGACATCAATAACCGCAGCCGCAGAAACCAGCCCTGCAAGCGCAGCGCCGGCAACTGTTGCAGCGGCCGAACCGGCCACATCTGTCAAACCCGCCGCTGCCGCTGCGCAGCAAGCTACACCTGCGTCCACACCCGTTGCAGCCGTCCCCACTCCGGCGCCAGCACAGACGAGCGGCAGCATCCCACATGCTTCGCCGTCGATTCGCAAATTTGCCCGCGAACTCGGCGTCGATCTGGCGCGTGTTGCCGGTTCCGCTCCGAAAGGCCGCATCACGCAGGAAGATGTGCAGAATTTCGTCAAGAGTGTGATGTCGGGCGCAATCGGTACTGCTGCAGCGCCGACTGCTGGTGCGGGTAGCGGCGTCGGTCTGGATTTGCTGCCGTGGCCGTCGCTCGATTTCAGCAAGTTCGGCGGCACCGAATTGCTGCCCTTGTCGCGCATCAAGAAAATCAGCGGCCCGAGCCTGCATCGCAATTGGGTGATGATTCCGCATGTGACGCAGTTCGACGAAGCCGATGTCACTGAGTTGGAAGAGTTGCGCAAATCGGTCAATGCTGCGGCGGCTAAGACGGGCAAGGGTGACGCAATTAAGTTGACCATGCTGGCTTTTGTCATCAAAGCTTGCGTGGCTGCGCTGAAAAAATTCCCTGCCTTCAATGCGTCGCTGGACGCTACCGGGGCCAACCTGATACTGAAGCAGTATTACCACATCGGTTTTGCCGCCGATACGCCAAACGGGCTGATGGTGCCGGTGATCAAGGATGTCGACAAAAAAGGCATCACGCAAATCGCCCAGGAAATGGGCGAACTGTCGGCGCAAGCACGCGAAGGCAAGCTTAAGCCGGCCGACATGCAGGGCGCCAGTTTTACCATTTCGTCGCTGGGCGGGATTGGCGGTACCGCATTTACGCCGATCATCAACGCGCCGGAAGTTGCCATTCTCGGCTTGTCGAAGTCCTCTATGAAACCCGTTTGGGACGGCAAGCAATTCATGCCGCGCCTGATGATGCCGATGTCGCTGTCGTACGATCATCGGGTGGTCGATGGTGCGATGGGAGCGCGCTTCAGCGTGTATCTGGCGGACGTTTTGGCCGACATGCGCAAAACTTTGCTGTAAGCCGCAGCGCCAGTCTTGCAATGTAGTGATTCGGTTCCTCCCAAAGCGGGAGGTTAGTTATAGAACGGGTTTGCTTTTTATTTTCAGAGCAAATACAGTGCAACCCGTTTCCCCATCCCAGTTTTGCCGCATACGCAACGTAACGTGCGGCAGGGCTAGAACGGAGCCAGCGCCATGAGTTTAATCGAAGTCAAAGTCCCGGATATCGGCGACTTCAAGGAAGTGGAAGTCATCGAATTGATGGTTAAACCGGGCGATACGATCAAGGTCGATCAATCGCTGATCACGGTCGAGTCCGACAAGGCCAGCATGGAAATTCCGTCCAGCCATGCCGGCGTCATCAAGGAAATAAAAGTCAACATCGGCGACAAGGTAAAAGAAGGTTCGCTAGTGTTGATGCTGGAAGCGACCGAAGTTGCCGAGTCTGCTCCTGTCGCTTCCGCACCAGCAGCCGCGCCAGCCGCAACTCCCGCAAAAGCTGCTGCGCCCGCTACTCCATTGGCCCCAGCACCTGCAGTTTCCAGCTACGCCGGCAAAGTCGATCTCGAATGCGAGATGCTAGTGCTGGGTGCCGGGCCGGGCGGTTATTCTGCCGCTTTCCGCGCTGCCGATCTGGGTCTGGCGACCGTGTTGGTCGAGCGTTATGCAACTCTGGGCGGAGTCTGCCTGAACGTCGGTTGCATCCCGTCCAAAGCGTTGCTGCATGTGGCTTCGGTGATCGATGAAGCGGCAACCATGTCCGCGCACGGCGTCACTTTCGCCCAGCCCGAGGTCGATATCGACAAGCTGCGCGGCTACAAGGAAAAAGTCGTCAGCAAGATGACCGGTGGGTTGAGCAGCATGGCGAAAGCGCGCAAAGTCAATGTGCAGCAAGGCGTCGGCCAGTTCGTCAGCCCCAATCATCTGGAAATCACGGCCGGCGACGGCAGCAAAAAAACAGTGCAATTCAAGCAAGCGATCATCGCCGCCGGTTCCTCAGTGGTGAACCTGCCGTTCGTGCAAGGTGCCGAAAAAACCGACCCGCGCATCGTCGATTCCACCGGCGCGCTGGAACTGCGCCAGATGCCGAAACGCATGCTGGTCATCGGCGGCGGCATTATCGGTCTGGAAATGGCGACCGTATATTCGACCCTGGGTGCGCGCATCGACGTGGTCGAAATGCTGGACGGCTTGATGCAAGGCGCGGACCGCGACATGGTCAAGGTATGGCAAAAATTCAACGAAAAACGCTTCGACAAGATCATGTTGAAGACCAAAACCGTTGGCATCCAAGCCTTGCCGGAAGGCATCAAAGTCAGCTTTGAAGGCGCAGATGCCAGCGTCACAGCACCAGAACCGCAACTGTACGACATGGTGTTAGTGGCAGTCGGCCGCAGCCCGAATGGCAAGAAACTTGCTGCCGACAAGGCTGGCGTCACCGTCAGCGACCGCGGTTTCATCACTGTCGATAGCCAGATGCGCACCAACGTGCAGCACATTTTCGCCATCGGCGACTTGGTCGGGCAACCGATGCTGGCGCACAAAGCGGTGCATGAAGCGCATGTCGCAGCGGAAGCAGCGGCCGGCCAGAAGTCGCACTTCGACGCCCGCGTCATTCCCTCGGTCGCCTACACCGACCCCGAAGTGGCATGGGTCGGCATCACCGAAGACGAAGCCAAAGCCAAAGGCATCAAGCTTGAAAAAGGCCATTTCCCTTGGGCCGCTTCCGGCCGTGCAGTGGCCAACGGGCGCGATGAAGGTTTCACCAAATTGCTGTTCGATGCCGAAACCCACCGCATCGTCGGCGGCGGCATCGTCGGCACCCACGCCGGCGACATGATCGGTGAAATTGCGCTCGCCATCGAAATGGGCGCTGACGCGACCGATATCGGCAAAACCATCCATCCGCACCCGACGTTGGGCGAATCGATCGGCATGGCTGCTGAAGTGTTCGAAGGCGTCTGCACCGATTTGCCGCCGATGCGCAAGAAGTAAGTACTGCAGCAGTCAAGCAAAAGCCTCCCGCCGGAATTTCCGGCGGGAGGCTTTTTTGATCTGCGCGAGAGCGACTGTTCAATGAAATTGTAGGGGTATATTGTAAAAAACCATATCATACGCATATATTAATTGGTATTTGTAAAATACAATGCATGGTATATTTTTCGTGCACCTTGCGCTTATGGTGCATATCCGCCCCTTAAATCAGCCGCCTCTTAGTGAGCCTTGCATGTTATTGGGCTATTGGGGATACGAGGAGAAGGCTGATTCCGGCCAAAACGGCTATTCAAAATATTGCCCACAAGACATTAAAAATTGATAGAATGCAACGCAATTGTGATGATGCTTTTCATGAATTATTTAGTACTGTTCAAATATTCAGTACATCTATTGAAAACCAATCTGAAAGCGGGTTTCGCGGGTTTTTCCGAGAAACGTTATGCGACATTTGCGTTCGGACATATCTCTAGTTAGACCGCTTAAGTTCGAGTCCCCCGACCTACCCACAAACCACTGAAGGAGACCATGTTGGAAAAGCGACAGAGCTACCGTGTATTGCTCAATGAAGACTGGGAGCTTGAGGATCTCTACGAATTTCCTCACGCGCTATCCCAATGCTACGCATTCGTTTACTGCCTCGATTCAGACCTTCAGCCGCAAGATCGTGAACGCATCAACTTTGCAATGCGTGGGTATCCTTGGCGCGGTGGGTATAGCTATGTGAACATCTACACGGTATTTAAGAGCCAGATACCAAGGCCTGAGCGCCCAAAAATTAAGTCAATTCAGAAATCCTCGCCCGGCTGGCTCGATCTCTTCCTTAATGTAAATGTCGCGTATCAGGTAGCTACAGCAGTTACAGCGTTGTCTGGTGCAGCAGTAAGTGCGCTTGCCGTGTACAAAAAAGCCTACCAATTGCTGCAAAGCATTAACGCAGAGCGTAGAAAAGCAGAATTGGCGAGGATGACGGCTACCGTCGCACAAATGAAGGCAATGAATGCGACGTGCGTAGAATTGGCCAAACACCTCGGATTCAAAAGCCTTAAGGAACTTCACCAGCACACCGGCGACCCAGAAGTGTCTCTGAAGCTTCTTATGGCGCACTATCGCCGGATGTCTGTGCTAATGGAGTACGCAAAGGAGGGCAAAGCCACGCTATCGCTGCCAAACAATTCAAAGCAAGACTGGTAGTAATAGGGGACTAGTAATAGGGGACGGACCACGGTTTTTGATCCAAATCTTCCAGTCATCAGTTCATTGACGATGCAATAAACCAAGAATCCCATCTTTCGCAAGACTGTCAGGTTTTTTTCGTCTCTTCGACAACGCATCACCGATCTTGGCCGCAAGTTCCTGCATATATTATTTTTACGGTTGAATCCAGCCAAGCCCAAAGCCCTCACACGGTTTTGGCTTTTCCATTTTGGGACAGTCAAAAAAGAATTCCAATGATGAAGCCGATTTCACACTCCAGCACACCTGCATGGCGTGCAGGCAACAACATCCGTGTGCGTTTAACAGAAGGCTGAATTTGTAATTTAATACCAAATTTGGTAATATTTAACATGACATACACGATTACTTATTACAGCGATGCGGTACAGGCGGATATTCGAGAACTCCCAGAAACCTTAATAGCCCGATTTTTTGCCCTGACCGACCGCATGATCCACAACGGCGCCAATCTGGGTGAGCCGCACACTCAGGCAATGGGCGACGGACTGTTTGAATTGCGCCTCAAAGGGCCGGAAGGTATTGCGCGAGTGTTTTACTGCACGTTGGTAGGCAAGCGCATCGTGATGTTGCATAGCTTCGTTAAGAAAACGCAAAAAACCCCGCTGCGCGAATTGCGCACGGCACAAGCCAGAATGAAGGAGATTAAAAATGCTCACGCATGAAGATTTTAAAGTTGAAATGATGAAAAGCCCCGGCGTTCGAGCCGAATTAGAGCGCCTGGAACGCGAAGAAATGCCCATCCTGGATGAAATTCTTGCGGCGCGTAAAGCTGCCGGCCTGACTCAGGCGCAGGTCGCCCAGCGCATGGGTAGTACCGCCCCGGCAGTGTCGCGGCTTGAAGATGCGCTGGTAACTGGCAAGCATTCACCATCGCTTGCGACATTGCGCAAGTACGCGGCAGCACTTGGAAAACGCATAGAAGTGCATTTGGTTTGATGCGGCGTCACACTAGTAGCAGTCTTATTTGGACAATAGTGCAGGCCAGGTATCAGCCTGTCGATAATTTGTGTTAACTCAAGCAGGCATACTTCTGATATGTGCTGATACTGGCACGGAGTCACATGCCTTTGCACCGCTTGGCACACGCGGCCCCCGTTTTAGCTTTTAGCCATTCAACATTTTCATGCTTTCCTCTGTATAACGCGCGCCGCTTGCTGCACCAAATGGAAACACCGCGTCGAGTTCGGCTAGCGCGTTCTGGTCGAGTTTCAACTCAACAGCTAACACGTTTTCTTCTAGATAACTGCGGCGCTTGGTGCCGGGAATCGGGATGATGTCGTCGCCTTGCGCCAGCACCCAGGCCAGCGCCAGTTGCCCCGGCGTGCAGCCGTTGCGTGCGGCGAGTTCTTTTACCTTTGTTACCAATGCCAGATTTTTGCTGAAGTTTTCGCCCTGAAAGCGCGGGCTGTGGCGGCGGTAATCGTCCTCTGCAAATTGCTCTGGTTTAGTAATCGCGCCGGTCAGAAATCCGCGTCCCAGCGGGCTGTAGGGGACAAAGCCGATGCCGAGTTTGCGGCAGGTTGCCAGCACTTCTTGCTCCGGGTCGCGTGTCCACAGCGAATATTCACTTTGCAGCGCCGTAATCGGGTGGATTTTGTGCGCTCGTTCCAGCGTTTGCGGCGATGCTTCGGAGAGGCCGATGTAACGGATTTTGCCCTCCTTGACCAGCGCCGCCAGTGTGCCGACCGTATCTTCGATGGGTGTTTGCGGATCGATGCGATGCTGGTAGTAGAGGTCGATGGTTTCCACACCGAGACGCTTCAGGCTGCCTTCGACCGAATGCCGGATGTATTCCGGGCTACCGTCGACACCGCGCGCATTCGGGTTGCTGCTGTTGCGCACGATGCCGAATTTGGTGGCGATAAAAACCTGTTCGCGCTTGCCCTTGATCGCTTTGCCGATCAATTCTTCGTTGGTGTACGGGCCGTACATGTCGGCGGTATCGAGAAAATTGATGCCGAGTTCAAGCGCGCGATGGATGGTGGCGATGGATTCAGCATCATCGCGCTGTGCATAGAATTCGCTCATGCCCATGCAGCCGAGGCCGATGGCGGATACGGTGGGGCCGTTAGCGCCGAGTTGGCGTGTGCTTATGCGTGTGTTCATGTGACTGTTCCTTATCAAGAGAGTGTATGGGCGCGCCCGCGCTTAATGTCACTTCAATGTCGTTTCAATGTCGCCGTACATGGCGATTTTTTGGTACATGACGACCAGGTTGCCCTGTAATTCTGCGAGCGTGGTTTCCAGTGACAGCGTGTGTTGCTCCAGCAGCGCTTTGCGTTCCGACACGCTTTCCCTTTGATTGCCGAGCCTGCGCAGTTCGGCATAGCGCAACATCTTCTGGATCGGCAGCCCGGTCGAGCGCAGCTTCAGCAAAAACGCGATCCACAGAATATCTTCCTCACGGTAGATTCTATGTTTGTTGTCCTTGCGCGGGATCGGATCGATCAGGCCGATGCGTTCGTAATAGCGCAGCGTATGGACCGTCAGTCCGGTCGCCGCCGCAGCTTGCTGTATCGTCAGGGAAGTCGTCATGGCAATCAGTGTATTTGTTAAAGTGCACTCGAAGTCAAGCGCGCCGGATGACATTAATTCAGGTTGGCTGAAGGATCAAGTCCATGCCTGCCGGTGGCGTTCTTCGCCTGTATCCGGGCTGTCATGTCCTTTCCTTAAATGCGATTTATAGTGGAGTATGGTTAAATAAGTGCTATGTCGCACTTATCTGTTGAATTGCTGCCTAAACTTTGACACGCACTGTTTACGGAGGTCAACGTCATGAAAGCACTGGACTTCAAAACGTGGCTGGAGCAACTCAATGCGCCGAACCGCGGACAAAAAGATCGCCTGCGCCATACATTGGATCGACGGGAGAGCGCAGAAGAAGTGATCCGAATGATAGAGCACAGTTTGCAGGAAAAGCCGCTGTGTCCGTACTGCGGCAATACGCAACTACAGCGCTGGGGCACCAGTTGCGCCTTGCAACGCTACCGTTGCCGCCAATGCCGGCACACCTTCAATGCCTTGACGCACACCCCGCTGGCGCGCCTGCGCCACAAAGACCAATGGCTCACTTACACCCGGGCCTTGATTGATGGCTTGAGTGTGCGCAAGGCTGCACACTGCTGCGGCGTGGCCAAGAACACCAGCTTCAAGTGGCGTCATCGCTTTTTGCAATCACCCGCCCAGCAGAAAGCCCAGAAAATGCAGGGCATTGCCGAAGCGGACGAGACATTCTTCCTGGAGTCATTTAAAGGCAAGCGGCACTTGCCCCGGAAAGCGCGCAAGCGCGGTGGCAAAGCCGCCAAACGGGGCACTTCGGCCGAACAGATTGCGGTGCTGGTGGTGCGGGACCGGGATGGCGCCACCGCCGACTTTCGCCTCACGGGGGTGAGTGCTAAAGAGATGGAGCCGGCGCTGGGGCCGTTACTGGCCACCAATGTCATTCTCTGCACCGACGGGGCCGCCGTCTACACCGTCATCGCCAGAAATCTGCACATAGAACACCGTCCGGTCAACATTTCACAGGGCGTGCATGTCGTTCGGGGTGCGTACCACATTCAGAACGTCAATGCCTATGACAGTCGGCTCAAGGAATGGCTGGCGCGCTTTCACGGTGTGGCTACCGACACCCTTGAAAGCTACCTGGGATGGCGCAGGATGTTGGAGCGCTTTGGCAAAAACATTCTCCCAGGAATGTGTTTCCGTGCTGCTCTAGGGAAAGAAAGACACTTTCAACAGGCAACTGCGACATAGCCAAGTTATACGGGCATGCGGAAAGATGTCTTAGACAAATGTTGACATGGGCACATATTTCATGTAACTCTAAATTTCCGAATGACAACTAAATTTGGTGAATTGCAAAAGATTTAACACGACATTCGACGCTGGTCCCATTTTCAGGAGCATTATTAATGACTAATCAAATTTCCTTGTCCTTCGACCAGCCCGACCTGGTCGAGCACCTTGCGATGCTCGACGCGGATGGGCTTGACCAACTCGATTTTGGGGTGATCGGTTTCGACAAGGACACCGTGGTCCGACTCTACAACGAGTGCGAGTCGAAAGCGGCCGGGCTAAAGCCCGACCGTATGCTCGGACAGCCTATCTTCACGGTGGTTGCACCGTGCATGAATAACTACCTTGTCGCTCAACGTTTCGAAGACGCCGTTGAAACAGGTGCTGCGCTCGACGCGACGATCAATTATGTGCTGACGTTGCGCATGCGCCCCGTCAAGGTGGCGCTGCGACTACTGGCAGCGCCAGGCGCTGCGATTCGCTATGTCCTTGTCTATCGTCCCGCGTGAGTTACCCGGACTCGCCCGAGATCAGCGAAGAGCATGAGGCGCTGATCCATTTTCTTCACCTGGCACCGGTCGGTTTAGTGCAAGCCGACCTGGACGGCACGATTGCAATGATCAATCCAATTTCGGCGCAGTTGCTTTTGCCGCTTTCACGCGACGGCAATCTCGAAAATCTGTTTACGGCACTGGAAAGCGTGGCCCCCTCACTGCGCCATGTTTGCGCAGAATTTTCTCCATCGCAAGGCGTCATCTGCGACGCGATGTACATTCATTTCAACGCCGGTCTTTTGGGTAACTCGACGCAAACGATTGCTTCGCTTACCATCGTCAAGCTTGACAAATCACGATTGATGGCCGTGCTCAGCGACGTCACCCTGCAAGTAAAGCGCGAGCGCGAACTCAAGCAGAGCGGTGCTTGGATCAACGCCATCCTCACCAGCATCACTGATTATACGAAGCTCAGCCTTGATCGGCTTGGCCGAATCGATGCCTGGAACAAGAGTATTGGCCGCGTAATGGGATTCGAAGGCGAAGCGCTAGTCGGCCAGCCCTATTCGATTTTTTACCCGCCCGAGGCAACTACGCCGGAACACCTGACAGACCGATTGCGCGAAGCGGACGAGAATGGATGGAGCCTGGACGAGGGGCTCCGGGTGCGCGCCGATGGAAGCCATTTCTGGAGTAGCGCGATGATCTCTCCGCTGCGGGACCGCGATCCATTACTGGGCGCCGGCAGCGAGGGTGAGTCGAACGATCCGGCCTACAGCTTGATTATTCGCGACATCAGCGACAAGCAAGAAGCCAGCGAGAGGCAGCACAAGGCCACCTTCTGCGACTACCTGACCGGCCTGGCTAACCGCCGTGCTTTTTTCGAAGCGGCAGAACTGGAACTGGAGCGCAGGAAACAGTCAACTAGACCGACCGCAATGATCATGTTCGATGCCGACCATTTTAAGACGGTCAACGACCGCTTCGGCCACCCCGCCGGAGACGCTGTGCTGCGCCATCTGGCGGCGGCATTAAGCGCTACGTTCAGGAACTTTGATGTCGTCGCAAGGATAGGCGGCGAGGAGTTTGCCGTGTTACTCCCATCAACCGAGCTTGCCGCCGCTGTGGCCGCAGCAAACCGCTTGCGAACGCTAGTGAACGCGACGCCGGTCGTGGTGGATGGTGAATCAATCAGCTACACGGTCAGCGCGGGCGTGGCCGCAATGGACGACAGCATAAGCGGTCTGGACGGCTTGATGAAGCGGGCCGATCAGGCGCTATACGCCGCTAAGGCGCGTGGACGCAATCGTGTCGATTGCTGGACACCCGATTGCCCAACATATCAGGAACATCAAAATGGGAGCATCCATTCAGCCTGAGACCGACGGTGCGTGCGAGGTGCTGGTACAGTTCCTGCACCGCGCCCCATCGTGCTGGTGAGAATCTCAAAACGGTCATTTTCGAAAATCGTCTTGTGCAGCTGCGGCTTTCATGGCGCGTGAAATAAATGTTTAAGCCGGTTGGCCGCTCCACGGCTCCCCACGCTCCAATAAGCGCATTTCGTTAATGGCAGCGAAGGCTTCTATCTCAAGCTACTTGTCGGTGTCCATCAGTAGCCAACCTCTTTCTGGTGCAGTAGTGCGAGTGCGAAAAGTCCAGCGCCGATCATCTGCATAGCGTTCATTTTCATGTAAGTGCCTTTTGTTGATGGGGTGTTTTTCTTTGTGCCTGCCGCAGCAACAGCGTCGGAATCTTGGCCAAATGCAGCAGGTCGGAGGTCTTGCTGCCAAATAATAGACATACCCCAGCTTGATTGACCAAGAAGTACAAAAACTACCCGTTCGTCAACGGAAAGCGTTCCTGATGCGTTCTTAAAAAGATAGCCTACCTTCTTGGTCACGGTTTTAACGCGTATCTCTCTAACCACAGAGAGTAAATATGGGGGAACGAAATTACTTTTATCTCTAGCGGGCGCGCATGCGCACTCATTACCCTGACGCTTGCACTATCGCTCTCTGTCTCCGGGCCAGTAACTGCACAGAGCACGACCGCTGCAACGACCCGGGCGACATCCAATAGTGGTGCTAAATCAGGTTGGACTGCATTAACCGCAGCGCAACAGTTGGCACTTGCGCCCTTGGCGGCCGATTGGGCCAGCCTGGATTCCGCTCACAAAAATAAATGGTTGGCAATCAGTAATAAATTTTCCTCGATGAAGCCGGAAGAACGCAGACGAATACAAAATCGTATGCGCACATGGGTCAAGTTATCTCCGCGACAACAAAAAAATGCACGCGAGAGCTATTGGCGTGCAAAGAAAATCAAAGCAAGTCAAAAGAGTGCGCGCTGGCAAGAATATCAACAACTTCCCGATGAACTGAAAAAGCGTCTTGCGGCTGGTGGTGCCAGCAACAACAGAGTGGTGAGCTTACCCAAAGTACGCAAAAACAATAATGTTTTTCCTGCCGATCCTAAAAAAACACCGATACAATCCAACCAAGGAGCCAACAATGATTCAAGTGCCCTTATACCGTCCGCGCAACCCGATACAAATTAAACTCCTTGCTGAAACCACACGCTCTGCTTAAACGTTGTTTGGTATGCATATTGACGGCGTGATTCAAACATGGGTAGCGATGAGGTTTGCCGGGCCTCTTTAAGCCCCCTTATGGGGGCTTTTTTTCTGGTCGCTGTTTTGCAGCGCGGCGAAGGAGCCGTCCGGTGGAGCGCCTTCCTTGTTAGACGCTGCTTTACCCTTGCCGCTAGCTCGCCAACGCCTGGCGACTATCAATGAAAAACACGAGAATAATCAGCGTCACGAGCCACGCCAAGACGTGAATAGCCATCGCGCGATTAGCTTTCTTTTCTTTCCACTAAATTTGCGGTACTTGCACTGGCAAGTCGATAGCGCTCCGACAGCGCGTTATACAACGGCGGCGCGAATAGCCGCGAAACGCGACTGGCGATCAATGCGGTGGCCATCAGCGAGATCACCAGCGCATGGCCATCTATCATTTCCATCACGATTACGAAGGCGGTAATCGGCGATTGCGTGACCGCAGCCAGATATCCGACCATTGCCAGCGCAATCAGCATCGGCAGCGAGGTGTGGCTGAACAGCAGATGCAATAGATTGCCGAAGCCGGCTCCAATTGACAGTGACGGTGCAAAAATCCCGCCCGGGATGCCGGGCAAATACGAACCAACCATTGATACCATTTTCAGAAATGGATAAAACGCCGACAATTGCGCCCGCCCTTCCAGCATGCCTTTGGCCTCGACATAGCCGCTGCCGAAAGTGGCGCCGGCAGCGATGATGCCGGTCAGCGCCACCAGCAATCCGCACAGGGCGCCAAACGCGACCGGACGGGTGCTGCGCAAATGCTGCACCCAGACCGGCATCCAGCGTGCGGTATTGAGCAACAGCCAGCAAAACAGGCCGCCGGCAATACCTGTCACGACCCCGGTCGCCACTACCGCCAGCACGATCACATTGCTCAGTGCGCCTTCAATGTGGATGGTGCCGAAATAGGTATAGTTGCCGTTCAACCCAAGCGCCACCGCGCCGGCAAAAATGATCACGGTAATCACCACGCCGCTGGCGCGATGCTCGAAACTGCGGGTCAACTCCTCAATTGCAAACACGATTCCTGCCAGCGGTGTATTAAATGCCGCCGACAGGCCGGCCGCTGCCCCAGCCAAAATAAGACGCCGCTCCAGCGCCGCGCTGGAGCGCGGGTACAGACGTCTTAAATTGAACATTAACACCGCTCCGACTTGGACTGTCGGACCTTCGCGTCCAATGGTAAAACCGCCGATGATGGACATGAAGGAAATGGCGATCTTGCCGACCAATACCCTGAGTGATAATAAAGAGTGACCACGCGCGGTGGTATCTTCTTCCAGCGCCGCGATGACCTGCGGAATACCACTACCCTCGGAGCCGGGGAAAAAACGAAGGGTAATCCACACGCACAGGGCACCGACGGCGGGTGTAATGAATATCGGCAACCAGAAATGCGATTGTTGCATTGATCGAAATACTTCAAAGCCAAAATCGATCAGCCACGCATATAGCACCGCGACCAATCCCACCATGACCGCACCCAGCCACAAGATGCCGTATTTGCGCCAGGCTCGACGCAATTGGCGTTGTGTCTGGCCGGAAAAACTGAGAGACGGATGCATTAAATTGGGCCCAAACGTATGATTATAATTTATTGGTGAGCCATTATTGCCAATGCGCCCGCGCCGGGCGCGCATTGGAAAAATCCCAAACAGCGTCATTCGGTACCTTGTTAGCCCGGCACTGACAATTGCCAATTTACTATTGGTAAAAAGCGTTATCAATATTTCCTGTTCTTTTAGCCCAGCGGCTACTGAGGGCTGCGTAAAAGAATGATGCTAATGGTCGCACATAGGCGTACAAATGCGTCGGGGGGCTGCACTGACCGTCCGGTTTTACGAAGCATGACCATCAGGTTTGGGTCGATACCGGCCTGTCGATGTTCACAAAGCGTGACAATGCAAGTTTGGATCTGGCCTCAGTTTCAGGCCGACCGCTTGCACATTTTCTGCCAGAGTGCTGCGTCGCTTGGCGTCGGGGATCGGGACGATGCTATCGCCTTGCGCCAGCGCCGTCATGCCTGAAAGCTTAGGTTGCGACATAATCATGGACTTTTCCATGGAGATATCAAATGCGCGTTCGGACAAATTCAGAAGATATCGGTCGATGCGGTTGTGGCCGTCGCGATTACTGCGATGGCAGTCATGGTCTGACGGAAGCGCAGTGGCAAGAAGTCCAGGCTAAAGAGCTAGAGCTCGCTCAGAAAAATACTGATATTGCCAACCAGGGAAGTGGCAAGTAACCTGTGGACGGCCTCGGTTGTGGAATCTCGCCGCATCAGCCTTGTCGCAAGTTTTGCATGCGGTCGATATGCCGACCGTAGCTGCGGCTGGCTCTCAATGTGCTGCGGCACCAATACTATATGCTACCGAAAGCAGTCGGAACAGCTATCCATTGCGGTTGCCAAACATGCCCATCGAAGCGCTTATTTTTTTCACTTGGAATCAACATGAATGAACGAATACTTGTCATCGTCGCTGCTATCAATATGTTGATCGCGGTTGCTGCCGGCGCTTTCGGTGCGCATGGGCTGAAAAATATCCTGAGCAGCGACATGCTGGCGGTATGGCACACCGCCGTTACGTATCAAATGGTGCATGCGCTCGGCTTGTTCGTCATTGCCTTGCTGATGCCGCGTTTTAATTCGGCGCTGCTGGCTTGGGCCGGGGTCGCGATGTTGGCGGGAATCGTGGTGTTCAGTGGCAGTTTGTACGCATTGGCAATCAGCGGCGTGCGCATGCTGGGCGCGATCACGCCGATCGGCGGCGTTGCGTTTCTTCTGGCGTGGGCGATGGTGGCTTGGGCGGCTTTGCGCGGGTAATGCATTTACTGGGAGTATGCCGAAAAATGGCACTATATCCGTATTATATATGTGGATATACTCATAATACATGCCCCTGTTTGTGAAATTATTGTTGCTGCCGGCCGTTCCAGAAAGCACAACAAATTGTATTGTTTTGTAAAAGCGCCGCGGCCACTGCTGGAGAATCACTAGAATGCGCTAGTGCTTCCAGGTGCCTGCCGGGTTAGCAACGGTTCGATTTTTGATGTTGATGTCGGATAAGCGACTTCCCTTCCAGTACCCCATGATGACTCCGTTTTAGCCGACTTCCGGCACAATTTGATGAGGAAATTATTGTGATCACAAACACAAACGAAATTAATACCGACAGATATGGCGTGCTGTCGATTGGGCTGCATTGGTTGATGCTGTTGTTGCTCATCGCCGTGTATGCCTGCATGGACCTACGCGACATTTTTCCCGAGGATAGTACGCTCTACAACGGGATAAAAACATGGCATTACATGCTTGGGTTGTCGGTTTTCGGCTTGGTATTTATCCGTCTTGCGGCACGTTTGCTAACAGCCACTCCGGCCATCAAGCCCACTTTGCCGAAATGGCAGGCACGGTTTTCCTTTTGGATGCATGTGGCGCTGTACTTGCTGATGATAGTCATGCCGCTGCTGGGCTGGCTTATTTTGAGCGCAGCCGGCAAGCCGATTCCATTCTTCGGGCTGGAGTTGCCGGCGTTGATTGCTAAAAACAAGGCCAACGCCACACAAATAAAAGATATACATGAAACAATCGCCACTGTGGGTTACTTCCTGATCGGCTTGCATGCTGCCGCTGGTCTGTTCCACCATTATTGGGTGGGGGATAACACGCTCAAGAGGATGTTGCCATTTCGCACCTGATGTAGCTAGATTTTCCAGAAAATATTGCATGCTGAAAAAACTCGGTTTATGGACGATGGTGCTGCCGCTAACGCTAACAGCTTGCGCGTCGCTATCGCCACAGTCGCCCTTGTTGCCAAACATTGCGGTGCCGGCAACATGGTCGTCTGCCGTTGCAGCCGGCAGTATTAGTGCAGACAGCCGCAACGCCGTCCTGGCGCGGTGGTGGCAACGTTTTGACGATCCCTTGCTAGATGCATTGATAACGCAGGCGTTGCGCGCCAATACCAGCGTCAACAGCGCGCAGGCGGCTTTGGCGCAGGCGCGTGCGTTGCGCGATGTTGCCGCCGCCGGCTTAATGCCCAAGGTTACCGGTTCGGCCTCTGCGGGACGCAGCAAGTCAGGCGACATCAGCGCCAGCAATGCTTTTAATACCGGATTTGACGCCAGTTGGGAGCCCGACGTGTTTGGCGGCAAGCGCAGCGCACTGCAGGCAGGCGAGGCCAGCGCGCAAGCCAGCGCTGCCAGCCTGGCCGCCGTTCAGGTTTCCATCGCGGCCGAAACGGCCGTCAGTTACATCCAGTATCGCGGCGCGCAGACCCGGTTGATGATTGCGCGCAGCAATCTGGCAAGTCAGCTGGAAACTTTACAGATTACCGATTGGCGGGTTCAGGCTGGTTTGCTGACGTCGCTCGAAGGCGAGCAGGCGCGCGCCGCCAGCGAACAGACGCGAGCCCAGATTCCTACGCTGGAAACCAGTGTGGCGCAGATCCAGCATAGTCTGGCAGTGCTCTGCGGCCAGACACCGGATACGTTGCGCGTGCAACTTGCAGCGGTCCTCCCGGTGCCGCAAGCGCAAGATGATTTAGCCCTTAGCATGCCGACCGAGACTTTGCGCCAGCGGCCGGATGTGCGCGCCGCCGAACACCAGGTCAGCGCCGCTTTGGCGCGGGTCGGGCAGGCCGATGCTGCGCGCTATCCGAGCTTTAATCTCAGCGGTTCGCTGGGGCTGCGCGCCTTGACGCTGGGCACGCTCACTGGCAGCGGTGTGCTGGCCAGCGCATTGCTGGGCAGTGTATCGGGGCCGCTGTTCGATGCCGGCGCAGCTCAGGCCCAGGTACGTGCGCAGCAAGCTGCGCTGGAACAGGCGCGGCTGTCTTATCAAGCCACGGTATTGACTGCATTAAAGGATGTGGAAGATGCGCTGGTCGCGCTGGGCGGTGACCGCGAACGTCTGCTGCACTTGCGCGACGCCACCGATGCGGCGGCCAACGCGGCACTGATTGCGCGCCAGCGCTACGCCAGCGGTCTGATCGATTTTCAGACTGTGCTGGAGACGCAGCGTTCCCTGTTTAGCACCCAAGATGCGGTGGCAATTACCAGCACCGACCTCAGCGCCGACCATGTGCGCTTATACAAGGCATTGGGCGGCGGCTGGCAGCCGGAGCGCGATTCTGCAATGTCGCCAGCCCAGCCCGGTAGTGCCAACATCACTCAACCTTCAAACTCATGAATACAGCATCTGCTTCAAACGAAACGACACCGGACACCGATGCCCTGGCATTGCTGACCGACCCGGCTGCGCGCCGCTGGTGGCGTCGCCCGATGCTTTGGATCGTTGTTGCGCTTTTGATCCTGGCTGCTATCGGTGCTTATTTCTGGCAAGCGCAGCAAAAAGCCAATGCCGCACCGCGCTTTACGGCCGAAGCGGTGGCACGCGGCAACCTTACCCTTAGCGTCATTGCCAATGGCACGTTGCAGCCGACGCGCTCGGTCAGTATCGGCAGCGAACTGTCCGGTACCGTGTTGCGGGTGCTGGTGGATGTAAATGATCGGGTCAAGAAAGGACAGGTTTTGGTCGAACTCGATACCGCCAAGTTGAGCGATCAGGTCGTGCGTTCACGCGCTGCGCTGGCTGCCGCAAATGCAGCCGTGGCGCAAGCGGTGGCTACCGTCAAGGAGTCGCAGGGCAATCTGGCGCGGCTGGAAGAAGTCTCGCGCTTGTCCGGCGGCAAAGTGCCTTCCAGGGCCGAGCTCGACACTGGCCGCGCCACGCTAGCGCGGGCGCAAGCCAATGCATTAAGCGCCAACGCCAACGTCATCAGCGCCAAAGCCACCTTGTCAACCGACGAGACCAATCTGTCGAAAGCATCGATTCGGTCGCCTATCGACGGCGTGATCCTGACCCGCACGGTCGACCCCGGCAACGCGGTAGCGGCGTCCTTGCAGGCGGTAACGCTGTTTACCATTGCTGAAGACTTGAGCTTGATGCGGCTGCAGGTGAATGTCGATGAAGCCGATGTCGGCTCGGTCAAGGTTGGCCAAAAAGCCCTCTTTACCGTCAGCGCCTATGCCAATCGCAAGTACCCGGCAATCATCACGCGAGTAGCGTTCGGTTCGACCATTACCGAAAACGTGGTCACTTACATCACCTATCTGGACGTCGATAATGTCGACCTGAGCCTGCGTCCCGGCATGACGGCAACCGCTACCATCACTGCCATTGAGCGCCACGATGTGCTGCTGGTGCCGAACAGCGCGCTGCGGTTTACGCCAACGGCAAATTCAACGTCAACGCCGACCCAAACTCCAGCGCAGGCCGGCAAGAAGCCGGACACCGCCGCTCAAGGCGGCATCATGGCCAGTATGATGCCGCGTGGCCGCCCCCGCACGCCGCGCAAATCGGCTGCCAGCAGCGCTAGCACCGCTGCCGTGCGTCAGGTTTGGGTATTGCGCAACGGCGCTGCGGTCGCGGTGGACGTGACGCCCGGTATTAGCGATGGCCGGATGACCGAGGTAACCGCAGGAGATTTGCAGGCCGGCATGCAAGTCATCACCGACCAGAGCACGGCGGCGCAATGAGGATAGAAGTGGAGCACGGCGCGGAGACCGACGGCAGGTCCCAGGCTCCGCTAATTCGCCTGCGCGGCGTGACCAAAATGTATGGCAAAGGGCAGGCCGCATTGATGGCGCTCAAAGGCGTCGATATCGATATCGCAGCGGGCGAATTTGTCGCCATCATGGGCCCCAGCGGCTCGGGAAAATCGACTGTGATGAACATTCTCGGCTGCCTCGATACGCCCACCGCAGGCGCCTACCTGTTTCACGGCATGCATGTGGAAAATTTGTCGCGCGACCAGCGCGCGCAGCTGCGTCGGCGTTACCTTGGCTTTGTGTTCCAGGGTTTTAATCTGCTGGCACGCACCTCGGCGCAAGAAAACGTCGAACTGCCTTTGTTGTATCGTGGCGAAAGCGCCGCCAGGCGGCATGTTCTGGCGACCAAGGCGCTGGCTTCAGTCGGACTGTCCGGCTGGGAGCATCACACCCCGGCTGAACTGTCGGGCGGGCAACAACAGCGCGTCGCGATTGCCCGTGCCATCGTCACCGAGCCCGCGGTATTGCTGGCCGATGAGCCCACCGGCAACCTCGACACCCAGCGTAGTCGCGAAATCATGGACCTGCTTTCGCGGCTTAATCTGGATCACGGCATCACCGTATTGATGGTCACGCACGAGCACGATATGGCGATGTATGCCAAACGCATGGTGCATTTTGTCGATGGCCTGCTCGACAGCGATGCCAGCAATCCGCATCCGCTCGGAGCCGACTTGCCAATAGTGTTGCCGCCCACGCCGGCAGCCGGGACGCTGTAATGCTGCTGAATACTTTGCTGCTTGCGTTGCGCTCGATTCGCCGCAACTTACTGCGTTCTTTCCTGACCATGCTTGGCATCGTGATTGGCGTGAGCGCCGTCGTCACCATGGTGACGTTGGGCAACGGCGCCACCTTGGAAGTGCAAAATCAAATTTCCAGCCTGGGCACCAACTTGCTGATGGTGCGCCCCGGACAACGTCAGGGTTTTGGCGGCGGTAGCGGCGGCGCGCCGTCGTTCAAGGAAGCTGACGCCGTGGCGATTGCGAACCAAATCGGCGGCGTGCAGGCAGTGGCTCCCGAAGGGCGCTCCAGCGTGACAGTGGTCGCCAACGGCCGCAACTGGACCACCAGCGTCACCGGCAGCACCAATGCCTGGTTTCAAACCAGCAACTGGAAGCTGTCCGCCGGTCGCCAGTTCGAACCGGGCGAGTTGCAAGCGGGTGCTGCCGTATGCATCATCGGCGAGACGATACGGCGTGAATTGTTCGATACCCGCAGCGCGCTGGGAGAGCAATTGCGCGTCAAGCAATTTTCCTGCGTAGTGGTGGGTGTGCTGGCGGCCAAAGGGCCGGCGGCTATGGGCAACGATCAGGATGATGTAGTGCTGGTGCCGCTGCACACGCTGCAGCGCCGGGTTGCCGGCAACCAGCGGGTCGCCACGCTACTGGTTTCGATGAAAGATGGCACCGATAGCGCGCGCCTGAAGTCGAGCCTGACGCAGTTGCTGCGCGAGCGGCGCAAACTGGCCCAGGGTGATGACGACAATTTCAATGTACTCGACACCAAGCAGCTTGCCGAAACCCTGTCCGGCACCACCAGAGTGATGACCACGCTGCTCGGTGCGGTCGCCGCGGTGAGCTTGCTGGTGGGCGGCATTGGCATCATGAATATCATGCTGGTCAGCGTCACCGAACGCACCCGGGAAATCGGCTTGCGTCTGGCCATCGGTGCGCTGGAGCGTGAAGTGCTGCTGCAATTCCTGATCGAGGCGGTGGTGCTGTCCACCCTCGGTGGCGTGATCGGTATCGTGCTGGCTACCGGCGCTTCGATCGGGCTGGCGCGACTGATGCAGGTGCCTTATGTATTCAACTCGTCCATCAACATTCTGTCGTTCCTGTTC
The DNA here is from genome assembly GCA_012927625.1 of Glaciimonas sp. Lineage (GTDB taxonomy): Bacteria > Pseudomonadota > Gammaproteobacteria > Burkholderiales > Burkholderiaceae_D > AVCC01. The sequence continues at coordinate 418,590 of JABBOV010000003.1, read as the reverse complement.
TCGGCCGGGATTGGCGTCGTGTTTGGCTACTTTCCCGCCCGCCGCGCCGCGCAACTGGACCCGATCGAGGCGTTGCGGCACGAGTAAGTCATCGCTTCAGGCCAATATTATCTTGCTTCTTGATAAAACAAGGGGGTATGTAATAAAAAAGGCGCTTTTCCGCATAGATTCAAAGCGGCATGTAAAAATACAATAAGCAGTATTTTATTATTGCCGAATTTGTGCCGCTATCTCAATCTTAGCGTTGATGCACCTTGCGACCCGCCGCGTACGTAGCAAAAACGCTGCGGTCGTCGCCCAGCAAGGCGAACGCAAACAACAATTCTTCCAAACTTTCGGTGCGTGCGGTGCGGCGTGCCAGCAGCACTGTTGCCTGCGGGTCGAGCACGATGAAGTCGGCTTCGGCTCCTGTTGCGAAGTTGCCGATGATGCCTTCCAATTGCATGCTGCGCGCAGCGCCCAGCGTTGCCAGATAAAACATGCGCAGCGCCGACAAGCTAGTGCCACCCATGCGCGCCACCTTGAAGGATTCGTTCATGGTTTGCAGCATCGAGAACGCAGTGCCGCCGCCGACATCGGTAGCCAGCGACAACAGCGCGTGTGCGGCATCGGCACGGGCGAAATCGAACAAGCCGCTGCCGAGAAACAGGTTGGAAGTGGCGCACACCGCAATCGCGGATTGGGTTTCCGCCATGCGCCTGAAGTCGGCGTCATCGAGCCAGATGCAGTGCCCGAACATCGCCCGTGGGCGCAGCAGGCCGACCCGATCATAGACATCCAGATAACTGCGCGCGCCGGGAAATAGCTGCTTTACCCAAGCTACTTCATCGACGTTTTCGGCGACGTGGGTTTGCACATACGTATCGGGATAAGCGCGCGCCAGTTCGCCGGCCAACTGCAATTGGGTATCGCTTGAAGTCGGTGCGAAACGCGGCGTGATCGCAACCAACTGGCGGCCGCGTTTATGCCATTTTTTGATCAGCGCTTCCGTATCGCGGGCGCCGCTCTCGGCGCTAACGCGCAGAAATTCAGGGCAGTTGCGATCCATCAGCACCTTGCCGGCTACCATGCGCAAATTGCGCTTTTCGCTCTCGATGAAAAATGCCTCGACCGATTCGGGATGCACAGTGCAATACACCATTGCAGTGGTAGTGCCGCAGCGCAGCAGCTCGTCGAGAAAAAAGCTAGCCACATCCGCAGCATGCACCGCGTCGGAAAACTGGCGCTCGGCTGGAAAGGTATAGCGCTCCAGCCACGGCAGCAAGCCGGGCGCGGGGGAAGCGATGATGTCGGTCTGCGGGTAATGCAAATGGGTATCGATGAAGCCGGGCACAATCAGCTTGCCGCGATAGTCGATCACAACCGTATCCGGCGCCAAGCCGGGATGCAGCGCGGCATAGTCGCCAGCAGCGGTGATGCGTCCATCGGCAACCAGCAACAGACCGTCTGCATGCCAGTGATGCGAACCGGCTTCAAAAGCCGGGTCGGTGGTGAAATGCAGAATGCCGGCGCGGTAGGCTTGCAGCTTGGGAGTGATGGATGCCATGAAGCATCTCCTGTTTTGTTAGGGAGTGGTAGTTACGCAAATGCCAGTACATCAATATATCAATGCACAAGGCGCACGCCGCCAATTTTTAGTTTGATTCTGGAGATTTTAGATGACGCCTTAAAAGTCTGGGCTTGCCATAAGTGCCTTGCAAAGCAATCGTTACAAGATCGCCGCGTCTCATTCCCAACCCACAGTATCCGCAGCCGCTTCGGGACAGCCCAGCGTATTGGCTTCTTGTGCATCATTGCACAGCGATTGTGATTGACGACGAGATTCCACTGCAAAACCACGACTGCGCGTATCCAGCACCCAAATTTGCACTGGACGAAGGTCGGCAGCACGTAATCCCGCACGATGCTTTTGCACCCGTTGCGCAACATTGGTTCGCATGATTTCTCCTTTTAATTAGTTGCCCGTGACGCAAGTGAAAAAATATCAAGCACAGCACACTGCTGCAAATAGTAGGACTTACGCAAAATACGGCTGTTTAAGTAAGCAGGCCTACGCGCCTGCACCGGGCCGCAGGCACGGATGCACTACCGGATATTGCGTAATTCACAAATAGTTAACTTGTGGCAATTTTTATGCCCTCATATGCTGAAAATCAGGTATCTTGCCTTGTTGCATCTTTAATATTTTTTGTGTCTATTCCCCTTCAGTTATCGAGACTAGAGCAAGTTTTTTCATGGCTTGATGGTAAGTCGAGGCAAGTCTTTACCAAGGACAAATGCGTGAGTGAACAGGGATCGTATTATCGTTACTGGGGCAAGGCACAGCCTGCCGAAGATGGAGAGTCGGCGTTTCACTTGTTGCCGTTTCATTGTCTGGATGTGGCGGCGGTGGGCGTGGCTTATCTGAGGCAATCCCCCGTTTTGCTGACATCCTGCTGTCAATTACTGAATTGCACTGGGCAGGAATTTTTGTCATGGGCGGCTTTTTTACTAGCCTTGCATGATTTAGGAAAATTTAGCGAAGCGTTCCAGTCGCAACGGCCTGATTTGATTCAGACATTACAAAACCGTGCGCCGAATCCAGGCAAGCAATATAACGAGCGTCATGATTCCATCGGCTTCTGGCTATGGGATAACGAGCTTGTCGACGATGGCGTATTGCTAAAAATAGGTATCGACAATTCGCGTAAAACGCAGCGCGGTCTGAAGTGTTGGTTGCAGGCAGTAACTGGACACCACGGCATGCCGCCCAAACCCACAGGTACTGTAGATTTCTTCTTTCTCAAAGAAGACAAACGTGCGGCCGATGACTTTTTACAGGCAGCGGCAAAATTTTTGCTGACGGCAGATGCTAAACGCATCCCAATCCAGGCAGGAGCCGATTTTGAATGGAACAGCAAGACATTGTCGTGGTGGTTTGCCGGCGTCACCGTATTGGCTGACTGGCTGGGTTCGAATACGCAGTTTTTCCCCTATCGGGAGCAACCGCAAGATTTAGCTACTTACTGGAAATATGCCAAAGTCCAAGCAGAAAAAGCGCTTAAAGCGTCCGGGGTGCTACCGATTGCGATTGAAAAAGGGCTGAGGCTCACGGATTTTTTCTCCTATATTCAGGAACCATCGCCGTTGCAGCACTGGGCTGCGACAGTAGACATTCCGCAAGCGCCGCAAATCTATTTGCTGGAAGACGTCACCGGTGCAGGTAAAACCGAAGCGGCCATCATGCTGGCATATCGCTTGATGGCGCAAGACGCAGCAGCAGGATTTTTTATCGGATTGCCAACCATGGCAACAGCCAACGCCATGTATAAACGCGTGGCGCAGGTGTATCGAAAACTGTTTGCCGGGAACGCCAATTTGACCCTGGTGCATGGCTTCAAGACACTGGTGGACGAATTCGCCGCCACGATTTTACCCACCGACACACCAGAACACGACGCTGCGCAGCTAGATGAAACCGCAACTGCACGTTGTACCGCATGGCTGGCAGACCATAGCAAACGTGCATTACTTGCTTCCGCCGGAGTCGGCACGGTAGATCAGGCATTGCTAGCCGTTTTGCATAGCAAACACCAGTCACTTCGCTTACTGGGTTTGTTCAACAAGGTGCTGATAATCGACGAAGTACACGCTTGCGACGCCTATATGCAAGGCGTGCTGGAAGTATTGCTGGAGTTTCATGCCCGCACGGACGGTTCCGTCATTTTGCTCTCTGCCACGTTGCCCAATAGCATGAAGCAAGCTCTCCTGAACGCCTATGTAAAAGGCCGTAATCAAGCGCTTGCGCCTACCTTGCGTTCAGCAGCATATCCGCTGGCGACACGTTGGCATGATGGCCAATCTTTCCCATCTGAAGATCCCTTGGATTCGCGCGCCAATGTCTCCCGTGCCGTGCAGGTGCATTACGAAGCCGACGATGAAAAAGTCTTTGCTCACATCAACGAAGCCTTGCAACAAGGCAAATGCGTGGGCTGGATACGCAATACCGTAGCAGATGCAATGGCCGCGTATGAGCGGCTTTCGCGCACAGTCTCCCACGAAAAAATTACTTTGTTTCATGCTCGCTTTGCCTTGCGGGACAGGCTGACCAAAGAAGAGCAGGTATTGCATTATTTTGGCAGCGACAGCGGGCAGCAAGATCGGCAAGGGCGCTTACTAATTGCAACCCAAGTTGCAGAGCAATCTCTTGATGTTGACATTGACGTTCTGATAACGGATTTGGCACCGATAGACCGTGTACTGCAAAGGGCCGGGCGCTTGCAGCGTCATGTGCGCGATGCGCGAGGCAATCGTCTGCAGGATTCTGATGCGAAAGATGAGCGCCCGACGCCATGCTTGTGGGTTCTTGCGCCTGAATGGACAACTGAGCCGAAAGTGGATTGGTATGGTGCGGTATTTAAAAAAGGCCAGTACGTATACAAGCATCACGGGCAATTGTGGCTCAGTGCAAAGGTATTGCAAAAAGGCAGCTTCAGCATGCCAGCGGACGCCAGAAGCCTGATTGAAACTGTCTTTTCGGAAACGGAAATACTGCCGGATTCCCTCGCCAAAAGTGCCTTGAAAGCCGACGGACAGGAAATGTCCGAAAAGAGTATTGCGCAACAAAATACCCTGAAAATTGAAGGTGGCTATCAGCGTGGCGACATAGGCGACTGGTGGAGCGAAGCCAAAACGCCCTCCCGTCTTGGCGAAGAAACGATGGAAATCATGTTGGCAAAGTGGGTGGATGGAAACTTGCAGCGATGGGCACAAGGCGTGTGGTCTTACAGCATGGTCAAAGTCGCCGCCCGATGGCTGGCAACCGTTGACGCACCGTCGGATGGGCAGCAAAAAGCGGCCTACGGTCGTTTGCTGCAGACCTTGCCTAGCCAGGGAAAATGGTGCGTGCTGCTGCCGCTATCGCAGCGCGCGGATGGTGTCTGGCAAGGGCAGGGCTGGACAGCCGGCAATGAGAAAAAAGGGGAAAAGCCGGAACTGCTGACCTGGCTTTATGACGCTGATTTTGGTTTGCGGCTTAAAAAATCTGATGCAACGGCTGTTGCATCAGATTAATCCCCACGAATGTGAGGAACATATTTAATAAAAAGATCTAAGTCGCTATACACACGGTTCATCCCCTAAGTAGAGGGGAAAATGATTACAGATCAGTTTTTTGGAGGAACCGAAAATAATGCAAGTTTGTAATTTGATACAAGATTTGGAGGCCCTGTATCTATAAATTTCCTTGCATCCTGTAGATCAGTTCGGATAGTATCATATAAATATTATGTGTGTGTAGCGTCTTTCTAAGTTTTTTTAATCTTATAGTTTTCTTGGATGTGATTCGTTTATAGGGTGTTTAGGTTTTTGCTATATGTAATTTTGAAAGGTATGCCTTATGAATTTATTGGAAGAAAAATGGCTACCCGTTCGCCGCCGCAATGGGCAAGCGGACTGGATAGCACCGCATCAAATCGCTGAACCGGACATTGTGGCTTTTGCCGCTAACCGCGCCGATTTCAACGGCGCGCTGGCGCAAATGATGATTGGCCTGCTGCAAACCACCACACCGATCAATGACGAGGGCGATTGGGAAGACTTGCTGGATGTCCCGCCTACCGCCGAAGTGCTGCAAAAATGGTTTGCTCCAACTGCCGATGCGTTTGTGCTCGATGGCGATAAAGCACGATTCATGCAGGATTTTAGTTTGACCGAAGGTGCTGAATGCACGATTGATGCCTTATTGATTGATGCCGCCGGTGGGTCTGCGATTGACAAGAATACCGACCATTTCGTCAAGCGCGACACCATCACGGCGATGTGCCCACATTGTGCGGCAACAGCCTTATTCACTTTGCAGACCAATGCTCCCGCAGGGGGCGCGGGACATCGTACCAGTTTGCGCGGCGGTGGCCCTTTAACGACGCTGGTAGTTGCAACGCCCTCACGAAGTTTATGGCAAGACTTGTGGCTGAATGTCAAACCGCAACGTGCTTTTCTGCAGCAAGGCGGTGATGTACAGAAAACCGCAAAGCACTTTACCTTTCCGTGGCTGGCTGAGATTAGCAAAATTCAAGCTAGCGGCGGCGAGACACAACCGCTGCAGGTCCATCCACATCATCTGTTCTGGGCTATGCCACGTCGCATCCAACTTGACTTTTCTGATGCACAAACGGGGCAGTGCGATATCTGCAAGCGCGAATCAACGCAACTGGTGCATCGCTATCTCACCAAGCCGCAGGGTTTGAATTACAAAGGCGTGTGGCGACATCCGTTTTCCCCTTATTACGAAGCCAAGGATGTCTGGTTGCCGGTGCATCCGCAACCCGGTGGTTTTAGTTATAAAAACTGGCTGTCGTGGGCGATGGGTAGCTCGCAAAGTAAGAAGCAGGTGCAAGCAGCAACGATAGTGAATTATGTTTTGGCAACACGGAAAAAATCGGAGTGTCGGTTGTGGGTATTCGGTTACGACATGGACAACATGAAGCCCCGTTGCTGGTATGAAACCACCTTTCCTTTATACGACTTGGCAGGCAGTGACCGTGCTACGCAAAAAAATTTCCCAGCGATAGTTAAGAATCTCATCGAGGCATCGGAACAAGCTGTTTTTTATCTGCGACAAGCGGTAAAGCAGGCGTGGTTTGGCGATAGCGATTTGCGTGGTGATTTGAGTTTCGTGGATAAAGCATTTTGGGATAGCACCGAACTCCACTTTTATCGGCAGCTGCAAAGTTTGATAGCGCAAGCGCGCTCCGATACCGGCATTGATATGGATGATGCCGGTTTCCTTATCAGTGTGGGCGAAGCATGGCTCAAGGTATTGCGCAATAAGGTCCTGGATATGTTTGATGTCGATATTGTTGGCGCCGGCGCAATCGCCCAGCAAGATCCGCGCCGCATTGCTGAAGCCTACAACAGCCTGAAAAGAAATATGCAGGGCGACACGATAAAAAAAATCTTGTGTTTGCCTGTGACTGAGAAGGGAAATAAACCCGCTAAAAAAAGTAAAAAACTCGCATCAACTACCGAGCCGCAAGCTCAATTGCCATTGTAGAAGGGGAAATCATGCAAGAGAAAATTGGTTGGACGGCAGAAAGCCATTTTGGGAAGATGCTGCATCAGTGGTGGCACGGGCTGGAAGAAGACCGTGCCAGCCGTGCCATATTGCGACGTTGCGCAACACTGGATGCGGTCACTTTAAGCCCGGCATATCAGCGTTTTTACCGTTATATGTTGGCCTGTAATTGTTGGTCTGTGGATGCTGCGCCTTGGCAGAACGATAAATTGGCTGCGATTGCCGGTTTATTGGCGCACATTAAAACTGAAGATACACAATCTTTACCGGTTTCAATGTGGAATGCGAAGGAAGAAAAGCTGTTGGTGTCTGAACTACGCTTCCGCGATTTATTGAAGGTACAAGAGACTGATGATTTATTTGTTAGTCTGCGACGTATCCTGCCGCTGCTTGACTATAAGGCCAATATTTTTGGGCTTGCTCATGACGTTTATAACTGGGGCAATCCTCATCCCAAATTCAATATCCCTAAGCAGTGGGCTTACAGCTATCGCTGGCCTGTCAAACAGTCTGCCTAAATCCAGAACAAACCCTTTACGAACAATACTCAAGGAAAAAACATGTCCCGTTTTATTCAATTGCATATCTTGACCAGCTATCCGCCATCCAACCTGAACCGCGATGATACCGGCCGCCCAAAAACTGCTGTGGTTGGCGATTGCACGCGTTTGCGTATTTCTTCGCAGAGCCTGAAGCGCGCTTGGCGCACGTCGGATATTTTTGAGTCAACCTTGAAAGGACATATTGGTACACGCACCAAGGAAATGGGCGTTAGCGTGTATCAGTCGTTAATCAAACAAGGTGTTAGCGAAAAAAATGCGCGAGATTGGGCAAAGTCGATTGCCTGCCAGTTTGGCAAGCCGAAATCAGATAAAAAGACAGAAAAAAACGAAGACTTGCACGTCGAACAACTGGTGCATTTCAACCCGGAAGAAGAAAAAGCGATTGCCGACCTGGTAGCGCAATTGGTGGCGAGCGCAATTGCGCCAAGCGAAGAGGATTTGAAACTACTGCGCAAACAACACACCGCTGTAGATATCGCGATGTTTGGCCGCATGCTAGCTTCCTCACCTGCATTTAATACCGAAGCTGCAGTACAAGTGGCACACGCCATTACCGTGCACAAGGCAGCTGTTGAAGATGACTATTTTATTGCTGTAGATGACCTCAATAACGGCGAGACAGACCGTGGCGCAGCGCATATCGGCGAAGCGGGGTTTGGCGCTGGGGTGTTCTATTTGTATATCTGCATTAACCGCGATTTACTACTGCAAAATTTGGGCGGCGATGCAGCATTGATGCAACAAGCCTTGAACGCATTGCTCAATGCCGTCACCAAGGTATCCCCGACCGGTAAACAAAACAGTTTTGCTTCGCGCGCCTACGCCGGTTTTGTGCTGGCTGAAAAAGGCGATCAACAACCGCGTACTTTGGCGCAAGCGTTTCTTAAACCAGTAACCGCAGGAAAAAATCAAGGCATGGAAAAAAATCAAGGTGTCTTAATTCGTGCTATCGACGCCTTGACCGAACGTCGCAATAATTTTAATAAGATTTATGGCGATTGTGCCGATGCCACTGTGCAATTTAACGTGGAAGAGGGAACAGGCCGCTTCAGTGAAATAGCTGACTTCATAGCGGAATAAACGCTATGGAAACCTTGATTTTTCAACTGCAAGCGCCCTTGTCCTCTTGGGGCGAAGTGGCCGTCGGTGAATATCGGCCTAGCGCGGAATATCCGAGCCAATCCGCCATACAAGGTTTGCTGGCGGCGGCGCTAGGGATTGACCGTGATGATGACGCCGCACAAACGGCGTTACGTATCAGCTATCGTCTGGCAGTGGGGGTCTTGAACCAAGGCCGCTTGTTGCGCGATTACCATACTGCGCAAGTGCCAAGTCGCACCGATTTGAAAAAACGGCCACACGCGACGCGACGGGATGAATTGTCATTGCCCAAGCAAGACCTCAATACCATTTTATCGAGCCGAGATTATCGTCAGGATGCTGCAGCGCTGGTGGCTGTGCAAATCGGTGCGAACGCGCCTTATTCCTTGCTGCAGTTAGCAGAGGCATTAAAAAACCCCAAGTTCGTGCTGTATTTGGGACGCAAGTCTTGCCCGATTGCCGTGCCTTTGCACCCTTGCATCTTGAACGCAGACGCCATCAACACTGCATTCTCGGATTACCAACAACAATTATCAAAGCTCTGTCAGCAGAAATTGCCAAACCATCACGAGCCAGAAAATCAGCCTGTTCAAAAAATTGCCTGGGGCGATGATTTTGGCACAGATGATTTGGCAACTATAGGCGTGCAACGCAACTTGAGTGTCAATCGTAAAGACCAAGTGATTACACGCCGTGGTTGGCAGTTTACCGACCGGCGTGAACATATCGCTTTGCTAGTGAAGGAATAAACGCCATGTATTTCAGTGTGATTACACCTATAGAAAATTTACGACGACAAGCCGCGTATGAATTGGCAAAACCGTTAGCACAATCGCCCTACGAAGAGCATCAATGGTTATGGCAATTTTTCCCCAGCAATGCGGAACAGTCACGCGATTTTATTTTTCGTCGCCATGAAATTGCGCAGATTCCGCGGTTTTATGTGGTTTCGCAACGCCCGCCCACAGCGTTTAGCGAGGCGTGGCAGGTACAAAGCAGAAGCTATGATCCGCAATTGCTGGAAGGCCAGCGTTTATCCTTTCAACTTTGCGCCAATCCAGTGGTGACCAAGAAAAACAACGCCGGTAAACCCCAGCGCCATGACGTTGTGATGCACACAAAAAAACAGCTACTGGTTGAGCGCGGATTCAATGCAGAGGCGAAATGGAAGGAGTGGTCGGACGAAGATAACAAGCCTTTGTTGTATGAGTTGGTACAGAAGTCCTGTATCGACTGGCTGCAGTCACGCGCAAGCAGTAATGGGTTTGCAGTAATAGCAGCCAGCGTGGACGCCTATGCGCAAAATAGAGCAGGCAAGCGCCATATTCGGTTTAGTACCGTGGATTTTTCAGGAGAGCTTTTGGTCACCAATCCCACATTGTTCCAACAGGCGTTATTTAACGGCCTAGGCCATGCCAAAGCATTCGGGTGTGGCTTGCTTTTGGTGAAAAAAATTGAAGGCGACTAACCCATGCTGCCACCCCTAAAACCCATCCCCATCAAAGAACGTCTATCGGTTCTTTTTGTAGAAAAATGCCAGCTTGATGTACTGGATGGCGCGTTTGTAGCGGTGGATATGCACGGTGTACGCATGCATATCCCGATTGGTGGCGTTGCTTGCCTGATGCTGGAACCGGGCGTACGGGTATCGCACGCTGCTTGTTCCCTTGCGGCGCGGGTCGGTACTTTGCTGGTGTGGGTCGGGGAAGGCGGCGTTCGGGTGTATTCATCCGGGCAGCCGGGCGGTGCGCGTGCGGATCGCTTGCTGTATCAGGCCAAGCTGGCGCTGGATGACGACGCTCGTCTGAAAGTGGTGCGCGCGATGTACAAATATCGCTTTGGCGACGAGCCGCCGCAGCGGCGCAGTGTGGAACAATTGCGTGGGATCGAAGGCGCGCGGGTGCGAGCGCTGTATCAACTACTCGCTCAGCAATACGGAGTTGATTGGAAGGCGCGCAATTACGACCATCATGATTGGGATGCGGCAGATATCCCCAACCGTTGTCTGTCTGCTGCGACATCATGCCTCTATGGCGTGACGGAGGCGGCGATTCTGGCGGCAGGTTACGCGCCTGCCATCGGTTTCATTCATACCGGGAAACCGCTCTCGTTCGTGTACGACATTGCCGATTTATACAAATTCGATACGGTGGTGCCGATTGCTTTTAGCGTTGCGTCCAAGCCTTGCCAGAATCCTGAACGCGAAGTACGGATTCGTTGCCGCGATGCGTTCAGGCAAAGCAAATTATTGGAGCGCATTATTCCTGACATTGAAACAGTCCTCTCGGAAGGCGGCTTCACTCTACCAGAGCCGTCGGAAGAATCGATTCTCCCTGCAATTCCTAACCCTGAAAGTATTGGTGATGCTGGTCATCGTTCTTGAAAACGCGCCGCCACGTCTGCGCGGACGGCTCGCCATCTGGTTGCTTGAAATTCGTGCCGGCGTGTATGTCGGAAATTATTCGCGTCGTCTACGTGAACATATGTGGGAACAGGTTGGACAAGGAATAGAAGACGGTAACGCCGTTATGGCATGGCGTACTAATAACGAAGCAGGATTTGATTTTTTGACATTAGGAGAAAATAGACGGATGCCGGCAGAAATGGACGGCGCAAAATTAGTTTCTTTTTTACCAGTTATTGGTGGTGCAGCTGAGTAGTTGGGAGTATTAGCAGGATCGTTCTTTAACAAGTTAAATTGATGTAAAAATTCGGTAGAAAATTGAGTCCTGATATAAGCCTTAATAATCAATAGTTTATATTTGGTGCGTTCCCCACGACCGTGGGGATGAACCGCGCCAGTCAATGCGTGCCGATCTGCCGGCTGGGCGTTCCCCACGACCGTGGGGATGAACCGGCTGTGCGCGGGCTGCTTGCCAGCCTTCGAACGCGTTCCCCACGACCGTGGGGATGAACCGCGTGGATTAATATTGATTGGAATACATTGTTAGCGTTCCCCACGACCGTGGGGATGAACCGTCAATTATTCTATGCTAGCATATTATGAATAAGCGTTCCCCACGACCGTGGGGATGAACCGTGCCTGCGCGCAGTTTTCGCCGGGAAAAACAAGCGTTCCCCACGACCGTGGGGATGAACCGGTTCCTTTAATGTGCTATGGATGCCCGTCCAGGCGTTCCCCACGACCGTGGGGATGAACCGGTACGAATACTCTGTTTGTAATTCATGCAGATGCGTTCCCCACGACCGTGGGGATGAACCGTCCCCACTCCTCATTGAACACCCTCTTGTACAGCGTTCCCCACGACCGTGGGGATGAACCGTTTCGGCAATACGCCCGAATTGTGCTTTTTAAGCGTTCCCCACGACCGTGGGGATGAACCGTATTCAGTAAAGCTTATGAAGCCACTTGGGGTGCGTTCCCCACGACCGTGGGGATGAACCGTTTGATAACGAATTGGGGACAGTACACCCTACGCGTTCCCCACGACCGTGGGGATGAACCGGGTTTAGTGCAGAATACTCGAAGGCTGTTGCAGCGTTCCCCACGACCGTGGGGATGAACCGCCGTCATACTTCGGACTATCCACCATGATTTTGCGTTCCCCACGACCGTGGGGATGAACCGAAATTGTAAGACTGTGCAATCACAATTGCATGGCGTTCCCCACGACCGTGGGGATGAACCGAACTCTATTCATGCTCTTTACGCTATCAAGCCGCGTTCCCCACGACCGTGGGGATGAACCGACATAATGGAAGTGTATGCCGCACCCAGGTTCGCGTTCCCCACGACCGTGGGGATGAACCGGCCAGATTGAGTTCTGGAACTTCACTGGAAACGCGTTCCCCACGACCGTGGGGATGAACCGACCGGAGAGGGTGATTTCCGGCGCGGTTACGGGCGTTCCCCACGACCGTGGGGATGAACCGACGATCTTCGCACGTTACAGCAAGCAGCCAAGGCGTTCCCCACGACCGTGGGGATGAACCGTACGCTGTTTATATCCGCTTCCAGGCGGTGCAGCGTTCCCCACGACCGTGGGGATGAACCGATAATTGTGCCAGTAGTGAGTGTCATATAAAAGCGTTCCCCACGACCGTGGGGATGAACCGGCGAATCCAGCCCAGGTGATCAGCACCGCTACGCGTTCCCCACGACCGTGGGGATGAACCGGCAGGTTAATGAGTTATGAGCAAATTAAAAAAGCGTTCCCCACGACCGTGGGGATGAACCGCCCGAGGGGAGCCCAGGCAGGGGAGAACTGTTGCGTTCCCCACGACCGTGGGGATGAACCGGCTACTCACGTCTTGATGACGAGGGAGAATCTGCGTTCCCCACGACCGTGGGGATGAACCGTTCGTTCTGCAGCTGCTGCACCATGTCACGCCGCGTTCCCCACGACCGTGGGGATGAACCGAATGGCGCGCATAAGTTGGCCGGGTATATCGCGCGTTCCCCACGACCGTGGGGATGAACCGATGCTCTAACGCTGTCTGGATTAGTTGCCGCTGCGTTCCCCACGACCGTGGGGATGAACCGTATTCTGGGCAAGCTTCGTCGCCTCCTGTTCCGCGTTCCCCACGACCGTGGGGATGAACCGATTTTTGGTCGAGACGACCATTAACAGCAACCGCGTTCCCCACGACCGTGGGGATGAACCGCTTTACAAATAGTTAATTCAGGATTGGTAGCAGCGTTCCCCACGACCGTGGGGATGAACCGGATTTAAAAGTAATGCAACGGAAAATCTAAACGCGTTCCCCACGACCGTGGGGATGAACCGTTGGCAGTAATGAGCGTATCTGATGCATTGGCGCGTTCCCCACGACCGTGGGGATGAACCGGCGAGGGCGATCGACTGTTGTTTTGTTTTAGGGCGTTCCCCACGACCGTGGGGATGAACCGCAGCAACTACGCACCAGGGGACGCAAATGCCAGCGTTCCCCACGACCGTGGGGATGAACCGCCACCGCGCCAATTACTATTAACGGGTGCTCTGCGTTCCCCACGACCGTGGGGATGAACCGCCCTGCGCGTAGCGCCCGGTGTGGTGCTCAAAGCGTTCCCCACGACCGTGGGGATGAACCGTAGCGGGTCCCTGGTTCACTGAAACCAGTGAGGCGTTCCCCACGACCGTGGGGATGAACCGAACATTGCGATTATTTAATACACTGGCATCAAGCGTTCCCCACGACCGTGGGGATGAACCGATGGCAATGTCACTTGCCGCAGCAGCAGAGAAGCGTTCCCCACGACCGTGGGGATGAACCGTTAACGACATTGCCAGTCGTGCCGCATGAGCCGCGTTCCCCACGACCGTGGGGATGAACCGACGGTCGAAAAACATTAACGAAATACGACAAAGCGTTCCCCACGACCGTGGGGATGAACCGTCTACGATGCTGAAATTACTAAGCTGCGCAACGCGTTCCCCACGACCGTGGGGATGAACCGATGTAAATTATTCTGTATTGACAGATTGCGTTGCGTTCCCCACGACCGTGGGGATGAACCGGAAACCAAATGAATGAATTTCGACTACGGGCAGCGTTCCCCACGACCGTGGGGATGAACCGATATTATGCTGTGCCATATTCTGGCTGCGGCGGCGTTCCCCACGACCGTGGGGATGAACCGGCAGCAGGATACAACGCTGATATGCCGAATCAGCGTTCCCCACGACCGTGGGGATGAACCGCCTACAGGCTACAACAACAAACTGCCTTAACAGCGTTCCCCACGACCGTGGGGATGAACCGACGCTATCGGAGGATCAGTTTAATCACATCATGCGTTCCCCACGACCGTGGGGATGAACCGATGACACGATACACTTACTAGAGGGAAACGACGCGTTCCCCACGACCGTGGGGATGAACCGGCAAAATCGGAATAAATGGATTTTGAGCACGCGCGTTCCCCACGACCGTGGGGATGAACCGGGTTCTCAAATTTGAGTGATGGTATGGCAAGCGCGTTCCCCACGACCGTGGGGATGAACCGTTTTTTGCTTTCATCGTCCGATATTAACCAAAGCGTTCCCCACGACCGTGGGGATGAACCGATATTTCGCGGACGCGTCGAGCGATTGTGCCGGCGTTCCCCACGACCGTGGGGATGAACCGGGTCGATCTGCACTATGAATGGCGCGTAATAAGCGTTCCCCACGACCGTGGGGATGAACCGGAATATATGCCTACCGATAAACTTTTTGAGCAGCGTTCCCCACGACCGTGGGGATGAACCGACGCCGAGATTCGACTGCCATGCGCTCAAACTGCGTTCCCCACGACCGTGGGGATGAACCGTTATACCGTGCCGATTAGCACGATGTCATAGGGCGTTCCCCACGACCGTGGGGATGAACCTTCCTATAGCTCAATTGGTGAGAGCGTTCGACTGCGTTCCCCACGACCGTGGGGATGAACCGCCGGGAATATGCAGGTTTTCGGGTTCAATTTCGCGTTCCCCACGACCGTGGGGATGAACCGAGGATGGTAGGACGATGATCAAAAAAGATAGCAGCGTTCCCCACGACCGTGGGGATGAACCGCATCACGTACAGGATTCCATGACCTATGAGCCGCGTTCCCCACGACCGTGGGGATGAACCGCGCTTACTAGGACAGGTATAAAAACTAGCCAGCGACGCCCCTTCTGAGTGGAGGCTTGATTAAAGCTTCTGCTGGAATGCCCAGGCCTTCATGCAGGCGCCAGATCATAGCCAAGGTGAGGGGCCGCTTTCCGCCGAGAATTTCGTAGACCCGGTTTAAGCGCCCGATCATCGGCTCCAAGTCTTTCGGCGTTAAGCCCTTTTGTTCCATGCTGAACTTAATGGCATCAATCGGGTCCGGCAACTCCATTGGGAAATGCCGTAATTCATACGCCTCAACTAACGTCGCCAGAATGTCGAGGCGGTCACCTTCTGGTGTGTCTATTTCAGCCGTCATCAGCGCTTCAATTTCTTTCAAGGCCGCACGATGATCGTCCACGGTTTTGATGGGTTTAATGTTCATGCTCACTTCCTTCAAATTGTTTGCGCATCAATCGCGTCATACTGTTTGTGGGTGCCAATGAATTTGATAAAAACAATGCCATACGGGTAGTTGATTGATGTCACTAATCGATATTTATTCCCCACAATATTAAATACGACGCGGCCCTCTTTCAGTATGCTGGCGTTCCCGAAGTCCACCTTGACGTCGGCAGGCTCAAGCCAGTTCGCTTTAAGAACATGGCTGTGCCAAGTAAGGAGGGGCGTTTTCGCGTCCGTGTGACTTGCGGTTTCTTCGTAGAAGCTTTTCAGTGTAGGGAGTGAAAGTATTCGCATAAGTGGATGATAGTCCCAATTTGGGACTATGGCAATTTGTTCATATCCTTGCTTGTATTTGCCGCCCACACAGTTCCCACACCCCCAGCAATTGCGCCGCCACCGAGGCGGCGATTACTGCCGGCTGCTTGCCGCTGATGCCGGGCAGGCCGATCGGGCACACCATGCGCGCCAGCGTTTCTGGCGTGATGCCGCGTGCTTGCAGCCGATGGCTGAATTGGGCGCGTTTGGTGCCGGAGCCGATCAGGCCGAACCATTGCACATCATTGCGTTGCGCGATGCGGCGCAGGATGTGCTCGGTTAACCGTTGATCCAGCGCGTGCTCGTGCGTCATCACCAGAAAACAGCTGTTCGGTGCGGCGGCGTCGATTACCGCTTCGGGCGTGTCGGTCGCTTCGATTTGGACGTTGGCTGGCAGCGCTGCGGGGAACAGATCGTCGCGCTGATCGATCCAGCTTATGCGGCACGGCAGTTCGGCCAGTGCGCGCACCAGCGCCGCACCGACATGACCGGCGCCGAATAGCACAAGATGGGGGCGTGGCGACAGGCAGGCATCGACCAGCCAGCGCTTGCCAGCGGTATCGCGTTGCAGTCGATTGGTCGGGCTGGCGTTTAGTGTCGGACGGAAGTTGGGTTCAGCGCCATGCAACGGTACAGAATCCGCATCGAGCAGGGCGGTTGGCGTGACAGTATCAAGCGCCACTACGCGCCAACTATCCTGCCCGTGTTGCAATCTTTCGGATAATTCCTGCCATTTGGTGTTCGGGTTGGTACGCTCGAACGCCAGATGCACTACGCCGCCGCAGCATTGACCGAGGCTGGGGCCGAGCGCAATGCGTTGTAATCGGCGTTCAGCGACTAGCGTGCCGGCAGGCAGCTGCAGCATGTCGCGTGCAATGCTGCAGGCGTTGAGTTCCAGATGGCCGCCGCCGATGGTATCGCATTGGGTTTCGGCTGTGACCAGCATTTTGGCGCCAGCCTCGCGTGGGCAGGAACCTTCTGTTTGGGCCACCGTTATTAATACTGCGGGAGTGTTCAGAACGGTTAGGGCTTGCAGCCAGTTCATATTCATTGGATTGATTTTCTCCCCTCTCCCGGCATGGCTTTTCCTGGTGCCCGAATCGCCATGCGATTCGCGTGCGGGAGAGGGGCCGGGGGAGAGGGAGGTCGATCATGCATCGGCTTGCAATACGCACGAGAAAAACATCCATGAAATGTGATCGATGGCATCACGCTGAATGACCTCCCTCTCCCCAGCCCTCTCCCGCGCGCGGGAGAGGGGGCAAGGGCGCGACAGCTGCCACCGCTTCGACCGCTTTCAGAATTTCTTCGCTGGTGGCCGGAGCATTCAGCGGCGGGTTGATCCGATAATTCGCCACGCTGGCAATCGCATCGCGGATTGCGAAGAAGACCGAGAACGGCAGCAACAGCGGCGGTTCGCCAGCGGCTTTGGAACGGTGGATGCTATCTGCCACATTGCGATTTTTGAATAACTGGACCCGGAAGTCTTCGGGGCAGTCGGAGATGGCCGGAATTTTGTAGGTCGATGGCGCATGCGTCATCAGCTTACCCTCTTTATTCCACCACAATTGTTCGGTGGTGAGCCAGCCCATGCCCTGAATGAAGCCGCCTTCCACTTGGCCAAGGTCGATGGCCGGGTTGAGCGAATTGCCGACGTCGTACAGCAGATCGGCGCGCAGCAATTTCCACTCGCCGGTCAGCGTATCGACGATTACTTCCGACACCGCCGCGCCGTAGCAGAAGTAGGAAAACGGATTGCCGCGCATGGTGCTCGGGTCCCAGTGCAAGCCTGGCGTCGCGTAGAAACCGTCCGACCATAGCTGTATGCGCGCCAGATAAGCGCTCTGCACCAGTGCGGCAAACGGGATGCTGTGGCCGTTGCTGGTGACAACATCGTCGGCGAAGCGCACTTCCGCCGCAGCGCCACCGTATTGATGCGCCGCGAATGCCGCCAATCGCAAGCGAATCTGGCCTGCCGCATCTTGCGCCGCCTTGCCGTTCAGGTCGGCACCGGTGGAGGCGGCGGTGGCTGAGGTGTTGGCGACTTTGCTGGTGTCGGTTGCCGTGCAGCGCACCCGTGCTAGCCGGATGCCGAGTTCGTGTGCGACCACTTGCGCCACTTTGGTGTTGACGCCTTGGCCCATTTCGGTGCCGCCGTGGTTGACCAACACAGAGCCGTCCAGATACACATGCACCAGCGCACCGGCTTGATTCAAATGGGTCAGATTGAACGCGATGCCAAACTTGACCGGCGTCAGCGCGATGCCTTTTTTCAGCACCGGGCTGCCGGCATTGAAGCTGCGGGTGGCGGCGCGGCGCTCGCAATAATCGCTGCTGGCTTCCAGTTCAGCCACCAATGTATGGATCACGTTATCGACCACTTTCTGGCCGTATGGCGTGATGTTTCTACCGCTGGCATCATCGTTGCCGTAAAAATTAATCTTGCGCACGTCCAGCGCATCCATGCCCAACGTGCGGGCGATGTCGTCGATCGCGTATTCGATTGCGATTGCACCTTGCGGGCCGCCGAAACCCCGGAATGCGGTATTCGATTGGGTGTTGGTCTTGCCGCACAGCGCATGGATTTCCACCTCCGACAAGTAATACGCATTGTCGAAATGGCACACCGCGCGGGTCGCCACCGGCCCGGACAGATCGGCCGAATAACCGGCGCGCAGCACCATCTCCACCTTGGCTGCGAGGATGCGGCCGGTCGCATCGAAGCCGACTTCGTACTCGTAATAAAAGCAGTGGCGCTTGCCGCTGACCATCATGTCGTCGTCGCGGTCGGCGCGCAGCTTGACCGGGCGTTGCAGCTTATGCGCAGCGATTGCCGCCACCGCTGCCCACTGCGCCGATTGCGATTCCTTGCCGCCGAAACCGCCCCCCATGCGCCGGCATTCGACCGTGATGTTGTGTACCGGCAGGCCCAGTGCATGGGCGACTACATGCAGCATTTCGCTCGGATGCTGGGTCGAGCACAGCAGCAGCATGCCGTGCTGTTCTTTCGGGATCGCGGTGGAAACTTGCCCTTCCAGATAAAAATGTTCCTGCCCGCCGACTTCCAGCGTGCCCTTGACGCGCTGCGGCGCAGACGCCAGCGCCTTGGCTGCAGCGCCGCGCTGCAAATGCATCGGCGGCAGCACGTAGGACTCTGCAGCGCGGGCCGCTTGCGGCGTCAGGATCGCCGGCAATGTTGCATAGTCGATTTTTGCCAGCCGCACTGCCCGGCGCGCCAAGTCGTGGCTGGTGGCAATCACGGCGAAGATCGGCTGGCCGGCATATTGCACCAAACCGTCGGCCAGAATCGGGTCGTCGTGGAGGATCGGGCCACAATCGTTCAGTCCGGGAATATCGGCCGCAGTCAGCACCGCGACTACGCCGGGCGCGGTTTTGACTGCTTCCAGATCGATTGAGCGGATGGTGGCGTGGGCCTGTTCCGACAAACCCAGCGCCGCATGCAAGGTGCCGTGCAGTTCCGGCGCATCGTCGGTGTAGGTGGCTTCGCCCAGCACATGCAATAGCGCCGATTCGTGCGGATGCGGACGGCCGATTTCGGTTCCGATTTTGGCCCCAGTAGTGCAGGCCTCCGTGCCTGCATCGGTCGTATCGCTACGCACCGGTTTGCAGGCACGGAGGCCTGCACTACTGAACACATTTAGCACTGGCGCATCCGGTCGCGTTTCCAGCCAGAAGCGGTGCAGCAAGTTTTGCGCCGCTTTCATCCGGTAGCTGCCGGAGGCGCGCATGTCGGACAGCGGCGCGTAATCGTCGGCCATTGCCGCCATCGCGTTGTGTAATGTGGCCTCATTCCAGGGCTGGCCTTGCAGCGCGGCTTCTGCCTTGGCGGCACGTTTCGACGTCGGCGCCATGCCGCCAAAGGCGATGCGCGGATGGTGAATAATCCCGTTGTCGAGTGCGATTGAAAATGCCGCGCAGACAGCCGAAATATCCTGATCGAAGCGTTTCGCCAGTTTGTAGGTACGAAAATGTTGCCCAGCTTGCGTCAACAGCAGCGGCACCCGAACCGCTGTGACGAATTCCCCTGCTTGCAGCGCATTTTTCTGATAACCGAGGTAAAAATCTTCCAGCGGCAAGTTACGTTCCCCGGTGCCGCCGCGCAGCACGATCTCTGCACCGAGCGCAATCAGAAAAGGCATCGAATCGCCAATCGGCGAACCATTGGCGAGGTTGCCGCCCAGCGTGCCGACATTGCGGATCGGCTCCGAGGCAAAGCGTTGCCATAACTCGGATAACTCGTTTGGATAATGCCGGCATAACGCCGCATAAGCGTCGTTGAGCGTGACGCCGGCACCGATAATTAACTGACCATCTTGTTCGCTGATTGTTTGTAATTCGGCGATGTGCCCGATGTAAATCAGCGCGTTCAAGTCGCGTAATTGCTTGGTGACCCACAGCCCGATATCGGTAGCGCCGGCCAGAATGTGCGCGGCCGGAAATGCTGCACGGGCGGCAATCAGTTGCGCCAGCGTGCGCGGTGCGACGAAAGTTTGGCCGCCATAGCTGTAATTAAACGTGTCGTCGCGTTGCAGGGTTTGCAGCGTCTGCGCCACAGCCGCACGGTTGAAACCCACTTGCGGCAATTGGCCCATGTGCTGCGCGGCGGCGATGATGGGCCGGTAGCCGGTGCAGCGACACAGATTGCCGGACAGCGCGGTGTCGATTTCGCGCCGCGACAGCGCAGCCGTTTGGCCTTCGTGGCGCAGGTACAGACTCCACAGCGACATCACAAAACCCGGCGTGCAAAAGCCGCATTGCGAACCGTGACAGTCCACCATCGCCTGCTGCACCGGATGCAGGCTGCCATCGGTCTGCTTCAAATCTTCCACCGTGAATAGTGCGCGGCCATCCAGCGTCGGCATGAACTGGATGCAGGCATTGACCGCTTTCAGCGTGAGTTTGCCGTCCTGCAGTTCGCCGATGACCACCGTGCATGCGCCGCAATCGCCCTCGGCGCAACCTTCCTTGGTGCCGGTGCAATGCAGGTCTTCCCGCAGGTATTGCAGAATGGTCCGGGTCGGCGCGACATCCTGCACGCTCTGGATTGCGCCGCGATGGTAAAAACGGATAGCTTCGGACATGGTGATTCCACTGGTTTTTAATTGGTTCAATTTATTTTTGGTTACTATTCAGCCCGCTATTGAGGACTCCCTCGCCCGCGTGCGGGAGAGGGCCGGGGAGAGGGTGCTCGCAATAAATAAGGTGCTCAAAACAAGGCTTAACCTTGATTGCATTGCCACATGTAATGCGGCCGGAATACTTGCTAAGGCCCTCTCCCTAGCCCTCTCCCACAAGTGGGAGAGGGGACCAAACAGTCCGCGCCTAGCGGGCTGAGCACTTACAATTTTTACTATATTAATGTGAGTATATTTTATAACATCAATAAATATATGCGGTAAATACCATAAAAAATGTGATACCCCATATTTTTCAAGAAGTGTGCTGTGCCCCGAGGCTGGTTCGTGCCTTTCGTGAACAGTCCGTAACAACTGTTGTTCAAGATTAGCACTTGTACGCAATACGGTTATATCCGCATCGTAATATCAGGCATCTGGAATAAAATAGCGAACTTGTGCAATATTTTTCACAACCCGTCCAAACCATGACCAATCGCCTTGAGTTGCATCAAATCACCAAGCGCTACCCGTCGGTGGTGGCTAACGATGGCATCGATTTGATCGTTAAACCGGGCGAAATTCATGCGGTGTTGGGCGAAAACGGTGCCGGCAAATCGACTTTGATGAAGATCATTTACGGCGCGGTCAAGCCGGATGCCGGACGCGTGTTGTGGAACGGCGCCGAAGTCGAAATCGCCAATCCGGCCCAGGCGCGCACGCTCGGGATTGCGATGGTGTTCCAGCATTTTTCGTTGTTCGACACACTCACCGTGGCGGAAAACATCGCGCTCGGCTTGCCCAATGACACCAAACTGGACGCATTGGCGCAGCGCATTTCCAGCACTGCCGCGCAATACGGGTTGGAGCTGGAGCCGCAGCGCCATGTGCATACGCTGTCGGTGGGCGAATGCCAGCGGGTCGAAATCGTGCGTGCCTTGCTGGCCAAACCGCAATTGCTGATCCTGGACGAGCCGACTTCGGTGCTGACGCCGCAAGCGGTCGAAAAATTGTTCGAAACCTTACGCCAACTGGCGTCCGAGGGCTGCAGCATTTTGTATATCAGCCACAAGCTCGATGAAATCCGGGCGCTGTGCCACACCTGCAGCGTACTGCGCGGCGGCAAAAATACCGGCGTCTGCGATCCGCGCACGGAAACCGCAGCCAGCCTGTCGCGCCTGATGATCGGTGCCGAACCGCCCACCATTCAGCGGCAGACGCGCACGCCGGGCGCAACTATGCTGGAAGTCAAGCAACTGTCGCTGGCAAAAAGCCATCCGTTCGCCACCCCGCTGTCCGACATCAGTTTTGCGGTGCGCGCCGGCGAAATTCTGGGCGTGGCGGGCATTTCCGGCAACGGTCAGCAAGAATTGCTGGCGGCGCTGTCGGGCGAGGATCGGCGCGCAAAGCCGGAGGCGATTGTGCTGCAGGGCAAACCGGTCGGCAATCTGCCGCCGGGTTTGCGCCGTCGGGGCGGTTTGGGTTTTGTGCCGGAAGAACGGCTCGGGCGTGGCGCGGTGCCTGACATGTCGTTGGCCGACAATGTGCTGCTGACGCTGCAAACGCCGCTGACGATTCGCTTCGGCTTGATCCGCAATAGCGTGCTGGTGCAGCGCGCCGCCGACGTGATCGCCCGTTTCAAGGTCAAGGCCGCTGGACCACAGGCGGCGGCGCGCAGCCTGTCGGGCGGCAATTTACAAAAATACATCGTCGGGCGCGAAGTCATGCGCGGCCCCAAAGTGCTGATCGTGGCGCAACCGACCTGGGGCGTCGATGTCGGCGCGGCGGCGCAAATCCGCGCCGAGCTGGTGGCCTTGCGCGATGCCGGTTGCGCGTTGCTGGTGATTTCCGAGGAGTTGGACGAATTGTTTGAAATTTCCGACCGGCTGGTGGTTTTAGCCAAGGGCAGGATGTCGCCATCGATTGCTACTTCCGACGCGACGGTGGCCTTGATCGGCCAGTGGATGAGCGGCCTGTGGGATGCGCCGCAGGAGGCTGTTCATGGTTGATGAGCGCGGTGAAAAGACCGTCCCAGCCACAGCTGCCTCCCTCCCTTGCAGGGCGCACATTCGCTTGCAAGCGAATGCCGTTCAACAGGCGGACAGCATGCTGTCCGAAACCCCTGCCTCACCCCCCAGCCCCTCTCCCGCGAGCGAATCGCATGGCGATTCGGGCACCAGGAAAAGCCATGCCGGGCGAGGGGAGCGAAGTGAGCCGCTGCGTAACGCTCACTTTAAATGGCAATTGCGGCTGAGACTGGAAGCGCGCGCCAATCCCTCCACCTTGATGTCATGGCTGTCGCCGTTGCTGGCGCTGTTGCTGACGGTGTTGTGCGGCGCGATATTGTTCGCGGCGCTGGGCAAGAGTCCGCTCGCCGGTTTGTCGATCTTTTTCCTGGAGCCGCTCAAGGATCTGCGCGGCTGGTCTGAAGTCGGCATCAAGGTCGCACCGTTATTGCTGATTGCGGTCGGGCTGGCGATTTGTTTTCGCGCCAATGTTTTCAATATCGGCGCTGAAGGCCAATTAGTGGTCGGCGCTGCGGCCGGTGGTGCGGTCGCGCTGTATTTCGATGACGGCAGCGGGAGCATTGTTAGTGGCGGCGGCGCCGCCATGATTGCCGTCGTGCTGCTGGCCGGCATGTTGGGCGGCATGGCGTGGGCGGCGATTACCGCCTTCCTGCGCGACCGTTTCAATGCCAATGAAATCCTGGTGTCGCTGATGTTGGTGTATGTGGGCCAATTGCTGCTGAGTTTTCTGGTGCATGGTGTGCTGAAGGACCCTGAGGGTTTCAATTTCCCGCAATCGAAGTTATTTTCCGACGGCTTCCTGCTGCCGATTGTGCTGCCGGGTACACGCTTGCATTTGGGGATAGTGCTGGCACTGCTGGCGGCGCTGGCCGGCTGGCTATTTTTGAGCAAGAGCATTGCCGGTTACGGAATTCAGGTTGGCGGTGCGGCACCGATGGCGGCCCGTTATGCGGGCTTTTCGTCGCGCAAATC
Source organism: Glaciimonas sp. (assembly GCA_012927625.1). Taxonomy (GTDB): domain Bacteria; phylum Pseudomonadota; class Gammaproteobacteria; order Burkholderiales; family Burkholderiaceae_D; genus AVCC01. The sequence goes on along the minus strand of JABBOV010000003.1, from coordinate 394,422 downwards.
GTTGTGGACTTCGATGCTGATTTGCGGCGCACTGGCCGGTCTGGCCGGCGTCTGTGAAGTGCTGGGGCCGATTGGGCAAATTACGCCATCGGTATCGCCCGGTTATGGTTTCGCCGCCATCATCGTCGCCTTCGTCGGCCGCCTGCATCCGATTGGCGTGATCTTCTCCAGCTTCATCATGGCGCTGTTTTATATCGGCGGCGAACTGTCGCAGTCGCGTCTGGGCATGCCGAACGCAATCACCGGCGTGTTTCAGGGCATTCTGCTGTTCTCGCTGCTGGCCTGTGACGTCTTGATCAATTACAAAATCCGCTGGAGCAAATAATGGACGCCTCCTTATCATCATTAGCATCCTTGATCGCTTCCAGCATCAACGCCGGCACGCCGCTGATGCTGGCCGCGCTCGGCTTGTTGATTAATGAAAAGGCCGGGGTCGTCAACCTCGGCGCGGAAGGCATGATGCTGGTGGCCGCGATCATCGGTTTCGCCACTGCAGTTAATAGCGGTAGCCCGGCGCTGGGCTTTGCTGCGGGTGCTGCTGCCGGCATGTTGCTGGCGGGATTTTTCGCCTGGCTGACGGTTTGGCTCGGCACCAATCAGTACGCCACCGGGCTGGCGCTGACGCTGTTCGGCGGCGGCGCCTCGGCGTATATCGGCATTGCGTATGTCGGCAGCAGTTTGCATAACGTCGCTTCCGGCATTCCCTACCTGGAAAACATCCCGTTCCTGGGCCGTGCGTTGTTCCGCCAGCATCCGATGGTGTATTTGTCGCTGCTGCTGTGCGCTGCCATCGCCTGGTTCTTGTACCGCAGCCGTGCCGGATTAGTGCTGCGCGCAGTCGGCGAATCGCCGTCTTCTGCCCATGCGCTGGGTTATAACGTGCGCCGCATCCGGCTGGCCGCGTTGCTGTTCGGCGGTGCCTGCTGCGGGCTGGCCGGCGCCTTTTTGTCGCTGGTGTACACGCCGCAGTGGGTCGAAGGGATGGTGGCCGGACGCGGCTGGATCGCGCTGGCACTGACCACTTTTGCCACCTGGCGTCCGGCGCGCGTATTGATCGGCGCTTACCTGTTTGGCGGCGTTACCATCCTGAGCTTTTACATCCAGGCTAAAGGCGTGGCAATCCCTTCGCAATTGCTATCGATGCTGCCGTATCTGGCCACCATCGTGGTGCTGGTGCTGATTTCGCGCAATGCGAACTGGATCAAGCTCAACATGCCGGCCTCGCTGGGCAAGAATTTCAATCCGCATAGCACTTGAGCGGCGGCTCGAAAAGACGCGGCGGTAAAAAATCAGGGCTGGCTAGCGCCAGTGCATGGCAAAAAACAGCGATCGATTGAGGGCTATAGTATGCGGCCGCGCTGAGCGTGATAGTGAGCCGTTTGATTTACCCGTAAAGAAAAAAATGAAGTCTGAAAGCATCGCGACATACGTATGAATGCCGCATGGTCACGACAACGGAGCGCTCCTGGGTAGCCAAATGTTTAAATATTTTCGCCAAGTCATCACCCTCGTCGAAAAGCTGTCGCGCAAACACAAGCGCCGGACGTGGTGAGCCAAGTCAAACACCTCAACAATATCGACCTTGGAATGTCAACCTCATCCTTCCAGTCGTTGGCGATATCTCAAAACACTTGCATGACAAGCCAAAAGTTGGCTGACGAAATGAGAAGAAATAGCGCCCAAGACAGTGCAGTCGTTTGGACAGAATTGACAAACGTCCCCATCACGTCGCGCCGGCTGGTCAATCTGATCAAAGGGTACATCGCAAACGGTAATTGCATGCTTAATACGACCTGACTCATTACCAGCAGACGTCCAATTGAATGCTCGCCGAGCACCATTACGCCGACTAATGCTGGACCTAATGCCAGGCCACGTGTGATCAAGCGGCGCTGCCAGCACGGTATTTTCAGTTTCAAGAATCCTTCCATGATGACCTGGCCCGCAATGGTTCCGGTAAAGGTTGAGCTTTGTCCAGCCGCCAACAGTGCCACGCCGAACAACAAGCCTGCTACAGCAGTGCCTGCAATCGGATCGAGCAAGTGAAAAGCGTCGTCAATATCGACGCCGACGTGACTACCACTGCGGTAAAATGCGGCGCCGGCCAAGATAAGAATGGCTGCATTGATGACCAAAGCCAGCAGCAGCGCGACCACGGTATCCAGGCGCGACAGGCCAATTGCCTCCCGCCGGCTGTCATCGTTATTGGCCACCACCCGCGTTTGCACGATGGACGAATGCAAATAAAGATTGTGCGGCATTACCGTGGCGCCCAAGATGCCAACAGCGAGGTAAAGCGGCTCTCTGCTAGAAATGGCATGCAAGGATGGCAATATGCCGGCGGCAACAGCATGCCAGTCCGGTTTGACAAACAGCAGTTCGGCAAACAGGCACAAGGCAATGGTCAGTATCAAGCCAAGAATAATCGCTTCGATCTGCCGAAAGCCTTTGCCTTTCAAACCGAGCACGATCAGTGTATCGAATGCAGTCAGCAACACTCCGGTCGGCAACGACACGCCCAACAGCAGCTTAAACGCCAATGCGCAGCCTAGTACTTCCGCCAGGTCACAAGCGATGATCGATATTTCAGCAAACACCCACAGCATCTTACTGGTGAGGGGTGGATATTGTTCGCGGCAATGAACGGCGAGATCCTTACCGGAGGCAATGCCGAGCCGCATGCTCAAGCATTGCAACACAATGGCGGCGAGACTCGACAGGATTACGATGAACAAAAGCTGGAAGCCATATTGCGAACCTGCCTGAATGGCTGTCGCCCAATTGCCCGGGTCCATGTAACCGACCGATATGAGTAAGCCAGGCCCGGCAAAGCGCAGCATTTTCTTCCACAGCGACGCAGTTGGTGAAACTGCTACGGTGCCAGCGACTTCAGATGGACAGAATGGCGCAGTGGCCGTGGTAGGTAAGCTGAACATAAAATGATTTAATGATATTTAACAAATAATTAACTTTCCTTCAAAAGATGCGCTTTACAGTTGGCCCGACGCCGTCCGCCAACTGTAAAACGCGGCAACCCCGACTTACACGATGTCGAAACGGTCGAGGTTCATCACTTTTGTCCACGCTGCGACGAAATCGCCGACAAACTTTTTCCCAGCGTCGGCAGTGCCGTAAACCTCGGCGATCGCCCGCAGCTGCGCGTTTGAGCCGAAAATCAGGTCGACCCGCGTCGCAGTCCACTGCGGCTCACCCGTCTTACGGTCACGCCCTTCGAACTGATCGGTAGCGGCCGACACGGCGCTCCATTCCGTGCCCATGTCGAGCAGGTTGACGAAGAAGTCGTTGCTCAACGTGCCCGGCTTTTTGGTGAAGACACCGTTCGGCGTTTGGCCGACATTGGCGCCCAGCACCCGCAGACCGCCAACCAGCACCGTCATCTCCGGGGCCGTCAACGTCAGCAGTTGCGCCCGGTCGATCAGCAACGCCTCTGCCGGTACGCTGTAGCGCGTTTTCTGGTAATTCCGAAAGCCGTCTGCGATTGGCTCAAGTGCAGTGAACGAGTGCACGTCGGTCTGCTCCTGCGAGGCGTCCATCCGCCCTGGAGTGAAGGGAACGCTGAGCTCGTAACCGGCATTTTTGGCTGCCTGCTCGACACCTGCGTTACCGGCCAGTACGATCAGATCGGCCAGCGACAGCTTTTTACCATCCGACTGCGTGGAGTTGAAATCCTTGCAGATTCCCTCCAGCACCTGGAGCACCCTGGAGAGTTGCTCCGGCTGATTGACGGCCCAGTCCTTCTGCGGCAACAAGCGAATGCGCGCACCGTTCGCACCGCCCCGCTTATCGGAACCCCGGAACGTGGACGCGGATGCCCATGCCGTCGCAACCAGCTCGGCAACCGTTAAGCCGGACGCCAGCACCTTCTGCTTGATGGACGCGACATCGTGCACTTCGACCAGCGCGTGGTCGACTACGGGAATCAGGTCCTGCCAGATGAGCTCTTCGGCCGGCACCTCAGGGCCGAGATAGCGAGCGCGTGGGCCCATGTCGCGGTGGGTCAGTTTGAACCATGCTCGCGCAAAGGCGTCCGCAAACTGATCGGGATTTTCCAGAAAGCGCCGCGAGATTTTTTCGTAGGCCGGATCCACCCGCAACGAAAGGTCGGTCGTCAACATCGTTGGACGGTGACGCTTGGACGGGTCATGGGCATCCGGGATCAGTCCGTCGCCGCCCTTGGCCACCCATTGATGCGCGCCAGCGGGGCTCTTCGTCAGTTCCCAATCGAAGCCAAACAGGTTTTCAAAAAAATTATTGCTCCACTGCGTTGGCGTGGTGGTCCACGTGACCTCAAGACCGCTGGTGATGGTGTCGCCGCCCTTGCCAGTGCCGAAACTGTTTTTCCAGCCGAAGCCCTGGGCCTCGATACCAGCGGCCTCAGGCTCTTGCCCAACGTGCTCCGCCGGCGCCGCGCCATGGGTCTTTCCGAAACTATGCCCCCCGGCGATTAGCGCGACCGTCTCTTCGTCGTTCATCGCCATGCGGGCGAAGGTAGCGCGGATGTCGATGGCTGCAGCAAGCGGGTCGGGTCTGCCGTCCGGGCCTTCGGGATTGACGTAAATCAAGCCCATCTGCACGGCGGCCAACGGGTTCTCGAGGTCGCGCGTGCGCGTCACTTCGCTATCGTCGTCCTTCACGAGGACGCCATGGTTCTCTTCGACTCCCGGCGAACCTTTCGAGTAGCGGACGTCGCCGCCAAGCCACTTTGTTTCGCGGCCCCAATACACGTCATGGTCCGGTTCCCATACGTCCTGACGGCCTCCGGCAAAGCCGAAGGTTTTAAAGCCCATGCTTTCCAAGGCAACGTTGCCGGTGAGGACAATCAAGTCTGCCCATGAAATTTTCTCACCATATTTCTGCTTGATCGGCCAAAGCAGGCGGCGCGCCTTATCCAAACTCACGTTGTCCGGCCAGCTGTTGAGCGGCGCGAAGCGCTGCTGGCCACGGCCTGAACCTCCGCGGCCATCGCCGATGCGGTAGGTACCAGAACTGTGCCACGCCATGCGCACGAACAGCCCGCCGTAGTGCCCGAAATCCGCTGGCCACCAGTCCTGAGAATCGGTCATTAATGCGGTAAGGTCTTTTTTCACTGCAGCCAGATCGAGGCTCTTGAACGCCTTGGCGTAATCAAAGTCCTGGCCCATGGGGTCAGATTTGGATGAATGCTGATGAAGCAGATCCAGGCGCAATTGCTGTGGCCACCAGTCACGGTTCGTCGTTCCAAGGCCCGCGGCTGCGCTGAACGGGCACTTCGCTTCGGTCTTTTCGGTACTCATGTCAGACTCCTGTTTTTCACAATGAATTGGTTAAAGTAAAAGCTTGGGAAATCATGTTGACTGCACCCTTGATCCCGGCCGCCATCGTCGACACAAGCAACTGAGCTTACAGAGATGCACGCGATTACGAAAATTGATTCTGCAAATCGAATCGATTGCTAATTCCTATTTTTTGCGGGATGTGTGATAAGGGGAAACCCGTGATAGACGTTAACCTTTGCGTTTTCTTGAAGCTGACAGGCAACATCAAAAGTAGCCGGCGGAAAACTACATACCTTAAAAATACGCTGTCAATGGGAAGAACAGGGGGAAGCGACCAAAATAGGTATGACTTGTTAGTGCCGCATTGTTGCATGGATGCGCAACCAATCGGGTAGAGTCAGGATTTTGAAAAGTTGACGCTGTCGATGCCCAACAAACACAATGCGAAACGTCGCCACCATATCGAAGATGAAATTCAAGGTGACGAACTGGGCCGAGTACGACGCCGGTCTTCGGTGGCGGGGCAGCCTTACCTTGTGGGTGACGGATGAAGCAATAGCCGGCTGGCTGGCGGCGCCCCTGAATGCGGGCAGACAGCCTTTATTCGGATCTGGCGATCGAGACAGGATTGATGTTGCGTCTGGCAGTTCACCTGCCGTTGCGCCAGACTGAAGGATTAATGACTTCGGTTTTCGAGCTGATGGGCGTTTCGCTTTGCATTCCCGATCACAGCACATTGAGCCGCCGGGCGATGACGATAAATTCAATTTCGAGAGGATGTCATCTGCCTGATGGCCCCGCTCATTTGCTGATTGACAGCAGGCGATTCCAGATGAGGCAGGCGACGAGCCTAGCCTGCGATGATGAAATGCGTTGCGTTAGCGCTATTTTTATCTTTTTAAGAATGGGTAAAAATAGCCAAATTGGGTCCTGATCTTTGCTGGCGGTCAATCGGCCGATCTTCTTTCACGCCAGCAGTAGCGCAGGTAATCAGTGCGAAAAACAGCCGTAGATTCGTTCTTTTTAGGTTCTTGCTCTGCATTTCAGTCTCACCGTTTCGTGTCGGCATTACTGCTTCGATATGCTGGTAGAAGGAGGTCTTCAGACCTTGTTTAGGGCAGCTTGCGCACCAGCAATAACGGCAGGCGCAGCAGGAATTTCAGCAACCTGCGGCTGTGCATCCAGCCTAGCAGCAGGTTGTCGCGCAGATAGCGAAAATGCGACACACCGCCTTCTGCGACGCTGAAATAGCGTACCGGCGCTGCCAGGTTGACTGGTTTGACGCCGCGCCAGCACAGCCGTACTACCGCTTCCAGGTCGAAATCAAAGTGGCGCATCCAGGGCTGGCGTCGCATCACTGCGCGCAGCGGCGCAATCGGATAAACCCGGAACCCGAACAGTGAATCGCCGATACCGGCCCACAAGGTTTCCAGGTTAGCCCACCAGTTCGGCTGGATGTTGGCCGTCCGAATCCATCGTCAGCGCACGGGTGAAGCCAAGGGAGACGGCTTGCTCCAGACCATGCAATACCGCTGCGCCTTTGCCGCTATTTTTCGGCAAGATAATGACCCGCAAGCCGGCGTCACTGGCAGCCATTGCCTGCAATTGTGCAGCGGTGCCATCGGTGCTGCCGTCGACTACGACCCATACTGGGTTCCCGTGGTGTCGGGCTGCGCGCACGGTCTCATACACTTTTGGGCCGGGGTTGTAACTTGGAATCAGAACCAGGTGGGTCGGGGAGAGTGATCTCATCGCATCGGGGGCTAAGGAATACGTGATAGAGGTATTAAGCGGCAGGCGCGGAATTCGAGGGCGACACCGGTGCCGCAAGCTGACTGGCAAAATACCGGGTTAATTCTGCCATCAAAGCGGCGCCGTTTTCTGGCGCAGGGAAACGCGTACCCACGCGTACCCGGTAATGCATCGGCAGCCGCGATTTTTTGAAAAGCGGCCATTCCTTGTTCAGAAAGGGCGAGTCGGTTTCAATCAAGATTGTCTGCACCGGCGCTTGAGCGCGGTATGCGATCACGCCTATGCTGGCTGTCAGAGGGCCGATCGGGCGTCGCACGGTACGGGTTCCTTCCGGGAGCAGCAGCAAGTGGCTGCCGCGTTGCAACTCCTGCACCGCCAACATCACCATTTTGCGTGGCGAGGCATTGCTGATGTAGCGTGCCAGACGGGCACCGCCGGCGAGAAATATGTTGCCCAGTATTTCGGCTTTCATAATGCAAGCGAGGTCTGGCAGGCGCGACGCAATCAAAACCACATCCCATAACGAGGGATGATTGGAGGCAATAATCACCGATTTATCCTTGCGTAGCGCATCCAGGTCGCGCAAATCGAAATGGAACCGGCCCGATAGCGCCAACGTAGCCAACGTCAGCCGGAACACCGTCATGATCGCCAGCCGTCCCAGCCCAGCCGGCAACAGCGGATGCAAAATAAGGGCGACTAGCGACCAGAGCAGCAGCAAGCCGACCCAGATCAAACCAACCCAGCAGACCAGGTAATCGTAAGCCGTCAGCAATATACGCAAACAAAATTTCATGGCTCTACCATGCTTTGTTAATCGGAGCGTCAGCTTGTAAAAAAAGCGATTGATTCGTCCAAAAATCGTTCAACGGGAGGGGTTTTTTTGAATTGGCGTGATACAACAGTAGACTGCTCTGGCGGCCATTGTTCCTTTCGAATCGTTGAGCCTCCGCCGACAAGCAGTTAAGATGCTTGAAGCCGGAACCTGCCGCCAAAACTATTTTTGGCAGTCGATTGCAAGCTGTACTGACAAAAACTCTTTTTCCGAAGGATTATTCAAATCATGACTAAAAATCTTGTGCGCGGTGTGTTGAGCGCGATCGCGATCTTGCCTGTCATCGCTGTTTCCGTGTCGGCTGATGCCGCGCCCCTGAAAGTCGGCTTCGTGTATGTCAGCCCGATCGGCGAAGCCGGCTGGACCCACCAGCACGACATGGCGCGCAAGGAAATGGAGAAAAACCTGGGCGCAAAAATCACCACTAAAGTGGTCGAGAACGTACCAGAAGGAGCCGATGCGGAACGCGTGATCCGCGATTTGGCGCAACAGGGCAACAAGTTGATTTTCACCACATCGTTCGGTTACATGAACCCGACGCTAAAGGTTGCGAAACAGTTTCCAGACGTTAAATTCGTTCACCTGACCGGTTACAAGACGGCCGCCAACGTCGCCACCGCCAATGCGCGCTTTTATGAAAGCCGTTATCTGGCCGGCATACTGACCGGAAAAATGAGCAAAACCGGGGTGGCCGGCTACGTGGGTGCGTTCCCGATTCCCGAAGTGCTGCAAGGGATTAACGCCTTCACCCGTGGTTTCCGCAGCGTCAACCCGAAAGCCGAAGTCAAGGTGGTTTGGGTCAATAGCTGGTTCGATCCGGGCAAGGAACGCGATGCTGCGTTGACCCTGATCGGCCAAGGCGCCGACGTGCTTACGCATCACACCGATTCCACCGCCGTGGTGCAGGCCGCCGAAGAGAAGGGTAAATATGCGGTCGCCTACCATTCCGATATGCGCAAGTTCGGCCCCAAAGCGCAAATTGCCGCCGTCACTCACCACTGGGGCAAGTATTACACCCAGCAAGCGCAAGCCGTCATTGACGGTACCTGGAAAACCAGCGCCACCTGGGGCGGTCTCAAGGCTGGCATGGTCAAGCTGGAAGGCTACGGCCCGGCGGTGCCGAACGACGTGAAATTGTTCGTCCAAGCCAAAGAGAAGGAAATCGTGGCCGGCACCCTGACCCCATTTGACGGCCCGGTCAAAGACAACGAAGGCAAGGTCAGGCTCGAAAAAGGCCACATGAGCGATGACGCCCTCAGCAAGATGAATTATTTTGTCGAAGGCGTAGCCGGAAAATTGCCTAAGAACTAATCGCAGCAAGGGGCGCAGCCAATAGCGCCCTGTTTTTAATAACAATGGAGTATGCCGATAAACACATGCTTTACCGCATATTTTTATTAATTTTTTAAAAAATACTGCATGGTTTAATTTAAATTTTGGATGCGATGAATAGTCGGGTAGGACTTACGCAATGCCAGTAGTGCAGGCCTGCGTGCCTGCATTGGGTTGCAGGGCGCAGGCACGCAGGCCTGCACTACGAGGTCTACCTATGTAAGCAGCCGTATTTTGCGTAAATCCTATCGAGAAATAATCTCGAAGAAATAACCTTGGCAGTGTGCCCTTGCGCGTATGCACTGCAAGCGGTCAAAGTTAGACGATAATCGGTCATTTAAAAATTCCGTATGGCAATTGACCTGTGTCAATGATTCCTGTAAAAGTTGGGAGCGCCACCGTTTCAGCATGCCAGCAGTACTGTCCGGTTGATATCCATGCCGCGTCAGGGGCCTGTTGGACTGCATGAAGCGACGCGTAAATTAGCTGCGCGATGGCAGATAAATATTGCCACCACAGCACATTTGCCAGTTCTGGCAGTTCCATAACACGAAGGAGAATTTTTCTTGGTCAAGACCTTATTTGCGGCCGCCATTGCCGCCGCGTTCACCGTCTCGCTGCCGGCCGTCGCGGAGCAGAAATACCAACCTGAATATCGTTTGTCCACCGTGCTCGGCACCGCTTTCCCGTGGGGCAATGGCGGCCAGCGTTGGGCCGATCTGGTCAAGGAAAAAACCCAGGGTCGCATCAACATCAAGATGTATCCCGGCACCTCGCTGGTAGCGGGCGATCAGACCCGCGAATTCACCGCGATCCGGCAAGGTGTGATCGATCTGGCGGTAGGATCGTCTATCAACTGGTCGCCGCAGGTCAAGGAACTGAACCTGTTTTCGCTGCCGTTCCTGATGCCGGATTACCGCGCGATCGATGCGCTGACGAAGGGCGAAGTCGGCCGCGATCTGTTCAAGATAATCGAAAAAAATGGCGTGGTGCCGCTGGCTTGGGGCGAAAACGGTTTTCGCGAAATCAGCAATTCCAAACGTGAAATCCGCACTCCGGCCGACATGAAAGGCTTGAAATTCCGGGTGGTCGGCTCGCCCCTGTTCAATGACACTTTCACCGCGCTGGGCGCGAATCCGACCCAGATGAGCTGGGCCGATGCGCAACCGGCGCTGGCCTCGGGCGCAGTCGATGGCCAGGAAAATCCGATCTCGGTGTTCACCGGCGCAAAAATTCACGCGGTGGGACAAAAATACCTGACGGTCTGGGGTTATGTCGCCGATCCGCTGATCTTCGTGGTCAGCGGCAAGGTGTGGAAGAGCTGGAGCAAGGCCGACCAGGAAGCAGTGCGCGCTGCCGCAATCGAAGCCGGCAAGGACGAAACCGCGCTTGCGCGCAAGGGCTTGACCAGCGCCAATAGCGGCATCTACAAGGATGTCGCAGCGCTGGGCGTAAAAGTCACGCATCTGACGCCGGCCGAAGTCGACGTATTCCGCAAGCTGACCAAGCCGACGTACGACAAATGGTCGAAGACTATCGGCACCGATCTGGTTAAAAAAGCAGAAGTGGCGATTGCCGCCCGCAAATAACCGGTTTTTGCGCTGTCGCAGCGCCCCGTTCGTCACGGGGCGCTTTTTTGTTTTTTGATGTTTGCGTCAACAGCGTGGCGCTGCTCCCGACACCCATTTAAACCACGAATGAAATGACCGATCCAATGAGTGATCCAATGAGTGATCCATCCGACACCACCCACCCGACCGAGGAAGCCCCGCGCGTGCCGGTCAAGATCGAAGAATTCTGTGCAGCACTAGCGATGGCGCTGATTTGTTGCATCACCTTTGCCAATGTGCTGGTGCGTTATTTCACCGATGTCTCGTTTGCCTTCACCGAAGAATTTTCAATTTTCCTGATGGTGGTGCTGACCCTGTTCGGCGCTGCTGCCGCGTTTGCACGCGATACCCACATTCGCATGACGTTCATCACTGAACGCTTGCCGCGCAAGCTGGCGCGCGTGCTGGAATATCTGGTGCTGGCGCTGAGCGCGCTGATGTTTGCGATCATGGCCTGGTATGGCACTTTCCTGTTCTGGGATGACTGGCAGTACGGCACCACTTCGCCCGGCATCGGTATTCCGCAATGGATTTACACGCTCTGGCTGCCGCTGCTGTCAGTGGTGATTTTCCTGCGCATCATCGGCCGCATGATCCGTTTTAGCCGGCAATCCAGCCGCCAGTCGATAGATCGGAGTGCAGCATGATCGCCGAAGGTAGCCTGATTTTATTCGCCGGCTTCGCGCTGTTGCTGGTGATCGGCGCGCCGCTGGCGATCGCGCTCGGCATCACCGGCACCGCGGTGATTCTGATCGAAGGCCTCGGCATCATGGCGGTGCCAACCAACGCCTATGGCGGCATCGCCAAATATCCGCTGCTGGCGCTGCCGGTGTTCATATTGGCCGGCATGATGTTCGAGCGCGCCGGAGTGGCGCTGCGGATTGTGCGCTTCGCCTCCGCTATCGTCGGCAAGCGGCGCGGCGGTCAGGGCGTGGTGGCAATTCTGGTCTGCATGTTCTTGGGCGGGATTTCCGGCTCCGGCCCGGCCGATGCCGCAGCGGTGGCAATGGTGATGATTCCGAGTATGTTCAAGCAAGGTTATCCGAAGGCGTTTTCGTCTACGCTGATTGCTGCCGCCGGCTCCACCGCGATCCTGATTCCGCCGTCGATTGCGCTGATCGTATATAGCGTGCTGGTGCCGGCAGCGTCGGTGCCGGCGCTGTTTGCCGGCGGCATATTGCCCGGCATTCTGGCCGGGTTGGCGCTGATCGTGCCGACCTTGTATCTGTCGCGCAAGAATGGCTGGGGCTCGGCTTCAGAGGAAGAAACACCGCGCTTGTGGGATAGTTTCAAGGAAGCGATCTGGGGCTTGCTGGCGCCCGTGATCATTCTCGGCGGCATGCGCACCGGCCTGTTCACGCCGACCGAAGCCGCGGTGGTGGCCGCCTTCTACGGTTTTTTCGTCGGCGTATTCGTCTATCGCACGCTGGATATGCGCAAGGTATATCGGGTACTGGTCGAATCGGCCGAAATTTCGGCGGTGGTGCTGATCATCATTTCGCTGGCCGGCGTATTCGCCCATGCCGGCTCGACCCTCGGCGCGTTCGATGCGTTCGCCAAGCTGCTGCTGGGTTTCACCGGCAATGAAGCACTGATGCTGGTGATGATCAGCGTGATGCTATTGATCGCCGGCATGCTGCTGGATGCGGTATCGATCTTTCTGGTGTTCCTGCCGATCCTGATGCCGATCATGATTTCCTACGGCTGGGACCCGGTCTGGTTTGGCATCGTCATTACGATGAATATGGCAATCGGGCAATTCACGCCGCCGATGGCAGTCAACCTGATGGTCACCACCCGCATCGCCGGCGTCTCGATGGAATCGACGGTGCGCTGGGCGCTATGGATGGTGGGTTCGATGCTGGCGGCGATGGCGCTGGTGATGGTGTTCCCGCAACTGGCGCTGTGGCTGCCGCGTTTGCTGGGGTACTAGCCCGGATATTTGCTCCTTGCCGCAAATCCCGCTGCGGTAAGCAGGTTCAGGTTTGTGCTGACATCGACGGTGCGTGCCGTTGCATTGACTTGCCGCAAAGGCGGGCGTGCAAAATGCAGCACACTTATCAAAATAACACGATAAGGAGCGGATCATGCATCTCGCCATACAACTTCCCGATTTCGATATGCTGGCGTCGTTGTATCGGGACGATCCTGAATCTTTTGAAGCGTTCCGCCGACATGTATTGCGCGAAGTGGTCGATGCTGCACCGCCGTCTCTGCGTCCTACTCTTGAACTGTTGTTAAGTCACATTGAGAGTACCCGCGCTGAAGCTGCCACGCCCATGGAAGCGGCAATTATCGCTTTTCGCATGATGCAGAACTCGGTTGGCCAACTGCACAATATTTGGGAACAAACCCAGCAGGCAGTCGCCGTTTTGCAGACTTCAATGATTATTGCTCAAGTACGCAAATAACAAAAACCGGCTGGGCGCCGCCGCCTGGCAACGATTGCGCCCAACTTGAATTATGGTGTTCGCACATAACGCATAACGCTGTACCCTGGAATCAGGCAAAATAGCGCACTCTGCCGGCAGGTACTGCCGGCACATTTTATTCTTAGTGCAGAACCGAACGTAGCCTATGTCTGATTTCCTCGCCTCATCTTCTGCGCCTGGCAATGCCAACGCAGCGCGCCGTCTCTTAATGCAAAAAATCAGCCAGAACGAGAATTTGCCAGCGCTTGGCCGCACCGTGGCGCGGGTGGTGCAATTGACCTCCTCGGACAATCAAGCGCAAAGCGAACTGACATATTTTATTCTGTCCGATGTGGGGCTGACGCAGAAAATTCTGCGTCTTGCCAACACTGTGTTTTACCGCACCGCCAATAGCACCGCAGTGACCACCATCTCGCGCGCAATCTTCGTGTTGGGTTTCGATCTCATCAAAACCAGTGCGCTGGCGATGTTGCTGGTGGATCGTCTGTCGGACCGGCAGCATGCGCATAGCATCCACGCTGAACTGCTGCAGGCGCTGTATGCCAGTGTGATCGGGCGCGAAATGGCGCGCAAAAGTTCGTATCAGGGCGGTGAAGAAGCTGCTATTAGCGCCCTGTTTAAAAATCTGGGCCGTCTGTTGATGGCCGCGCACGATCATGCGCTGTATAGCAAATTGACAGGTTTGATCGAAACTGACGGCTTGTCACCGGCCCAGGCCTCCATGCAGGTGATGGGATGTAGTCTGGAAATGCTGGCGGAATCGGTGTTGCAGGAATGGCAGATGCCGCCTGCGATCATTCGTTCTCTGGCGCCGTTGGCTGCCGGAGTGCCGAAACCGGCCAAAAACCGGCAGGAATGGATGCAGCAGGTTGCCGCCTTTAGCGCCGATGCGGCGCAGTTGCTATCGCGCACTGGGACTACGGCTGCAATCGAGCGCAGTGCAACACTGCTGGCGCGGTACGGCGAAGCGTTGAACCTGGATTTGAAGAGCCTGGACCAACTGTTCGGTGCCGCCGGGCGAGAAATCAATATATTGCGTGCATCGATGCAATTGGAATTGGAACCAGTCAGCACGGAACCGGCGCTGGCGCCTACAGCAAAGGTTGTGCTGCCGACGTTGCCGGACGATATGCTAATGGTGTGCGGGAACGCCGCTGAAGGACAAATCGGCAGCAGTTTTCCTAGCGGCAAGCCATTTAATGCCAGTGCGCGCTTGCTGGCAGGAATGCAGGATGTAACGCAAGTGATGGCGTCCGGCCGCAGCAAGGTCAACGAATTGATTCTGCTGGCAATGGAAACTCTGTACAGCAGCATGGGATTTGATTTTGCTGCGTTCTGCATCAAGGATCGGAAGAGTGGGCAATACCGTGCCCGCATGACGATTGGGAAAAATCACATCGTGCGCCAGGCCGGTTTCGTGCTGCCGTTGGAGTCGACTAGCGACATCTTTCATCTGGCGCTGGGAAACGACGCCGACCTGATAATCGCTGACGCCACTACCAGTAAAATTATCGCCTTGCTACCCGCCTGGCACCGTAAGCTGCTCGCTGACACCCGCAGTTTCATCGTGTTGCCGCTGGTCGTGCGTTCGGTTCCGCTCGGACTGTTTTATGCCGACCGCACCACGCTGGCGCCAGAAGGCGTATCGCCTGACGAAGCGGCCCTTATCAAGGCACTCAAAGGGCAAGTGCTGGCGGCGTTGCAGGCCGGTGATCGCGGCAATGTCGGATAGATAGATCGCCACTTCGCTGTACCTGCCGTGCTGCCATCGGTTATCCTTGCAGGCGTTCCATTAACATCAGGGCTGCGCACTGCTTGCACCTTTTTGTGTGCGCCCGCAACCTGAAAAAGACCCGAAAGCTATGGCAAATTACGTCTACACAATGAATAAGGTCGGCAAGATCGTGCCGCCTAAACGGCAAATCCTGAAAGATATTTCGCTGTCCTTTTTCCCTGGCGCCAAGATCGGCGTGCTGGGCCTGAACGGCTCCGGCAAATCGACGCTGCTGAAAATCATGGCCGGCATCGATACCGACATTCAAGGCGAAGCAGTACCGATGCCGGGCTTGAATATCGGCTACCTGCCGCAGGAGCCGGTGCTCGATCCAGAGCAAACCGTGCGCCAAGTGGTTGAATCCGGCCTGGGCGAAGTATTCGAGGCGCAAGCCAAACTGGAAGCGGTGTACGCCGCCTACGCCGAAGAAGATGCCGATTTCGATGCGCTGGCGAATGAACAAGCGCGGCTGGAAGCGATCATTTCGACTTCCGACGGCGGCAATCTGAACCTGCAACTGGAAATGGCCGCCGACGCGCTGGGGCTGCCGGCGTGGGACGCCAAAATCGGTGTGTTGTCGGGTGGCGAAAAGCGCCGCGTCGCACTCTGCCGCTTGTTATTGTCGAAGCCCGACATGCTGCTGCTGGATGAGCCGACCAACCATCTGGACGCCGAATCGGTCGAGTGGCTGGAGCAATTCCTGCTGCGCTTTCCCGGCACAGTAGTCGGCATCACGCACGATCGTTACTTTCTCGACAATGCCGCCGAATGGATTCTGGAGCTGGATCGCGGCCACGGCATCCCGTGGAAAGGCAATTACAGTTCGTGGCTGGAACAAAAAGGCAACCGCCTGAAGATGGAAGAAGCGACCGAATCGTCGCGCCAGAAAACCATTGCGAAGGAACTGGAATGGGTCCGGCAGAATCCGAAAGGCCGCCAATCCAAGAGTAAGGCGCGGCTGGCCCGCTTCAATGAATTGTCCGAGCACGAATACCAGAAACGCAACGAAACCCAGGAAATTTTCATCCCGGTGGCCGAGCGTCTGGGCAATGAAGTGATCGAATTCAAAAATGTCAGTAAAGCGTTCGGCGACCGCTTGCTGATCGACGACCTCAGCTTCACGATTCCGGCCGGCGCGATTGTCGGCATCATCGGCCCCAACGGTGCCGGTAAAACCACGATGTTCAAGATGATCACCGGAATAGAGAAACCCGATAGCGGCGAAGTCGCCATCGGCCAGACCGCCCGAGTCTCGATTGTCGACCAATCGCGCGACTCGCTCGACAGCGCCAAAACCGTGTTCCAGGACGTTTGCGGCGGCAACGACATCATCACCGTCGGCCGCTTCGAGATGCCATCGCGTGCCTATCTGGGCCGCTTCAATTTCAAGGGCGGCGATCAGCAAAAAATAGTCGGGAATCTATCCGGCGGCGAACGCGGCCGTCTGCATCTGGCGAAAACCTTGATGCAGGGCGGTAACGTTTTGTTGCTGGATGAACCCACCAACGATCTGGACGTGGAAACCCTGCGTGCGCTGGAAGATGCGTTGCTGGAATTTGCCGGCAGCATAATGGTCATCAGCCATGACCGTTGGTTCCTGGATCGGATCGCGACCCATATTCTGGCCTGCGAGGGCGATTCGAAATGGGTCTTCTTCGCCGGCAATTATCAGGAATACGAAGCCGACAAGAAAAAGCGTCTAGGCGAAGAAGGCGCGAAACCGAAGCGGATTCGCTACAAGCCGCTGACAGTGTAAGTTGCTTGCCGGAAGCCGGATGCACCGCAGTTGCGTAGGGCGGAAAAGCGCAGCGCCTTCCGCCGCATGCGTTGCGGTGCAGCCGGCGGATAACGCTGCGCCCATCCGCCCTACGTTTTTTATTTATTGGAGTATATGCAATAAACACTATTTTTCCGCATTGTATTAGTGCGAAAAAAATAATACGTGCCACTGTATATTGCCTACGGCGCGTAAATTACATTCTTGGGAACCGCCATGAACCTTCAGTTCAGCGATGTCAGTCACATCATCCAGCTTTCGATTGCGCCGGTCTTCTTGTTGAGTGGGATCGGACCGCTGTTGATTGTCCTGACTAACCGTTTGGCGCGCATCATTGACCGTTCGCGCAAGTTGGAGGACTTGCTGCACCATATCGAAGCCTCGGCAAAATCCGAATTGCTGGCCCAGATCACCATACTGTATCGGCGTGCGCACCAGATCAATTATGCGATCACTCTCAGCACTGCCTGCGCGCTGCTGGTGAGCTTGATCATCGTGGCATTGTTTATCGGCGACGCGCTCGGTCTGGCGCTGGATCGTCTGATTGCGGTGTTGTTCGTGGTGGCGATGTTGGCGCTGATCGGCAGCTATTCTTTCCTACTGCGGGAAATCTTCATTGCTACCAAGTCGCTCTCGTTACAGCGCGTTCTCCAGCCCAAGCCGTAGGCGCTGTCGGACTTGGGATGTGTCGGCGGCAGATCCGGCAAAAGCTTTCGTACGGTATTTCTTTTCTGTTTTCATGCGCTACGTACAACGTCTGCGGCGTCAGCCGTTTGAGCCATTTTAATGTGGATTGACGCACGTCAAAACCATCTGTCGAAACGCGCATAGGCTGATCTATGTAAATTATCAATCTTCATGTTCCTGGCTTTTTATATCGAAAGATATGTGCGTTACCGAACAGAAGTCTTTTGATATTACTATCATTCTGGCATCTCAATTCCATCATTAAGGAGTTCAACATGAGCTATGAAGACCGCGATACATATGGCATGTACAGTAACGAGGCCAGCGATGGTCCCGGGCCCGGCTTGATGGGTGCGGACACATTGCTGGGCAACGATGTCTATAACGAGCAAGATGAAGATCTGGGCGACATCAAGGAAATCATGCTGGACATGAAGACCGGCAGAGTAAGTTATGCAGTGTTGTCTTTCGGCGGTTTTTTGGGGGTGGGTGAAAAACTGTTCGCGGTGCCGTGGAGTGCATTGACGCTCGATACTGTCAAAAAGCGTTTCATTCTGAAAGTTGCTAAAGATCGGATCAAGGATGCGCCGGGTTTCGATTCGGATCATTGGCCGGATATGGCGAGCACCGCATGGGCTGATGAAATTCATTCTTATTACGGCACTCAGCCCTATCCGAATGAGCAGGTTCTCTGATTTGGAATACAAAATTACATCATTCATAGTGGACATCTATCGCCATGCCTTGGCTCTTTTGTTGCAAGTGCCGTTACCCGCATGAACGTAATGGGAGTCGGCGGTAAATGGGATGCCGATAAGCATATTGTTACCGAGGAGGTTGACATGAAATGGGACGTCATCGAAGGAAACTGGAAGCAATTCAAAGGCAAGGTCAAGGAGCAATGGGGCAAGCTTACCGACGATCATATCGATCAGATAGAAGGCAAGCGCGATCAACTCTCTGGAAAAATCCAGGAGAGCTATGGCATTACCAAGGATGAAGCTGAAAAGCAGATCAAGGATTTCGAAGCAAGCAACAAGGATTACAAGCCATGAGTTTTGCTTGACAAAGGGTGCGGGACAGGGCGGACGTGCCAAGTATCGGTGATCCGCCCGAAACCGCCAAAGAAATACAAATTCAAAGGAATGAAAATGAAAAAAGTACTCGTAAATATTTTTCTATGTTTCGCCACTCTCAGTTTTGCTACCGCTGTCACAGCAGCAACCGATGCAGAGAAAGCTACCTACAAGTCGGCCAAGGACAGCGCTACTGCAACTTATAAAACGGCACGGACCCAATGCGATACGATGAAGGGAAATCCTAAGGATGTCTGCATCGAAGAAGCCAAGGCGGCTGAAAAACGCAGCAAGGCCGAGGCAGAAGCCCAGTACAAAAATACTCCGAAAGCACATATGAACGCGCTTGTAGCCGGCGCAGATGCAGACTATGCGGTGGCCAAGGAGAAATGCAACGCACAAAGTGGAAATGGCAAGGACGTCTGCGTCAAAGAAGCCAAAGCAGTACACACCAAGGCAATCGTCGATGCGAAATCCAGTCAGAAAATCAGCGATGTGAAATCGGATGCCAAGGCCGATAAGAGCGATGCCGATTACAACGTGGCGATCGAAAAATGTACACCCCTGGCCGGCCCTGCCAAGGAGGCATGCGTCGCATCGGCCAAGTCGCAATATGGCAAATAGATCCGCGCAAACATAGGAGGCTCAAATGGGTATAGGAACAATTTTACTAATCGTCCTGATCCTGATCTTGATCGGAGCGCTACCGAGTTGGCCTCACAGCCAAAGCTGGGGTTACTTCCCCAGCGGCATTGTCGGTATTGTGGTCGTGATTCTGCTCATCATGCTGCTGACCGGACGGCTTTGACGCCGGCACTTTTTTTAACCTAGGGAGATATATATGAATACCATTGCAAGAAAACTGATGCCTGTCTTATTAGGCGCACTAACCGTAATCGGTGCCACAGGCTGCGCCTCCCAAGCGGGCATGATGGATGGCAAGATGCAAAGCAAGTCGGAAGGCAAGATGCCAAACATGTCGGAAGGCAAGATGCCAAACATGTCGAATGGCAAGATGCAAGGCATGTCGGATGGCAAGATGCAAGATATGTCGGAAGGCATGATGGGTGGTATGTCTGCCATTAAACTGGACGGTATGCATGAAGTTCCTCCGGTCAAAACCGCAGCTATGGGCCACGGTGCAATTACGGTGTCAGCAGATAAATCGGTGACTGGCAGCATCATGACCATGGGCATTGACGCAAAAGCATCCCATATCCATGAAGGTGCTACCGGCACCAACGGCCCGGTCATCATTCCGCTGTCAAAAAGTGCGGATGACGCGTGGGTTGTCCCAGTTGGCGCAATGCTGACCGATGACCAATATGCCAGTTATATGGCAGGCAATCTGTACGTCAACGTCCATAGTGCAGCCCATCCGAACGGTGAAATTCGGGTTCAGTTAAGTCCGAAATAAGCAGCTTATCAATCGACAAATGGTAATAAGATAGGCGTTAGTATTTGCTGTCAATACTGCCGCCGACCAGCCGGGAATCCAAGGCCAGCCGAATTCGGTTGGCCTTTTTCATGCCGGCGCTGGTCTGCCAGGAAAGGAATAATGATATGAATCATTACCCGGAACCACCTTCCAACGCGCAGCAACTCGATCTGTTGATGCAGCAGATTGATTCGGGAGACGGGTGCTTTGCGGCGTTGAGCGACGAACAGCGCGCACAGCTGAAAACCGGCTTGAGCGAGGAATGGATCGCTGCTTATCTGGATAAATACCCGGTGCCGGCAGTGCTTGCAGCGGCGACAAGTGAATATCGCGCAATCGAAGCAGGGATTCGATACCCGCATCTGCCGGAAAATGTGCGGGAAGACATTTTGCTGGAGTTTAATGAGCATCACGGCGAGGGCGGCCCAGATCACTGGTCGACTACTTAAGTAGATAGCTAACATCAGCAGAATTGACACAGTCCTTGGTGGCATCTATCGATAAGTTGTTGTTGCCTCTCGAAAAAGGCGAACTGGCGTGTATCGGTTCTTCGACATCGACTAACGTGATGGGCGGGCGGCGATGGACATGCAGTGCCAGAATACAAAAACGAGCCGGTCACGGTGTACAAATAGGCACTGCATGAATCATAAAAGATAGCTTTGGCTGTTTTTTATGATTCACCCCGCATACCCTTGCGCGCTAAAGCGATTTGTCGAATTTTGCTGAAATTTCCATGTATTAGGCAAGCAACTTGACGAGAGCTTTAAAGAATCGACACAGCAAAATGGGTTGCTACCTGCTTGCATATTGCCACGCATCGGCTACCCTATCCTGATGACATATTTTTTCCTTCTTTTGGCTATTACCTGTACCGCACTGGTATGGAGGAAAGTAGGGGCGTCAAATGGCAGTCTTGCAGTCAGCGTCAAGCGCAACCATGAAAAAGGCCGCATTTTGTTCGAGATACAGGTGAGCGGATTGGTTCGCGCCACGCCGCAGCGGACTTGGGCGGTGCTGACCGATTACGGCCGGCTGCCTGAATTTGTGCCTGACCTGCTATCTTCGACACTGCTTTCGCGTTGCGGCGATGAAGCCATCCTCGAACAACGGGGCAGCGCCGGCTTTTTAATCATGCGGCAAGCAATCCATCTGGTGGTGCGTGTGACAGAACATCCGTTTTCGACCCTCGATGTGGAGCTGGTTACGGGCAACATGAAGCACTACGCCTCGCGCTGGGAACTGACGCCCGTGGACTCTGGCGCGGTTACTGGCGCCAGCACCCTGATTACCTATCGCGGCAGTATGGAGCCGGATTTTTTCGTGCCCTTGCTGCTGGGTCGCGCGATGGTGCAGTCCGATGTGCGGAAAATGCTGTCGGCAGTAATAGACGAGGTCGAGCGGCGTCCCTGAACTGCATTTACCGCAGGTAGCAAAGCAGTAGAGGTGGCCAGACAGGCGTGATTCAAAGCGTAGAATTTCACTTTGCCGGCGTGACAGGATAAAATCAGCCGATTAACTCCACTTTTCTGGCGCATGTATGCAAATTCGGCTCTGGTATATTCTCGGCGTTGGGCTGGCTATGAGCCTGTTTTTATCTGCCTGCGATCGGCTCGGTTTTACCGATCCGGCCATAGAAGCGGCAAGTCGCGATGCGGAATCCAGCGCCACCGGCGGCGCCTGCCGTTACGCAGGCAGGGGAATTGAAGATTGTTTTACGCGCAATCCCGACACCAGACGGGCTGCTGTTTTCAGCGGCTGGAAAGAAATGGATGGCTATATGCGTGAAAACAAGATCGAGGTTGTCAAGCCGGAAATCGCTTTGCCTGCAGATCAAAAAGCCGGGCTTGCGGCCAAAGAAAAAATTATTAAATAACTTAACTATTCAGCCCGCTACAAGAGATTTTTAAATCGAAGTAGTGCTGTAGAAGCGTACTGCTTCGTTCTTAATTGGCAGTCGTCTGAATTGTTGCAATTAGCCTACACAACACTACATCAGTATCGGAATCCCATGCAGCCATCCTTGATTAAACTTCCCGAAGACCACGAGCACAATACGCCGCACAAACAACAAGCGGCGCGGCGCAGCATTCT
Source organism: Glaciimonas sp. (assembly GCA_012927625.1). GTDB lineage: Bacteria > Pseudomonadota > Gammaproteobacteria > Burkholderiales > Burkholderiaceae_D > AVCC01. Next base: position 372,339 of record JABBOV010000003.1, on the reverse strand, counting down.
GGTTAGCGTTTTCGTCAATCTGATATTGACTGCACTGCAAGTCACGGCCGGCCTGTTCGCCGGTTCGCAGGCGTTGATTGCCGACGGTATCCATTCGCTCTCGGATTTGGTGGCTGATTTCGTCGTCCTGTTAGCCAGCCGACACAGTAGCAAGGCTGCCGATGCCGATCATCATTATGGGCATCATCGTTATGAAAATGCGGCGTCGCTGGTGCTGGGCGGCCTGTTGCTGGCGGTCGGGTTGGGCATGCTGTGGGCGGCCTTTGTCAAGATCGAAGCGCCGCATGCGATCCCCCAAGTCCATATGGTTGCGCTGTATGTGGCGCTGGGCGCTTTGCTGGCGAAAGAGTTACTGTTTCGCTACATGCTGGCCGTTGCCAAGCGCCTGCGATCCTCGCTGCTGGTGGCCAATGCCTGGCATGCCCGTTCGGATGCGGCGTCTTCGTTGGTGGTGGCGATTGGGATTGGCGGCAACCTGCTGGGTTTTGCGTTGCTCGACCCGATCGCGGCACTGGTGGTTGGCCTGATGGTGACACGGATGGGCGCTACCTTTGCCTGGAATGCCTTGCATGACTTGATGGATCGCGCGGTGTCTGCAGAAGAAATTGCCGCCATCGATCAGACGTTGCGCGAGACTCCCGGAATCCTAGGGTTGCACGACTTGCGCACGCGCCGGGTGGGCGACTTGGCCATCGTCGATGTACATTTGGAGTTGGATGCTGGCATGACAGTAGCGCAAGGCCACGACATCGCAGTGGATGCACGCCAGCGCGTGATGGCCCGCCATGATGTGCTCAATCTGATGACTCACGTCGATCCGGTGTTGCCAAAAATCTGTTGAGATTAGGAATTCGCTTTGGAGCGCGTCAAGCACTGCGCCGTTGCGACAGCTGTTTGGTGGCATCGGCCAGTGCCTTATACAAGCTTCCAGCCGTACTATCCCAGGCCGTGACTGCAGCTTGCTGTTGGGCTACGGTGACCAGATCACCGCGCGCAATCGGCCCGGTTAGTGCCTGTTCGGGGCCAAGCTTGAAAATGTTGGCGAGGGTTTCGGAAATCAGCGGTTGCGCCATCTGGCGCGCCAGATCGGGCGTAATGCCAGCAGCAATGTAAGCCCGCAACGCAGTATCAATAAGAGTCGTCAGGTAATTACAGGCAAATACGGACGCTGCGTGATACAGCGTTTTGGCATCTGCATCCAGCGCCACTAGTTGAACGCGAATCGCCAGCAAAGCCGGCTGCAATAACTGCAACGCGCGAGGGTCGCCCTCGACGCCGCAAAAAGTGCCGGCAAATTGCTGTGCCACTGTCTCGGCATCGGCAAAACTGCGCACCGGATGCACGCTTGCCACGGCAGCACCACAAGCGATGGCAGCCGATAGTGCTGCCGACGACAGCGCGCCGCTGCAATGGAATACGGTACTATTTTCGTTCAGCAAACCCGTTGCTGCCAACGCCGTGCAAGCCGCACTGATTTGGTCGTCCGGCACGCCTAGCAGCGTGACATCGGCACTCCGCAATTCCGCAATATCCGCGCAAGCCCGACCGGCACCGATAAACGCCACCGCGTCGCTGGCGCTGGCGCTTGAGCGGGTCAGCACATCCTGTACCAGGAACACGTTTTGTTGTGCAAACAAGCGCCCCATAACGCTGCCGACGTGGCCGCAACCGATGATATTCAAGCTTGGCTTCAGATCCTGATCGATTTTTGATATTTGCATATACTGTTATCTGTATTTTTTAATATAGCATAGAAATATGCGTAAAAAATGGTAAATAATACGATACTCCCTATTTTTTAAGATTCGTGGAAGGTTCGTAAGCCATCCACATCGATGATCAGAATGCCGCCGTAATCGACCCGCAACAAGCCGGCTTTTTCCAGTACCTGCAGCGCCTGGTTGGCGCGCTGGCGGGAGGTACCGGACAAGTAGCCGATTTCCTCTTGTGAAATTTGCAAATGGCTGGCGCTGCCCGGATACAGGTGCGGATTAAACATGCTGGCCAGACAGCGCGCCACGCGCGCGTCGACATCGAGCAAGCGGTCGTATTCGACGGTGGCGATGAATTGCCCAAGTCGCTCGTTGAGCTGCATCAGCAAGAACTGCGTAAACGGCAAACTGTGATCGAGCAGCCAGCGGAACGTACTGCCGGGCATGCGTGCAATCCTGCTGTCGCGCAAAGCCATGACGTCATATTTGCGTCGCTCATCCTTGAGCAGCGAGCCTTCGCCGAACCAGCCGCCGGTAGGTACGCCGGTAAACGTCACCGATTTACCGTTCAGGGAAAGGTTGTTGATTTTGACCAGGCCATCAATGACGCCGGTCCAGACTTCGACTTTTTCGCCTCTGTGACAGACGTAACCACCGGCCGGAACCTGTTGTTCGATAATGTTAGCTTCGACATGCTGCATCTGCAGCGGGGTTAAACATTGCGCCCATATAGTCTGGCGCAGCGCATCTACTAAGCTGGAACGGGGAATTGTCATGGTGCGTCGCAATATCAAAAGTCAGTGAAATTGTCCTTGAGATGACAGCAGCACTGTATCAAGCGGCCTACTATCATCCCATAAATACACGGTGCGTTGAAGTAACGGACACTGTAAGACCAACGTAAGCGCGCTGTCTGAAACTGGCAGCCGCAATACACATAAGAGGTTGGATGATGGTGGAGACAAAACAGAGTCCGGGGGGACTTACTTTTCCCCGGCTATTGCTGCAACACGCACAAACGCGTCCAGGCAGACCAGCTTACCGGGAAAAAGACCTGGGCATCTGGCAAACCTGGAGCTGGCTCCAGGTCAATGAAGAAGTGCGTGCGCTGGCCTGCGGTCTGGCAGCGCAAGGCTTTCAACGTGGCATGCACCTGGCGATTGTCGGCGACAACCGGCCCCGCCTGTACTGGGCAATGATTGCCGCACAATGCCTGGGCGGAATTGCGGTGCCGTTGTATCAAGATGCGCCCGCCGCTGACATGGCGTATGTGCTCGAGAATGCGGAAATTTCCTTCGCGGTAGTGGAAGACCAGGAGCAGGTCGATAAGCTCATGGAGCTCAAGGCCCAATATCCGGGCGTGGCCCACATCGCATTCGAAGACGAGCGCGGCATGCGCCACTACGCGCAATCGGAACTCATCTCTTACCGCAAGCTGCAAGAGCTCGGCCGTGACTATGATCACGCCCATCCGACTTTCTTTATGGATACCGTCAACGCCGGCCAATCCGATGATGTTGCCGTCATGCTGTACACCTCCGGCACTACCGGCAAGCCAAAAGGCGTTTGCCAGACCCATGCGGCGCTGATCGCCGCGGCGACTGGCGGAGCCTCGTTCGACAAGCTCACCGAAGACGAAGATATCCTGTCCTATCTGCCGATGGCATGGGTCGGCGACAACCTGTTCTCCTATGCGCAAACGCTGGTGGTCGGTTTCACCGTGAATTGCCCGGAATCGAGCGAAACCGTTTTGAACGACTTGTGCGAAATCGGCCCGACCTATTATTTTGCGCCGCCACGGGTGTTTGAAAACATGCTGACTTCGGTGATGATCCGGATGGAAGACGCCGGTGCCATCAAGCGCTGGATGTTCCATTACTTCATGGAAGTGGCGCGACGGGTTGGGGTCGATATCCTGGATCGCAAGCCGATCTCGATGCTGGACCGGTTGCAATATGCGGTCGGCAATCTGTGCATTTACGGCCCGCTGAAAAACGTGCTGGGACTCAGCCGGGTGCGGGTCGCGTACACCGCCGGCGCTGCCATCGGTCCCGACCTGTTCCGTTTCTATCGCTCGATTGGAGTCAATCTGAAGCAGTTGTACGGCGCCACCGAAACCTGCGCTTATGTCTGCTTGCAACCGGACGGCAATATCAAGTTCGACAGCGTCGGCCTGCCGGCGCCAGGAGTCGAAGTCAAGCTTTCCGAGAAGGGCGAAGTGCTGGTTAAATCGGTCGCGATGCTCAAGGAATACTACAAGCGCCCGGACGCCACCGCCGAGGTGATAGATGCGGAAGGTTACTTCCACACTGGCGACGCCGGTATTTTCGACGACGACGGCCATCTGAAAATCATCGACCGCGCGGCCGATGTCGGCAAGATGCACAAAGGCGACATTTTTGCGCCGAATTACATCGAAAATAAACTTAAATTCTTCCCTTTCATCAAGGAAGCGGTCGCCTTCGGCAACCAGCGCGATACCGTATGCGCTTTTATCAACGTCGATATCGCCGCGGTCGGCAACTGGCTGGAACGGCGCGGCATTGCCTATTCCGGTTACGCCGATCTGGCCGGCAAGAAAGAAACCTACGACCTGATCAACGAGTGCATCGAAAAGGTGAATGCCGATCTGGCCACCGAGGCGATGATGTCCGGTACCCAGATACACCGCTTTCTGGTACTGCACAAGGAACTTGATCCAGACGACGATGAGCTGACTCGCACCCGCAAGGTGCGGCGCAATTTCATCGCCGAAAAATACGCGGTGTTAATCGACGCCTTGTATGCAGGCAAATCCAGCCAGTTCATAGAGACCCTGGTGAAATTCGAAGACGGACGGCAAGGCAATGTCAGCGCCGATCTGCAAATCCGCGACGCCAAGACCTTCCCTTCACTCCATAAAGCCGCGTAAACCAGAGATAGGGACATCAGCATTTATGACGACTGAAAATAATATTGGCGTGGCCGGTGGACGCAAAATCGGTGAAGTGATACTCGACCTGCAAGGAATTTCACTCTCGTTCGGCGGCGTCAAGGCGCTGACGAATATTTCCTTCGATGTCAAACAGCACGAAATCCGCGCCATCATCGGCCCCAACGGCGCCGGCAAGAGTTCGATGCTCAACGTGATTAATGGCGTGTATCACCCGCAGTTGGGTGACATTGTGTTTCACGGCAAGCGCCGCCACGAGATGGACCCGGCCAGGGCCGCAAGCCAGGGGATTGCGCGTACTTTCCAGAATATCGCACTGTTCAAAGGCATGTCGGTGCTGGACAACATCATGACCGGGCGCAATACCAAAATGCGCTCTGGATTTCTGGCTAATGCGCTGTGGATTGGGCCTGCCAGGAAAGAAGAAATCGAACATCGCCAAAAGGTCGAGGAAGTGATCGACTTCCTGGAAATCCAGCACATCCGCAAGACGCCGGTCGGGCGCTTGCCCTACGGCTTGCAAAAACGGGTCGAGCTGGCGCGCGCGTTAGCCGCTGAGCCCAGCATGTTGCTGCTGGACGAACCGATGGCCGGCATGAACGTGGAAGAAAAACAGGATATGTGCCGTTTCATTCTGGACGTGAACGACCAGTTCGGCACCACCATCGTGCTGATTGAACACGACATGGGTGTTGTGATGGATATTTCGGACCGCGTAGTGGTGCTTGACTACGGCAAAAAAATCGGTGATGGCACGCCGGATGAGGTCATGCGCAATCCTGAAGTGATCAAAGCCTATCTCGGCACCTCGCACTAGCTCTCATCTCTTGGCTGCCCTCTCCCCCAACCCCTCTCCCGCAAGCGGGAGAGGGGAGCGAAGTGAGTCGCTACGCGGCTTTTACGTTAAAAGGATAAAACGATGCAATTCTTTTTTGAAGTCACCATCAACGGCCTGCTCTCGGGTTTGATGTACTCACTCGTCGCGCTGGGCTTTGTGCTGATTTACAAGGCTTCCGGCGTGTTCAATTTTGCCCAGGGTGCGATGGTGTATTTCGCTGCGCTGGCGGTGGTAGGCTTGATCGACATGGGCTTGCCGATATGGATTGCCATCATCGGCTCCTTTGGTGTGATGTTGGTCATGGGTTTGGCGACCGAACGTTTTGTGCTACGCAAGTTGGTCAACCAACCGCCGATCACGCTGTTCATGGCTACCATCGGACTGACTTTTTTCCTCGAAGGGCTGGGCCCGCTACTGTTCGGCAGCGATGTGCGTGCGATCAATCTGGGTATCGTCGATGAACCGATCAACGCCATCATGGAAAGCACCGGCTTGATTATTTCCAAATTCGACCTGTTTGCCTCCGGCACCGTACTTCTGCTGGTCACGGTGCTGACGCTGTTTTTTCAGAAAACAAAAATCGGCCGCGCATTGCGGGCGGTGGCGGATGATCATCAGGCCGCCTTGTCACTGGGTATTCCGCTGCAGCATATCTGGGCCATCGTCTGGGGTGTGGCGGGCTTTGTGGCGCTGGTCGCCGGGTTGTTGTGGGGCTCGCGCAACGGGGTGCAGTTTGCGCTCACCATGACTGCGTTGAAAGCCTTGCCGGTGCTGATTCTGGGCGGCTTCACTTCAGTGCCGGGCGCAATTGTCGGCGGCCTGATCATCGGTGCTTCCGAGAAGCTGGCGGAAATTTATATTCCACCGGTGATGCAGGATATGTTCGGGGGCAATTTCGGTGGTATCGAAGGCTGGTTCCCGTACGTGTTTGCACTGATTTTTCTGCTGTTTCGGCCGGAAGGGCTGTTTGGCGAAAAACATATCGATAGGGTGTGACGCAATAAGTAGTGCAGGCCTCTGTGCCTGCATCGGTTGCAGGCACAGAGGCCTGCACTACTGGACAAACAACAGCGTAGCAAGCGCGGCTTGCGCGCCAAGGAGAAGTGCCCATGCTTTACCGTGAAACCGGCCAGTTCAAGACTTCGTATGTAGCCGATAGTCAGATTTTCCCGATTCGCCAGGACCGTATCGGCGTCGGCCTGTTGCTGGCGGTGGCCTTTCTGGTGGTGCCGCTGGTGGCCAGCGAGTACTGGTTTTCAGCCTTGCTGATTCCATTCCTGGTTTTCGCACTGGCCGCTTTGGGCTTGAATATCCTGACCGGCTATTGCGGCCAGTTGTCGCTCGGCTCGGCGGCTTTCATGGCGGTGGGCGCGTATGCCGCCTATAACTTCCAGCTGCGCATCGAAGGCATGCCGATTTTGCTGTCGTTCGTGATGGGCGGGCTGTGCGCGGCGGCGGTGGGCGTGCTGTTCGGTTTGCCCTCGTTGCGCATCAAGGGTTTTTATCTGGCGGTGGCAACGCTGGCCGCGCAATTTTTCGTGGTGTGGGTATTGACCAAATTTTCCTGGTTTTCGAATAACAGTTCCTCCGGCGTAATCAGTGCGCAAAAGCTGGAAATGTTTGGCTATGCAATCGACACTCCGATGCAAAAATATTTGTTCGTGTTGGCAATCGTCTCGGTATTGGCGCTGCTGGCGAAAAATCTGGTGCGCTCCAGCACCGGTCGCGCCTGGATGGCGGTACGCGACATGGATGTGGCCGCCGAAGTGATCGGCATTCCACTGATGCGCACCAAGTTGCTGGCGTTTGCGGTCAGTTCGTTTTATTGCGGAATGGCGGGTGCGCTGTACGCGTTTTGTTATCTCGGTTCGGTCGAGCCCGATGGCTTTTCGCTCGACCTTTCATTCAAGATTCTATTCATGATTATTATCGGCGGCGTTGGCAGCATCCTCGGCTCGTTTTTGGGTGCCGCATTTATTTTGTTGTTGCCGATTTTGCTCGATAATTTTCTGCCGCCGCTGGCGGAGTTTCTGCACCTGTCGCTACGAAGTTCCAGCGTGTCACATATTCAAATGATGATGTTTGGCGGCCTGATTATTTTCTTCCTGATTGTCGAACCGCACGGCTTGGCACGCTTATGGCAAATAGCCAAAGAGAAACTGCGCTTATGGCCTTTCCCGCATTAACCTTAATTTTTACCCGCACCACGTACTTTGCAGCACGCTTATCCGTTTATAAATATGAAGGAGACACGCATGAAACCACTTAAAAAAATCTTGCTGGCTACAGCCGCTGTAGCCACCGTTGTTGTATCTACAATGCTGCCAATCAGCCAAGCGCAAGCGCAGGAGAAAGAACAGTTCATTGCTCTGCCGAGCTATCGCGTCGGCCCTTACGGCGCCAACGGTCAGGCCTATTACGGCGGCATGATTGACTACATGACGTACGTCAACATGAAAGAAGGCGGCATCAATGGCGTCAAATTGACATGGGAAGAATGCGAAACAGAATACAACACCGCCAAGGGCGTCGAGTGCTACGAGCGCCTGAAGGCTAAAGACCCCGTTGCGCACGGTACCGTCTACAACGTGATGGCGACCGGCATCACCTACGCGCTGATCGAAAAATCAGTCCAGGATAAAGTACCTCTGCTGTTCCCCGGCTACGGCCGCACCGATGCAGTGGACGGCACCGTGTTCCCGTGGGCGTTTCCGCTGGTGACCACGTATCAGATGCAGATATCGGCCATCGTCAAGTTTCTGGCGTCGAAAAACAAAGGCTCGCTGGCCGGTAAAAAAATCGCCTACATGTATCACGATTCGGCCTACGGCAAAGAGCCTATCGCGGCGTTGGAAGCCGAAGCTGCGCTGGGCAAGTTCACAGTGATGCAGGTTCCTGTTGCCCATCCCGGCAACGAGCAGGGCGCGCAATGGCTCAGGATTCGCCAGGAAAAACCGGATTATGTGATTTTCTGGGGTTGGGGCGTAATGAACCAGACCGCATTGAAAGCGGCGCAGAAAGTCGGCTACCCGCGCGACCAGATCATCGGCTCCTGGTGGGCCGGCTCGGAAGAAGATACGGTGCCCGCTGGTGCAGCCGCCAAGGGTTACATGAGCGCCACATGGAATGTTGCCGGCGACGCACCGCCAGCCATTGCCGGCATCAAGTCGGTGGTGTATGGCGCCAACAAGGGCAATATGCAGGACAAGAACAAGGTCGGCTCGGTGCTGTACAACCGCGGCGTATCGATTGCGATTGTCACCGTTGAAGCCATCCGCAACGCGCAGGCGAAATTCGGCAAGGGCAAAGTTATCACCGGCGAACAGATGCGCTGGGCGCTGGAAAACCTCGACTTGAACAATGCGCGTTTGAAGCAACTGGGCGCAACCGGTTTATTGCCTGAAATCAAGACTTCCTGCCAAAACCATGAAGGCTCGGGCAAGATCAAGATCCAGCAATGGGATGGCAGCAAATGGGTCATGGTGTCAGACTGGATCGAAGGCAACAAAAATCTGATCCATCCGTTGTTCAAGGCGAGCGCAGCCAAGTATGCAAAAGAAAAAGGCATCACTCCGGGTTGCATGAAGTAATCCGTATCATGCGCGGCGAGCCGGGATCGGCTCGCCGCTCAGAGCCAATGCGTGCAGCAACCAGCCAGCAAAAAAACACAGCAAAAGTGTAGCAACAAGCGGAGCCGACATGAGCGCAGGACTAAGCATCAACAATATCGAAGTCATTTATAACCACGTGATTCTGGTCCTCAAAGGCGTGTCGCTGGAGGTGCCGGAAGGCAAAATCGTGGCCTTGCTGGGCGCTAATGGCGCCGGCAAAAGCACCACCCTGAAAGCTATTTCGAATCTGCTATCGGCCGAACGCGGCGATGTTACCAAGGGCAGCATCGAATACCGTGGCGAACGGGTCGATCAGCTGACGCCGAACGGCCTGGTCAAGCGCGGCGTGATCCAAGTTATGGAAGGCCGCCATTGCTTCGCCCATTTGTCGATTGAAGATAATCTGCTGACCGGCGCTTATACCCGTGAGATCAGCAATGCCGAGGTGAAAGACGCGCTGGAAAAGATTTACGACTACTTTCCGCGTCTGAAAACCCGCCGCAAATCACTGGCCGGTTATACCTCTGGAGGCGAGCAGCAAATGTGCGCGATTGGCCGCGCGATGATGGCCAAACCGTCGATGATCCTGCTCGACGAACCATCGATGGGATTAGCGCCGCAGATCGTCGAAGAGATTTTCGAAATCGTCAAAGACCTCAACAGCAAGGAAAACGTATCCTTCCTGCTGGCCGAACAAAACACCATGGTGGCGCTGCGTTACGCCGACTTCGGCTACATCCTGGAAAACGGCCGGGTCGTGATGGAAGGCAAAGCCAGCGATCTGGCCACCAACGAAGACGTGAAAGAGTTTTATCTCGGCGTCTCCGGTGCCGGACGCACCAGTTTTCGCGACATGAAGTTCTACCGCCGGCGCAAACGCTGGCTGGCCTGATAGTCGTAGTGTTGTAGGGTGCGCATGGCGCCACCCTACTTTTCCCGGCACTACTCCACGCGATTTTCCCCCTGCTCACTAGCGCTTGCGCCCCTGAAATAGGTTTCCCATGTCCCAATATCTTGATGCACTAGAAATCCGTGCGCCCGACGCCCGCGAATGCGAGCTGATGCTGCGCTTGCCAAAACTGATTGCGTTAGCGCAACAGGCTCCCGGCTGGCAGCGCATTCTGGGCCAGACGGTGGCCGCCGACATTACTTCGCGCACTGCGCTGGCACAATTGCCGGTGACGCGCAAATCGGACCTGCATGACTTGCAGCGGCAGTCGTTGCCATTCGGCGCGATGACCACCATAGCGCCGGCACGGATGCGCCATTTGTTCATGTCGCCGGGGCCGATTTTCGACCCGGAAGGGCAGGGCCAGGATTGGTGGCGTTTTGCGCGGCCGATGTACGCGCTGGGCATGCGTGCCGGCCAAGTGGTGCAAAACTGCTTTTCCTACCACTTTACGCCGGCCGCTTTCATGGTCGAAAGCGCAGCGGCGCAGCTCGGTTGCCCAGTCATACCGGCAGGCAGCGGCCAGACTGAAATGCAGGTGCAGGCGATTGTTGCGCTCAAGCCTGATGCGTATGTCGGCACCCCGAGCTTTCTCAAGATCATCATCGAAAAAGCGCTGGAAATGGGGGCCGATATCAAATGCTTGCAGCGTGCGCTGGTCGGCGCTGAAGCACTGCCGCCGTCGCTGCGCCAATGGTTGCAAGAGCATGGCGTGCCGCATGTGCTGCAATTGTACGCGTCGGCCGACATCGGCAATATCGCTTTCGAGACCGAAACCGAGGGCCAGGTCAATCCCGGCATGATGCTCGATGAAGATATCCTGCTGGAAATCGTGCGCCCCGGCACTGGCGACCCGGTTTCGGCCGGTGAAGTCGGCGAAATTGTCGTCACTTCGTTCAATCCCGATTACCCGCTGATCCGTTTCGGCACCGGCGACCTGTCGGCGACTCTGCCGGGCATTTCGCCGTGCGGTCGCACCAATACCCGCATCAAAGGCTGGATGGGCCGTGCCGACCAGACCACCAAAGTGCGCGCGATGTTCGTGCATCCGTCGCAAGTGGCGCAAATCCTCAACCGCCACCCGGAAATAGCCAAGGCGCGGCTGGTGATCTCCGGCGTCATGGCCAATGACATCATGACGCTGCACTGCGAAGCAGCAGAAGCACTGTCGGAGGTTGTTACCCAAGCCATCGTCGAGACTATCCGCGATGTCACAAAATTGCGCGGCCAGGTGCAACAAACGACGCTCGGCACGCTGCCCAACGACGGCATTGTGATCGAAGATGCGCGCAAGTATGAGTGACTGGTGGATTCAAAGCAGACGGCTAATGGGCAATTGAAGCGGTGTTGCCGTTACGGATTTGGTGGCACAATTCCATTCCCGTCATTTTTACCGTCAGCGAGATTACCGTATGCCGCAATCCCACGCACAACAGGCCCGAAAACTTCTCGCCAATGCTGAACTGATTTTTGATGAAGCCGCAGTCCAGGCGGCGGTGGACCGGATCGCCGCCGACCTGAATGCACGTTTTGACCATGCTGATAGCGACGCCTATCCGTTAGTGCTGGGTGTGATGGGCGGCGCAGTCGTATTCGCAGGCCAATTGCTGACGCGCCTGAAATTCCCGCTCGAATTCGATTACATCCACGTCACCCGCTACGGTAACCGTGATCAGGGCGGTCACATCGAGTGGAAAGTCGAGCCGCGGGCCGATGTCCGCGGCCGCACTTTGATCGTGCTGGACGACATCCTCGACGAAGGCGAAACCTTGGCGCACGTCAAACAACGACTGCTGGACATGGGCGCCAAAGAAGTATTACTGGCGGTGTTCTCTGACAAGGATACCGGCAAGATCAAGCCGGTCGCGGCGGATTATGTCGGCCTGGTGCTGCCCAACAAATTCGTCATCGGTTACGGTATGGATGCTTACGGTTACTGGCGCAACCTCGGCAGTATTTGGGCGATAACGCCGAAAAAATAATATCGTTGGCTTTATGTAGGAGCAGCTTTAGCCGCGATGGTTTGCCATTATTTTGCAGGTGCGAATTTATTCGCATTAGTCCGTATGGAATAAGGAAGAGTGCGAATAAATTCGCATTTACGGCGCGGCTGCATGAACGTGAAAAGACCGTATCATACGCAAAATATCTACGATCCGCAGCATATCGGTTTAATTTTTTATATAAATTTATAGGGAGTATATTAAAAAATACCGATAGCTACGCATATATTCATTGCTGTACATAAAAATACAAATCGTAGTATAGGATCAAGCGCCTTTGTGGTCACGCAACTGGCGGCGCAGAACCTTGCCAACGTTGGTCTTCGGCAGTTCCTTTATAAATTCGATCTGCCTCGGGCGTTTGTAACCGGTCAATTGGTGGCTGCAATATTCCTTGAGTGCCTCGACGGTGAGTGCCGGATTGCGTTTCACCACGAACAATTTGACCGCTTCGCCCGAGTGCTCGTCCGGCAAGCCGATCACCGCGCATTCGAGTACGTCTGGATGGGCGCCGACCACTTCTTCGATTTCGTTCGGATAGACGTTGAAGCCGGACACCAGGATCATGTCTTTTTTGCGGTCGACGATCTTGATGAAGCCGCGCTCATCCATGACGCCGACATCGCCGGTCTTGAAGTAACCGTCGGGCGTCATCGCATCGGCCGTTTCTTGCGGCCGCTGCCAGTAGCCCCGCATCACTTGCGGCCCGCGCAGCGCGATTTCGCCGGGTGCGCCGACGTCCACATCCAAACCGTTGTCGTCCAGCAGGCGCACTTCGACGCTCGGCATCGGCAAGCCGATGGTGCCGCTGTGCTTCACCAGCGTGGCAGGATTGCAAATCACGGCGGAAGCGGTTTCGGACAGGCCGTAGCCTTCGGCAATCGGGCAGCCGGTAATTTCCAGCCATTTTTGCGCCACCGATTCATGCACCGAAGTACCGCCGCCGACCGTCATCGACAATTGCGAAAAATCGAGCTTGGCGAACTCCGCGTTGTCGGCCAGCGCATTGAACAGGGTATTGACCGCCGGGAAGAACTGCAGCGGATACTTCGACAGCGTCTTGACCGTGGCCGCAATGTCGCGCGGGTTTGGGATCAAGACCACCAAACCGCCGGTGCGCATGCCGAGCAGGCCGCAAGTGACGAAGGCGAACACGTGATACAGCGGCAACGCGCAAATCAGCGTCAACTGGCCGTCGATCGGTTTGCGGTCGAGGCCGGGTTGCATCCAGGCTTGGGTGGACAGCAGATTGGCCAGGATGCAACTGTGCAGCAGTGTCGCGCCCTTGGATACGCCTGTGGTGCCACCGGTGTATTGCAGCACGGCGACGTCATCGGCTTTGATATCCGGTCGTTGCAACCGCAGCGCGCGGCCCAGCTTGAGCGCGTGGTTGAAGCGCACCGCGCCGGGCAGCGCATAAGCCGGTACCATTTTCTTGCGCTTGCGCAGCACATAATTGACGATCCCGCCCTTGATGGCACCGAGCATGTCGCCCAAGCTGGCCAGCAAAATGTGCTTGATCGACATGTGTTGGAGCACTTCCTCTAAAGTGCTGGCAAAGTTCTCCAGAATGATGATTGCCTGCACGTCGGCGTCCCGCAACTGGTGTTCCAACTCGCGCGGGGTGTACAGCGGATTGACATTGACGATGATAAAGCCGGCGCGCAGGATGGCCGCCACCGCAACTGGATACTGCAACACGTTGGGCAGCATCACCGCAACGCGGTCATTGCGTTGCAGGCCGCGTGATTGCAGCCAGGCGCCGAGTGCGGCAGAGAGTGTGTCGATGTCGCCGTACGTGATCGGCGTGTCCATGCAAACGTAAGCCTGGCGCGCCCGGTACAGGCTAAAGCTTTCTTCCAGCAGGGCCACGATGGAACTGTATTTGCTGACGTCAATGGTGGCGGGCACGCCGGCTGGGTAGTACTGCAGCCACGGGCTGTTGTTCATGTAATTCCTTGCGCTAGGTTGATCTGGTCGATGTTTGGCGGCGGTGCCAGGCTGGTCGGACGGCTTGCACCGGAGATATCAGGGGAGCTGTCCAGCGCAAGCACTTTGGTATTTTAGCTGGACAAAGTGCGCTGCGGACACTGTGCGGCAATATTTTTGACCGATCGTGCTATTTCTTAGATCAGTGAAATTTCAGGGGCTTGTGTTTTTTGCGGCGTTGTTGTAAGGGATTAAAGTTAGGTAGGGCGGAAAAGCGCTGCGCTTATTCCGCCTTGCAACGCAATGCATTTAGTTTGGCATCATTTGATGCTAAAATTTGTGCATAAATCTACGGAGAGCGATATGCGCACCACACTTGTACTTGATGATGCATTGCTTGAAAAAGCCCAGTCTTTTACCGGCCCAATGGAAAAGACTGCTTTAGTGCGCGAAGCTCTCAAGGCATTAATTCAGCGCGAGAGCGCCAAACGGCTGGCCTTATTGGGAGGCTCGGAACCTTTGCTGGATGCCATCCCACGACGCCAGTCGGAGCCAGCGTGATTCTGGTTGATACGTCGGTCTGGATCGACCACTTGCGGTACGGTGATGCGGGGTTAACGGGACTTTTGAACGCGGGCCAAGTGCTGGGTCACCGGTTCGTGACGGGCGAACTGGCATTGGGCAACTTGAAGAATCGCGATATGGTCTTGAGTTCTCTGCAAGACTTGCCACAAGCGGGGGTTGCCACCGATGAGGAAGTTATGCATTTCATCGCTCAACATGGACTGTTCGGAATCGGGATTGGCTATATCGATGCTCACTTATTGGCTGCTGTGCGGCTTTCACCCGGCGCGTTGCTATGGACGCGTGATAAGCGTCTGCTTGCGGCAAGTGCTCGGCTTGGTTTGTCAGCAAGCCTGTCGCATTAACTTGCTAAGGAAAGGCCAAGCTCGGTAGGGCGGAAAAGCGCAGCCTTGCAGGGCGCATATCCGCTTGCAAGCGGATACCGTTTCGCAGGCGGATCACATGCGATCCGAAACCCCTGCTCCACCCTTCCGCCGCATGTACATGCAAAATTCTGGCAATGCCCAATGCCGGGCGCGTCCGGTGTTTGGGTGGTATTGTCATTTCTCTTTGTAGGAAAACTGGCAATTGCCGCATGTGTGGCGGAAGGCGCTGCGCTTTTCCGCCCTACGTACCTGAATTCTTGTTGTGACCAGGTGCTGCATCCCCCAACAAAAAACCCGGAACAAGTCCGGGTTTTTTGTTTTGCAGTTCAGCTACTTACATATTCCTTCGATACTGCCCCCCCACTTCAAACAGTGCGGTGGTGATCTGCCCCAACGAACACACGCGTACCGCATCCATCAGTTTCTCGAACACGTTTTCATTGTTGATTGCGGCTTGCTGCAATGCGGCCAACGCTTGTGGTGCCTCGTTGGCGTGGCGGGCCTGGAAATCGGCCAGGCGAGTCAGCTGCGACTGCTTTTCGGCCTCGGTCGAGCGCGCCAGTTCGATTTTTTGCGGGGTGCCGCCGGCTTTCGGGTTGCGGAAAGTGTTGACGCCGACGATCGGCAGCGTGCCGTCGTGCTTCATGTGTTCGTAGTGCATCGATTCTTCCTGGATTTTGCCGCGCTGGTAGCCAGTTTCCATTGCGCCCAGCACGCCGCCGCGTTCGGCGATGCGTTCGAATTCCTGCAATACCGCTTCTTCCAATAGATCGGTCAATTCTTCGATGATGAAGCTGCCCTGGATCGGGTTTTCGTTCTTGGCCAGACCCCATTCGCGGTTGATGATCAATTGAATTGCCAACGCCCTGCGCACCGATTCGTCGGTCGGGGTGGTGATCGCTTCATCGAAGGCGTTGGTGTGCAGACTGTTGCAATTGTCGTAAATCGCGATCAGCGCTTGCAGCGTAGTGCGGATGTCGTTGAAGTCGATTTCCTGCGCATGCAGCGAGCGGCCGGAAGTCTGGATGTGGTATTTCAGCTTTTGGCTGCGGTCGTTGGCGCCGTATTTGTCGCGCATTGCCACCGCCCACAAACGGCGCGCGACGCGTCCCAGAACCGTGTATTCCGGGTCCATCCCATTGCTGAAGAAGAATGATAGGTTGGGTGCGAAATCATCGATGTGCATGCCGCGTGCCAGATAGGCTTCGACGAATGTGAAGCCGTTCGATAGCGTGAACGCCAGTTGGGAGATCGGATTGGCACCGGCTTCGGCGATGTGATAACCGGAGATCGAGACTGAATAGAAGTTGCGCACCTGGTGGTGGACGAAATATTCCTGAATGTCGCCCATTACTTTGAGGCTGAATTCAGTCGAGAAGATGCAAGTGTTTTGGCCTTGGTCTTCTTTCAGGATGTCGGCCTGTACTGTGCCGCGGACGTTTTGCAAGACCCAGACGCGGATTTTGGCAGCTTCGTCAGCGGTCGCATCGCGGCTGTTGTCGCTGCGAAACTTGTTGAGTTGCTGGTCGATCGCGGTGTTCATGAACATCGCCAGGATGGTCGGAGCCGGGCCGTTGATGGTCATCGAAACCGAGGTGGACGGGCTGCACAGATCGAACCCGTCGTACAGCACTTTCATATCGTCCAGAGTCGCAATCGAGACGCCGGAATTGCCGACTTTGCCGTAGATGTCGGGCCGGATCGCCGGGTCGGCACCGTATAGCGTGACCGAGTCAAAGGCAGTCGACAGGCGCTTGGCGTCCATGCCTTCAGATACCAATTTGAAGCGACGATTGGTGCGGAACGGATCGCCTTCGCCGGCGAACATGCGGGTCGGGTCTTCGTTTTCGCGCTTGAAGGCGAACACGCCAGCGGTGAACGGGAACGAGCCGGGGACGTTTTCCAGCATCAGCCAGCGTAGGATTTCGCCGTGGTCTTCGAACTTCGGCAGCGCGACTTTGCGGATTTTGGTGCCGGACATGGAGCTGGAAACCAGTTGGGTGCGGATTTCCTTGTCGCGGATTTTGACTACGTATTCGTCGCCGGCATACGACTTTTGCATGTCGGGCCACATCTTCAGCAGCTTTTTGGAAGCGGCGTCGAGGCTGGCGTCGCGCTCGGCGATCAGGTCGTCGAAATCAGCGTTCTTGCCGGCGGCGCTCAGCATGCGCCGGGCTTCCTGCAACTGCTGCCGCTCGCGCGCCAGCAGCACTTGTTTGCGGGTAGATTTGTGATAACCGCGCAGCGTATCGGCGATTTCAGCCAGATAACGGCTGCGTGCCGGTGGCACGATCACGTTCTTGCTGCTGGAAAATTTGGCGGCGATGGGTGGCAGTTTGCTGGCATTGGCTTTCAGGCCGTGCTCAATCAGTTTTGGCAGTAAACCCTGATACAGCGCGGTTACGCCATCGTCGTTGAAGCGCGACGCCTGGGTGCCATACACCGGCATGTCATCCGGACGCAAAGTCCACAGTTCGCGGTTGCGCTGGTATTGCTTGGCGACATCGCGCAGCGCGTCTTGTGAGCCTTTGCGGTCGAATTTATTGATCGCGATGAAATCGGCAAAATCGAGCATGTCGATTTTTTCCAGTTGCGAGGCGGCGCCGAATTCCGGCGTCATCACATACGTGCTGACATCCACATGCGGCACGATGGCGGCGTCTCCCTGGCCGATGCCGGAAGTTTCGATAATGACCAGATCAAAGCCGGCTACTTTGCAAGCGGCAATTACGTCCGGCAGCGCCTGCGAGATTTCGGAACCGGCTTCGCGCGTGGCCAGCGAGCGCATGAAAACCCGTACTGGCGCACCCTCCTTGCCGCCCCACGGATTGATCGCATTCATGCGGATGCGGTCGCCCAGCAGCGCGCCGCCCGATTTACGACGCGATGGATCGATCGAGATCAGTGCGATATTCAGTGTGTCATCCTGATCAATGCGGATGCGACGGATCAGCTCATCGGTCAAAGAGGATTTGCCGGCGCCGCCGGTGCCGGTAATGCCGAGTGTCGGGGTGCGCAGTGCGGCTGCCGCTGCGTGCAATTGTTCCTTTAATTTGACGCTGACCTTGTCGCCGTCTTTGTCATTTTCCAGCGCGGTAATGAGTTGCGCCAACGGCCGGTGCCTGGAGGTAATATCGCCGCTTTCCAGCGCGGCCAGTTCGGTCGGGGCAAAGGCCGACAGATCGATATCGCAGGCCTGGATCATCGACAGGATCATGCCGACCAACCCCATGCTTTGGCCATCTTCCGGGCTGAAAATGCGGGTCACGCCATACGCATGCAAATCGGCGATTTCTTCCGGCACGATGACACCGCCGCCGCCGCCGAACACTTTGATATGCGCACCGCCACGTTCCCGCAGCAAGTCGATCATGTACTTGAAGTATTCGACATGGCCGCCCTGATAGCTGGAAATGGCGATGCCTTGCGCATCTTCTTGCAACGCAGCGGTGACGATTTCATCGACCGAACGGTTGTGTCCGAGGTGAATCACTTCCGCCCCATTGGACATCAAGATGCGGCGCATGATATTGATCGACGCATCGTGACCATCGAACAAGGAAGCTGCGGTAACGAAGCGAATCTTGTTGGCAGGTTTGTATGCAGTAAGCTTGTCAGCGATGGACAGATCAGTCATGGTGGTCTCCGGGGCGAGGTGTAGTGCGCTCTTATGCGACGTTTGCATGACGTTTACGTAAACGTCACAAAAGTTTGAGTATAGCGCGAAAAAAACAGTTTGCCTGTCGTCAGGATTGCAGTCTTTCAGGCTATCAAGTGATGTACAAAAAACAGATGTGTACCAGTCGTGCATCAGTCAATTTTTTGCACGCAGTTGCAATCCGCTTTTCACGTTTTTTTATTTACCTATAAGTCGCCACTTTTCGCACTTCGAAACCTGGCATGGTTTTCAAAAGAATTGACGGTGGGCGGTTATTGCATCAGGGCCGAAGCAATCAACCACTCAGTTGACCAGTGGTGTAGATGCGCATGGCCCACGAAAAATCCAGCAGGAACGAACCAGATTTGTAATTCGGCGTTTTTTGTAAAAATAGGGAGTATCGTTATTTTTATGGTATTTTACGCACATATTCATTGACTATATTAAATATACTCAATCGATAATGGAAATGTATGGAAGCCTCGCTTGACTTTTGGTTTTTGTCCCTGCAACCCCATTGCCCTTTTTTTCGTGCCTTACGTGGATATTGCTTTGCACTATGATGGGCACCGGCAAAATTAGCAGCGACATGAGAAGTTCGTTAAATACTACCAGCAAGCTCGCCCCAAGTCGGCGAACACGGCGATTCAAAGCGTGGCGTATCCAGTTAAAAACCGCCCCAATTTGGAGCGGTTCGAGGTAGCTTTGCCATCTGTACTGCCAACTTAATTGCGGCGCGCGTCGTTTGGCCTGTGGTCTTGACGATTTGGCTCGCCATCATGGTTACGATCACCATGACCCTTGCCTCGATTTTCGTTTTCATTACGGTTGTCACGGCGTTCGCCGCGTTGCCATCCGCCGCGGTTCAGACGCCAGCCGTCATTGTCTTGTTGCCATTCAGGACGCTGGTAGTACTGACCGGCGCGTACGCGTTCCCAATGACCTCGAGCCCAAATATGCTTTCGGCCATTCCAATTCCAATAACCAGGTGCCCATTCATATCCTCGGCGTGGGGCTGGAACGACTTCATAACGCACCGGCGGAGGTGCGTTACCAATAACGATATTAATACCTACTTGCGCCACCGCTTGCATAGGGATAAAGGCAGCAGTACTGAGAGCAACAATAGCTGCGGCATTACAAAGAATACGTTTCATACCAATCTCCAAACGATGTTGTGCATACTCAATATATAGAAGAGTTCTGACGCGAGACAACAAGTGATGCATCTGCTTACAAGAAATGCATTTAGTGCGCGATGTGATGCCTTATAAGGCGAGTTGGTGCGAGCTCACCATGACAGCTTGCGATAGTAAGGTGCCTTATCGCAATCCGTGGGCCGCACGCTCTGTTTTTCGAACATCTGCCGATTTTGCTTCAGCATTATTTGTTTCTCGATGAGAGCTCGCATTTCATGCTCAAGGCGCCCGGCGTCACATCGCTCAAGCCGGGATGGCAATTTTTGAAATGAGAAATACTGGCTTGAAGAAAGATCTGGCAAATGAAATAATTCCTCTGTTATAATCGTTCTTTTAGGCGCGTAGCTCAGCTGGTTAGAGCACTACCTTGACATGGTAGGGGTCGTTGGTTCGAGTCCAATCGTGCCTACCAACGAGTATTGGCACCGTTCTACGGGAAACAAAATTTTTAATAAATTGTTGCAAGCCATTAATCCTGCTTGTAAGCAGTAGATTAAAATTAAGATTCCTCTCGGTAGCATTGAAAAGCGCGGTTAATCCGCGCTTTTTTACGCCTGTATTTCCTTGCCCAATAAATGTAGCAATCTAGCGTTGACATCAATTTCATGATGACTTGGAGAACAAAATGATTTCAATTCGACTTCCCGATGGTTCGCAGCGTCAATATGATGCGCCGGTAACAGTTGCCCAAGTTGCCCTGAGCATCGGCTCCGGGCTCGCAAAATCTGCATTGGCTGGCAAGGTCGATGGACGCCTGGTAGATACGTCGTATCTTATTGTCAACGATGCCGATTTAGCTATTGTTACCGACAAGGATGTTGATGCGCTTGAGGTTATTCGGCACTCGACAGCCCATTTGCTGGCACATGCGGTCAAGGAATTATTCCCAGATGCGCAGGTAACAATCGGCCCAGTAATTGATAATGGCTTTTACTACGATTTTTCATATAAGCGCCCGTTCACTCCTGAAGATTTATCAGTAATTGAACAAAAAATGACTGAATTGTCCAAAAAGGACGAGCTAATCACTCGCAAGGTTTTACCTCGCGATGAGGCGGTTGCCTACTTTAAGTCGATAGGGGAGTCGTACAAAGCTGAAATTATTGAATCGATTCCGCAAGATCAGGACGTATCGTTATACACAGAGGGGAGCTTTACGGATTTGTGTCGTGGCCCTCACGTGCCGTCCACCGGCAAATTGAAAGTTTTCAAGTTAATGAAACTTGCTGGGGCGTACTGGCGCGGGGATTCCAAAAACGAGATGCTGCAGCGTATTTACGGGACTGCCTGGGTTAAAAAAGATGAGCAGGAAGCCTATTTGCACATGCTTGAAGAGGCTGAAAAGCGCGACCATCGTAAATTAGGACGTGCGCTTGACTTATTTCATTTTCAGGAAGAGGCGCCTGGACTGATCTTTTGGCATCCGAAAGGTTGGACTGTGTGGCAGCAGGTTGAGCAGTATATGCGTAAGGTGTATCAGGATAACGGTTATCAGGAGGTTAAAGCGCCGCAAATCCTTGATCGTAGCTTGTGGGAAAAGTCAGGGCACTGGGAGAACTATAAAGAAAATATGTTCACCACCGAGTCTGAAAATCGGTCATACGCATTAAAGCCAATGAATTGCCCTGGGCACATACAGATATTTCGATCGAACTTGCGTTCTTATCGTGAATTGCCTTTGCGTTATGGTGAATTTGGGCAATGCCATCGCAATGAACCTTCTGGTTCACTGCACGGCATGATGCGTGTGCGCGGTTTTACGCAGGATGATGGTCATATTTTTTGTACGGACGATCAGATTCTGGACGAGTGCGTTGTCTATACAGCTCTTTTGCAAAAAGTGTATTCCGACTTTGGGTTTAAGGAAATAATTTATAAAATTGCAACAAGACCTGAAAAGCGCGTCGGTGCTGATGAGTTGTGGGATAAGGCTGAGAGTGCGCTGATTGAATCTCTTAAACGTTCAGGATGCGAATATGAAATATCGCCAGGAGAAGGTGCATTTTACGGTCCAAAAATTGAATATACATTGAAGGACGCCATTGGACGGCCTTGGCAATGCGGAACAATGCAAGTCGATTTTTCCATGCCAGTCCGTTTGGGGGCTGAATATGTAGCAGAAGACAATACTCGTAAAATACCTGTGATGTTGCATCGGGCTATTCTAGGATCTCTGGAGCGATTCATAGGAATGTTGATAGAAAATCATGCGGGTGCCTTGCCATTGTGGCTGGCTCCGGAGCAAGTAGTTGTTCTTAATATTTCTGATGCTCAAGCTGAATATGCGCAAGCTGTCGCACAAGAGCTGAAAAAACAAGGGTTTAGAGTACGCACCGATTTGCGCAATGAGAAAATTACCTATAAAATACGCGAGCATTCAGTTCAGAAAGTGCCATATATAATTGTTGTGGGTGACAAAGAGCGTGAAGGCAACACGGTGGCTGTGCGTGCGCGAGGCAACCTCGATCAAGGTGTGATGTCAATTAGCGAATTGGTAAATCGGTTGAATAATGCGATTGATTCTAAAACCTGAGTTATCACTTTGCAGCGTAGTTGCAGGGCCGGATTATTTGATATTTAAAGGAAACTGCAATAGCTACTGATAAGTCGCATCGCATTAATGGCGAAATTACCGCACTTGAAGTGCGTTTAAGTGGAGTTGAAAACGAGCCTATCGGTATCGTTACCTTGGCTGAAGCTTTTCGTATGGCTGAGGAAGCGAATGTAGATTTGGTGGAGATCGCACCTACTGCTCAGCCTCCTGTTTGCCGCCTAATGGACTATGGCAAGTTCAAATATCAGGAGCAGAAGAAAGCCCACGAAGCAAAGCAAAAACAAAAAGTTATTCTGATCAAAGAGGTAAAATTTCGACCGGGCACAGACGATGGCGACTACAACATCAAGCTCAGAAATCTTATCAAGTTCCTTGACGATGGTGATAAAACAAAGATTACTTTGCGTTTCCGGGGTCGAGAAATGGCCCATCAGGATATTGGTTTTCGTATGTTGGAGCGATTAAAGTCTGACTTGGAGCCGTATGGTCAGGTTGAACAGTTTCCTAAGATGGAAGGGCGTCAGATGATTATGGTACTGTCGCCGAAGAAGAAAAAATAAATTTCTATCAGGCGCTTTTTATGAGCGCCTGGAATAGATGCTGTGGGCTATGATTCACAGCAAAACAAGTGGGAGCAGGCATCCAAGTGTAACGAAATTGTTGCCACCTGCAATCATGTTAAAAATGGAGCTGTCCAAGGGACAGATGTAGTTATGCCTAAAATGAAAACAAAGAGTGCCGCGAAAAAGCGCTTTCGTGTACGTGCAGGTGGAACGATTAAATGCGGTCACGCGTTCAAGCGCCACATTTTGACCAAAAAAACCACGAAAATTAAACGCCACTTGCGCGGTGTTACAAATGTTCATGCTCATGACGTGGTTTCCGTTATGCGCATGCTGCCGAACGCTTAACCTCACACTCAATTTAAGGAGCTACTATGCCTAGAGTAAAACGTGGGGTCACAGCACGGGCCCGTCATAAGAAAGTCCTCGATCAAGCCAAAGGCTACCGGGGACGGCGCAGCAAAGTTTATCGTGTAGCCAAGCAAGCTGTCATGAAGGCGGGGCAATACGCTTATCGCGATCGTCGCAACAAGAAACGTGTTTTCCGTGCTTTATGGATCGCGCGTATTAATGCAGCGTCCCGTGAACATGGCGTGACATATAGCGTATTCATGAATGGCCTGAAGAAAGCATCGATCGAGTTGGACCGCAAGGTACTGGCCGATATGGCAGTAATGGACAAGGCGGCGTTTGCTGCTATTGTGAATCAAGTGAAAGCCAACCTCGCCGCATAATTGGTGTGAGGCGCAGATATCACTGGACAGTGGTGCTGCAAAAATTAGCGGGGCAGAGGTATGTTACCTGTGCCCCGTTTCATTTTCGGCTTCTTTTTTTGGAGCGGGAAAACCGCATGAATTTCATAGAGCAACTTGTAAGCCAGGCGCTAGCAGATTTTTTAAACGCAGCAGACGCTGCGGCCCTGGAAAACGCAAAGGCGAGATACCTCGGCAAAGTGGGGCAAATTACCGAGCTGATGAAGGGCTTGGGCAAACTTGCGCCAGACGAACGCAAGACGCAAGGTGCTGTCATTAATGCCGCCAAAACACGAATAGAAAAAGAACTTAATGCACGGCGCGATGCCCTTGCCGATGCACAGATGCAGGAACGGTTGAATGCCGAGGCAATCGATGTGTCTTTGCCAGGCCGCGGGCGCGGGATGGGAGGAATGCATCCCATTATGCGTTCTTGGGAGCGGGTGGAGGAAATTTTTCGCTCGATTGGGTTTGACGTTGCTGATGGGCCGGAAATAGAGACTGACTGGACCAATTTCACGGCGCTGAATAGTCCTGAAAATCATCCGGCGCGTTCGATGCAGGATACATTCTATATCGATGGCAATGATACGGAAGGTAAGCCGCTGCTGTTACGTACGCATACGAGTCCAATGCAAGTACGTTACGCGCGCATGCACACGCCGCCGATTAAGGTTATTGCCCCTGGTCGCACTTACCGCGTTGATAGCGACGCGACACATTCGCCCATGTTCCATCAGATCGAGGGACTATGGATTGCAGAAAACATCAGCTTTGCTGACCTGAAGGGTGTGTATTTGAATTTCGTCAAAGCATTTTTCGAAACCGATGATTTACAGGTGCGTTTTCGTCCGTCTTACTTTCCCTTTACCGAACCTTCGGCGGAAATCGATATTGCCTTTGGTAGCGGTCCATTGAAAGGACGTTGGCTAGAGGTTTCGGGCTCCGGACAGGTGCATCCGACGGTAGTGCGCAATATGGGGCTTGATCCTGAGAAATTCATTGGCTTTGCGTTTGGCTCCGGCTTGGAACGTCTAACCATGTTGCGTTACGGCATAAACGATTTACGCCTGTTTTATGAAGGTGACCTGCGCTTTCTTAAGCAATTTAATTAAATATGCTGGGCGGTTCCAGTTCCGATTTTTCTACGGAATCGCCCTTGCATCGTACATTTTCACGGTTGAACTATGCAATTCTCCGAAAGTTGGCTCCGCACGATGGTAAATCCGAAGATGACTTCGGATGAATTGGCGCATTTGCTTACAATGTCTGGTCTGGAAGTGGAGGAAATTGAAGCTGTTGCCTCTCCATTTTCACGTGTAGTAGTTGGAGAGATCATCGATATTGTCAAACATCCAAATGCGGATCGACTGCATGTTTGTCAAGTTGATGTTGGGACAGGTACGATTCTAAATATCGTGTGTGGAGCGCCGAATGTGCATGTGGGACTGAAGGTCCCGTGTGCGATGGCAGGAGCCATATTACCTTCAGGCGCTGATGGCAAGCTGTTAGAAATTAAAATCGGTCAACTGCGCGGAATTGAATCGCAGGGCATGTTGTGCTCCGCGCGCGAGCTGAAACTTTCTGAAGATCAGGGCGGGTTGCTGGAATTGCCGCAAAATGCACCTGTCGGGCAAAATTTCCGCGATTATTACGATCTTAATGACCTTAAGTTCACGATTAAACTAACGCCGAATAAGGCCGATTGCCTGTCAGTCCTAGGCGTAGCGCGCGAAGTTTCGGCATTGACGGGTACTCCGCTCAAGTTGCCGGTTTTTAATCCTGTGGCGGTAACAATGCAGGACACGCTGCCAGTTGTGGTTTCCGCCCCGGACTTGTGCGGCAGGTTCGCTGGCCGTATCATTCGCGGCTTGAATGCTAGGGCGTTGACGCCAGACTGGCTGAAGCAACGTCTGGAACGTAGCGGTCAGCGGTCGATTTCAGCTCTAGTTGATATTTCAAACTACGTGATGCTTGAACTTGGGAGCCCTTCACATGTATTTGATCTGGATAAAATTCACGGTAGTTTGCATGTACGTTGGGGCCAGCCAGGAGAATCCCTGAAACTCTTGAATGGCAATACGGTTGCCGTTGACGAGTGGGTCGGCGTGATTGCCGATGATGTTGAAATTGAATCATTAGCGGGCATTATGGGCGGTGATTCTACCGCAGTTTCTCTGGATACCAGGAACATCTACCTGGAAGCCGCATTCTGGTGGCCGCAGGCGATACAGGGTAGGGCGCGTCGTTACAATTTCTCAACGGACGCTGCGCACCGCTTTGAGCGCGGCGTAGATTTTGGAACCACCGTTGAGCATATTGAACGCATCACTGCCTTGATCGTCGAGATATGCGGAGAGAAAGATCAAACTGCGATTGGCCCGATTGATGATCAAGTCATTAACTTGCCGTTACGTAAACCGGTACGCTTACGAGTAACCCGCGCTACGAAGGTTATCGGTATTGCGATTTCTGAAGACCAGATTTCTGATATTTTCACCCGTTTGAATTTTGTCTTTAAGCGTGAGTCGAGTGGTGACGGTACAGTTTTTTTCGTGACACCGCCATCCTATCGTTTTGATATTGAAATCGAAGAGGATTTGATCGAGGAAGTCGTGCGCGTGTATGGCTATGAAAATATACCCGCCTTGCCACCAGTTGCGCTAAATTCGATGTTGATCGCGCCTGAAAGCACCCGTTCGTTGTTTACTGTGCGCAGACAATTGGCTGATCTGGATTATCAGGAAGTAGTTAATTTCAGTTTCGTTGAAGAAAGTTGGGAGTCCGATTTTTCGGGTAATACGACGCCAATCAGACTCCAGAATCCAATTGCTAGCCAGTTGAGTGTGATGCGCTCGTCGCTTATTCCAAGCTTGGTTGCAAATGTACGATATAACTTAAACCGTAAAATGGATCGGATACGCGTATTCGAAATCAGTGCGGTATATTTGCGCAACTCAGCAGTGCAAGATGGTGGCTTGAGCGTGGCCGGTTATGAGCAGCCAAAACGGGTGGCCGCCTTAGCCTATGGCTTAGTGATAGACGAGCAATGGGGACAGGCATCACGTAATGTCGATTATTTTGATCTCAAAGCGGATCTGGAGGCGATACTATCGCCGCGGATAGCGCGTTTTGTGAACGCCGTACATCCGGCGCTGCACCCTGGGCGCAGTGCGCAGATTGAGCTCGATGGAAAAATTATCGGTTATCTTGGCGAACTACACCCGCGTTGGCAACAAAAGTATGAATTGCCGTTGGCTCCGATCGTCTTTGAGCTTGATGCCGATGTTTTGCAGTTACGAAAACTGCCTTTATATTCTGAAACCTCAAAGTTTCCAGCAGTTACACGAGATCTGGCACTAGTAGTAAAAAACCACGTTATAGCGCAGGATATTCTAGATGTATTCAATGCGAAAATAACTGCAGACAGCGCCTGTAGCATTGCACAAGCCATTGTTTTATTTGATGAATATCGTGGCAAGGGGTTGGAAAACAACGAAAAAAGCCTTGCCTTCCGTTTTACCTTGCA
The DNA here is from genome assembly GCA_012927625.1 of Glaciimonas sp. Classification (GTDB taxonomy): domain Bacteria; phylum Pseudomonadota; class Gammaproteobacteria; order Burkholderiales; family Burkholderiaceae_D; genus AVCC01. The sequence continues at coordinate 345,160 of JABBOV010000003.1, read as the reverse complement.
AGATACTCAATCTACTCTGAAGGATGATCGTATTGATGCCGCGATGACGGCCTTTGTTGCGGCGGCCAAAGAAAAGCATGATGTAAAGTTGCGTGCGTGAGGCCAGGTGGGAACTCCGAAATGAATAACGTGAATTCTGTCAAACTTGAGTCCGTTTTGGACGCGGATCTTAATCGGGCGAAGCTCGAAGCAAGGGCACGTTCTCAAGCTGAGAAAGTTCTGCCAACTTTGACCAAGTCAGAGTTGGCAGAACTTCTTTTCGAGCGGGTCGGTTTGAATAAGCGTGAAGCAAAAGATATGGTAGAAACTTTTTTTGACGAAATACGCAATGCTCTTGAGCGTGGCGAGGCAGTCAAATTGTCCGGGTTCGGTAATTTTCAGCTAAGAGATAAGCCGCAGAGACCAGGGCGTAACCCGAAAACAGGTGAAGAGATTCCGATTACTGCGCGGCGTGTGGTCACTTTTCATGCAAGCCAAAAACTCAAGGACATGGTTGATGATGTTAGCGCTAAGTCTTCAATCTACGCCGCCTGAGGCCTGAGATTCATTGATGAATGATCGAGTCAATAAGCAAGAGCTGGTCGTTTTGCCTCCAATTCCGGCGAAACGATATTTCACTATTGGTGAAGTCAGTGATTTGTGTGGTGTTAAACCGCATGTTTTGCGCTACTGGGAGCAGGAATTTACCCAGTTGAAGCCTATCAAGCGCCGGGGTAACCGGCGTTATTATCAGCACCACGAAGTTTTGCTGATCCGGCATATACGCGAGTTATTGTACGAGCAGGGGTTTACCATCAATGGTGCTCGCAATAAACTGGGCGGTCGAAAGGTTGAGGTTGTAGTCGAGAATGTTGCAAATTCAGACGGTGTCGAAGCTCATTTGAATTTGATGCTTAATGAGAAACTAATTGGTATCCGCACCGAGTTGAAGGAAATACTGTTTCTCTTGCAGGTATAACTGCCAAGCGGATCGCGTATTTAGGAAATTGCGATTTCCTGTTCAACTGCACACTCCATCGGACCACAAATGAGAGATTTTTCATTGTCGTCTCGCGGTAGCGCGATAGCGATTGATTTAAGCGCAATAACCTTGACCTGTTTGTTCTTGCATCACAGGAGTAGCCAGATACGGCGTCAGAGGTTGACGCGTTTGGCACAATTTTTCAGGCATTAAGAATGAATAATGCTACTAGCTTTACGCCTTTCAGGTCATCACCATGTCTACCACCACCGATACCTTAGTCACTGAAACTATTGATAACTCTGTACCTGTGATCCGGCAGGTGTCCACTGGACAGATTGCGCATGAAGTGATGCGCCGTCGCACTTTTGGCATCATTTCACATCCAGATGCCGGCAAGACCACATTGACTGAGAAATTGTTGTTATTTTCAGGTGCGATTCAACTTGCAGGCACAGTGAAAGCCAGAAAAAGCGGTCGCCACGCGACTTCGGATTGGATGGAGATTGAAAAACAGCGCGGCATATCAGTTGCCAGTTCTGTGATGCAGTTCGAGTATCGCGATCATGTTGTGAATCTTCTGGATACTCCGGGCCACCAGGATTTTTCTGAAGATACTTATCGTGTTTTGACTGCGGTCGATTCAGCGTTAATGGTTATTGATGCTGCCAAGGGTGTTGAGGCGCAGACCATCAAACTTCTCAATGTTTGCCGGATGCGCAACACGCCGATTCTGACTTTCATGAATAAGATGGACCGTGAGACCAGAGATCCTCTGGAATTACTGGACGAGGTCGAGTCTGTACTCAACATCCAGTGCGCGCCAATTACTTGGCCGATAGGCATGGGTAAAACTTTCCGGGGTGTGTATCACTTGATTCTCGACGAGATCAGGCTGTTTGCTGCCGGCTCAGAACGTGCCGATCAGGAATTCGACATCATCAAGGGTATAAATAATCCTCGCTTGGTAAAAATGTTCCCGCTTGAGATAGAGCAACTCAAGATGGAAGTCGAACTGGTCCATGGGGCCTCACATCCGTTTGATCTTGACGCATATCTCGCAGGTACGCAAACCCCCGTATTTTTTGGCTCCGCAATCAATAATTTTGGCGTGCGCGAAATTCTTGATGTGCTGCTGGAGTGGGCGCCTGCACCGCTGGCCCGAGATGCCACCGTGCGATCGGTGGTGCCGACAGAAGTCCCGTTCTCCGGCTTTGTCTTCAAAATTCAAGCCAATATGGATCCGGCACACCGGGACCGAATTGCTTTTTTACGCGTGTGTTCTGGTCACTTCGAGCGGGGCATGAAGATCAAGCATCTGCGCCTGAATCGAGAGATTAGAGTCTCGAATGTGGTTACTTTCATGGCTTCCAGTCGGGAGCAGGTGGAAGAAGCGTACGCTGGCGATATCATCGGTTTGCCGAATCACGGCAATATGCAGATTGGGGATAGTTTTTCCGAAGGTGAATTGCTGCAATTCACTGGAATTCCCTATTTTGCACCGGATTTTTTTCGTAGCGTACGGATACTGAACCCACTCAAGATAAAGCAATTACACAAAGGATTGCAGCAATTGGGCGAGGAAGGCGCGGTTCAGGTCTTCAAGCCGACTCTTGGCGGTAATTTAATTTTGGGTGCGGTCGGCGTGTTGCAGTTCGAAGTGGTTGCCAGTCGCTTGAAAAATGAATATGGGGTCGATGCGGTGTTCGAAGGAACCAGTATCAGCAGTGCGCGCTGGGTGACTGCGGAAGACAAGCGGATGCTGTCCGATTTTGAGAAATCATCTGCAGGACATAATCTCGCTCATGACGCTGCCGGAAATCTGGCTTATTTGGCTTCGTCCGGCATTAATCTCAAGCTAACCCAGGAACGCTGGCCGCAATTGACATTCCATGCAACGCGGGAGCATGCAGTAAAACTTGCTTGATCCAGAATCGGCTATTTTGACTCGAAATATCCGACATCACAAATTTTGAGAAGACACATATGTTGCACTGCGATATCATGAGTTTGTCTCCTCCAACTCTTTAAAAGGATTGGATTTAGCCCGCGCCGAAAGGTTCGCGGGCTTTTTTTTATCCGGCTTTTTTCGTTGCAAGATTGGCGGCCAAAATTGTTACCATTTGTTGCAGTCCTTACGCATTATGCATAGCTTCTTTTACGGGTTCGATGTCTAATATAAAAGAGGTCTATAAACAGGAGAAATCATGAAAACAAACTATACGGTCGTCGCAACTTTTGTTATTGCAGCAGTAGTCCTAAGTGGCTGTGCCAGCCCTTATAACCAGATGCCGGTTTCGCAGCCTTATTATCCTGCTGGCGCACAATCCTCTCAGCCCCAATATAGTGAATTCGGTGTCATTGATTCAATTCAAATGGTGCAAGCCAATGCCGGCGGTAGCGGTGTGGGTGTTGGTGCCGTGGCGGGTGGCGTAGTGGGTGGCCTGCTCGGGAATCAAGTCGGTGGAGGCACTGGTAGGACGGTTGCTACGATAGCTGGCTTGGTAGGAGGTGCAATGGCTGGCAACCAGATAGAACAAAATAATCGAACCCAGACGCGCGATATGTATCAGATCAGAGTGCGCCTGAATAATGGTGGCTATCAAACCATAAACCAAGATGGCATTGCCGACTTGCGTATTGGCAATCGTGTGCGCATCGAGGGCAACCGCGTCTATCGTTATTGATTCCATCTTTAAATTAATCGTGTACTTTGCCAGCTTCGCTTGTCGTATTGCTCTGCGCGGGCTTTGCTTTCGTGTTCACGATTAATGTACAAAAAAATGATATTGTTCGTTTGGCGGCTAGGGGCTCTATCCCGATTGGCATTACAGCGATCACAGTGATGTGTGTAAATCGGTCTGGGTAGTTTAGGCGTTCCGAGTGCCGAAACGTGCATCTACCGGAGGCTATGGTAGTGATGTGTGTGCGGTTTCAATGTCGATTTAGATGGCGATGCTAGAGCAGAGCGTTAACATATTGACGAGGGATGTATGTTTAAAATGCGAAAGAATGTCAGTGGCCTAATTTGTGATCACCAGGCTCCGACCCCCGAGCCCGTAGAAGAGCCTGAGCTGCCGGATCGCCTACCAGAGCCTTTGGGTGAACCGCCTGTGCCGGATCATAATCCAAGCCGCGCCAGGTCAACCTAGGGATTACACGTTCAAACGGTATCGCCTTATCGTTTATTTCATGCATTCCGATCGTCAAGGAGCGAAACATGACGCTGCTTAGTTACACAAAAAATAATTCCAAGGCTGAGGTTGATGTGATCATTTTGGGCCATGATCAATTTCAGGGCACAGTGCTGCTGAAGAGCCAGACGAATGCTGGACATACTGAAGTGCGACATAACGTCGAAGCAGTTTCTAGCTCTTCTAATGAAGCACTGGATGAGGCCAAGGCCTTGGCGCATCGTCTGCTTGCCGCCATATCGATATAAACCCGACATGGATGCGACATAAGCGATTCAACTTGGTTTGACGCGTTCTCGCGCTGGCGGCGGTTACAATGCGCGATTCAAATTCATTCGATCTTTACCATGACAGAATCCGTTCGCTTGGCCAAACGTGTCGCCGAGATTGTCCCCTGTTCGCGGCGTGAGGCAGAGCAATATATTGAAGGTGGCTGGATTCTGGTAGATGGGCAGGTGATCGAGGAATCCGGCTTCAGGGTGCTACCGCAACAGATTGTGGAGCGCCTGCCGTGCGCCACTCTGTTCCCGGCATTGCCTGTCACGATTCTGCTGCATAAGCCGGTTGGGATCGGAGTTCAGGTTGAAAAGCAGGCCCTGCCAGCCTACATTACCACTGAAAATCACATCGTTGATGATCGTTCCGATATGCGTTTTTTGAAACGGCATCTGATTAATTTGAGTCTGACGAATGCTTTGGATGCGTCGTCCAGCGGGTTAATGGTGTTCACCCAAGACTGGCGGATCAAGCGCAAATTGATTGAGGATGGAGCCAGAATAGAGCAGGAATTCATCGTCGATGTCAGTGGTGAGTTAGTGTCGAATGGGCTTGCCTTGCTCAATCATGGTTTGTACTTCAACGGCCGACCGCTGGCACCGATTAATGTCAGTTGGCAGAGTGAAAGCCGGTTGCGCTTCGCCGTCAAAGGCCCACAAGACGGTCAAATCGCTCACATGTGCAAGGCCGTCGGCTTGACAGTGGACGCTATGCGGCGCATTCGTATTGGGCGCATGCCATTGGCCGGCTTGGCGGTCGGCCAATGGCGTTATTTGCTGGGGTATGAACGGTTTTAACCCCCATTTTGCCTTGTAGTCTTTTACAATAGTTTGGTGCACAAACGCAGATCCGGGTCTTCCGGGTAAGGTTTAACCGTGAAACCCAGACTGTGCATGAGCTTCAGCATCGCCGCATTTTTACTCAGCACCAAACCCTCGATTTGCGACAAGCCCTTGTTGCGAGCGAAATCCATGATCGACAACATCATGCGCGAACCCAAACCCTGACCGCCGAATGCATCGGCAATCGCCAATGAAAATTCGCAACTGCGCAAATCCGGGTTGGTGATGTAGCGTGAAACGCCGATCATCTGCTGGGTTTCCTTGATGCCGCCGTCCGGGCCGGCAGCACGGACATGATGTACTGCTATGAGTGCCATTTCGCGGTCGTAATCGATCAGCGTGTAGCGTGCCAGCATCCGTGAAGGTAGTTCGCGCATCGAAGAAATGAACCGCATGTAGCGGCTATTGGGCGACAATTCACGCACGAAAGTCTGGATCATCTCGGCATCGTCAGGGCGGATCGGGCGCACGGTATATCTGCCGCCGCTACGCATCGGCCACTCTTGCTCGTAATTGGATGGGTAGGGCAGAATTGCCAGGTGACCATATTTATGCGCCCTGGGTGAATCTTGATCGATGATGATACGGGCATCGACTACCAGCGCACCGTCGGCGTCGACAATTACCGGATTGATATCCATTTCTCGCAATTGCGGTAGCGCGCAGACCATTTCCGATACCCGTAGCAGGATCTGCTCCAGCGACTCCCTGTTGGCACCTGGCAGACCGCGCCAGGCGCCCAGCATCTCAGCCGAGCGCACCCGGTCAATCAGATGCTGGGCCAGGAACTGGTTCAGCGGCGGCAGTTCCACCGCGCGGTCGGCGATCAGTTCGATCATGGTGCCGCCGGCGCCAAAAGAGATCACCGGCCCGAACGGTATATCGGTGGTCACGCCGATATACAGTTCTCGGCCCTCCGGTTTGCCCGACATGTTCTGGATTGTCACGCCGTTGATATGGGCATCCGGCCGCAAGCGGGCGACGGTTGCCATCATGTCCTGCCAGATATCGCGCACCGATGCGGCATTGGATACATTCAGCGCCACACCATGCACATCGGATTTGTGCGAAATGTCGGGCGAGTCGATTTTCAGTGCGACCGGGTAACCCAGTTGATTGGCAATCAGGATCGCTTCTGTGGCCGAACGGGCCAGAATCGTCTTGGTCAGCGGAATATGGAAGGCCGCCAGCAATGCCTTCGATTCCATTTCGGTGAGGACGTTGCGGCGTTCGGCCAGCACGCTTTCAATCAGGATGCGGGCGCCTTCGACATCGGGTTGCGCCAGATGCGTCAGTGGCGGCGGCGTTTGCAGCAGCAATTGCTGGTTGCGGTAGAACGAGGCGATGTTGTTGAAGGCATCTACCGCTGCTTCCGGGGTGCGAAAGGTCGGAATGCCGGCGTCGCTCAGAATGCCGCGCGCTTCGGCCACTTGCGCATCCCCCATCCAGCAGGTGATCAGCGGCTTGCAGATGCCCGGTTGCAATTCGGCCAGGGCTTGCGCGATGGCATTCACATCGAGTTCAGGCTTGGGCGACAGAATCACCAGAATGCCGTCGATAGTTCCATCGGCCGCGCAGGCGCTAAGCGCGGCCCGGTAGTGGCTGGCGTCGGCTTCTTCCGTCAGGTCGACCAAGCCTTGCAGTGTCGCTAGCGCCGGCAACTGTGATTGCAATGCACTGGCGGCGTCGGCCGAGAGCGCACTCAACGTCAGGCCCAGGTCGCTGGCCCAGTCGGCCGCCAGCACGCCCGGGCCGCCGCCATTGGTGATGACGGCCAATCGCCGGCCGACCGGTTGGTAGCGCGAGGCCAGACATTTGGCAGCGGAAAACAGTTGGGCGAAAGTGCGCACCCGCACTGCGCCGGCGCGCCGCAAGGCGGCATCGAACACTTCATCGCTGCCGACAATCGCGCCGGAATGGGTCAAGGCGGCTCGGGAACCGGCCGGCTGGCGGCCCGACTTCATCACGATCACCGGTTTGGCAGTGGCAGCCGCCCGTAGCGCGCTCATGAAGCGTCGCGCATCGCGGATGCCTTCCATATACACCACGATGCTCAGGGTTTCGCGGTCGGTCGCCAGGTAATTCAGCACTTGAGCGATATCGACCGCAGTGTTGGCGCCGAGCGAAACCACTGAGGCGAAGCCGATACCGTTCTTATCGGCCCAGTCCAGCACCGATGCGGTTAGCGCACCCGATTGCGACACTAGCGACAGCGATCCAGGCTTGGCCATCGCCCCTAGTACGCTGGCGTTGATGCCGGATTTAGGACGCTGGAAACCCAGACAGTTCGGCCCCAGCAAATGTATGGCGTGCAGGTGCGCGATTGCGTGCAACTCGGCCGCCAGTATGGCATCAACCCCGCTGGAGACGATCAGCGCAGCCTTGCATTGGATCCGGCCGGCCACTTCCAGTGCCGCCGCCAATTGTGCGCTGGGCAGCGCGATAATTGCCAGATCGGCTCGTGCCTGTGCCAGATCGGCCAGCGTGCCGCGCATATTGATGTCGAGAAAAGTCAGCGGACCCGCATAGCCGCCACTTTTTAATTGCCGTATCAGCAGCCTGGCGTGCGTAGTCTGGGTATCGGGAGCCTCGGTATCGCCTGCGAATACCACAATCGATTGGGGGGAAAACAGCGGCGTCAGATGATACATATCCATAGGGTTTGCGTTCTTTAGAGAAAATTAATCGGCGCCAATCAGTACTCGGACGTGGGCAGCGACGCTGCGCGCCAGCGGCGACAGTACGTAGCCGCCTTCCAGGCAGGAGACGATGCGGCCCTGGGCGTGGCGCTTGGCAACTGCGACCAGTTGCTGCGTGACCCAGGCGTAATCGGCCTCCACCAGGCCGATGTTGCCCATATCATCTTCGCGGTGGCCGTCGAATCCGGCCGAAATATATAATATCTGCGGCTGGAATGCATCCAGCGCCGGAATCCAGTGGGTTTCAACCGCGTCGCGAAAGGCTTGCCCGCCGGAACGAGTCGCCAGTCCGACGTTGACCATGTTCGGCCCGCGCGGGATTGCGCCTGAAAATGGATAGAGGCCAATCTCGTAGGTGGAGCACATCAGCGTGCGCGGGTCGTCGTGCAGGATGTCTTCGCTGCCGTTGCCGTGGTGTACGTCAAAATCCACCAGCGCCACCCGCTCCAAGCCGTGCACATTGAGCGCGTGACGCATGCCGACCACTACGTTGTTGAAGAAACAGAAACCGTTGGCCGCGGCGCGTTCGGCATGATGCCCGGGTGGACGCACGTTGCAAAAGGCCACTGGCGCCTCCCCGCTGATGACCAGATCGGTCGCCAGTACTGCCGCCCCGGCGGCGCGCAATGCCGCCTGATACGTGTGCGGATTCATGCATGTATCTGGATCGACCCGGTAAAATCCGCTGTCTGGCACATGCGCTGCCAGCTCGTGAATATAGAGTGTCGAATGGGCCTGTGCCAGTTGATGTTCGGTCGCCAGCGGCGCTTGGTACGGCATCATGTAATCGAGCAAGCCCTTGATTAATAAATGGTCACTGATTGCACCTATACGTTCAGGGCATTCAGGGTTTTGATCGCCCATGTCATGCTTGATGCAATCTGGGTGGGAAATATAAGCCGGCAGCAAGCGTGTCTCCTGTCTGTTAATCGGATTGTTGTTGTTTTTCCGTTTTTCTATTGTAGATACTGTATCTGAGGCCCGGCTTAATATGGCGCAAGTCACGGATTTCTTTCAAAAATGCTGCGTCGCGGAATACAGCGCTGCCGATGCTATCGTCTGAACATTAACAGTTGGTTTTTTATTAAAAACATACTCTAATATGTATTTTTAAAATGTTAATTAAATAATGCGGTAATGAATGCATTTTTGTTTATACCCCCGGTAAAATTAACTTCGCGACGAGCTCGTAACGTAAAATTCCAGAGCAGCTACACTATGCCTGGCCCAGCAACCCTCTCGGTTGCAGACGCACCATTATTCGTTCCTTGCCCACTCCTGATTAGAAAACAGCATGACTGCCACCTCCTCACTTGATCTTGAAAACATTAACATTTCATCCTTTGATGCCATGCCTACGCCGGAAGAGTTGCATGCACGCTTGCCGCTGACCGATCTGGCTGCTGCCAGCGTGATGCGCGGCAGGGAAGCACTGCGCAATATTCTCGAGCGTAGCGATCCGCGAATGTTCGTGGTGGTAGGCCCCTGTTCGATTCATGATCCGGTGGCCGGACTGGATTACGCGCGCCGCCTGAAAGCCTTGCAAGATGAGGTTGCCGACACTCTGTTGCTGGTGATGCGGGTGTATTTCGAGAAACCGCGCACCACCACCGGCTGGAAAGGCTACATCAACGACCCCGACATGGACGATTCCTTCCACGTCGACCAAGGCATGAAAAAAGCGCGCCAGTTCTTGCTCGATGTGTGCGAACTCGGTCTGCCGACCGGTACCGAAGCGCTGGACCCGATCTCGCCGCAATATCTGGGCGACCTGATTGCCTGGACCGCCATTGGCGCACGCACTACCGAATCGCAAACCCATCGCGAAATGTCATCCGGTCTGTCGACCCCGGTCGGCTTCAAGAACGGCACCGATGGCGATATCAGCATTGCCATCAACGCCATTTTATCGGCTTCGCGTTCGCATTCTTTCCTTGGGATCAACGGCCAGGGCCGGGTTGCGATCGTGCGCACCCACGGCAATCGGCACGGCCATGTGGTGTTGCGCGGCGGCGATGGACGGCCCAATTACGATACCGTGTCAGTGGCGATGGCCGAGCAAGCACTGTCCAAGGCCGACTTGCCAGCCAATATAGTTGTCGATTGTTCGCATGCCAACAGCTATAAGAAACCGGCCCTGCAACCGCTGGTGATGGCTGATGTCATGCAGCAAGTGCGTAACGGCAGCAAATCGCTGGTCGGCGTGATGATCGAATCGAATATCGTGGCCGGCAATCAGCCGATTCCCGATGATTTGTCGCAGCTCAAGTACGGCTGCTCGGTGACCGACGCCTGCATCGACTGGGAAACCACCGAAAAGATGATTCGCGAGGCCGCGGCGTTGCTACGCCAGCGCACATGAATGCTCCCGCCGCAGTTCAGCGCTGCGCGTGGGCTAACTTGTCCAACCCGCGGTACCTTGTCTATCATGACCACGAATGGGGCGTGCCTTGTCACGATGAAGTGCGGTTGTTCGAGATGCTCAACCTGGAAGGCGCCCAAGCGGGGCTGAGCTGGGAAATTATCCTCAACAAGCGCGACAACTACCGCGCCGCATTCGATGACTGGGACGCCGACAAGATTGCCCACTACGACGCGCTCAAGGTCGCCGCGCTGCTGGCGGATGCCGGCATCGTGCGCAACCGCCTCAAAATAGCCGCCACCATTTCCAATGCACAGGCGTATTTACGGCTGCGCGAAGAAGTCGGCGGCCTCGATCCTTATTTATGGGCTTTTGTCGATGGCAAACCGATCAAGAATGCCGGGGTCGATCAGAGGCAAGCCCCGACCAAAACGCCATTGTCGGATCGACTTTCCAAGGATTTAGCCAAACGCGGCTTTAAATTTATCGGCTCGACCATCATCTACGCGTACATGCAGGCCATCGGCATGGTCAACGACCATAGTGTCGATTGCGATTACCGCAGACTTGATATCGGACGTGCCGCTGAGTTGGATTAAATTTCCGTTTTTATGACGTTATATTCAAGTTAACTTCTATTTTTAGAAAAGATTAAACCCACTATAATTGCGCTCTTTATGCGACTTTGATTACCCCCGGTGCCGCCGTTTGGCGTATCGGATATAACTTAACCAGGAGTTGTTCACATGAAAAAAATCTTGCTTGCCCTTGTCATGGTGGCCAGTACGCTGGCACTGACGATTCCACAGGCGGAAGCCCGGCGCATGGGAGGCGGAAGTAGTTCGTTCGGCAAACAATCAAGCAATGTCTCGCGTCAGGCGCCGGCACAACAAAGCCAGGCGGCCAACGCTGCCAAGCCTGCCGCAACCCCCGGCGCGGCGGCTGCAGCCAAACCGGCCAGCCCTTGGAAAGGTATCCTGGGCGGTGCCTTGCTGGGCCTCGGCTTGGGTGCAATGTTGTCGCACTTCGGCATGGGCGGCGCATTGGGCAGCATGATCAGTACTCTGTTGATGGTGGCGCTGTTTGCGATAGCAGCAATGTTCATCTACCGGATGTGGATGCGGTACAAGAACGGCGCGGCGGATGCGCAGCCAGCCTATGCCGGTGCCTACAATGCCGGCAACAGTACGCCCGAAATCGGTTCGCGCATGGATGCTCAGGCACAACCGCTGTCGCAGCCTGCTGCGCTGCAATCGGCGCCATTCGCCTCGGGTTCCCCCAGCGCCGGACAAGCGACCTGGAGCATTCCGTCCGACTTCGACGTACCCGGATTTTTGCGTACCACCAAAACTTACTATATCCGTCTGCAAGCGGCCTGGGATCGCGCCGACACCAACGATATTCGCGAATTCACTACGCCGGAAATGTTTGGTGAACTGAAGTTGCAATTGCAGGAACGCGGCGCAACGGCGAATGTCACCGACGTCGTTACGCTGGATGCCGAATTGCTGGGGATCGAAACCACCAGCACTACGTATCTGGCCAGCGTCAAGTTCAGCGGCATGATCAAGGAAGCCGAGCAGGCCCCGGCGGAAGCTTTTGCCGAGGTCTGGAACCTGTCGAAGCCTGTGGATGGTCAAGGCGGCTGGATTCTGGCGGGGATTCAGCAACTATCCTGATCCGGTGCGCGGCTTATGCCGCGCATGTTGGCATAAAAAAACCTCTCAAGCTGCGGCGTGAGAGGTTTTTTTTGGGCTAATGCCAACCAACAATTACATTAAAATAGATGGGGTATGCTTAAATATTCTGCACTCTACGCATGTATTCATTGCGGGATATAAAAATACACCAAGTAGTAACTATAATTGCACCGGTCAGAAACTAAACCGATTGCAACTCCTGATACAGCGCCAAAAATTCCAGGCTCAATTTATGGCGCGCATCGAGGTGGATCATCGGCAGGCATTGTTCGTGCGATTCACGAATCTTGATCGAGCTGGATAATTTGCTGTCGAGCACCGGCAAGCCCTCGGCTATCAGCTCATTGACCATCCGTAGCGGTAGGCTGGCGCGAGGCTGGAACTGATTGACGACGATGCCCTCAATCGTCAACTCCGGGTTGTGGTCGGCCTTGATTTCTTGCACATTGTTCATGAGCGTATATAGCGCCTGACGCGAGAAATCGTCGCAATCGAATGGGATCAGGCAACAGTCGGCGGCGATCAGTGCCGACTGCGTGAAAAAATTGTAGGCGGGCGGCGTGTCGATGATAATTTCTTCGTATTCCTGCGCCAGTTCTTTCAATGCATCGCGCAATTTGTAAATCTTGTGACGCGATTCCAGCTTCGACTGCATCTCACCGATTTCAGGGTGCGATGGAATCAGCGCTAGATTCTCGAAGCGGGTTTGGTGTACGTAGCTGTTGGCCGGCTTCGGGAAAATTACGAAATTCAGCGATTGTTCAAAATACTCCGCTAACGTAGGACTAACTTCCCGGGCCGCGTCGCCTAACAGATAGCGGCTGGAATTGCACTGTGGGTCAATATCGATCAGCAGCGTTTTTTTGCCCTGATGGGCGGCAATCGCAGCCAGATTAACTGCGATGGTCGATTTGCCGACTCCGCCCTTTTGATTAAAGATGACTCGTTTCATGCTGCGCCCTGTTCCTGTTATCGATTGTGATTTATCTGGCAATGATTTTAGCAGCTTGCCTTGTCGCAATAGCCTGCTTGAAAGAGGAGCCTAAGAAATAAATCGCATCTTGAACTGTCGGCCCTTGATGTTGCTGCCGGATAGTTTGGCAAATGCCTTGTCGGCAATGTGCCGGTCCAGCGCCACATAGGTCATGAATTCAAATACATTAATTTTGCCGACCTGGTCTTTGGTCAGGCCGACCTCGCCAGTCAATGCGCCCAACAGATCGCCGGGACGCAGTTTGTCTTTCTTGCCGCCCATGATGCACAACGTCATCATCGGTGCTTGCAACATGTCGCCTGCTGCCGGCTCCAGTTGTGCCAGGTTAAACCAGCTGACCGGCCCGTTCTGGTATTGCTCGATCAGCTTGACCCATTTTTTTTCGTTCGGCGCACACAGGCTCAGCGCCAAGCCGGATTCATGGCCGCGCCCGGTGCGGCCGATGCGGTGGATATGTACTTCGGTATCTTTCGAGACGTCAACGTTGATCACTGCGCCCAGCGTCTGGATATCCAGACCACGCGCGGCGACGTCGGTAGCCACCAGTACTGAGCAACTCTGGTTGGCAAATTGCAGCAAAATTTCATCGCGTTCGCGTTGTTCCAGCTCGCCGTACAAAGCCAGTGCGGAGAAACCTTGCGCCCGTAGTTCGGCCGCCAGTTCGCGGCAATGGATTTTGGTATTGCAGAAGGCCAGCGTCGATACCGGCCGGTAATGGTGCAGCAGGCGCGCCACGGCAGCATTGCGGTCGTCGTAGGCGACTTCAAAAAAACGTTGCTCGATCTGGCTGTCGGCATGTTGCGCCTCGACCTTGACTTCGGCCGGCTGGCGCAGGAATTCGGCGCTGGCCTTGCGGATATCGTCCGGGTAGGTGGCGGAAAACAGCAGCGTCTGGCGGCGTGCCGGGCAGGCGCTGACGATGCCGGAAATTTCTTCGTAAAAGCCCATGTCGGTCATGCGGTCGGCCTCGTCCAGCACCAGCGTTTGTACGGTATTCAAGTTGATGCTGCCGCGCGAGATATGGTCGCGTATGCGTCCCGGCGTACCGACCACAATATGCGCCCCATGCTCCAGCGAAGCCATTTGCGGGCGCATCGGCGCGCCGCCGCATAGCGTCAGAACCTTGATATTGTCGGCAAAGCGGGCCAGTCGGCGCAACTCATTGGCCACTTGATCGGCCAGTTCGCGCGTCGGGCACAGCACCAGCGCCTGGATTGCGAAATAGCTCGGGTTCAGTTTTGCCAGGATGCCGATGCCAAATGCTGCGGTCTTGCCGCTGCCGGTCTTGGCTTGCGCAATCAGGTCGCGCTGCTCCAGGATCAGCGGCAAGCTGTGCGCCTGAATCGTCGTCATCGTGTGATAGCCGAGGCTATCGAGGTTGGAGAGCATTGCCGGTGACAGGGCCAAACTGGAAAAAGAGGTGGGTTCCATCATGAGTATGCACGCCGGCGTAGAGGGATAAGGGGGAGGGCAGTCTAACAGATGGGGCGTTTCAGGCGCAGGATGAAAAGGAAAAACCAGGGCATTAAGCGGCTTTTCGCAACAGGTCAACCCGGATCGGCGCGAGAAATTTGGCTCCCTCCGCAGTCATGTGGGCGTTGAATTTGTCGCGGACTTCTGCCTCGAGCGTTGCCGTCAATTGGTGTTGCGAGTGGGTTACCTTGATTACCGTATCTTCAAACTGTGCAAAGTCGCGATAGCGTAACGGCGATAGAAAGAATTTTTGCTCCACCAAGTCGAACCAGCCTGCACTAATCGCGCGTTCGACTGCAGAGAATGCCGCTTGCCGCACGCTGCTTTCATCATGAAACAATCGGAGTATTTCGTTATATTCGCCGGCAAAAATCGGTTCTGAAATGTATGCCAATCCGCCTGGTTTTAGCACACGATGGATTTCAGTGAAAGCTTGGTCGAGCTTTTCCAAAGGCACATGATGCAGGGATTTGAACATCATGACGATATCGAAACTGGCGTTTGCGGCAGGGATGGCCTCGGCCGCGCCTAATCCAAATTGCACCTTGGGCAGGTCGGTGTATGTCAGATTGATCGCATGCTGGATGGCGTCAGTTTCGAGCGCCAGCAGATAAGCCACCTTGTTATCTTTAGCGATGGCGCGGGTCTTCTCTGCCTTGCCGCAGCCCAATTCAAGGATGCGCGCCTGCTCCGGCAGCAGGCCGGCAAACAGCTGGTGTTCTTCACAAACTTGGTTGATATCAGGAATCGTGATTTGCATGGTGAGTATCCTTATTGAAAATACCGCATCCGGCACTTGCGCAATGCCAAGTTGCCGGATGCGATTGGTCGTCCTTGCCGTTACTTATAGCCTAGTGTAGCGGATTCCTTATTGACGGCATTGATCAAGTCCTTCCCTATGCGTCCTTGCATTTCTTTTTGCACCGGCAACAGTGCTTTGCGCCATTCCGATTTTTCTTTCGCATTCAGCGTATAAACAGTGGTTTTGCCGGATTGCTTGATATTGTTCAGCGCCTTGTCGTTTTCCTGCTGCGCAATGGCGTTGGTGTACTTGGTTGCTTCTTTCATCGCCCCTTCGAGCTCGGTGCGAATGTCGGCGGGCAGACTGTCCCAGAACTTCTTGTTGACGATTACCGCATAACCGATATAGCCATGATCCGAGACGGTCAGATGCTCTTGTACTTCATGGGTTTTCTGCGTGTAGATATTGGATGGTGTGTTTTCCGTACCGTCCACCACACCGGTTTGCAAGGCTTGATAGACCTCGGAAAATGCCATCACTTGCGGGTTGGCGCCGAGTGCGCGCATCTGTGCATCGAGTACCTTGGATGACTGGATGCGCATTTTCAGCCCTTTGAAATCGCTCGGATCGTGCATCGGTTTATGCGATGTCATCTGCTTGAAACCGTTGTCCCAATAAGCCAATCCAACAATATTTTTTGATTCAAGTTTCTTGAAAAGACTCTTGCCGATCGGACCTTCCGTGACCCGGTTCAGTACATCCTTGCCAGGAAAAATATAGGGCAAATCAAATAGCTCGAACTCTTTGACGCCAAGCGGTGCGAACTTCGACAAGGACGGCGCCAGCATTTGCACTGCGCCAAGTTGCAGTGCCTCCAGCTCTTCCTTGTCTTTGTAGAGAGTGCTGTTTGGATAAAGCTCGACCTTGACGCGGCCGCTGGTGGCTTTCTCGGCCAGTTCCTTGAAGCGCTCGGCACCCTGGCCTTTTGGCGTATCGTTGGCGACCACATGGCTGAACTTGATGACGATCGGCTGTTGCGCCAGTGCACCAGTGCTTAGTGCGAGTGCGAACAGGCCGGACAGGATGGGATGAATTTTATGCATGGTTGTCTCCTTAGTTTTTATGGGTGTCGTGCGACAGCGTCTTAGTCTTGCGACATGGCGTTTTACTGCGAATTCGTGTTTATCGGGATTGGCTTCTCCTGTTCTATTTTGTGCGCTGCCTCGTCGATAATTTTCTGTGCCTTGCGCATTACGGGCAGGTCCACCATCTTGCCGTCAACCGCAACGGCAGCACCCCGCGCGGCGGATGCCGCTGCCAGAATTTGCTGCGCCCATGCAACTTCTTCCGCGCTGGGGTAAAAGCAATTATTGACTGGAACGATCTGGTTGGGATGGATGCAAAGCTTGCCGCCGAAGCCGAGGCGACGGGCGTACAAAGTGTCGACACGTAGCCGGCCGGAATCGTTGATTGCGGTGGTCACACCATCCACCGGGGCTTGAATTCCGGCCAGGCGCGACAACAACACTAGTTGCGAGCGGAAATACAGCAATGCATCGGTATCGCCGTCAATGCCGAGATCAAACTGGAAATCGATCGCGCCAAACATCAACCGCTGCACGCACTGATGCCGGGTGATTTGGTCGGCATTCGAAAACCCTCGGGCTGTTTCTATCAAGGGCAAAACCACGATATCAGGTCGTAGCGCAGCGATGGCGTCGATCTGGTCGAGGTGCTCTGCCTTTGGCAGCACGATGCCGCTAACGCCGGCAAGCGCGCACAGCGCGAGGTCGTCCCGAAACCATGCGCTGTCTGCACTGTTGATGCGCACCAACACCGGTTGCGCAGGCGACAGCCAGGCCGCCAGTGCGTTCCGCGCCGCAATCTTTTCGGGCGAAGGAACCGCATCTTCCAGATCGACTATTACGGCATCGGCCCCGGCAGCGCAGGCTTTGGCAAAACGTTCCGGGCGGTTGGCCGGGACGAACAGGTAGGAACGGGCAATCGTGGTTTGCATGTCTATCATCCGAAGAACCGTTCGATCTTGTCGATATGCACCAGATTCCAGATGCGCTGGAACGCTGCTTTCATCTCTGCCACCGTGGCCGCACCGCTGAACTCTGCCAGTCGCAACGCCTTTTGTTCCAGTTCGGCGCGGGTCAGCGTGTTGCCCGGATCGCCTTTCGGTTCATCGATACGGCTCTGCAATATCCGTCCATCGTGGGTTTCCAGCGTGATCTTGCCGATCCAGCGCGATGGGTAGGCTTGATCGACTTCAGGGTCGAGCACCATGGTGACCTTGTCTCGAAAGCTTACGATGCGCGGATCGTTGAACAGGGTTTCGAACTCATTTACACCGGCGCGCCGGACTAGGGCGATCAGCCCAAGTACCGTGCCCATCGAGAACTTCGCCTGATGAACAGTTTGCGGGTTCTGAACCGGCCCCAATACGTCGATCGCTCCCTGATGGACATGCGCGGTAACGCGCGCGATCTGCTCAGGCAGCAAGTTGTTTTCGACCACGATTTTTAGCAGCGCATCGGCCGCCGGGTGAGTGTGGCGGCAAGACGCGTGAAATTTGAATGAGGTTTCGACCAGTGCCCAGCGTACGCCCAGTCGATCGGTAAGCCGGCCCGGATCGGCATCGGTCGACATGCCGGCAGCCATGCCTTGCGCGCCCTCGAGAATCCGTTTGGCGCCAGTGAAGCCCTGGCTTGCCAGATAGGCCGCCGTCAAGCCATCCGCTGCAGCCTTGGCCGTATGCAGTTGCTTCGAATCGGCAGCGTCGCGTAAAAATTCCCACAGCCCTGCGGCCTGGGTGCCGGCTGAGCCGAAAGCATCCAGCATCCGTTCCGGCGTCAGTTGCAACAAACGGCCCACCGCGGCGGCGGCAGCAACAGTTCCTGCGGTGCCGGTGGTGTGAAAGATTTTGTAATGCGAGCGGCCGAGGAATTCGCCCACGCGTATCCCGACTTCATAGCCAGCCACTGCCGCGGTGAGCAAATCGCGCCCGGAACTGCCAATCGACTGCGCCACCGCCAGCACTGCCGGGAACACCACGGCGGCCGGATGAAAGACCGAGCCGTTGTGGACATCGTCCTGTTCGGCAAAATGCGACGATGCGGCGTTGACCATTGCGGCAAACAGCGGCGTGGTCTGGCGGCGCGAGATCAGGATTTCGGAGCTGCCGTTGGCTGGCCCCATTTGCTGGGCAAACCAGTTGATGGTTTCTACCGGACGTGCGCCTTTGCCGGCCAAGGCGGAACCAATCCAGTCGAGGAAAAGGTCTTCGGCGCGCCGCACCACGGAGTCGGGAATATCATCAAAGCGCAAATTAGCTGCGAAGCTGGCGAGGGTTTTACTGGGGTGATCAGTCATGGGTCTGTCCTTTCGTAGGCGCTGTCAAATGGTGCCGTGCGAGCGCAAGTCGGCTATCGCGGCGGTGTCGTAGCCGAGTCGGCCCAGGATCGCATCGGTATGTTCGCCCAGAGCGGGCACCGCATCCATGCGCGCACTATAGGTATTGGGGACGCCGGGTGGCAGCAGGGCCGGGATTTTCCCCGCAGGTGTATCGATTTCCACCCAGCGCTCCCGTGCTTTCAGTTGCGCGTGTTGCCACAAGTCGTGCATGTCGTTCATCCTTGCGTTGGCGATCTGGGCGGCGTCCAGCCGTTCGATCACCTGTTCGGCGCTAAGTTTGGAAAATGCATCAATAATGATGGTGCGTAATTCCTGACGCGCTGCGGTGCGTTGCGAATTGGATGAAAAACGCGGGTCATCGGTCAGCGTCGGCTGCAGCAATACCTTGTCGCAAAAGAGTCGCCATTCACGCTCGTTTTGCAGCCCCAGCATGACGATCTTGCCATCGCCGGCCGTGAATGGGCCGTAAGGGTAAATCGTCGCGTGCGCGGCACCGGCACGCGGCGGCGGCGTAGCGTCATCGAAGGCGTAGTACAGCGGATAGCTCATCCACTCGACCATGCTTTCCAGCATCGATACGTCGATATTGCAACCCTGGCCGGTTTTGCCGCGCTGAATCAATGCGGCCAGGATATTGGTGTACGCATACATGCCGGCGGCGATGTCGGCGATTGAGCAGCCGGCCTTGGCCGGTTCGTCCGGTGAGCCGGTAATCGACAGGAAACCCGATTCGCTCTGGATCAATAAGTCGTACGCCTTTTTGTCACGATAAGGACCGTTGGCGCCGTAGCCGGAAATGTCGCAGACGATCAATCGCGGGAATCTCGCACGTAGCGCTTCGTAAGACAAACCGAGACGGGCAGCAGCGCCAGGTGCGAGGTTTTGCACCAGCACGTCGGCGCTTTCCAGCAATTGCACCAGAATGCTGCCGGCTTCTGCATGCTTGACGTCGAGCGTCAGGCTTTCCTTGGAACGGTTGGTCCAGACGAAGTGCGAAGCCAATCCGCGCACCCGTTGATCGTAAGCGCGGGCAAAATCGCCGACGCCGGGGCGCTCGACCTTGATCACGCGCGCGCCGAGATCGGCCAGTTGGCGGGTGCAGAACGGTGCCGCAATCGCGTGTTCGAGGGTGATGACGGTAATGCCGTCCAGTGGTCGCATGATGTTGTCTCTCAAGTAGGAATGTGTTCAGAATGAGCGCGGCAGGCCGAGCACATGCTCGGAGACATACGACAGGATCAGGTTGGTCGAGATTGGCGCGACCTGATACAACCGGGTTTCACGGAATTTACGCTCGACATCGTATTCATGCGCAAAGCCGAAGCCGCCATGAAATTGCAGGCAGGCGTTGGCAGCTTCCCACGATGCGTCGGCGGCCAATAGTTTCGCCATGTTGGCCTGGGTGCCGCACGGTTGATGCGCATCGAACAATTCGCACGCCTTGTAGCGCATCAGGTTGGCGGCTTCTAGGTTGATGTAGGCTTTTGCAATCGGGAACTGCACGCCCTGGTTCTGGCCGATCGGCCGCCCGAAAACGATGCGTTCGTTCACGTATTTGGTCACCTTGTCGATGAACCAGTAGCCGTCGCCGATGCATTCGGCGGCGATCAGCGCGCGTTCCGCATTCAGGCCGTCAAGAATGTACTTGAATCCTTGACCTTCTTCGCCGATCAGATTTTCCGCCGGGATTTCCAGGTTTTCAAAGAACAGTTCATTGGTCTCATGGTTCACCATGTTCAGGATCGGTTGCACCGTGAGGCCGTTGCCGATGGCTGTGCGCAGATCGACCAGGAAAATCGACATGCCCTCGGATTTTTTCTGTACTTCTGCCAGCGGCGTGGTGCGCGCCAGCAAAATCATCAGGTCGGAATGCTGCACCCGTGAAATCCAGACCTTTTGACCGTTGATCACATAGCGGTCGCCTTTTTTGACCGCGGTGGTCTTGATTTTCGTGGTATCTGTGCCGGTGGAAGGTTCGGTCACGGCCATGGTCTGCAGCCGTAATTCCCCGCTGGCAATTTTGGGCAGATATTCGTTTTTTTGCCGCTCCGAGCCGTGCCGCAACAGCGTGCCCATGTTGTACATTTGGCCGTGGCAAGCGCCCGAATTGCCGCCCGAGCGGTTGATCTCTTCCATGATCACCGAGGCTTCGGTCAGGCCCAGGCCGGAGCCGCCGTATTCCGGTGGGATCAGCGCGGCCAGCCAGCCGGCTTTGGTCAGCGCGTCAACGAACTGCTCTGGATAACCGCGCTCCTGGTCGATGCGGCGAAAATACTCGGGTGGAAATTCCGCGCACAATGCGCGCACTGCATCGCGTATCTCTTGAAACTTGTCCGTTGGTGCCAACATCTTATGTCTCCTGAATTATGGGTTAAATTATTGCTTAATGAGCGGGCCGGCAAGCTTTGCCTCGGCCTGCATCGCAAATTCGCCGCGCGCATTCTGCGCCCACAGTTGCACGCTGCGGCCGTCTGCGTCGGGTTGTCCGCACAAGGTAAATGGCTCGATGTCGAACAAAGGGCCGACTGCGCGGAAATTGAATTCGGTCAGGCGAGCATCCGGCAGATGGCGGCGTACCAGATCAGCCAGCAGCGTCGCAATCAGCGGGCCGTGGACGATCAGGCCAGGATAGCCTTCAACCCCGGTCACATAGCTGCGGTCGTAATGGATGCGATGGCCATTGAAGGTCAGGGCAGAGTAGCGGAACAGCAAAACCGGATCGGGGGTCACAGTGCGCCGCCAGAGTGCTTCGGTTGGGGCCGGTTTTGGCGCTGGTGCAATTGCACTGGATTGCGGCAGAGATTGCGGCAGGGGCGGCATATTGCGGTAAACGATGTCGTGTTCTTCGGTGATGGCAATGATGCCATCGGCGGCAACTTCATGCTGTACCGTAACGAACGCCAGCTGGCCGCTTTGGCCGTTTTTGCCGGTGACACTCTTGATTTTAGAGCTGCGGGTGACGGCGGCCCCAATCGGCAGCACTGCCGGAAAGGTCAGACGTCCTCCCGCCCACATCCGGCGCGGCAATGGTATCGGCGGCAAGAACCCACCCCGTTGCGGGTGGCCATCAGCGCCGATTTCGGATTCTCGGCAATGAGTCCAAAAATAGATCCAGTGCCACAATGGCGGCAATGCCGACCCCGGTTGTGGGGCAGTAGTATGATCCAGCGTCGCAGCGAGCGCGGCCGCAAGCGTGGCATCGATCAGATCGGTGCGCACTTCCTGGCGTCCGACCCACTGTTGCATCAATTCCAAGTCAAATGACACAGATTCCATCGTATATCGGGCGCAGTGCCGGGTTGGTTCATTAATGATGGATAGTCTGTGCCACGTCAGTGGCGATGACAATCTGCATTTTTGGAAGGGTGCCTTTGGCTGCGGTGAATTCTGTTTTACTGTTATTAGACGTATATTTAAAAAACAAGGAGCGCCTGAGCATGCTTTTCGATCTGACCGACCTGCGCCTGCTGATTACTATCGGTGAACTTCACAGTTTGACGCGTAGCGCCGAGCGGATGCATCTGTCGCTGGCGGCCACCAGTAATCGGATCAAGGAACTGGAAACGCGTTTTGGCATGAAGCTGCTCTATCGCGAGAGTCGCGGAGTGCAATTAACGGCTGCCGGCATGACCTTGTTGCATCATGCGCAATTGTTCATGCAACAGGTTGAACGCTGCAAAAGCGATATGCAGCAGTACAACAATGGCATCAAGGGGCATATCCGCATCTTCGCCAATACCACTGCAGTGACCGAGTTCATGCCGGAAGTACTGCGCTCGTTCCTTGCCACGCATCCGCATGTCAACGTCGCGCTTGAGGAACGGCTCAATCAGGAAATCGTGCGCGCAATTCGGGACGGAACCGCTGATATCGGCATCGTGGCCGGCCCGATTCAGGGTGATGGACTGGAGATACTGAATTTTTCCACCGATAAACTGGTGCTGGCGAGCGCACTGGAACACCCGTTGGCGGGCAAAGAACGCATCGCGTTCGCAGAAACGCTCGAATACGAGCATATCGGTTTGCACGAGGGCAGCACCTTGCATCATTTCCTGAGCCGGATAGTGTCCGAAAGCGGCCAGCGCCTGAAGTTGCGGATTCAGGTGCGTAGTTTTGAAGCGATGTGCCGCATGATCGAAACCAATATTGGGATCGGGATTCTGCCGCAGTCAGCCGCATTGCGTCACAGTCGCTTCATGCAGTTGGCACTGGTTGACCTGACCGAGCCTTGGGCGGTACGGGAGCGTAGCGTCGTGGTGCAAAAACTTGATGCGCTGCCGCTATATGCACGCGAACTGGTGGATTTTATCTGTAGGCCGGCGGAGCTTAGCCAGCAGCGCATCGAGCAAAATCCCAAAACTATTGATGAAAAATAAAGCCAGCTCGGCCTGCATTTTCGGCAACACCATGAAAGTGCGCGCTGCAACAGCAAAAAACAGAGGCATGGATCAGCTTGTCTGCACTTAGCAAAATGACAAATCCAGGCATGCAAATGTCCGTCTATATCTAGAAAACAGCAAAAAATGGGACGCTTTGACCCAATTTTGATTTATGCAACAACGCCTATCAACAACCGGCATTGAATGGGCGGAAGGTGAAATGGAGACCAGTCGTATCGGTTCACATGGCTATAGGCCTGGATGCCCCGGAAACGCGCGGCGTCCCTAAAATAGCGCGCTATCGATGGTAGACATTACGTCGATCAATTTCTCCGCAGTGCTCTGTAGAGTAGGTGCCAATACCTTTCTGATATTTTCCAGGTCCGGCACGTAGGAAACCGCGCTGCAATTCAACGCCATGACAACAGGAGGATCCCCGAGCCAGACCGGAACGCTGACGGCGAAGGTGTCGCGCTGATATTCGCCCGCTGCCATGCAGTAGCCGTACTTGTCCAAGTCTTCGAAGGCATGTTCCATCTTCGCAACCACCGCCGGCCCGTGCGACCCTATTTTTTTCAGGATATCGAATAACAAGCGTTGACGCCGCGCAGGCGGCTGCGCCCATACATACGTCCGGCCGATGGAACTGAGCTCCATCGGTACCGTCCGCCCGACGCCCAGCCGTAACGTGGCGATTCTGCCGCTGTTGCAGTACTTGATATAAATCATGTCGAGCTGATTGGCCACAGCCAGCCCGACGGACACATTATTGCGGTCGGCCAGTTGTTGCATGATTGGTTTAGCCAGCCGCGTGAGGAGGCTATTCGATAAATAGCGGCGGCCGATCCTCAGCCCGCGCACACCGATCTGGAAGCGAACGCCGTCGAGCGCCCGATCAAGATAACCGAGCACCACCAAAGTGGCGGCCACGCGCGATATCGATGCCTTGGAATAACCGGTGCGGCGCACTAACTCCGCATGCGTCAGCGGTTTGGGGCTACCGCGAAAAGCCTTGAGTAGTCCAAGGGCGCGCTCAAGCGTCTGGGTGGTTGTGCTCGCGCCGACGGCGACACCGGCGTCCTGACCGCGCACCGAAATCTGCTCCGATAACTGCGGATCGGGTGTGCCGGCCCTGCGTTGCACGGTTGGCTTCATCGCGTCCTCAGCCATCTACCGCCACCGCGCGTTTTTTTAACACATTGACTAGAGCAACCAACTTTCGTCCCAATTGCTCGTCGAGTTTTTTTCTGTTGGTCAGCCGAGGCGATCCTGCACATACCAGCGCCATTGGCAAACGTCCCTCCACGTTCAACGGCACGGCGACGACGGTGATGTCCGCACCCCAGTCTCCGGTGGATGCACAATACCCTTTTTCTGCCACCTGATCTGACGCTTCCACGATACGCTGTCGCAGTAGTACCCAGCGGTCGCGCTTGTGATAAGGCCGCAGGTGGTCCAGCAAATAGGAACGCTCTGCTTCCGGCAAGCCCGCCAGCAGCGCCCATCCCAGCGGCGATGCAGCGATCGGCATATGTTCCCCCACACTCAGTCCTATTGTTGCGAGAGTCGATGCGCTATGGCAGTTTTCGAACAGGATCATGTCCAGCCCGTCACGCCCAGCCACGGCGACGAATACGCCGTTGTCATCCGCAAAATCTTGCATTAGCGGCCGCGCCAGAGACACCACATCTGTATCCGCCATTGCTGCATAGCCAAGATTGAGCACCGCCGACGCTAGCCGGTATTTCCTCAGTGTTTCCGAATGTGTCAGGTATCCCAGGTCGGTTAAGGTGCGCGTCAGGCGTGATACAGTCGCCTTCGGAATCGCTGTGCGTTCCGCGATTTCCTGATTGGCCAGCCACTGTTCCTGCTCAAGGAATGCGTCGAGCACTGCAAAGCCGCGCTCTATCGGCACTATCAATTTACCGGTGCTCGCAGGGCGCCCATGATTTGATGCGCGCGGCGCGCGCAAGACGATGCGCACTTCCATCTGCGGCACCGTAGGCTTGCGTGGCGTCGACTTCGCCTTATGGCTTTCTGCAAGCGCGCTCACGGGCGGCTCTTGTCGTGCCGGCAAGCCGCATGCATGCACATGAAACCCGAAACACGCAGATCCAAGAATTTCATGATTGTCTCCATATCCATATCCATATCCATCTCCATCTCGTCATTCTAGGGGTAATGTGCACGTAGCTGCAAAAACCACTACACAATTTTCAGTGCGCCAATTTACCCTTTTACATGTTGAGGTTGCGAGTCCAATAGACGGGAAGCGGTTGCCGGGTGAATATTGAATAATCGAGCCGTCTCAGCAGTCGTTTTCTGGCCGGGAATGACCATTGCGACGATTTCTTGCTGTTGATATGCGTCGAGTTTTGGTTTCCGTCCGCCGATATGGCCTTGCTTACGCGCCGACTCCAGTCCTGCTCTGGTGCGTTCCCGGATCATGGACCGTTCAAATTCCCCAAATGATCCTATCATCTGCATCATCATACGTCCGGCTGGAGTCGCAGTCTCGATTGCTTTGGCCAAGCTGTGAAAACTGGCACTGAGTCGGTCGATCCGCTCCATGATCTTCAGCAAATTCTTCAATAAGCGTGACAGCCGGTCAAGCTTCCCGAGCACCAACACATCGCCAGCGCGTAGCTGATCCAACGCACGCATGAGTTGCGGACGATCCCGTTGACCGCCGGATGCAATTTCAGAAAATATTTTTTTGCACCTTGCCTGTTTAAGAGCAAATTCTCGCGTGGCGGTTTCTTGATCGTCGTTTGGGGCGTTGGCATATCCGATAAGCATAATCGTTGCACAAGCGCGTTCGTTTGTGCAACACAAGGTTGTGCTTCATGTTGTCAGCTAGATCAAAATTCCTCCCACTCAGAGGCGCCGTTGCCAGTAATGGCAGAAGACGCATTCGCCACCTGTTTCAAAGGCTTTTTGATATTGAGCACAGGACGATTTGTATTGTGCGCTCCCAACTTCGGGTGAACGGCAGTATTGCGCTGATCTGGGCGGTTTGATTTAATGGGAGTAGCGGCCATCATATGCGCCCCATCTGTTTTGAATACATTTACTACTTGAGCCAGATTGTCTGCCTGGTCTTGCAGCGCTCCGGCAGCAGCCGCTGCCTCTTCCACCAGTGCAGCATTTTGCTGTGTCACATTGTCCATTTCCGTAATGGCAAAGTTTATCTGCTCAATTCCGGCAGTTTGTTCCTGGCTGGCTGCGGCAATGTCGCTGATTATGTCGGTCACGCGCTTTACGCTTTCCACAACTTCATTCATTGTCGCTCCTGCTTGGTCGACCAGCTTGCTGCCTGCCGCTACTTTTTCAACCGAATCGCCGATCAATGTTTTGATTTCCTTGGCCGCGCCTGCGCTACGTTGAGCCAGATTACGCACCTCCGCTGCAACCACCGCGAAGCCGCGCCCCTGCTCGCCAGCGCGCGCAGCTTCCACTGCAGCATTCAAGGCCAAGATGTTGGTTTGAAACGCAATGCCATCGATGACGCTGATAATATCGACGATTTTCTTTGCCGATTCGTTAATCGAATCCATCGTGCCGACTACCTCTGAAACAACTGCTCCACCTTTACTTGCTACGTCCGATGCAGCTCTCGCCAAGTTATTGGCTTGACGTGCGTTGTCGGCATTCTGCTTGACAGTGGTGGTTAGCTCCTCCATTGACGATGCAGTCTCTTCCAGTGAACTGGCTTGTTGTTCGGTACGGGAAGACAAGTCCATATTTCCGCTGGCAATCTGGCCGGAAGCGGTGGCAATAGTGTCGGCCCCTGTGCGCACTTGGCTGACAATGTTTTGCAGCGAGCCGTTCATGTCTTTAAGTGCCTGCAGCAGTTGACCAGTTTCGTCCGTTGAACTAACTTCGATATGGCTAGTGAGATCACCGGCGGCCACCGTTTTCGCAACTTTGACCGCTTGATAGATCGGCTGCGTGATTGAGCGGCTGACGAACCAGGCAATGCCTGCTCCGGCAAACAAGGCGATGGTAGCCAAGGCCAGCATTAGCAGGCGAGCGGAATTATAATTTTCTATCGCGGATTCCTCCTCCTTCTTGTTCTTTTCCCGTTGCAATTGAGTGAACTGGTGCATCGCATCCTGCCATTTGGTGGTTGCCGGTCCGGCTTCCTTCAATAGGAATTGCACTGCGCCATCTTTGTCCGTTTTCGCCATTTCCATGAATTTGTCGTTGAGCGGTCGAGTGGAGACTTGGTCTTCCTTGATCTTGGCGACGAAAGTCTTGCCGGCTTCGTCCAACGGCATTTTCTCAAGCGAGGAAAAGGCTGCGTTGTAGGCTTCACGCGCTTCGTCGATTTTTTTCTTTTGGATATTGGCTTCTCTTTCGTCCGATAACATGGCGACAGTGCGTTCTACGCGCGCCACGATATGCACCGATCCTTTCATATCATCTAGATATGCCATCTTTTTGACATTGACGTCGACGATATGATGAAGCGCATCGTCGGTTTTGCTCATGCTGTTGATGCCCAATGCTGCTACGCCGGCAAGCAGCATGAGAATCAGACCGAAACCAAATCCTAGGCGCGTGCCGATTTTTAAATTTGCAATATTCATTTTTCTTCCCCTGTTGCGATTGACGAGCTTAATTTTGTGGCATAACTTTCGCGTTATGCGGCAGGATTTTCAATCAGCCCCATCTCACCGCTGAACCTCAGCTTGTCGGTATCGACAAAAATCAGCATCCGTTGTTCGACCGCACCAAGGCCAATCAGATAATTTGTATCGGGCGCCGCACTCATTTCAGGTGTGGACTTGATCTGCTGGGGAGCCAACGTGATTACGTTCGACAAGTTGTTGACCACGATGCCCATCACGTGCTCACTGCTGTTGAGGATGATGACCACCGTGAACTGGCCGCAGGTCGGCGTGTCAAAATTGAAATTGATGCGCATATTGATGATTGGCACGATGATGCCGCGCAGATTGACCACACCCTTGATGAATTCGGGCGCATTGGACATGCAGGCGACGGTATCGTAACCGCGCAATTCCTGCACTTTCTGTATATCACTGCCGTACTCTTCCTGGCCCAAAGTGAAGGCCAGAAATTCCACTCCTGCAATGTTTGGAGCATTAGCAGTTTTGACGAGATTGCTTGCAGTGTTCAAGGTATTTCTCCTTTGGAAATATTACGGATGAAGTGCTCGGCAGTACTATTTTTGTCAGCGACGGTTGGATCTTTGACCGTCAATAGTGCGTGTATTGATGCCTTGCTTTCGGCGCTCAACAGGCTGGCGATGGATTGGAATAGCGTTATCTCGAGAGCATGAATGGTTGATCGAAGCAAACATTCCAATGGAGCCGGATCAAGCGGCGCCAGCGACTGTTGGGCAAAGCACTCGACCGCCACTTCCAGTAACCGCTTTAATGGAACGTCCAGTGCCAATACTCCGGCGGTCAGCCATGTGCGTAGTCACTGCAAATTCTCGCCTGATGCACGGCCTAGTCCCAAAAAACACAGAAACTGTTTGCAGTGTCGCTGGCCGGTGCCGCCCGCTCCAGTCATAAACATCGAAATCCGCTGGTGCCGAATTGGTTGCCTGCGCAAAGTAGGCCGGAATTTCGTGAGAGGTGCTTTTTTGATGCCTTGGAAAAAACCCTTGGAATTGAAAGAATTTCAGCAAAATTGCATATCCGAGCCGTCCGCTATCGGTGCGTCCTGGCAGTAGCGACAATACCTCGACAGATAACGAACATTGTATTTTCAGTTCGTCTTCGCTCCAATGCCACTTCGTCGGTTCTCCTTGCAGCAGACCGACAATATGGGGCGGCGTGTTTTCTAGAAGCCATCTTATCGAGAGGATGTGCTGGCGCGGAAATTGCGCGGCAGTTTTTGCAATCATGTGCACACTCCCCTTCTGGTGACGTTTTTTTTCATTATTTTTTAAGCAAAAACATGCTGTAGGCAACCATGCAACAGTGGCCTAAAAACGTCAATCCAACATAAAATTATGATCCGTACTTTGGAATTGTAATTCTAATTCAGGTTGGACGCAGTAAATTCGGCGTAGTCGCCGCTTCTATCGGGAGCCCCGTCGGAGGTGCTATAACTTTCAGAGACAGACGCTTGCAAGAGTGAAAAAATTGCTGCAATGCGATATTTTCCATGCGCATGAAAAAAATACGCTGTAACAAGGAGCATCCAAGGCGAAAAGTCCCAGATCCATCAATCAATATTATTCCGATGTACGGAACACTACTTTCCTCGCTATTGACACTTAATCTTTGATTCCAGACTATATCTCCCAGTGCTGCTTCGGACAGCAAATAAAGTAGTCAAAATCGAGATCAAGGAAAATCAGCATGACAGTTCAGAACATAGTAGAGGGGAAAGTGGTGGTCGTCACCGGCGCAGGCGGCGGGATCGGTCGCGATATCGCGCTGGCGATGGCGCAGCATGGCGCCAGGGTCGTGGTCAACGACATCGGCGCTTCGCTGCATGGAGAGGGACTCAGCGGCGGTCCGGCGCAACAGGTCGTCGATGAGATCAAGGCATTGGGCGGCAAAGCCGTGGCCAACAGCGACAGCGTGGCCGAAGCCGGCAGCGCCGCCAAGGTGGTCGAAGCCGCAGTTGATACATTCGGACGGATAGATTGCGTGGTCAATAATGCCGGCATCCTGCGCGACAGTCTGTTTCATAAAATGAGTACCGACGAATGGGATGCAGTGCTCAAAGTGCATCTGTACGGTGCCTATTTCATCAGCAAAGCAGCGGCGCTGCATTTCAAGGAGCAGGCCGGCGGATCGCTGATCCACATGACGTCGACCTCGGGGCTGATCGGCAATCTTGCGCAAGCCAATTACTCGGCGGCCAAGCTGGGCCTGACGGCCTTGTCCAAATCGATTGCGCTCGATATGCAGCGGTTCAATGTTCGCTCCAACTGCATTGCGCCGTTTGCATGGAGCCGCATGATCAGCTCGATTCCGATCAAGGATCAAGAACAGCAGGCCCGCGTCGACAAGATCAAGCAAATGACGCCGGCAAAAATTGCGCCGTTGGCGGTGTATTTGGCCAGCGATGACGCCCGTGACGTCAACGCACAAATATTTACAGTAAGGAATAATGAAATTTTTCTGATGAGTCAGCCGCGGCCGGTGCGTTCGGTACACCGTTCCGAAGGCTGGACCCCGGAAAGTATCGGCGCGCATGCGATACCGGCGCTCAGGCAAAGCTTTATCCCGCTCGACCGCTCGGCAGACGTATTCAGTTGGGATCCGGTCTGATACCGGCACGGATCTGCGGCGCTACGGAAAAAACATGGCAATCGATTATTTCAAGCTGAAGAACTGGGTGTTCCCCGAGTTGGAACACCGCTATTCCGAGAAGGATACGATTCTGTATGCGCTCGCGCTCGGCTTGGGCAAGGACCCGATCGACGCCGACGAATTACGTTTCGTCTACGAACGCGATCTTCAGGCTGTACCCAGCATGGCCGTCATTTTGGGCCACCCCGGACTATGGATGGGCGTCCCGGCGTCGGGCATTGACTTGAGTAAAGTTGTCCATGGAGAACAAAAAATTCGCCTGCATCGCTCCCTGCCCAGTAGCGGCGTCGTCATCGGCCGCTCACGCGTCACCGGCGTGGTGGATAAAGGCACCGATAAAGGCGCGCTGGTGGTGGTCGAGCGCCAGGTGATCGACAAGAAAAGCGGCGCAATGCTGGCGACGGTGGAGCAAGTATCGTTCTGTCGCGCCGAGGGCGGATTCAGCATCGCCGGGCAGCCCAGCGATGCATGGCCAGCCCGACCTGCGATGCCGTCCCGTCCCGCCGATCAATCGTGCGATATGAGTACGCGGCCCGAGATGGCCCTGCTGTATCGCCTGTCCAGCGACATGAATCCCCTGCATGCGGATCCGCAGGCGGCAAAAGCGGCAGGTTTTCCAAGACCGATCCTGCATGGCCTAGGTACCTACGGTGTCGCTTGCCACGCAATACTGAAAATGTGTTGCGACTACCGGCCGGAGCGCTTGCAATCGCTGGAGGCGCGGTTTTCTTCGCCGGTATTTCCCGGAGAAACGATACGCACCGAGTTCTGGCGCGCTAACGAAGACAGCGAAGGCGGCCAAGGCGGCAGCAAGCGGGTTTATTTTCAGTCGCGCGTAGTGGACCGCGACAAGATCGTTTTAAGCAACGGTATCGCCGATATCGGCGCATGAATTTCGTACCAGTCTGGTAATTTCGGAGATATTGATATGACTCGCAAAGCAGCAATAATTCGGTCCGACATCGGCTTCAGCACACCCGACCGTATTACGATACGCGGCAAGGACTTGCCAAATGAAATACTGGGCCACATGAATCTCGGCGATTTCGCCTATTTTCAATTGACCGGGAAAACCGCCACGCAAAACCAGTCACGCGTATTCAACGCAATGCTGATCACCCTGGTCGAACACGGCATTACGCCGAGTGCGCTGGTTGCCCGCCTGACCTATGCCGGCGCGCCCGAATCCCTGCAAGCAGCCGTCGCCGCCGGCTTGTGCGGCCTGGGTACGGTGTTTGTCGGCACCACGGAGGGTGCGGCAAAAATGTTATACGACGCATTGGCCGGTGCCGGCGACGACGCCGATCTGAACGCGCTGGCGGTACGCACCGTCGCGGCATTCCGCGAGCGCAAGCAGATCATTCCCGGCATCGGGCATCCGGTGCACAAACCGATCGATCCGCGCACGCCGCGGCTGTTCCAGATTGCCGAAGAAAACGGCATGAAAGGTCGCTACATCGAACTGATACAACTGATCGCCGCCGAGGCCGAACGCGCATCGGGCAAGGTTTTGCCGATCAACGCCACAGGGGCAATCGGCGCGATCTGTTGTGAGTTTGGTTTTCCGTGGAAGATCGTGCGTGGCTTCGGCGTGATGGCCCGCGCCATTGGGCTGGTCGGGCACATTATGGAAGAATCCGAAACACCGATGGCGCACGAGATCTGGCACCGCATCGAGGCCGAGGCCAGCGCTCACCTGCGCGAGTAGATTGCGGCAACCTGTGATGGGCCGGCAGCTAATCGGCCGGCGGCGTTTATTTAAACGAGCGGAGACACGATGAATGATTCTGGGATTTTGTTTTCATATGCAGACGGCGTTGCGCGTATTACGCTCAACCGGCCGGAACGGCTCAATAGCCTCAATGACCGCATGCATGAAAAAATTGCCGCGGTCATAGCCGGTGTGGAACACGACCCCGGCTTGCGCGTCTTGGTATTCACCGGCGTCGGGCGCGCCTTTTGCGCCGGACAGGACCAAAGCGACCGCGTGCCGAGCACAGACGACAAGCCGCGCGATCTCGGCCAATCGCTGGAAACCTATTGCAAGCCGCTGGTGTTGAAATTGCGCGCATTGCCAGTGCCTGTGGTGTGCGCGCTCAACGGGCTCGCCGCCGGCGTGGGTTCGACGCTGGCGCTGGCTTGCGATATCGTCATCGCCGCCAAGTCCGCCTACTTTTTGCAGGGGTTCAGCAAACTCGGGCTGTTGCCCGATGCCGGCGCAACGCAATTTTTACCGCAGCTGATCGGCCCTGCACGCGCTATCGGCCTCGCAATGCTCAACGAAAAACTGGATGCCGCCCGCGCCGAGCAATGGGGTTTGATCTGGCGCTGCGTTGACGACGATGCATTCCTGTCCGAAACGCAGGCGCTGATCGATCAACTGGCGCATTCGGCCACCAAAGCGCTGGGCCTGAGCAAGCGAGCCATTTACGCTGCGCCCGGAAATACACTCGCACAGCAACTGGATCTGGAGATCGCCTCGCAGCGCGCGCTGGGCTATACAGACGATTATCGCGAAGGGAGCGCCGCGTTTCGCGAAAAAAGAGTTGCACAATTTCGAGGCGCCTGAGCGGTTCCAATCGTGCCGGAAACAAGGAAAACCATGTGGCAGATGTACTAGTAAAAAAGTTCTTAAAACATAATTAAGGAGATAAACATGTCTATATTCAAACGGGTTTTAACTGCTGCGCTGATGGTGGGTGCGATGTGCGCAGCGCAGGTGCATGCAACGGATATCACCATCGGCGCCTTGTTTCCGATGAGCGGATTGAATGCCTCATACGGCGACATTTTCAGTTCCGGCGCGAACCTGGCGCGGGATCATATCAATGCCGACAACTTGCTCGGCGGCAAACTATCCATCCAGTATGAAGACAGTCAGGCCTTGCCGCAAAAAGGCGTTATCGGCATGAACAAGCTGGTGAATGTTCAAAAAGTGCCTTACGTTTTGTCGGCGTTTACCGGCGTGTCCAAAGCGATCTCGACTATTTCGGCCCGTACCAAGACGGTCGCCGTCAACGGTGGCGGCGTCGGCCCGGACTTGGCCGATCTCGGCCCTTACTTTTGGAACATCATCCCGCTGGCCAATTATGAAGTGCGCGCCATCATTCCCTACCTGGTCACGGAGCGCAAAGTCAAACGTTTCGTGCTGGTGTATGTCGACGATCCGCTCGGTCAGTCCATTCGCAAGGAAATGGAAGCCACTTTGCCGGCTGCAGGCGGACAATTGATCGAAGCATTGTCGGTGCCGGCTACGACCCAACAGTTCGGCGGCATCGCGGCCCGCGTCCGGGCCGCCAATCCCGACGTGATTTATATCGCGTCCTACGGATCACAGCAGTTGCAGATCATCAAGCAGTTCCGCGACGCCGGCATCAAGCAGTTGCTGGCCAGCTACACCGCGTTCTCGGTGCCTGAAGTCAACGCACAGCCGGAAGCGCTGGGTTCGCTTTACACCACGCAGTTCATCGACTGGAATTCGCAGGATCCCATCACCAAGCGTTTTGTCGACGACTACAAAAAGAAATACAACAAGATGCCGACCGCCTATATTGCCAATTACTACAACGCGGTCCGGTTATTCGCCCTGCTGGCGAGCCAGTTGCAGAAGAAGGGAAAACCCATTACCGGTGAAAATCTTCTCGCGCAACGCATCGAAACCAAGACCTTCGATCTGGTCGGCGGCAAGGTCACCATTGCGGAAAACGGCACGGTCGTCATGCCGATGCAAGTCAACGAAGTCGATGGCAAGGGCGGCAAGGTCGTTAGCACCGCCGGCGTCAAGTAACCAAGGGTCAGGCTCATGTTGCTATTACAGCTTTTGATCAACGGCCTGCAGGTGGGTGCGCAGTATGCACTCATCGCGGTCGGCTTTTCGCTGATTTTCGGCTCCACCAAGGTCTTCCATTTCGCCCACGGTTCGGCGTTCACCATCGCGGCTTATGTTTTTTACTATACCTATTCGGTAGCGCATATCCACTGGCTGCCGGCGATTCTGGCGGCGACCTTTGCCGCGGTCCTGTTCGGCATCCTGCTGGATCGCTTCGTCTATGCGCCGATTCAGGCGCATGAAGGGTCGTTTTTTACGTTGTTCGTAGCGTCGTTCGGCATTGGTATCGTCGTGCAAAATGTGATCGGCATGATATTCGGCCGCAGTTTCGTATCAGTCGCGACCCCGCTCAGCCGCAGCATCGAAATCGTGTCGGGACTGTATGTGTCGCCGTTGTCGGGAATCGCGATCGTCGTGGCACTGCTGTTTTTCTTCGGCCTGCAATTCTTCCTGATGCACACCCACGTCGGCATGGGCTTGCGCGCCTTATCTGAAAATCCGGAATTGATCCGCGCCTACGGATTGAGCCCGCGCCGGCTGTCGACCATTGTCTTCGCGCTCGGCTCCTTGCTGGTGGTGCCGGCGGCGATTCTATCTTCGGCCGGCGCAGGCCTGGACCCGGCCATCGGCCACCACGTGATGCTGATAAGTCTGGCGGCCACTATCGTCGGCGGCGTCGGCAGCCTTCGCGGCGCGGCTTGCGCCGGCCTGTTGCTGGGTATGGCGGAAAACTTGGCGCTGCTGCATTTCGAGCCGCAGTGGAGCGAAGCGGTCACCTTCATCGTGCTGTTCCTGTTCATCCTGTTCCGTCCTTCCGGTTTCTTCGGTCGCGCGATTGCTTCCTGAGAGGCTTCCAATCATGTTTGCTTATATCCTCAATCTCGCCACGCTGATCTGCATTAATGCGGTGCTGGCGATCACGCTCAATTTCATCATGGGCTATGCGGGCATCTTTTCAATCGCGCATGCCATTTTCTTCGGCATCGGCGCTTATACCGCCGCTTATTTTTCCATGCATGTGAGCGCCTCCCTGTTTCTGGCGGTGCCAGCGGCGATGCTGGTGGCGGGCCTGTTGTCGCTGGTGCTGGCGTTGCCGGCGCTGCGTGTACGCGGCGAGTATTTCGTCGCCGCTTCGCTCGGCCTGCAGGTGCTGGGGGTGACCGTGTTTTCGGAATGGAAGTCGGTTACCGGCGGCCTGGGCGGCGTGATCGGCATCCCGCCGGCCGAACTGTTCGGTCACGCGGTCTCCGATCCCGTCGAATTCCTGTTGCTCACGCTGGGCTGCCTGATGCTGGTGCTGCTGATCACCAGCACGTTGTTGCGCTCCAGTTTCGGCCGTAATCTGAAGGCGATACGTGATAGCGAGTCCGCGTCCCATGCCTTCGGCAAAAACGTGGCCGCGATCAAGACTTTATCGGTTGTGATTTCATCTGCGCTGGCCGCCGTGGCAGGCGCTCTGTACGCGTTTTACCTGGGTTTCATCAACGTCGAAAGCTTCATGCTCGATACCTCCGTGCTGTTGATGGCGATGGTGATCATCGGCGGTATCGGCACACTGCTCGGCCCTGTTGTCGGCGCCGTATTGCTCATGCTGCTGCCCAGCCTGTTCAGTTATATGTCGTTTTTACCGCAGACCGAAATCGGCGCCATTCAGCAAATCGCCTATGGTGTTGCCATGGTGCTGCTGATGATCTTTCGCCCGAACGGCATCGTCGGTTCCCGCAAAAGGAGCAATGCATGAGCCACGACAATGTACTGCTCCGTATCAGCGAGCTGCAAAAAAGCTTTGGCGGCCTTACGGTGACCAACAATGTATCGCTGGATTTGCGCGCCGGTATCGTGACTACACTGGTGGGCCCGAACGGTGCAGGCAAAACTACGTTGTTCAACTTGATCACGGGTCACCTGACCCCAGATGCCGGCGATATTTTCTGGAATGGGCAATCGATTGTCGGCAAATCGCATTATCAGATCGGCCGGCTCGGTATTGCGCGCACGTTCCAGGACTTGCGTCTATTCAATCATATGACGGTCGAAGAAAACGTGCTGACGGTCATGGAACCGAGCGCATGGATCTGGCAACCGGGCGGTAGCCGGGCACGCAAGGCGCGCAAGGAAAAGGTGCGGCACATACTGGAGCGCACGCGACTGGCGGACAAGGCCGGCACGCGTGCAATCGACCTCGCTTACGCCGAACGCAAGTTTCTGAGCATGGCGCGCATCATGGCGACCGACGCCAAGATATGGTTGCTCGACGAGCCGGCATCAGGGCTGGATCGCGGTTCTTACGAATTGTTCCTGGAATTATTGCGCACCGAAGTCAAACAAGGCGTGACGGTCTGCATCATTGAGCACAATCTGGACATCGTGGTCGGCATCTCCGATCGCATCGCCTTTTTGGATCAGGGCAAATTGCTGGCCGACGGCGATCCTGCTGCTGTACTCAAGGATCCGCATCTGGCTGCCATCTATTTCGGAGATCAAGCGGCATGAACCATACC
This sequence comes from Glaciimonas sp., assembly GCA_012927625.1. Lineage (GTDB taxonomy): Bacteria > Pseudomonadota > Gammaproteobacteria > Burkholderiales > Burkholderiaceae_D > AVCC01. Next base: position 308,484 of record JABBOV010000003.1, on the reverse strand, counting down.
TCAAGCACCGTATTGCGAGCACGAGGCCTGGAGGTCGGTTACGGTGGCCGGCCTGTGTTGTCGAATTTAGATTTCGAGTTGCGTCCGGCTGAAGTGCTTTGCCTGATCGGCCATAACGGCGCAGGCAAGTCGACCCTGGTCAAAACCCTGTTCGGCCTGGTGAGACGGCAACAGGGCGAGATGTTTCTGGACGACCAACCCATTGCGTCCGTGGAACCGTGCGCATTAACGGCGGCCGGCATTTCGCTGGTGCCGGAAGGCCGCGGCATTTTCCCGGGGCTGACCGTCGCTGAAAATATGCAGTTGGGACTCTGGTCGGCCGGGGTTGCGGCCAGCGAACGCGCCGACCGGCTGGCATGGGTGATGAACGTCCTGCCGGCGTTGAGGCTGCTCTATCAGCGACGGGCAGGCACGCTGTCGGGTGGACAGCAACAGATGGTCTCGATCGGACGCGCGCTGCTGAGCCGGCCGCGCTGCCTGCTGATGGACGAACCGTCGATCGGCCTCGCTCCCAAACTGTTCCAGGATTTGCTGCAACCGATACGCCAGTTGCAGCGCGATACCGGCATGGCAATCCTGCTGGTCGAACAGAATGTCAAGGAAGCCCTGAAGATTTCGGACCGGGTCATCGTCATGAAATCCGGCGTCATCATTCGCGAAGCTCTGCCGGCAGAACTCAACGATAACGCCAAACTTATGGAACTCTACTGATATGTCACTTTTATCGAACATGCCCGAGCTGCTGGCACGCAACGTTGCTCAAAGGGGCGAGGGCATCGCCTTCATCGACGGCGACCGCGAAATCACCTATCGTCAATTCGACCGGATGGTCAGCAACACTGCTGCATGGCTGGATGCGCAAGGCATCGTTGCTGGCGACAAGGTCGCGGTGTGGCTGGTCAACCGAATGGAATGGATGGCGCTGTATTTTGGGCTGGCGCATATCGGCGCCGCGATGATGACCGTGAACACGCGTTATCGCTCGCACGAGCTGGAATACATCCTGGAACGCTCCCAGGCCAAAATGCTGGTGCTGCAATTGAATTTTCGCAAAATCGACTTTCCGGCCGTATTGCGCGATGTCGGTCATGCTGCCGCCGCCGCTCTCGAACAAGTGGCGGTGGTCGACGTCGAAGGCAATGCGCCCGCCGAAATACTGGGCAAGCCGACGCTGACCTTCGACATCAATGCATTGCCCGATCGCCTGGTGCCGGTTACCGGAAGCGCCGATGCGCTCAGCATTTTGTTCACCACCTCTGGCACAACCAGCGGCCCCAAGCTGGTGATGCATTCTCAGCGCACCTTGACGCTGCATAGCCAGAATGTCGCCAAAGCCTATGGCTTCGAGGAAGACGGCGTACGTTTGCTGGCTGCGCTGCCGTTTTGTGGCGTGTTCGGTTTCTGTGCCGTGTTCGCCGCGTTCGCTGCCGGCAAGCCTATCGTGCTGATGGACACTTTCGACGGCCCGACCGCCGCGAAACTGATCAACCGGCATCGCATCACGCATCTGTTCGGCAGCGACGAAATGTATCGTCGCGTGATCGAAAATGTCGACGGCCACGATCCGTTTCCCTCCGCCAGGGTTTTCGGATTCTCGACTTTCCATCCCGGCGTGGTCGAGTTTGGGCAGTCCGCCTGGAGTCGGCGCATCCCAATGATCGGCCTGTATGGGTCGAGCGAGGTGCAGGCGCTGTTCGCCCTCCAGCAAGTGGATCGCCCTGTACTGGAACGCATCGAAGGCGGCGGCCTGCCCGCAAGCAAGGGGGCCGAAATTCGCATTCGCGATATCGACACCGGCACCCTGCTGCCGGTCGGCGCCAGCGGCCTGCTGGAAGTTCGCGCAGCGACCAATTTCATCGGCTATCTCAATAACCCGGAAGCGACAGCCAAGGCGATTGACGACGAAGGCTTTTTCCGTACCGGCGATGTCGGCTTCCTGCGCGACGACGGCAGTTTTGTTTATCAGACGCGGCAAGGCGATGCAATCCGCCTCGGTGGCTATCTGGTCAGCCCGACGGAAATCGAAGACGCGATCAAAGCCCTGCCGGGCATAGCCGACGTGCAAGTGGTGGCGGTGGATATCGAGCGCCAGACCCGCGCTGTGGCCTTCGCGATTGCTCTGCCCGGCCAAGAATTGAATGAAAAGCAGATGATCGCCGCCACCGCCGCCGTCCTGGCCGCGTTCAAGGTTCCCGCCCACATATGGGCGGTGGAAGCGTTTCCGACTACCCAAAGTTCCAACGGCACCAAGATCCAACGCGCCAAACTGCGCGATATGGCAATCCTGAGAATGGCGGCGTCCGTCTGAGCCTACCTGAACATCACCCGGAGAATAGAACATGACATCGTATTACCTTGAAGACTTTGCAGCGGAACAGCGTTTCATCAGCGGCGGCCGCACCATTACCGAGGCCGACTTGACGTTTTTTTCGATGATCTCGGGCGATTGGAACCCAATTCATTGCGACGCCGAATTCGCCAAGAAAACGCGTTACGGCGAACGCGTTGTGCATGGCGCGCTGGGCATCGCGATTAGCACCGGGATGCTGCATGAACTCGGCATTTTCGAGAAATCCGTGATTGCCATGCTGGGCTTTCGCAACTGGAATTTCCTTGCGCCCCTGTTGGTCGGCGACACCATCCATCTGCAACTGACGATCCTGGCCGTCGAACCGGGCAAGAGCGGTCGCAGCGGCAAACTCGGGCGCAAGTTTGAATTGATCAATCAAAACGGCGTGGTCGTGCAGGAAGGCGAAAGCGATGTCCTGGTGCTGACCAAAAGCGGCGCGCAGGCGCAAAACGAGTCGCAGGCATAAGGGGCCGGACATGTCTGAATCGCTTATTCTCCAGATCGAAGACGGCCTGGCGACGCTCATCCTGAATCGCCCGGAGAAGATGAACGCGCTGTCCATGCAGATGTTTGTAGAGCTCGATGCCCACATCAAACGCATAGCCGCCGACACCGCGCATATCGGCGCCGTCGTCATTCGCGGTGCGGGGAAGTGTTTCTGCGCGGGTAACGATCTGAACGACCTTGCCGCTGGCCAGGCCGCACCATTGCCGAACCTGCAGGCCCGCGTGATCGAAGCGCTGGCCAATCTGCCGCAGCCGGTGATCGCTGCGGTCCACGGTCATTGTTATACCGGCGGACTGGAACTGGCGCTTGCCGGCGATCTGATGATTGCCTCGGCATCCGCCAAGTTCGCTGACACCCACGCCAAATGGGCGCTCACCCCTTTATGGGGCATGAGCCAGCGCCTGCCGCGCCGAGTTGGCTTGCCGAAGGCGCGCGAAATGATGTTTCTGGGCCGCACCTATACGGGCGCTGACGCGCAAGCCATCGGCCTGGCGAATTTCTGCGTGCCGGATGAACAGTTCGACGCCGAAATCGAACGCACCGCCAGGGAAATCCTCGCCGGTTCGTGGTTCAGCCACCGCGCCAACAAACAATTGCTGCGCGACACCGACGGCATGGCGATCGGTGCAGCGCTGGCGCATGAAGTGTTCCGCAATGCTGGCAAGGGACCCGACATGCAACAGCGCATCACCGCATTCCACAAAAAATGAGCGTAGTCCGCTTCCGCATTTTTCTCTCTGACAATTCATGATGACCAAGATCCCTGCTCAATTGCAAACGCTGGCGTTGCCAGTGATAGCTTCGCCGATGTTTCTCGTGTCCAATCCGGCGCTGGTGATTGCGCAATGCTGCGCCGGCATTGTCGGTTCCTTTCCGGCGCTTAACGCCCGCCCGCAGGAGGCGCTCGATGTGTGGCTGACCGAAATAGAGAGTGGGTTGGCGCTCTTCCGCGCCGCGCATCCGGATCGCGCGATCGCGCCCTATGCGGTCAACCTGATCGTGCATCAATCGAATCCGCGCCTGACGGACGATCTGGAAACCTGCGTGCGGCATCGGGTGCCGGTCGTCATCACTTCATTGCATGCGCCGGACGCCGTGGTCGACAGCGTGCATGCCTACGGCGGCATGGTCCTGCATGATGTGACCACCGTGCGTCACGCAAAGAAAGCGCTGGCGGCTGGGGTCGACGGCCTGATACTCGTATGTGCAGGCGCCGGCGGTCATGCTGGCGCCCTGAGTCCGTTTGCCCTGGTGCCGGAAGTGCGCGCGTTCTACGACGGCCTGCTGGTGCTGGCTGGCGCCATCACCAGCGGCGCAGGGATCCTGGCGGCGCAAACGCTGGGCTGCCAACTAGCCTACATGGGAACGCGTTTCATCGCCTCCGAAGAAGCTGCTGCGTTGCCGGAGCATAAGCAAATGATTGTGACATCGACGGCGGCGGATATTCTTTACACGCCTTACTTTTCCGGCGTTAGCGGGAATTACCTGAAGCCGAGTATCCGGGCTGCGGGACTCGATCCGGATAACCTGCCGGACGGGGACGCTGCGGACATGAATTTCGCCAAGCCCAAAAAATGGAAAGACATCTGGGGGTGCGGGCAAGGCGCAGGCAATATCCATGCGGTATTGCCTGCTACCGAGATCGTAGCGCGCCTGAAGTGCGAATACGAGGATGCAAAGCGGCAATTTCTGCCGCATTAACAGCGGTTATGGATCGACGCCGCGACAAGGCCGTCATTGCCGCCGATAAGGATCTGACGCCGTACAAATTGCGTGTGTCGCATTAAGTGGTTTGAACCCGATTCAGCTATCCTTCAACCTTCCCAGACAACGGATTGACATGAGATGCTCGATATCAAAAGAACGTGATTCCCGATAGACGTGATTTTGGTTTGCATTTGCTGGTACGCGGCGTATCCGTTGAGTTGCCAGCATCTCGAAGAAATCATGGAGGAACGCGGCGTGTTTATTGGTCATTCGTCGGCCAACCGGGGGCGATCCGGTTTCTGCCGTTGCGCGAAAAGGTTTCTCGGCAGCACAAGCACTCGTTTGGCGGAAGCTGGCGAATGGACGAGACGTACCTCAAGATCAAAGGTGTTTGGAAATATCTCTATCGCGTTGCGGATAAGGAAGGCAGGACGATCATGTTCTCCTGTTAGCAAAGCGAGACAAGGCAGCTGCCAAGCATATCGGTTTGCACGAGGGCAGCACCTTGCATCATTTCCTGAGCCGGATAGTGTCCGAAAGCGGCCAGCGCCTGAAGTTGCGGATTCAGGTGCGCAGTTTTGAAGCGATGTGCCGCATGATCGAAACCAATATTGGGATCGGGATTCTGCCGCAGTCAGCCGCATTGCGTCACAGCCGCTTCATGCAGTTGGCACTGGTTGACCTGACCGAGCCTTGGGCGGTACGGGAGCGTAGCGTCGTGGTGCAAAAACTTGATGCGCTGCCGCTATATGCACGCGAACTGGTGGATTTTATCTGTAGGCCGGCGGAGCTTAGCCAGCAGCGCATCGAGCAAAATCCCAAAACTATTGATGAAAAATAAAGCCAGCCGAGCCGGTCAGTCTTATTCTTTCGGCTGGTCCAAAATGTTCAAGCTTGGCGTGATTTGTTGCTGCCGGGCAAATTTCAGCACTGCGTTGCGGATTGTCGTGAGCACCGTTTGCGGATTGAATGGCTTGACGATAAAGCCCTGTACCCCGCGCTCTAAGGCACCCTGTATCGTCGCCGAATCGATCTTGCCGGAGACCAGAAAAACCAGTGCCTTGGGCAATTCACTACGTATTGTTTCCAGCAGCGTCAAACCGTCGATATCGGCCTCGCCGATATCGACGCAGACGATCTGGGGCCGCAGCTTGATCATCTTGGCTAGCCCGGCGGGACTGGTATTGCCGTCACCCACCACATGGTGGCCGCCATTGGTCAAAACCCTATTCAATAGATCTCGCGAGATGGAATTACCGTCCAGAATGACCATTTTTAGCATAGTTAATCTCTTGAAATGATGGGTGTGGATTGCTGGCTGCAATGCATGACCATGTGCCACCGCATCATAAATAAAATTCCTGTTTCGCGCCACTCGCCGAGTTAATGCATGTATGCCTACCCGCGCAAATCTCGATTCCCACGCATTTCGACTTTGGAAGAGCGAAGAATAGGGCAAAATGCGTACTTGGCTTTACCTGTAACCGATGGAGTTGACGAATGACTTATGAAGAATATCTGGACGAAGTAACCACGCTGATGACTGAAATGTACGATCTGAGCGACGCCGCTGCAATTAAATATGTGATGCGAGCACAAGCGGGGAATTTCTTTTCGCTGCATGACGACGACGAAGCCTTGCGCACGCAGGAACACGCAGCCCAGGATGCGAAAACGGTGTACGAGCAACGCAACAAGTCAAATCCCGAATCGTTTCGCAAATAATCCTGGAAATTGCTGGCCGCTTCCTGGAATACGGTCAGCCCAAGGTAGCTATGCTGAAGTGCTCGGACGGTAGCCGACACGGAAGCCGCCCCAATGTTTTCCAGCGACATAAATCGGCACCGATAAATCGTGCATGACTTCACCGGTGTCGCGTTTGTAGGTCTGCAGCAAAAATGGTTTGGTATTGGCGCCGCAACGGCTGCCAGTGCGGTCATTGAAGATGCGTTTGGTTCGGTTGTTGACCAGGTCGGTTTCGTAGTCTCCGGTCAGCGGCCTGGAAAATTTCTTGTTGTGGGTCGGGAAGTAGCCATTGTTGTCTACTGCGCCGGCGTAAGCAAGTTGCGGCATGTCGGCCAATATTTTTTCCTGCAGCTCGGGCAGTACGCGATCGGTAAATGCGTCGAATTGTGTCGAGTGTTTGAGCGGATTAGTATTTTTGATGGGTGTGTAAGTGCGGTCAAACAAGGCTTCGTGCGTGATGCGTCCACTGGCAATTGCTTCGGTAAACAATTGGCTGACTGCTTTTGCGCCAGCTTCGGCCGCAGCGTGGTTGGCGTCGTGCGCAGTCGTCGGATTAAATTCGGAGGTGGCGCTGAACATGGTTTCTGCACGTTCCGTCAGTGCCATTGCAGCGCTGGCGGCCAACGGCAACGCGGCTTCGGTGGCCAGCAGGCCGTCGCGTATGAATGCAATGGCGTCCGCAATTGCCTGTGAAGTCTGGACGTGGTCGCGCGAGGCGGTGGCAATCTGTTGGATTTCGGTCTGGGATTCTCCTGAGGCGTGTTCAATGTCGCTTAGAAGCGTGTGTACCCGCTCCACATTGTGTGCCGCTTCGGTCACTTTGGCGGTCAGCGCTTGCATTCCGGTGGCGGCGTTTTCGGCTTGATCATTGATCTCGCGCACCATTACGCCGATATCGTCGGTGGCTTCTTTGGTGCGTTGCGCTAATTGCCGGACTTCGCCTGCAACCACCGCAAAGCCGCGTCCATGTTCGCCGGCGCGGGCAGCTTCAATTGCCGCATTCAGCGCCAGCAGATTGGTGCGGGCCGCAATTTCGTTGATGACTTCGGTAATGCCGTGAATCCGGCGTGATTTTTCCTGTAATTCTGTCATGGTGGTCAGTGCAGCCTGCGCATCCAGGCGGGCATTGTTAATCTGGGCTAAGCCTAGATCGACTTCGGCCCGGCCCGCCATGCTCTGACTACGTACGCCAGCGGCGACTTTCGATGCCTGTTCTGCATTGGCTGCGATTTGCTTGGTCATGCTGGCATTGTGTGCCGAGCTGACGGCAATATCTTCGGTGGTGCGCACATCCAGATCGATTTTTTTCTTTACCGAATCGACAAAGTAGGACGTCTCGGCCGAACCGATCATGATGAAATCGAGTTCATGGCTAATCAGGTCGGCAAGTCGAGCTTCGCTGGTATTGCTGGTTTTACCCAGCAGCAAAACCAGCAAGCCGCCGGCTGTTGCCAGTGCGGTCAGCAACACGGGGTTGATTACAGTTCCGAATAGCCAATTACCCAGAGCCGCCAGCATAGCGCTTACTGCTATTGCAAAACCCCCTAAGAATAGGATGCGAAGTAATTTATGCTGCAAAGTCTGGTCTCCTTGTTCAAATATTTTGAGGTCGCTTTGGATATTGATACTGCCGGAAAAAGCACCATGCCGCGGCAATATTTATGCCCAATGACAACATTTTTTTTGATCAATGAATCGTGCTCCGGTTAGATTACACCAAACTGACACAATAAAAAGGAGCAACTAGCTTCGAGCGCGCTTACTCCGGCAACGCGATTTTGTTGTCGACACTATATTGGTAGTCGAGGAAAATGTGCTCCGCACTGAGTCCCAGATAGCTACCGTCTTCCAAACGGCGCGTGGTGTCTTTCAGGCGATAGGTGTATTGCCCGCAAGTCCAGCAGTTGTAATTGCGCATGTGGGTGCACAGGCAGGTCTTGTCCATTACTGAGATAGTCCTGTCGTTCGGATGCGCTTCTACTTCGCAGTTGTAGGCGGTTATATAGGCGCAGTTGCCGTTACCGTCCAGCAGGTAGCCATAGGATTCGCAATTCGGGCGGATCCCCGAGCCAATCGCCGGTGTGTTCTTGAGCATGCGCATTGGATAGCCGGTTGGCGAGATCGTGTTGACGATAATGTCTTCCTCGCTGGCCTTGAAATATTCCTGCTTGTCTTTGGCCGGCAGACCGCATTCATTGGCTACCGTAAAGCGTGTTGCCACTTGCACCCCAACTGCACCGTTTTCGAGAAAGGAAACGGCGTCGCTGCCGGTAAAAATACCGCCCGCAGCGATCAGCGGAATGTCCAGTTGTTCGGTTTTAAGAAATACAGCAATCTCGGCCATGATCGTGGCCAGATCGTACTGCGCCCAATCCATGCCGAAACCGAGGTGTCCGCCAGCCAATGGGCCTTCGACCACCACGTAGTCCGGCAAGCGATCCAGCTTGGCATTCTTTCGCAAGAAAATCTGCAGGGCGCGTACCGATGACACGATGATGCCCAGTTTGGCATCGCGAAAGCGCGCATGATCTGCGATTAGCCCGAACGAGCCCAGATGCAGCCCGGCGCTCAGGGTAATGCCATCAATTCCTGCATCCAGTGCTGAGACCAGACGTACGCGCAGGGTTTCACGGGGCGCATTCATGGTCAGTTTTTCCATGCAATTGACCCAGATTTCGCCATTACCGCGCTTGGCCTGCATGGTATTGCCGACATGCAGTTTAGTGGCCTCGGCCAGATGACCGAGGTCGAAATGGATGTCGGTCTTGTCCGAATTGTTGATATTGTATTTGTACAGTTTGGTTTTATTCTTGACGAAACTGGTGTCAAAGCGCCGATCTGAAACCTCATTGACCATCGCGTCCGAAATGTGGCCGACACCGCCCAAGCGCGCCGCTTCCAGCGCTAGTGCTGCAGTTGAAATATCCACGCCCATGCCGCCGATAATGAGTGGCACCAGTTCTTTTTTGCCAAATTTCAGTCGGAAATCATCAACACGTTTCATCATAATCCTTGGGCTACTTGGTTGTTCACAGGCTTTTTTCCATTCTGTACTGCACTTCGCGATTTCTGCCTAAAAATGGGCAGTCGACAGTCTACCAGCGACGGCCAACTTTAGTCGCGCCGTGTCGCTTATGGCTAGTTTATCGGTGTGTAGTGCCGCTGTTCGTTGGCTGAACAGCAATTCTTTCGGAACAGTCTGATGACATGTGGCGTCGGGTTTGATGCCGGCTTTGGCGCGCAAGGGTTATTGCAGACCCAGCTTGGCGCGCGTGGCATCGATGAGCGCAGTATCGTACGGGTACAGGTTTTCGATAAAAAACAGTTCGGTGCCTGCCGGATCTTCCAGGCACATTGCAAGCATGAGCGGGCCATCATCTTCGGCTCCCAGAAAATCCTTGCCCCAGCGATTTTGCCGATGCGCGCGCAACACTTCCCAACCTAGTTTTGCCAGAGGGGCGGCTACACCGGCCGCCATGGCTTCGTGCTGCCATTCATCCCAAAAGATTTTTTTGGTTGCTTGATCGTCCATCAGTAAGGGTTCCTCTGCAAATAGTTAGGCCGCTATTTTACTCTTGAAACCGTTCAAAAATTACTTCCGGTCGCGCAGGCGTTGCAACAGGGTTTCAGCGCTGTCGCTGATTGGCACGCCCTGCTGGCGCAGCAGTTGTATGTGCAGTACCAGATTTTCCAGCACCAGCTTGGCGGCCACCGCCAATAGGGCCAGATGACGGTCTTCGTGGCTAAAGCCATTCATGGCTGCCGTCATCTCGCACAAATGGTTGGCAACCAGCGCGCGCAACTCCGCCTCTTCAAACGGCAGGTCGGCGAAGTCGATCGGGTCTTCCAACTCGACTTCCTGGATAAGCGCTTCCAGTTGCTGCGGCGTAATCGGCATGGTGGGAATGATTCGGCTCGTGTCGGATAGATAATCATACTGTAGATCAGGACAGGCTTGCGGCCCTGGATCGGCGTAACCGGGTAATCTCAAGCTTCGGCTCGAATATTAAAATACAGGGGGAGTATAAGATTAAACAGGCATGTTTACGCATATTTATATTGCGCATATTAAAAATACATATTGATGTATATAGCATGTATTGAATTGATTCGCTGCACAAGCGCATCTGCGCCGCCTGCGCATACAACCATCATGAAATTATCAAGAATGCATTATTCAGGCGTTCAGCAGTACCACCAGAGCTCCCGAGCCGCCATCGGATGCTTTGGCTTGACAAAATGCAATGACTTCTTGTTTTTGTACCAGCCAATTGCGTACTTTTTGTTTCAGTACTGGTTCCTTATTGATGGAGCCAAGTCCCTTGCCGTGAATGATGCGCACGCAGCGCAGTCCGCTGCGGTTGGCGTGACGCAAAAATGCACCCAGCGCTTCGCGGGCTTCCTCGCGGCGCAAGCCGTGCAGATCAAGTTGATCCTGAATGGTCCAATGGCCCTTACGTAATTTGCGCACCACATCGGCGCTGACGCCGCTGCGGGTATAGCTCAGACTGTCATCGGTATCGAGCAGTGTTGCGGCATCGAAATCATCCGATAGCGACTCTTGCAAAGCTGCTTTCTCGTCCGCAAGATGATGGCGGGCAATTGGTTCCGGCCGGGTCGGCGTGACAGCTACCCGATCCGGCGCCGCCAGCGGCGCGACCGTGCCGATACTGCGGCGAAACAGGTCGGCCTCCAATTGCGCCGCTTGTTCGCCTCGCAGTCGCGCGGCATCTGCCATTGCACGCGCCTCTTGCTGCGCTTTCAGATTGGCGCGCAACTTACCGAGTTCGGCGAAGTTCTTGAGCGAGGCAGGCATGGGCTGTACGTAAATAAGTGTGACGGAAAATACCGGTTGCGCGGATGTACAGGGCACGACTTGCGCACCCTAAGTATCGGGTTAACCTTCCAAATAACGTTGCGCGTCAAGTGCCGCCATGCACCCGCTACCGGCGCTGGTGACTGCTTGACGGTAAATGCTGTCTTGCACGTCGCCGGCGGCGAATATGCCCGGAACACTGGTTGCCGTGGCCATTCCCTGTAAGCCGGTTTTGGTCTGGATGTAGCCGTTTTTCATGTCAAGCTGGCCTTCGAAGATGGCGGTATTCGGCTTGTGGCCGATCGCAATGAAAACGCCGTGCAGAGTGACTGGCGTAATGCTGCCGTCGAGCATCGATTTAAGGTTCATCCCGGTAACGCCCGATGCATCGCCGGTTACTTCATCAAGCGTATGGTTGAATTTGATTTCGATCTTGCCTTCGGCCACTTTTGCCATCAGGTGATCGATCAGAATCGCTTCGGCGCGGAATTTGTCGCGGCGGTGCACGATGGTGACTTTACTGGCGATGTTGGAGAGGTATATCGCTTCTTCCACTGCGGTATTGCCGCCGCCGATGACTGCGACGTCCTTGCCCTTGTAGAAAAAACCATCGCAAGTGGCGCAGCCGGATACGCCCTTGCCCATGAACGCTTCTTCCGATGGCAAGCCGATGTATTGCGCCGAGGCGCCGGTGGCAATGATCAGTGCGTCGCAAGTATATTCGCCTTGGTCGCCGATCAGTCGAATTGGCTTTTCGGTTAGTTTTGTTGTGTGAATATGGTCGAAAATAATTTCGGTATTAAATCGTTCGGCATGCTGCTGGAAACGCTGCATCAGCTCCGGCCCCTGCACACCCAACGGATCCGCTGGCCAGTTATCGACCTCGGTGGTGGTCATCAGTTGGCCGCCTTGCTCGATGCCGGTGATCAGCACCGGCTTCAGATTGGCCCGGGCCGCATACACCGCGGCCGAATAGCCGGCGGGGCCGGAGCCGAGAATCATTACATGCGCGTGTTTGAGTGTGGACATGAGATCTTTACCTAAAAGAGAGTGGCAACGGATGAGGCGGAGTATGGTGTTTGCAATTCTATTATGCTGTCATGCAGCATAATATCAAGGCAGGTCGACTATGGAATTAGTGTTGCGCCCGAAAACTGGTTAAGATTATAGACGAAGCATCAAACTACACTGTTTCGCCGATGCGCATTGATCCTGCACCTTTCCTGCTTTTTAGGCCGATGCTATTACATTGTATTTATGACCAGAGCAAACCAAACCTATACCCGTACTCCCAAGCCGCCGGTAGCGCCCTTGCCGAGCCGTCTGGCGCGCCTGCTGTTCGAAGCGCGCTGGATTGCGTTTTGCGCACTGACGGTATACATGATTCTGATACTGGCCAGCTACGCTCAGGTTGATCCAGGCTGGTCGCATGCGAATGCGGTGCCGGCTTTACATAACCTGGGCGGCAGCACCGGTGCCTGGATTGCCGATCTGCTGTTGTTTATTTTTGGATTTTCAGCCTGGTGGTGGTGTGTCCTGATGGTGTGCGAGGTCTGGCGCGGCTATCGGCGCTTGACGCACAAGTTTTTGCTGCCGGTCGCGGTTCAGCCCGAGTCGGCCCACCGCTACGAGAGATGGATACACGCTACCGGCTTTGCGCTGATGCTTGCGGGGAGCGTCGGGTTGGAACATGCGCGCCTGTATAGCCTGTCGGTACAATTGCCGCGCACACCTGGCGGGGTGCTGGGCGACTTAATCGGCGGTGCCGCGCATAACGCATTGGGATTTACCGGCGCTACCTTGCTGTTATTGCTATTGTTCGGACTCGGTTTCAGCCTGTTTTTTCGTGTGTCGTGGCTGGCTGTTGCGGAGTGGGTCGGAGCGGCGATAGAAAGTGCCTTCCGATGGACCAAATACGTCTACTGGGCCCGGCAAGACCGCAAGCTGGGATTGGTCGCTGCAGTCAAGCGTGAAGAGGTTGTAGTCCACGAGCGCGCCAAGACCGTCGAAGCGCCACCGGTTAGAATCGAGCCGCAAATAACTACCGTGCCCAGGTCGGAGCGGGCCGAAAAGGAGCGGCAGGTGGCGCTCTTCAGCGATCTGCAGGATGGCAGCTTGCCGCCGCTGTCGCTGCTCGATGCGGCGCCGCCGGTGCGCGAAAGCGTCAGCGTCGAGACGCTCGAATTCACCAGCCGCCTGATTGAGAAAAAACTGTCGGATTTCGGTGTGATAGCCAAGGTGGTGGCCGCCTATCCGGGCCCGGTTGTCACCCGTTACGAGATCGAACCCGCCACCGGCGTCAAGGGTAGCCAGGTCGTCGGGCTGGCGCGCGATATTGCCCGTTCACTGTCGCTGACCTCGATTCGGGTGGTCGAAACCATCCCCGGCAAGACCTATATGGCACTGGAACTGCCAAATCCGAAACGCCAGATAGTCCGCCTGACCGAGATATTGAGTTCCAAGGTGTACAACGACAGCGGCTCCAGCCTGACTATTGCGCTCGGCAAGGATATCGCCGGGCTGCCGGTGATTGCCGATTTGGCTAAAATGCCGCATCTGCTGGTGGCCGGCACTACCGGTTCCGGCAAATCGGTCGGGATTAACGCCACCATCCTGTCGCTGTTGTACAAATCCAATCCCAACGACGTGCGGATGATCCTGATCGACCCGAAAATGCTCGAATTGTCGATTTACGAAGGCATTCCGCATCTATTGGCCCCCGTGGTAACCGACATGCGTCAAGCCGCGCACGCACTGAACTGGGCCGTAGCCGAAATGGAGCGCCGCTACAAGCTGATGTCCAAGCTCGGCGTGCGCAACCTGGCCGGCTACAATGTCAAGATAGCCGACGCGGCCAAGCGCGAAGAGCACATCCCGAATCCATTTAGTCTGACGCCGGACGCTCCCGAACCACTAGAAAAACTACCTACCATTGTCATCATCATCGACGAGCTAGCCGATTTGCTGATGGTGGTCGGCAAGAAGGTCGAGGAATTGATTGCCCGCATTGCCCAGAAGGCGCGTGCCGCCGGCCTGCACCTGATTCTGGCCACGCAACGGCCTTCGGTGGACGTAATCACCGGCCTGATCAAGGCCAACATCCCGACCCGCATCGCGTTCCAGGTCAGCAGCAAGATCGACTCGCGCACGATTCTGGATCAAATGGGTGCGGAAGCGCTGCTCGGCATGGGCGACATGCTGTACATGCCGCCCGGCACCGGATTGCCGGTGCGGGTGCATGGCGCCTTTGTTTCCGATGAGGAAGTGCACCGCGTGGTCGAGCACCTGAAAGCCCTGGGGGAACCTAATTATATTGAAGGTATCCTAGAGGGCGGTGTCTTGGAAGACGACGCAATCGGCGAAATGGGCGCTGTCGGTGGCGGCAATGAGTCCGACGCTCTCTACGATCAGGCGGTCGCCATCGTGCTGAAAAATCGCCGTGCCTCAATCTCGCTGGTGCAGCGTCACCTGCGCATCGGCTACAACCGCGCCGCTCGCCTGCTAGAACAGATGGAACAGAGCGGCATCGTATCGACTATGCAATCCAACGGTAACCGCGAAATTCTGGTGCCGGCAGGAAACAATGCAGAATAAGGAAAAAAATGACAATGCAAACCATGAATCAATATAGCAATCTCACTCCCACTCCATATACGCATCAACTAGCCACCCAGAAGGGATGCCGGTCACGTGCATTTGCCAGACTGTTGGCCATCACCATGTTGGCGTTTGCGCCAATAATTGCCGACGCCGCCGCGCTGGATCAGTTCAGATCCTTTGTCGCCAGCACCAAAGCCGCCAAAGGCGAGTTCACCCAGCGCCAGGTCAAGATGATGGACGGCACCGCCAAGGTTTCGAACGTCTCCAGCGGTAGCTTCAGCTTCGCCCGTCCCGGCAAATTTATCTGGACTTACCAGAAACCCTACGAGCAATTGCTGCAGGCAGATGGCGACAAGCTGTATATTTTCGATAAAGATCTGAATCAGGTCACCGTCAAAAAACTCGGCGACGCGCTCGCCTCCAGTCCTGCCGCCATCCTGTTCGGCAGCAATGACCTGGAAAAGAATTTCAAGCTCAAAGAGGCCGGCACCAAAGATGGCATGGAATGGCTGGACGCCACCCCTAAATCCAAGGACAGTACTTTCGAACACATCGGTATCGGCCTGCGCAACGGCGTGCCGCAAGCGATGGAGCTGCGCGACGCCTTCGGCCAGGTATCGTTGTTGACATTCAAGAATTTCGAAAAAAATCCGGCGATCTCTGCCAACGGCTTCAAATTCGTGGTGCCGAAGGGTGCGGACGTTTTTAATAATTAAAGCGGTTTTTGACGGGCCCTGCGGTAATTGGTCAGCCCGCTATGTCAGTGGCGTGGTTTTGTAGATACTTTGTTCAAAAATAGGTTTTTTCACGTTGAAACAACAGCCATGCAGGTGCGAATTTATTCGCATTTTTAACGGTTTCACGTGAGCTGATGCGAATAAATTCGTACCTACAAGCAAATGGCATTCAATGTGCAACGTGGAGTTTCGCCGATATTTTTTTCTGGTCGCAGTGTGCGCCGTACAGCAGATCTGTCGGAAGGCAGTAAAGCGTATAGCGTAGGTGCTGAACAATTATTCCGTGCAATGTTAAGTAGGGAGTATACCGATAAATATCGCATATTACGCAATATTTTATTGCGTGTTAAAAAAATACAGCACGCAGTACATTGTCGTGTAACACGCCAGTTATGCGGCGGCGGGAGCGCACGAAATATCCATTCATCTATCCACTTAGCTGCTGCTTGAACCCGCTCTGTGTGAACTATTTTCCCTTATGCGCCACCAACTCAGGGCGTACATAAACAATACGGGAAAGAAAAAAATGGATGCGGTAACGCAAAAAGGCGCTGACAGATACGATAAATTAACCAACTCAAAAGGCGCAGAGGCAAGGGAAATTTTGTGGGATTATGCGCGCGGCATTGGCATATTACTCGTCGTTTATGCCCACGTTTTAAGAGGTCTGAATTCTGCTGGAATGGTGCCCGATGGCCACTGGATAATGGCATCCGACTATGCCATTTATACCTTTCATATGCCGTTATTTTTCCTGCTGGCCGGGATGAATTCTGGCAAAGCACTTGCCCGAAGCAACTTTTTGCAGAGCAAGCTGTTGACGATCGTTTATCCCTATTTCTTATGGTCCCTGATACAGGGACTGGTTCAGGTAATCATGTCGGGCAGCACCAATGTTCCATTCCATCTTTCAGACTTGGCTGCAGCCATTCTTTGGAAGCCACTGGGGCAGTTCTGGTTTCTGTACGCGTTATTTTTGTGCCATATCTTTGCTTTCCTCACTACCGCCAACCGGCTGCGGCTAACCGTGTTTGCGCTGGCGGCCTATGCGGTGGGCATCAACTTCCAGTGGGGCATCCTGTCGCAGTCGCTGCAATTTTTCCTCTTTTACGCAGTCGGACTGTTGGCGGCGGAACATTTGAAGTCAATCGTTGAACGCCTGGCGAATCCTGCCGGCATAAGCGCTACTTTCCTAGGGGCCGGGGTCTGGATCTATGCGGCCATGCAAACTGGTGCGTACTCCGCCCCTTGGGCGCTGCCTGCCGCCTTCCTCGGCATGCTTCTGGTTCTTCTGGTATCTGCGGTATTGGCTCGTTCGAACAAGATGCGGCTGATCGAACTGCTAGGGTTGGCATCGATGCCGATCTATCTGATGCATATCCTGGCTGCCAGTGGTGCGCGTATCGTTTTGTTGAAGTTCGGAGTTACCAACATGTATCTGCACCTTGGGATCGGTTTTTCACTGGGGGTCTTATTCCCGCTGGCGGTCTACTACTGCATCACTTTGCTTAAAAAAGAGAAATTTGCCGGCTTTACCCGAGGGGCCGCCGCATTCCATAAATTCCGGCAAGCTTAAATGCAACGCGTTCCTAACCGGCCTCTTTTTCAGCTATCTGCCGATCCAGCCTCGCTAACAAATCTACCGATGCATCTGCGAACTTTCTGGCAAACAGCATCTCGCCAGCACCATAGGTATCATCCGGCGCGAACCACGTTGTCGCCTGAAACAAGGCGAGATGCTTCTCCGTGATAGTTGCGGGACTTGCCCCGCCTGCGCACCAGTCGGTATAGGTCAGGTTCCGCGCTATCCTTGATTTGAAATGGGAATTACCCAGAATGGTATGAAAAAACGATTCGTCTGGGCAGAGTGTGTTCCTGAAAAACTGCACTGCTTGCGTCTCCCGTGTCACAAAAGCCAGAATAAAGTCGCAGGCCTGACGGGACAGCGCC
Organism: Glaciimonas sp.; assembly: GCA_012927625.1. Lineage (GTDB taxonomy): Bacteria > Pseudomonadota > Gammaproteobacteria > Burkholderiales > Burkholderiaceae_D > AVCC01. Next base: position 291,071 of record JABBOV010000003.1, on the reverse strand, counting down.
CACCAGGTGGAACCTGCGTAGGGGGCAAGGTCGCCAAGATAGGCCTTGTAGTCCCGCGTATGTGGCACAACACCCGCCATCATCAGTACTTTTCGTATGGCTCTGGTTATCAGTGGGTCTCCGGGACGCTGCTTATAAGTGGTTAGCCGGGACAGTGATTTTCCTGCTGCTTCCGACGGCATGGCAACCAGATTCATGAATTCCCGGTTCGGATGATTCTCAAAGAACCGTTCTATGGACGACGCCGAGCGCAGCGGATAATCGACGCCGCTGAGAAGTACGAAACGCTCGAAGCCGCAGCGATCGGAAAGGGCGGCTCTAAGAAGAATGAGTGTGGCTTCGACTTGTGAAAAATCACCCCAGAACACAGGAACACGCTGTTGAATAAAGTGGATGTTATTTCCCTTTATGCTGAGAAATGGATCGATCTTGGATTTCTGGTCGATGTGTATGAAGAAATGGGAAGTGCTGGTGGATAGCGCGGATATCAGTCGCTGCAGATGCGCCGGATTATTATGAGCGAGAAGGAGATATGCGATCTTCATGGAGTTATACGTTTGCCGGGCAATGTTGGAAGTCACTGGCAATTCTAGTTGTGACAATTGCACAAATCGTAACATGGCTTTTTCGGAGTTCCGGGTGCGTCAATCCATATCGGCGCACAGTGCTCCCCCGTCAAGATAAATTTTCGGTGCACAAGCTACGCCATCCATACAGAAAGCGGCCTTCCAGTTCGTCGGATGATGGGCAAACAAGCTGCATTGCGCTCCACATAGCTGTCTGTTCTGTTCGGACAGTATCTGAAATGATCCGGCTCAGTTTTAATACGGTCTGATATACCCGCATCGCAGAACCTACTCAATCAAATTGAACGCACCACTCAGACGGTGGGCCCGGCGAAGTACGTATTGGGGGCGGCCCGCCACTTCTTTAATGATGAAGGAAATTTTGAGCGCTTAGGCTGAACTAAGATATATTTTCATTTCCGACTAAAGGGGCAACTGTTTAATGAGCAAGATATTTTTTTTGGCTGCCGGCATGTTTGCGCTCGGACTCGATGCGTACGTGATCGCGGGACTCTTGCCTGGGATCACGCATTCGTTCGGCATCAGTTCTGCTGAGGCGGCCCAAGCGGTTACTGTATTCACACTGTGCTATGCGATTGCTGCGCCGGTCTTCGCTACGCTGCTTTCTGGAAAGCCAGTACGCAGGGTCCTTGTTGTGGCGCTTGCCGTTTTTTCGTTAGCGAATGCGGCGAGCGCTCTGGCAGGAAGTTTAACTAGCTTGCTCATCGCACGCGCTGTCGCCGGCCTTGGCGCCGGTTTGTTTTCGCCCATTGCCGTGGCTGCTGCGGCCACACTGGTACCGGCCGAGCAGAAAGGCCGCGCATTGGGTCTGACACTTGGCGGCATGAGTACAGGAACAGTTATTGGTGTTCCGATTGGATTACTGATTAGCGATAGGTTTGGTTGGCAAGGCGCGCTTTGGCTAGTCACTGGTATCGGAGTTATCGGTTTGTTTGGTGTATTTTTTGGATTCCCAAACGTTCCGGTCAACCCGCCGCCATCGCTAAAGCAACGGTTAGCCATGGTGACCAATGGCAGGGTAGCGGCTACGGTTGGAATTTCCTTCCTGACAGCCGTAGCGAGCCTGGGGCTGTATACCTACGTGTCTCCTATTCTCCAGGCAAGCTCTGGCATTCAGAGCATTACACCCTATCTTTGGCTTTGGGGGGTTGGGGGCGTGATCGGAAGTTTCACCATAGGTTCGCTGATCGACAAGACCGGTAAGCCGGGTTACTTGCTTACCGGGATTTTATCGATCCTGACGTTAGCTTTGTTTAGCATTCCAACGGCAATCCATCTAGGTCCGCTGGCGTTCTTGCCATTTTTACTATGGGGGGCTATGGGGTGGGCATCTCTAGCGCCGCAACAGCATGCATTGCTGGCCCTCCAGCCGGAGCATGGCGCTGCGGCCGTTGCCCTTAACAGCTCCTGCAACTATCTCGGCAGTGCGGTAGGAACCATGCTCGGTGGCGCATTGATTGTTTATGGTTTCAATCCATCCAAGCTTCCGTACTTTGCCGGTATGGTCGCCCTGGCTGCGTTAGCTGGGCACCTGCTGATACAAATAATGGCACCAAAGCATCGCGGAGCTAGCGACGGGCCAGGTTAGCCGCAGATATTCCGGCGACCGGCCGGCTTCACGCGTTACGACAAATTCATTTCTCGATTCGAATCATTCTTCATGCACGCGGCTTGCTGCACGGTTGCGCAGGCCTCTCAGCACTACGGTGCCATTCAGAAAGACAGATGACGGCACAGGCGCGAGCCTGCCGTGCATCCTTATCGACGGCTTCGGCTAGTAGCCATGATTCAGCCGCACTGCGCGAGGACTGTCATTTGTCCTCATCGCCCAACAGCGTGCGGAATTTTGATGCTTTTTTGAATCAGGCGGAGCAATTTTATCGGATATAAAATATGGGAGTATGCTAATAAATATGCCATTTACCGCATGTTTTTATTGTTAAATTAAATAAAACAAATGGGCAGTATTTTATTCTGCATCAGACGCGACAGCGCGTTTGAGCAGGCGCATGAAACCGCCCAGTATCGGCAGCTTTTCATACAGTTCTTCCGCAGCATCCCAGTAATCCCGATGAAAATTGACGCGACCGTCGGCGGCAAAGCGCAGATGGGTGGCGCCGCGTATGCATTGTTGTGCGGTGGAAAATCGTTTCATGCGGAACAGAAAATCCCAAGTCAGAAATGCGGTGTCGCCACGCACTATTTGCGTGGTTACAACAAAGCGGGCGTCATCGACTTGAGTGAACATGTGGCTAAAAATATGGGTAACTGCAGGCAGTCCGCGTACGTCATTGAATGGATCTTTAAAAGAGACATCGGTTGCATACACACAGTCCAGATGTTGGGCCGAATCTGCTGTGAGTGATTCAAAAAATTGCACCACGCCGCGGAGCTTGGCATCATCGTCGGGATTATTGCGCATGTCAGTATTCATAGCCCGGTACTCTTATGGATCAACCAAAAATACAGGCGATAAGGCAGCAATCGCCCAAGTCGCAGCCAGTTGGTGAAGCGTTTTGGAAAGTGTATGTGAAACTGGCCACGCTCCATCCCGCGCACTAATTCATGCGCCGCCGTTGTGGCGGAAATGAGCGCCGGCATTGGGAAGTCATTGCCCGCTGTCAGCGGTGTTTCGACAAAACCGGGATTGATTAAGTAGACGCCGATACCGCGTGGGCGCAAATCCAGAAACAGCGATTCGCACAGATTGATTAGCGCTGCTTTGGTCGGGCCATAGATCAAGGCTTTGGGCAGTCCGCTGTAACCTGCAGCCGAGGCAACGATACCAATGCCGCCGCAGCCTTGCGCAAGTAATGTCGGCAACACTGTATCGAGGCAATTGAACACCCCGCGCAGGTTTAAATCAATCAGGCGATTGGCAGCGGCCAGATCGAAAGAATCAGCGCGCATTTCGTTATAGCCTCCGGCTACCACCAGCACTAGATCAATGCCTTGCCATTGCTGCCGGATCAGGTCGCGCGCGGCAACCACCGTGGGGTGATCGACGATGTCGAGCGTTGCCACTAGCGCATTCGGGTGCCGGTCTGCTACTGCAGTCAAGGTTTCCAGACTGCGTGCTGAAAGCGCTACGCGTGCGCCTTTTTCCAGTAGCAAGCGCGCCGTTTCCGCACCGATGCCGGACGATGCGCCGATCACCCACACGCGTTTGTTGTGCCAATTTACAATTTTAGGATTCATAGGGAATGTGGCGCTTAAAGCCGCTTGCTGAAGGAAATGGTCACTTCGCCCAAACCAAAGCCAAATTTGCTCATCGCGGCGCGATTCAACATCACCCGATCATCCATCAAAATCATCCAGTCATCCATGTTCACGTTATAAATGCGGTCATTTACCGGCAGCGCCAGCACATATTTCCAGCGCAGGACATTTCCTGCGGAGGTGCCGACGGCTTCGCCGACCACATCCGGCGCGGTGCCAATATAGCGGCCAGGCCCAACCTTGCGCAGCGTCCAAACACGTTTTTGTTTGGTGCCGTCTGAGTAAGTAAAGTCTTCATCGAGCGTGCCGACATCGCCATCCCACTTGCATCGCATCACTACGGTAAAGCGCTTCACGATCTTGCCGGAACGATCTTGAAACATGCCCCAGGCGTCCAGCGTGCCGTTGAAATACTGCTGCATATCTAGTGTCGGTTTTTCGTTGGCGTAGTTGCTCGGCTCCGGCGCTGCGCAGGAAGCCAGTAGTACGATTGCGATTGCTGCACAAAAATTTTTGAGATACTTCATTTCAGGCTCCTGCAGTTTTAAGGGTTAAACATCACGTAACGGGGCGCGCAACAACAAGCCCGCAGCTGCCAGTTTCAACAGGCAAGGCAGCAGCGCATAACCGACCGACAGCGCTTGCGTGCCGTCGTTGTTGAACGTGCCTGGCACATAGCCGAGCAGTTCCAACAATGGTAATGCGATGCCTGCCGCCAGCGCCAGGTTCATCTTGGTGGCCCAGTTCCAAACACCGAAATAAGCACCCTCGCGCTGGCCGCTGTACCCGGCTTGCCCGATGATTGCCGCCAACAAAGCTGGCGGCAATGCAAGATCGGCGCCCAAGGTCAACCCAGACAGCACGCAAATAATGCCGAACGGCAGCGCGTCGCCGGCCGACAAGCCATAGGCCCAGATAAATGCGGCAGCCGAGAGCAGCATCCCGATCAGCCAGGAGCGCGCTTCGCCAAAGCGTCTGGCAAGTACCACCCACAAGGGCATCGAACAGGCAGCCGCGACGAAATACAAAACCAAAAACTGGCCGGCATATTGCGCCAGTTGCAATTGGTCTTTAGTGAAAAATAAGAATAGAGTGGCCGGTATCGCGGCCGCAATGCCGCTAACGATAAATACCGCAAAAAGCCAGCGAAAGCGCCGGTTACGAAACGGTTCCAGCATCGCAGAAAATCCGCTGTGTGTTGCCACGGGATGCAGGGAGTTAACGGGTTTGGGTGCCAGACAGAGCAAAATTGCTGCGCTGACGATGAGCGTGAAGATGAAGATGCCGGACAGCCAGTCAAAGCCCAGCCAGCCAGTAAGCGACGCGGCCAGAATTACGCCTAGCAAGCCGAATGCCTCGCGCGTGGCGGTCAGGCGGGAGCGCTCGGACAGCGCTTGGGTAAGCGCCGCGCCCCAGCTCTGATGCGCAATCATCGCCAGGCTAAAGCCGGCATACACCAACAGCAGCGTACACAGGAACCAAGCCAGCGCCTGCCTGACACTTAACGCTAACGCAGGCGGATGAAACAGCGCAACGAAGCCCAGCGCCAGCAGGGGCAGTGCAATCAGTATGAAGCGGCCATAACCATGATCGTTTCTGCTGCGGTCGATCCACAAGCCGATCAGCGGATCGATGAATGCATCGAATATGCGTGCTGCCAGCAAAGTGGCGCCAATCAGCGTCAGCGACAAACCAAAACGTTCTGCATAAAACTGCGGCACATACACATAAATTGGCAGTGCTACCAAAGCCAGCGGCAGCCCGAACAAGCCATAGGATAGATATGAAAATGAAGTTAGTTTTTTCATCAACGTGGCGCAGCATCGGCCAGCAGCGCATTGCGCAAGGACGGTGCACTATTGCCGGCATCGAGCCAGATGGCAAAAAAAGCCCGGCCAAATTCGGCGTCTCTGATCTCGCCAATTAATTTGCCATCCAGATAAAAACGCGCGCCGTCATCAGGTAGAAAGACACCCGTTAGATGGGTGCCGTTTTTAACGTCTGGAAACAATTTCTCCATGCCGGTTTGCCATTTTGCGCGCTGCTGCGCTGTTCCTAATCCCAGCTTTTGCATTTCTTCCTGACATGCAGCGGCAATTTTAGCGCCTTGAAAGTTACGGGCGTAACGCAAATCCAGTGCAAGTTTTCCTGTCAGAGGTGCATTGGCGATTACGCCTTGATCACTGACCCAGAGCTGGGCATCGTAGATCTTTAATCCGAGCCAGCGGAAACTACCTTGTCCGGCCAAGCGCGCTTGCGGCACTTCGTTCTGTATATGCAGCGGCGGCACAAAACCAGCTGCCAGTGCAGCCGTCAGATTAGTGACGCCCAGAATCCATGCGAGCAGGAGTCGATGCGCATTTGCTGCGAATCTGTTGCGGTTCATGCCATCAAATTTTTTCAAGAGTAAACTGGGCGACATCAATATTCTCTGCGCGAAATCCTGCCTCGCAGTACGCGAGATAAAATTCCCAAGTACGCGTGAAGCGATCATCGAAGCCTTGCGCGCGCACTTGCGGCAATTGTTTTTGGAAAGCGCTACGCCACGCATCAAGGGTGCGCGCATAGTCGAGGCCAAATTTGAATTCATTGACGACGCGCAACCCATGCCTGGCAGCTTGTTGGCAAAAAACCGACGGCGACGGTAACATCCCGCCGGGAAAAATATATTGCTGAATAAAGTCGGTGCCTTTGCGATAGCGCTCGAATAGTGCATCGGCAATCACGATGGTTTGGATACAGGCACGGCCCTTCGGTTTAAGGTTGCGGGCGATACATTCAAAATAACTCGGCCAATAGGTTTCGCCGACGGCTTCAAACATTTCAATTGATGCGACCGCATCGAATTGGCCGTTGGTGTCGCGGTAATCCTGCAGCCGCAATTCAACCTGATCGGCCACACCCGCCTTGGTCAAACGCAGATGCGCAAAATCCAGCTGTTCAGTCGACAGTGTCAGACCGGTAACGTGCGCTCCAGCGCTGCGAGTTGCCAGCTCTGCAAAGCCGCCCCAGCCGCAGCCGATTTCCAGCACGCGTGCCTTTGGCGGCAACTGCAATTCATCTAATATCCGTCGATATTTTGTATTTTGAGCAGAGTGCAAATTGTCGGTGTTGCCATCGGCAAACAATGCACTGGAATACGTCATGGAAGGATCCAGCCACAATTGATAAAAATCGTTGCCGATGTCGTAGTGGGCATGGATGTTTTTACGGCTACCGGATCTGGAATTACGATTGAAAACATGTTTCAGGCGGTACAGCAGGCTACCCCACCAACTGCCATAAATCATCGATTCCAGTGCATTACGGTTGCGCACAAAAATTTCAATCAAGCCTGGCAAATTGTCGGTACTCCAATGACCATCAATGAAAGTTTGCGCAAAACCGATGTCGCCCGACTTCAGGGCTGCATTACAGATATCCCAGTTTTTCAGCGATAGCGTGACCGGATGCGAGTGATCGCCAAAGTGTTCACAGTGGCCATTCGGGAACTCCATGCGCAGCGCACCTTGTTCGAGCTTGCGCAACATTTGCAGAATGAATTTCACTTGCGCCGGCAAGTTCAGGTGCCCGGGTGGCGCTGAGTGCGTATCAAAATTGATCGTTTTCGGATGCATTAGTTTGGTATTCATCGGCTCAACTCGCTGGATGGAGGATGTGGTTTTTTGAAAAATGGCACACGCTTTATCCATAATCGCAATGCTTGCCAATGTATTCTTGCAATGACGCCGAAGGTCATCAGGGGATAAGCAAAAAATGCTCTGGCCACGACGGCATTCGACAATGGGTGCGACGACCCGGATACGCTGGTCAGTAGCAGCGGGCCGGCGGCGTCGTCATAATCAATCCGTGCCACCGTGCGCTCCGTTGCTGTGCCGCCGCGATTGTGCGAGGTGCACATAAAGCGAAAACGGTAAGTGCCATCCACTGCGCAAAACGGCGAAACATGGAATATTTTGCGCGCAGTCAATTCGATGCCATAAGGCATCGCGCCGCCGGTATCGAGCAAATAATTGTGACTCTCGCCAAAGGTATTGCGCACTTCGGCCAACACCGCGCGCAGTTGTCCATCCTTGTTATGACAAAACCAGAAAGACACCGGATTAAATACATAGCCCAGCACACGCGGAAATGCCTGCAACCAGATTTCGCCATCGGCGTCGGCAATACCTTCGTTCTTCAGTAGTGCATCAATCCAACTGAGCAAAGGCTGCTGTCCATCGCCGTGGTCTTTATCCCAAAAGGACAATAAATTGAAGCGGTTGTGGGAAAACCCTGCCGGCAGTGCGCGCTTCAGCGGTGCGTGCGCCATTGCCCGCAATGGCATGCGCACAAAATACACGCCATAGTTAAAAACATGCCGGGCAGGACGCAAACGGGTATGGCGCACTTCGCCAAAGCACAATTGCACCGAAAGTGAGGCGGACTTATCCATGTTTTTAGCGAGTGAGTGCATCATTGTGTTGCATCGCGTTTAGGCGGCAGAGCGCATCTGCTGCGCGTTGGCTGTGGCTTGGGTAACTGCCTGAATGGCCTGGGCTACTGCCAGCCCCGACTTCAAGCCATCTTCATGGAATCCATAACCGGTCCAGGCACCTGCAAACCAGGTATTTTGATGGCCTTGCATGATTGCCAATTTGCGTTGTGCCGCGACCGCAGCGGCATCGAACACCGGATGCGCGTAATCAAAAGTAGCAAGTACGCTATCAGGCTGTGGCGGATGAATTGGATTAAGCGACACGATCACTGCTTGCCGGAATGGCACAGGTTGCAATTGGTTGATCAGGTAATGCACGCATACCTTGGGTTCACGCCCCGGCTGGCTCTGATAGTTCCAGGCTGACCAAGTTTTTTTGTTTGCCGGCAGGCAACTGGTGTCGACATGCAGCACTGCGCGGTTAGGCTGATATTGGATGGTTGACAGCAATGCGCTTTCGGCTGCCGTCGCATCCCGCAACAGGCGCAAAGATTGATCGCTATGGCTGGCTAATACCACATGGTCAACGACATGCTCAACCGGGTGGACGCCATTGTTGGCTTGAATCTTGATTTTGGTGCTGTTGCCCAGTGTCAGGCGAGTGACGGATTTGACCGTTGTATTCAGAAATTTGGAGGGAATGTGCGCCAGCATTTTTTCGACATAATGACGCGCACCGCCTTTAACAGTGTGCCATTGCGGCCGGTCACTGATTTGCAACAGACCGTGGTTGTGGCAAAAGCGCACAAATGACATTAGCGGGAACGCCAGCATTTGCTCGGTTGGACATGACCAGATGCAACCTGCCATAGGCAGCAAATACCAGTCACGAAATTCCATGCTGTAGTTGTGCTGGACTAAGTAAGCGCCGAGCGAATTGTTTGCCGCTGTATCTTCGTCGGACAATGCCAGCCTTGTGGCGTATCGATTGAAGCGCAGAATATCGCGTAACATGCGGTGAAAACCTGGGCGTAACAAGTTGCTGCGCTGCGCAAATACAGCATCAAGACCGCCGCCGGCCCATTCCAGCGTGCGCCCGCCTAGCGGTAACTTGACTGAAAAAGACATATCGGTAGCCACAGTCTCTATTTCCAGTTCAGCAAATAACGCAACCAGATTGGGATAGGTTTTGTGATTAAAGACTAGAAAGCCGGTATCTACGCCGTAGCTGACGTTATCCAGCGTGACGTCGACAGTGTGAGTGTGACCGCCAAAATAATCGTTCGCCTCCAGTAATGCGACATCAAAGCCGGCCCGGGCCAAGCGATATGCGCACGACAGACCGGAGATTCCTGATCCTATGACAGCGATTTTCATCGGGTACTTCCTCATGGCTGGCAACTGAAAATGTCAAATGGCAGGTAACAGCGGGTAGCAGCAGCCTGAATAATTTGCGCACGTAAAATGGCTGCCGGATTTAGCGTATGCTGAACTTAAATATTTTTATTGTCAATGTGTTGTCATGGACAATAAAGGATAATAAGGCGATAAACACCAATAATTGCTAAAAAATATATTTATTGTCTATGCTGTGAAGCGTGAACTTTGATCTATGAAATGGCGATATACAAACAGGTAAATAAATTTTATGCAGATAACAATGAGTATCGGCGCCGTTGAGCGCGATACCGGCTTGTCTAAGGATGCGTTGCGGGTATGGGAGCGTCGCTATGGATTTCCGATGCCGAGCAGGGATGACTTGGGCGAGCGCGCATATCCCGTTGAACAGGTTAACAAGCTGCGGCTGCTGAAGCGCTTGCTTGATCAGGGCCATCGTCCCGGCAAAATTATTCATCACAGCATCCAGGCGTTGCAGCAGTTGCTGCAACAGTCGGTGACGGCAGCGGCCGCCGATGCGATCAGCGCTACCTGCGCTGGCGGGGGCGACCTTGCCGTGTTGCAAGATTATCTGGATTTATGCCAAACGCATCAAGCCGAGGTGTTGCGTCACCGTCTGTCGCAGGCCTTGTCGCGCATGGGTCTGGAACGTTTTATCATCGAAATACTGGGGCCGCTGAATTGCTTGGTAGGTGACGCTTGGGCCAGCGGTATATTGCAAATTTTTGAAGAGCATTTGTATACCGAATCGGTGCAAGTTGTGATGCGTAATGCCATTTCGACACTGCCGCTGCTGCAGGGCGAAGAGCTTGCACGTCCGCGCATTCTGTTGACGACCTTGCCGCAGGAACAGCATGGCTTGGGTTTATTGATGGCGGAAGCGATTTTTGTGCTGGACGGCGCGAGTTGTATTTCATTGGGCGTGCAGACTCCGGTAGCCGATATCGTGAGCGCGGTTCACTCGCAAGGTGCGGACATCGTTGCGCTGTCATTTTCAGGTGTGATGAATCCCAGGCAAGTGCTGGAAGGTTTGACTGACTTGTCCAGCAAATTACCCGCTGGAATAGAGCTATGGGTCGGTGGCCATTGCGCGGTGCTTGCCCGACGTCCGCCAAAGTCGGTGTATGTACTGAACAGCCTTATTGAGATTCATACTTCTCTTAAAGAGTGGCGCGCCAGACAGGCTGTCTAAATCTTTTTTTATAAGAGAAAAATAACAGGAGTATGCCTATATATATGGCATATTCCGCATATTATTTATGGGTAAATATAAAATACATAATGCAGTATAGGTTATTTTTCAATTAACACTGCGATTGCAAAAGCGATTTGCCAGGGTTCCTTAAAGACAGTATTTTGGTTGTACCAGAATCCACGGGCTGACCACCACCGACCAGACTAGAGCATCTGTTTCCAGCCATTCTCGCGCCTGCTGATCCGACACCCGTCCGAGCTGTTGTGCCTGCAGCCAGTTCTCAACCATAGTCTTGTTGTCATTGCTGATATGTATGGCAACATCGATCAGGTCGAGGCTGTCGCTGACATACACAACCGCGCCAGTGGCAAAGTGGCGCTGTAGTTCGACCCAGGCGATTTGGGCGGTTTCCTGCAGCAGTTTGGTGCGCAGGGCGGTGTTGTCTTGTGGTTCCATGTCGATGAACAATGTGGTGATGGATGGCGTGGCACGGGGTTGCAGTATACCGCTAGACTACAATCTTCTTTCTCGACTTTATGCTTGTCTACCCATGACTTTGATCCCCTTGGCCGAACGTCTTCGCCCCAAAACGCTGGATGACGTGATCGGTCAGCAACACTTGCTTGGCGCGGGCAAACCGTTGCGTGTCGCGTTCGAATCGGGCGAACCGCATTCGATGATTTTGTGGGGGCCGCCGGGCGTGGGCAAGACTACGCTGGCGCGTCTGATGGCTGACAGTTTCAATGCCGAATTCATAGCGCTGCCGGCGGTGCTATCCGGGGTGAAGGATATCCGCGAGGCGGTCGAACGGGCGCAGGTGATTCGCGCTAACTCTGGCCGCCGCACCATCCTGTTCGTGGATGAAGTGCATCGTTTCAACAAGAGCCAGCAAGATGCGTTTCTGCCGCACGTCGAGAGCGGCTTGTTCACTTTCATCGGCGCCACCACCGAAAATCCATCGTTCGAAGTCAATGGCGCTCTGTTGTCGCGCGCGACGACTTATGTATTGAAATCGCTCACAGATGATGACTTGCGCCTGCTGGCCGATCGCGCCTGCGCTGTCGAGCTGGATGGCTTGCAATTTACGCCGGACGCCAAACTGACACTGATCGCGAGTGCCGACGGCGATGGCCGCAAGCTGTTGAATACGCTGGAAATTATTTTCCGCGCGGCGCAGGCCAAGAATCTGAAACAAGTCGACGCGGCGCTACTGGTGGAATGTCTGGGCGACACGCTACGCCGTTTCGACAAGGGCGGCGACGCGTTTTACGACCAGATTTCAGCCTTGCACAAATCGGTACGCGGCTCGAATCCCGACGCGGCGCTGTATTGGCTGTGCCGAATGCTCGATGGCGGCGTCGATGCGCGCTATCTGTCGCGTCGTATCGTGCGCATGGCCTGGGAAGACATCGGGCTGGCCGACCCGCGCGCGATGCAAATTACCAACGATGCCGCCGCCACTTATGAGCGTCTGGGCTCGCCGGAGGGCGAATTGGCACTGGCGCAAGCAGTGATTTACTTGTCGATTGCCGCCAAGAGCAATGCCGGTTATATGGCTTACAACCAGGTCAGAGCCTTCGTCAAAAAGGATAAATCGCGCCCGGTGCCGGAGCATTTGCGCAACGCTCCGACCAAGCTGATGAAAGAATTGGGCTACGGCAAGTTGTACCGTTATGCGCACGACGAACCGGAGGCTTACGCGGCTGGCGAAACCTATTTGCCGGACGGCATCGGCAACCAGCACTGGTACACCCCAACCCCGCGTGGGCTGGAAGGCAAGATCGGCGAGAAATTGGCGCATTTGCGGGAATTGGATAAAAAGGCCAAAAAATAGCCGCAGACAATGCAGGGGCATGGATCGCGCTGGAATACGCTGGGACACAATCCGCAGCTTGCTACAATGGCGGTTTCGTCACCAGAATCCGGCACTTCCATGATCGACATCCAATTACTGCGCAAAGACATCGACAGCGTCGCCATTCGTTTGGCTGCACGCAAATTCCAGCTTGATGTCGCCACTTTCAACGCGCTCGAAGCCGAGCGCAAAATTATCCAGACCCGCACCGAAGATCTGCAAGCCAAACGCAACGCGCTGTCCAAACAGATCGGCATGCTCAAAGGCAAGGGGCAGGACACCTCAGCCGTGATGGCGGAAGTCTCCGGTCTGGGCGATGCACTGAAAAATAACGAAGGCGCGCTCGCTACCGTGCTGACCCGGATCGGCGACTTCATGCTGGCGATCCCGAATTTGCCGCACGCATCGGTGCCGCAAGGTGCAGATGAAACCGGCAACGTGGAATTGCGCAAGGTCGGCACCCCGCGCATCTTCGATTTCGAGGTCAGGGATCATGTTGATGTCGGCGCCGCGCTGGGCCTGGACTTTGAAGTTGCGACCAAGATTACCGGTGCGCGTTTTTCGGTAATGAAGGGTGGTATCGCCCGATTGCACCGCGCGCTGGCGCAGTTCATGTTGAATACCCATACTGAAGAGCATGGCTACACTGAATGCTATACGCCGTACCTGGTGAATGCCGATAGTTTGCGCGGTACCGGCCAGTTGCCCAAATTCGAAGCGGATTTGTTTTCAGTAAAAAAGGGCGGCGTGGAAGGCGAGGGCGAGACGTTTTATCTGATTCCGACTGCTGAAGTGCCGCTGACCAACATTGTGCGCGACGAAATCGTAGCCGCCGAAGCGTTGCCGATCAAGATGACTGCGCATTCGCCGTGCTTCCGCTCGGAAGCCGGCAGCTATGGCCGCGATACGCGCGGGATGATTCGCCAGCATCAGTTCGACAAGGTCGAGATGGTGCAAATCGTCCATCCTGAAAAATCTTACGAAGCGCTGGAGCAGATGGTCGGCCATGCCGAAGCCATTCTGCAAAAACTCGATTTGCCCTATCGCGTAGTCGGTCTATGCACCGGTGACATGGGTTTCGGTGCAACCAAGACCTTTGACCTGGAAGTTTGGCTGCCGGCGCAAAATACTTACCGCGAGATTTCATCGGTCTCTAATTGCGAAGCCTTTCAGGCGCGCCGCATGCAAACTCGTTTTCGCAACCCACAAGGCAAACCGGAGTTGGTACATACGCTAAACGGCTCCGGCCTGGCGGTCGGCCGCACCTTGGTCGCATTATTGGAGAATTACCAGCAGGCCGATGGCAGTGTCGATATTCCTGCTGTGCTGCATCCGTACATGGGCGGTTTGACGCGCCTGATTCCGTAAGGTCTTCGGATGCTGGTTGATTTGCAGTGCCGGTAGACAGGGGTCGCGCTCCCGTTTAAGAGCGTAGGGCACGCTGCGCGGCTTCACCGCACAGCCCCATCTGGACGCAGAGTCAGGCGTTATCTCGATTAGCGAGTGACCCCACCACCAGGACTCATGCCACCACCCATACCGCCACCACCCATACCGCCACCGCCCATACCGCCACCGCCCATACCACCACCAGGGCCCATGCCACCGCCTGTGCCTCTGCCGGTACCTCTGGCAGGTAGCTCGTCTGGTATGGTCATGCCACGCGCCTCGGCGCGCTTTTTCATGGCCTCGTGATTTTCCTTGCGGATTTGCTCTCGTTCTGCGGCAGTTTTTACAGCGAACATTTTGGCGCGATATTCGGTGCGTTCTTGTGGCGTCATAAGCTGGCTGCCCCAAATTTGCTCTTGCTTTTGTGTTTGCTGCTTTCCTTGGACTGGTGTTGGGTCAGCCGCTAACGCGAACCCAGTGGGCAAAGACAAGGCAGTGGCTAAGACAGACACCAGTAATGGTTGTTTCGTCATTACGAACTCCTATCGATGTGGGTTGTTCTATTTGTGACCGCAGCCGTTGCAACCCGTTCAGTGGCTAGGCCTATCGGGGATAATCAGGCTGCTTCCAGCACCAAATGTAATTTTTGGCCGACGCGTGCGGCCAGTTTGATAAGCATATCGAGTCTGAACTTGTCGCATTTACCGCGCACCAGGTCCGACACGCGTGACTGGCTAATGCCCAGATGACCCGAGGCTTGTTGTTGGGTCCATCCATGTTGGGAAATAATCCGTCGCAGTTTTGCCATCAGGTCGGCGCGCATGTCCAGTACTGCCGCTTCTTCGGGCGGGATGCCGCGAGTGGCCAAGGCAATTACTCGTGGTGAGCTTAACAATTCTTTCATGACTTCTCCGGTTGTTCCTTGCATGGCTCCGGCCGATCGATGGCCATCGGCCAGAGCTAACGAGTGAATAGTTTGCGCGGAAGCCGGAAATTTGTACTTATCCTAGCTTAAGTTTTTGGGAGCGTTTTTGCAGGAAATACGAGATGGAGGCAGCAGCCCGTATCAGTTTGTAATTGGTGGGAGTTGCGTTTCACGGGCTTGTTGCGCCACGCATTCCTGACGCAAAATCCAGTCCTGCACCGGACCGTTGGTGGCCAGGCCGGAGATTTTTTTTGATACCGACAAATTGATCGACAGCAGTATCGGGATATTCCGAAACGGAAT
Source organism: Glaciimonas sp. (assembly GCA_012927625.1). Taxonomy (GTDB): domain Bacteria; phylum Pseudomonadota; class Gammaproteobacteria; order Burkholderiales; family Burkholderiaceae_D; genus AVCC01. The sequence continues at coordinate 275,783 of JABBOV010000003.1, read as the reverse complement.
TTCAGAAAAATAATTTAGAAAGGTGGAAATGAAAGAGGCCGAGTTCAGCACCAGCAAAACTTGCTGGCTGCTCATGTATTGCAGAATGCTGGTGATGCTGTGGCCGCCGCCTAATGTGCGGTAAATGAAGCGGTTGAATTCGCAGTCGATCACCTTGAAATCCAACTCTTCCTCAACCATGATTTTCGATAAATAGTACAGGCCCAATGTGACGCGGAAATAGCCCGTCGATTGCGCCCGGTTATTGCCGAACAGCATGATGGTCAGGACTTTTTCCTTGATGGCATCATCGAGCAAGAGGTGGGAATAATAAGATTTTTTTTTCATCGGTGTTATCTGCGGAGAAGCGGCAATTGTTGACACTATCGGCCAAGAGCGTGCTTTCCTGAAGTTCAGTTGATTGAAAATTACGTCTATTCAAGGTAGCCTGAGGTTCGGGAATTCCTTCGTAAGCTCCAAGCTCAAAATTTACAGAAAGAATATATGCCAGTTATCGTCATTGCCAATCCCAAAGGCGGGGTTGGAAAAAGTACCTTTGCCACCAATCTAGCAGGATATTACGCTGCACAAGGCAAGCATGTCATGCTGGGCGACATCGACTTGCAGCAATCGTCGCGAGCCTGGCTCGGACTGCGCCCCGCCGCTCTGGCGCAGATCAGCCCTTGGAATTTGAAAGACTGCCAAGTGGTCAGGCCGCCCAAGGGAAGCACTCATATCGTGCTCGACACCCCGGCTGGGCTAGAGGGCAGGCAGCTTGCCGCAGTACTCAAGATTGCCGATAAAGTCATAGTGCCGCTGCAGCCTTCGATGTTCGATATTCTGGCGACGCAGAAATTCCTGAAGTTGCTGGCCAAACGCAAGGGCAAGTTTGGCGTCGGCGTGCTTGGCATGCGTGTCAACGCCCGCAGCCACTCGGCTGAGCAGCTCGCAGCTTATGTTGGTCAATTGGATTTGCCTGTAATCGGGATGTTGCGCGATACGCAAAATTACGTGCAAATGGCAGCGCAAGGCTCCACCTTATGGGATCTGGCGCCGGCACGGGTAGCCAAGGATCTGGCGCAGTGGCGCGAAGTACTGGCCTGGATAAACAAGTAGGCGCCGGTACTGCTGATGCTCATTCCGGTTTATTTGAACTTATTTAACCTTAATTGGCACTACCAACTTGCAAGGCAGCAATGCGCCGCTCGCGTTCGTCCTGGATTACTTGCATTGCGGCACCCTCCGCAACGCCTAGTGTTTGCAGCACGAAGGCGGAGAGTTGCAAGCTTGATTCCAGCGTCTCGGGGATAACGATGGTGGCGCCGGCTTTCTTGAGCGTTCGTGCATGATTTTCATCTCGCGAGCGCGCAAAAATCGGTAGCTGCGGATATTCGCGCCGAAGGGCTCTGACCGCATGCAAGGCCGAGGCGGGATGATCCATCGTCAACACAATCGCAGCGGCCTGATCGGCGTGTACCTTGTGTAATAGTTCGGCGCGCGCGGCGTCACCAAAATAGATTGGCACGCCCTGCGGGCGCAATTCTGCCACTAGTCGCGCATTGTTTTCCAGCGCGATGAAATGGATTCCTTGTGTATCCAGGATTTGTCCCAGCAATTGGCCTACGCGGCCGAATCCGGCAATGATCACTAGTCCGGCAGTGGCCTCTGGCATGTTGCTGTTCAGGCTGCCAACCGGCTCGCAATGATGCGCTTCCCACCAATCGCCGAACAATCGTCCCGCCTTGGCCGCCAGCGGCGTGGCAAACAGGCTCAGGCCGACCACAAGCATGACGAACTGGCCCAGCGCCGGCGCGATCAGTTTGGTCGTCATGGCGTAGCCGACCACAATAAAGGCAAATTCGCCACCTTGCCCGAGCAGTAAGCCACCCTCTAGCGCCCGGCCCCATTGGAAGCCGCCTATTTTCAGTAATACGGCCAATACCAACGCCTTGACGGCAAATAAACCGAGTAGCGACAGCGGCAGCCAGAGCGGCGCATGGGCGATCTCCCGCAGATCAATGCCGAGCCCGACCGACATGAAGAATAGTCCCATCAGCAAGCCCTTGAAAGGCTCGATTGTCACTTCGACCTCGTGCTTGAACTCAGTCTCTGCCAGCAGCAAGCCGGCCAGAAATGCCCCCAAGGCCATTGATAATCCTGCCACGGCAGTCAGGCCGGCAATTCCTAAAGTGCTCAATAGAGTGAGTGCCATGAACACGTCGGGTCGGCCCTGCTTGGCGAAAGAGCTGAACAAGGGCCGGATTACGCGCCGGCCTAGCAGGTAAATCAGCACAATCACGCCGATGGATTTCAGCAATGTCAGACCAGTCAGCACAAACAGGCCGTCAGTTTGGCCCTTGGCCAGGACGCCGATCAGGATCAGCAATGGAACCACAAATAAGTCCTGCATCATCAGGATGGAAAAAGCCGATTGCCCCAGCGGCGTGCCCAGCGTGTGTTGTTCGGTCATTAATTGCATTACTACCGCAGTCGACGACAGGGCCAGCACCAAGCCCAGCACCACTGCAGTGTTGAGCTCGTTGCCGAACAGATAAACAATGCCTCCGAGTGCAAGCGCACTGATGCAGACTTGCGCTGTGCCGGCGCCAAAGACCCAGTGCCGCAACTCCCAAAGACGCGCCGCCGACAGTTCTAGTCCGATCATGAACATCAAGAATAGCACTCCCAATTCGGCTAGTGCCGCCACGCCTGCCCGGCGCGGAAAAGTGAAATACGCCAGCCAGGGCACGTCAGCGGCCCAGAGCCCGAGTCCAAACGGGCCGACCAGTACGCCGATGGCCAGAAAGCCCAAAATTTGATTAACGCGCCAGCGTTGCAGCAGCGGGATCAGAATCCCGGCCAGAGCTAGAAACAGCAGTGTTTCGCGCAGAAAAGGTAAAGCGTGTTGTTCTTCCATGTGATCTTGTTGAAGGGAGGTTAAGACAGGACTCGATTTTATGTTGCGACACGACCACAGCAACCGCATCTGATCAACTTTGAGATTGGATTCGCTTAAATTATTTTCATTTTATAAATTACGCGGAGTATATGCATAAAAATGCTATTCCGCGCAATTAAATAAAGTTAATTTAAAAATACATGTATATGTATATATTTTAAGAAATACACACTGCAGATCTGCCGCCAGACAAATATTTTTAAAATATTGATATATGTCAAATGGATGCTGTATTGCGGCATGTTTATACTGATTCACCTACAAATTTTAAGGTATTAACGTGAAAAAAACATCCTCTCTGATCCTTGCATTGGCTGCACTCGGTGCTGTAGCTGTTCCAGCAATGGCGCAACAAAGTCCTTGGCTGGTGCGCGCACGTGTGGTGCACATCGACACTGCAAATAAATTCGATACAACTGGTGCGCTTGGAGCAGACAGCGTTCATGTCAGCAACAAGAACATTCCTGAAGTCGATATCTCTTACTTCGTCACGCCGAACTGGGCTGCCGAACTGATTCTGACTTACCCGCAAAAACACGATGTGTCTTTGAATGGTACCAATATTGGCACTCTAAAACACTTGCCACCGACACTTTCGCTGCAATACCACTTCTTACCGGACGCACAATTCAGCCCATATCTGGGTGCTGGCGTCAATTACACACGTGTCTCGAACGTTGATCTGCCGGGCGGCTTAACGTTGGAAAAAGACAGCTTCGGTTTCGCACTGCAAGCGGGCGTGGACTACAAGCTGGATAAAAACTGGTCGCTCAATCTGGACGTGAAAAAAGTGCAGATTCGTAGTGATCTCAGCACTGCCGGCGGCACCAAGCTTGGTACAGTGAAAATCGATCCGTGGCTGGTCGGCGTTGGCGTCGGTTACCGTTTCTAATGCGATTATCAAATTAGACTAAACGCGGATTTTTTTGCGTCAGTTCTGGCGTAGTTTCAAGCACAAAGATGTGGATATGAGCTGGTGTTCACCACATCGGAATTACTGCCGGGGCTGACAAAATACTGTGTGCTTTACAAATAGGTTGACCTCTTAAACTTGACGCATTGTTGCCTTGAATAAGAGAGCGTGTCATGGCAGGAGTAGTTATGCGTACCAGAATTGTACCTATCACGATTGCGGTGATAAGCTGGTTGGCGGCGATTGGCGGTGTCCACGCAGCAGACAAGGAACCGATTCAGCCCATCCCAGCGGTTAAAATCGTTAATCCAGCGATGGTTGAACTTGGTAAGAAGCTTTTTTTTGAGCCCCGGCTTTCGAAGTCCGGTGTCATTTCGTGCAACAGTTGCCACAACCTCAGTATGGGTGGCACCGATAACATCAAGACCTCAATCGGTCACAATTGGCAAAAGGGCCCGATCAATTCTCCTACAGTACTAAATTCGAGTATGAATCTGGCGCAGTTTTGGGACGGTAGGGCCAAAGATCTGAAAGAACAGGCAGGCGGTCCGATTGCCAACCCCGGCGAGATGGCTTTAACGCATGAACTGGCGATTGGCATGTTGTTATCCATTCCAGCCTATCGTGCCGAGTTCGAAAAAGTGTTCAATAAGGATACGATTAACATCGACCAGGTAACCCAGGCGATCGCTGCATTTGAAGAAACCCTGAATACGCCGAACTCCCGTTTCGACCAGTGGCTCAAGGGCGACCAGAATGCACTGAAAAAAGATGAGCTTGCGGGTTACCAATTGTTCAAGTCGAGTGGTTGCACTGGATGCCACAACGGGCCAGCAGTGGGCGGCAACTCTTTCCAGAAGATGGGTGTCGTCGAGCCGTATAAGGCCACCAGCAAGTCTGAGGGCCGCTGGGCGGTGACGGGCAAGGACGCTGATCGCTTCAACTTCAAGGTGCCGACACTGCGCAATGTCGAGTTGACCTATCCTTATTTTCATGACGGCGAAGCCGCCACATTGACGCAGGCTGTGGATACTATGGGGCGTTTGCAGTTGGGTCGAAAATTTAGCGCCGACGAAAATGCCAAACTGGTGGGGTTTTTGAAGACGCTGACCGGGGATCAGCCGAAGATCATGCTGCCGATTCTGCCGCCGTCCGGCGATAGTACGCCGCGGCCTAGACCTTTTGAGTGACCTATCCCGCAGGCTCCACCGTGCGCGGATTTGGAAACGCTGTGCCAAGTGTCAAGGCATGCCTGTGCCTGATAACGCCTGAACGCATTCGGCCGCGAAACAAAATTACCCGAAACTTAAATAATTTTCAGCAAGGCGCAGCGCAACTCATCGGCGCGCTGCTTACCAGGGCCGGTTTTAATGATGGCATCGATCCAGTAGTTGAATTGCGCGCGCATTTCAGTATGAGACTGCGCCGCATCCACTTTTTCGATTAGGCTAATCGTTGCATACGGGCCGGTAAAACTTTTTAGCGTGTTCATCATGAAATTACGTGCTAGCTCCAGCTCTTTTGTGCTTGGTGTCGGCGGCAGGTCGCGAAAGATGGAGCCTGTTGGTATTGGTGCTTTTTCGGCTGGCACAAGCGGCGTGCCTGATACAGGGTCACTGTCGTGGATTTCAATCATTTCGACAGCCTCAATATAGCCTTGTTCGTGCAGCATCTGTAGCGTGCTCTCCAGATCGTCGGCAGGCAACGTTTTGCGCAATGCATCAGTATCGCGTTTGCCATTAACAAAAATCAGCACTTGTCGGACGTGCTGGGTCAGACTGCCAGAGCGTGCTTTGATCTCTTCCTGGCCTTGTTCGGTCTTGGAAAATATCGTGCTCATGGCTTATCTCTTTCTTTAAAGTAACATTTTTTCTATTCTAACTCTTTCTATCAATCGCACAGCAGTCAGCATTCTAGATGGTAATGTCTACACAGTGGGGGGATCTAGTTCCGTTGCAATAGCGACTGAGGGACGGTGCTCGTGCCTTTAATTACATCTGTGGCGTTGCCGTAATCCGCTCTAAGGTAGCGTTCTACCAGCACAAAAAAACGTTGATAGAACTCGCCGGCTGGGATCGTCAAGCTGGAGACCTTGACTAGCGAATCGTCGCTGGATGAGAACGGTAGCGAAATCGAACCGAGAGCACCTACTCCCAAGCTAGCTGAGTTATTGCTTTTCTTTAATGCGTAACGGTCTTCCAGTGCGCTGACAAAGGCGGTTGAGCCTTTGCCGCTAGCGTCAGCTACGCAGACGATGCGAAACACGATCTGGACGTGACTATCACTGCTCGGCTGGAAGCTCTTGCGTCCATCCACAAGTTCATTATTGGCTTGATTTATCAGGTATCCCTGGCTAAGTAGCGCGCGTCGCGCCGCTTCGCAAGTTTGGCCGGCTGGCTCCGCAAAGCTGCGCGAATAAGTTGAAGTCGAATCGAATTCCTCATGCAGGTACACCACCGATTTGGATGGCGTGCCGCAAGCCGATAAGATGCCGGCAATTAATACAAAAAATATTGCCGGCAACAGGCGATGCAACTGGAGCATGCGTAAGTTCTCCCTCAAATTAATATGATAAATGGATGTCCTCCTAAATGTTATCAATAGTAGTTTAATAAGCGCCCATATAGTCTTTTTTACCGATTTCTATGCCGTTGTGGCGCAAAATCGCGTATGCCGTGGTGATGTGAAAAAAGAATTGCGGTAGCCCGTAATGGAGTAGATACGACTGACCAGACAACTGTTTCTCTTTCGGTGTGCCTGGGCGCAAAACGATGTCACGCGCTTGGCTGCCATCAAATTGCGCCGCGCTCAGACTATCCAGAAAAACCAGTGTTTTACGAATCAGCCCCCGCAGGTCGGAAAACGTCTTCTCGGACTCTTCATAGGCCGGCACTGCGGCATCTGCCAGGCGCGCCGACACGCCGCGCGCGAAATCAGCTGCGATCTGCACTTGGCGTAGCAGCGGAAACATGTCGGGAAACAAGCGTGCCTGCAGCAAGGCGTCCGGCGTGATGTTTTTGGTTGTTGCATACGCTTCGGCCTTGATCAACAAGTCGTGCAGGCTATTCAGCATTTGCTTGAAAACGGGAATCGATGCGGAGTACATTGAAAGTGTCATGGCGTTATCTCAAGTGAATATGGCGTGATTATAGGGTTTAGCCAATCAATGCGTCTTGATGGCCGCGCAAGGCCGAATACTTGATTTGGAAATGAGATCAAACTTGCCACGCGCCGTTGCGGTACACCACATTATTGTCCAGCATGACCGATTCGGTCACGGCAAAAACGTCAACGTGATGCCTGCCGTCGCCGCGCTTGAAGTTGGGTTTGCCGTAGCTGCCGTGTTTAGCGCCAAGCGACAGGTGAATGCCACACATACGTTCGAAGGTGCCGATATCGCTTACCGTTCGGTCTTTTGAAAAAGCGCGATTCATGCCAAAGCCCAGTTCACGCAGCCATACTACGCCTTCGTCGGCACGGATATTGGCCAACACCTGCTCGAATTCCGGGGTGGAATCTATTACATCCGTCACCTGCCCCTTGATGACCACCAGCGTGATCGGTGTTTTCGGCTGGTTGACCATGAACGCGGTATCGCCAAACACAAAAATACGCACCTGACCATTGACTGCTTCAAGATCCCGCGCCTCAGTGAACACTTCGCCGATCGGGAACTGGCCGCCAATATTTTTCATTTGGCGGTAATCGCCCACATTCAGTTTCGCCAATTCAAATCGGGAGGCGAACACCAGGCGTGCGCCGCAGCCGCTGTCGATTACCCCGCCTTGTGCACGATCGATGAGCACCTTCAGCACATTGCCGACGCCGCGGAAATACGCGGGATCATAGGCCAGGGAATCAATGTAATAGAGCACTTCCGGCCCACGCATGCGGGCCAAATGCGGATGCTCGATCACCTTCAGCGCGTGCTTGAATAGTTCGACCCGAATGCGAAACGCCTCCAGTCGGAAGTTGGTCGATTGAATCAGCACCACCAAGTCGGACGGTGCGAGCAGTGTGAATGCCGCCAGCACAGCCTGTGGCGAAACTTCATCGAAATCGAGGAAAGTCGCGTTCGGAAGACAGCGCCGGTAAGCCGCTGTAAGCGCTAGCGCCAGATCGCAGCGTGTATCAAATACCACCAGCGCCGACTGCGGATGTGCATGGTCGAATGCAAACGATAGAATATCGCGCAGATGCTGTTCCGCAGTATCCACCGCCGCGCTGTCGGTCTTGCTGGTGAGCGTACTGTCGGCGTTGTTGGCGCGCATTTGATTACCTGCGCGATTCTTATTTGACGACTGCAAACCGTTGCTGCAAATAGCCGATGATTTCACCTGATTGATATAACCATTGTGCGGTGCCGTGTTCATCGGTAATTTTCAGGCAAGGCACCTTGCTGCTGCCGCCTTGTGCCAACAGGGTTTGGCGGTTCTCTGCCGAATGCTGCGCATCGCGTAATTCGACGTTCAAAGAATGACGGCGCAATTCTTGGCGCACTTTGATGCAAAACGGACAGGTGCTAAATTGATACAAGGTTAATTGCCGGCAAGCGGCATTGACGATGGCTTGCTCAGTTGCAGAGCGAACTACACCTTGCGGTCTGGTCAGAAACTCTTTGAGTAGCATGAAAGGGCCAAGAATGACGCGTATCAATCTAAAAAAATATTTCATCGGTTCTCTCTATGGAATGTTATCTGCTTCAAGCAAGGCATTGTAAGCGACAAGGCGGCAGTCGCCAGTGCTGAGAAAATTGCATTCAAACATGCGCTGCAGTTATTTTCGATAACTTTTAATTTCTTAAAAATATGGGAGTATGCGGTAAGAATAGCTATTTACCGCACGTATTTATTGAATTTTTTTAAAATACGCAGTTGAGTATATCAAAGATATAAAATTCGTAAAATCCGTGATTAAACACTAGGCAGATTCAATTACGATGCTTGCATCTGTTCGAATGCCCTTAATAATAATGTTGGATCATTGGCCGCCAGCTTTTCCGAGTCTGAAAGCAATTGCCGGAACCTGCGCGCCCCAGGCATGCCCGCCATCAAGCCGAGCATGTGACGGGTAATGCTGTTGAGCCGTATCCCAGTTCCGGTATTTTGGTCGCAACGCTCAAACTGATTTCGAATATAGTGAATCATCGTCTCCAACACCTCGGCACGAGATATGGCCGGAGCCTCATCGCCATAATAACGTGCGTCAAAAGCAGCCATTGAGTAAGGGTTGTGATATGCCTCGCGCCCCAGCATGACACCATCGACATACTTGAGGTGACAATCAATCTCGTCCAATGTTTTGACACCGCCATTAAGAATAATCTCCAGTTGCGGAAAATCACGCTTCAATTGATAGACAAAATCGTATTTCAGGGGAGGAATCTCGCGGTTTTGCTTTGGACTCAATCCTTTCAGGATCGCATTGCGGGCATGAACGATAAAGGTAATGCAACCCGCCTGCGCTACCGTCCCGACAAAATCGCGCACAAAATCGTAGGACTGTATTTGGTCAACGCCGACACGATGCTTGACAGTAATATCAATGGACGCAGCATCGCGCATCGCCTTTACGCAATCCGCCACCAAATCAGGCTCTGCCATCAGGCATGCGCCGAACGCGCCTTTTTGCACACGTTCGGAGGGGCAACCGCAATTCAGGTTAATTTCGTCGTAACCCCATGATTCGCCTAATTTCGCACTTTTGGCTAAATCGCCCGGATCGCTTCCGCCTAATTGCAATGCAACCGGATGTTCTTCCTGGCTAAAATCCAGATGCCGGGCAACGTCTCCGTGCAGGAGCGCTCCGGTAGTCACCATTTCTGTGTACAGCCAAGTATGGCGGGTGATTTTTCTGTGGAACGAGCGGCAATGTCTATCTGTCCAATCCATCATCGGCGCCACAGATATTCTGCGCCTGTTATAAACAAGCCTGTTTTCAGAATTTCTCGTATGTAGGATCATTTTTTCAGTTACGTCAAAATTCATTTTGATTCATGTTTTCACTTACCTTGCCTCTTTTTTCCAAGAATTTCCCCTATTATCGCTTCAAATTCACTCCTGACTGGAAATATAGGTTCCGTCATGCGCATGCGTTGGATAAGATTTGTCATATTGGTCAAAAGGCTTTTTTGATATAATTCGCAAATTGAAGTTATAATTTCTAAAGTTTAAGCCGCCGCTAGTTATTCAGCCTTAATTGACATGCGAATCGCAGAGCAAAGTCAGAGACAAAATATGTCTGATGGCAGTATCAGCAATCCCATTAAACCTAGCCGCGCAACTCTTTCAAATCGCCACTAATTGCATATTCTGAGTGCTGAAATAAATCAGTGTCAACGAGATATCTACTCGGTCCCTATTTTGAAAGATCGTCGTCGAATATAATCTCGCAATAGCCGCTTAAGATCTGTACATGAATACTCCTGAGGCAAAAAAAATCCTTGAAACCGCCTTGTTGTGCGCTTGTCAACCTCTATCAGTTCATGATATGAGGAAGTTATTTGGTGGACTCGAAGATGCATTGGATGTTGAAGATATTAATGCGATTCTTGAAGAGCTACGTGCAGATTGGCTTGGCAAGGGTATAGAAATGGTTTTTTTATCGTCTGGTTGGCGTGTTCAAAGCAAGTCGGCGATGAAAATGTATCTGGATCGTCTGAATCCCGAGAAGCCGCAACGATATTCCAGAGCGACCATGGAAACCTTGGCCATCATTGCTTATCGTCAACCTGTGACCCGCGGCGACATAGAGGAAATACGCGGCGTAGCCGTAAACTCGCAAACGATAAAGTTGATCGAGGAGCGGGGATGGATTGATGTCGTGGGGCATCGTGATGTTCCAGGGCGCCCTGCTTTGCTTGCCACAACCAAGCAATTTTTGAGCGATCTCGGCTTGGCTTCCCTGGATAAACTGCCGCAATTACAGCAGGCATCGAAGATCGAAATGCAGGGCGATACCTTGCAGCAATTACAAACGATGGAAAACGATCTTCAACTTCTCGTAGACTTGGCAGACGCCAGTGACGGGCTTGCCCGTATAGAGTTAACAGGCAGTATCGACAACGTCATTCCATATTCTGCACAAGGCTAGGAGCCCGATGTGCACATTCCCGTTTCATAAATTGAAGCCGTTTATTCAGGTTATACGACTGACCCAATGATTGATGCGAATGCGAACAGTAATATCACGAAGTAAATAATGAACTCGTCTAATCCAAAGAATACTCTGCTAGAAAGTCCCGATATACTTACCCAAGGTGATACGGTGGCAATTGAAAAAAGCAAGCGCGTGCGTACTCGGAAAAAAACCACTGATTTAACGCCAGTTGACACAGTGGCTGAATTGCAGTCGGACAAGCCTGCTGTGCGTGCTCCGCGCGCTCCAAGAAAGGCAAAACCGGCTTCATTTTTATCCCAACTGGACGATCAGGCTAGCGCTGTACCCGCTTCCCCCGCGCAAGAAAATACTGTTGTTGAGCCACCGGCACAGAAAGAAGATGCGCTAGCGGTAAGTACAGCAACACGGAACCCGCGACATGCACGGGGCAATCGTGGCAACGGTGTTCGGCTACAGAAACCGAAACCGGAACAGTCGGGACGCGTTGCACCAAAATCCTTTAACGGCAAGGAACATGGCAGGACACAACAAACGCGTACAAAATCGGCAGATGCTGATGCGCTGTTTTCGTTTGTCATTTCCGAAGAGTTCGATCATAGCCAGATTGACGGCTCAGATGCCAACTCGCGTCAGGTTAACCGTACCTCATCGCAAAAAAACGTCAGGCGCGACCTGACTGCTGAAGATGACGCACCCAAGCTACATAAAGTACTGGCAGAGGCTGGTCTTGGCTCGCGTCGGGACATGGAAGATTTGATCATATCAGGGCGTGTCTCCGTGAATGGCGAACCTGCACATATTGGGCAACGAATTTTGCCTACGGATATTGTGCGAATCAATGGTAAGCAAATCCAGCGAAAAGTCAGCACGCATCCTCCTAGGGTGCTGATTTACCATAAGCCAGCAGGCGAAATTGTCAGCAATAATGATCCTGACGGAAGGCCGTCAGTTTTTGATCATTTGCCTAGCATGAAGGCGGGCAAGTGGCTTGCTGTTGGCCGGCTGGATTTCAACACGGAAGGGTTGCTGTTGTTTACAACGTCTGGCGATCTCGCTAATCGTCTAATGCATCCCCGTTATGGCATTGATCGTGAGTATGCAGTGCGCACTTTAGGTGAACTGGAAGAAGGCATGCGCCAGAAACTGCTGAACGGCGTTGAATTGGGGGACGGCCTGGCACAATTTTCTAAAATAGCGGATGGCGGCGGCGAGGGTATAAATAAATGGTATCGCGTTATCATTGGCGAAGGCAGAAATCGGGAAGTGCGACGCATGTTTGAAGCAATTGGGTTAACCGTATCGCGCCTGATACGTACCCGGTATGGTGCCATGACTCTTCCACGCGGCTTGAAGCGTGGACGTTGGGAAGAGATGGAGGAAAATGCGGTTCGGGATTTATTAAGTCAGTGTGGGTTGGATAAAATTGCTGCCAAAAGCCGTGGAAAAGAATCCGTGGGCCACAGTGGAAATCGAGAACGCAAAGATGTTGGCGACAGCAAAAAAAATATAAATTATAAACAGCCGGGTCAAAGCTTTGAACCAGGCAAGACTCAGCCCCCCCGGAATCGTCAGCCTGACCCGCTCCAGACTACGTTTGGTTATGCCGGCATGGGTCAGCCCCGGCGTAATTCCAGTCGACGGCCTTACGGGGTGAGCAGCCAGGAAGTTACGCCACGCCGCCGTAACAAGGGATAATTTTTTACGTTGAATAGGATCAGGGCGTAACTAAAATAAGATGGCTTTTTTGCGCAGTGCCCTGTATTTTTATTGATGTATGCACATTGCCTGCTTGCCCGCCAGGCATTTTTACATTGTTACCTATGGCGCATATCGTATATAATGCGCTGACTTAAAAAAGTCACTTCGGATACACTCTAGTTGAGCAGCTCGGATTCGTATGTAAATAAAAGATGGGCAGAGGCCCATTTTTTTTTGCTGAATGGTTTTAAAATCCAAAGCTCAGAGTTGTGGCGGGGCGGGGTCGTTTATGTACGGAGAATACTTTGCGTTTGCTGGATTTAATTGAAAAAACAGTTATCGGTATGGGTTACGAGCTCGTGGATTTCGAGCAAGCGGAACATGGCCTATTGCGCGCGTATATTGATTTCATTCCCGAAAATGCTGAAGAAGGTTTGATTACTGTCGAAGACTGTGCAAAAGTGAGTCACCAATTAACGCACGTGTTGACGATTGAAAATGTTAATTATTCTCGACTTGAAATTTCATCGCCAGGCCTTGATAGGCCATTGAGAAAGCTTTCTGATTATGTGCGCTTCGCAGGGCAGGAGGCAGTAATCAAGTTGCGCTTGCCAATGGCGGGAACGTCGAATCGTAGAACGTTTCAAGGCATCCTTCATGAGCCTCTGGGTGAAGCGTTGAAGCTGGAGTTTGAGGGAGATGATGGGATGGCGACGTTGGATTTTACGCTCGCCGACGTAGATAAGGCACGATTGGTGCCAGTAGTGGATTTTAGGAGCCGCAAAGCATGAGTCGAGAAGTTTTATTATTGGTTGATGCGTTAGCGCGTGAAAAAAATGTCGATAAAGATGTAGTCTTTGGCGCACTTGAGCATGCGCTGGCACAGGCAACAAAAAAGCGATATGAGGGGGATGTTGACATCCGCGTCTCCATTAATCGTGAGGCGGGCCAATTCGAATCCTTTCGCCGCTGGCATGTTGTGCCGGACGAGGCTGGTTTGCAATTGCCGGATCAAGAAGTGCTGCATTTTGAGGCAAAAGAACAAATCGCCGACATCGAAGTTGACGATTACATAGAAGAGCCAATTGAATCAGTCGATTTTGGCCGCCGTTTTGCGCAAGACACAAAACAAGTCGTATTGCAGCGTATTCGTGATGCGGAGCGCGAGCAAATTCTGATGGATTTTCTTGAAAGAGGTGACTCGCTTGTAACTGGCACCATCAAGCGTATGGAGCGCGGGGATGCAATTGTCGAGTCCGGTAAGATCGAGGCCCGCTTGCCGCGTGATCAAATGATTCCCAAGGAAAATCTGCGTATTGGTGATCGTGTGCGTGCATATATCCTAAGAATAGATCGCAATGTTCGTGGGCCACAGGTGATTCTTTCCCGTACGGCTCCAGAATTCATAATGAAACTGTTTGAGCTTGAGGTGCCTGAAATAGAGCAAGGCAGTCTTGAGGTGAAGTCTGCCGCTCGCGATGTTGGTGTTCGGGCGAAAATTGCTGTGCATACAAATGATAAACGTATCGATCCTATCGGCACCTGCGTGGGCATGCGCGGTTCGCGTGTGCAGGCTGTGACTGGCGAGTTGGGTGGCGAGCGCGTGGATATCGTGCTGTGGTCGGAGGACCCGGCGCAATTCGTAATTGGTGCGCTGGCGCCGGCGAATGTTTTTTCGATTGTGGTGGACGAAGATAAGCATGCAATGGATGTAGTTGTTGATGAGGAAAACTTAGCTATTGCAATTGGTCGCAGTGGGCAAAATGTGCGTTTGGCCTCAGAGTTGACTGGCTGGAAAATTAATATCATGACAGCAGAGGAATCAGCTGACAAATCAGCATTGGAAACCGCTGCAATACGCCTGCTTTTCATGGATAAGCTGGATGTTGACAAGGAGGTCGCCGATATTCTGGTAGATGAGGGCTTTACCAGTCTTGAAGAGGTTGCTTATGTGCCAATTAATGAAATGCTTGAAATCGAATCTTTCGATCAGGAAACAGTGAATGAATTGCGTAACAGGGCCCGAGACGCACTAGTGTCAGAAGCCATTGCCTCGGAAGAGGGTCTTGAGGGTATGGATGATGGTCTCGCAAATCTAGATGGCATGGATCGCATTACCGCTGGCAAATTGGGTCTGGTTGATATCAAGACGATCAAAGCATTTGCTGATTTAGCTTACGATGAATTCGGTGCAATTCTGGCGTTGCCACCAGAGCGTGCGCGGCAATTGATTGGAAATGAATTTGAAGATGTGACGGATGATGAAATGAAGCTCATTGATGCCAAATACGATGAGCGTGCCAAGACACTGCAAGCCAGGGCCTGGAGCCTTGTCGAGGGTAAGTGATTTGAATGTTTCATTATTATCTGTCAAGCAACATAGAAAAGAGGATTGAATGGCGAGTAACAATGTAGCCCAATTTGCCACCGAGTTGAATATGTCAGCGGATTTGCTGTTAACACAGTTGCACGCCTCTGGCGTACAAAAAAGCTCGGCGTCCGATCCGTTGTCAAAAGATGACAAGGATAGACTTTTGGACCATCTGCGCCGCGCACATGGTGCTACGCAGGATAGTGACAAGAAAAAATTTACATTGACACGTAAAGAAACGACTGAGATTAAACAGGCTGATGCCACAGGCAAATCACGCACAATTCAGGTGGAGGTACGCAAGAAGCGTACTTTTGTCAAACGCGAAGATACTCCGGTAGAAAGCCCTGGTGGCATTCCTGCTCTCGCAACTTTGCCAGCAGTTGATGCGGATGACATCGCTCGGCGCGAAGAAGAGGTGCGACGTCAAGCTGAGTTGATTGTTCGCCACGAGGCAGAATTGCACGAAAAGCAAGAGCATTTGGCAAAACTTGAGGCTGAAAAAGCAGCACAGGCCGAAGCGCAAGAAAAAGCACTGCAAAAAGCCAAGATGGAGACAGAAAAAATCGCTGCCCAGGCTGTACTTGCAACTGCTACAACGGGAGGCACCGCTGCAGAAGAAAAAAAGCGTTTTATCGCTGAAGATGCCAAGAAAAAATCTGACATCCTTGTCAAGGAATCTGCTGAAAAAACCGCCGCTACTGAACATGCGCGCAAAGCTGTAGCGGACGAGGTCGCGCAAATCAAGGCCATGCTAAGTGCTCCGCGCAGAGTAATCAAGGCGCCTGAGCCGGTGTCAGTGCCGGTGGTAGCAAAGGTGCCTGATGGAACGTTGCATAAGCCTACGGACAAGAAACCAAGCGAGAAAAAGCCGGTAGTTGTCGATAAAAAGTCTATTAAGTCAGCTAATGTCTCCTCAACTTGGCAGGATGACGCGGCCAAAAAACGTGGAATCAGCACAATCAAGCCGCGTGGCAATACAGGTTCCGGTCGTGACGCTTGGCGTAGTGGTTCGCGCGGCGGCCGCAGAAACTCCCATAATGATGACCACAGCACCAATTTTCAGGCACCTACAGAAGCTGTAATCAAAGATGTCTACGTTGCGGAAACGATTACGGTTGCCGAGTTGGCGCATAAAATGTCTGTTAAGGCATCTGAAGTTATCAAGTATTTGATAACACTGGGTCAGATGGTGACAATTAACCAAGTTCTGGACCAGGAAACCGCGATGATTCTGGTTGAGGAAATGGGGCATAAAGCATTTGCCGCGAAGCTTGATGATCCTGATGCCCTACTGGAATCGAGTGCAGCACACGCAGATGTTGAGATGTTGTCGCGCGCTCCTGTAGTGACTGTCATGGGTCATGTCGACCATGGTAAAACGTCGTTACTCGATTATATTCGTCGCGCCAAGGTGGCTTCCAGCGAGGCTGGCGGGATCACCCAGCATATTGGCGCTTATCACGTCGAAACACCGCGCGGCATGATTACTTTCCTTGATACGCCAGGTCACGAGGCATTTACTGCAATGCGCGCACGCGGTGCAAAGGCAACCGATATCGTTATCCTGGTGGTCGCTGCTGATGACGGTGTCATGCCGCAAACCAAAGAAGCGATCGCTCACGCGAAAGCTGCTGGCGTGCCATTAATCGTTGCCATTAACAAGATTGATAAGCCGGGTGCCAATCTTGACCGTGTCAAGCAAGAATTGATTGCAGAGCAAGTCGTGCCGGAAGAATATGGCGGCGATGCACCATTTATATCGGTTTCTGCAAAAACCGGTGAAGGTATTGAAAATTTGCTGGAGAGTGTTCTTCTTCAAGCTGAAGTCATGGAATTGAAAGCGCCACGGGATGCACCCGCTCGCGGTTTGGTCGTAGAAGCACGGCTGGACAAAGGGCGCGGCCCGGTTGCGACAATACTTGTGCAGTCGGGGACTTTGAAACGTGGTGATGTCGTTTTGGCTGGATCCTCCTATGGTCGGGTTCGTGCAATGCTGAATGAAAACGGCAAGAGTATTACAGAGGCAGGTCCTTCAATACCTGTTGAAATCCAAGGTTTGACAGAAGTTCCCGTGGCCGGTGAAGATGTGATGGTCATGACTGATGAGCGTAAGGCGCGTGAAATAGGTTTGTTCCGCCAAGGTAAGTTCCGTGATGTGAAGCTTGCCAAACAGCAAGCAGCCAAACTCGAGAATATGTTTGAGCAGATGGGCGAGGGCGAGGTTCAGAATTTGCCGTTGATTATCAAAACAGACGTTCAGGGTTCACAAGAAGCGCTGGTTCAATCTCTGCAAAAACTGTCGACTAGTGAAGTCCGTGTACAAGTGGTTCATGCAGGTGTGGGCGGTATCAGCGAGTCGGATGTCAACCTTGCTGTGGCATCCAAGGCTGTCATTATCGGTTTTAATGCTCGTGCAGACGCTTCAGCACGCAAGTTGGCAGAAGCTAATGGCGTTGATATTCGCTATTACAGCATTATTTATGATGCGATTGATGAAGTTAGGGCCGCGTTGTCAGGTATGCTGGCACCTGAGAGGCGTGAGCAAGCGTTGGGCTTGGTTGAGATTCGTCAAGTTATCCTGGTGAGCAAAGTTGGTGCGATTGCCGGTTGTTATGTACTAGATGGCGTCGTCAAGCGCGGCGCTTCAGTGCGGTTGTTACGGGATAATGTTGTTGCTTGGACTGGTGAACTCGATTCCCTGAAGCGTTTTAAGGATGATGCCAAAGAAGTGCGGGCTGGGTTTGAGTGCGGCTTGACACTGAAAAACTTCAATGACATCAAAGAAGGCGATCAACTGGAGGTGTTTGAAGTTCAAGAGATTGCGCGTACGCTGTAACACTTCCCTGCAATATTTGTTTGTCAGCATTATTTATCAACGTAGCTATTCGCTTATGGATGCCCCTGCAGCACACATGATGTGTGGCCGGGGTATTTTACTTAGGACGGCTTATTATTACGATATTGACGATTACAGGCAGTTAATTACACATGGCTAAACACAGCAAGTCCATACCGGGACGCGGACTACGGGTTGCAGATCAGATCCAGCGGGATTTATCCGAAATTATTGCTTTCGAGTTGAAAGACCCTCGCGTGGGCATGATTACCATCACAGAGGTGCAAGTCACGCCCGATTATGCGCACGCGAAGGTTTTTTTCACCACACTCAACGATAGCGCAGCGGCGTTGCAGAACACGCTGGAAGGGCTGAACAAGGCATCCGGCTTTATTCGTGGACAATTGGGACGCAGATTGTCAATACATACACTTCCAGCATTGCATTTTCTGTACGACTCTTCGATTTCACGTGGTGCAGATTTGTCCCAGTTAATCCAGCAGGCCAACGCTTCACGGGCACTGGATGATGGTGAAAACTGATCTTTCCTCTATTGCGGTTATTGCAAAATTATTTTTTGTAAAATACTTTGATCAGACTGCAGTAAAGGCATCAGAAACTACATATAAACATGGCTAAGAATCAGGTAAGAATTTTGCGCCAAACGATTGATGGCGTGCTATTGCTTGATAAGCCTGTAGGCTGGTCCAGTAATGATGCGTTAATCAAGGTCAAACGACTCTTTAATGCCAAAAAAGCCGGGCATACCGGCACCCTGGACCCGTTTGCGACCGGATTATTGCCGCTGTGTTTTGGCGAAGCTACAAAATTTGCACAGGATTTGCTCGATGCCGACAAATCCTACGAAGCGGTCGTACATCTGGGCATCAGAACGACAACCGGCGATACGGAGGGCGATGTGCTGGAAATGCACGCAGTCGAAGTTACACAAGGCCAGATCGATGCGGCATTGCAGCAATTTACTGGGGAGATTGATCAAATCCCTCCCATGTATTCTGCCCTTAAGCGTGAGGGCAAGCCTTTATACGAGTATGCACGTGCCGGCATTACGCTTGATCGCGCAGCGCGGCGAGTGCTTATTCACACACTGGAATGCGTTCAATACAATGCCCCTTACCTCAACTTGCGCGTAACGTGCAGCAAGGGCACTTACATTCGCGTGCTGGGTGAGGATATTGGCACTGCACTGGGTTGCGGTGCGCACTTGCAAGCGTTGCGCCGTACTCAGGTTGGGAATTTGTCGCTGACAGGCGCATTGACGGTGGATGCGATAATCGGGATGCCGGAATTGCTTCGTAATCAATCTCTTGCACCTGTTGACGCCTTGCTCTCGTCTCTGCCAGCAGTATATTTACTGGATCCATTGTCGGTAAGGTACCTGCAAGGTCAGCGTTTATCGCTTGGAAAAGAAGGCGTTGCCTTACCTACTGAACAAGGGCGAATAAGGGTTTACCGGCAGAGCGACGGACAATTGCTCGGCACCGGAGTAATGGCGGAATTTGGGGTACTTGCCCCTGAACGTTTGATTTCGACACATCTTTCTTGTTAGGTTTACTCATTTGAGAATAGCCCGGCAGTCTTCCTGGCGGCTAGTAATCTCTTGAAATATTAAGACAAATTAATTCTGTGCATTGCAGCATGCTATAATCCCCGGCTAACCGAATCACACCATCACGACTATGTCAAACACTAAACGCGCAATTCGCAACATCGCCATCATCGCTCACGTTGATCACGGCAAGACAACACTCGTCGACAAATTACTCCGGCAGTCTGGTACATTTCGCGACAACCAGCAAGTCGAAGCACGCGTGATGGATTCGAATGATATCGAAAAAGAACGTGGCATCACTATCTTGTCGAAGAATTGCGCGGTCGAATATGAAGGCACACATATCAATATCGTAGATACTCCGGGGCATGCCGACTTCGGCGGCGAGGTTGAGCGCGTATTGTCGATGGTTGATAGCGTATTGTTACTAGTGGATGCAGTTGAAGGTCCGATGCCTCAAACTCGTTTTGTTACGCGCAAAGCATTGGCGCTTGGACTGAAACCGATTGTTGTTGTCAATAAAATTGATCGCCCTGGTGCGCGTCCTGACTGGGTCATCAATGCGACGTTTGAATTGTTCGATAAACTCGGTGCTACTGAGGAGCAACTGGATTTTCCGATTATTTTCGCTTCAGCTCTGAACGGCTATGCGAGCCTTACATCAGATGTGCGCGAAGGCGATCTGAAGCCGCTATTTGATGCAATCCTGCAGCATGTACCTGTGCGCGACGACAATCCAGATGGTCCATTGCAACTACAGATTTCGTCGCTGGATTATTCTTCTTATGTGGGCAAGATCGGCATTGGTCGAATTTCCCGTGGTCGCGTCAAGGCTTTGCAGGACGTCATCATCATGAATGGCCCGGGTTCTACTCCCATTAAGGCGCGCATCAATCAAGTATTGAATTTCAAAGGCCTGGAACGCGTGCTGGTGGACGAAGCTGTGGCCGGCGACATCGTATTGATCAATGGCATTGAAGAGTTGGGTATCGGTACCACCGTATGCGCGCCCGACACACCAGATGCACTGGAAATGCTGACGGTAGACGAGCCTACATTGACAATGAATTTCATGGTTAATAATTCTCCTTTGGCTGGTCGTGAAGGCAAGTTTGTCACGAGCCGTCAACTGCGCGACCGCCTTGACCGCGAACTGAAAGCCAATGTTGCGCTGCGCGTTGCGCCGACTGATGACGATACTATTTTCGAGGTTTCCGGGCGCGGTGAGTTGCACCTGACAATCCTGATTGAGACTATGCGTCGGGAAGGCTTCGAACTAGCTGTTTCGCGTCCGCGCGTTGTCTACAAGATGGTTGATGGCGTGCGCCACGAGCCGTATGAAATGCTAACGGTGGATGTGGAAGAGACCAACCAGGGCGGCGTAATGGAAGAGCTTGGCCGTCGTCGTGGCGATTTGCAAGATATGCAATCGGATGCCAAAGGACGGGTTCGCCTGGAATATAAAATACCGGCACGTGGCCTGATCGGTTTCCAGGGCGAATTCATGACTTTGACCCGTGGTACCGGCCTGATGAGCCATGTATTCGATCAGTACGCACCAGTTGACACCTCCCGCGGCGAGATGGCCGGTCGCCGCAATGGCGTACTGGTTTCTCAGGATGACGGCGCGGCAGTCGCCTATGCGTTGTGGAAACTGCAAGATCGTGGCCGCATGTTTGTCAGCCACAATGATCCAGTATATGAGGGCATGATCATCGGTATCCACTCGCGCGACAATGACTTGGTGGTTAATCCGATCAAGGGTAAGCAATTGACTAACGTGCGTTCATCCGGCACCGATGAAGCAGTGCGTCTGGTGCCTCCAATACTGATGTCGCTGGAATACGCAGTTGAATTCATCGCCGACGATGAACTAGTGGAAATTACACCGAAAAGCATTCGTTTACGCAAGCGCTATCTGAAAGAAAATGAACGAAAAAAATCATCGCGCGCAGCTTAATAGAATAATTAGAGTAATAATTTAGCCGCGACCCGGCCCGCCTTGGCACATAAAATGCCAAGGCGGGCCGTTTTTATTTTAAGGCTGGGTTTCGATAGATTATTCGAGGATGATTAAGCCGCTGTGACCTGGATGCGTACATCGCCCAAACTCACCACTTGACCAGCGCGGATTTTACAGGTTTTGCGTAACTCGATCTGGCCATCAACCGATACATTGCCTTGGGCGACCAGAACCTTGCCGGCACCGCCGCTATCGCAAATGCCGCTGAGTTTCAATAGCTGATTCAATTCGACAAACTCGCCAGCCAGTGTGAATGATAGTTTTTGCATGGGATTCCTGGTTGCGTGTTCAGGCCGTGAGTATAAATCCACTGGTGCAGTCGATGCTACTTTTATGCGGTCATTTTGTGCCGGCGACGTTTGCCTATTCGCAGCAATTGCCGCTTCTAGGACGGCATATGGCATGCCTTATTGGTGTAAGCCGGCGACCAGGAATAGAGCGATCACGCACAGATAACCGATTGCCCAAGTCAGTGAGCGCCACAAGGGACGATCGCTCAGATACATAAAGGTATAAACGATGCGCGCGGCAATGAAGCCCAGCGCTAGCAGGTTGATGGCATTTTGCGGCGCATTAAGCTGTTGCGCGATGATGACGCCAGCGGCAAAGAACGGGAATGCCTCAAAGTGGTTGCGATGCGCATAATCTGCGCGGCGACGCTTCCCTTCGAGCTTGTCTAGCCAGGCGCGGGGTGCACTATTGTCAAAGTCAGCGCGCCCGTACTTGGCGAAAGCGACCGTAAAAACTGGCATCATACCGGCCAGAAAAACGCACCAATAAGCAGCTGACATAAGGTCTTTCCTTGGCAAAGTTAATGTTCAGATATGTTAAGGCATAAGCTGTCAACGCATTAAATAGACCAGATGGAATTCTCCAAGATGCGATTTTAGAGTGTGTCAGAAGCGTGTTTCGCGTGCAGTGCGCAGAAAACTGTCCAGTATGACGGTGCAGTCGAGCAGTTCGGCGCCGCTGGAGCGGTGGAATTCCGGGTGCCATTGCAGACCCACCACGAAGTTTGACTTGCTGTAACGGATTGCCTCGATGACCTGATCCTCGGTTGAAGTTGCCTCGACGATAATATCGCGCCCCAACGTGTTGACCGCTTGATGATGAATCGAGTTGACCAGCGCTACCGGCTTGGCGGCAAACAGCCCATCTAGCAACCCGCCTTCAGTTAGGCGAATGGAGTGGGTATTGCTGTCGTATTTGTCACTCACATGCGCAATCGAGTTCGGCACATCCGACGCTATATCCTGATACAGGGTGCCGCCGAAAGCGACATTGATCAATTGGCAGCCACGGCAGATACCGAGCACCGGCTTACCGGCTTCGATAAATTCGTGCAGCAGTTCCAGTTCGTACATGTCGCGCGCCCGGTCGCCGCTCCATTCCGGTCGGGTGACAGCCTTGGCGTAACTCATCGGGGCGACATCGGCGCCGCCCTGCAGCACCAGTCCGTCCAGTTGTTTGGCGTAGTCGCGCAGCCGGATGCTGCTATTGTGCAACAGGCTGTTATTGTTGACGGACGGTATCATCAATACCATCACGTTACGCGACATGACCCATTGCGCTATCGTTTCTTCCAGATATTGCAGAGTTCTGCTATTCAAACCTATGGCGCCCGGCTCTGGATGAAAAATTCGCGCTGAAACGCCGATGATCAGGGTGCGCTGGTTGATGCGCTTGGCGGCGGTGTGGGATAGCGCCTTCAGTCTGGCCGAAAGAATGCTCCAGGTTTGCGACCAAGGCGATTGCACCGCGTTCTGTACGGAATTCTGTTTTTCGGCTGGTGGAGTGGTATTCAAATTATCAGTATCGCTCATGTGGAAAGTTGCCTATTGTCATAGCGTCTTGTCAATTTTACTGCGATGCAGATGCAGACGCTTGGTTTGTTCCGATGTCGGCTGGGTATGATGAGGCAGCTAATTTCTGTGCAATCAGACTATGTTCGCATGCTGAAATTCCCTGGTTCAGTTAAAAATTTATTCTGGGTTTAAATAAAGCAAGGGGTATGCTAAAAATAGCTACATTTTACCCATTATAATGCGGCAATTTTAAAAAATACAGCCTACTGTATGTTTGATGTCCAGCGGCGTGTCGGCGTTGGCGACTATCGGAATTCAGCGTCGAACAGAATTGTTTCGCCTTGAAAATATTGCAGTTGTTCAGCTGGGCGCGCTCGGTCCCATGTTTGAACCCGTGTGCCCGCTGTGCGGAAGTGCCGTGGGTGAAAATCCGGCCAACATGGCCTTGCGCGTGGCGCTACGCTTTACAGCAAACGCGATATTAATGCCTTGTCAAAGCGTATGTCGAGCGGAATGCGAACCCGGTGGGGGCTACCCGGCGCTACGCTGATTTCGCTGCCGTCAGCGGCTTGCATGCGTTCCAGCGTCACGGTCTGGTTGCCGCTGGGGTGAATGATCTCGATCCGGTCGCCAACTGCAAAGCGGTTTTTTGCTACCACCAGCGCCCAGCCGTTTTCGACCGACAGGACGTCGCCGACGTACTTGCTGCGATGCGTTTTGGACACGCCTTCCATGTAGTTTTGGTGTTCCTCGGTATGATGGCGCTGGTAAAAGCCGTCGGTATAGCCACGGTTGGCCAAGCCTTGCAGTTCGCCCAGCAGGTTGGTGTCGAACGGACGGCCCGCGACCGCATCGTCGATTGCGCGCCGATACACTTGCGCGGTGCGCGCCACGTAATACAGCGACTTGGTGCGGCCTTCGATTTTCAGCGAATTGACGCCGATTTTGACCAATCGTTCGATGTGCTCGACCGCGCGCAAATCCTTGGAGTTCATGATGTAAGTGCCGTGTTCGTCTTCCAGAATCGGCATCAGTTCGCCCGGACGGCCTGCTTCTTCTATCAGGTACGGCTGGTTTGCCAGTGGGTGGCGCTGCAGGTTTCCCATTTCCGAAAACGCCTGATTCGCTTCTTCCATCGCCTCCCGATAGTTCAGTTTGATGGTATCAACCGGTGCGTGGACTTGAATTCGGGCCAGGTCGCCGGTGGCGTCCTCCCCGGCGTTTTCGACCTTGTAATCCCAGCGGCAGGAATTGGTGCAAGCACCCTGGTTCGGATCGCGATGGTTGAAGTAGCCGGAGAGCAGGCAGCGCCCGGAATAGGCGATGCACAGCGCGCCATGCACGAACACTTCGATTTCCATTTCAGGGCAGCGCTGGCGGATTTCTTCCACTTCGTCCAGCGACAGCTCGCGCGACAGGATCACCCTTGTCAAGCCCATCTTGTGCCAAAACTTGACGTCGGCCCAGTTCACCGCATTGGCTTGCACCGACAAATGCACCGGCACTTCCGGCCACTTTTCGCGCACCATCATGATCAGGCCGGGGTCGGCCATAATCAGCGCATCCGGCTGCATCGCGATCACCGGCGTCATGTCGTCGAGATAAGTCCTCAGCTTGGCGTTATGTGCAAAGATATTGCTGGCGACAAAGAACAGTTTGCCGCGCGCATGGGCGCCGCTGATGCCGGCTTGCAGTGCTTCCAGCGTCGAGAATTCGTTATTCCGCGCACGCAGGCTGTAACGCGGCTGGCCCGCATAAACGGCATCGGCGCCATAGTCGAAAGCGGTGTGCATCTTGGCAAGCGAGCCGGCGGGAAGCAGTAGTTCAGGGGCGTGTGACATGGCAGCGGTAGCATTCTGAATGAAAAAGCAGGGGCATCATTGTAATGAGCGAGGCGTAAAAATTACATGATTTGTATCAAGTTAGCCGTAGCGGAAGCGCTAGAATATCCGTATAACTTTTTAAAATAATGGGAGTATGCCAAAAAATAGTGGGTTTTACGCAATAATTTATTGTGGAATATAATAATACCCAATCGTGTATTTTGATATATGCCAGCAGCGGATTTTACTGGCAACTCAAAGCGCTGCATGTGTAATGGCCTGGATTCGTTCCATCAGGACGGCGGTTTTTGTAAAGCCGGAACTGACCAGATGCAGCGTCGCGTCATGTTTTAGCACCAGTGCCGGAAAGCCCTGGATACCCCATTGCTGGGTTTGTGCGAAGTCTTGCCTGGTTTCCGAGATGGTCGAAGCGGCGCTGAGTGTCTGCAGGAAACCGGTGCTGTCGATTGGCGCAGGTGGCTGCGCAGCTAAACTGCTCTGACCGTAAGCATCCGCCAGCGCAGTCGCGCCAACTTCTGCCAGCACCTGTAGATTGGTGACATCCCGGCCCTCTGCGTAAAAAGCGTGCTGGATCGCATGAAACACGTCCAGTATCTTGCGAGGAGGCAAATCCTCGCCCAGGATACGAGCAGTGACCACTGCCCGGCAAGCCGGTTCGGTGTCATATATGAAGCCCGGACGCGCCATGCCGGAGGTCGAAAACGGCAGTCCGCTGGCTTCTTCCACATGTTTCCAGTGGGTCAGAATGGTGGCTTTCCTGGCATCGTCCATCACCTCGGTGTTGTAGGCGCGCAGCCCACCCATGACGATATCGAGTTGCGCCTCAGGCAGTGCATCGAGCAGTGCATTAAGCTGTGGGCCGAAACCATAGCACCATGAACACATGGGGTCGGCGATATAGATCAGGTGATTCATATGGTTCCTTGGTGGCTTGTGTTGGCCTATGGTGGTGATGCGCCAATGTTACCAATTTAGAGCGAATAGCGTTGTCGCCCAATATCTATGCCACAATTTCAAGCGGCATAATAGTTTGGCTAAGGGCTTGACCAACGGATTGAGCAATAACAAGGGGTTAAAAATGGCAAAAGTAGCATTTATTGGATTAGGCGTCATGGGCTTTCCCATGGCTGGGCACTTGGCAGCACACGGTCATGCGGTGACGGTATTCAATCGCACCCCGGCCCGTGCGCAGTTGTGGCTGAAAACACATACCGGGCGCAGTGCAGATACGCCGGCAGCGGCAGCCGAAGATGCAGAATTCGTGTTTACCTGCGTCGGCAATGACGCCGATCTGTACCAGGTGACACTGGGCCCGGACGGTGTTTTGTCACGCATGCGCCCTGGCAGCATCTTGATTGACAACACCACATGTTCCGCCGCTGCGGCGCGCAAGTTATATCAGGAGGCCGGCAAACTGGGCATACACTTTCTGGATGCGCCGGTATCGGGCGGCCAGGCCGGGGCCCAAAATGGCAAGCTCACCGTGATGGTGGGCGGCGATGCAGAGGTGTTCGCGCGGGCCGAGGCCATCGTCGCATCCTATGCCCGTGCAGTGATGCATATGGGCTTTGCCGGATCAGGGCAACTGACCAAAATGGTCAACCAGATTTGCATAGCCGGGCTGGTGCAGGCGCTGGCCGAGGGTGTGGCATTCGCTAAAAACGCCGGGTTGGACGGCGAGCGCGTGATAGATGTACTTTCGAAAGGTGCGGCGCAATCGTGGCAGATGGAAAATAGGGGCAAAACCATGCTGGCATCGGAATTCGACTTTGGCTTCGCAGTCGACCTGATGCGCAAGGATTTGGGCATTTGCCTGGAAGAGGCGCAACGTAACGGCAGCCAGTTGCCTGTCACTCAGTTGGTCGATCAGTATTATGCGGAAATACAAAAACGCGGCGGCGGCAAGCTCGATACCTCCAGTCTGATGATGTTGGTGGACCGCCACTGATCTCCTCTTTTGCCGGGAAAAAAGCACTTGCTTTGTCGCAAGTGCTTTTTTCGAGGATAGGATGGATTTTCGCGATACTGTGTATAAGTGGAGTATCAGTTAAAACAGGCATGTTCCCGCATGTATCAATTGCAGTATTTAAAAATACACTTATAGGTATGTGCAGGAACATACGGCGCAATGGTGTAACAGGGATTTCGAATGGCATGCCATTTGCCTGCGAAACGGTATCCGCTTGCAAGCGGATATGCGCCCTGCAAGGGCTGTGCTTATTGCACCCTGCGAATTGCGCCTTACGGTCTTAAGATCAGTGGCAATTGTTTGAAATAGCCGTGCATCTGCGTGCGATTGAGTTTCTTGCGTTCCGATGCCTTGCCAAACTGGTCTACTCCGTGCAATTGAAATACTTGCTTTGCCAGATCGATACCAATTCGTTTAACATTCATTTGACTTCTCCTCTGTGGGCTGATCGGTTTGATGACTCGTCAGTTTGGCACGTCAGATGCCGCAGGGGGAGGAGTCCATTCCATTGCCCTACGAATTGTGCTTTACGGTCTTACGAATTGCGTCTTACGGCCTTGAGTTGAACTAGGTCCCGTAAGGCTTTCCAGAGAAAAGAAACTAGTGTGCCAATTTTTGGCCACCGGTTAATTTTGCACAATGAGAATTAGATCACGTTAGAGTTTGTGGACCACTATGCCTACACTTTTAAGCATGACTAATACAGATTGGATCACACTTGCACTTGTTGTCATCACGGCATTCTACGCGTGGGCAACACTCAAGATTCTTCGTGCAAATGAATCTATGGTTTCTACGATGCAGGATCAACAAAATGCAGCAATGCGCCCCTATATCGTCGTATCAGCAACCTTGAGAACCGGAACTCAGCTTTTTTACCTCTCAATCAAAAATGTAGGAAAGACCGCAGCTCTCGACCTGAAGCTATCCATATACAAAAATTTCTTTCAGCTCGGTGAGAAACGTGACGAACGTAACATTGCTAACAGCGCAGCGTTCTCGCGCGTCATTGGCAGCCTGCCGCCTGACGGACAACTTCTTCTCATTTTGGGTAATGGCCCTACGCTCTTCGGCGAATCAAATACTAATGATATCTCGCCACTGCAATTTCAAATTACAGCCAAGTACAAGTCAGGTCCCGAGTCGATATCCGAGGCTTCGATTATTGATCTCCGACCTTACATCAACACGGCCGTTCAGACGGACCCTATTGTTGAGGAAATCGGAAAACTGCGTGAGGAATTCGTAAAACTATCCAAGGCGCTGAAAAATTAGCTCTAACAATTAGGTCGAATCGGATTGGCCGGATGTAGCGCAGTTCATTTTTCGTTCGCGGGCGGCCAGCCGCTCACCACCGGGCTGAATACGGGGCAGACCACGTTTTATGTAGTGCATCGAATGCGGACAAGAAGCTGCCGGGTTGCGCGACACATTGGTCGCAATCACGCCGCCGTGAAGATGAGCAGATAACGGCTGCATGTAACGCTATCGTGCACTGCATTGGTTACATGTAACCAATGAAAAGGAGATTTTTCGATGGCTATTTTTGTTTCTGCGCGAGTTCAAAAGCGGCGTGATGCACTGCGAATGGCGGGGCTTCGCCCGGTTCAAATTTGGGTGCCGGATACGCGGCGGCCAGGCTTTGCGGCAGAGTGCCGGCGCCAATCAAAACTGGTCTCTCAGGCTGACAGGGCAGACACGGAAATGATGGAATTCATGGATGACGCTTTGTCCGATGTGGATGGTTGGACAGCATGAATCGGGGCGATTTCGTGACCATCTTATGCAAGGCGATTTTGGTCAACCCAAACCCGCGCTGGTGATTCAGTCCGACCAATTCAACCAGCACACGACCGTCACAGTTTTGCTGGTGTCGAGCACGTTGTTGATGCGCCGTTGCTTCGCGTGACCATTCAACCGGGCGCAGGAAACGGCTTGCAAAAGCCGTCGCAGGTGATGGTTGACAAGGCGATGGCCGTGAAGCGGGACAAGCTTGGAGAGGCGTTTGGTTCGGCCAGTGATGCGGCTATGCTTGAAGTCGGCGTTGTCTGGCAGTGTTTCTTGGCATCGCCATATAGGAGGCGGTGATTTGGGCGTGGTTCAAAAGGCAGTAAGGTGTACCCGGTAAGGCCTCAGTAGCGAAGCGTATTGCGCCGCATGTGTCGGAATGTAGACCGCAAACCGGAAACAAACCGGACACGAGTACTTTGCATCCCGCAAACAAAAACGCCAACCGGTGGAGGTTGGCGTTTTGATATTTACACCTGGGTGACCATCCGTGTCCCGAGTTTTATGCCAGTGTTTCGAACTTCATTCCGAACCAACAGCGAAAAACCTTACGCGAAATTCTTTGCGACGAAATCCCAGTTGGCGAGATTCCAGAAGCTTTCAACGTATTTTGGACGGGCGTTGCGGTAGTCGATGTAGTAAGCGTGCTCCCATACGTCGCAGGTCAGCAGTGGCTTGTCGGCGCCGGTCAATGGCGTTGCTGCGTTCGATGTGTTAACAATGTCAACCGAACCGTCGGTTTTTTTCACTAGCCAAGTCCAGCCGGAGCCGAAGTTGCCTAGTGCGGATTTGGTGAATTCTGCTTTGAACTTGTCGAACGTACCCCATTTGGCGTTGATCGCGTCAGCCAGCGCGCCGCTTGGCGCGCCGCTGGCTTTGGGGGTCAGGCAATTCCAGTAAAAAGAGTGGTTCCAGACTTGGGCCGCGTTGTTGAAAACGCCGCCGGACGCTTTGCGGATAATGTCTTCCAGCTTGGCGTTTTCAAACTCGGTGCTCTTGATCAGGTTGTTCAGGTTGGTGACGTAAGTCTGATGATGTTTGCCGTAGTGGTATTCCAGGGTTTCCTTGGAGATGTGGGGTTGCAATGCGTCCATTGCGTAGGGCAGAGCTGGCAGGGTATGTTCCATGATGCGTCCTTTTTGGTTGTTAGTTGAGGTAAAAATCTGTTTTGCACGTTTGTTAATTGTATGACGGATGCGCGCCGCTTGCAGGCACCGCTTATTCGGACGAATTCAGTGACTCCAGTGCCGGCTGTACGCTGCAGATGCCGATCTGGGCGCGGCCGCTGGCCAAGCGCAGCGTGATGGTGTCGTTTGGGTGCAGTACCTTGGTGCTGCGGATGATCTGGCCTTTAGAGTTGGTGACGATGGCGTAGCCGCGTTCCAGCGTGCGTTGCGGATTCAGTAGCTCCAGTTGCGCGGCCAGCGCGGCCAGCTCTTGCCGACGTTGCGTTGCTGTTGTTGCCAGCCATGTACCCAAGCGGCGGGCCTGTTCCTGCAGTACGCTGCGCTGGATTGCGCTATTGGGCCGTCGTGCACCGAGTCGGGTGACTAATTGCGCCAAGGCAAAACGGGCTGCGTTTTGCGGGCTGCGAGCGGCCAGGTTCAGACGATTGCCGAGCGCTTCCAATTGCATTCGTTCACGCCCGATGGTGGCTTTCGGACTGAGCAGCCGGTGCGACAGCCAGTCCAGCATTTGTCCGCGGTCGGACAGTTGCCGCCGCATTGCGCGCAGTAGCGCGTCAGCCTGCGCCATGACGGTCGCAAGCCAGTCGGCACGCGGCGCGACCGCCAGTTCGGCAGCGGCGGTCGGGGTCGGCGCACGCAGGTCAGCGGCGAAGTCGGCGATGGTGAAGTCGGTTTCGTGGCCGACGCCGGCAATCACCGGCATGTTGCAATCAAAGATGGCACGCGCTACCGCTTCGTCATTGAAAGACCATAAATCTTCCATGCTGCCGCCGCCCCGACAGACCAGCAATACATCGCAGTCGCCGCGGTTGGAGGCGACCCGGATGGCGTGGGCGATTTTGGCGGCAGCGCCTTCGCCTTGCACCGGGGTCGGATAGAGGATCACCTCGACATGCGGAGCGCGCCGTTGCAGCGTGCTCAGGATGTCGCGCAGCGCGGCGGCTTGCGGGCTGGTGACGATGCCGATGGTTCTGGCGAAGCGCGGCAGCGGCCGTTTGCGTGCCGGGTCGAACAAGCCTTCGGCCTCCAGCTTTTCTTTCAGCCGCAAAAATGTTTCGAACAAGTCGCCGAGCCCGGCGCGTCGGATTGCTTCCACATTCAACTGGTAATCGCCGCGCGGTGCATATAGTGTCACCAGAGTGCGCAGTTCGACCCGGTCGCCATCTTTGGGAATGAAGTCGGCATATTGGGCACGGGCGCGGAACATCACGGCGCGCACTTGGGCGGCGCTATCTTTGAGCGTAAAGTACCAATGACCAGAAGCGGCGCGGGTGAAGTTGGAGACCTCACCGGCCACCCAAGTCAGTGGAAAACCGCGTTCCAGCATCTTGGCTACTGCTTGATTGAGTGCCGAGACGCTCAGGATGGGAGCAGTAGTACGGGGATCTTCCTGGGAATTGTTTGGGCTCATGCTGTTCGAATCATAAAAAGCGCTGCACACTTTATGAGCGGCAACAAAAAATCCTTACGGATCAAGTACTTTGGCTTTGATCGTAGGACTTACGCACAAAGTTATCCACAGAAACTGTGCAGAACCGGCGTCTTGCCGATTGTCCCATGCAATGCGTGCCGGCACGCGCTGTTAAGTGCATGGCGGCAGTCTGTGGTGGTGCAATCAACCAGAAAATCATCGGGGCCCAGATCAATAAATATCTTTGCATTCATTTTAATCAATGAATTAAATCATTTAATAATCAATGACTTATAGTTTATTTTTGGCTTTACCCACAAAGTTATCCACATAATATGTGCACAACATTGCTTGCGGTACTGCCTGTTAATCGGCGCTATGCAAAAATTTTGCCACATTTTCGATCATGTATTTTAAAGCGATAAAAATCAAATACTTAATTCAATTCCATCGACTTGTACACAAAGTTATCCACATAATTTGTGCAGAACTTTCAGCGCGCGAACGATCTCATTTCCTATGTGCTACCGAGTGATTCGTGCTTGCCGTGAAGTGCCCAACACGTTACATTGCGGCTTCGTGATATTCAACCTATCGCCAACCTTATTATCAATATCTACAGGGAGTTTCTTTTGTTTGCCATTATTCAAGCAGCAGGGTGGCCGATCTGGCTGTTGCTCATCTCATCAGTCATTGCGCTGGCACTGATTATCGAGCGCAGTCTATATTTACGGCATAGTCTGGTGCTGCCGCCGAGTTTACTGGACGAAGTTATCCAGGTTTATCGCAGCGGTAATGTGAGCGTCGAGGTGATTGACAAGCTGGAGCAAAACTCACCTCTTGGCCGCGTGCTGGCCGCCGGCCTGCGTAGCGTGGACGCGCCGCGCGAGATCATGAAGGAATCGATTGAAGAAGCCGGTAGCAGCGTGGCGCATGAACTGGAGCGTTTTTTGACTACGCTGGGAACAATTGCCTCGCTGGCGCCGCTCATGGGGCTGTTTGGCACCGTGGTTGGAATGATCGAAATTTTCGGCTCGCAGACTGCAGCCGGCGCGAATCCTGCGCAATTGGCGCATGGCATTTCGGTGGCGCTTTATAACACCGGTTTTGGTTTGCTGATTGCGATGCCGTCGATGGTTTTTTACCGGCATTTTCGTGCGTTGGTGGATAGTTTTGTGGTCGATATGGAACAAAAGGCCGTGAAATTCGTCGACGTCGTCCACGGCACACGCAAGACATAAGCGAAAGGATGCGGCATGAAGTTTCGTAAAGTTAGCGCACGCGAAGATCCTGAGATCAATCTGATTCCGTTCATCGATGTGCTGCTGGTGATCCTGATTTTCCTGATGGTCACGACGACGTACAGCAAGTTTTCCGAATTGCACATTACGCTGCCGAGCGCGGACGCCGAAAAGGTGCTGCAGCGGCCGTTCGAGATCAATGTTGGTGTAAGTACCGACAACAGCCGTTATGTGATCAACAATACTACGGTGGCCTACCATGATGTGCAAGAACTGGCCGAAAGCTTGAAAGCCGCAGCTATGATCAACGGTGTGGCACAAAAAGATCCCGTCGTGATCATTAGCGCAGACGGCACCGCAACCCATCAAAGCGTGATCAACGTATTGGAAGCGGCGCGTCTGGCGCAATTCGCCAAGGTGACTTTCGCGACTCAGGTCAGCACTGGCAAGTGACCGTGCCGGATCCCGGGGATATCGTAAATTGTTGGAGTATGCTAAATAACATATCAGTTGCCGCATTATTATGGTAACTTTTTAAAAATGCTACGGTAAGTATGTAGTATTTGTATAAAAATTGTTACCATCACTGGAAAACAGCGCTTTGGCATCTGCCGCCACCACCCTCGAAACCGTTTTAAGCCGCGCCTGGCTGCGTCGCGGGCTGCTGGCGTACGCGTTGTGGCCGCCTTCCCAACTGTTCGGCGGCTTGCTGGCGCTACGGCGCGCGTTATACCGATACGGCTGGCTGGCATCGGTGTATTTGCCGGTGCCGGTCATCATCGTCGGCAATGTATTCGTCGGCGGCACCGGCAAAACGCCGTTGACCATCTGGCTAGTCGAGGCGTTGCGCCGTGCTGGCCGGGCGCCGGGCGTAATTTCACGCGGCTATGGCGCGCTGGAAAATCCAGGCGCGACGCCGTGTCTGGTGTTACCGGATTCGACGCCGCAGCAGGTCGGCGATGAACCGTTGCTGATTGCTCGCCGCGCACAGTGTCCGGTGGTGGTCGGGCGCGACCGGGTGGCCGCGGCGCAGGCTTTGCTGGCAGTGCATCCAGAGCTCGATTGCATCGTGTGCGACGATGGACTGCAACATTACCGGTTGGCGCGCGATGTCGAAATCATCCTGTTCGATGGCCGCGGTGTGGGCAATGGCTGGTTGCTGCCGGCCGGACCTTTGCGCGAGCCGGCAGCGCGCCGGCGCGACTTTACGGTGGTCAATCTGGTTGACGGCACCGATCTGCCGGCGGGCATGCCGACCGACGCTTACCGCATGGTTTTGGCGGGCGCAGCGGCGCAACGCTTGTGCGACCCGTCGCAACAATTGCCGCTGCATGAGTTGGCTATGTTGCCAGGCAAAATTATGGCGGCGGCCGGGATCGGCAATCCGGCTCGGTTTTTTGCCACTTTGCGCCAAGCCGGGCTGGTTTTTGAAGAGCTGCCGTTGCCGGATCATTACGATTTTGCAGTCAATCCATTTGACAATAGCGCCGCCGACATCATCCTGATAACCGAGAAGGATGCAGTAAAATGTGCGCTCGTGACTGAGCTTAAAAACGACCCGCGCCTGTGGGTGGTTCCCGTGACAGCGTACCTGGATGGCGCGCTGGCCCAACGAATTCTGGAGAAATGTCGTGGACAATCGATTACTTGATATATTGGTGTGCCCGCTGTGCAAAGGCCCGCTGGTACATGACAAAAAAGCGCAGGAGCTGATCTGCCGCGCAGATAAACTGGCTTATCCGATCCGCGACGGCATCCCCATCATGTGGGCCGACCAGGCGCGTGCGTTGAATGCGCCGCTGCTGATCCAGGATAATACGGATAATGCTTAAAGCGCCGGATGGATTTTACCGTCATCATTCCGGCCCGCCTGGCATCGAGTCGCCTGCCCAACAAACCCCTCGCTGATCTGGGCGGCAAGCCTATGGTGGTAAGGGTGGCCGAACGCGCCATGCTGTCGGGTGCCAGCCAAGTCATCGTAGCTACCGATCACGCCGATATTCTGGCAGCCTGCACCGCCCACGGAGTGCGCGCCAGTTTGACCCGTAGCGACCATCTCAGCGGCACCGACCGGATCGCTGAAGTTGCGGCCGCCATCGGCCTGGCTGCCGACGCGGTGGTGGTCAATGTACAGGGCGATGAACCGCTGATCGAGCCAGCCTTGATTGCTGCTACTGCAGCATTGATCACCGACGGCGTATCAATGGCCACTGCAGCGCATGCGATCAATGAGGCACGGGATGCCTTCAACCCGAACGTGGTGAAAGTCGTGCTCGACAAGTCCGGTCGGGCGCTGTATTTCTCGCGTGCGACGATACCCTGGCATCGCGATGCTTTTGCGCAATCCCGAACAGTGTTGCCGCAAGGCGCGGTTTCCCTGCGCCATATCGGCCTGTATGCCTACCGCAATGCATTTCTTCAAGCGTATCCTGGGTTGGCGGTGTCGCCGCTGGAACAGATCGAGGCACTAGAGCAATTGCGTGTCTTGTGGCACGGTTTTCCTATTGCCGTATATGTCACTGATTTGGTACCTGCGGCCGGA
This sequence comes from Glaciimonas sp., assembly GCA_012927625.1. Taxonomy (GTDB): domain Bacteria; phylum Pseudomonadota; class Gammaproteobacteria; order Burkholderiales; family Burkholderiaceae_D; genus AVCC01. Next base: position 240,522 of record JABBOV010000003.1, on the reverse strand, counting down.
GTCGATACGCAGGACGACCTGATTCGGGTGCGGCAATACTTCCAATAAGCTTTTGTTTTGTGCCAATGTTTGAATGCAAATTCACACTCAAAGCAACGATTTCAGATAGTTTTGTGGTAAGTTTCGTGAAAAGTTAATGTGATAAAACATATTATCGCAATGCAGCATTTCGGCTGAAATTGCAGACATAATTTAAACTCGTCTTAGGAAATAACATGCGTCTCATCCTGTTAGGAGCACCAGGTGCCGGCAAAGGAACACAAGCCACATTTATTAAGGAAAAATATAATATTCCGCAAATTTCTACTGGCGACATGCTGCGTGCCGCTGTCAAGGCGGGAACGCCGCTTGGCCTGGAAGCAAAGAAAGTGATGGATGCCGGCGGCCTGGTGTCTGACGACATCATCATCGGTCTGGTTAAGGATCGTCTGAAAGATGCCGATTGCGCCAACGGTTATCTGTTCGACGGTTTCCCGCGCACCATTCCGCAGGCCGACGCGATGAAGGAGGCGGGCGTGGCCATCGACTACGTACTGGAAATCGATGTCCCGGATGAAGCCATCATCGACCGCATGAGCGGTCGTCGCGTTCATGCGGCGTCGGGCCGCACCTACCACATCGAATATAATCCGCCAAAACTAGCAGGTAAAGACGACGAAACAGGCGAAGCGTTGATGCAGCGTGATGACGACAAGGAAGAAACCGTCAGGAAGCGCCTGTCCGTGTATCACGAGCAAACCGAGGTACTGGTCAAATATTACGGCGATTGGGCGCAGGCTGGTGTGCCCGGCGCGCCACAGTATCGAAAGATCGAAGGCATCGGCCAAGTGGAGGAGATTCGCGATCGGGCTTTTGCTGCACTGGCAGAGTAAATAAAAAAGCGGACCTTGTGTCCGCTTTTTTATTAGAGAGTAAGCAGACACGCGGTCGTGGATGCAGGATTTGTACAGTTTTGTAAATTTCCAAATCAATCGTACACTTTGTCGGCTTCGCTGGCTGTACCTAGGCAGTGTCAGCGCTTCGCGTTCAAGAAAGATGATGAAAAGGAATAAATTGTTATTTTAACCATGTAATTATTACAGTGGGAGGTAATATGGCAGCAGTCTTATGGTTTGCGGTGTTGAGTGGCTTGGTTGCGGTTATTTATGGGCTCAATTCACGACGCTGGATTCTCAAGCAGGATCCCGGCAATCCCAGAATGCAGGAAATCGCAGCTGCCATTCAGCAGGGCGCTGCCGCCTATCTGGCCCGACAGTACCGCACCATTGCATTGGTCGGTGTCGTTCTTTTCATCATTATTGCCGTGTTGCCGGGGGTCGGGCTGATTACCGCGGTCGGTTTTCTGATCGGCGCCCTATTGTCTGGTGCTTGCGGTTTTATCGGCATGAACGTTTCGGTGCGCGCCAACGTGCGCACTGCACAGGCCGCCACCAAGGGCATGAGCCAGGCGCTTGATGTCGCATTCAAGGGCGGCGCGATCACCGGCATGCTGGTAGTCGGGCTCGGCTTGCTGGGAGTGACGCTGTTTTATTGGGTACTCACAGTGTCGGCGCCGCACGGATTGGGTTATACGGTGTCGTTGCATGATGTCATCAAGCCGTTGATCGGATTGGCGTTCGGCGCTTCCCTGATCTCAATTTTCGCTCGGCTCGGCGGCGGTATCTTTACCAAAGGTGCCGATGTTGGTGCCGATCTAGTCGGTAAAGTGGAAGCCGGCATCCCGGAAGACGATCCGCGTAATCCGGCGGTAATAGCCGACAATGTCGGCGACAATGTCGGCGACTGCGCCGGTATGGCGGCTGATTTGTTCGAAACTTATGTGGTGACGCTGATCGCGACCATGCTGTTGGGCAGCCTGCTGGTCAAGGGAGCAGAATCGCAAGCAGTGCTGTATCCGCTGGCGTTAGGCGGTGCATCCATTTTTGCTTCCATCATTGGCTGCAGCATGGTCAAGGTCAAGCCGGGCAAGAAAATCATGTCGGCGCTATATACCGGCTTATGGTGGGCGGCCGGTTTGTCGCTGATCGGTTTCGCAATCGTAACCTGGCTGATCATGCCGCCTGCGATGCGCTTACCAATGATGGGTTCAGCCCTGGTCGGCATCGTGCTGACCGGCCTGATGGTGTATATCACCGAGTATTACACCGGTACCGATTTCAAGCCGGTCAAGCATATCGCCGAGGCATCGACTACCGGCCACGGCACTAACATCATCGCCGGCTTGGGCGTATCGATGCGCTCGACGGCCTATCCAGTGCTGTCCGTGTGCGCCGCCATCCTTGCTTCTTACTGGCTCGGCGGCCTGTACGGGATTGCGATTGCCGCCACTTCGATGCTGTCGATGGCCGGTATCATCGTGGCACTCGATGCTTACGGCCCGATTACCGATAACGCCGGTGGCATTGCTGAAATGTCCGGTATGCCGGAATCGGTGCGCGCGATCACCGACCCGCTGGATGCCGTCGGCAACACAACTAAAGCCGTCACCAAAGGTTACGCAATCGGCTCTGCCGGACTGGCGGCGCTGGTGCTGTTTGCCGATTACACCCACGCCCTGAATGCAGTCGGGATCAGCACTTCTTTTGATTTATCGAACCCGATGGTGATCGTCGGCCTGTTCATCGGCGGATTGATCCCGTATCTGTTCGGCGCAATGGCGATGGAAGCGGTGGGGCGCGCAGCCGGCGCAGTGGTGGTCGAGGTGCGGCGCCAGTTTCGCGACATCAAGGGCATCATGGATGGCAGCGGCAAGCCGGAGTATGACAAGGCGGTCGATATGCTGACTGCTTCCGCCATCAGGGAAATGATCATTCCATCGTTGTTGCCAGTGGTGGCACCGGTGCTGGTCGGCTTGATTCTGGGGCCGGCAGCGTTGGGCGGCTTGCTGATGGGCACGATTGTTACCGGCCTGTTTGTAGCGATTTCGATGACGACTGGTGGCGGCGCTTGGGATAATGCCAAGAAATACATCGAGGATGGAAATTTTGGCGGCAAGGGATCGGACGCGCACAAGGCGGCAGTCACCGGCGACACGGTCGGCGACCCTTACAAGGATACTGCCGGGCCGGCGGTTAATCCGCTGATCAAGATCATCAATATTGTCGCTTTGCTGATCGTGCCTTTGCTGCCCGTAACCGGAATGCAGAGCGCTGTCATGCCAGTACCGATTGCGTTGGTAGCCCCATCGGCTAACACCGGTGGTGTAACCGCGCTTACCGTGGCAGCGACCGCGGTTACACCACCGATTGCAACGGGAGGAAGCCCGCGCTGAAGCAAGCTACAGCGTAAAAAAGCGGCGGTAGCCGCTTTTTTACGTTGCAATGCAATAATTGGCTACAATTCGAAATGAGTAACATCTGCGTAAACGTCATTTTCCGTAATATCGAAAGATTTTCATCTGCAGCAAAATCGGCAATCGAAGCCAACATCATCAAGGAAACAAACCATGCAAATCAAAGATAGCGTATTCATTATTACCGGCGGTGCCTCCGGCCTGGGTGCGGCAACCGCGCGCATGATCGCGGAAGGCGGCGGCAAAGTCGTGCTGGCGGACGTACAGGTGGAGGCCGGTGAAAAACTGGCGGCAGAGCTGGGTGGCAAATTCGTCAAATGCGATGTTACTTCCGAAGCCGACGGGCTGGCTGTAGTCGCTGCCGCAACTGCGATCGGCACTCTACGTGGCCTAGTCAACTGTGCCGGAGTCGCTCCTGCGGTGAAAACAGTTGGTAGAGACGGCCCACATCCGCTGGAAGTATTCCAGCGCGTCATCAATATCAACTTGGTCGGCACCTTCAACATGTCCCGCCTGGCTGCCGATGCAATCGGGAAAACCGATCCTACCGAACAGGGCGAGCGCGGCATCATCATCAATACTGCTTCAGTAGCAGCCTATGACGGCCAGATCGGCCAAGCCGCTTATGGCTCATCCAAGGCCGGCGTGGTCGGCTTGACGCTGCCAATGGCGCGCGATCTGTCGCGCAGCGGGATTCGCGTAATGACTATTGCACCGGGGATTTTCGAGACTCCAATGCTGCTCGGCATGCCGCAGGAAGTACAGGATGCACTGGGCAAGATGGTGCCGTTCCCACCGCGCCTGGGCAAGCCGGCTGAATATGCACATTTGGCAAAAGCCATCATTGAAAACGTGATGCTTAACGGCGAAACAATTCGGCTCGACGGCGCGATTCGGATGCAGCCGAAATAATCGGTTGATATACTGCATTGCCATATTGCTATTTTTTCATTATGGCAATGGCGATCACTGACGATGCGGGTTAATCCGGCTGCACTAAATAAGACAAGCTCCGCTTGTCTTATTTTTTTGATAGGTCGTCGCGACCGCAATTAGAACTTTTGTTCCCGTCTGTGCCGCTGCTGTTTTGCTGGATGCTTGTGCCAGCAGTCCGAGTTTCCAATATGAAGTTCCCGCTGCCGGCATGCAGGCGTCGCAAGCCGCCAGCGGCTACACCGAAGCGCATCAATATCCACGGCGAAGACATGTGGTTCGGTGGGGCCGACCCGCGTCGGGTGGGTATCGTCAAAAGCGATTAAGAACCCGGAACAAGTACGCACATTATTTCGCACAGGTTCTTCAGACCAGCTAAGCGGTGGCTTGCGTGCCGGCGGGCACCACAAAAGAGTTGCGGTCTGTTAATCTGGGATCATGCTAAAAAGAAAGAAGACAGGTCTTGTGCTGACCGGTGGGGGTGCCCGCGCCGCCTATCAGGTCGGCGTATTGCAGGCCATTGCCGCGTTGTTACGCGAGGCGGGTTGGCGATCCCAGCACAATCCGTTCGATATTATTTGTGGCACCTCGGCTGGCGCCATTAACGCGACCGCACTGGCTTGCCGCGCCGACGATTTTGGCGCCAGCGTGCAGGCTCTGGTCAATGTGTGGGAACACTTCGAAGTGGAGCAAGTGTATCGCGCCGATTCACTCGGCATAATTCGCACCGGCGCGCGCTGGCTGTCGCTTCTGTCGTTCGGCTGGATGCTGCGGCAATGGCATGCCAACCCGCCTAACGCATTATTGGACAACACGCCGCTGATTAGCCTATTGCATCGGATGCTGGATTTGCCGCGGCTGGATGCAGCGCTGTCCGGTGGCAGTTTGCATGCGCTGGCGGTGACGGCGTCGTCATACACGGCAGGCCAGCATTTAACTTTTTATCAGAGTGCAGCCGACATCGAACCCTGGAGCAGAACCCAGCGCATCGCACTGAGAGCGCAGATTGGGGTTGATCATCTGCTGGCTTCAGCGTCGATTCCTTTCATCTTCCCTGCCACTCCTTTGAATTGTTTCGGTCACCGCGAGTATTTTGGCGATGGTTCGATGCGTCAACTGGCGCCGATTTCGCCAGCAATTCACCTGGGCGCGGACAAGGTGCTAGTGATCGGCTCCGGCCGCCTGACGGAACCGGCGCGCGCCATAGTCGAGTTCGCAACCTATCCCAGTCTGGCGCAGATTGCCGGACACGCGATGTCCAGCATTTTTCTGGACAGCCTGGCGGTGGACATCGAACGTCTCAATCGCATCAATCTGACACTTTCCATGTTGCCCGACGCGATGAAAAACAAGACGCCGCTACGCCCGATCGAGACCCTGATCATTGCGCCTTCCGAGCGGCTAGACGCAATCGCCAGTCGTCACGTCGGCAGCCTGCCGCGCCCGATCCGAACGCTATTGGGCGGCATCGGGGCCACCGAAACGCGCGGTGCGGCGCTGGCGTCATATTTGTTATTTCAGTCCAGCTATACGCGTGAACTGATTGGTCTGGGGTTGCGGGATACTTTTTCACAACGCGAAAACGTGCTGGCTTTCTTTGCGCCCGAATTGCCGGTGGCAGTTCAGGCTTGCCAAAGTGATTTCGTAAGCCATTAAAATATGAGGGGTATATGCATATAATACAATCTTTCCGCATGTATTTAATGCGGTATTAAAATATACAAAGCGTAGTATGTGTGTATTGCCGGGATTTTCTGATGCTTTGTTGTGCTTTGTCAAAAGTACTATCGCGTCCCCAGGTGTTCGTTTGACCTGTTTTGTATCCGCCGGCTTGAATAATTGCTGCTTTGCCGCATATTCAAGTTGCCGTGTTGCGATTCGGGTTGATTCGTTTTCTACAACACGTTACCCTATGAGGATTCAGGTTTGTGGCGCTCGCCAATGAACGCATTAAATCGACGGAAAATGATTTTGAACTTCAAATCACTGCGCAATATCTTTTTTTTTCTGGCCGCGATTCTGTTTTCCGTCGGTGTATCGGCAACCGAGGACGTAGCGTTGGCTGCGGTGCCTGTATCCGCTTTGCCCATACAGGCACAACAAGTGCTGGTGCAAATCAGACGGGGCGGCCCTTTTGCTTATGCTAAAGATGGTGTGGTTTTTGGCAATTATGAGCAAATTTTGCCTAGGAAAAAGCGCGGGTATTACCATGAATATACCGTCGAAACGCCGGGTTCGCGTAATCGTGGCGGGCGCCGCATTGTGGCCGGCGGGATTCCATCGACATCCGGCGAATATTATTACACCGAAAATCACTATGCCAGTTTCCGACGCATCACAGAATGATGGACATAAAAACCAGCCTCCAATTTTTGTACCGGACGAGGGCTCAATGAGTTTGTTACAAACCGTGCTGCCAAATGCGGTGCAATCCATCCGCGCGTTTCGGGTCGCCGATCTGCAATTGGAGGCCGCCAATCTCGGGCAACATTTTCTGTATGCTTATTGTGCAGACGCAACCACCAAACAGCAGGTGCTTACCACCATTGCGGAGGCATTCTATTTTCCGAAGCACTTTGGCAAGAATTTTGATGCGCTTTCGGATTGTGTGACCGTCCTGGTGCATAAGGCGGGACGCCAGCCCGGCTTCGTAGTAGTGCTGGAACAGATTCCGAATACGCCGAAATTCGACAAGGAAGCGCGCGAAAACTTGCTCGATGTGTTTCGCGATGCGGCCGATTTCTGGGCTGAAAAGAAAGTCGCATTCAGGGTGTTTTACTCCTTCGAATAAGGCAGAAAAAGGCTAATCTGGAGCAGGCCGACCGCGTTGTCGGCTTTTTTGTTCGGCTTTTTGTTTTTCTATCTGAATCCTACAAAAGGTACAATGCGCGCCATGAAAAACATCGTTATCCTGATTTCCGGGCGCGGCAGCAATATGGAAGCCATAGTTCGTGCCGCGGAGGCCGAACGCTGGCCGGCCAGAATCGCCGTCATCATCAGCAACCGCACCGACGCCCCCGGCCTGCAATTCGCCGCCGCGCACGCGATTCCGACGGCTGTAGTAGTCAACCAGGATTATTCATCACGCGCAGCGTTCGATGCAGCGCTGCAGTCGACCATAGACAGTTTTTCGCCTGACCTGGTGGTGCTGGCCGGATTCATGCGGATTTTGACAGAGCCGTTTGTAGCGCATTATGCCGGCCGGATTTTGAATATCCATCCATCCCTGCTGCCTAATTTCCCCGGTCTTGCCACCCATCGGCAGGCGCTTGCGGCGGGCGTCAGCGAGCATGGTGCGACGGTACACTTCGTCACCGCCGAACTTGATCACGGTCCGGTCGTGCTACAGGCAAAAATACCTGTTTTGCCGGACGACACCGAACAGTCGCTGGCAGCGCGCGTGCTGCTGCAGGAACACATTATTTATCCGCGTGCGGTAGGCATGTTTATTAAGGGCAGCCTGGCTTCACAGCAAGAGCAGTTACGCACCAACGCCGGCGGTAGTCGGTCAGATCATATAAAGAAGGATTTCGCATGAGATTGCCACCAGCGGTCATACACCAAACTGAAGAAGTATTACGTGAAATACTGCGTTTTACCGGCCCCGCCGACGGCACGCTATCCCGTTATTTTCGTGACCATCCGCGTTTGGGTTCGCGCGAGCGCGGCGTCATCGCCGAAGGCATTTACGGCCTGTTGCGCAACAAATCGGTGTATTCCAGTTTTGCCGAATCGGGTGGCGGAGGCGGCGGTGCAACCATACGCAAGCTGACCCTGCTCGGCTTGGCGGATGCCGCAGGAGTGGATGCCCTCGGCGGCCTGACCGAGGAAGAGGGCGAATGGCTGCCGCGTGTGATGCAAATCGACCGCACCCTGCTGCAGCCTTCATTGCGCTCGAATCTGCCGCAATGGCTGTTTGAGAAGCTGGTTGCGCGTGATGGCCAAGAAGAAATAATGAAGTTGACGGATGCCCTGAACCAACCGGCGCCGCTGGATTTACGCGTCAATTCGATCAAGGCGGTACGCGCCGACGTCATGGCCAAACTGGCCGAAGCGCCGATTTTGTGCGAACCGACACCGTATTCGTCTTTGGGCCTGCGTGTCATCAAAAAACCGGCATTGCAAAACCTGCCCTTGTTCAAGGAGGGTGCGATTGAAGTCCAGGACGAAGGTAGCCAGTTGCTGTCCCAGGTGGTGGGCGCCAAGCGTGGTGAAATGGTGGTCGATTTTTGCGCCGGCGCAGGCGGCAAAACCTTGTCATTGGGTGCGGCGATGCGTAACACCGGCCGCCTGTACGCTTTCGATGTTTCCGAAAAACGTCTGGCTAAACTTAAGCCGCGTCTGGCCCGCAGCGGTTTGTCGAATGTGCATCCGGTATTGATTGCGCATGAACGCGATGCCAAGATCAAACGCCTGGCCGGCAAGATTGATCGCGTACTGGTCGATGCCCCATGCAGCGGACTGGGTACCTTGCGCCGCAATCCAGACGTCAAATGGCGTCAGACGCCGGACTCGATTGTTGAGCTGAATGCCAAGCAAAGCGCCATCCTGGACAGTGCAGCAAGACTGGTCAAGGCGGGCGGGCGGCTGGTGTATGCAACTTGCAGTTTGTTGAACGAGGAAAACGAAGATATTGTCAGCCAGTTTTTATCCAACCATCTCGATTTCACGCTGCTGCCGATGAAAGAGGTGCTGGCAGAACAGAAAATTGCACTCGACATGCAGGATTATTTGAAACTGGCGCCGCATTTGCACCATACCGATGGCTTCTTTGCCGCCGTCATGGTGCGCAAGGTGCCGCCTTTGGTGGCAATGGCTGAAATTGAACCAGTTCAGGTTGACTAAATCTTTTAATGTAGTGTCGGTTACCAGGGCTTGCATCGCCCTGATTGGCGTCAGTGCGCTGCTGGGCACACCGGCGGCGCGCGCATTCGATGCATCTTCATCAGACCCAATCGCTGCGCAGGGAACCCTGCAAGTAGCTTTTTCTCCCTGGGACGATATCGAGACGCTGATTATCACGGCGATTGACGGTGCGAAAAAACAGGTACTGGTGCAGGCTTATCTGCTCACCAGCAAAAAAATCGCAAGGGCATTGATTGCTTCGCAGCAGCGCGACGTCAGTGTGATGGTGTTGGTTGACGCCGCGCAGTCCGCCAAAGTTCCATCCTCCAAAGCACAAGACTTGTCGCTTGCCGGCATTCCTGTATGGGTCGAGACCAGGTACCAGAATGCTCACAATAAAGTCATCGTCATAGATGCCGGAACGGCAAACGCTACGGTGATTACGGGAAGCTATAACTTCACCTGGTCGGCGCAGCACAAAAATGCGGAAAATATCTTGATCGCTCGCAAAAATCCGATGCTGGCAGCACGCTACGCGCTGAACTGGGAGCGGCATCGACAGGGTGCAATACCTTATAAACAATGAGGCTTAAACAATGATATTTGCTGCCTGGAACCTATCGACAGCGCCAATGGGAGTGGTGCAAATGGCGTACAATTCTACAGTTGTGGAAGCGCGAATTTTGTTCAATTTATCGGGACTAGTCGTGCAAATGCGATTAACTCTGGAGAAGTAATGATTTTAAATGGTATTTTTGAGACGTCGCTGGATTTTCTTTCGAATGGCGTCACTAGGGCAAGCGGCTGGCAAGTATTCATTTTCACCATGATCGCAACGCATATTACGATTGCTTGCGTTACGATTTTTCTGCATCGTTGTCAAGCCCATCGGGCGCTCGAACTCCATGCAATTTCGAGCCATTTTTTCCGTTTTTGGCTGTGGCTGACCACCGGCCAAGTAACCAAGGAATGGGCTGCGATTCATCGCAAGCATCATGCCAAATGCGAAACCGAAGAGGACCCGCATAGCCCGGTTACGCGGGGCATCAAAAAGGTGCTGTTCGAGGGCGCTGAACTATACCGTGCCGAATCAAAAAACCGGGAAACCATCGAAAAATATGGTCACGGAACGCCTGATGACTGGCTAGAACGTAATGTCTACACTAAATACAGCATGCAGGGCGTGGTGCTGATGCTGTTTATCGATGTATTGCTGTTCGGGGTTATTGGCATCACCGTGTGGGCGGTACAAATGATGTGGATTCCGATTACTGCCGCCGGTATTGTCAATGGGATTGGCCACTATTGGGGGTATCGAAATTACGATTGTGCGGATGCATCCACCAATATTGTGCCTTGGGGTATTTTGATCGGTGGTGAAGAGTTGCACAATAACCACCATACTTTCGGCTCGTCGGCCAAGCTGTCATCGAAATGGTATGAATTCGATATCGGCTGGATGTATATTCGCTTGATGGAAATCGTCGGCTTGGCAAAAGTCAAAAAAATTGCGCCTGAACCAAAATTCGATCAACAGAAACGGATTGCGGATATCGATACCCTGCAGTCGGTGATTGCCAACCGTTATGATGTGATGGCTAAATACGCCAAATCCCTAAAGCGTGCGTGGCATGACGAACTGGTGCAGATGAAAGGAAAAACTCAGCTTGGATCAAGCTTCCTGAATTCGTCAAAAAAACTTTTGCAACGTGAGCCGGGCAAGCTGGAAGCTACCCATAAGCAGCAACTTTCCGAATTGTTCGCGCACAGCAAGGCGCTCAAGACTATGCACGAGATGCGCGTCGAACTGGGTGCAATCTGGGAGCGCTCGCACGCCAGCCGTGATCAATTACTGCAACAGTTGCAGGATTGGTGCACCAGGGCTGAAGCTTCCGGCATCAAGGCGTTAAGGGATTTTTCACTGCGCCTACGAACCTACGCTTAAAATAAGTCGGTATCTGCTGGCATGAGCGTCGGCTAAATTATCAACAGAAAGTCAGTTTTTGATATAAAGCGGCCCAGATTATTCTGGCCGCTTTTTTTTAATGATCGCTACTGTGCCATGCGGCAGAGAAAATAAAAGCCCCGTAAGATGTAGTCTTCCGGGGCTTTTTATGGTCAAAAATCGATTACCTGATTTTTGTTTCCTTGTAAGCAACATGCTTGCGCGCCTTGGGATCGAACTTCATGATCTCCATTTTTTCAGGCGTGGTGCGCTTGTTTTTTGTAGTGGTATAGAAGTGACCTGTACCTGCGGTCGACTCCAGCTTGATTTTGTCGCGGCCAGATTTTGCCATGATGGTTTCCTTTATCCCGTTGCGCTAATTAAACTTTTTCGCCGCGGGCACGCATGTCGACCAGTACGGCATCAATGCCGAGTTTGTCGATGACACGCAGACCGGCATTAGATAAACGCAGGGAAACCCAGCGATTTTCCGATTCGACGAAAATGCGGCGATTTTGCAGATTCGGCAAAAAACGACGCTTGGTTTTGTTGTTTGCATGGGAAACATTGTTGCCGACCATCGGCTTTTTCCCGGTAACTTGGCAGACACGTGCCATGTTTTACTCCTCAATGGTTTCCGAATTCGGAAAAAATGAGAGTATAGACAAAAAACTGTTTTTTATCAATGACTTGTGAAAATAAATTGTTTCATAAGTTATTATTTTATTTAACAAATTACTGCAGCGATGCTTGCATGTGCTTGCTTAAACAAATTGATATTTTTTCAGTATATACATACTGAAATAGGTATATTTTAAAGCCGCATATATATATGCGTAGGATAGTTTGTTATTGCAGATACTCCCATTTTTTTGAGACGACTGAGATGGAATGGCTACAATTGTCCATGTTCTGCGAATGAATGAATTTGTCGCCCTGCGACGATGAAATGATCCAGTACCTGTACGTCAACCAGTTCCAGCGTCTGCTTTAGCGTGCGTGTGAGCAAATGATCGGCTGCGCTGGGCTCGGGTGAGCCGGACGGATGATTGTGGGCCAGGATGATGGCAGCAGCATTGTGCTCCAGCGCAACTTTTACTACCTCGCGCGGATAAACGCTGGCATGCGTGAGTGTGCCGCGAAATAGTTCCTCAGAAGCAATCAGGCGATTTTTGACGTCCAGGAACAGTACAGCGAATGACTCGTATTGCTTGTTGCCGAGCAGTAGTTGCAGATAGTGGCGCACCGCTTGCGGCGAGCTTAGCGTGACGCCGGCTTCCAGTTCTTCTGCAAGAGCACGCCTGGCCAGTTCCAGAACCGCTTGCAACTGTGCGAATTTAGCGGGGCCAAGGCCGTTGATGGCTGAGAATTCCTTGATTCGGGCAGAAAACAAGCGGTTCAAAGAGCCAAAATGGCTAATCATTTCGCGCCCCAGATCTACTGCACTTTTACCGGTGACGCCGGTGCGCAAAAAAACGGCCAGCAATTCGGCATCCGAGAGTTTTTGTGGCCCGTGTTTGATCAGCCTTTCCCGCGGGCGCTGGTCTTCGGGCCAATCCGTAATCGCCATGCCGGGCTTCCTTCAATTGTCTGGTTTATTTGCAGAGGCGCAAACGGCCATAAAGCTGGCTTACAATACCAGCTTATTCCCAATTACCACGAGTTTCACATGTCCACCACACTACCTCCAGTTGTTACCGATACAGCTTATCTGACGTTGCACTATCGCCTGGCATCCATGGATGGCCAAGACATTGTCACTACTTTCCAGGACAAGCCTGCAACTTTGCAGCTGGGTAATGGGCAGCTTGCCCCTTTTCTAGAGGCCTGCCTGATCGGATTGCAAGAGGGTATGCATCAAACCTTTGAATTGCCGCCGGAACAAGCATTCGGCCCGCGTAATCCAGACTTGGTCCAGCGCGTATCGACGTTAACCCTGCAGGAAAATTCGCCTGCGGATGCGCAATATGCGATTGGTGACCTGGTGAATTTTGCAGCACCGGGCGGCGGTCGTTTTGCAGGCGTTTTGCGATCGATTGATGATGCTGGTGCTTTGTTTGACTTCAATCATCCGCTGGCGGGTCAATCTCTGAAGTTTGAAGTCAAAATCATTGGAATCATGTGATGGAAGAAAAGGAAATTTTATTGGCGCAGCCGCGCGGTTTTTGTGCCGGTGTTGATCGCGCAATTGATATCGTGGAACGGGCATTATTGCAGTTCGGTGCACCAGTTTATGTACGCCATGAAATCGTGCATAACGCTTACGTAGTGGAAGATTTGCGCAATAAAGGGGCGATCTTCATCGAGGAACTTGATGATGTACCGGCTGGTAATATTGTGATTTTTTCAGCGCATGGTGTTTCCAGGACAGTGCGCGACGCAGCAACTGCAAGAGGCTTGACAGTTTTTGATGCAACCTGTCCTTTGGTAACCAAGGTGCATATGGAGGTGGCGAAAATGCGACGGGAAGGACGTGAAATCGTCATGATCGGTCATCAGGGGCATCCTGAAGTGGAAGGTACGATGGGGCAAGCGGAGGAAGGCATGTATTTGGTAGAGACCGTTGCCGATGTCGATGCCCTAGACGTGCTGCAGCCCGACATGCTGGCGTATGTCTCGCAAACCACGCTTTCAGTCGATGATACAGCCGATATTATTGCCGCGTTACGAAGCCGCTTCCCGCTTATCGTCGAGCCGAAAAAAGGTGATATTTGCTATGCCACTACCAATCGCCAGGAGGCGGTCAAATTCATGGCGCCAATGGTAGATGTGGTTATTGTTGTCGGTAGTCCCAATAGTTCCAACTCGAATCGTTTGCGTGAAGTCGCGGAAAAAAAAGGAGCCGTAGCGCATATGGTGGACAACGCCGCCCAAATTGACCCCAACTGGCTAACTGGCAAGAGAAGAATTGGCGTAACCGCAGGTGCATCCGCTCCTGAAGTATTGGTGCAAGCTGTAATCGACCGCTTGACAGTGCTGGGAGCAAAGAGCGTCAAGCACCTTGAAGGGGTTAAAGAGCATGTTACCTTCCCTTTGCCAAAAGGTCTGGGCAACGCATGACAGCCTTGACCTGCTGGGTATCGGGGATGCAGCGTGTTTCGTCCATGCATCTCGCTTAAAAAAATTCTGATCCGCATGTGGCGGCAAACGCGCTGATTAAGTTTTACAGAACTATATTTAGAATAAACTGGAATTTTCCAGATATTGTTTATCGAATTTCTCATTACTATATCTAGCGTGCAAAATCGACTGTTTTTATCCACACATCACAATTGCGGTGTAACACTGCAGTCAGTGGGGTAGTATCACTCAGAGCAAAATCTGCACAGGAGTAGCCGCTTCACGATTTGGATTTTGTAAAATCGCGCCCTAATTTGGATGCTCCCCAAAAGAGAGCGCCCAGATATTAAAAAAGCGTTTAAATCAGGCGCAAGACAAGGAGACAATATGATCATAGAACACGGCCCCCATGCCCATGCATTAGCAAAAATTTTGATTAAATAAGCAGCAAAAAGCCTACTACGGCACCCAAGAGGTTTACCTGGGTGCCGTTTTTATTATGAGGAACGGTTTTTGCTGCAGTCGCACATGATGCGATCGTAGATAAACCGCAGAACAACTAAATTACGATCTTCTGAGGGAGCTTGAACCTATGGATATTTTTATCCAACAAATCATTAACGGCCTGGTACTTGGCAGCATGTATGCCTTGATTGCTCTTGGCTACACAATGGTATACGGCGTTCTTAGTCTTATCAATTTCGCCCACGGTGAAGTATTAATGATCGGCGCAATGGTCGGACTAACCGTTCTCAAAATTATTCAAACCTCCGCACCAGACATGCCGGGCATATTCAAGCTGGCGATTGCCATTGCGGCTGCAATACCGGTATGTGTGCTTGTTAATGTATTGATTGAACGTGTGGCTTACCGACGATTACGCAATGCGCCACGCTTGGCTCCGCTGATTACTGCTATTGGCATCGGCATTTTGCTACAGACTTTTGCCATGATGATTTGGGGACGCAGTCCATTGCCTTTCCCTCAGGTCATGTCAAGTGAGCCGATTCATATTGGCGGCGCACTGATTTCCCAGACCCAGGTCATGTTGCTGGCACTGGCGATTATTTCTATGGTGGGATTGGTAATTCTGATTGAAAAAACCAAGATGGGTCGCGCCATGCGCGCTACCTCGGAGAATCCGCGCGTGGCTGGCTTGATGGGAGTCGATGCGAATAAAGTGATTGTGGCGACATTTGCCATTGGCGCTGCTCTGGCGGCGGTAGCAGGTGTAATGTGGGGCGCGAATTATTCTTCGGCACAGTTTGCGATGGGATTTTTGCCCGGTTTGAAGGCGTTTTCTGCGGCTGTGCTGGGTGGCATAGGTAATATATATGGTGCGATGTTGGGCGGTATTTTGCTGGGGCTGATTGAAAGCCTGGGCGCTGGCTATATTGGCGACCTGACGGGTGGTTTTCTGGGTAGTCATTACCAGGATATTTTTGCTTTTGTCGTGCTCATTATTGTGTTGACACTGCGTCCGTCAGGAATTATGGGCGAGCGTGTTGCCGACCGTGCTTAAAGGAAAATTTCATGGCATTTAACTTTGACATCAAAAAGAATCCGACCACCGCTTATTCCAGTTTTGCCCTTTTGGCAATCGTCGCAATTGCCTTCCCCTTTTTCGCTGCCAATTTTGGTAACTCCTGGGTGCGCATTATGGATTTTGCACTGCTCTACATCATGCTTGCCCTGGGCTTGAATATTGTTGTGGGTTTTGCCGGCCTGTTAGATTTGGGCTACATCGCTTTTTATGCTGTTGGTGCCTACACTACAGCCTTACTTGCGTCGCCACAGTTTGCTGTAGTGCTGGAGTCCTTTGTGAATCAGTACCCTCCCGTCGGCAATTTTCTATTGTGGGTATTTGGCCCTGAAATTGCGCAAAACGGGATTCATCTTTCGGTTTGGCTGATTGTGCCGATTGCAGGTGGCGTGGCGGCATTGTTTGGGGCCCTTCTGGGTGCGCCAACGCTAAAGCTGCGGGGCGATTATCTGGCAATTGTGACGCTCGGGTTTGGGGAAATCATACGCATTTTCCTGAATAACCTGAATGGACCGGTAAACATTACCAATGGGCCGCAGGGTATCAATATGATTGAGCCGATTCGAATTTTCGGCGTTTCTTTGGCCGGTGAAGCCGGCTCGATGGCGACGGTTGAAATTGGCAGTTATTCTATGCCATCGGTAAATGCATACTATTTTCTGTTCCTGGCCTTGTGCATTGTCATCGTCCTGATTACTTCGCGCCTGCAGCATTCGCGTCTTGGCCGGGCCTGGGTTGCCATTCGTGAAGATGAGATTGCGGCGAAAGCAATGGGTATCAATACCCGGAATATCAAGTTGCTGGCGTTCTCGATGGGAGCGTCTTTTGGTGGTATCTCGGGGGCGATGTTCGCATCTTTCCAGGGCTTTGTTTCACCAGAATCTTTTACCTTGATGGAATCCATCATTATTCTGTCAATGGTGGTGTTGGGCGGGATGGGGCATATTCCTGGCGTGATACTGGGCAGTATTATTCTTGCGGCCTTGCCTGAGGTACTGCGCCACGTAGTTGAACCGGTCCAGAAATTACTGTTCGGTCACGTGATTATAGATGCTGAGATTTTGCGCCAGCTGCTGTACGGTCTGGCCATGGTTTTGATCATGCTCAACCGCCCTGCAGGACTGTGGCCAGCACCAAAACACGAGGATAGACCCGATGCGGATATCGACAAACCAGAGCTCGTGGCCGGTGTGGTTGCAGCACAAGGAGAGCATTGATGAGCGAACAAACCATTCTGAAAATTGTCGGCGTCAATAAGCGCTTCGGTGGCTTGCAGGCCTTGTCGAATGTCAATCTCAAGATCGCCAAAGGGCAGATATATGGCCTGATCGGCCCCAATGGAGCGGGCAAGACAACTTTTTTCAATGTTATAACCGGCCTATATCAGCCTGACAGCGGTTCGTTTGAGCTGGCGGGCAAACCGTACTCGCCTTCAGCTCCGCATGAGGTTGCCAAAGCAGGAATTGCACGCACGTTCCAGAATATCCGTCTCTTCAGCGAGATGACGGCACTCGAAAATGTCATGGTGGGGCGGCATGTGCGTACCCACCAAGGTGTACTGGGCGCGATTCTGCGTTATAAAGCCGCGCGTATGGAAGAGCAGGAAATTCGTGCGCGTGCAATGGAGCTTCTGGTTTTCGTTGGTATAGCGCAATTTGCGAATCGGACTTCGCGCCATCTGTCGTATGGCGACCAACGCCGTCTGGAAATTGCGCGCGCGCTAGCTACTGATCCGCAACTGCTGGCTTTAGACGAGCCGGCAGCCGGCATGAATGCAACCGAGAAATTAGGATTGCGCGAACTACTGGTGAAAATAAAATCCGAAGGCAAGACTATTTTGCTTATCGAACATGATGTAAAACTGGTGATGGGTCTTTGTGACCGTCTCACTGTTCTGGATTACGGCAAGCCAATCGCGGAAGGTTTGCCGGCTGAAATTCAGAAGAACCCGGCCGTTATCGAGGCGTATTTGGGAGGTACTCATTAATGGTTGCAAATGTACTCAAAATTACGGGTCTGAAAGTTTTTTACGGTGGCATTCAGGCTGTCAAAGGTATTGATCTCGAGGTAAATAAAGGTGAATTGATTACGCTTATCGGTGCTAACGGCGCCGGTAAGACAACCACTCTCAAGGCGATTACGGGCACCTTGCCGATCTGCAGGGTGGATGGCGATATGCAATATATGGGCAAATCGATCAAGGGTCAGGAATCGTTCAAGCTGGTCAAGAATAACCTGGCCATGGTGCCGGAAGGTAGGGGCGTCTTTACCCGCATGAGCATCAAGGAAAACTTGATGATGGGAGCTTTTACCCGGGACGATAAGGCTGGCATTGAAGCAGATATCGATAAATGGTTCGGCGTATTTCCCCGTTTGAAAGAGCGTGCATCGCAGATGGCGGGTACGTTGTCAGGTGGCGAGCAACAGATGCTCGCGATGGCGCGTGCGTTGATGTCCCATCCCAATTTATTGCTGCTTGACGAGCCATCCATGGGACTGTCGCCGATCATGGTCGAGAAAATCTTTGAAGTTGTGCGTAACGTAGCGGCCGAAGGCGTGACAATCTTGCTGGTGGAGCAAAATGCGAAGCTTGCCTTGCAGGCAGCCCATCGTGGCTATGTGATGGATTCTGGCTACATCACCATGAGCGGAAATGCAAAAGACATGCTGAACGACCCGAAAGTCAAAGAGGCGTATCTGGGTGAAGGCTGATTAAAATCCGTTACCCGCGCTTGACGAATAAAAATCCCTTGCATGAATCATGTGCAAGGGATTTTTCATGGCAAATAGTTAATGGTAAATGCCGGTGACGGGAACTCACTCGGCTTTTCCAGAACGGTATTTGCGCCTGTTTTCAGCCGCTTGCCTGACATGCGGCGGTATGTTCTTGAGCAGAAAAGGCAACCCCAGAGCAAGCAGTGTTGCATCATCGAGCCAGCCTAATATCGGGATTACGTCAGGGAGCAAGTCCAGTGGGCTGATAACGTATAACGCTAGCAAGACCGCTCCGACCTTGATGTAGGCGGGTGTTTCAGGTTGGCGTAATGCGTACCACAACAGCGATGCATCGCGCCCCCCAGCTTTTAGCAAAAAAAGAACGCGGG
Organism: Glaciimonas sp.; assembly: GCA_012927625.1. GTDB lineage: Bacteria > Pseudomonadota > Gammaproteobacteria > Burkholderiales > Burkholderiaceae_D > AVCC01. The sequence goes on along the minus strand of JABBOV010000003.1, from coordinate 221,800 downwards.
TTAGCATGCAGATTTCCTATTCCAATATTTAAAAACACTTCACCGGAATCCGGTGCCAAACTTAAATGGCTACGGGCTGCTTCAGTCACAGTCACAGTCACAGTCACAGTCACAGTCACAGTCACAGTCACAGTCACAGTTAATAGTCTATCCCATATTCCGTGAATGAATTTGACCCTACTTGGTAGGCGGCAGCGGTGTTTCAGTATCGTCTATAAATAAAAAAATGCCCCGTAATTACGGGGCATTTGAAACGTGCGACTAGTATTAATCTGGCTGTTACAACATCTACAAAACCGAAGAACGGAGTGCGGCAGCCAAATTTGTGTAATTATTTCTTTGCGGCGCTACTTACCTTGCTGGTTACGTCAGAAAATTTGCTGGCGGCAGTATTCATGTTTGATTCCAGCGTTTCAACTGCTTGCTTTGTGGTTTTTGTCAGCTGATCATAACCGGCGTTGGCGTTACCGATCGCTGTTTTAAGCATTGCAACAACATTCTCAGAACCGGCTGGCGCATTTTTTGTGACTTCTTCAATCAGTGACAGCACTTTACGGTTTGTTTCCGCAATTTGTGTTTCAGCAACTTTGGTAAACTCGGCTTGCGCGTTTGACGCGATGTTAGCCAGATGGCGGCTGTATGCGAGAGCTTTTTCAGCAGTTGGCTTGGCTTGGTTGGAGGTCAAGGAAAAAAACTCTTGTGGATCTTTTGCGGAAAATAATTGTCTAGCTGCAACTGTAGATTCTTCCAGTGAGGATTTTGCAGCGTTCATGTTTAGATCAATAACTTTTTCAATACTTTCAAATGCTTTATTTGTCAGTGACGTGATCATGGCGATTTGCGCTTCAAAGTTAGCTTTTGTAGCGCTGGAAAATTGTTCTGAGACTGAAAACATGGAGATCCCCTAAGATTAGAGCGTGGTTAAATAATATTTTGAAATTAAATTGTGCGCCGCAACAATTCTTATTCTAGCGGTTAAATAATATTAGTCAAGCACTTATTTGTGCGAGGCGAAAATAAGTGTCGGCTGTGCGGATGTGACTATATCGATATTTTTCGCAGCAATTGATTCTGTTTCTAATAGGAGTCGCCTTGGATGAAAGCGAACGCTCAGGCGTTTTAAGCTGACTTTCTCAGGGCTTGCAGCATGTACCGGAATGGCGCTCTATGCTGCCTATAGCAAAAAATACCGGTTGCAACAGTGATGGCAGGCAGTTATGGCAATGATATCTGCGAGACAGTTGAGATACACTTGCAGATGACCGCAACTGCAGCAGAATATAGGTTGCGATGGCAGAATAATTGCCGCACTGCAGTATAGCGAACTACAACATTTTTAATTCACTTATGACTCTTGCCACAAACACCCCAACGCTCAGCAACACAATAGTTGGCGCACCGCAGAATCGGTGGCTAGTCGCCACTCCCTTTATTTTTGTTTTAATCTGGAGTACGGGTTTTGTGGTGGCAAAATTTGGCTTGCCTTATGCTCCTCCATTAACTTTTTTATTGCTCCGTTTCAGTGGCGTATTGATAGTTTTGGTGCCGCTGGTGCTGCTGATGCAAGCCCCTTGGCCTGTGGGGCAGATACGCCATATTGCCGTAGCGGGTATTCTTGTGCAGGCAGGTTATCTGGCCGGTGTCTGGTGCGCCATCAAGCTTGGTATGCCTGCGGGTTTGTCAGCACTGATTGTCGGGATGCAGCCAATTCTGACGGCGTTTGCGGCGCCTTTGATCGGCGAATCGGTAAAAAAACGTCAATGGCTAGGATTGCTATTAGGGCTGTTCGGCGTGGGGTTGGTGGTTTCCAATAAAATTACCGTTATTGGCTTATCCTGGCAAAGCATTGCCTTGTGTCTGGGGGCGTTATTGTCAATCACGCTTGGCACCCTGTATCAAAAACGATATTGTGCATATTTCGATCTGCGTACCGGCACTATTATTCAGTTTTCTGCATCATTTATAGTGATATTGCCGATGGCAATAGCCTTTGAGCACTTTACGCCCGCTTTGGTCGCCGTACAATGGACGCCGCAGTTTATTGGCGCACTGCTATGGTCAGTCCTTGCCTTGTCGATCGGTGCTATTTTTCTTTTATTCTCGCTCATCCGCAAGAGTGCAGCCACTAGCGTCACCAGCCTTTTATATTTAACGCCGCCCACCACCGCAGTGATGGCATGGATGATGTTCGGTGAAAGCTTCAGCATTGCAGGTATTGTCGGTATGCTGGTGGCGGTGATTGGTGTGGTTTTCGTTATGAGGAAGTAATGCGGATAGAAGTGAACAAACGCAGTGGATACCTGCATTTTCAAGAAATAACGACACGCTGGATGGACAACGACGCTTACGGGCATGTCAATAATGTGATTTATTACAGTTGGTTCGATACGGTTGTAAACCAATTCCTGATTGCGCACGGGGTACTGAATGTGGATCATGGCCGAGTCATCGGACTGGTGATCGAAACCCAGTGCAATTATTTCGCGCCGGTGGCTTTCCCGGATCGGATTTATGCAGGATTGCGTGTCAGCAAGTTGGGAAACTCTAGTGTGCGCTATGAGGTCGGGATTTTCCGCGGCGACGCAGATGTCGCAGCCGCTCAAGGGCATTTCATCCATGTATATGTCGACAGATCTACGCGTCGCCCTGCTGCGATTCCCGGCAATATGCGAGAGGTTCTCGAATCCATTCAAATCGAGTCACAGAAAGACACCCAGCATGATTGAGACAACAGAACAGAAAATTGTGGATGCGGCAATTGTTTCGCGCCGCTCTATCCGCGCTTTTCTGCCCCAGACAGTGGCACGCGAAGATATTGAAAAGATACTGGAGGTGGCAGCACGCGCTCCCTCCGGTACCAACACGCAACCCTGGAAAGTGTATGTGCTGAACGGCGCAACCAAAAACCGCTTGTCTTCAGAAATTGCACAAGCCTTTACCGACGTTACTGCCGCTCAGGAGCACGTGGAAGAATATAGCTATTACCCGCGCCAATGGGCATCCCCCTACATTGATCGTCGTCGCAAAGTGGGCTGGGATTTGTATGCGTTGCTCGGATTAACGCGTGAAAACAAGGCTGGAATGCAGGAGCAGCATGGCCGAAATTATGCATTTTTTGATGCGCCAGTGGGTTTGATGTTCACAATCGATCGAATTATGGAGAAGGGGTCTTGGCTGGATTACGGCATGTTTCTACAAAACATCATGATTGCTGCACGTGGCCGTGGCCTCGACACGTGCCCACAGGCAGCTTTCACCCAATATCATAAAATTATTCGTAATGTGCTGGAGTTGCCGGACAACGAGATGGTTGTCTGCGGCATGTCACTGGGTTATGCGGATATGGACAAGATTGAAAATACCTTACAAACCGAGCGCGAACCGGTAGCGGGCTTCGTTAAGTTTTTGGAGTGATTTTTCGGTAACTTCCCAAAACCCGCATTTAATAGTTTATTCGGATTTTAATTTACGACTTGTCAACAATATGAAGAATTTTGTTCAAGATTATGCGCTAACATCTTAATTCTCTTGCGAATTTTATCGGTTTTGCTAAACTAAAAAAGTATAAAAATTTGCACAAAATAGAGAGGTTTGTGATGCCTAAGTCTGCGTTAGTTTTATTTTTTTCAATACTGTTTGTTACTTTTTCTGCGCCCGCAGCGTTGGCTACAGAAGTCACCCCACAGGCAGCACAGCGCAAAAAAATCAGCGCGCAGCCTGTAGCCGTAAAACACAAATCCAAAATCATTGCCGGCCGAGGCAAAGCTAAAAAAGTCATTGTCGTTCATAAGAAAAATGCAAAGATTGTCGCTTCCAGCCATAGGCGGAAAATTGCTCATAAGCGCGTATTGACAGCGCCGCTGGCGGTGGCGATACCGGCCAAGCTCACTTTTGGCGACATGGCTGGGCTGGGGCATACGCGCGACTCGCTTGATCTTGAATCCAATGTCGCATTTGTCATGGATCAGGCGACTTCTGCAGTGTTGTTTGAAAAAAACTCAAGGGTGCCGCTGCCGATGGCGTCCATCACTAAATTGATGACAGCGCTAGTCGTGCTTGATTCGGCTCAAGATATGAACGAGATACTGGAAGTCACTAGCGAGGATATCGATTATGAAAAAAATAGCAGCTCTCGCCTGAAAGTCGGGTCTCAGTTGTCGCGTACCGATATGCTGCATATTGCACTAATGAGTTCTGAAAACCGTGCTGCCTCAGCACTAGGGCGCAGCTACCCGGGCGGCTTGAAAAATTTTGTCAAGCGCATGAATGAAAAAGCACGAACGATTGGCATGAATAATTCCACGTACGTAGATTCCACCGGGCTATCGAGTCGGAATGTGGCGAGCGCCCGTGACTTGGCTAAGCTGGTCAGTGCTGCCTACAATTACCCGATAGTGCGCCAATATTCTACCGATACCAGTTATATAGTGGAACCGGGAGGGCGCGCTTTGCAATACTCCACATCCAATCGATTGGTAAAAAATCCTGAGTGGGATATCGGCTTGCAAAAAACAGGTTATATCTCTGAAGCCGGGAGATGCCTGGTGATGCAGGCAAAGATCGAGGGGCGGCCGGTTGTAATGGTTTTTCTCGACTCTAAAGGCAAGTTATCGCGTCTGGGAGATGCCGCGAGGATACGTAAGTGGCTGGAAGCGTCACCACCAACATTCTCCGGCACGCATGCGCTCGCCGAGCAAAGTTGATGAAGACAGCTTTAGAACTGTCCCAACAGTAATCACTGGCCGCCGCCTTATGCCAATTTAAGGTGGAGTATAAAAAAATATGCCAACATTTCCGCATGTATTCATTGCGGTACGGGGATATACACTAGCCACTATCACGAAGTGCGAAAGGCGTTGCTAGCGACTGATTTCGCGTTCCAGAAATGCCCGCACCTCCGGGTCGGACAGAGTGGCGACGTTGAGGCGCATGCGCCGCGACGGCAACTGGCTGGGCGAGAACAGGCAGCCGGGAGCCAGCAGGATATCTTCATTCATCGCTTTTTCCGCCAGTACGTTAGTGTCGCAGCCGGTATCAGCCCAGACGAACATGCCGGCCGGGGTGTTGATGTCGATCGTCATACCGATGCTTTCCAGCCACTTGATGCTCTCATCGCGCACCGCGTCCAGCCGGCTTCGCAGGCGCTCGGTGTGTTTGCGGTAATGGCCTTCAGACAGAATTTTGAAGACCACGCGCTCGCCGATTTCGCTGGTGGTCAGCGCTGTCAGCATCTTGCGATCCGATAATTGCTGCGCCCGCTCGCGCGAGGTGGCGATGAAGCCGACACGCAGATTGGCTGCCAGCGTCTTGGAAAAACCGCCGAGGTAAATTACCCGATTCAGTTGGTCGAGTGAAGCGATGCGGGTTGCCGGCTGCACGCTGCTGCCGGGGTGCATGTCGCAATAGATGTCGTCTTCCACAATGATAAAGTCGTGTTGTTCAGCCAGTTTCAGTACTTGAAACGCCTTGGCGCTGGAGAGTGAAGTCGAGGTCGGATTGTGCAGCACCGAATTGATCACGAACAGCTTAGGTTTATGCAGCGCGGCCAGTTCGGCCAGCTGGGCGATGTCAGGGCCGTCCGGCAGGCGCGGGATGCCGATCACTTTGGCGCCCAGCAGCGTGAATGAGCCGAACATCAGGAACCAGGCTGGATCATCGACGAAGATCGTGTCGCCCGCCTGCGTGAACTGGCGTGCGACCAGGTCTAGCGCCTGCGTGACGCCGGAGGTGGTGATGATCTGTTGCGGCGTGGCGGCGATTTCCAGCGCGGCTAGTTTTAGCTGCAATTGCTGACGCAGCGGTAAAAATCCTTGCGGCGTGCCGTAATGCAGCAGCAGGTTTTGATGCTGGCGGCTGACCGCGCGCAAGCCGTTGGCGATCAACGCGCCGTCCAGAAAATCATGCGGCAGCAGCCCGATGCCGGGCATTTTTTGCGGCGGTGTCGGGCGGAACATGCTGCGCACCAACCAGGCTACATCAAACTGCGGCGGCATGCTGATGGGCGGGTGATTTGGGTCCAGCGCCGCTAGTAGCGGCGCCCGATCCCGCACAAAAAAGCCGGCTCCCCGGCGTGATTCCAGATAACCCTTGGCCACCAGCCGGTCATACGCTTCTACCACGGTAAAGCGCGACACCGCACTGCTGTCAGCGTACTGGCGAATCGACGGCATGCGGGCACCGGTGCGCAGCAGCTTGTCGTCTATGCGCGCTTCGACCGAGCGCACGATCTGGCTTACCAGTGAAGTGCCTGATTCTCGGGTGATCTGTGTTTGCCTATCCATCGCGGTTTCCTGTGTATTGGTCATCTTTCCAGTACAGTCATCAGTTTATCTGGTCAACTGTATTGGTACTGTATTGGTTTTTTCGATTAGCATACATCAAACACTTTGAAGGAGTCAGCATGAAAAACATCGTCGCTCATGATTTCCTGGTTTTGCAGCCGAGGCAGTTGATTTCTGTCAGCGCCGATGTAGCGCTCACGATGCAAATCGATAACGGTTGCGTCTGGGTCACAATCGAAGGAGATAATGAAGATTATTGGCTGTTCGGTGGCGATACCTTGGCATTAATCGCTGGACGGCATGTGGTGATTGAGGCCGACAAGGTGTTCAGCCGTATCGATTTCCTGCCGTCGCTGCAGCTTGCAGATCGCCAGTGCATGCCGATACCGGTAGCGTCGTCAGATGTAGAGGCTCTTGCCGACTATTAATCTTGCTGTTGAATGCGTTATTTTTAGGAGGTATTTATGACATTCGCATTACCGAACAAAGCCGAACTCGACAGCGCCGCCGCCATCGTTTATGCAGCAATGGCACCTACTCCGCAATATTCCTGGCCCTTGCTGAACCAGGCATTGGGCACCGAAGCCTGGGTCAAGCACGAGAACCACACCCCGACCGGCGCCTTCAAGGTGCGTGGCGGTCTGGTCTACATCCATGAACTGGTGCAAAGTGCGCCCGAAGTCAAGGGAGTGGTGTCGGCCACGCGCGGTAATCACGGCCAGTCGATCGGTTTTGCGGTGCGTCGTCATGGTCTGCGGGCAACCATTGTGGTGCCCAACGGTAATAGCCGAGAAAAAAATGCAGCGATGCGCGCGCTGGGCGTGCAACTGATCGAGTATGGCGACGAATTTCAGGATAGTCGCGAGCATGCAGAGCAGCTTGCGGCCAGCCAGGGGCTGCACATGATTCCCTCAATGCACCGCGATCTGGTGCGGGGGGTGGCGACTTACTGGATCGAGCTGTTGACCGCCCAACCCGACCTCGATATGATTTTCGTGGCGATTGGGCAGGGTTCCGGCATCTGCGCGGCAGTGGCGGCGCGCAATGCTCTAGGTCTGAAAACGAAAATTATCGGCGTGGTGTCGGCCCATGCGCTCAGTTACAAGCTGTCGTTCGAGCAAAAACGTAAGGTTATTTCGGACGTCACCACCGTGATCGCAGACGGCGTGGCCTGTCGCGTGCCGGACGATGCCGCGCTGGAAATCATCCTCCAATACGTGGATGATGTCGTCGCCGTGACCGATACGCAAGTCGCTCAGGCGATGAAGATGTACTTTGTCGCCACCCATAACGTGGCCGAAGGCGCGGGTGCAGTGCCGCTGGCGGCGGCACTGCAGATGAAGAATGCGCTCAAGGGCTTGAAAGTCGGACTGCCGCTTGGCGGCGGAAACGTCGATCACGACCAGTTTGCCACCATTTTGCGTAGTGCCACCGCAGCTTCGGCACTTTCCGAATATGCCATAGCCAAATAAGGTAAGCCGATAGAACCTCCATTTTCGCTAGCTCTGTTTGCTTTCGTGTCGTCCATCACGCCGGGGCCTAACAACATCATGCTGACTTTTGGCGGTTTAAAATAATCACTGACACATGAGGGGATAATGGATGAAAATGACTGCCAAGCTGCGAAGCAGTAACACATCGCATCCACAAATAAATCACTCCATTTTTTGAATTGAATGAGGAACACCATGTCTTTTTACAAAAAACTCGCCGCGCTTAACATCGCACTGCCTGTCGTTGCCGTACCTGCGGCAGCCTATGTGATGTTTGCGCAAACCGGCAATACCGTTTTCTTGTCCGGCCATCTTGCCAAGAAAGACGGCAAAGTGTGGGTCGGCCAGTTGGGCAAGAATACCTCGACCGAAGAGGGCAAGCTGGCCGCGCGCGCGGTTGCCATCGACCTGATCGCAACGTTGCAGGCAGCGTGCGGCGGCGATCTGAATCGCGTCACGCGGATCGTGAAAGTGATGAGTCTGGTCAATTCGACCGGCGACTATACCGAGCAGCACCTGGTGACCAATGGCGCCTCTGAATTGCTCGGCGAGATTTTCGGTGAGCAGGGTAAGCATGCGCGTTCAGCTTTCGGAGTAGCGCAATTACCGCTGGGCGCTTGCGTCGAAATTGAATTGATCGCGGAAATCGCTTAAAGCCGCAATAATTACTGTTCGTGCCTAATGTCGGCACGTCCAATCCGAACGGCGGCATTTATCCAATGCCGCTCTGAGCGCCAGCCACAAGCCGGCCCGACCCGGTGGCAAACGCCACCACACCAAAGAGATAAAATGAAAATTGAAAACCCGAACCCGATTCAATGGCACTTTGCCCAGCGCGCACAGCAGTTGGAAAGCTCGGCCATTCGTGAAATTCTGAAAATTACGATGCGCCCGGAAATCATATCGTTTGCCGGCGGTCTGCCGTCGCCGGCGACTTTTCCGATCGAGCAGATGCGTGCCGCCTTCGACAAAGTGTTGTCTAACCAAGGCCGAGTGGCATTGCAATACGGCCCGACTGACGGTTACTTGCCGCTACGCGAGTGGATTGCCAATTCGCTGTCGATTCCGGGTTCGGTGATTGTGCCGGATCAGGTGCTGATGGTGTCGGGTTCGCAGCAGGCGCTGGATTTGCTGGGCAAGGTGATGATCGACGAGGGCAGCCGGGTGCTGGTTGAAACACCCAGCTACCTGGGCGCGTTGCAGGCATTTTCTGTCTATGGCCCGAAGTTCGTTTCAGTCGACACCGATGATGCCGGACTGTTGCCGTCTTCGGTGGCTGTAATGGGCCAGGGTGCGTGCATGTTGTACGCATTGCCTAATTTCCAGAATCCAACCGGTCGCAGTTTGTCGGTTGCGCGTCGCCAGGAATTGGTGGAGATCTGCGCGCGTCTGGGCTTGCCGCTGATCGAAGACGATCCTTACGGCGCGCTCAGTTACCGCGCCGAGCCGCAACCGAAGATGCTGAACATGAACCCGGATGGCGTGATTTACATGGGTTCGTTCTCCAAGGTGCTGACACCCGGCATCCGCCTTGGTTATGTGGTAGCGCCGCTACCGCTGGTGCGCAAGCTGGAACAGGCCAAGCAGGCCGCCGATCTGCATACCGCACAATTGACACAGATGGCAGTGTATGAAGTCATCAAGGATGGCTTCCTCGATAAGCATATCCCGACCATACGCACGCTGTATGCCGGCCAATGTCAGGCCATGCTGGCTGCGCTGGAAGAATTTTTTCCGGCCGGTGTCCACTGGACCCGTCCCGAAGGCGGCATGTTCACCTGGGTTACTTTGCCGAAACACATAGACAGCAAGAAGCTGCTGGACCAAGCGATCGCGCACAACGTCGCCTTCGTGCCGGGCGCGCCGTTCTATGCCAATGCGCCTGTATCGAATACTCTGCGCCTGAGTTTCGTGACCGTGCCGCCGGAAAAAATTCGCGAAGGCATCGCCATCCTGGGCAAGCTGATCGCTGCCAGTATGTAAACAGCAAGACTGTCGCGCCAGTCAACAACTGGCATTGTCCGATGGGCCTACCGCACGTTAAACCACGTGACGTAGGCCCATTTAATGTATACTTGCATATGTATTATTAATATACTCATTAATATAATGCGTAGATTATGGTATTTTTATGCATACTCCCACTATTAATTTGAATCAAGCGTGATTTTTATGGGTATTTCCGTTGCGTATGCGCCCTCTCCGGGAAATAAAAAGTGACACCGAATGACCCTTGATGCATAGTTAATATCCGGCAACGATAGTCAGATGGTTGACGTGGAGTGGTGAGCATTTTCAACCTTGCTGGCCTGATCAAAAAATAACAAAGTAGTGCTGAAAATAGTCTGCCAGTTGTTAAACTTTTTATCGTAATTTTGCACCTGGTCGGTGCCCGTCAATATCTAGGATGCATACATGCTAAAGAATCTCTCCATCAAATCACGCTTGATTTTCGTAATTACCTTTTTGTCTTTGCAATTAATTGTTGGCGCCGTGATTGGCATCGGCAGCCTTGGTTTTGCCAATGATGCAATGAAGTCGCTGTATGCCGATCAACTGGTTTCCACCGGACAGCTCGATAAAGTGATTCGATTGATTGACTCCAACCAGCTGGTTATTGCCAGGGCCGTAACGATGGATACTGCCGCGCTGAGCAAGCAAATGGATGAGGTGGATGCCAAGATACGCATGATCGACCAAGTGTGGAGCGAATACCTGGCACGCGTCAGTAGCGTGGAAGATAAAAAAGTTGCCAATCAATTTGTAGAAAGTCGCAAAAAGTACGTTACCGAGGGCTTGTTGCCGGCAGTCGCCGCGCTGCGGGCAGGAAATGCCCCGCTGGCAACTGAAATTCTGCACGGGCCGATCATGCAATTGTTCATTCCGGTTGAACGCGACTTCAACGCGCTCATCAAACAGCAGTTGGATGTGGGTCAAATAAAGTTTGAACAATCGCAAACCATCTATCACTGGGTATTCATGAGCTGCATCGCCGGCGTCCTGTTTGGTTTATTGATGGCGGCGATAGTCGGTATTTGGCTGGTACGCGCCATTTCACTGCCGTTGCAGGCCGCAGTGAAAATCGCGCGTGGGGTTGCCGCCGGCGATTTGACGCAGCAGATTGAATCCCGCTCCAACGATGAAACCGGCCAGTTGATGCAAGCCTTGAAGGACATGAACAATAGCCTGGTTCAGATCGCCGGCGACGTGCGCACCGGCACCGATATCATCGCCACTGCATCCAACCAGATCGCTGCCGGTAATCTCGATTTGTCTTCGCGCACAGAAGAGCAGGCCAGTTCGCTAGAAGAAACTGCTTCTGCAATGGAAGAATTGACCAGTACCGTGCAGCAGAATGCAGACAACGCGCGCCAGGCCAACCAGTTGGCCACATCCGCATCGAATGTGGCCGTCAAGGGTGGCGCGGTAGTAGCGCAAGTAGTCGACACCATGGGTTCGATCAATACTTCGTCGCGCAAGATCGTCGACATCATCGGCGTCATCGACGGTATCGCTTTCCAGACCAACATTCTGGCCCTGAACGCGGCAGTGGAAGCGGCCCGCGCCGGCGAGCAAGGCCGGGGCTTTGCGGTAGTCGCAACAGAAGTGCGCAACCTGGCGCAACGCTCCGCCGCGGCCGCCAAGGAAATCAAGACATTGATCGGCGACTCGGTGGAAAAAGTGGATGCCGGTACCAGACTGGTCGATCAGGCCGGGACTACCATGAGTGAAATTATAGAGTGCGTCAAACGGGTTGCCGACATCATGAGCGAGATCAGCGCTGCCAGCCAGGAACAAACATCCGGCATCGAGCAAATCAATCAAGCCATCAGCCAGATGGATCAGGTCACCCAACAAAATGCGGCACTGGTGGAAGAAGCTGCTGCCGCCGCCGGGTCGCTACAGGATCAGGCCGTCCATCTATCCCAGGTCGTCGGTATCTTTAAACTCAACCAAACCCATGCGTTGGCACTAACGCCGGTTGCCAAGCCTGCTGCCAAGGCTATCCCCGCAATACGCAACCGGAAGACACTTGCACCGCCGTCAGCCAACAATTCGCTGCGGACAAAAAAAATCGTCAATACGCCAGCAGACAAGAATGACGAATGGGAAGAGTTTTAAGATTGGGGTGCGGAAGTGCATGTAATCCGACTGCACAGTGGAATGGCTCTTTCCCCCACTTGAAGGCGATGGCTGCCCGTTGCGTGCTGACTGTGGTCGGTAAAAATATCGGCAACCATCCCGATCGGGATGCCATTCGCTTGTAGGTGCGAATTTATTCGCATTAGCTCTCTTGGGATAGCTAAAAGTGCGAATAAATTCGCACCTACGGCGCTGCTGCCTCAACCTGGGAAATACGCGATTATGAGCAGAATATTTACCAAAAAACTGCTTTGCCTTTTCCAGGGTCAAGCTGCAGTTAAAGCGGTTGCCTTGATCCTGCTTTCCAGCGCCTTTCCTTTGCGCGCGCGTTTGGCAATGTGGGCTACGAGTGCGGTGGCTTTCAGTGTCACGGTCTGGGCTTTGCCGCCACGACCAATGCCGGTAACAATCAGTCCATTTTGATTGATGGTCTGCGCAGTCAACAGTTTTTCCCGGTCTTCCAAAGCCATCATGATCACGCCGCGTCCGCCGCTGGAAAGCGCCTTGATTTCAGCCAGCCCAAACACCAGCAAGCGGCCATGCTCCGACAGGCAGGCGATGGCGTTATCATCGTTTTTAACGATGCAAGGCGGCAGCAGGGTGTCGCCGTCTTCCAGTTTGACGAAGGTTTTGCCGGCTTTGTTGCGGCTGACCATGTCGCCGGTTTGCGCGGTAAAGCCGTAACCGGCGTCCGAGGTCAGCAACAACGTCACATCCGCCGCACTGGCAAAATAATGCAGGATGTGCGATCCGTTGGCCAGTTCGATAAAAGCGGTGACCGGCATGCCGTCGCCGCGCGCGTTCGGCAGGGCCGAGACCGGCACCGAATAAATGCGGCCGTTGGAGCTGAACGCCAGCAAGTTGTCGACCGTGCGGCATTCGAAGATGCCATACAACGCGTCGCCAGTCTTGAAGGCGAATTGCGCCGGATCGTGGCCGTGCCCGCTGCGGGCCCGTATCCAGCCTTGGCGCGAGATGACGATGCTGACCGCTTCATCCAGCACTTTTTGTTCCATCACCGCTTTTTCAGCGGCTTCGATCAGGGTCCGGCGCGGATCGCCAAACTGCTTTGCATCGGCTTCGATTTCCTTGATGATGCATTTTTTCAAGACCGCAGGATTGTCCAGCAATTCCTGCAAGCCGGCGCGCTCGCTGCGCAGCGTAGCGAGTTCCTGTTGAATCTTGATCGATTCCAGTCGCGCCAGTTGGCGTAGACGGATTTCCAGGATGTCTTCGGCTTGGCGGTCGGACAATGAAAAAGCCGCAATCAGCGCCGGTTTCGGCTCGTCCGATGCGCGGATGATTTTGATGACTTTGTCGATATTGAGCAGGATCGCTTCCCGCCCTTCGAGGATATGGATGCGCTCATCAACCTTGCGCAAGCGATGCTCGGTGCGGCGCGTGACGGTGGCAAAGCGGAATGTTATCCACTCGCGCAGAATCTCGCCCAGCGCTTTCTGGCGCGGCCGGCCATCGCCGCCGATCATCACCAAATTCAGCGAGGCGCTGGTTTCCAGCGAAGTGTGCGCTAACAACATTTGCATGAAAGCGGCTTGATCCTGAGCCCGGGATTTTGGCTCCAGGACCAGACGTACCGGCGCATTGCGGCCGGATTCGTCGCGTATCGTGTCGAGCATCGACAGCACGCTTTGCTTCAAATTGGCTTGTTCCGGCGTCAGTGTTTTCTTGCCGAGTTTGACCTTCGGGTTGGTCAATTCCTCGATTTCTTCCAGAATCTTTTGCGACGAAGTGCCGGGCGGCAGCTCGGTGATGACTGCCTGCCACTGACCGCGCGCCAGGTCTTCGATTTTCCAGCAAGCGCGCACTTTCATGCTGCCGCGCCCACTTTGGTACATCTCGGACAGTGCTTGCGGCGAACTGATGATCTGGCCGCCGCCGGGGAAATCCGGCCCCGGCACGAACTCCATCAATTCGGCGTGGCTCAGGTTCGGATTGCGGATCAGAGCCACGCAGGCACGGGCGATTTCCTGCAGGTTGTGCGACGGGATTTCGGTCGCCAGACCGACCGCGATGCCGGACGCGCCATTCAGTAGTACAAAAGGCAGGCGGCCCGGCAACAGCATCGGTTCTTCGGTTGAACCGTCGTAGTTGGGTTGGAAATCGATGGTGCCCATGCCGATTTCTTCCAGCAACAATTTGGCAATCGGCGTCAGCCGCGCTTCGGTATATCGCATCGCCGCCGCGCCGTCGCCGTCGCGTGAGCCGAAATTGCCCTGGCCGTCGATCAGCGGGTAACGCAGCGAGAAATCCTGCGCCATCCGCACCAGCGCGTCGTACACCGATTGGTCGCCATGCGGATGCAGTTTGCCCAGCACGTCGCCGACCACCGCTGCCGATTTGCGCGGTTTGGCAGCCGCGTTCAGACCCAGTTCGTTCATTGCATACAAGATGCGGCGTTGCACCGGTTTCTGGCCATCGCACACGTCGGGCAGCGCACGGCCTTTGACAACCGAAATCGCGTAATCGAGATAGGCGCGTTCGGCAAAAGTGGCCAGCGTCAGGGTTTCGTCGTCGGCAGAAGCAGGTTCAAATAGCGTGGTTTGGTCGGTCATGGTTTTTCTTGTTAGATATCGGCTTCGGCTTCGTTGCCGTGCTCTTCGATCCAGGCGCGACGGGACGCGGCCTCGCCTTTGCCCATCAGCATGTGGAAGCGCGCTTCGGAGTCTGTCACGTCCAGCGCGCCGAGCGTGATCGGCAACAGGCGGCGGGTATCGGGGTTCATCGTGGTTTCCCACAATTGTTCGGCATTCATTTCGCCCAGACCCTTGAAGCGCGCAATGCTCCAGGCGCCATCCTTGATGCCTTCCTTGCGCAACTTGTCTTCAATTGCGGTCAGTTCGCCATCATCGAGCGCATAGATTTTTTGCGCTGGTTTCTTGCCGCGCGCCGGCGCATCGATTCTGAACAGAGGCGGGCGCGCCACGCAAATGTGGCCGCGGTCGATCAGTTGCGGAAAGTGGCGAAAAAACAGCGTCAGCAGCAGCACCTGAATATGCGAGCCATCCACGTCGGCATCGGATAGGATGCAGATCTTGCCGTAGCGCAGGCTGCTGAAATCGATCGCATCGTTTCTGCCATGCGGATCGACACCGATCGCCACTGCAATATCGTGAATTTCGTTGTTCGCAAACAGGCGGTCGCGTTCGGTTTCCCAGGCGTTCAAGACCTTGCCGCGCAAGGGCAGAATGGCCTGGAATTCCTTGTCGCGCCCCATTTTGGCGGAGCCGCCGGCGGAATCGCCTTCAACCAGGAAAATTTCATTGCGCGCAATGTCGGATGATTCGCAATCGGTCAATTTGCCCGGCAGCACTGCCACGCCGGAGGATTTTCTTTTCTCCACTTTTTGGGCCGAGCGCAGCCGCGATTGCGCCTGCTTGATCACCAGTTCAGCCAGTTTTTTGCCATATTCGACGTGATGATTGAGCCACAACTCCAGCGCCGGTTTGGTGAAGCTCGACACCAGCTTGACGGCGTCGCGCGAATTCAATCGTTCCTTGATCTGGCCCTGGAATTGCGGATCGAGCACCTTCGCCGAGAGCACAAAGGAAACCCGGGCGAACACGTCTTCCGGCAACAATTTGACGCCTTTCGGCAGTAGCGAATGCATGTCGACGAAGCTTTTCACCGCGCCATATAAGCCTTCACGCAAGCCCGATTCGTGGGTGCCGCCAGCCGGCGTCGGGATCAGGTTGACATACGATTCGCGCACCACGCCGCCGTCTTCGGTCCAGGCCACTACCCAGCTCGCGCCTTCGCCCTCTGCAAAACCGTCGGCATCGCTGCTCGCATGTTGCGCATCTTCGAACAGCGGGATCAGGGTTTCGCCGCTGGAAGTTTGCGCCAGCGATTCCATCAGGTAGCCGCGCAAGCCTTGATCGTATTGCCAGGTTTGACTGTCGCCGGTTTTGGCATTGTCCAACGTGACCTTGACGCCCGGCAGCAGCACCGCTTTTGAGCGCAGCAGACGTTGCAAGTCGGCCAGCGCGATGTTGGGAGAATCGAAATACTTGGGGTTGGGCCAGACGGTAACGCGGGTGCCGGACTTTTTTCCTTCCCGAAAAGCCGGGCGCGACGTCAGAGGCTCGATTACATCGCCGTCGGCAAACGCCATTTGATGTACGCCGTTGCCGTGATCGTCCTTGCGCCAGACCGTGATTTCCAGCCGGGAAGACAAGGCGTTGGTGACCGATACGCCGACCCCGTGCAAGCCGCCGGAGAATGCGTAAGCGCCGCCGCTGCCTTTGTCGAATTTGCCGCCCGCGTGCAGCCGGCTGAATACGATCTCGACTGTCGGCACGTTTTCTTCAGGATGCAGGCCGACCGGAATGCCGCGTCCATCGTCTTCCACGCTGACGCTGCTATCGGCATTGATGGTGACCAGAATCGTCTTGCTAAAGCCGCCCAGTGCTTCATCGGAAGCATTGTCGATGACTTCCTGCACGATGTGCATCGGGTTTTCAGTGCGGGTGTACATGCCGGGGCGCTGCTTGACAGGTTCCAGGCCCTTCAGGACACGGATGGAGGATTCGTTATATTCGGATTGTTTGGTGGCCATACTGTGGGCGATACTTTTTAAAGACTGAAAGAGTGTGTTTCAGGAACGTAGGGCGGGTGCAACCCGCACTTTTCGTTTGATCAAACTGCGCGGGTTGCACCCGCCCTACGGCTGCATCGTTATCGATTATGAATCGGGATTCTACGCGGCTCACTTGCTCAACAGGCGCATTCCGCGTTCCAAGCCGTCAATGGTGAGCCCGAACATGCGGTGGTTCATCAACTGCTGTGTGATGGCGACCGATTGGCGGTATTGCCATAAACCTTCCGGTTCCGGGTTGAGCCAGATGAATTTCGGGAAGGCCTGGGTGAAGCGCTGCAGCCAGGCGGCTCCGGCTTCGACGTTATTGTATTCGACCGAGCCGCCCGGTTGCAGGATTTCATACGGGCTCATGGTGGCGTCGCCGACAAAAATCAGCTTGGTGTCAGCTGGGTATTTGCGCAAAATATCCCAGCTCGGGAAGCGTTCGGCGTGGCGGCGGCGGTTATTTTTCCATAGATAATCGTAGACGCAATTATGGAAATAAAAGAATTCCATGTTCTTGAATTCGGTTTTGGCCGCCGAAAACAGTTCTTCCGTGCGCGCAATATGGTCGTCCATAGTGCCGCCCACGTCCAGCAGCATCAGCACCTTGATATTGTTTTTGCGTTCCGGCTGCATCCGTATGTCAAGAAAGCCGGCGTTGTTGGCGGTGGCGTGAATGGTGGCGTCCAGCGCCAGTTCTTCCTCGGCCCCTTGGCGGGCGAATTTGCGTAGCCGCCGCAGCGCGACTTTGATGTTGCGGGTGCCGAGTTCGCGCTCGCTGTCGTAATCGCGATACGCGCGCGCTTCCCATACTTTGACGGCTGTGCGATTACGGCTTTCGCCGCCGATGCGGATGCCTTCCGGGTTGGTGCCGCCGTGACCAAATGGCGAAGTGCCGCCGGTGCCAATCCATTTGCTGCCGCCTTCGTGGCGCTCCTTTTGCTCGTTGAGCAAATCTTTCAGCCGATCCATCAGCTTGTCGTAACCGAATTTTTCGATTGCAGCCTTTTGTTCCGGTGTTAATTCACGCTCTATGCGCTTCATCAGCCAATCGAGCGGGATCTCGGCATTTTTCTCGAAAATTGTGTGGATGCCTTTGAAGTACAGCCCAAAAGCTTGATCGAATTTGTCGTAATGCGCTTCATCCTTGACTAGCAGGGTGCGTGACAGATAGTAGAAATCGTCAACCGAAGTGCCGATCACGCCTTTTTGCAGCGCTTCCAGCAACAGCAGGAATTCTTTGATCGACACCGGAATTTTGGCGTCTTTCAGCGTAAAGAAAAAATCAATCAGCACAATAATCCTAGAAACCGCAGCATCGCGCGCGCATCTGTGAGCGAGATTGGCATATGTGTGGGAAAGTCTGTTGGTAAGGAGTATACTACTTGATGTATTTTTAGTTACCGCATGTAAATAATGCGGTGATACCACTATTAATATGCATACTCCCTTATATTTTATTATCGATTGGTGCGCGACATGTATACTAAGCGTTCGAATAAATGCACGTCTTGCTCGTTTTTGAGCAATGCGCCATGCAGCGGCGGCACGATCGTTTTGGCGTCCTGGCTGTGTAGCGCTTGCGGCGGAATGTCTTCAGCCAGCAGCAGCTTGAGCCAATCCAGCAATTCCGAGGTGGACGGTTTCTTCTTCAGGCCCGGCACTTCGCGCACTTCATAAAAAGTTTGCAGCGCTTGCGCCAGCAAATCTTTTTTCAGTGTCGGGAAATGCACATCGATGATCTGGGCCATCGTGTCCTTGTCGGGAAACTTGATGTAATGGAAGAAGCAGCGGCGCAAAAAGGCATCCGGCAATTCTTTTTCGTTGTTCGAAGTGATGATTACCAGAGGCCGGTGTATGGCACGCACCATTTCGCGCGTCTCATAGACGTAAAACTCCATGCGGTCGAGTTCGCGCAGCAGGTCGTTGGGGAATTCGATGTCGGCTTTGTCGATCTCGTCGATCAGCAATACCACCGGGCGGTCGGCAGTGAAGGCTTGCCATAGCACGCCCTTGACGATGTAATTGTGGATGTCGCGCACGCGCTCATCGCCCAGTTGCGAGTCGCGCAGCCGCGACACCGCATCGTATTCATACAATCCCTGCTGCGCCTTGGTGGTCGATTTGATATGCCACTGCAACAAGGGCATATCCAGCGCGCTAGCGACTTCTTCGGCCAGCATGGTTTTTCCGGTGCCCGGTTCGCCTTTAATGAGCAGTGGGCGTTGCAGTGTCAAGGCCGCGTTGACGGCCAGTTTCAGGTCGTCGGTGGCAACGTAGCTGTGGGAACCTTGGAAACGGTTTTCGTGTCGCATAGTCCTGTGTCATCTGAGTGAAATTGAATTTGAGTATAAAGGAGAATTGAATTCGCCTGCCCAGGACCGCAAAAATCCGATAAAACTGCACTATTGTGCGCGGCATGAAGAATCGCTTTTGTCGGCATTTAATTGCAATATTAACTAGTAAAAGCATGTGAAAAATATGAAAGTAACATTACTAAAAATCAGGGTGATGTGGCGCCGGTTTCGCCACGGCACCGATGATCTGACGCAAAACCCGTCCCAATATCAGCATCGGGTGGAAGCCCTGATGCATCGGGCCAATTCGGATGGGCCTTGGCTGGTGCGCGCCAATTGGCTGATGGATGTGGCGGAATGGCTGCGGCATGCGCCGACAGTGATGCTGCAGGGCGGCGCGGTCTGGCGCAACGTCAAAAATCAGCGCCTGTTATACCTGCTGGACTGGCTGGATGCGCATCGCGACGAGCGCCGTCTGGTGCAACTGACGGTGCAAAAAAGTTTGCGCGAGGCCGCCGGCCCCGAGCTTTTTTGCGCTACGGGTTTGCCCGGCAGGCAGGCATTTTTCGGCGAACTGTACGAGCACTTGATAACCAAGCTGCTGCCGGCGATGCCGACCAGGATGGATCTGTCGCACTTGATCACCGCCATGTTTCCCGACCACGCCGACGCCCTGTGGTTATCGGAGCTCGATGCAGCCACATTGACGCGGATCTGGAAATTGTGCGGCGATGATGGCATCGCTCATACCTATGCGCAACAAATCGATGAAGCGCTGACCTATCTGGTGACGGATATCGTGGCTACTGGTATTAGCGCTGATTTCCGTAATCGGATTTTGCCCCGGATGCCGCTCTCGGCAACCCCGTTCATGGCGCTGCGGCGCGAGTTGGAAGCTTACCTGATGGCGCACCAGCAAGACCTCGCGGTGGCACGCAGCGTGCGTATGCTGATTGCCGTTTGCCAGGCCCAGACTGACAAGATTTATGCTCATCTGGACGAATTCGGCGTCTCGGTCGGGTTGGTCTATAGCGTCGAGCGCATGCGGGCGCAATTGGCGCGCATGTCGCGTCTTATCGAGATGCGTTCGGCGGTGGCCGAGGCGGCGCAAGGTGCAGCACAGATGCAGGCGTTGCTGGCGGACCTGATTCATGCGCATCATCAGCGCTCATCCTTGTCCGGCCTGTTCCAGCGCAGTTTTTCCCTGCTGGCCAGAAAGATGGTGGAGCGCAATGCAGATCGAGGCGAGTTATGCGGCGAGCAATATACCGTGCGCGACAAGGCTGCTTACCGCACCATGCAGCGGGCTGCCCATCGCGGCGGCGTGGTGCTTGCGTTTACGGTTTGCATCCAATTTTTGCTGGCGGGCATCGGCCTGGTGGGCTTTTTTGCCGGCGCGGCCGCATCCCTGAATTTTGCCTTGAGTTTCATTCTGATCCAGGCCGTGGGCGGTGTTCTGGCCGCCAAGCAGCCGGCTGTTACCGCTCCCGCGCTGGCCGCTAAAATGGGCCAGCTCGACAGCGTTGATAGCTTGCGTGCGCTGGCGCAGGAAATTGTCTTGGTGCTGCGGGCGCAATCGGCTGCCATCTTTGGCAATCTACTGGCGGTGATCCCTGCCATGCTCGTGATATCGATCGGCTTAGCGCTGTTTTCCGACGCTCCTATCCTGACGCCGGACAAAGCTTGGGCCAGCCTGCAATCCTTGTCCGCACTAGGCCCAACCCCTTTGTATGCCGCGCTGACCGGGGTCTTGCTGTGGCTGGCCAGTTTGGCTGCAGGCTATGCCGACAACTGGTTCGCGTTGCGTCGATTGCGCGAATCGCTGACTTATCAGCGTCGCTTGGTGCATGTTGTGGGTGCCGCACGTGCCGCACGTTGCGCGTTGTGGTTTGAAAAACACATTGCCGGTATAGCCGGCAATCTCGCTATCGGGGTGCTGCTGGGGATGACCCCGGTGCTCGCGCAATTTTTTGGCCTGCCACTGGATGTGCGGCACGTTACGCTGTCGACCGGCACCCTGATAGCCGTTGTGACGAGTTTGGGCTGGCACACCGTGCTGTTGAGCCAGTTCTGGCTGGCGGTTGCGAGTATCGGCCTCATCGGCGTACTGAATGTGGGCGTTGCGTTCAGTTGCGCTCTTGCTCTTGCAATGCGGGCGCGCAACGTTCCTGCGCGCATGCGGCGCATGGTGTTGCGGATGGTGTGGCGGCGCTTCAGTGCTGCGCCACTGGCATTTTTATTTCCTATTAGAGATGCCGAGCAGCAAACTGCGCAATCGACGATAATCAAAAGTGGAACAGATAGCGAATAATCAAAAAATTAAGCGCCATGCCGTTCTTGAAATGCCGGCAGGAGACCGTTGATGTCCGGCATCAATATAAAAAATTCTTCGGGTGAAATAAACATGAATAGTGCGTGCAGAACCTGCATTATCTGCCGCACATCCGAATAATATCTGCGCACTTTCTACCTTTAATTATCATGAAAAAATTCATTGCACTTCTCGCGCTGGCGGGTGTTGCCCACGGTGTTGCAGCGGCGGATCTGGTTGGCGATCCAAAGGCAGCCCAAAACAAGATTGCCATGTGTATCGGATGTCACGGCATTCCCGGCTATAGAACGGCTTTCCCTGATGTATACCAAGTTCCGCTGATTGGCGGCCAATCGCAGAAATACCTTGAAAATGCGCTGATCCAATATCGAAAAGGCGAACGCAGCCACCCGTCCATGCGTGGTGTTGCAGGCAGCTTGTCGGATCAGGACATCGCCGACCTGGCAGCTTACTATGCACAGCAGAAATAACCGGAGCCCACTATGAAAACCACTTTCTCTTTGGCAGTAGTGTTCGCTTCGGCACTGACTTGTTCCAGCGTTTTCGCGGCGGACGATATAGACGCCGGCAAAGCATTGACTGCAAAATATTCTTGCGCAGCCTGCCATGGCGCGAATTTCAATTCGCCGATCGATCCGAGCTACCCCAAATTGGCTGGACAACAGAAGAGTTATCTGGAGTACGCGCTGATAGGTTATAAACGCGGCAGCGACAGCGCTAACGGCCGCAGCAACGCAATCATGGGCGGCCAGGTCAAACCCTTGTCGGATCTGGAAATCAAAAATATCGCAGCTTACATACACAGCCTGCCGGGCTCGCTGGTGTTGCGCAAATAAACGCACTGGCGGATTTTTTAACCTGTCATAGAAAAAGCCACGTTGGTCGTGGCTTTTTTTATGATAAATCGTGGCATCGTGCAGGATGATTTATGTCGAGGCCCGACGCTTGACACAGGCGACATACGCGGCACCATCGGGCGCCATTCCATTGCGTTGCGAGGTCCATAGCATTTCACCCAGACACTCCATCATTTGATGTTGCGCCGAGTGTTCCGAATCCAGTTTTTGCATCAGAGTGCGATGCGCAGCGCGGATGCCTGCCGGCTGGTCGATAGAGACTTGCTCGGCTATCGACAGGTGCATTGACAAGTGCAGGAAGGGGTTGCTCTGGCCTTGTTCCACCGAATAATCGGCTGCCAGGGCGGCATCCAGATCCGCCAGCACCACGGCATATTCCGGGTGCTGGTTAATCCAGTCGGCCGCAATCGCTTCCAGCGGGGTCAATATCTGGTTCGCGCGCTGCTTGTGATAAGTGTCGCAAAAGAAGCGACGAACGTCGTGCTGCGAAGGTGTATACATATTCTTGAAAGCTGAGGAGTCGGCATATTGTACGCGGCTTTATTGCAGTACATTTGCAGGCAAATGCAGTCGCTACGCCAAGAATTTACACCAAAAATTGGCGCGGTTTGCAGTCCCATGCCCGATTTTTTCATCATGAATTTCTTAAAAAAATGGAATCCAAAAATGTTGAATAGCACTGCACTCGATACTCTTTTTCTGCAAGCGCGCACCCATAACGGCTGGCTCGACAAAGCTGTAACCGATGCGCAATTGCAGCAGATTTACGCGTTGATGCAGTGGGGGCCGACTTCGGCCAACTGCTCTCCTGCGCGCATCGTGTTTGTCAAAACAGCTGCAGCCAAAGAAAAACTCTTGCCTTGCATGGGGCCCGGCAATCAGGAAAAAACCGGAGCCGCGCCGGTGACTGCCATCATCGGGATGGACATGGCATTTTATGAGAAATTGCCTGCGCTGTTCCCGCATGCAGATGCCAAATCCTGGTTTGTCGGCAACCAGTCGCTGATCGATGCGACCGCGTTTCGGAATTCTTCCCTGCAGGGCGGATATTTCATCATGGCAGCGCGCGCCGTCGGCCTCGATTGCGGCCCGATGTCCGGCTTTGATGCGGATAAGATCAATCAGGCATTTTTTGAGGGAACCACGGTCAAGGTCAACTTCGTGTGCAATCTGGGCTATGGCGATGCGGGAAAACTATTCCCGCGCTCTCCGCGCTTGTCATTTGCCGAAGCGTGCAATATCGCTTGATGAATTGCGTCGCGTCGCAAGCCAGCTTCAAGCGAACTACAGCGCGTTTTTTACTGCTATTATTTAAAAATATAGAGGGAGTATAGTTAATAACACCATGTTATCCGCATATTTTTGTTGGATTTATTAAAAATACATATATCTGTATGTTTTTTAAGGTGATTTTCGGCCAGCGCCGCAATATTCAAAAATCGCCATGCATCGGAGCTTGCTGCAGCGGGCGTCAAAGGCCCGAATCAAGCTCCTTTGGGCGTCGGTGTTTTCGGCTTGTAATCGCACAAATCGGCAATCAGACAATTCCAGCATTGCGGGGTGCGTGCTACGCAAGTGTAGCGGCCGTGCAGAATCAGCCAGTGATGCGCATTCAGCATGAATTCCTTAGGAATGACTTTCAAGAGTTTTTGCTCGACCGCATCGACATTCTTGCCGGGTGCTATGCCGGTACGGTTCGATACTCTGAAAATGTGTGTGTCGACCGCCATGGTCGGCTGCCCGAATGCGGTGTTCAACACCACGTTGGCGGTTTTGCGCCCAACGCCGGGAAGCGCTTGCAATGCTTCCCGGCTACACGGCACTGTGCCGTCGTGGTCGGCCAGCAGCAGGCGACAGGTCTCAATCACGTTCTTGGCCTTGGTGCGGTACAGCCCAATAGATTGAATGTAGGGAATTAATCCGTCAACGCCAAGGTCGTAAATCGACTGTGCAGTATTGGCCCCTGGAAACAATATGCGCGTCGCCTTGTTGACTGACACATCAGTGGCTTGCGCCGAAAGCATGACTGCAATCAACAGCTCGAACGGCGTGCTGTATACCAGTTCCGTGCTCGGATGCGGGTTGGCGTTACGAAAACGGGTAAAAATTTCACGGCGTTTTTGGGTATTCATTAATTTTTTGGCGGTGTCGATCGAGCGTTATCTGTATTTATTGCCGCAGCCATTTCTTCTTTCTTTTTTTGTGCCCTTGCGATGGCGGCTTGGATGATTGCTTTCTTCCTAGCTTGCTCGGCCTTTTCCTGCTCGGTGACGCTCAATTCGGCTTCCACGCTTTTCAGTTTGGCACTTGCCTTGGCTGCGAGCCGGGCGTCGTTCTCTGCTTTTTCACGCTGCAAGCGATTGGCCCGGAAGTCATGGCGCGCCCGCGCCGCATCGGCCTGCGCTTGCGACCAGGCATTCCAGCCGGTGCGAGCGCCAGTGACATTGACCATTGCAATGCAATCGACCGGGCAGGGCGCAACGCACAAATCGCAGCCGGTGCACTGCTCCGGCAATACGGTATGCATCTGCTTGGCAGCCCCAACGATCGCATCTACAGGGCAAGCCTGGATGCATAAAGTGCAGCCAATGCACAGCGCTTCATCAATTACCGCAACCGGGCGCGGCCGCTCCAGGCCGTTGACTGGATTGAGCGGGATTGCCGGTTGGCCGAGCAATTGCGCCAGCCGGTAAATTCCCTCGGCGCCACCTGGCGGACATTGGTTAATATCGGCGGTGCCGCTGGCAATCGCTTCGGCATAAGGACGACAGGCGGGGTAGCCGCATTTGGTGCATTGGGTTTGCGGCAGGATATCTTCGATTCGATCCGCAAGTGATTTGGGGGCAGGCTTCGACACGGCAGGTTTCAATGGCATAAAACGTCATTATCGGGCAAATGCCGACAGCTTCAAATTAAAAAGCCGTTTCCTCGTATCAGGAAACGGCTTTTCTGGCTTGTTATTAACCTGTGCTGCCGGTTATCCGATTGCAGTGTCAGCCATGAGTTTTAATGAATTCGGCAATTTTTGGATAAACTATTTCGCGCCAGCGCCGACCTGAAAAAATTCCGAAATGGCCGCAATCCGGGGCCACGAATTCCTGCCGCATCGATTGTGGAATTCCACTGCACAATTCTTGCGTTGCCTCGGTCTGGCCGGCGCCGGAGATATCGTCCAGTTCGCCTTCGACCGTGAACAAGGCAACCGTTTCGATGTCTTGCGGGCGCACCAGTTTTCCTTCAACTTCCCAAGTTCCCAGTGGCAAGCTGAAATCCTGAAAAACGGTTTTGATGGTTTCCAGGTAGTACTCGGCCGGCATATCCAGCACAGCATTGTATTCATCGTAAAATTTTCGATGATTCTCAGTCGAGCCGTTGTCGCCTTTTACCAGGTTCATATAAAAATCCCAGTGGCTTTGCGCGTGTCGCTCAGGATTCATTGCAACGAATCCGGCATGTTGCAAGAAACCTGGATAAACCCTGCGGCCAGAGCC
Organism: Glaciimonas sp.; assembly: GCA_012927625.1. GTDB lineage: Bacteria > Pseudomonadota > Gammaproteobacteria > Burkholderiales > Burkholderiaceae_D > AVCC01. The sequence goes on along the minus strand of JABBOV010000003.1, from coordinate 196,306 downwards.
CGGATAATTTTGCGGTACGTTATAAATCACCGTGTTCTCAAACCAGGAAAATTTCTTTTCGGTTGCCAGGTTGTCGACGCTGGTAGGAGATTTCCGGGCGTCTATCGGTCCGCCCATCATGGTCATGGTTTTGGGCAGCAACGGATCATGTGCAGTTGCCATTAACGCAATGGCGGCAAGCACGGGTACGGTTGGCTGACAGACTGAAATGACATGCAGATCCGGGCTCAGTAGTCGGATGAAGTCCTGCACATAGTAAATATAATCGTGTAAATGGAATGGGCCGTTGGAGAGCGGCACCATGCGCGCATCTACCCAATCGGTGATGTAGACATCGTGTTCTTCTGACAGTTTTTGTGCGGTGTCGCGCAGCAAAGTGGAGTGATGCCCCGATAACGGCGCTACCAACAATACTTTCGGCTGCTTTAGTGCTGCGATTTCTTTGCCAGTCAGATTCTTTTTGAAATGAATCAGGTGGCAAAAAGACTTCTTTTGTGTAATTTCTTCAACAATGTCAACTAGTTTGTCATTGATCAAGACTGGATCAAGTTTGAATTCCGGTTTTTTATAATCTTTACTGATGCGAAACATCAACTCGTAACCGGCAGCGAGTTGTTGAGACAGTGGCGTATGCGCTAACGGCGAAATGGGATCCAATAAAAGTTTGGCAGAGGCTTCAGCCCAGTGTGTAAGTGGGCCCATGAAGGAGCGTCGCATTTCGTGAAGTTGGTAAAGCATAGATTGCCTTGTTAGTTAGTTGTCACAAAAAAATGAGCCAATATAAACTGCTCAGTACACTCTACTATTACTCTGAAATAAATTTTCGCAAGTGTACCTCGGATTTATGTGCGAAGTGTAATCGGCCACCCGATTTGTTGGGCAAAAGCATCGTATTTGCAACGCTTCTATGTTAAGAACATTGCGAGGCAATGATTGAGTGCTGCACAGAGTTGTTTCTTCGGAATACTGCATTTTACGCAGGAATCTGGCGTCAATTTGATGCTGATTATGACTATGCTGCAGTCTGGGACGCCTCATATCCAAATCATTTGACAAGTAAAAACAAAAATATTAGGTACAAGAAAAAATACCTAGATTGCCTCTTGTCAATAATCTGGTGTTGAAAATACAGTCATACGTATGACTAAAATTAGAATCAGCTTCCGTTCGCCACAAGGATCTCCACACCGGTTTTTTCGAACGCTTCCAGCGCTGCCGGCGGTACCGGGGCATCGGTGAAGAATTTGTCGATTTGCGCAATATTTCCCAACCGCACCAATGCATGGCGGCCGAACTTGGTGTGGTCTGCCACCAGCCAGACTTCCCGCGATTGCTCGATGATGGCTTGCGTGACGCGCACTTCGCGGTAATCGTAATCGAGCAGTGTGCCGTCGTCCTCAATGCCGGACACTCCGATGATGCCGACATCCACCTTGAACTGCCGCATGAAATCGATGGTGGCCTCGCCGACAATGCCGCGGTCGCGCTTGCGTACCAAGCCGCCGGCGACAATCACCTCCGCTTCCGGGTTGTCAGACAGGATTGACGCTACGTTCAGGTTGTTGGTGACGACCCGTATTCCCTTGTGTTGCAGCAAGGCCTTGGATACCTCTTCAGTGGTGGTGCCGATATTGATAATCAGCGAACGACCATGCTCGATGTGGGTCGCGGCCAGTTGGCCGATGCGCCGCTTGGCATCGCTATTCATCACGCGCCGCTGGTCGTAATCAATATTTTCAACGGTGGACGATATCCCAACCCCGCCATGATAGCGCGCCAGCAAACGGGCATTTTCCAGCGTGCGAATATCACGCCGAATGGTTTGTGCGGTCACGCTCAAGACTTTGGCGAGCGCCTCAACCGAGGTGTCGCCATATTGGCGTAAATGGTCTAACAATTGGCGATGGCGTGGAATCATGATTTAAAAATGAACATTAACGAACATAAAAAAACACGAACAAACAATTATATGTTGTAAAATTTTCGAACGTGGGTAAAATAAATAAAAAAAGCGCGTTAAGTTTCATTTTAAGCGCAATGTCGACGCACAAAAAATCACAACCAACAAATCCACTCGTCGAATAGATAAGCGGCCCACCTCGTCTTCAGGAGCATGATGCAATCGACACTCAAGCAGCTAGCGCAACAGGACTGTGACCTTTTGATCGTCGGCGGCGGCATCAATGGCGCCGGAATCGCGCGTGATGCGGTAGGTCGCGGCTTGCGCGTCATCCTGTGCGAGCAGCACGACCTGGCCCAGCACACCTCTTCTGCCAGCACCAAACTGATCCACGGCGGCCTGCGCTATCTTGAGTATTTTGAATTCAAGCTAGTGCGCAAATCTTTGCAGGAACGTGAAGTGCTGTTGCGCGCCGCACCCCATATCATGTGGCCGCTGCGCTTTGTGATGCCGCACGATGCCGGGCAACGGCCGGCCTGGGTGATCCGTGCCGGGTTATTTTTATATGATCACCTGGCACACCGGGAATTCCTGCCCGCCTCGGAGGGCGTGTCGCTGCGCAAGCACGTCGCCGGCGTGCCGCTTAAAGGTAATTACCGCAAGGGTTTTGTGTATTCGGACGGTTGGGTCGACGATGCGCGGCTAGTGGTACTCAATGCACTGGACGCCAGCGAACACGGCGCCAAAATCTTGACTCGCACCAAATGCATGGAGGTGCGCCAGCAAGGTCAAGGCTGGCGTGCCACGCTCGACAGTGAGCAGTATGGTCGCATCGAGGTTAGCGCGCGTGCCATCGTGAATGCCGCCGGCCCCTGGACTGCGCAATTTGCCAACGCCGCCTCCGGTGCAAAAAATACGCATGGGCTGCGGCTGATCAAAGGCAGCCACATCATCGTGCCGTGCCTATTCGATCATCCTTACGCTTATATTTTCCAAAATCCCGACAAGCGCATCATCTTTGCGATTCCTTACCAGGATGATTTCACCTTGATCGGCACCACCGACCTGGAATATACCGGCGACCCGGGGCAGGTCAAGATTAGCGATGATGAAGTGGGTTACCTGTGCCAGATGGCCAACCGTTATTTTATTAAACAAATTGCAGCGGGGGATGTGGTCTGGAGCTATTCTGGGGTGCGGCCGCTGCTGGACGACAGCGCGCTAAATGCCTCTGCGGTGACGCGTGATTACCTGCTTGAATGCGATGAAAACAATCCGCCCTTTCTCAATGTGTGGGGCGGCAAAATCACCACCTACCGTAAATTGGCGGAAGAAGCGCTGGCTATGCTATTGCCGCGCCTGGGTCTCCATGCGCCGGAATGGACTTCTACTGCGCCGCTGCCGGGCGGCGACCTGCAACAGGCCGGTGCGCTGGTCGCCAGCTATGATTTTGAGCGTTTTTCGACAGAATTCTGTACCCGGTATTCATGGCTGCCGAAAAAGATCGCGCAACGTTATGCGCGCTGTTACGGGTCTCGTGCCAGCCGCATGCTGGGTACTGCACAAAAAATATCCGATCTGGGCGAGGAGCTGGCGCCCGGCATCTACGAACAGGAGGCGCGCTATCTGTTTGCGGTGGAATGGGCGCGCAGTGCCGAAGACATCCTCTGGCGTAGAACTAAATGCGGTTTGTATTGCCAGCCGCAGCAGGTTGCGCGATTGCAGGAATGGCTTATGACACAGCAGTAGATCATGCAAGGAGACACATAATGATATTAGAGCTTAAACAAATAAGCCTGAGTGTAGGGGCGCAGACACACCTCTATCCACTCGACCTTAAACTTACGTCTGGCGGCATCAATGTCTTGCTGGGCCCAACTCAGGCCGGCAAGACCTCATTAATGCGCGTCATTGCCGGACTGGATCGACCTAGTTCCGGGTGCATTCTGGTTGACGGCAAAGACGTCACCGGGGTCAGTGTGCGGGATCGCAAATTGGCTATGGTGTACCAGCAATTCGTCAACTACCCAGCCATGACCGTGTATGAAAACATCGCTGCACCACTGCACCTGCAGCGCCGCCCGAAAGATGAGATACACCAGCGTGTGACCGAAATTGCAGAAAAACTGCGCGCCGAAGTTGAACGAGAAAAAGGACGTCAAATTCTGGTTGTCCGACAAAGCCGCTCCTTGGACCAAGCTGGCCAATGAAAAGCCAAAGGGTGAAACCATCACTTACGACACTCTGTTGAAAGCGTGGAAAGAAGGCCGCGTGCGCTAACTTGAAACATCAAGTGGCATCAAAGCGACGCCAACCTGGACAGCTCGGGTTGGTGTTATTGATTGTATTTACAATTGATTAACCTGTCGCCTTTGTAAAAAGCGACCTTATTTTGATGGAAATAGGCATGGCTTATTTGCTGGCATTGGATCAGGGCACCTCAAGTTCGCGCAGCATCGTGTTCAACGAGGGCGGTGAAATTGTGGCCACCGCGCAGCAGGAATTCAAACAAATATTTCCCCAGCCGGGTTGGGTCGAACATGACCCGATGGAGCTGTGGCAAAGCCAGCTTGCGACTTGCCGGATGGTGCTGGCCAAAGCCGGTATCAGGGCCGATGAATTAGCCGCTCTGGGCATCGCCAACCAGCGTGAAACCACGCTGGTGTGGGAGCGCAGCAGCGGCAGACCGATCTTCAATGCGATTGTCTGGCAAGACCGCCGCACCGAAGCATTGTGCGCAGAATTGAGCGCCAAAGGATTAGCCGACAGTATCCGCCGCAAGACCGGCTTGGTGCTGGACCCGTATTTTTCGGCATCCAAGCTGAAATGGATACTCGACCATGTCAGCGGCGCACGCGAGCGCGCCAGGCGCGGCGAACTGGCATTCGGCACGGTCGATGCATGGCTGGTCTGGAATCTGAGCTGCGGTCGCCTGCACGTGACCGATGTGACCAACGCCTCGCGCACCATGCTGTGGAATATCCATGATGGCTGCTGGGATGAAGAATTGCTGCAATGGCTGGATATCCCGCCTGAGGTGCTGCCGCAAGTGCATCCGTCGAGCCACATCTTTGGCGCCACCGACCCGCAGTGGTTAGGCCATTCGGTGACTATCGGCGGCATCGCCGGCGACCAGCAAGCGGCGCTATTTGGACAAGCCTGTTTTAAACCGGGCATGGCCAAGAATACCTACGGCACCGGTTGCTTCATGCTGCTCAATACCGGCGAGGTTTGCGCCGACTCGAAAAACGGGCTGATCAGTACTGCCGCCTGCCAGATTGGCAGCAACAAGCAATATGCGCTGGAAGGCAGCGTCTTCATCGGCGGCGCGGTGGTGCAATGGCTGCGTGACGGCCTCAAGGCAATCAAGGATTCGGCCGACATTGAAGCGCTTGCCGCCTCGGTGCCGGATTCCGATGGCGTGGTCTTTGTACCCGCTTTTACCGGCCTGGGCGCGCCATACTGGATATCATCTGCCAAGGGCGCGATTCTGGGCCTCAGCCGCGGCAGTACTGTTGCCCATATTGCCCGTGCGGCGCTGGAATCGATCGGGTTCCAGAGTGCCGCGCTGTTACAGGCCATGCTGCGCGATGCAGCGTCGCCAATTGCCGAATTACGGGTTGATGGCGGCGCCTGCGCCAATGCGCTGTTGCTGCAATTTCAAGCCGACCTGCTCGGCATCCCCGTAATCCGGCCGCAAGTCACCGAAACCACCGCACTCGGTGTCGCTTACCTGGCCGGCCTGGCAATCGGCATGTACCGCAACACGGCAGAACTGGAATCGCAATGGCGGGTAGACCGTGTGTTCGAACCTGCGATCAGCCGCGATCAGGCCCAGGCGCTGATGCAAAGATGGGAGATCGCCATCGGTGTCGTAGAGGCGGCTGCCAAATCCGCCCTAGGTTGATCCGTCAGGGCAGATTTGGCGCCTGTCTATGCGAATAATAAATTTTACGTATATTCGCTACATCTAAAGCCCGATTTAATATCGCTAACCGGTAAATTTTTTTTTGTTGAAAAATTACTACACCTGTGAGTGTTGTCTCAGCTAATTTAAAGGAAATTTCGAAATGACCTTAAGCCGTGCCACCAAAATAGTTGCCACCATCGGCCCCGCTTCAAACGATCTGAACACACTCATCCGCATGATTGCAGCCGGAGTGGATGTGGTCCGCCTGAATTTTTCCCACGGCAAGGCTCAGGATCAGATTGATCGTGCCAACCTGGTGCGTCAGGCGGCAGCCGTCTGTGGACGAGAAATTGCCATCATGGCCGATCTGCAAGGGCCTAAAATCCGGGTCGGCAAGTTCGAGAATGGTCAGATCGAGCTCAATGATGGTGATCCATTTATCCTTGATGCCGCTTGCGAACTGGGTAATCAGGAGCGGGTTGGACTCGACTATAAAGAATTGCCGCGCGACCTGAAACCGGCGGATGTTCTGTTACTGAACGATGGTCTGATCGTGCTGGTGGTGGATAAAGTGATCGGCAGCGCGATCCATACCAGGGTGAAAATCGGTGGAGTGCTGTCGAACAACAAGGGTATCAACCGCCAGGGTGGAGGCTTGTCTGCACCGGCGCTAACGGCCAAGGATATGGAGGACATCAAGACTGCAATGCGTTTCCAGGCTGATTATGTTGCAGTATCGTTCCCGAAAAATGCAGCCGACATGGAAATGGCGCGGCAACTAGCCAACAGTGCCGGCGAGGCCTATGGCCACAGGCCGCTGATGATTGCCAAAATCGAGCGCGCCGAGGCGATCCCGGTATTGCAAGAAATCATCGATGCTGCCGATGGCATCATGGTTGCCCGTGGCGATCTGGCGGTGGAAGTCGGCAACGCGACAGTGCCGGGGCTGCAAAAGCGCATGATAAAAATGGCGCGCGCATCCAACAAGCTGACTATCACCGCCACCCAAATGATGGAGTCGATGGTGGTCAACGCCATCCCGACGCGGGCCGAAGTGTCGGACGTCGCCAATGCGGTGCTCGATGGCACCGATGCGGTGATGACTTCGGCGGAAACTGCAGTGGGCAAATATCCGATTGAAACAGTCACAGCAATGGCTGCCATTTGCGTTGAAGCGGAAAAATCGGATGTCTGCAAGCTCGATGCCGATTTCCTCAATCTGACCTTCACTCGCATCGATCAATCGATTGCATACGGGGCATTGTTTACTGCGTACCATCTGCGGGTCAAGGCAATTGCGGCATTGACCGAATCCGGCGCGACGGCGCTCTGGATGAGCCGCAACAATATCGACATCCCGATTTTTGCCATTACCCCCAGTGTTGCAACCCAACGCAAGGTTGCCTTGTACCGCAATGTGCGCACACTGGGAATAATGCCATCGAACGATTGCGAAGAGGTGTTGAAAGCGACCGAAGCGTTGCTGCTGGCGAAAGGGATTGTGCAAAACGGCGATCTGATCGTCGTCACCTGGGGTGATCCGATGGGGCAAGCCGGCGGCACCAACGCATTGAAGATCATGCGGATCGGCGAACGCTGATCTGCTCCGCGGGCGTGATCTTATTTTTTCACCCTCTTGGAGCGGCTTCTGCCATTAGAATATGGTAGGCTTTTCGCCTCGTGTAACAACTCTAGGAGACAATAATGAAAAATAAAATTTTGCGCGCACTGCTGGCATTGGCTGGTGTCGCAATGCTGGCGGCCGGCCCGGCCCAGGCCCAGCAGCAATTCATCAATGTACTCACTGGCGGCACCAGCGGCGTGTATTACCCGATGGGGGTGGCGCTGTCGCAGATTTACGCGAAGGCGATGCCGGATGTAAAAACCTCCGTGCAGGCGACCAAGGCTTCCGCCGAAAACCTGAATCTGTTGCAAGCCGGTCGCGGGGAACTCGGCTTCACGTTGGGCGACGCGTTGTCGGACGCCTGGAAGGGCGATGCCGAAGCCGGTTTCAAGACGCCGCTCAAAAAATTGCGCGGTGTGGCCGGCATTTACCCGAACTATATCCAGATTGTGGCATTGGCCGATTCCGGCATCAAAACTCTGGCTGATCTGAAGGGCAAGCGGATCGCGGTCGGCGCGCCGAAATCCGGCACCGAATTGAACGCGCGCGCAATTTTCAAGGCCGCCGGCCTGACTTACAAGGATTTCGCCAAAGTGGAATACTTGCCGTTCGGCGAGTCGGTGGAGCTGATGAAAAACCGCCAACTCGATGTCACGCTGCAGTCTGCTGGTCTGGGCGTATCGTCGCTGCGCGACCTGGCCGCCTCGGTCAAGATCGTGGTCGTGCCGATTCCGGCCGACGTGGTCTCCAAAGTCGGCGATACTGCCTACCAGTCCGGCGTGGTGCCGGCCAATACCTATGAAGGCCAGATCGACAACGTGCCGACCGCGTATGTGCAGAATTTCCTGGTAACGCATGAAGGGGTGCCGACCGACACCGTCTACAAGATGACCAAGAGCATGTTTGAAAACCTGGATCATCTGGCGGCGGCGCATGCCGCTGCCAAGTCGATCCGCAAGGAAACTGCGCTGGTCGGCATGCCACTGCCGCTGCATCCGGGCGCCGAAAAGTACTACCGCGAAATCGGTCTGATCAAGTAAGCAGGCTGCAGGTAAAGTATAGCGGGGAGGGCAGTCATGACTCCCCGTTCACACGCACTGGAGCACCTCAAACATGTCTTCCCCTAATACCCAAGTCGAAGAATTCCAGGAGCATGGCGCGCAACGCACGCTCAGCGGCATTGCGCTGAAGATCCTGATTGCGGCCGCACTGGCATTCTCGACGTATCAATTGATCGTCGCCGCTTTTCACCCGTTGTCGTCGCTAACGATCCGTTCGCTGCATGTCGGTTTTCTGCTGATGCTGACCTTTTTGATCTATCCCGCTTTCAAGAGTGGCAAGCTGACTTCGGTCGTTTGGTACGACTGGCTACTGGCCGCTACCGGTTTCGGGCTGTCGTTCTATCACTGGATTTTCGAGGGCGACCTGATTCAGCGCTCGGGCGATCCGAGCAGCGCCGATCTGGTGGTCGGCGCGATCATGATCGTGCTGGTATTTGAAGCCACCCGACGCATGCTCGGGTGGGCACTGCCAATCGTATGCGGCACGTTTCTGCTGTATGGCTTATTTGGGCAATATCTGCCGTTGCCACTCGGGCATCGCGGATACGGTTTCGATCAGATCGTCAGCCAGTTGTTTCTCGGCACCGAGGGCATTCTCGGCATTCCGATCATGGTATCGGCCACCTATATTTTCTTGTTCATCCTGTTCGGCGCATTCCTTGAACATGCCGGCATGATCAAGTTGTTCAACGCGATTGCGCTCGGTCTGGTCGGCCAGGCCAAGGGCGGACCGGCCAAGGTGGCGATAATCTCATCCGGTTTCATGGGTACCATTTCCGGTTCCGGCGTGGCCAACGTGCTGACCGTTGGTCAGTTCACGATCCCGCTGATGAAGCGTTTTGGCTATAGCTCGGTGTTTGCCGGCGCGGTCGAAGCGACTGCCTCGATGGGGGGCCAGATTATGCCGCCGGTGATGGGGGCGGTGGCGTTCATCATGGCCGAGACGCTGAACGTGCCGTATGTGGATATCGTCAAGGCGGCAGTAATTCCAGCGACTCTGTATTACGTGACGGCGTTCTGGATGGTGCATCTGGAAGCGGGCCGCATGGGCTTGGTCGGCCTGCCGAAAGACCAGTGCCCGAGTCCGCTCAAGGCACTCAAAGAGAACTGGTATCTGCTACTGCCGCTGGCGGCGCTGGTCGGCATGCTGTTCCACGGCTTTACGCCGATGTTCGCCGGCCTGACCGGGCTTGCGCTGACGGCGATCCTGATTCTCGGTGCGGCGGTGGCAGCGCGCGTGTCCAGCATGGCATTTCGCTATGTATTCTGGGTCGGGCTGGGCTTGGCGGCTGCGACCTTCTTCGAGTTCGGCATTTACGCGATCCTGGCCGTGATTGCGCTGCTGGTGCTGGCGTGCTTCTTGGTCAAGGGCGGCCGCGATACCTTGCGCACGATCCGCGCCAGCCTGATCGACGGCGCCAAGCAGGCGCTGCCGGTTGGTATGGCCTGCGCCATCGTCGGCGTCATTATCGGCGTGCTGACGCTGACCGGCGCCGCCTCCAGTTTTGCCGGCTTCATTTTGACGGTTGGCGACAAAAGCTTGTTTCTGTCACTGTTCCTGACAATGATCGTGTGCCTGATCCTGGGGATGGGAATTCCTACCATTCCGAACTACATCATCACCAGTTCGATTGCGGCGCCGGCGTTGCTCAGTCTCGGTGTGCCGCTGATCGTCTCGCATATGTTTGTGTTTTATTTCGGCATCATGGCCGATCTGACGCCGCCGGTGGCATTGGCAGCGTTTGCCGCGGCGTCGATCGCCAAGGCCTCGCCAATGCGCATCGGCGTCAAGGCGACCCAGATCGCGATTGCCGGTTTTGTGATTCCGTACATGGCGGTCTATGCGCCGGCGCTGATGTTGCAGGGTGAGTGGACCGTGGTTGCGGTGGTCTACATCGTCGGCAAAGCGTTGCTGGCAATTGCCTTGTGGGGCGCCACCGCAGTCGGTTATCTGCTGGCGCCGCTCAAAATCCATGAACGTGTGTTTACCGCTGTGGCGGCAATGATGCTGGTGGCGGCGGTGCCGCTAACCGATCAGATCGGATTCGCGATGGCGCTGGCGTTCATGATCTGGCATGTTTGGCAAAAGCGTCGGCTGGCCCTAGTATGATCGGAGTTTGCCTGGCGGCGGCAGGACTGGTGGTGAGTTTGCCGCTGCAGGAGTTCACCCTGGCCTGGACCCATTCGATCGAAAAGATACTCTGGGAAGAGGATTACCGGGTGGTGCCAACGGCTGACGGCGCCCGCCTGCAATTGACCGAGGCACGCATCCGTGGCTCCGGCGCCGGCATGGAACCGCCGCCCGATGCGGTGCTGGCGGATGGCGTCTGGCATTACCGGCCGCCACTGGCGCCGCTCGACCGGCTGAATTTGGCGCGCTCGGATTACGTGGCCGATTACAACATCTGCTGGGACGGCAGTTGCCGTGGACTGGCGGAACTGGTCGGTTCGCCGGCGGCGGCACCGGACGTTCAGATATTCGCCTGCGGGCCGCGTTGAAGCTGTTCCGATCGGCATTTTATGCTGATTTCCAAGTATGATCGGCGGTCTGGGGTTGTCCTGCTGCGTTTGTAGCAGGGTATTTCGACCGGCCTTACTTCTACCCTGTTCGCCATCTAGTCGTTACTGCGCGAAGTCATCGGCGGTGGGCCGAATATAGGTTTCATCCACCACAAAGGAAAAAAATGCATCAAGCAAGCAAATCCATCGTTACAGCATTCGCCACCATCATTCTGCTGGCCGGCTTGTCGGCCTGCCAAAAGCCAGAAGGTCCGGCCGAACGTGCCGGCAAGAGCATAGATGAGACGACCCAGAAAGCAGGCCAGGAAATCGAAAAAGCCGGGCAGAAAATCCAGGATTCGGCTAACGAAGCCAAGAAATAGTATGCGTAAGGCCGCAGCGTAGGAGTTCGGCAGAGAGGTAAAACGGTGCGGCGCTCACTTGATAGTGTGTAATTGCATCGTGGCGGCTTCAAATTTGCCTTCGCACAGCAGCGGGATGACACCGATGCTTTTGGCGATGGCTTCATCGATAAGTATCTGCTCCTCTTTGCGTGGCCGGTGCAGTACAAAATCGACTACATCTTGCTGCAAATTCAGCACCCGCGGATGGCCGATGCCGATCCGCAAGCGCCAGTAATCCTGGCTGCCGAGTGCGGCGCTGATATCTTTCAAACCGTTATGTCCGCCGGATGAGCCGCCTTTCTTGATTTTGGCCAGGCCCGGGGCAATGTCGAGTTCGTCATGCACCACCAGCACTTCTTCCGGCAGGATTTTGTAGAACCGCGCCAGACCGCCGACTGACTGGCCGGAACGGTTCATGAAAGTTTGCGGTTCCAGTAGCCATACCTCCTGCCCGGCGATGCTGGTTTTCGCTACCAGTGCGTTAAAGCGTGATTCGCGTTGCAATCGGCAGTGCGCCATTGAATTGGCCAGATTGTCGAGCAGCCAAAAGCCGGCATTGTGGCGCGTTTGTTCGTATTCTGGGCCAGGGTTGCCGAGGCCGACGATGAGACGGATGGACATGGTGTGATTTTAGAGCAAAACAGCGATTATCCCGGAGAAAGGGCGCAGGTCCAATTAGTTGTGTCGACAGCAGCAGGGCCAAACTAGATAGAGATTGAAATAAACGGTGAGTATTTTTGAAATTGCTTCATTTAAATGCGGTAGATGGTAATTTTTTTATGATACTCATCATAGTAACAATTTTTTAAGGCAATAAAAAACCCGCCACGAATGACGGGTTCCTGGGTTCGGCTGCAGCAGCCGAATAGTGCAACAGCTTAGGCTGCCGGTGTTTCTTTACCTGCATCGGTATCTGCTTCGGCTTCGACTTCGGCATCTGTGCTGGCGACCGTGCCGGCAGGAATGGTGCCGGTTGCGATAGTTGGATCATCGCCATGCACGATGGCGCTTACGCCTTCTGGCAACACGATGCTTGACAGGTGGATTGATTCGCCCGCTTCCAGCGTTGCCAAGTCGACAGTGATCGACTCAGGCAGGTTGGCTGGCAGGCAGGCAATTTCCAATTCTGTCATGACGTGGCTGACGATGCCGGCAGACAGTTTGACGACCGGAGCGATGTCTGCATTGATGAAATGCAGCGGCACCTTAACGTGGATCTTCTGGTTTGCATCAACGCGCTGGAAGTCGACATGCAACACCAGTTGTTTGAAAGCGTGTACCTGAAAATCGCGCAGCAAGACTTTTTCAACTTTGCCGTCGATTTCGAGATCCAGGATCGAAGCGTGAAATGCTTCTTTTTTCAATGCGTGATAAAGCGCATTGTGATCCAGTGTAAGACTGATTGCCGGCTCGGTGCCGCCGTAGACGATACCAGGCGTTTGACCGGTAATGCGCAGGCGGCGGCTCGCTCCGGTCCCCTGCAAAGTGCGTTTGAATGCGATAACTTTCATTTTAAAGCTCCAGATAATGCAAGGCAGTGCCTTGCGGTATAAATCCCCCGCGACCAGGGGATTCCAAGTGTGGGCATAGTATTTACCGTGCCCTTTTACAGTATTCAGCCCGTGATTGAACCCGGCTGAACTTGATTTGCAGTTTTGTTTATTCCACGAACAACGACATCACTGAATCGCCCTTGGTGATGCGGCGGAAGGTTTCCGCCAGCAGGGCGGCGCACGATAGCTGGCGGATCTTGCTGCAAGCTTTTGCCGCGTCCGACAGGGGAATGGTGTCGGTTACGACCACTTCATCTATCGGCGAATTTTCTATGCGCTCAATGGCCGGGCCGGACAAAACAGCGTGAGTGCAATAAGCCAGTACTTTCTTGGCGCCGCGCTCTTTGAGCGCTTCGGCCGCCTTGGTCAGCGTGCCCGCAGTATCGACCATGTCATCCATGATCACGCAGTTGCGACCTTCGACTTCGCCGATGATATTCATCACCTCGGATACATTGGCTTTCGGGCGGCGCTTGTCGATGATGGCGAGATCGCAGTTGAGTCTTTTGGCCAGCGCGCGGGCGCGGACTACGCCGCCGATGTCAGGTGAGACCACGAGTAAATCATCGTAATTTTTCTTGACCAAATCACCCAGCAAAACTGTGGAAGCGTAAATGTTATCAACCGGGATGTTGAAAAATCCCTGGATCTGATCCGCATGCAAGTCCATGATCAGGACGCGCTCGACGCCGGCTTGTTCCAGCATATTGGCTACCACCTTGGCCGAGATCGCGACCCGCGCCGAGCGTGGGCGGCGATCCTGGCGGGCGTAGCCAAAATATGGAATGGCAGCAGTAATGCGACCGGCCGATGCACGTTTCAAAGCATCGACCATCAGGATCAGTTCCATCAGATTGTCGTTGGTCGGCGCGCAAGTCGATTGCAGCACGAAAACGTCCTTGCCGCGCACGTTTTCGTTAATTTCGACCATTACTTCACCGTCCGAAAACTTGGAAACGCTAGCCTTGCCAAGGGACAGGCCCAGCTGTTTGCATACTTCAATAGCCAGATCCGGCGTGGCGTTGCCGGCAAATACCATCAAGTTTTCGAGTGCCATGAGATGCCTGATTGCAGTCGTTAAAAGGAGTAAAAGCCACCGACGCAGGACTGGATTAGTCTTACGTCGGCGGCTTTTATACTATATGAATGTGCGTTTTTGTTTTATGTGACTTATTGGCAGGGAAGGAAGGACTCGAACCTTCGAATGCTGGAATCAAAATCCAGTGCCTTAACCAACTTGGCGACTCCCCTACACGATCAATTGTCTGCCGTCTCGCATGTGAAAAATGTACTAGCATATTCAACGTCAAACCAATTCCTTACTGCTCTCTGAGAAAATTCGCCAGAGGATGTTGCCCAATTGCTTTAACTTTCCATGCTCTCCAGCGCGGCGGTACGATTTTCAGTACTTCGCTGGCATCATGTTCTTGCTCTACTGAACAGAAAACACATGAACCTGAGCCGGTCATTCTAGCATCTCCGAATTTTTTTAACCACTGTATGGCATCAGAAACTTCAGGAAACAGCCTGGTCGCTACCGCTTGCAGATCGTTTTTTCCAAAGCTTTTTGGGGCCTTTGAAAAGTTCGATATTTTGACTAGGTTTGTATCCCTTGTCAAATCTTTTGCGTTAAATATTGCTGCGGTGGAAATGGATACGCCGGGTTCGATGACGACATACCAGCAAGCGGGAGTTTCGATCGGGCTCAAAATTTCTCCCACGCCTTCGGCAAAGGCATTTTGTCCGAACAGGAAAAAAGGCACGTCGGCGCCGAGTTGCAAGCCTAGCGTCATCAGTTCAGCCCGGCTGAAGCCGGTGTGCCACAGATGGTTTAGCGCCATCATGGTGGTGGCTGCGTCAGACGATCCGCCGCCCAGACCGCCGCCCATTGGCAAGCGCTTTTCCAGTGCGATGTCGGCCCCCGCCAGCGGCTTCCCCAATTTTTCGCGGCCGGCAGCTTGCAGCAGGCGTGCTGCGCGCACGGTCAGATCGGAATCCTGTGGCACGCCGGGCAAGGCGTTGCTGCGTTCAATGCGCTCGTCGTCGCGCAGTGCGAAGTGGAGGGTGTCGCCAAAGTCCAGCAACTGGAATACCGTTTGCAGCAAATGGTAGCCGTCCGGGCGGCGTCCGGTAATGTGTAAAAACAGGTTCAGCTTGGCTGGGGCCGGGCAGTTTTTCAGCGTGCGCGCGGTGATTGTCGTGGCTATTGTCGCTATCGTCATCGCCGTAGCGGCTGCCAGCTATCGATGACGATGCGAATCGCGATCTCACCGGCTTGGGCCGTGTGGCGCGCAAGGTCGATGCGTTTCGGGTGGGCAGGCCCGCGGTCGCTTTCCTGCCAGGCCGGGTAATCGATCTGCCAGTCGTCCGGCGTGCGGATAGTGCCTTGTGTGCCTGCAGCGGCGATCTGTCGGCCCTGCGCATCGAGCGTATAGCCTTGTAGCCAGTTGCCCAGGCTGGCCACCGGCAGCGGCCAGCCGAGCGCGTCAGCGACCAGCGCATCGGCGTCGACGGCGCTGCGTGGGGCTTGGTCGGGCTGGATCAGGGTGGCACCTTGCGCTGTCAATTCTATGGTTGCGAGGGTTTGCCCGAGCGGCGAGCTCAGCGTGATAAAGGTGCGTGTGGCATTTTGCGACCACGAGAAACTGCCATGCAGGGCTTCGTCCTGCCCATTGCGCTGGTAGCGTACCGAGAGCCGGCCGGCGAGCTCAATGGCGGCGTGATAGTTCTGCACGGCAGAGTCGGCGGTGTCGAAGGAGTTGCCCGGCAAACTGGGCACACTGGCGCAGCCGGCCAGTAGCAGTGCCAGTACGCCGGCCAGCGCAGTGTACCGCGCCGCGCTTCTGGGTTTTTTCAGCATAGTGGAATATTAATGGGAGTATGGCAATAAATAGTGTATTCCCCGCATAATTTCAGGGCGCTTTGAATAATTACCACATACAGTATGTTTCTGCCGCGAAATATGTCCTAAAGCGTTGCTTTGAGCCTGTCCAGGGTGCTTTTCAGTGTCGCATTACCCGGCTCCTTGGCAAGTGCGGCACGCCACAATTGCTGCGCTTCGTCTTTTTTGCCGCTTACCCATAGCACTTCGCCCAGATGGGTGCCGATTTCAACGTCCGGTCGCAACGCGTAGGAGCGGCGCAACAGGGCTTCGGCTTGCTTGAAGTTGCCTAGCCGGAATTCGACCCAGCCCATGCTGTCCATGATGAACGGATCTTCCGGCGCCAGTTCCAGTGCCCGGGCGATCAGTTTGCGGGCTTCCGGCAGACGCAGATTGCGCTCTGCCAGCGAGTAGCCGAGCGCATTGTAGGCGTGCTGCTTTTTGGGTTCGAGTTTGATGACGCGGCGCAGCGCAGCTTCCATCTGCTTGTATTGCTGTTGTTTTTCAGCGGCCATCGCGGTGTCGTACAGCAGCTCGGTATTGTCTGGGAAACGTTTCAGGCCGGTTTCCAGAGCCGAGTATGCAGCGTGATCCAGACCTGCTTCGCGCAGGATCAGTGCTTGCGCCAAGACGATCTGTGCCTGCTGCTGGGGGGTCTCGCCGACGTAATTTTTCAGCAAATTTTGCGCCGCCGGCAAGTCGCCTTGTTTGGCGATCAGTTGCGCCCGTTTCAACAACGCGCTGAAATAAGCTGGGTTCTGCAGTTCGCCCGGCGCGATTTTTTCCAGCCAGCGCAGCGCGCCGGTGTTGTCATTGCGGTCTTCGGCGATCTGGGCCAGGATCAACAGCGCCTGGGTCGGATCGCGCTGCTCGTGCGGCATGTTCTCCAGCGCTGTAATGTAGCTACTGAGGTATTTTTCGGCGCTACCCAGATCTTGTGCCTGCACCCCCAGAATGCCCAGTGCGTAAATTGCGTCCAAGTCCTGCGGTTGCGCCTTGAGCAGGGTTTCAAATTGCGCCCGCGCCAGTTCGAACTGCTTTTGCTCGACCAGGATGCGCGCATACGCCATGCGGACTTCGCGCGCTTGCGGGTGGCTATCCAGGAACTGCGTGAGCACTGCAACCGAGGCGTTCTGGTCGGCGCTCATCTGTGCCAGCGTCAGCGCTGCCAGTTCAGAGTCCGGTTCGGCCTTGAGCGCGCTACTGGCCTCCTTGAACGCGCGTTGCCGGTCGTCCTTGGCAAGCGCAGCTTGCGCCAGTGCCAGCGGCGTCTGCGGCAAGCTGGCGTAAGGCGCTAACAATTGCTCCAGCATGTCGAACGCAGTTGCCTTGTTTTTGGCGCGCAGCAGCAGGCGCTGGATCTGGATGATCAGTGCGCCGCGCTCCTGCGGGCTGGCTGCTTTGAGCCGTTCTGCGAGCAGAGGCTGGGCTTGCGCCGGTTGGTCAGACAAGATTACCAACCCGAGGTAATACTGGGTCGCTTCTTCCGAGTGCGGCGCTAGTTCGCGCCACAGCCGGATCGCCGACAGGGCTTCGGCCGGTTGGCTCATGCTCATCGCAAATTCTGTCGCGCGTCGGGCGATGCGCGGATCGCGCGTTTCCTGGGCTACCCCCAGCGTGGTGATGTAGGCAGCTTGCCACTGGCCGCGTTGGAAGGCAATTTCGGCAGCCATCAGCTTGAACAGAATTTCATTCGTCAGCACGGCCGCCGGTAGCGCGTCTTGGTTGTTTGCCCGGTCTGGCTCGGCACCGGACTCGCTCATGCCTGGCTGGTCAAGCGGCAAGCTGTCAGCGGCCGGTTCGACCGCGGGTTCAGTTTTAGCCTCAACTTTAGCTGCGGCCTGCTCCGGCAGGGTGGTGGCTTCAGGCTGCACAGTCGCGCATGCGGACAGCATGAGCGCTAGACTTGCAATGGCGATAGTGTTTTTCAAGTGATTAATCCTGGCAATGGGACTGAAGTGCGAGCGACGATTTTACGCTCAACCGCATTCCGGTGGGTTGCGCATTGTCACCGTAACCTGTGTATTGTGCGTGCTTATTCAAATTGAGATCATCATGCCAGAATTACCAGAAGTTGAAGTTACCCGGCGCGGTGTTGCGCCTTACCTGGAAGGGCACATCGTGACTGGCGTGGTGTTGCGTCGTGCCGGCTTGCGCTGGCCTTTCCCAGCCGACCTGGCCGCTCTTCTGTGCGGCCGCACCATCGGCCTGACAGGGCGCCGCGGCAAGTACCTGTTGATCGGCTTCGCACATGGCACGCTGATTATCCACTTGGGCATGTCAGGCCATTTGCGCATTCTGCCCTTGGACAGTGCGCCGCAAAAACACGACCATTTCGATCTGCAGGTCGGCAGCCAGTTGCTGCGCCTGACCGATCCGCGCCGTTTTGGCGCGGTATTGTGGCACCCGGTCCAGGATGGCGCGGTTGAACAGCACTTGTTGTTACGCGGCTTGGGAGTGGAACCCTTTGGGTCTGATTTTTCAGGCCAGTTTTTGTACCGGCAGACTCGCTTGCGGCGTGCGGCGATCAAGCAAGTGTTGCTGGCCGGCGACATTGTGGTGGGAGTGGGCAATATCTACGCTTCCGAAAGCCTGTTTCGAGCCGGCATCAATCCGAAAACGCCGGCCCACCGTATCGGCCTGGCCCGCTACGAGAGGCTGGCAGAGGCGATCCGCGTCATATTGGCCGCCGCAATTACTCAGGGCGGTAGCACTTTGCGCGATTTTATCGGTGCCGACGGGCAAAGCGGCTATTTTCAGCAGTCGTATTGCGTTTATGATCGCCGCGGTGCGGCTTGCCGGGTCTGCGGCGCCGCGATCCGGCAGATCCGGCAGGGGCAGCGTTCGACGTTTTACTGTGTAAATTGTCAAAAGTAAGCGCGAGTGCTAGATTGAACGCAATACAATTGTTTTGTTTGGAGCAACATGAGCGATCTGATAAGAAAATTCGAAGCTTACAGCGAGTGGCGCACCGGCGTGGCGACGGCGCTGCGGCGTTACCGCACTTGGATCGGGCAGTCCCAATTGTCGGATACCGCAAACGAGCAACGCATCGCCCGGTTGTTGAGCAAACTGGCTGATGACAAGCTGTCGATCGCCTTCGTGGCCGAATTTTCGCGCGGCAAGTCGGAGTTGATCAATGCGATTTTCTTTGCCGATTATGGCCAGCGCATCATACCGTCCGCGGCCGGCCGCACCACCATGTGCCCGACAGAGCTACTGTACGACGAAACCTTTCCACCGTCGATCCGTTTGCTGCCGATAGAAACCCGGGCCGAAATTCTGTCAACCAGCGATTTCAAGGCGCAAGGCCAGGTCTGGACCGTGCTGCCGCTGGATATTTCGTCTTCAGACGGGATGCTGGAAGCTTTCAAACAAGTCAGCCTGACCAAGCTTGTGTCGGTCGAGGAAGCGACCCGGTATGGCTTGTTCGACGCCGCTAATCCAGATGACTGCATGACGGTTGATGCCCAGGGTCTGGTCGAAATTTCCCGATGGCGGCACGCGATCGTGAATTTCCCGCATCCGTTGCTGAAGCAGGGCTTGATCATCATCGATACGCCGGGCTTGAATGCGATCGGCACCGAGCCTGAACTGACGCTGAACCTGATCCCGAACGCCCATGCGGTGTTGTTTGTGCTAGCTGCCGATACCGGTGTTACCAAGAGCGACATCGAGGTCTGGCGCAACCATATTGGTTCCGGGCCCGGGCGCATGGTGGTGCTCAACAAAATTGATAGCATGTGGGATGAATTGCGCAGCCCCGAAGAGGTGGAGCGACAAATCGAGCGGCAGATCGAGACCGTTACGCACATGCTGGCATTGCCGAATAAGCAGGTTTTTCCGGTATCGGCGCAAAAAGGCTTGGTTGGCAAAATCAATCGCGACCCGGAATTGCTGGCAAGAAGCCGTTTGCCGGCGCTGGAAGATGCGTTGGCGAATGCGTTGATTCCGGCTAAAAAAGACATTATCCGGGCCCAGTTGGCGGCTGACATCGAGTCGATGACTGCGGAGCACCTGACAGTGTTGTCGACGCGCATTCGCAATGTCATGGAGCAACTGATGGAACTTAAAAACCTGCGCGGCAAGAATCGCCGGGTCATCGAACACATGATGCAGCGCATTGACGCCGAAAAAACGGAATTCGATGAAAGCTTGCTGAAATTACAGGGCACGCGTGCGGTTTTTGCGCGCCTGTCGATGGAAGTGTTTTCCAGCCTCGGCATGGGAATTCTCAAGGAAGACATCCTGAACGCGCGCGACGCGATGCAGCAGAGTAATTTCTCGATCGGTTTGCGCCAGGCTGTGCGCGCGTTTTTTGACCGGGCCAAATACCATCTGGCGCTATCCGGGCAGAAGACCGAGGAAATTACCGAAATGATGACGGTCATGTACCGCAAATTCTCGACTGAACACGGGTTGGCGGTATCGATGCCGATGCCATTTTCGCTACAAAAATATTGTAACGAAATCGATCTGATCGAGACCGCCTATCAAAAGCAGTTCGGCGCTACCGCCATCATGACCACACCGCAGGTGGTGCTGATGCAGAGATTTTTCGATTCGATCATCTCGCGCGTCAAGCACAGCTTTTTGCGGGCCAACCGCGACGTCGAAGCTTGGCTGAAAGTCATCATGGCGCCGCTCGAAGCCCAGATCCGCGAGCACAAGAGCCAATTGAAACAACGCCGGCAATCGATTCAGCGCATTCATCTGGCGACCGATGGGCTGGAAGAAAAAATCCAGGCCATCGAGCTACTCCAGATTGACTTGCAGTCCCATAAAGACACCATGCTGCAATTGCAACGCGCACTGGTAGCAGCCTTGGCGACCGACAGCGTACCGTTGCTGGAGGCCGCATAGTTGGGCAAATACCCGAAGACCGGCGCCGATGCCAGCGCCAGTTCCGATCAATGGCAAATCGCTGATGGCGTCGATCCGAGCTTTTCCGCCTGCGTCATCGCATGGCAACAAGAACATGGCCGCCATTTGCTGCCGTGGCAAAACACGCGCGACGCGTATCGCATCTGGCTTTCGGAAATCATGTTGCAGCAGACCCAGGTCGCTGCAGTTATTCCGTATTACAGCCGCTTCCTGGCACGTTTCCCAGATTTATTTTCCCTTGCCGCAGCGCCTTCCGAAGCGGTGATGTCGCACTGGAGCGGCCTCGGCTACTATTCGCGCGCGCGCAATCTGCATCGCTGCGCGCAGCGTGTGGTGGAGCAATACGGCGGGGTTTTCCCCGCTGCACCGGAGTTATTAGCTGAATTACCCGGTATCGGCCGCTCCACCGCCGCTGCCATTGCCGCATTCTCGCAGGGCGTGCGAGCCGCCATCCTGGACGCCAACGTCAAGCGCGTGCTGATACGTGTGTTCGGGATCGAAGGCTATCCCAGTGCCAAGCCGGTGCAAGACGCACTTTGGCTGCGCGCACAAGCCTTGCTGCCGCAAGACGGAATCGAGGCTTACACTCAGGGCTTGATGGACTTAGGGGCGACGTTATGCACGCGCAGCAAACCGGCCTGCGACAGATGCCCTCTGATATCGCGCTGCGTGGCGCATGCCAGTGATCGGGTAGCCTTGTTGCCGATGCGCAAACCGAAGCCGGCAGTGCCGCATAAACAGACCGCGATGCTGATCATTACCGACGCAGCCCAAGTGCTGCTGCAACTGCGCCCGGACAACGGAATCTGGGGCGGCCTGCTATCGTTGCCCGAGGTGGATGGACAAACTGCGCTGAATCTTGCGCAAATGCCTGACCCGGCGCAATTTGCGCAATCGGTGGCCCGTATCGTCGCGCCGTTTGGCAGCATCGCATCTTGCCAGCCATTGCCGTCATTTTCCCACGGCTTTACCCACTTCAAGCTGCAGGTCACACCGTATCGCGTCAGGTTGGCGCGCCGTCTGCCTGCGGTGGGACAGAACAGTCACGTCTGGTATGCACAGAGCCAACTGGCCGACGCACCGCTGCCGGCGCCGGTCAAAAAGCTGCTGCTGGCGCTGTTCGACGCGACTGGAACGTCGCAGCTGGCGCAGTCATCGCAAGCCGTGCGGCAACGCACAAATGCAAACCAAGAGAACCTGCGCTAATCAAGCTTGTCAAAGCCCCTGGTTTTGACTGATCCTTACTCTCTGGCATAATCGCGGTCTGGAGTGGTTTCACGATGACCTCTAAGCAACACATGATTTGGGTCAGTGACGCGCGTGAATATTAGTGCTATGCAGCATTTGGCTGTTTACCGAATGACCGGGAATCAGCCTTCGGCTTGCCAAATTGGCAGCCCATGCTACGCAGGCATTGGAATGCCGCTGACCGATATACAAGGTGTCGCTAATTTTGCTTACCCCCATTTATCTTAAAAATGCTTTATCTCTAATCGAATGAAACTTTTTCCTGTAATCCTGTCAGGCGGTGCCGGGTCGCGTTTGTGGCCTGTTTCCCGTGAGCTTCACCCTAAGCCTTTCATGACATTAGCCGACGGTGAAAGCCTGCTGCAAAAAACTTTTTTGCGTGCGGCGGCGTTGCCCGATGTCGAACAGATACTGACCGTCACCAACAGCGACCTGTTTTACAAGACCGAAGAACAGTACAGCAAGCTCCACAGTTCGCTTCATACCTCCTTTTTGCTGGAACCTGTTGGCCGCAACACGGCTCCCGCCATCGCTGCTGCGGCCACGTATCTGGCCCAAACCGCAGGCCCCGACAGCTTGATGCTAGTGCTCTCAGCCGATCATTTGATTTCCGACCCCGTGGCTTTTGGCGTCGCCGTCGAAGCTGCCGTGCATTTGGCGCAGGATGGTCAATTAGTCACTTTCGGTATTACCCCGAACCACCCCGATACTGCATACGGTTACATCGAAGCCGACGGCCACAAGGTCAGTCGCTTCGTTGAAAAGCCAACCTTGGAGAAAGCCAGGCAGTACCTGGCTTCGGGCAATTATCTGTGGAATGCGGGCATATTTTGTTTCAAGGTCAGCGCGGTGCTGGCCGAACTGGAGGCGTGTGCGCCCGAAGTGATGCGCGCGATCGATCCTTGCATGGCGCTCAACACGTTAGATAGCCTGAAAAATGGCAAAATTACACTCGATGCCGATTCTTTCGCGCAGGCGCCGGACATATCGATTGATTACGCCCTTATGGAACGCTCCAAAAAAATCGCGGTGGTGGCCTGCGATATCGGCTGGAGCGACATTGGCTCGTGGGATGCGGTCAGCGAATTGTCGGTTCCCGATGAGAATGGCAACCGCACTGTCGGCGAAACCGTGCTGTACGACACCAATAACTGCTACATACAAAGCAACGATCGCATCGTCAGCGCGGTCGGCGTGCAAGACCTGATCATCATCGATACCCCGGACGCCTTGCTGGTGGTGGATCGTTCCCGGGTTCAGGATGTCAAGAAAATCGTCAGCCAGCTCAAGGAAAAGCACCACGATAGCTACAAACTGCATAAAAAGGTAGACCGTCCGTGGGGCGCTTACGTCGTGCTGGAAGAAGGCAATGGCTTCAAGATCAAGCGCATCGAAGTCAAGCCCGGCGCTTCGCTGTCGCTGCAAATGCACCATCATCGCAGCGAACACTGGATCGTGGTCAGCGGCATAGCCAAGGTGGTCAACGGTGAGCGTGAACTGCTGGTCAACACCAATGAATCGACCTATATTCCGGCAGGGCACAAGCACCGGCTGGAAAATCCCGGTCTGCTGGATCTGGTAATGATCGAGGTCCAAAGCGGCGACTATCTGGGGGAAGACGATATTGTGCGTTTCCAGGATAATTACGGTCGCGTTTGAGAGGCTGACTTGATTTTTTTTGCTAGTCTGCGAAGCTTGTGGGCCTATCGGTATTTTATTCTCGGCAGCGTCAAGCGCGAATTCCAGGCGCGCTATCAGGGCACTCAGCTTGGCGTGTTCTGGGTGGTAGCGCATCCGCTGTCATTGATTCTGGTCTACACCCTGGTGTTCGCCGGGCTGATGAAGTCGGCCATGCCTGGCCATACTTCGCGCTTTGCCTACGGTATCTATTTGTGTTCGGGTATTCTCACCTGGACTTTTTTTATCGAAATGCTGAGTCGCTGCGTCAATATTTTTGTGGAAAACGCCAACTTGCTCAAGAAAGTGCAGTTTCCCAAATTGTGCCTTCCCATCATTGTGACGGCCTCCAGTGCGCTGCATTTCTGCATCATCTTAAGTTTGTTCCTGATCTTCCTGGGACTCATTGACAGCTTTCCCGGTGCCATCATTTTTGCGGTGTTGCCGGTGCTGGCGATTCAGATTGCACTGACTCTGGGCCTGGGCATTCTGCTGGCGACGATCAATGTGTTTTTCCGCGATGTCGGCCAGTCTGTGGCAGTGATCGTGCAGTTCTGGTTCTGGCTCACGCCTATAGTCTATGCGCCAACCGTCCTGCCGCCGTTCGCGGCGCGCATTCTGGCCTGGAATCCCATGTGGCCGCTCATCAATGCCTATCACGACATTTTTCTGGAGCAGCATTTGCCGGCATGGCACAGTCTGCTGTATCCGGCGCTGTTGGCACTGGTTCTGGTATTGCTGGCAATGCGCGCCTTTTCCAGGCTGCAGGCCGAAATTGTGGATGAACTGTAATGGGACACATACGCGTAAAAAATGTCGGCAAGGCCTATAAGCGCTACCAACATAAAATCGGACGCATTGCCGAATGGTGCGGCCTGGGCACCCATCATGAACTTAAATGGGTGTTGCACGACATCAGTTTTGAAGTTAACGCCGGCGACGCCATCGGCCTGATCGGCGTCAATGGCGCGGGTAAAAGCACCCTGCTCAAAATCGTTACCGGAACCGCCAGGCCGACTTGCGGCGGGGTGGAAGTGGGCGGACGCATCGCCGCGCTGCTGGAGCTGGGCATGGGTTTTCATCCTGATTTCACCGGACGCCAGAATGTCTACATGGCAGCCCAATTGCATGGCCTCAACAGCAACGAGATCGGTGCGCGCATGCAAGACATAGAAGACTTTGCGGAAATTGGCGACTATATCGATCAGCCGGTACGCACCTATTCCAGCGGCATGCAGGTGCGCCTGGCATTTAGCGTCGCCACCGCCGTGCGGCCGGAAATCCTGATTGTGGATGAAGCCCTGTCGGTGGGCGATGCCTATTTTCAGCACAAAAGCTTTGATCGCATCCGCACATTCCGGGAGCAGGGCACCACGCTGTTATTCGTCTCGCACGATCCAGGGGCAGTCAAGACGCTGTGCAATCGCGCCATCCTGATTGATCAGGGACGCGTCGCGCAGGAGGGTGCGCCGGATGAAGTGCTGGATTACTACAATGCCATGATCGCGCGCAAGCAAACCAGCGATCTGATTGAGCAGTCCGAGCAGCTTGGCGGCAGCAAAATCACTCGTTCAGGTTCACACCGCGCCGTGATCGAAGAGGTCGATCTGCTTATGGATGGCGTCACCACCCGCGCCGTTTCCAGTCATGCGGCGGTGACAGTGCGCGTGCGCGGCATCGTGCACCAGGAGGTGGAAGAATTAACTGTCGGCATTTTGTTGCGCGACCGGCTCGGCAATGACATCTTCGGCACCAACACTTTTTATCATGACAGCAGCAGCCAGCAGCCCGCAGTGGGAGAGGCCTTTCAAGTTGAGTTTGCATTTCCCGATCTGGCACTGGGCTTGGGTAGCTACAGCGTCACCGTGGCGCTGCACAAACGCGACGCTCACGTGGTGGATAGCTACGACTGGTGGGATCGGGCGCTGGTTTTTGCAGTAACGCCGGCGGATCGGGCCCGCAGTTTCGTCGGTGTATGCAATTTGCCGGTTAGCGTCGCGTGGGGATAGCCAGCAAGATACACAGCATTTCAGTACCAGTTCAACTCAATAATTACTCAAGTTTTAGAGGCGGTATGGCAGATAATAAAAAAGCAGTAATCACCGGGATCACCGGTCAGGATGGCGCCTATCTGGCGGAGTTATTGCTGCATAAAGGCTATGACGTCATCGGCACCTATCGGCGCACCAGTTCGGTAAATTTCTGGCGGCTGGAAGAACTGGGCGTAATCAAGCATCCCAATCTTTCCCTGGTCGAATATGACCTTACCGATCTGGGCGCCAGTATTCGTCTACTGCAAGACAGCAGCATTACCGAAGTCTACAATCTGGCCGCGCAAAGTTTTGTCGGCGTATCCTTCGAGCAGCCTGTGACCACCGCTAAAATCACCGGCATAGGGCCGCTTCATTTGCTGGAAGCGATCCGCATCGTCAATCCAAAAATTCGGTTTTACCAGGCGTCGACTTCAGAAATGTTCGGCAAGGTGCAGGCCGTTCCGCAAGTCGAGGACACTCCGTTTTATCCGCGTAGTCCGTACGGCGTGGCCAAATTGTATGCACACTGGATGACGGTTAATTATCGCGAATCCTACGGCATCTTTGGCGCCAGCGGCATCTTGTTCAATCACGAGTCGCCGCTGCGGGGGCTTGAGTTCGTCACACGCAAAATTACCGATGCAGTGGCCAAAATTACGCTAGGCAAGCAAGACGTACTGGAATTGGGCAACATCGACGCCAAGCGCGATTGGGGCTTTGCCAAGGAATATGTGGATGGCATGTGGCGCATACTGCAGGCCGATGAACCGGACACCTTTGTACTGGCGACCAATCGTTCGGAAACCGTGCGCGACTTCGTGTCGCTGGCCTTCAAGGCGGTGGATATCGCTATCGAATGGACAGGCAATGCCGAACACGAAACCGGTCATTGCGCCGCAACCGGCAAAACGCTGGTGCGCATCAATCCCCGCTTTTATCGCCCGGCAGAAGTGGAACTGCTGATTGGGAATCCAGCCAAGGCCAAAAGCAAGCTGGGCTGGGCGCCCCACACTACTCTGGAAGAACTGTGTCAGATGATGGTGGAAGCCGACATGCGCCGCAGTCAGGCCGGTATCTCATTTTAAAAGAGCAATGCCGCCGACCTTCCTGATAGATGTCGGCTTGGTTCAGGCGCAACGTGAAAGCATGAAAAAATAGCGCTGATACGGCACTAAGCGAAATGCGGAGAAACCGCTGCAATGCTGCAATAAATGTTGGATGGATATCAGTTTTACATGGAGTATATTTTATTAATCCAATAAAAATATGCGGAGAATGCCATGAAAATAGCGATACCCCACCTATGTATTTATGAAGTACAGTGTGCGGCGAAGTCTTTTCGTATTTTCCGTGTCTTTGGCGGACAATGCGTAACATTATTTGAAGAACTGTAAAAATCATGAACCCATCCTCTCCGAGCGCAGCTAGCCATCCCGCACGGCCCACGCCATCGGCCGCTCGCGGGCGGGCACTGATTACCGGCCTGCGCGGTTTTACCGGCTCTTATCTGGCGCAGGAGCTGGAAGCCGACGGTTATGAAGTGTTCGGTACTGCGCACGGTAGCGAAGAATTGGCGAATAATATTTTTGCGGTCGACCTGTGCGATCGGCAACGCCTGAATGAAGTCATTGCCGACGTGCGCGCCGATGTCGTGTTCCATCTGGCTGCAATTGCCAATGTCGCGCATGACGACATCGAAGTGATTTATCACACCAACTTGATCGGCACCCACAATCTGTTGCAGGCGCTAGCTGCCAACGACCATGCGCCGCGTGCCGTATTGCTAGCCAGCAGCGCCAACATTTACGGCAACGCCACGGTGGAGCCGATTGATGAGCAAGTCGTGGCGCGCCCGGAAAATGATTACGCAGTGAGCAAGTCGGCTATGGAGAAGATGGCGCGCCTGTGGCAAAACATCTTGCCGTTGACCATTGTGCGGCCCTTCAACTACACCGGCGTCGGCCAGTCGGAGAGCTTCCTGCTGCCCAAGATCGTGGCGCATTTCCGGCGTCAGGCCCGCGTCATTGAACTGGGTAATTTGGATGTCGCGCGCGATTTTTCCGATGTGCGCACCGTAGTGGGCGCTTACCGCAGGCTGGTGCAAACCGCTGCGCCGGGCCAGACCTTCAACGTTTGTTCCGGCTGCGGCTACTCGCTGCAGGAAGTCATCGACATGCTGCAGCGGATTGCCGGCTATGAAATCGAGGTCAGGATCAATCCTGCTTTCGTGCGCGCCAATGAGGTAAAACGGCTGGTCGGATCGAATGCCAAGTTGCTCGACGCCATCGGTGAACTCACTCCCATCAGTTTGCACGAGACGCTGACATGGATGTATCAGGAAGAACCTATGGTCAATTTTTAATCGGCCTCTTGTGCAACTGTCATGCGACTATTAATTGAATGTAGCTTTGTATATGAGAACCCGGAGATTAACACCGGTATTCCACGCGTGGTACGCAATGTAGTGGCGCGTCTGAATCAGTCGTGCGAGCCTGAATGTGTGCCGGTCATTATTCGCGGCTCTCAGCTGCGGCACGTCATACAGTTGGCTCCCATCGGCAAGCCGGTGCGCTGGCTGCCCCGATTAGAGCGGATATTGCGCGGCGTGTCTGCACTGTGCGGGTTGATGCATGCCAGCCTGGATCGTAAGCCTGTGCTGGTGGCGCACCCCGCTTTACGAAAAGTGTGGGGGTGGAGTTATCGCATTTTATCGGCGCCGGTCGCCATCGGCAAGCAAATCACACGACTTTTGAAGCAACCATATTTGGACCCAGGCCGCAGCGTGCCGATGCAAATGCAAAGCGGTGACGTGCTGTTGTTGCTGGATGCCGGCTGGCTAATGATGGATCGATCATTAGTCGAATCCTGCCGCGCTCGTGGCGTACAGGTGGTGGTGCTCATCTATGATCTGATTCCGCTGACGCATCCGCAATTCTTTCGGGGTGCTTTAAACCATATCTTTTGCGACTGGTTTGCATGGGTAGCACGCAACGCAGACGGTTTTATGATGATTTCGGCCACAGTGCGCGATGAGGTCCGCCAGCAGGTTGCTCAGTATCGTCCCGCGTCGCAGTCGGACGAAGGGCCGGGCGTGCCCTGGTTCGATTACTTTCATCTGGGTACCGAGCTCGACCGCACGGTTGCCAGCGCCGCTGTCAATCCTGCGATTGCGGCGCTGTTTCAAGAGCGCGCAGTGTATCTGATGGTCAGTACCATAGAGCCGCGCAAAAATCATGCGTATCTGCTCGATGCGTTTGAGTTGTTATGGGCCGCCGGTCAGGATGTGTCGCTGTGTTTTATTGGCCGCAACGGCTGGAAAAACAAAGCCTTGATGCGACGTATCGACAACCATGCGGAACTGGGGCGAAAGCTATTTGTGTTTAGCGATGCCGATGACGGCGACCTGGAGTACGCATACTGCCACGCCCGTGCGCTGGTGTTTTCGTCCGTGGTGGAAGGATTTGGCCTGCCGCTTGTGGAAGCCATGCAGCGCGGCTTGCCGTCGATGGTTAGCGACATTCCGGTATTTCGCGAGATCGGCCAAGACTACGCCGCTTATTTCGACCTGACGCAGCCGCAGACACTGGCCGACCTGGTCCAGCGCTTTGAAAGCAGCGGGTTGTTTCCGGCACATCGGTCTTTGCAGGGCTGGTCATGGCTGGACTGGAACGGTGCCACCGCACAACTGACAGAGCGCATCCTTGCACAGTGCAATGGCGGCCTTGCGGCCGACGCGCGCGCAGGGCATTCCCAACGCAAAAACTGATCTGAAGTAGTCTGTATGCGAATCCTCCATTTTTATAAAACCTATTATCCCGATACCTGGGGTGGCATCGAGCAAGTCATCCGGCAATTGTGCAACGGCACCAGCCAGTTGGGCGCAGTCAATCGGATACTGACACTGACCGCGCAACGACAGGGCGGCGAGTTGGTGGTCGATGGCCAGAGCGTGCTGCGCCTGCCGCAGGATTTCGAGATTGCCTCCACCGGTTTTGCGCTACGCGCGATTCCCGTTCTGGCGCGCCTGGCAGCGCAGGTTGATGTGGTGCATTACCATTTCCCGTGGCCGTTCATGGATATGGCGCATTTCATGGCGCGCGTCAAAACCCCCAGCGTCGTGACCTACCACTCGGACATCATTCGCCAAAAAAATCTGCTGCGTCTCTATCGTCCGCTGCGCGACCGCTTTCTGCACAGCGTCGACAAGATCGTCGCCACCTCGCCCAACTATCTGGCCAGTAGCGAAGTGCTGAAGAGCTATCCCGATAAAACTGAAATGATTACCTACGGCCTGGATCAGGCCAGCTACCCGCAAGCCACGCCGGAAAATCTGCAAGCCTGGCGTTCACGGCTGGCGCCGCGGTTTTTTCTGTTCGTGGGTGTGCTGCGCTATTACAAGGGTTTGCACATCTTGCTCGAAGCTTTGCGCGGACTGGATTATCCGGTCGTGATCGCCGGCGGCGGCCCGGAGGAGCAGGCACTCAAGCAGCTGGCCGGCACTCTCGGCCTGAAAAACCTGATCTTTACCGGCGTGGTCAGCGAACCAGACAAGGCTGCCTTGCTGCAGCTCAGTTACGCCTTCGTATTTCCGTCGCATCTGCGCTCGGAAGCGTTCGGCATTTCCCTGCTGGAAGCCGCTATGGCCGGCAAGCCCATGATTACCTGCGAGATTGGAACCGGCATCAGCTATGTCAATGTGGATGGCGAAACCGGACTGTGCGTGGCGCCGACGCCGCAGGCAGTGCGCGCTGCGCTTACCCGCTTGTGGCAAGCGCCGGGTTTAGCGTCCGACATGGGTCAGCGCGCCGTGGCGCGGTATCAGGCCGTCTTCACCGCACAGCACATGGCGCAAAAATACATGACCTTGTACAGCAGTTTGCTAGGCAAGCAGCGCGCTTTCGTTCCCGCCGGCAGCGCCAATCTTCTAAAAGCAACCGAGAAAAATTGATTTATACTGCCCAACACGTTCGCAGCAGTGCAAGCCGTCCCTGGTTTTAGTTATCGTATTTTTCCTGAAGCGACAATAATGTCGCTTCGTTTTATTTTTGCGTGTGCATTGTGCTTTTGCCAGGCTGCGCAACCTCTTTAGCAGGACTCTTCAATGAGCTGGAAACAAGAAATTCTGCGCATCCCCGTGCTGGGTTCAATTTTGCACGGGTTGCATGCAATCGTGCATCTGAACCGCACCCGGGCCCAGATCGCCGCCGATATCGCGCAGCTGCACCATCTTCGGGTTGAATACGCAGATCATCTGACACAGAAATTCCAGGAGCAGCAAGTGCGTAATGACGCGTTTGCTGCGCAGCATCAGGTTGATGCGGAACTGCTGACGCAGCTGAGACAAAATCTGGCGCAGCAAGCACAGGACTTGGCGCAGCAGAGACTGGATCTGGAACAGCAAGCGCATCAACTGTCGCAGCAGGCACAGGACTTGGCGCAAGCTGGGCTGGAGATCGCCGATATTCGCACCTTCAGCCAAGATATCGAAACCCGCGTCAGCGGGCTTACCGTCGAATTGCGCCACAAACGCGCGGCAGTGCCGCCGGCACTTGCACCCGCACCCGCACCCGCCAGATCGTCCGCGCCACTCGCCACCGATCCGAAAATGGCTGAAAACGCGTTCGACATGGCGGCTTTCTATGTCGAATTTGAAGATAAGTTCCGCGGCACCCGAGCCGATATTCAGACGCGCCTGGAAGTCTATCTGCCTTATCTGCAGCCATTGATTGGCGACGCCGGCGCGCAGGTGGTGGATGTCGGCTGCGGGCGCGGCGAATGGCTGGAACTGCTCGGCCGGCATGGCATACGCGCCACTGGCATCGATCTCAATGAAGTCATGGTGGAACTGTGCCGGGATGCTGGCCTGAAGGCCGAGTGTGCCGATGCGGTGGCGTACCTGAATAGCTTGCCGGAGGGCAGTCTGGCTGCCGTGACCGGCTTCCACATCATCGAACATTTGCCGTTTGAACTGCTGGTCGCGTTGTTCGATGCCGCATTGTGGGCCTTGCGCCCGGACGGCTTGCTGATCTTTGAAACTCCCAACCCGGAAAACCTGATTGTCGGCTCTTGCAATTTCTACACCGACCCCACGCACCAGCGCCCGATTGTGCCGTTTGTTGCCCAATTCATGGCGCGTCAACGCGGCTTCAGCCATGCTGAAATCCTGCCGCTGCACCCCTACCCAGAGAACTACCATCTGACAGACGACGGCGAAGTAGCGCGGCGTCTCAATGAAGTCCTGTACGGCCCGCAAGACTATGCGGTGCTGGCATGGAATCGCGCTAAAAACTGATCGTCACAAAAATAGCATCCAACAGTATCCAACCGCGTCCAACGGTTTTTTCAGGTTAAAACATGGCAAATTTTTTCTCTACCAGCACCCTGGTTCGATGGTTACCGTCGAGCCTCAAGCAGCGCCTGCGGAATGTCCTGCGCACCATGCGTTGGCAAGTGGCGCGGCGGCCGCTGCTAAGGCGCGCTGCGCTACTCTGTCTGCGGCCGTTTCCTGCGCTCAAAAGCAGGTTCGCGCTGCTGCCCCGCGCAGATGCAGCGCAACCCCAGCAACATCATGGTTATCGTCATGCGCGTATTGCGCAGGGCCTGCGGCGCGCTTTGGCCGAACACCGAAACCCTCCTCAGTAGGAACTCCCTTTGCGTATCGTCCTTGATTTACAGGCTTGCCAGACCAGCAGCCGCAAGCGTGGCATCGGCCGTGCATCGCTGGCTTTTGCCCAGGCTTTGGCACGTCGCGCCGGCGCGCATGAATTAATCGTTGTTACCAACGAATCACTGGCTGACGGCATTGCCGGCATCGGCCGCGCCATGTCGCCCTGGATTCCGCCCGAGCGCATCGTGTCTTTTTCCGCGCCGCCGGGCAGTTGGGAAACGGTGCCCGCCAACCTGTGGCGCGCGCGTGCCGGCGAACTGCTGCGCGAGGCGTTCATCGCCGCGCAAAAGCCCGACATAGTGCATGTCTCAAGCCTGTTCGAAGGCTTGCTGGATGACGCCCATACTTCGGTCGGACGCTATCGCAGCGATATTGCCACGGCTGTCACGCTATACGACCTTATTCCGCTGCTGCGCCCCGACAAATATCTGAGCGAACCTGCAGTGCGCGACTGGTATTACCGCAAATTGCAGTCGCTCAAGAATGCCCAATTGCTGCTGGCCATTTCGGCCTATTCCCGTACCGAGGCAATCGCTGCGCTGGGAGTGCCGTGCGAGCGCATTATCAACATCGGCCTGAGCATTGATGCGCATTTTCAACGCCTTGAGCCAACTCCGGCGCACAGGCTCGCCTTGCAACAACGATTAGGCATGCGACGCCCGTTCATCATGTATACCGCCGGCGATGACGAGCGTAAAAACGTGCCGGGCCTGATCAGTGCCTACGCCCTGTTGCCGGCCGCAGTGCGCGCACAACATCAACTGCTCGTCATCTGCCACAGCGCGCCCGAGATACGCCAGAAACTGCTTCGGCATGCCACCGTCAGCGGTTTGCAGAATGACGAGTTGGTGCTGTTGAGCGAGTTCGTGGCCGATGACGACCTCATCGCGCTCTACAGCAGTTGCCGCTTATTCGTATTCCCTTCGCTGCACGAAGGGTTCGGCTTGCCGGTACTCGAAGCAATGGCTTGCGGCGCGCCGGTGATCGCATCCAACACCACCAGTTTGCCGGAAGTAGTAGGGCGTGCCGATGCGTTGTTCGATCCGCATTCGCCGCACGCCATCTCCATTGCCATCGCGCATGCGCTGGGTAATGCGGATTTCCTGCAAAGCCTGCGCGACAGCGCTCCGGCGCAGGTGGCCAAATTTTCCTGGGATAACACCGCGCAGCGCGCACTAGACGCTTTCGAGCAACAGTACGCACACGATCAGGCGCAGCAAGCCGTCAGTATTGGGGTTTCCGGTTTTGCTCCGGTACCGGCGTGTCGTCCACGTCTGGCCTTTGTTTCGCCCTTGCCACCCGAGCGCAGCGGGATTGCCGACTACAGCGCCGAACTGCTGCCGGCGCTGGCTGCGCATTACGACATCGAACTGATTGTCCATGATGCCCAGATCGGCCTGTTGGAACAGCCGTGGCTGCAAGCCAACTACCCGGTGCGCAGCGTGTCC
The DNA here is from genome assembly GCA_012927625.1 of Glaciimonas sp. Classification (GTDB taxonomy): domain Bacteria; phylum Pseudomonadota; class Gammaproteobacteria; order Burkholderiales; family Burkholderiaceae_D; genus AVCC01. The sequence continues at coordinate 162,517 of JABBOV010000003.1, read as the reverse complement.
TGGTTCGAGGCCCATGCCGGGCGTTATGCGCGGGTGCTGTATCAGGTTGGAAATTCTTATTTTCATCTGCACATGTTCGGATTATTGCAACGCATTCCCGGCACCGTGGTGCTGCATGATTTTTATCTCAGCGGCGCGTATTCTTCTGGCGGCGATCTGGCTTTGCAGCGCGAATTATTCCATTCGCATGGCTGGCGTGGGCTGCAAGCCATGACGCAAGGCAAGGCTGGCGCAGTGGATGCCTATCCCTGCAACCTGGCGCTACTGGAAGCGGCGCAAGGCGTGATCGTCCATTCCCGCTTTGCACAAGATGCCAGCCGCAGCTGGTATGGCGCCGATCTGGCACGCCGGATGCAGGTCATCCCGCTGCTGCGGGGCGTGGCGCAACGCGACCGCGCTGCTGCACGGGCGCGTCTGGGGCTGGGTCACAGCGATTTTCTGGTGTGTAGTTTCGGCCTGCTCGCACCTAGCAAGCGCAACCGCGAATTGCTGGACGCCTGGTTGCAGTCGGAGCTGTCTGGAGATGCGCACTGCAAGCTAGCCTTTGTCGGTGAAAATCATGGCGGCGAGTACGGCGATGATTTGCTCGCCACCATTGAACGCAGTCCATGCCGCCAGCGCATCAGCATTACCGGCCATGCCAGCGAGCAGCAATACGAGGATTATCTGGCTGCTGCCGATCTGGCCGTTCAGTTGCGCGGCGACTCGCGGGGCGAAACATCGCGCGCCGCACTCGACTGCATGGCCGCCGGCCTGGCGTTGATTGTCAACGCCAATGGCCCGATGGCAGAACTGCCGGACGCCGCCGCCTGCAAGTTGCCGGATCTGTTTTCCGTCGCCAGCCTGAGCGCGGCGCTGGGCCATTTCTGGCGCGACCCTGCAGCCCGCGCCGATCTCGGTGCCGCCGCTTGCCGCCACGTATTGCAGCAGCATCATCCGGCCGTTATCGCGGCCCGTTATGCGCAGGCGATCGAAAGTTTTTATGCCGACGGCCCGCTGGTTCATGAACGGCAACTCATTGCCGCGCTGGCAGCGCAGGACGAATCGCGCACTATTGCCTCTGAAAGCGACATCGACAGCCTGGCCCACTGCATACAGCACAATCACCCCACGCCGCGTCAAAAACGCTTGTACATCGACATTAGCACCGTCGCGGTCAACGATCTCAAGACCGGTATCGAGCGCGTCACGCGCAGCATTCTCAAGCATTTGCTGGAAGAGGGTGAAGAGCAATTTCGGATTGAACCGGTGTATGCCGCAGATGGACTGTACCGCTGCGCCAATGCTGCCAGCGCCCGTTTGCTGGGGCTGCAGCTAGCGCCGCTGGAGTTGCAGGACACCGTGGTCGAAGCCGCTGCCGGCGACATCTTCCTCGGGCTGGACTGGGCTCCTGAAGCGGTGCTGCGCAACCGGCCGACACTCGACGCCATGCGGCGTCGCCAGGTTCGGATTGTGTTTGTCGTGTACGACTTGCTGCCCTTGCAGCTACCGTCCTGCTTTCCGGCAATCGTCTCGGAAATTTACCGTGACTGGCTGCTCGCCATCACCGAATTGTCCGACGGCATCGCCTGCATTTCGCGTTCCGTGGCCGATGAACTGCAGCAATGGATCGATGTGCAGGACGCCGGGCGCAGCGCGCCGCCGCTGCGGCCCATGCTGGGTCATTTCCATCTCGGCGCGGACATAGACAACAGCCTGCCGACTGCCGGTATGGCCGACGACAGCCGCCAACTGCTGGATCGGGCCACCGGCGGCGGCAATTTCCTGATGGTCAGCACTATCGAACCGCGCAAAGGTCATGCCCAAGTGCTCGATGCCTTTGAGATTTTGTGGCAGCAAGGTGATGTCGCCAAGCTGGTTATTATCGGACGCCAGGGCTGGAATAGCGATGTGCTGGGCGCCAGAATCCGCAAACATCCGCAGTACGGTCAGCGCCTGTTCTGGTTTGAAGGCGCTAGCGATGATCTGCTCAAGCGTGCTTATCGCCAGTCCACCGCGCTCATTTACGCTTCGCTGGGTGAGGGTTTCGGCTTGCCGTTGATAGAAGCGGCAAGTCACGATCTGCCCGTGCTGGCACGCGATATTCCGGTTCTGCGGGAAGTCGCCGGCGCACACGCGTGGTACTTCAATGCCGACAACGCAGCGCAACTGGCAGCATCCATCCGACAGTGGCAAGAGCTATCCGAACGGGGCGCAACCCCGGTATCGACCGGAATGCCGAGTCTGGACTGGCGGCAAAGCACGCAACAGTTGCTGACGTTTATCCGCAGTGTGTCTGCGGCTGCATGAAGATGCAGCCATGAATTGTCTCGACTGTATATATGGTATTTAGCTCTCCTGCATTCATCTTTTTGTTCCTGCCGGTTTTTCTGACGGTGTACTACGTCACGCCGGCGCGCTTTCGCAACTTCATTATTTTGGTCTTCAGCCTGACCTTTTATTTTGTCGATGCCGGTGCCTTGACGTTGATTTTGTGCGCTTCAATTGTGCTCAATTATTTTTTGGCGCTGTATCTGCATCGAGCTGATGGCAGGGCCAAAAACCTGGCGTTGGTGATTGGTCTGCTGCTCAATCTGGCGCCCCTGCTGTATTACAAATACTGGATGTTTCTGCAGCGCTCAGTCAATGACGCCGCGCACCTTATCACTGGCAACCGGCCATTCGACGTTGCTTCCATCCTGCTGCCGGCGGGTATTTCCTTTTTCACTTTTCACAGCATTTCCTATCTGGTCGATATTTACTGGCGCAAGGTCAAACCGGCCACGTCGCTGATTGATTTCGGCATGTACATGGCGAATTTTCCCCAATTGATCGCCGGCCCGATTGTGCGCTATTCCGAGATTGTCAATGTAGTGCGCACCCGCGCGATACGGATGGATCAGGTCTACCTCGGCCTGTTCATTTTCATCATCGGCCTGAGCAAAAAAATCATCCTGGCGGACCATGCCGGGGTCGTGGCGGATACCATCTTCGGCATGCCGGCCAATCAGCTCACGCTGGGGTATGCGTGGCTGGGCGCATTTGCCTATTCACTGCAAATTTATTTCGATTTTTCCGGTTACACCGACATGGCCATTGGCCTGGGTCGCATGATGGGGTTTGAATTTCCGCAAAATTTCAACCAACCCTACCGCTCGCATAGCGTGACCGAGTTCTGGCGACGCTGGCACATGACCTTGTCGCGCTGGTTCCGCGATTACGTCTACATCCCGCTCGGCGGCAACCGCACGGGTGGAGCGCGCACTTTCTACAATCTGTTTCTGGTGTTTTTCCTGTGCGGCTTGTGGCATGGCGCGGCGTACGGTTTTGTGGCGTGGGGCATGTATCACGGCCTGCTCTTGATTATTGAGCGCATCCTGCTCACGCGTTTCGGCTTCAAGCCTTCCGGCTGGAGCGGACAGGCGCTGACCTTTTTGCTGGTCATGTTGGGCTGGGTACTATTTCGGACCTCCAGCCTGGATCTGGCAATCGGCTATCTGGGCGTCATGCTCGGGCTTAAACATGCGGTCACCGCCCCTTTGATGGCCTACCAACCGGCACTCGACAGCGTTCTGTTTTTGTTGCTCGGTACGCTGTGTGCAGTGTTCCCGAGCGAGCGCTTGCGCGCTTGGGCAGCGCAGGGCCTGGGGTTGGCGACGGCGGCGCAGATATTCGCTATGGCTGCACTCATGGCTTACTCCTGCATGCTAATTGTGGTCAATGGCTTCAATCCTTTCATTTACTTCCAGTTCTGAGTTCAAAATCATGGCGCGCATCATTTTTTTGCTAGGCTTTATTACCGTTCTCTGGCTGCCGTTGGTACAGATGCGCTACGGGTTTTTTAACGAAACTCCGCTGTCCGAAAATCGCAAGCTGGCGCCGCTGCCGGAGTTATCTGGATGGCGTCATCTGGATCGGAGCGCCAAAGACGGGATCAAATGGTTTGACGACCATTTCGGTTTTCGCGATACGTTGATCCGTGCCAAAACGCAGATCGATTATTCCGTGCTGGGCATATCCAGCCGGATTCACATCGGCACCGATGGATGGCTGTTTTATCGCAGCGTAATGGATGTGGAAAAGCCTGCCACCGAACTGATGTTGCGCGGAGCCGGCGAGGGCGGTTCCGCAAACAATAGCGACGCCGTTATCGCCGGTGCTCGCGCACTGGCCGCCAAGCTCGCCGCGCGCGGTGTGCAGCTCATCGTAATGGTGGCGCCGATGAAAGATTTATATTACGGCAGCCATTTGCCGCGCACCGCCCGGCAGTTGCCGCAGCCGCAGCAAATCACTCTGCTGCAGCAGCGCCTGCAACAAATCCCGGGGCTGATGTATCTCGATAGCGCGCCGATCTTGCGCCAGGTTGCACAGAGCCGGACAGTCTTTCATCGCACCGATTTTCACTGGAACGCACCGGCCGCGTTTGCGGTATCGCAGGCGCTGGTAAATCGTCTCGGTCAGCGTGAAGGGCACGCGCAACCGGTATGGCAACACACCCTTGAGATTGAGCGGCGCACCTTTAGCGGCGGCGAGGCATCTTTCATGCCGCTGTTTTTCCCGCCGACCGAGCAAGGTCTGTTTGTGCGGAAAAACTGGGTCGAGCCGGCGCACCATATAGTGCGCAAGCAAGCGCCGTTTGAATGGATATACGTCAGCGAGCAGCCGCAGGCCGCGCCGTTGGGAACGATGGTGGTGCTGGGAGACAGCTTCTTTGATGCGATGGAAGAATCGGGGACGCAGATATATTTCAGCAAGTTATACCGTGCCCGTGCCAGCGATGCCAATCTGGACGCCGTGCTGGCGGCGCTGCCGTCGGATACGCGGTATTTTTTTCTGGAGTTCATCGAGGTATCGAACGCCGCCATGATGAACCTGGCGCAGCAGGCCAAATAAAAATTTGTAGTGGCCGGAGTTAAGCGTGCGAATAAATTCGCACCTACAGGCTTAAGAACAACGGCAGCGTAGGTGCGAATTTATTCGCATTAGATATTAAGAACAACGGCTGCGTAGGTGCGAATTTATTCGCATCAAATCGCATGGGATCGTTAAGCGTGCGAATAAATTCGCACCTACAGGCTTAAGAACAACGCCGCGATGATGAATTTGGCGCAGCAAACTGCATCAAAAAACGGTTTTCAACTCCAACGACAAACTCTTCCCGCTTTGTTGAAACAGCGTGATATTCGATAACACCCGGTTATTTTCCGCGGCCACGATCATATCGGTGGCGCTAGTTACCGGCAGTGTCCAGGCCAGCCGCACAAATTGCCGCCGCAGATGCCGCACCGCGTTATTTTCCAGCAGCGGGCTATAGCCGGCTGCATCGCGTGCAGTCGATACTTCCATGCTCAGATCGGCCCGCGACCTCCCGGCTAGCGGCAGTCCGAGCCGGGCCATCCATTCCGAGCGCTGCGTATTGCCGCCGGCACGCTGGGCGGTAGCCTGGTCATTGCCCATGCGCGCAATCAGCGTAGTTTGCAGCACCGTGTTTGCCAGCTTCCAGGTGCAGGCCACGCCTGCCTGTCCCCATAGCAAATCGCCATCGAATGCGGCGGAATCCGCATAGCGACGCCATTCCGCCTCGCTGCTTAACGCCGCGCTGCAATCGCCGTATGCGTGCTCATACTGGATCGCCATGCGGGTATTTTTCATGAAAGCCTGACGGCCCAGCGTCAGGTTGGTCTGGTGCAGCCAGGCACTGGCATTGCCGCCGGCTAACGCATGATGCAGCCCGGCGCTGGCACTCATATCCAGCGTCGAAAAATTATTTTCGCGCCGGTAACTGCGCTGGCGCACCGCCGCCACCGCCTCCAGCTGATAACCGTTCGCCAGCGGTCGCATATAACGCGCACTGGCGCCGATCTGGATAAATGCGTCGCCGCGCGCCTGATAAGAGTCGGCCAGCGGCAATTCCAGCGCCGGGCTGTTGTCAAAGGTTAATCGCACCGTCTTGTTTTGCAGGCCGCTGTTGGCATTGTTGTCGTAGCCCAGCATGCTTTGCAAGGTGATGCTCCAGGGTTGGATGGTGCCGACGGCCGGGCCGTCTAAGCGGCTGCGATAGTACGCAATGCGTTGGCGCACAGCCGGTGGCGGCGCAAAAGATTGTTCTATGTGATCAAAATAATCTTTGGCGTTGTCGCGCTCGCCGCTATCGGCGCTGGCAATTGCCAAATCCAGCCATGCGCCCGCATTCTCCGGCTGCATCAGCACTACGCGCTCGAAGGAGCTGGCAGCCAGCACCGCATCGCCGCATTTCAGCGCCAGTATGCCCAGCAAATTGTAATAATCGGGATTGTTGTCATCAAAGCCGGGGTGGGTCTGATAACGCTGCAAGGCCACCAGTGCTTCAGTAAGTTTCTGTTGCAGCAGCAAGCTGCGCACATCGGGATACGCGTCGAGTTGCATCACCAGATCGGGATGGAGCTGCGCGCCTTGCCGCATGGCAGGCGATTGCCCGAACGCCGTCTGCATCGGCAAGGCTGCGCTTGCGCTGCACAATACGAGCCACTGCAATATTCTTAATTTTTGTAACAACCGACCCAAAACAATCTCCTGAAACAGATGCTTGCACATCAGGCGCATGTCGCCTGTGCTGCTGGTGCTTATTTTTATCGTAAATGTAATCCGGGTTTGACACTCGACTCCATACCGCGCAAGCCCGGTTCGAATCCCGGCCTGAAGGCCGCAGCTACTGTGCTCCCGTATTGGTGGATGGCGTCAACTCTTGCGTCGAAACGGGCGTTTTTGGCAAGGTAAATACCGCCAGCCGCTGCTGTCGCCCACGGATAGCGGTAAGGCCGAGCGGGTGCAGCGGCGGCATGTCCGCGCTGCCGGCACAAGTCTGCCCGACCAGCAGCGGCACCCCGAACGTGCCGGTCAAGCCTTGCAACCGGCTGGCCAGCACTACCGGCTCGCCCATTGCGGTAAATGTATCGCGGTGCCGGGTGCCGAAGTTGCCCACCAGCGCGATTCCGGTTTCCAGCCCGATGCCGACCTGCAGCGGGGCAAAACCGAGCTTCATGCAAAAATCATCGAGGGCTCTGATCCGCTGCAAAATATCCTGCGCCGCCGCCAGTGCGTGGGGCGCATGTTGCGCATCGTCCTCCGGCGCGTTCCAGAAAGCCATGATGGCGTCGCCGATAAACTTGTCGATGGTGCCATGCTGCGCCGCTACCGCTTCCGCCATTTCAGAAAACACCCGCTGCATCAGTTGCGCCACCAGCTCCGGCGAGCGCAGTTCGTACAGGCCGGAAAAGCCGTGTACGTCGGCAAACATCACCGTAATCAAGCGGCGCGACGCATCCGTGTTATCGCCGACCCGTCCGCGCAGAGCCAGCCGGCTGGCCACCGACTTGGGCAGGTACGCTTGCAGCAAATGCATCATGCCCTGATGCGCGTGCGCAGCGTGGTATAGCTCGGCTGGCAACAGCAGCAGCAAGGCCAGCGGCGCAAACAGAAATAGCGGCATCAGCGGCAGCAATAAATTGGCATAGCGGGCGGTCAGCAGCGCCACTGCGCCGCACAACCCCCAACTCAATCCCAGCCACAGCGGGAACACCAAAATACGGCGCGCCGATTGCCCATAATGGCCGGACAGCCATCCCAGCGCCAACCCAAACGGCAGCAACAGCAATGTCGTTAGCCACCAGCCGTTGCGTGGCATATAGCGAAAATCGTCATCCAGCAAAGCGGAAAATATTTCCGCATGCGGCACAAAACCGGCGCTGCCGGCTTTCAGCGGAGTCGAGATCACGTCCGACAAGCCGAGCGCCGAACTGCCGACCAGCACCACCACGTTTTTTAGCAGAGCCGGGTCAACCGTATGCTGCAGAATATCCGCCGCCGAAATCGCCAGCCAATCCCGCTCGGCATGGCGATATGGCACCGTCAGCGCGCCATTGGCGTCCAGCGGCAAGGTTGCCGTCGGTATCCCATCGGATAACAGTTGCAATTGCCAGTTCGGCCCCAGCCAGCCGTGGCCGGGTTGCAGCGCCAGCGTCGGCTGCTCCAGCAGACCGGCGTAACTGGCCAGCGCCAGCGTCGGCAAGCATCGCCTGCCGGATAAGCACAGTAGCGGCGACAAGCGTCGCACGCGGCGGTCGTCATCGAAGATCGGAGTAATGTGGCCGGCGCGTGTAGCAGCCAGACCGGGGTGGTTGGCCATCACCGGCACCGCCGTCATGGCCGGAGCATCCGGCGGCGCCGACAGCGGCGGCGCAGCGGCCAGTGCCAGCGCCAACACCGGGCTGTCGGCGGCCAGCGCCGGCAAGCCGCGATTAGCCAGGTCGAACACCACAGCGGCAGTCACCTGCGGGCGCTGCAACTGCGCCGCCAGCGCTGCTTCGCCGCTGCGTACTTCCGGCATCACCATATCCATAGCCACTGCGGCAACCTGATAATCATCCAGCAAAATGCGCAACATGCGCGCCAGATAATCACGCGGCCACGGCCATGCGCCCAGTGTGGACAGGCTGTGCTCGTCAATATCGACAATCACAATACGGGATTCGGGGAAGGGCGTTACCGTGAGCCGCACGCGCCAGTCATCCAGCACCACCGCCAGCGGCTGCAACCAGCCGGGCCGCAGCAGCGGCACCAGCACCGCGCCGGCCAGCGCCAGCGCCAGCAACAGGCTGCGTATCATCCGCACCGCGAAAATGCCTTACGCTGCGCGGCCGTTGTCAAGCCAGAAATCAGCGCACCCAGCGCGTTGCGCCTGCCACAAAGCCGTCCTTCAAGCCCTGCTGAAATATGTACGCGGCCTGGCTGCTGTCAGTCGACAAAATGCCGTCAAACTTATCCACCGATTTGCTGGTGGCATTAAGCCTGCCGCTGCTGCCGATGGTGCCGGTCGATTGCACCGACAACGGCGCTATGCCGCTGCCATTGACCATCAGTGAAGTGGCGTACGTGCTCGCGCCAAAATTGATATTCAGTACCGGCGATGAAATCGTCGCTGCCGATACCCTGGTGCGGTCGTCGCGCACGATATACGCTTCCGATTCGGCCAGCTTGAAGTCGAAAGAGCCCGACTTCGGCATGCTGAAGTTACCGACCGGCTGCAGCAGCGCAAACATGTCATTGCCGACCACCGTCTCACGCGCAGACGGCGCCAGCGTTGCCAGCAGCACATCGCGTGCCAGGCTCTCCTTGCCGGTTGGCACATAGGCGGTGTCGAATGCCACATACCGGCCCCACCAGAATTGTGAAGGCGCCGCCGGCGCGGCCGGTTTTTCCAGCACCGGCAGAGTCGGCAGCGCCGGCGCTGTTGCTATCGGCTCCTGAACGACTGCGGCAGGCGGATGATCTTCACTGGCATTTTTCAGCGCCAGCTTGACGTTGGAATCCCGCTGCGCGTCGCGCGATACCAGATTGGCCGAGTCGGCCTTGCTCACCACGGCTGGCTCTTCCGCTTGCGGCGGCGCAATCAGATTGGGCGAGTTCAGCGCCCTGGACGCCGGCACCAGCAGCGGCACGCTACTGTGGCTGCCGAGTTCCAGATACGCGTTGCGCATGGCCGCGCTCAACACCCGGGTCGCAGCGGTATTGCATGGGCCGGAAGCACTCGCCAGGCAATCCGTGCCCAGCGGCGACATCGCCACCGCGCCGCTTTGCACCAGCACCCGGGTAACGTCAGCGGATGCCTGCACCACAAAATCGGTACCGCGAATGCCGATTGCAGCCAGCGGCGTATTCAGACGGTAATGCTCGCGCGCGGCCTCGCCGGCGCGGCCGGTAATGCTGCGCGCCACGCCCTGTTCCAGCACAAACTTGACGCGGTTATTCGACGGCAGCGCCGGGTCGTAGCGGTACTCTTCGATCCGAAAGCGCGATTGCGGCCGCACGCTTACAAAAGCGCCATCCACCATGCGTACATGGATGTGGCCATTGGGCCCGGTCAGCAAAGTCTGGCCGACCCGCACCGCATCGCCCCGGGCGGCTGCGTGAACTGCGCCGCTGGCGTCCTGCAGCGTGGCTTCGCCGATTGCCAGCGCTACCGTGCCGGCCACTTCGGCTGAACTGGCCGCATCGGCCGCCAACGTGCCGCCGCACGCGAAGATGCAGGCCGCAGCCATAAGCCAGCGAGATACATAGTGGGATGTAAGTTTGGATACATAGTGGAATGCAAAGTGAAGCACATGTCGTTGCAGCATAGTCAGCCACCATCGGTATGAATTGATCGGATAACCTTGACTGCCCGCACCGGCGTTGCAGGCGGCAGCCTTGGCGCGGCCTGCAGCGCTCTAATTCGGTTGCCGTAAAAATGCGTTCAGCCAAGAACAGCGATAGTACAATATTTCCGCATGTCATTCCCGCCGCTCTTATATCGTCGTAATGCAGCGTTACTATTCACCGCGATGGAGAACGCCCTCGCCCGCATGCGCAGAGGATGATGCGGGGTGCAGCGTGAATCCGGTAGCGCCACCCCCTCGCCCGCGTGCAGGAGAGACCAGCTTGCGCATTAGCCAAAACAGGGCCAGCTACACTCCCTCGCCCGCGCGCGGGAGAGGGCCGGGGAGAGGGTGCTCGCAATAAGCACTGCGGTCAAAACAAGGCTTAACCTTGATTGCCTTGCCACATCATGCGGCCGAAATGCTTGCTAAGACACTCTCCCACAAGCGAATCGGATCGCGATTCGGGCACCAGGAAAAGCTATGCCGGGAGAGAGGACTAAACAGTCCTCGCCATAGCCGCCCGAACCGCCGCAAGGTAATAAAAAAAATAACGGGAGTATGCCAAAAAACATGGCATCCTACGCATTATTTCTGTGCATCTGCGTTTAATACAGGCATCTGTACCACTGTACGGCCGAATTCCTGCACAGTGGCGCGGTTAGCGCAGCGCCGCCCCGGGGTTTAGAGCCTGACCTGCCAAAGCAGCACTAACGCCGCAGCGCCACACCGCGAATGTGGCAAAAAAGTAACAAAAAAATGCTGTCCAGCCCTGGCAACCCCGCCAAAGTGCAGCCTGCAGCCCGGTAGCGGCGATATAAGTAAGCAATATAAGTAAGAAGTAAGCAATACAAGTAAGCGCATAAATGAACGTATTAGGATTTATTTTCAGCAATCTGCCAAAACGTGACCGGCATCACATTTTTCTGCGGCAACCCACGCGATACTCCAACCTGCAAAATGTGTAACGCATCTTTGCTTTGATTTATATCCCGCATTTTCCTTATTAGGAGTAACACCACATGGCTAACTCAGTCACCCAGTTGCAGCAAGATCAAATCACCCAATTGTATGTTTCGCTGTTCAACCGCGCTCCTGATGCGGGCGGCTTTTCCTATTGGGTTCAGTCTTACGCTAGCGGCCAATCGCTTGCTAACATTGCGCAATCTTTCTACCTCAGCCCAGAAGGTCAAGCGACCTACAGCGGCGCGCTGACAAACACCCAATTCATTAACGCGTTCTACGTAAATTTCCTGGGTCGTGCAAATCCAGATGCAGGCGGCGTAGCTTACTGGGTTGGCCGTCTGGGTCAAACCGGCGCAACGCAAGGTGCAATTGCTGCTGAAATCATCAGCAACGTTGCCAATTATGTTGGCACCGATCCAGTCGTGCTGTCATCCCAGGCAATCATCAATGCCAAGGTTACAGTCGGCGAATACTATGCATTGACTGCAAATGGCAACAACATCGCCACTGCTAAAAGTATTGTGGCCGGCGTGGTGGATGCAACTACTGCAGCAGCTGCAATCGCTGGTCAGACTGCGACTAATGGCCAAATCTACACACTCACTACTGGTGTGGATACATTGGTTGGTGCTGCTGGCAACGATACGTTCAATGGTGTGTTGAACGCAGGTTTAACAGTCGGCACAGTGACCCCGTTCGATTCCATCGACGGTGGTACAGGCGTCAACACATTGAATATCTTGGACACAAGCGGTGTTGGCACAATGCCAGCACTCACTGTCAAGAACATTCAGACATTGAATATCTCCAGCACAGCTGGTGAGATCGTGAATACAGCAACTGGCTACGCTGGCTTGACAGCACTCAACATTAACGCATCGGCTGGCGTCGATACAGTGACTGCTGCTGGAACTACTGCTGTTTCAGTAAATGATGTTCAAGGCGCAAGCGCCATCGCAGTTGATGGCGGTTCTACAGTAACAGTTACCGCGACAGGCGTAACACTCGTTGCTGGCACGGTCATTGTCGGTGGCACAACAGCTCCGACAGGTGCTGTGAACATCACTACGACAGGCGCAATTGTTAATAACGGTGACGTACAAGGTGCTATTACTGTTACTGGCGGCTCGACAGTAACCATTGTTGAAAATATCACGCCTGCTACTGCTACTGCTGCCACTGCTGCTGCTGCTGCTGCTGGTGCTGGCGGTGGCGTCACAATCAATGGCGGTGCTGTAGTTGTGAATGGTAAGGCAACAACAACTTCCGTTTCTGTTACACAAACAAATGCTGTTGCGGCTGCTAACGCGACTGCTGCTGTTGCTAACACAAGCAATAAAGTAGCTGCCGTAATCGGTATCGCGGACGGCAATGTCGCTATTACCGATGTGAATGCAGGTAGCCTAACTACTGCAGCAACAATTGCCACGGTTTCTTTGGGTGGTTACGGCACTTCGACTATTTCGTCCAACGCTTTGGCGACTTTGAACCTCTCGGGGACTGGCGGCACACTGGGTCTGACAGAAGGACTGACAACTCCAACCAACACGACATTGGCCCTGAACGTCAATGGCCTGACTGCTGCTGCGATTTCTGATTCTAGCAATCAGTTTAAAACAATCAATGTTACGACAGGCGCAACAAAGTCCGTCATCGCGCAGGTAAATGACACAGCTGCCACAGCACTGAATATTTCCGGTGCAAGCAATGTTACATTCACTTCGCTGACCGGCTTGACTAATCTGAAAACAGTTGCTGTAAGTGGCGCTGCTGGATTCTCAGGTGACGTTTCTGCCCGTGGTGCAGCTCTGGCTCTCACCACAACATCCAGCGGCGTGATCACTGCAACGTTGGATGCTACAACCCAATCGTTCGTTGGTTCGACTGGTCAAGACGTCATCACGATTTCCGCTGATGCAACCAAGACCATTACTGGCGGTACAGCAACCAACAATGAACTGGTCTTGAACGCCGCTGGTACGACTTTCACGGCAGCTAATACTGTGAAAAACGTGACCGGTTTCACCACTTTAGGTACGACTGCTGCCGTGACCGGCATCGTTGATATGAGCGTGCTCACAGGCTTCAACGCGATTCATGTGGCTGGTACTAACGCGACCACCTCATTCACGGGTGTTAAAGCTGGTACAAGCTTGGCGCTTGACTTGGCTACAACCGGTGCGATTGTTTATCAAACAGCTGATACCGCTGGTGTGAATGACATCGTTACAGTGAACTTGGGTACAGCGGCAACGAAGATTGGCTTCACCACCAATGCACTGACGTTGCAAGATGCGAACGCCATCGGCGTTGGCACTGTCAATGTAGTAAGCAATGCTAGCGTCGGTGGTGCAGTTCACATAATCTCCACTCTGACCGACAGCTTCTTGGGTACTTTGAACGTAACCGGCACTGCTGGCCTGACCGTTACAACGCTGGCAGACAGCGCTACAACGCTCGCTATCAACAGCAATGAAACCGGCACTATCGGCACGACTATCACTGGTTTGACTGATAACAGCCTGGGCTCGCTGACGTTTGGTGGCTTGAATGCCACAACGATCACGACATTGACTGACAGTGCCGCGAACATCACTATCGCTAATACAAGCACAGCCGCTACAGCACTTGTTACGATTGGCGGCTTCACAACCGCCACTCTGTCAAATCTGACATTGACTGGTGATATCGCGGTAACTTTGATTGACTCGATTACTACCGGAGTCACAATCAACGGTGCAACTGATAACAAAGTGGTCAGCGCCAACCTGTCGGGTGCTGGTATTCACAACGTAACTCTGGGCAACGGCGCTAACATCGTCGTTTCCGGTTCCGGTGCTGACGTGATCACTCTGGGTACTGGTGCAAACACAGTAACCGGTGGTGCTGGTGCAGACAAGGTCACGTTCGGTGCGCATTCTGGTATTGATTCGATTAAGTTGGCGGCCACAGCTAATGCTGGTGCTGCTCTCGGTGGTGATACAGGTGCTTTTGGTACTTCACCAGTAGCCAACTCCATTTCGACCACGGCTTTTGACGTGATCACCGGTATGGCTAAGGGCGACACAATCCAGTTGGCTGCTGCATCCTATACAGCCGCAGCTGGTGCTGGTAGTGGTGGTCTGATCGCTAATGGTACTGCAGCAATTACCTTGCTTGGTCTGACACTGGTGGACAACGGCGTTGAAGTCGTTCGTGGTACGTACGTTGGTGGAACGACCAACACGTTTGTCGGTGCTGCAACAGGTACTGATTCGATGGTTGTTTATGACAGCAATGCAACTTTGGGTGGTGGTGCTATCGGCCATGAAGCGATTGTGTTGATTGGTTATGTCGCCGGTTCCGTCACAGGTATTGGTGGTGCTTCTGGTCTGATTACTTTGGCATAAATAAAGAAACAATAAGGGACAAGGCCGTAAGGCGCAATTCGTAGGGCGTTAATAAGCGAAGCCCTTGCAGGGCGCATATCCGCTTGCAAGCGGATACCGTTTCACAGGCGAATGGCATGCCATTCGAAATCCCTGTTACACCATTGCGCCGAATGCCTGAACGTCAAGTTGAAATTTGAACCCCGCTGCTCACAAGGCAGTGGGGTTTTTTCGTTTACATCCAAAAAACAAACAAAAGGACACCCACTTTGTTTACATAACGCCCGTTGTGCGATATCCTTTCATGAAGTATCCGATTGATCATTTATCTGGAGGTGCGCAGTGCCCGCCATTAGCATGTTCTACGGCATTATCATCAGCCTTTACTTCTACGATGACGAGAGACACAAATTGCCTCACATCCACGCGAAATATCGAGGACAGGATGCTTCTTTCTCGATTTTGGATGGATCGGTTCTGGCTGGAGAAATTCCTGTTGCCAAAACGCGATTGGTTCAGGCTTGGGTCGAGATTCACCGTGAGTCGTTATTGGCCGATTGGGAGCTTGCCGTCAATGGACAGACTCCGTTCGTCATAGAGCCGTTGCGCTAGGAGAGTTTATGGAATCCGTCATTCGTGTCATGCCTCGGGAAGACTTTTCTCTGGAACTCTGGTTTAGTACCGGTGATCATCGTTTGTTCGATGCGCGGCCATATCTAAATCGGGGTGTGTTTACGCGGTTGCAGGATATTGTCCTATTCAAGCAGGCATTCGTCGCCCTGGACACGGTATGTTGGCCAGGGGATCTGGATATTGCCCCGGAAACGCTTTACGACCGGTCCGTCCCAATCGCATCCATTTCGGCCTGACTGCCGTGACCCAACCCCGCTCCGCCCTTATCAGCCTTGGCGACACCGCCTGGTATCACTGTGTTTCGCGCTGTGTGCGACGTGCTTTTTTGTGCGGCGAAGACCGTTTGACCGGGAAGAATTTCGAGCACCGGCGCGGCTGGATTGCGGCGCGCATCAAGGAACTGGCAGCCATCTTCGCCATCGACATTGCCGCCTTTGCTGTGATGAGCAATCACTATCACGTCGTGGCGCACGTCGACCGGGCGCGGGCGCTGGGATGGAGCGTGGATGAGGTGCTGACCCGCTGGACGCAACTGTTTACCGGCCCGTTGCTGGTGAGGCGCTATCTTTCGCCGGCCCGCGCCGGAATGGACCGGGCGGAAATCGCCAAGGTTGCGGAAATCGCCGCACTCTATCGCGCCCGTCTGCATGACTTGTCGTGGTTCATGCGCGGCCTGAACGAATCGCTTGCGCGTCAGGCGAATGGCGAAGATGGCTGCACCGGGCGCTTCTGGGAGGGGCGTTTCAAGAGCCAGGCGCTGCTGGACGAACAAGCGCTGCTGGCGGCGATGGCGTATGTCGATTTGAACCCGGTGCGCGCAGGCATGGCCGAGACGCCGGAAACCTCGGATTACACGTCGATTCAGGAGCGGCTGGGAGCGGCGCCGGCGGCGCGCGCAAGCGCAGGCGACGCAACCGAAGCCCCATTGCCGCAAGCGCCCTTGATGCCGTTCGACGCCACCGGCCGCACTGCATGGGCGATTCCATTCGCTTTTGAGGACTACGTGGAACTGGTCGACTGGACCGGAAGGGCGCTGCAGCCGAAAAAGAAAGGCATGATTGCCGCGCATCAACCGAAAATCCTGGAGCGCATCGGTGTCGATGGCCCCGCGTTTATTGATTTTTCGACCCGTTTCCTGAAGGAGTTCGGCAGCGCCGTGGGCGCTCCGGGGGCGCTGATCGACTTGTGTGCGCGGCGTCAGATCAAATATCTGCGCGGCATCCACACCGCACGCAAGATGTTTGGCTCACAGCCGCAGCGGGCAGCTTGACCGGCACATAGACATCAGTGAAAAACCGGCTGGCATGTAGGCGTTTGTGTAGCGAGCGCATGTTTGCAGTGAAATTGGGCTTGCTCGATCATGAAACTACTTTTGCAGTATTTTATTTTCGGGGGTGAGGCTATGGGAATGCCGGTACGTATAGATGACGTTTTATACGAAATGGCGCGAGCGCAAGCCAAGGCTGAACGACGCACGATTGCCGGACAAATAGAATTTTGGGCTTTGCTGGGGAGAACCGCTTTAGATAACCCCGATTTGCCGATTGATTTTGTCCGGGATTTGCTGATTGCCGGCGCAGAAGGG
This sequence comes from Glaciimonas sp., assembly GCA_012927625.1. Taxonomy (GTDB): domain Bacteria; phylum Pseudomonadota; class Gammaproteobacteria; order Burkholderiales; family Burkholderiaceae_D; genus AVCC01. The sequence continues at coordinate 145,814 of JABBOV010000003.1, read as the reverse complement.
CCGACGCTTGCCACGACCTTTGTGCCGGAAGGACAGCGCAGCTGATGGCTGATGCTGTTCAGGTTCAGCAAAGCGCGATGTTCAAACGGGCTTACAAGCGCATACACCAGAATCAAAAAGCCGATATGGATGATGCTGTGGCCGACATTGTGCGGGAGCCGAGTATTGGCGAAGCCAAGAAAGGCGATCTGGCGGGCGTATTGGTGCATAAGTTCAAATGCAATGACCAACTTATGTTGCTGGCCTACGAATACGACCCGGGCACGCGGCTGTTGTTATTGCTGGGCTCGCATGAAAACTTCTATCGGGACTTGAAGCGATAGGGCCGTAAGGCGCAATTCGCCGGGCGTCAATAAGCGAAGCCCTTGCAGGGCGCATACCCGCTTGCAAGCGGATATTGTTTCGCAGGCGAATGGCATGCCATTCGAAATCCCTGTTACACCATTGCGCCGAATGCCTGAACGTCAAGTTGAAATTTGAACCCCGCTGCTCACAAGGCAGTGGGGTTTTTCGTTTACGTTTTAAACAAAGCGGGAAAACAAAGTGGGTGTCCTTTTGTTTCTTTCGGTGTCCTTTTGTTTCTTCTTGTCATTGGTGCGTAAAGCGTGGTCTTGCCCCTGTTATTTTTATTTTTCGGGGGAACGTGACTGGCATCACATTGTTCTACGGCAACTTAAGCGATACTCCCAGCACATAAAATGCGGATTGTGTCTTCGCTCCGATCTATATCTAGTATTTCCTTATCAGGAGTTACGTCACATGGCGACCTCAGTTACCCAGTTGCAGCAAGATCAAGTTACCCAATTGTATGTTTCGTTGTTCGACCGCGCTCCTGATTTGGGCGGCTTGACCTATTGGATTCAGTCTTACGCTAACGGCGAATCGCTCAACAGCATCGCGCAATCTTTCTATCTCAGCCCGGAAGGCCAAGCCACCTACAGGGGCGCGCTGACGAACCAGCAGTTCATTCAGGAGTTCTACGTAAAATTTCTGGGCCGTGCTAACCCAGATCAAGGTGGCGTTAATTACTGGGTTGGTCGTCTGGGTCAGGCCGGCACAACGCAAGGCGCAATCGTCGCTGAAATCATCAAGAACGTTGCCAACTACGCTGGCGCCGACCCAATCGTGCTGGCATCCAAGGCAATCATCAACTCCAAGGTACTGGTCGGCGAATACTACGCGTTGACTGCAAAGGGTATCGATATTGGCGTCGCTAAAAGCATTATGGTCGGCGTGATAGATGCAGCGACTGCGGCAAATGCAATCGTTAATCAGGATCTAACGGGCGGATCGAACGGGAATCTGCCGGGCGGATTGACCGGCACTGTGCCTGCCAGCGCGTTGTTGAACTTGGATGCTCAGAATGTTGCAGTGGTTGGCGCGGTAAAAGTCACCACGATCACCGGCTCTGCAGCAGATGTTAAAGCGGTCATGACATCAGCCGGCATCACCAAGGCACCAGCCGTTGCAGCCACGCTAACGGATGCTGCTGCTGCAAATGTCCTGGCAACTGATCTCAGTGCCATTGGCAATCTCACGACCGGCGTAGTAACTGCAAGCAACGCCATCAACATCACCGGCACGACAGCAGAAATAATAGCAGCGCTGGTAACACCGGCGTCTTTAGTTGTGGCATCTACCGCCACGGTGGCGGTGTCTGATACCACCATAGCGGCGGCCGATTTAGCCGCTATCGACGCCAAGACTTCCGGCCTGGTCACTGCAGCAAGCTTGACGACGGTTACCGGCACAGCAACAGCAGTTGCGGCTTTTGCAACAGCTGAAACAGCGGGTACCGCCATAGCTGCCATTACCGACTATGCGGCAACCGTCAGTGGAACCGACATGACGGTGGCGCAAGCCAATACGATTCATGCAGCGAATGGGACGGGCGTTATTTCAGGAACAATCGTCACTGGAACTGCAGCAGTCTTGGCTGGATTGCTTGGCGCCGGTAATGCTTACACCACCACAGTTTCAGCAGGTAGCGTTGCGGCAACAGACCTCAACTTGATCGATGCGGCCACCACAGTAGCGGTGGGCGCGACAGCAGTGACCGCGATCACGGGCACCACAGCAACTGTTAAAACGGCCATGACATCAGCCGGCATCACCAAGGCACCAGCCGTTGCAGCCACGCTAACGGATGTTGCTGGTGCAACTGTCCTGGCAAGTGACCTCAGTGCCATTGGCAGTCTTACCTCCGGCGTAGTAACTGCAAGCAACGCTATTAACATCACCGGCACGACGGCAGAAGCCATAGCAGCACTGGTGACAGCGGCGTCTTTAGTTGTGGCGTCTACCGCCGCAGTAGCGGTGTCTGACACCACCATAGCGGCGGCCGATTTAGCCGCTATCGACGCCAAGACTTCCGGCTTAATCACTGCAGCAAGTTTGACAACCATTACCGGTACGGCAACAGAAGTTGCGGCATTTGCGACAGTTGAAACAGCGGGTACAGCTATTGCAGCAATCACTAACTACGCAGCCACCGTCAGTGGAACCGACATGACGGTGGCGCAAGCCAATGCGATTGATGCAGCCAATGGCACGGGCGTCACTACCGGTACGATTATCAATACATCGACAATTGCGAGCCTGAAAACCTTAACCGCAACCGGTGCAGCAAACGCTTACACCATCGTGATAGCGGCAGGGGATGCAACGGCAGCAGCATCTGACCTCAACTTGATCGATGCGGCCACCACAGTAGCGGTGGGCGCGGCCAATGTCACCACGATCACCGGCACCACAGCAAATGTTAAAACGGTCATGACATCAGCCGGCATCACTAAGGCAGCGACTGTTGCGGTGACGTTGTCTGATGCTGGTACTACTAGCATCTTGGCAACCGACCTCAGTACCATTGGCAATCTCACGACCGGCGTAGTAACTGCAAGCAACGCCATCAACATCACCGGCACCACGGCAGAAGCCATAGCAGGACTGGTGACAGCGGCGTCTTTAGTTGTGGCGTCTACCGCCACAGTAGCGGTGTCTGACACCACCATAGCGGCGGCCGATTTAGCCGCTATCGACGCCAAGACTTCCGGCTTAATCACTGCAGCAAGTTTGACGACGGTTACCGGTACAGCAACAGAAGTTGCGGCATTTGCGACAGTTGAAACAGCGGGTACAGCTATTGCAGCAATCACTAACTACGCGGCCACCGTCAGTGGAACCGACATGACGGTGGCGCAAGCCAATACGATTCATGCAGCGAATGGGACGGGCGTTATTTCAGGAACAATCGTCACTGGAACTGCAGCAGTCCTGGCTGGCCTGCTTGGCACCGGTAATGCTTACACCACCACAGTTTCAGCAGGTAGCGTTGCGGCAACAGACCTCAACTTGATCGATGCGGCCACCACCGTAGCGGTGGGCGCGATAGCGGCAAGCGCCATTGATGGCGCAGTGGCCGATGTAAAAACGGCCATTGCCTCGAGCGGCATCACCAGATCGATTAACTACACCTCGACACTGTCCGATGCCAGCGTCAGTGTGGCTGACGCAAACACGGTGCACGCAAGCACCACAGGCGTAGTGAGCGCAACAATCGCCACTGGAACTGCAGCAGTCCTGGCTGGACTGCTCGGTACCGGTAATGCTTACACCACTACAGTTTCAGCAGGTAGCGTTGCGGCAACAGACCTCAACTTGATCGATGCGGCCACCACAGTAGCGGTGATCGCGACAGCGGCAAGCGCCATCAATGGCGCAGTGGTCGATGTAAAAACGGCTATTGCCTCAAGCGGCATCACCAGATCGACTAACTACACCTCGACACTGTCCGATGCCAGCGTCAGTGTGGCTGACGCAAACACGGTGCACGCAAGCACCACAGGCGTAGTGAGCGCAACAATCGTCACTGGAACTGCAGCAGTCCTGGCTGGACTGCTTGGTACCGGTAATGCTTACATCACTACAGTTTCAGCAGGTAGCGTTGCGGCAACAGACCTCAACTTGATCGATGCGGCCACCACAGTAGCGGTGATCGCGACAGCGGCAAGCGCCATCAATGGCGCAGTGGCCGATGTAAAAACGGCCATTGCCTCAAGCGGCATCACCAGATCGATTAACTACACCTCGACACTGTCCGATGCCAGCGTCAGTGTGGCTGATGCAAACACGGTGCACGCAAGCACCACAGGCGTAGTGAGCGCAACAATCGCCACTGGAACTGCAGCAACTCTGGCTGGCTTGCTCGGTACCGGTAATGCTTACACCACCACAGTCTCAGCAGGCGTAGCTGACATTGCAAATTTGAACTCGATCAAGGCAACGACAACTGTGGCTGTGAATGCAACTGCTGTAACTGCCATCACCGACACAACCAATGTCCATGTTATCGACTTGACTGCTGCTGGCATCACGTACCATGCGACAGCTGCTATGACTATCACAGGTGGCGTTGGTGCTAACACCATTACGCTTCGCTCTGCAACTGGCAGTGTGGATACCGTGGTGTTGAACCAAGCGGCTAATGCCGACACTATCATCGGCTATGTGGTTGCTGACGACACTATCCAGTTGTCAAAGGCGGCTTACACTGCGTTGACTGCTAGTGTTGGCGCCACCACTCTTGGCACTGAATTCGCTACATTCGCAAATGCTGCTGCACTGAATGGTGGCTCGGTTGCCGGCTCCACCGATGCTCAACACTTTATCTTCCTGCAAGATACAGGCGCTCTGTACTACAACGCAGATGCAGCTACGGCTGGCGGTCTGGTGTTGGTTGGTAGTTTTCAAGTTGGTGTCCTGCTGGTTGCCACCGAGTTCACTATCATTGCCTGATCTTCTGCATAACAGGGGACGGACTACGTTTAATCGGCCAAATTCCTTGGCCCTTAGAACACCGAGGCGCAGTAATCCAGGAACCCCGCTGCTCACACCAAAGAAACCTATCATGCCCACTATCAAAATCGACGACAAAGACTATGACCTCGACACCCTCTCAGACGAAGCCAAAGCCCAACTAGCAAGCCTGCAGTTTGTAGACGCTGAACTGCTGCGCGTGCAAGCCCAAGCCGCCGTGCTGCAAACCGCCCGCCTGGCGTATTCAAAGGCGCTGCAAGCAGCGTTGCCCGCGCGGGCATACGATGAGTTCAATTGACAAGTTGATGCAGTTGAAAACAAAAAGACACGCACTTTGTTTTGCCATTCCCTTCTTCTGCCGCTGTGCTTCAGTGTATTAAAAGAGAATATTAGGGGACAGACCACGTTTAATCGGCCAAATCCGTTTGCCCTCGGAACACCGAGGACGCAATAATCCAGAAATCCCGTCTCTCACAATAGAGCCGGGGTTTTCTTGGCATTGGTGCGCAAAACGTGGTCTGTCCTCTATTAATTGCTTTCCCCTATTAATCCCTTTGTTCAGGGTGGCATCTGTGGCCTGCGAGGCTACCGGGCTACGATAGGTGATGCACTTCCTGCAGCCCATAAACCGGCGTCGCCAAGCCTTCCATGCGCGCCTTCAGTTGCAGCGACAGGTATTGCGAATAGTGGCGCGACTGGTGCAGGTTGCCGCCATGAAACCACAATGCCGTTTGCTGGGTCGGCTTCCACATGTTGCGCTGCTCACCTTCCCAGGGCCCCGGGTCTTTTGTGGTGGCCGAACCGAGGCCCCAGACCTTGCCGACCTTGTTTGCTACTTCCAGTGAAATCAGGTCGGCGGCCCAGCCATTCATCGAGCCGTAGCCGGTCGCATAGACGATCACGTCGGCCTCCAGCTCTGTGCCGTCGGTCAGCAGCACAGAGTGCGCCTTGATCTCGACCACGCCGACGCCACTTTTCAGCTTGATCTTGCCGTCGGCCACCAGTTCTGACGCGCCGACATCGATGTAATAGCCTGAGCCGCGGCGCAGGTATTTCATGAACAAGCCCGAGCCATCGTCGCCGAAGTCGAGCATGAAGCCGCTCTTTTCCAAGCGCGCATAAAAATCGGCGTCGCGTTGCTTGATGGCGTCGAATACGGGAATCTGGAACGTGTGCAGGATCTGGTACGGAATCGATGCGAAGGTCAGGTCGGCTTTCGAGGTCGTCATGCCGGCCGCCACTGCGCGCTCCGAATACAGGTCGCCCAGTGCCAGGTCCATCAGCGAATTGGACTTGACGATGTGGGTCGACGAGCGCTGCACCATCGTCACGTCGACGCCGGTTTCCCACAGCGCGGCGCAAATGTCGTGCGCGGAATTATTGGCGCCGATCACCACCACCTTCTTGCCGACATATAAATCCGGCCCGGGATGCTGCGACGAATGGTGCTGCTCGCCTTGGAACGTATCCATGCCCTTGAAGGTCGGCCAGTTCGCCTTGCCCGACATGCCGGTCGCCAGCACCAGTTGCTTCGGTCGCAGCGTGATTTTTTCGCCATTGCGCTCGACTTGCACGGCCCATTCACCGCTGGCTTCGTCGTAGCTGGCCGACAAACAGGTGGTTGCGCCCCAGTAATTGAGCTCCATCACCTTGGTGTACATCTCCAGCCAGTCGCCGACCTTGTCCTTGGGCGTGAACACGGGCCAGTTTTCAGGAAACGGAATGTAAGGCATGTGGTCGTACCAGACCGGGTCGTGCAGGCACAGCGACTTGTAGCGCTTGCGCCAGCTGTCGCCTGGTTTGTCGTTCTTGTCGATGATGATGGTGGGCACGTTCAATTGGCGCAGGCGCGCGCCCAGCGCGATGCCGCCCTGGCCGCCGCCGACGATCAGGCAGTACGGCTGGCTTGCATGACCCAGCTGCTGCAATTCGGCATCACGTCCTTCCTGCCAGCTAGTGCGCCGGGTTTGCGCGCCATGCACGGCGCCGCTCGCGCGGCGCGACCCCTTGGCTTCCTCGAACCCCTTCAGTTCCGACATCGTGGTCAGCAGCGTCCAGATTTTGCCATCTTTGACTCGGATGAAACCGACACCGTGCCCGGCCTCGGTTTCGACGTCGATCCAGCCCTGCGTGACGCCGCCCGCCTCGGTCACCTCATCAACATCGGCGACGCGCAGGCTGACCGGCTTGATCGCCGCTAGCTGGGCTGCCAGCATCGCGCTAATCTGCGGCCGCCCCTCCATGGTCTTGATATTCCACGTGAATAGCACCAGGTCGCGCCAGAAGCCGTCCGGCTGAAACACGTCTGCGGCGGCGGCGGCGTCGCCGTTGCGCAGTGCACCTTCGAGCTGCTCCAGAACGCCGGCAAGGGCTTGCTTGTTTTCTTGATTGGTCATGCGGTCTCCATTATCGACAATACATCATGGTTGATATGACAAGGACGGATGCAAAGGACGGGTTCTGTGCCCGCTTGTAAAAAATTTTTATAGACGGTGCGGCGCCACGATCTTGAAGCGCGCGATGCGGCGGTACAGCGTCGCGCGCGACATCCCCAGCAGCGGCGCGGCCAGCGCCGCTCGCCATTGGGTCTGGGTCAGCGCTTGCTTGATGTGTTCGCGCTCCAGCAGATCGAAGCCCTCGGTGGCGTCAGGCTGCGCATCGAGCACGATGTCAGCCGGGGCTGCGCGGCGAGCGGCCGGCCGGCTGGATGCGCATTTGAGCGGCGCGCGCACCCGCGCATGCAGCAGGGCGCCGCCGCCGACCGGGCGTAGCGCCAGTAAGGCCTGGCCGGCATGCGTAGCGAACAGGCGCTCGGCGCGCAAATCGAACAAGGCATCGATGTGGCGCGGGGCGGCACCCGGCAAGACGGACAATTCCGGGATGCATTGCCTGGCGCAGCGGTTCGCGGCCAGCACCTGGCCGTGGCCATCGATGGCGATCAGTATTTCCGGCTGCACTTCGACGTAATGGCGGTTGCGGTGCCCCAACACGACCCAGCAATGGGTATGCGTTTTCAGGAAATAGGCATCCTCGATCAGTACCGCATTCTGCCGCACCAGCCGGTTCACCAGGCGCTGGCTATCGCGCTCGTCGGGCGAATACAACGCCGACGCATTGAGCACGCCGATCAATTCATCGTTTGAGGAAAAAATCGGTGCCGCGCTGCAGGTCAGCCCGGTGAATGCGGCCCTGAAATGATCGGTCTTGTGGACCGTGATCGCGCTCTGGTCGGACAGCGCGGCGGCGATGCCGCAAGTGCCTTCCTCCTGCTCGGACCAGCACGACCCGAGATACAGGCCGGCGCGCTTGAAATCGTTGCGGTGGTCATGGTCGACGCAATAATCGATGGTGACGCCGTCGGCGTTGGCCAGCAACACGCAATAGCCCGCCTCGCGCACCATCTCGTGCAGGCGCGGCAGGCACAGGCCGGACGCGCCCAGTAGCGCTTGCTCGCCGCGCTGGATGATGCGCAATTCGGCCGCGCTCAAGATGCGCGGGCCGGTGCTGGCGCCCGGGTCGAGATGGTAATCATGGAGCGCGCGCAAGTGCGACGATGCCAGCCGCGCATGCTCGGCGCCCGCATCGGTGACGCGCCCCGCGATCAGCCTTGATACGCGCTCGAAATGATGGGTCGGTGGAATATAGGGCATCAAGGGCTCCGATCGGGTTGGCTGCAGATGCGCGATTTTCTTGAACGCATGCCACTTTTTAACATGCTGATGCGGGATACGCATTTTGCATTGCAGCATCAGCGCGCGCTGAGACGATTGTCTCAGGTGTTTTTCCCCCACGTGTTTCGCTAAGGGCTTTGCCGACCACATTCTTATGTCAATAATTTTTACAAATGCCGCCTTCATCACCGTTCCCAAGTCGGATACATCTTGTAGGGACGCTCGACGCGGCTATGCTTGCATAGCAAGTGCAACGCAAGGAGATCGCACTATAAAAGCCACTTTGATTCCATCGCTTCGCGTCAATCCTGAGCTACGGCATGCAGCTGAGAGTGTATTAGAGGAGGTGGAGAGTCTTTAGCATTTTGTTGAGCAATCGCTACGCGTGAACATTGAACGACGCAAGATGCAACGGGATTTTATTGCTCGGGGTTTTGCCGCGCGTGACGAGGCCCGCCGTTGAGGTTTTGCTTGAATTGGACGAAATGTTGGCTCAAGCTGGAACGAAGGCAGGTACGTGACCTATCGGGTTCGCTATACCAAGGGAGCGCGGAATGATTTGCATCGGTTGTATGCGCAACTGCAACTATTGGAGCCCAATCTGAAAGCTGCGCGCCGGGCGCGTGATGCCATTGCCAAGGACATTGAGATGTTAGGCGAATTCCCTTTTACCTGCCGCAAAGCCTTAGTCGGGAATCCATTCTTGCGCGAACTGGTGATTCCATTTGTAATGGCCGGCTACGTTGTCTTGTTTGAGATCGAAGATAACGATACTTTCACCATCCTGGTGGTTCGTTACCAGCGCGAAGACGACTACCACTGAAAACCCTGAAGACTAAGGTAACAAGGGGCAGACCACGTTCAATCGGCCAAGTCCCTTAGCCATCAGGAACACCGTGGCGGCTTGCCCCGCATTTTTTACCAACGGCACCATTACTGGCGCAGCTTTTCTTCCTTCTTGACTTTTTTGTCAGCTTTTTTTTCTTTCATTGTTTTGGCCGGTTCCTTCTTGGTGGTTTTTTTTGCATCCTGACTTTTGCTCATGATTTACTCCGTGGTTGAAAATTCTAATTTCTGCGAAGTACCAATAAAACCAGTCGTTGCCTGTTTCGCTATGCGGCAACTGGATGGCTGACACAGCCGTCACCTGTCTTAACGTCTTGAATTTTACTTAATTGCGCTCATTCGAGCGCAATTGCATAAGCTGCCATGCTACGCTTTTTTTGGCGTGATTCGCTCGCTGATGCTGGCACGAACTGAGGCATTATTTGCACTATTTCGGAAACCGAGGTATCCGTGCCGCATGTGAGAGACGAAATTTTTTCCAATTGGAAATTATTGAAAAATTCTCGGGCGAAGAATGGCGTGCCTGAAGCCCGGGTGATTTAAAAATTGAAGGCACCGGCGGCAATATGCCGCCCAGGATGGATGGGCTTAGTCCCTGCAACGAGTGTAGTAGTTGATGGGTACTAAGTCGCTGTGTTTTATAAGCCCAGCTTAAGTTGGTTCAGCAGTAAATGCGCCAGTCCGGGCCAAAAAAAAACCGCATGTGCGGTTTCTGCTTCTTAAATAAATTTTCTGACTACTCTGGAATTTGTGGTGCCGTTGGCCGGAATCGAACTGGCGACCTATTCGTTACGAGTGAATTGCTCTACCAACTGAGCTACAACGGCGGATATAAAAACAAGCTGTCAAATTTACGTAATGCTGCACCGTTGTTTTGGTCAGACCGGCGACTATTTTAGCAGTACGACGCCAAGTTGGGAATGCCTAAGTTGGGAATGCCGGTTAACTGATGCGAATTTTTACAGGCAGGTCTAAAGTTTTTGGCGGCTGTTGTTTATCGCTAAATTATTGCATTTCAATAAATTTTTTATGTTGGAAATGTAAGTAATTTGATGGCTAAATTAGTAAGAAAATTCTTACTAATTAATACACTATTCCTATGTCGGCATTCAGCAAGCGCCGATTGTGGCAACACATTCGAATTGCAATAATAAAACTGTGCATTAAAGCTTGAGTGGGTTGGATAAATGTTGCTCAACCTTTCTTAAATTCACATGGGAAATGTGTTTTTTTGGTCTGAACATGCATGATTGAAAAAAGATAGTGGGAGATAAACCAACGCATTTGATTGTACGAAAAAATGTGAGGTTTGTGCCTACAAGATCATCAGAACGGGTAAATATCTACAATATTCGGAATCTATGGTTTAAGTATTTTTAATGCTTGTCCCGATTTTTGCGAGATTGGATGGAATTCTGTTCGGTTGACTTAGTAAATCCATATTGTTTCGAATTCAAGAGGGGAAATACCATGCTGCAAACTCAAATATCAACGAGCAAGCCGTTTTCACAAACTCTGCCGTCATCATCCTTGCCCGCCGGGCGGCAATGCCAAGGACGATTGTGGTCCAGCCTGAAAGATGTCTGCGACTTGCTACGCATTCCTTTTGCTTCAGTTTGTGACGACGAAGACTTGTTGTTTCAGCATGTGCAGTTCAAGGCCGGGCAACGAGTGCACACCATTGGACAGAATTTCGATGCCCTGTACATAGTACATTCCGGTTTTCTGAAAACTGTACTCATTGACGAATATGGCAATGAGCAAGTCCTCAGCTTCCCCATGAAAGCAGACATTCTGGGTGTTGACGGTATCAATTCGCGGTTGTATTCATCCGAAGCAGTGGCGTTATCGGATTGCGATTTGATTTTGCTGCCATTCAAAAAATTAACCGCGCTTGCCCGCACACATGTTGAGCTTGAAAACGCAATATATGATGTTCTGAGCCGGGAACTGGTACGCGAACAAGCGATGGTCGGTATGCTCGGCGCACTCAGTGCCGAAGCACGTGTCGCGCGGTTTCTTGTAATGTTGTCGGACAGATTTGCCTTGATGGGGTACTCCAGCAAGTTTTTCAACCTCAGGATGACCCGGCATGAAATCGGCAGTTATCTGGGATTAACCCTGGAAACAGTCAGCAGGACTCTATCTGCCTTTAACGAAATCGGCATGATTGCGGTCAATCAGCGCACGATAGAGATCAAGGATCTGGAGGCGCTGAAAAATCTGCGCCGTTTGCCGCCATCACGGAACCGTGCAAAACAATCCAAGGAAAATAAATTGGCAGCTATGGCATATGCAGTGCAATGACGGATGCCATGCTCTTGTTCACAAAAAATACCAAAGGTACGAAAAACATCAGAAATTTGAACAAATATTGAAGCGGCTTTTGTCGGTCGGGTTATCTGTTTCATCGATTAACCCGACCTGTTCGACTGAAAATCTTGACTTACGCTTACGCTATCACCAACTCGACATTACGCTGAATATTCCAGCAGATTTATTAATTGTGATGCAGTAACTTTCAGTGAACTTCAGTGGGAAGCGTGGTAGTGCTGCGTGACAAAGATGCCGACATTGGCCCTGGCCCTAGTCGCCTGTCAATGAAGATGCTGTTGCCTGATATTTTTTTGGCTTGCTTTTTTGCTTCGGCTATTGCAGTGGAAATCTGGTGGTGCGAGTAAAATTTTCCTGGTTCAACCTTGACGATGCCGATTGACAGGCTGATCAAGGGACAGAACACCTTGACGCCTTGCCTGTCTTCACTCAAATAACCGCCTCGTTGGCGATCTTCAATACTGTAATAGCTTTGAATCATGCAGGTGAATTGTTGCAAAATGGCGTCGCAGCGCGCTTGCCAGTTGTCGCTTTGCAGCAAGACTATGAAGTCGTCGCCGCCAATATGTCCAACCCAGTCCAGTTCTGGGTCGACTTTGTCGATCAAAATCTGGCTGGTTGACTGGATAACGTCATCTCCGCGCTGATACCCATAGGCGTCATTGAATGGTTTGAAATGATCCAGGTCGCAGTAACAGGCGTAAAAATGGCTCCCGCTGTTCAGCAGATGCTCAATGCGCTCATTGATCGGTACATTGCCCGGTAACAGAGTGAGCGGGTTGGCATAACGCGCCGCATTGATTTGCAACTGGGTGATCTCGCGCACAAAATCCTGGCCGGTGCCCATGCCCAGATAGCGCCCGTTCTCAGTAATGATGAAGCCGTTGGTGAACTGTTGACGATCTGCTTTGACGATAATATTGCTCAACTCTTGCAAACTGGTATCCCTGTCAACTATGAGCGGGTTGCGATCCATGAAGCCACTGCAGGGTTTTTTGCCATACAGTTCACGCTGATACAGTTTGGAGAAACGTTCAATCAGGTTTTCGCGGGTAATCAAGCCTAATGGCTTGCCATCTTCGACTACCGGAATGATTTGCAATGCAGGTTTGGCCAGGAACATTTCATAAACCTGATTGTTGAGCATATTTGGCGCTACAGTGGGCAATTGTTGCAGCAGCTTTATTGCGGTTACGGTGTATTGCCGCTGGCTACAATTTTTTGAGGAAAGTTGGGCACTATTGTTTCCCAGAATATTTTCCACCTCGGCCGACAGCACTATGGCCGGCTGCGCATGGGGGCGTGCAATATGGTAGCCCTGACCGTGTGCTACCCCGAGACTGCGGACCAGGAGCATCTCTGCCTGTGTTTCAATGCCTTCCGCAATGACTTTCGTGCCGGATTTTTCAGCAATTTCCTGGATCGATTTGACGAATTGCATTTTGATCGGATCGTTGTCAATGCCCTGGATGAAATGCATGTCGATCTTTACATATTCGGGGCGCAACTCGGACCACAGGCGTAAGCTCGAAAAACCTTCGCCCAAGTCATCAATGGCAATTTGAAACCCCATCTGTCGATAATGCGTAACCGCTTGGCCCAGTAATTGATAATCATAGGTCGGCTGGTTTTCGGTGAGTTCGATGATGACGCGTTCAGGATGTATGCCGATTTGCTGAATCATGTCCAGTGTCTGGCCATATTTGGCGTCGCGGTCTAAAAGACACTCAGGACTGACGTTGAGAAACAATTTTCCGGGCAAATCCAGCTCGGCAAATTTTTTCATCACAACTTGGCGACATAAATGTTCTAGTTTAACGGTCAGATTGTTAGCCCATGCCACCTTGAATAAATTCAGCGGAGAGTGCAAAGGACTGTCGGATGGCCCGCGAATAAGGCCTTCATAACCAATGATTTCGCCACTTTGCAACTGGATTATGGGCTGAAAGAGCGCGCTTAATAGTTGCGAATCGATGATTTCGTGTAGCCTCTCCAGCAAAATTTGTTCGGTTCCCGTTGATCGATGTGAATGCGCGCACGCTGACTTGAAAGCAGCGACGGATCTTTCAGTGCTGATCTGATTCATTGGATGGTCTTCCGGCAATTTATGTTTCTGAAAATGACAAAATGATCATTTTTAGCGCGACGCAGCTGTCATAAATTCTGGCCGGCATATATGTACAGCACAATAGAAGCTATTTGTGACGGCATGATGTCGTGACAGGAATGATGTCGACTATCGTTGCTCGATGCCAATAATCAGAATGGCGAATCGTTAGTAGCTGCGATGGGCATGAGGTACGTCAAATGAAGTATGGGTAATACCATATGCACGACAAGCAGTGCTCGCAAACACCTGCGGTCGTAACTGAGGTTGTATTAGTCGCTCAATGTAAAATAGGATTTTGCTTGTTTAATCTAAAATTAAACAGTTGATGGCTAATTAGTATCGGTATTTGCCGATAAAGGATTTCTTGATGCGCCCCGTATTAATTGCTTTCGGTAGGGCGCTCCTGTCGCAGATGCACTACCGGATGTTATTACTGACCATCTTGCCTTTTTTGCTGTCAGTGATAATTTGGGGCTTGGCACTGTGGCAAGGATTGCAGCCATTGATTGACTGGTTGCAAGGTTATTTTCTTGAAAATGACGGCTTTCGGATTTCCGGCAATGTGCTGGTGATGCTGGGTCTGGGAGCATTAAAGACGGTACTGGTGCCGTTGATTGCCATGTGGCTGTTGCTGCCTTTGATGATTTTGACAGCCCTGTTATGCATTGGTTTGGTTTCCATGCCGTTAATCGTCAAGCACGTCGGCAAGCGCCATTTTTCTGAGCTGGAAGCACGCAAGGGAGGCTCGTTCTGGGGCAGCCTGTGGATGTCGGTCTCATCGTTCATCATCTTCGTGCTTTTGTGGCTGCTGACCTTGCCGCTGTCGCTAGTGCCGCCGCTGACTTTCATTATTCTGACAGCATTGTGGGGCTGGCTGACTTATCGCGTGATGGCTTACGATGCGCTGGCCGATTATGCCGATGCCGAGGAACGCCAGGCTATCTTGCGCATCCACCGCTGGCCTTTACTCATGATCGGCGCGGTGAGCGGTGCAATGGGTGCGGCTCCAACTTTGCTATGGCTGGGCGGCGCATTGTCCGTGATTTTTTTCCCGTTCCTGGCTGCCGCTTCGATCTGGTTGTATGTGCTGGTGTTCGTGTTCACCGGTTTGTGGTTCCAGTATTATTGCCTTGCGGCGCTGCAAAAATACAGGGCCGCCGATATTGCAGGCAGCCAGTCGCAGCAAATCATGCCCATAGATATCAATTAATATTGCTTCTTCCATCATAAGAGACTCAAAACATGGCTATCGGACTCATTATCATCGGCGACGAAATTCTGTCAGGCAAGCGGGTTGACAAGCATTTCCATAAAGTGGTCGAACTGCTGTCGGCGCGCGGATTGCAACTGGGCTGGGCCGAATATGTCGGCGACCACCGTGCCCGCATTACAGCCACCTTGTGCCGCACGTTTGCCAGCAGCGATATTGTTTTTTGTTGTGGTGGCATCGGCGCCACGCCCGACGACCACACCCGTCAGTGCGCCGCTGCCGCGCTGGGTTTGCCGCTAGTGTTGCATCCGCAGGCGAAAGCGAAAATTCAAGAGCGCATTACGGAGATGGCGGTTGAAGCGGGAACTGCGCCAGACCTGAGCTCGCCGGAGCATTTGCAGCGCTTGAAAATGGGTGAATTTCCGCAAGGCGCCAGAATTATTCCCAATCCGTTCAATAAAATTCCCGGATTTTCATTTGAGCAGCATCATTTCGTCCCCGGATTTCCGGTGATGGTCGGGCCGATGATTGAATTGGTGTTGGATACCGAGTATCCGCACTTATTCCATCGGGAAGCGCGGCTGGAAAAATCGATGCTGGTATTTGACGCAATGGAATCGAATTTGACGCCGCTCATGGAAGAAATTGAAGCCGAATTCACCTTGATCAAGGTATTTAGCCTGCCCAGCGTGGGCGATGCCCAAACCCGTCGGCATATCGAGCTTGGCGTAAAAGGCGAGCCGGTACAGGTTGAAGCCGCATTTGCAAAAATGCAAGATGGCCTCAAGGCGCTCGGCGTGAATTTGTTGCAGCAGAACTGAGCGACATCAAGCCGGTTCAGGCTGCTACACTGCGGGCCTGCCGGCGGGGGCAGCGTTCGTTCGCAGGATGCCGGTGCTCGGCTTTACATCCCGCTTCACACTCCGCTGTATATTTTTAATCTGCCTTACCTTATTTCTTAACGCTGCCAAAGGCAGAACCATCATGCAAACCGAACACTTTATCGCTGGCAAAGATGCCTCGCTTGAATTTTCCATTCAGTCCATGCAGGAAAAACTGCTGTCACGCGGGTTTCATATCGAAGAACGTTCCTGGCTGAACCCGATTGAAGGGGTCTGGTCGGTGCATATCCGCGACCGCGATTGTCCGTTGATGTTCACCAACGGCAAAGGCGCATCTGAGCAGGCAGCACGCGCCAGCGCACTAGGCGAGTTTTTCGAGCGCCTGTCCTGCAATTATTTCTGGACTCACTATTATCTGGGCGAGAAAAATGCCAACGCGGCGTTTACCCATTACCCGCAAGAGCGCTGGTTTGCGCTGGAGGTTGATGAAGACAGTTGGCCGCAGGAGCTGTTGACGCCCGAGTTGCAGCAGTTCTACAACCCGGAAGGCAGCATCGCTGCCGAGTTGCTGGTCGATTACAACTCCGGCAATGCCGAGCGCGGCATCTGTGCGATTCCATATGTGCGCCAGCGCGACGGCGTCACGGTCTGGTTTCCGGTCAACATCATTGGCAATCTGTATGTCAGCAACGGTATGTCGGCCGGCAATACCCAGGCCGAAGCGCGCACCCAGGCGCTGTCCGAGATTTTTGAGCGCGACGTCAAGTTCCGCATTATCCGCGAAGGCATCTGCCTGCCGGACGTGCCGGAAGAAGTGATCAACCGCTACCCGCGCATTGCGGCCGGTGTCCGCGATCTGCGCGCTGCCGGCTTTGGCATCCTGGTCAAAGACGCTTCGCTCGGCGGCCAATATCCGGTCATGAATGTAACGTTGCTCAATCCAAATGACCAAGGCTGCTTCTCCAGTTTCGGCGCGCATCCGCGCTTCGAGATTGCACTTGAACGTGCCTTGACCGAGTTGCTGCAAGGTCGCGCATTGTCGTCGCTGGACGGTTTTCCTGAGCCGGGCTTCGATCTGGAAGAAATCGCCCACTCGCAAAACCTGGAAATCCACTTCGTCGATTCGAGCGGCATCATCAGTTGGAACTTCCTCAAAGACACGCCGGATTTTGCCTTCCATGACTGGAATTTCGGCACCACTACCGCCGAAGATTACGCCTGGTCGATCGCCAAAATCCACGACATGCGGCACGACATCTACATCGCCGACTTTACCCATCTGGGCGTCTACGGCTGCCGCATTCTGGTGCCCGGCATGTCCGACATCTATCCGGTCGAAGACCTGGAATGGGATAACAGCAGCGTCGGCAATGCGATCCGCGAACCGATTCTGCACCTGCAGGAACTCGACGATGAAGAGTGCGCCGATTTGCTCAGTACGCTTAACGACCTCGGACTGGCCGAGCAGCGCCCAGTCGCTGCCATTATCGGCTTGGCTGCCGATGCCGCTTCGCTATGGAAGGAATTGCGCATCGGCGAGCTGAAAACCTTGTTGGCGCTGGCGATTGGCGACACTGAAGCGATCCGCGAAGGCTGCGACTGGATCCGCAACTTCAATCAATTGAACGAAGGCCGGCAGCGCGTCTATCGCTGCATCGAAAGTCTGATCGGGCTGGAAGACAGCGCGCCGTTCGAGTCTGCATTGCAGAGCTTGTACGGTGCTGAAACGCTGGCACAGGCCAAAGCCTTGCTGGGCAGGGAAGATCGTTTTTACGGCCTGCAAACTTTGGGCATGAATCTGGATGGGTGCGAGATGCACCAGCAACTGCTGGCGGCCTACGACAAGGTGCAGTTGGCCAAACAGGCGGCGATTGTATAAGGTCATGAGCAAATTGACCCTGGACCGCATCCTCCAATCGCAAGGCTTCGGCACCCGCAAATGGTGCCGTACATTGATTGCCGATGGCGAAGTCGGCATCAATGGTGCCGCGGTGACCGACCATCGGGCTCAAATCGAGACCGATGGGCTGCAGTTGACCATTTTCGACGAAGTCTGGCCGTACCGCGAGCGCGTGTATATCGCACTCAACAAACCGGCCAATTTTGAATGCTCGCGCAAGCCCAGCCATCATCCCGGCGTACTCAGCATTCTGCCGGAACAGTTCACCTGGCGCGACGTGCAGCCGGTCGGCCGGCTCGATCACGACACCACCGGCATGCTGCTGATGTCGGATGACGGCCCTTTCATCCATGCACAATCGTCGCCGAAGCGGCATATCCCAAAGGTGTATGTCGCCACCACCGCCGAGCCGGTAACCGATGAACTGGTGGCGCAATTGCTGGCCGGCGTGCAACTGATTGACGAACCTGCACCGTTGGCGGCAGTAACTTGCCGCCAACGCGATACGCATAAATTGGAAATCGTGCTGGAACAGGGCAAATACCATCAGGTCAAGCGCATGCTGGCGGCTGCCGGCAACCATTGCGCAGCTCTGCACCGGGGGGCAATCGGCGGCTTGTCGCTGGAAGCGCTGGGTCTGGAAGAGGGCGAGTGGTGTTATCTGGATGCAGCGCAGCTGGCCTTGCTGGTGCCGACGGCGGATTAAGCCTGCGTAGTCCGGGTGGCCGCATTAGAGTAGGGCGGGTGTAACTCGCACAGATCGCCAGCCAGAACGGCGCGGGTTCCACCCGCCCTACCGATCTATTCACTCATGCAGTGGTTTGCTGGCCGAACGCAAGCCCGGGGATCCCGTATTTTAGTGAGTATTTTTTAAAAGTACACTAAAAATATGCGGTAGTACCACTGTTTTTAGTGGTACCCCTATCCTGTATATTGATGCCTACAGACGCGCCGCCAGTTCCGCACCTTCACGAATCGCCCGTTTCGCATCCAGTTCCGTTGCCAGTGCCGCGCCGCCGATCAGGTGAAATCTTGGCCCACTGGTCGATTTTTTTGCCGGCATCAATTCGGCCAGCGCATCCTGTCCGGCGCACAGTATGATGTGGTCGACTTCCAACAAGCGGGGCTTCCCATCGACTGTGATGTGCAGGCCTTGATCGTCAATTTTGTCGTAACTGACGCCGGACATCATTTCCACTCGGTTGCGTTGCAGTGTGGCGCGATGCACCCAGCCGGAAGTTTTGCCAAGGCTGGCGCCCAGTTTGCTGGTTTTGCGCTGCAGCAGATAAATTTGCCGCACCGGCGCTTCCAGTTTCGGCGCAACCAAACCGCCATTGCCGCTATCGGATGCGGCGTTCAAGTCCACACCCCACTCGCCGGCCCAGTGCGCCAGCGGTACCGGCAACGCCACTTCAGGATCATGCAACAGGTATTCTCCAACGTCGAAACCGATGCCGCCGGCACCGATGATCGCAACCCGTTGGCCGACTTTCACCTGGTCGCGCAACACATCGATGTATGACAATACTTTAGGGTGATCGACGCCATTGATGCGCGGCGCGCGCGGCTTGATCCCAGTGGCGACGATGATGTCGTCGAAACCTTGCACCATCAACTGGTCGCGGGTGACACGCTGGTTTAGCTGCAGCTTGACGCCTGTCAGTTCGATCTGACGGCCGAAATAGCGGATCGTTTCGCTGAATTCTTCCTTGCCGGGCACGCGCATCGCCATATTGAACTGGCCGCCGATACCCACGCTAGCTTCGAACAACGTTACATCGTGGCCGCATCCGGCGGCTACGGTGGCGGCTGACAAGCCGGCCGGGCCGGCGCCGACTACCGCCACCCGACGTTTTTTGGAGGTTTTTGCATACACCAGTTCGGTTTCGTGCCCGGCGCGTGGGTTGACCAGGCAACTGGCGCGCTGGTTAGCGAAAGTATGGTCGAGGCAGGCCTGGTTGCAACCGATGCAGGTATTGATCTGGTCGCTGCGGCCGGTGGCGGCCTTGTTGACGAAATCAGGATCAGCCAGGAATGGGCGCGCCATCGAAATCATGTCGGCGTCGCCGTTCCGCAGGATGTCTTCGGCTTCGGCCGGCATGTTGATGCGGTTGGAAGCCACTACCGGAATCGATAATTCCTGTCGCAGGCGCGCTGCCACGCTGCGAAAAGCAGCGCGCGGCACCGAGGTCACGATGGTCGGCACCCGCGCTTCGTGCCAGCCGTAACCGGTATTCATGATGGTCACGCCGGCTTGTTCTAGCGCTTTGGCAACCGTCACCACGTCATCCCAGCTATTGCCGCCATCGATCAAATCCAGCAGCGAATGGCGATACATGATGATGAAATTGGCGCCCACCGCAGCGCGCACCCGGCGCACGATGTCGACCGGCAGCCGCATCCGGTTTTCGATAGCGCCGCCCCATTTATCGGTGCGCAGATTGGTACGGGCACACAGAAATTGATTCAACAGATAGCCTTCGCTACCCATGATTTCGACGCCGTCATAACCGGCGCGCTGCGCTAATCGAGCGCAACGGATGTAATCGCGGATGGTGCTTTCAATGCCTTTTTCGCTCAATGCACGCGGGCGGAATTTTGAAATCGGCGATTTTACTGCCGAGGCGGAAACCACCAACGGCTGATAGCCGTAACGTCCCGCATGCAGGATTTGCAGCAGGATTTTGCCGCCTTCCTGATGCACGGCGGCAGTTACGCGCCGATGATTCCAGAGATCGAATACGCTATTGAGCGTGCCGCCGAACGGCAGCAGCCAGCCGCGTCGATCCGGCGAAATCCCGCCAGTGACGATCAGGCCGACGCCGCCGCGCGCCCGTTCACGGAAGTAGGCGGCGAGTTTGGCGTAATTGTAAAAGCGGTCTTCCAGTCCGGTATGCATCGAACCCATCATTACTCGATTGCGTAAAGTAGTGAAGCCAAGGTCGAGCGGTGCCAGCAGGTGAGGGTAATGTGGATTGGTCATAGTGGTCGTAAATGCATCGACAGGATGGAAAAGCAGGTATTGGAACTTATTTCCGTAGATGGCAGGCTCTAAAGTCTGCAGCCGTGCGGTCGGAAAGCGGCATGATGGTGCAGATCGCAATCCGTTAGCGAGGCAGGTGCATCTTTAAAATTCTGGCGGAAATGTAGTTATTCAGCCCGCTATAAGAGAAGTCCAAACTGGAGCAGTTTTTTGTAGGAGCGCATCCGGGCGCGATCAACGGCTGCAGTCTGGCGACTGCTTTCGCGCCCAGGTGCGCTCCTACAAAATCGCAACCATTTCACTCTTAATTGCCTTGCCGGCTGAATAATTACGCTGAAATCAATAAATATGCCAGTATTTTTTAAGGCCAATCATATATATGCGGAAATAGCCTTATTAATTGCTATACCCCGGCATATATAGTTCTGTTGTAGCGCTCTGTACTTGGCCTATATTCGACGCAAAATGAAGATTTTACGAGCAATTTAGAGCGCGATTCGGCTACGGCTTCTGCGCTGTTTCCCCGCCCATTGCCGCTACCAGATCGCCTAGCATGCGATTAAGTTCGCCGGTCATCAGCGCGAAGTCGGAGTCGAAACGTTCTTCATCGTTTTGCATCTTGCTGTCGGAGTTTTCCTTGATCACATCCAAAGCAGTAACGCGTTTGATCGCCAGCGATTCGGTCAGCACGAATGAAATCCGGTCGGCCCAGGTCAGCGCCAGCCGCGTGCATTGCTTGCCGGCGGCAATGTGGCGCCGTACATCGTCGGGATCGATGGTGTGGCTGACATAGCGCACTGCCGCCTTGTCTTCACCGGCTGAACGCAATTCGGTATCCTGATCGATGCTAAAACCCGCCGGTGCTTGGTCGGCTGCCAGCCAGGATGTCATGGCTGCCACCGGCGATTGCGCCACTCGCAGGCTGTGCAAAGGGACATCGTTGAGCACTTTCAGCAGCGGCTTGAGTAGCTCATCGGCTTTCGTCGGGCTGGCAGCATCCACCACCAGCCAGCCATTGATTGGATCGATCCAGGCCCAGGTATTGCGCCGGATGCTGAATGCGCGCGGCAGCAATTCGTCGGTAACTTGTTCCTTGAGATCGCGCATTTGCTTGCGGCCGGGTTTGAATCCCTGCTGCTCTTCAAGTTCTGCGGCCTTGGCTTTGCATACCTGATTAATGACCGAGGCCGGCAATAATTTTTTTTCGGTGCCGAGCATGATTAGCAACTGGCCGTTGACTGTGTGCACCAGCAGGTCATTGTCACGCGGCGAAGCCCAGCCCTGATTTTGCATGTCCGTGCTGGTGGACGGCCCAAAAGCCAGCTTTGCCAGTGCCAGGTTGAGGCTCTCGGCAGTCAGATTTACGGGGAGGGTAAGGCGATACAACTGGAGATTTTTGAACCACATGATAGGTATGTAAATGCGTGAATGAATGCGCGAGCATGGAGTTTCCGGCCAACCTGGAGTGGCTCACCGGAAATTATCGATTGGTGGAAATATCCGGCCACGCGAAAGTGCCGGACTATCGGGTTTAGTGCAACGCAATTCCCTGCAATGGCCGCCGCCGCCGGAGTGGCATCCGTAGCCCGACATAGTGGAGAAATGTCGGAATTAACGCTTGCGTGCCTTGCTGTGCGCCTTGACGCGGTGGCTGCTGGCGTGGGTACTGCGGCCGGCTTTGCTGGCAAATGGCACTTGCAGCCGCAACCGCTGTCCGAATTTTAGTTGGTCGCGGCTCAGACTGTTCCAGTCCCTGACTTCTGCCATGGAAACCTGGTAGCGATTCGCGATCGAGGCCAGGCTGTCGCTCTTGCCAACCTTGACGACGATGTTCCTGGTATCGGGGTGATCCGGTTCAAGCGCAATGGTGGCGTTGTCTGCGATGTCGGCAGTGATGTCGTTGTAGACGGTGTCGATGACTTTCGGTACCAGAATGGTGGAGCCGGCTTTTAGCACCATTTTCTGCGCAATATGGTTGACTTCGCGAATCACCTCAGCCTGGGTGCTGAACATGCGCGCGATGTTTTCGATCCGCTGGCGGGTGTTGACGGTGATTGAGGTCCAAATCGAGAGTGGACGCTGCCATTTGACCAGATTGCGCTGGAATTTTTCAGCATTATCATGCGGCAGTAAAATCTGGGTTTTCTCGCCGCCGATGATGATGGGCCGATTGAACTGGGGATTCAGTGCCTTGAATTCAGTGATCGGCAATTCGGCCAACTGGGCCGCAATCTTGACGTCGATGTTGCGGGTTCTGTTGATGGTGACAAAATACGGTTGATTTTGCAGTTTCGGCAAATCGATGCCGTAGTGTTTGGGGTCGGCGATGATATTTTTTATCGCCAGTAATTTCGGGACGTAATTGCGGGTTTCCGCTGGCATCAGGTATGACAGGCTATTGAAATCGGTCGGTTTGCCGGCAGCCTCGTTCTTTTTTATGGCGCGCTGTACCGAGCCTTCGCCCCAGTTATAGGCTGCCAGCGCCAGTTGCCAGTCGCCAAACATGCCGTACAACTTTTCCAGATAGTTCAGAGCGGCGTCAGTCGATGCTAAAACATCACGTCGTTCATCCTTGAACATGGTTTGCTTGAGCTTGTATATCAAACCGGTAGAAGGAATGAATTGCCACATGCCAGACGCCTTGGCGCTGGAATAGGCTTCCGGGTTGAAGGCGGATTCGACAAAAGGCAACAGCGCCAGTTCGGTCGGCATGCCACGCTTGTCCAGTTCCTGCACTACATGAAATAAATAACGTGATGCGCGATTGGTGGCGCGCAGGAAATACTCCGGGTTTGCGCTGTAACGCGCCGCCTGACTAGCCACTAGCGGGCTGTCCAGGTCCTGGATATTGAAGCCGGTGCGGATGCGTTCCCAGACGTCGACTTCTTCCATGGACAATACTTGCGAAGCACTGTTCTCGGCATTACTTGCGTCGCCGCCAGACGCAAGCTCGGACGCTGTGCTGGGTGCTACGAAAACGGATGAAATGGTGATGTCGTTAGCTTGACTTAAAAGAGGGCCGCTGATGCACAGCAGTACAGCAAGCTTGAATGGGAGTAGGGGAAAGCGGGCGGATCGGGGGAGTTGGAGTAACCGGAGTGATCGAGATAATCGGTGCATGGCATTGTTATGGTTTGGCTGCATCATCGTCTTCGGTGGTATGGATTCAATCGCTGGAGTGTACGTAGCTGCCTTTTATCACGCAAGCACTATTACATTTTCCTATTTTGCTTGCGGGCTAGGCAGCACTTTGGCTCAAATATTTTTCTGGGTTTTATTATTGTTTTTTTAACACGCTGGTCCGTTATATGATTTGCGAAATATCAATGGAAAGTATTTTTCCATTCACGCAGTGCGGCAAATGCCGCTACCGGCGTATTTTCATGCAGCCTGCCGCTGGTGATCAGCTGCCTGACGATGGCCGGCGTCTGATCGCGCAAAAAAGGATTGGTCGCTTTTTCCAGCCCAATAGTCGACGGTACGGTTGCCAAGCCCTGTTCGCGTTTTTCTTGTTCGCGCTCGAAGCGTAACATCAAGTCAACATTTTCCGGCTCCACAGCCAGCGCAAAACGCAAGTTGGCGAGGGTATATTCATGCGCGCAAAAGACTTGCGTCGAATCCGGCAATGCCATTAACTTGGCCAGTGAGGCGCGCATTTGCGCCGGAGTACCCTCGAACAACCGACCGCAACCGCCGGCAAACAAGGTGTCGCCACAAAATAGCCAGCCCTGTTCCGGTGCCATATAAGCGATATGCCCCAGGGTATGTCCGGGCACCTCGAGTACCAAGAATTGCAGCCCCAGTTCGGGCACTGTCACGCAGTCGTCTTGTGACAGCCGGTGGCTGACGCCTGCGATAGCCTCGTTTGCCGGGCCGTATACAGGCACCGCGCAGTGCTGTAGTAATTGCGCTACGCCGCCAACGTGGTCGCCGTGGTGGTGTGTCAGCAGAATGGCGCTCAGTTTTAGGCGCAAGCTTTTTAATACAGCTAAAATGGGCGCCGCATCACCGGGGTCAATGACTACAGCAGAATGTGTATCGTGTATCAGCCAGAGATAATTATCGTTAAATGCAGGTACTGCTAATACAATCAAAGGTTTGGGAAGTCCGGTAGACATGGCATATCCGTCATCTGAAAAATCCATTATAGCGCTCGGTTCCTGGCTCGATACACCGGTTGGAGAATACGTGCGCGCTTGGGAACAGGCCCGTTTTGATGCGTTGACTGTGGATATTTTCGGCTTTAATGCGGTGCAGATAGGACTACCGCAACTAGCCGCGCTGAACGCCAACAGAATGCCGCGCCGGTGGTTAACGAACGCCCATATGCCAAAACAGACAACGCTGCCGATTGCGCTGCTGCATGATTTTGCCGAGCTTCCGTTTGCCTCGCAAAGCCTGGATTTGGTGGTGTTGCCGCATGTGCTGGAGTTTTCCCAGGAACCGCACCAGATTCTGCGCGAGGTGGAGCGCGTGTTGATACCGGAAGGGCAGGTCATCATCAGCGGCTTCAATCCAGCTAGCCTGTGGGGCATGCGGCAGGCAGTGGGACGACTCAGCGGGGTTCATTTTTTGCCGCAAAATGGAGAATTCATCAGCTTGCCGCGCCTGAAGGACTGGCTTAAATTACTCAACATGGAAGTCAGTCGTGGGCATTTCGGCTGCTATGTGCCGCCCTGTAAAACCGACCAGTGGCTGCAGCGTTTTGCCTTCATGGAAAAAGCGGGTGACCGCTGGTGGCCGTATTTCGGTGCGGTTTATATGGTGCAGGCAATCAAGCGCGTCAAAGGCGTGCACTTGATTGGTCCGGTCTGGAGCAAAAAAGCAATACAAGCAGGTAACCGCGTGCCAGTCGCCAATAAAATCAGCAGGAAGGACAATAGATAAAAACAATGGATAAAATTGAAATATTTACAGACGGTGCCTGTAAGGGTAACCCCGGGCCAGGTGGCTGGGGCGCGCTACTGGTAGCCGATGGAAAACAGAAGGAATTGTTCGGCGGCGAATTAAACACCACCAATAACCGGATGGAGCTGACCGCCATCATCGAAGCACTGGCAGCGCTCAACCGACCGTGCGAAGTGGTGTTGCATTCCGATAGCCAGTACGTGCTCAAGGGTATCACCGAGTGGATCAAAGGTTGGAAGGCACGCGGCTGGAAAACGGCTGCTAAAGCGCCGGTCAAAAACGTCGATTTATGGCTAACCCTGGACGCCGAACAAGCCAGACACCGCATTGAATGGCGCTGGGTGCGTGGGCATTCCGGGCATGTAGGCAATGAACGCGCCGATGCCCTAGCCAACCTTGGCGTGGAATCCATTCTATAAATTTAATACAGGGAGTATGCTATAAAACAGCATTTTCTCCGCAGTGCAGTAGATGTTTTAAATCAATACACTAGATAAGTATATATAAATGCCATCAGTAGGTAACCATGCGACAAATTCTCCTTGATACAGAAACAACCGGTTTGAACGCGCGCTCGGGCGACCGCATTATTGAAATCGGTTGTGTAGAACTTCTGAATCGTCGCCTTACCGGCAATAATTTGCATTTTTACGTCAACCCGGAGCGCGACTCGGAAGAAGGCGCGCTGGCAGTGCATGGTTTGACTACCGAATTTCTGGGCAATAAGCCCAAATTTGCTGAAATCGCTACCGATTTGCTAGATTATGTTAACGGCGCCGAAATCATTATCCATAATGCGCCGTTCGACCTGGCGTTTCTGAATGCCGAACTCAAACGTCTCGATTTACCGGGCTTTGATACCTACGCAGGAAAAATTAGCGATACGCTAGTGCAGGCAAGAGAACTGCACCCAGGCAAACGCAATTCGCTGAATGCTCTATGCGACCGCTATGGTATTTCGAATGCACATCGCACCTTGCATGGCGCGCTGCTGGATGCGGAATTGTTGGCCGAAGTTTATCTAGCCATGACGCGGGGACAAAACAATTTAACTATCGATCTGATGGTGCCGGAACAAAAATCTGCCAGTGACACTGCCCAGGAATTACCGCTAATGGCGGATGTCCTATGCGTTTGCGCTACTGCAGAAGAGCTTGTCGAACATGATGCCATTCTAATTAGCCTTGATAAAGAGACCAAAGGCGATTGCGTATGGATCAACAAGAGTGCTGTCTAATCGTTTAGTAAGTTAAGCGCAAAGGGCTGTTGTCCAGGCCTGATCGCCGCGAAAATTGATTGCGGACATATGGAGACTCGATAAGTTGATTTTGAAGTTTGACCGTCCCAGCGGCAACGGGCTAGAATGCGGGATTATTGAAAATTGGGACTGATATGCGTCGCAAACTGGTCTGTGGAAACTGGAAGATGAATGGGAACCTGGTCTCGAATGCCGCATTGTTGGCGGGCATCAAGGCAGGTTTGGAACCGTCCAACTGTGAAGTGGCAGTTTGCGTGCCGGCAGTCTACATTCCACAATGCCAATCAACGCTGACGGGCAGTACATTGGGTTGGGGGGCGCAAGACATTTCCGCGCATACTGCAGGCGCATACACCGGTGAGATGTCTGTGTCCATGTTGCGAGACTTTTCTTGTAAGTACGTGATACTGGGACACTCGGAACGTCGCGCTTATCATGGCGAATCCGATGCGTTGGTTGCGCTGAAGATGCAGCGTGTCTTACAATTCGGATTGACCCCGATTGTATGTGTCGGCGAATCCCTCGCCGAGCGCGAGTCAGAGCAAACTAAAGCAGTGGTAAGCGCTCAGATGGAAATTTTGCTGGCAGCGATTGATGCCGCTGATCTGGCGAAAGTTGTAATCGCCTACGAGCCGGTATGGGCCATTGGCACGGGCAAAACCGCGACGCCAGAAATGGCACAAGGCGTACATGCGATAGTGCGCGCCAAACTGGCGCATAAAAATGGCGAATTGGCGCAGGCAGTGCGGATTCTATATGGTGGCAGCATGAAGCCTGATAATGCACGAGAGTTGCTTGCAATGCCTGATATCGATGGCGGTCTGGTCGGTGGCGCGGCGCTCAATTCGGCTGATTTTCTGGCTATCGTGCATTCGGCCTAATAGTTTGATGTCGGTATTAAAAATAATAGATTTTTATAAGATTGGAAATTGTTAAATGCAATCCTTGTTTACTACCATCGTTGTAGTGCAGATATTGTCTGCCCTGGCAATCATAGCGCTAGTTTTGTTGCAACACGGCAAAGGTGCTGATATGGGCGCTGCTTTCGGTTCCGGGGCTTCCGGCAGTTTATTCGGCGCGTCTGGCTCTTCAAATTTTCTGTCGAGATCAACCGGTTTAGCTGCAGTAATTTTCTTTAGCGCAACTTTAGCGTTGGCTTATTTTGGTAATAAAGGTTCGCTCAAAACGGGCGGCGTCATGGACACTCTTCCCGCAATCACAACACCGGCGCCGTCATCAAACAGTGTGCCAACGCCTAGCCCGGCTGCCGCTCCTGTTCCTCCCGTGCCTGCTTCCGGTAGTGCCGGACAAATTCCTAAATAAGCTAAAAATAACGTATTTGCATAATACTTAGCTGTAATTGTGCATTGAACAAAGATGCTAGGCGGGTTAAAATACGAGACTTGTGCCGACGTGGTGAAATTGGTAGACACGCTATCTTGAGGGGGTAGTGGCGAAAGCTGTGCGAGTTCGAGTCTCGCCGCCGGCACCAAGATTTTAGAGGCCAGCATAAGCATCTTAAGCTGGCTTTTTACTGAGAAAAAAGCTGTTTGGCCTGCTGTTTCAGGCAGTATGCGTCCAGCGCAATTGCGAGAAAAATGTGAACCTCGAAACTTACTTCCCCATTTTTTTATTCATCTTGGTTGGCATCGGCGTCGGTATCGTGCCGCAGGTGCTAGGTCGCCTGATGGCGCCTCATTCGCCTGATGCTGAAAAACTGTCTCCATATGAGTGCGGCTTCGAGGCTTTCGAAGATGCGCGCATGAAGTTCGATGTACGCTACTACCTGATCGCAATTTTGTTCATTCTGTTCGATCTGGAAACTGCGTTTTTCTTTCCCTGGGGCGCGGCAATGCGTGACCTTGGTTGGGCTGGCTTTGTTACGATGTCGGTTTTTATTGCTGAATTCGTTGTCGGTTTTTGGTACATCTGGAAGAAAGGTGCCCTTGATTGGGAGTAAATCATGTCGATTGAAGGCGTATTAAACGAAGGTTTTGTTACCACCACGGCAGATAAGTTGATTAACTGGACGCGCACGGGTTCTATGTGGCCTATGACGTTTGGTTTGGCTTGCTGTGCTGTTGAAATGATGCATGCCGGTGCATCGCGTTACGATATGGACCGCTTTGGAGTGGTTTTTCGCCCGTCGCCGCGACAGTCCGATGTGATGATTGTGGCCGGCACGCTGTGCAATAAAATGGCTCCAGCGTTGCGTAAGGTGTATGACCAGATGGCTGAGCCACGTTGGGTGATATCCATGGGCTCATGCGCCAATGGCGGCGGATATTACCATTATTCCTATTCGGTAGTGCGCGGTTGCGATCGCATTGTGCCGGTAGATATTTATGTGCCAGGCTGTCCTCCGACCGCGGAGGCGCTTCTCTACGGCATCATGCAGCTGCAAAACAAGATCAAGCGCACAAATACCATCGCGCGCTAATAGGATGATCGATTGAAAATGATGACAAAACTGGAATCGCTTGAGGCTGCCTTGCGCAGTGTGATCGCGGATCGTCTTGAGGGTCTGACGGTTGCTCTTGGTGAAGTCACTATACTGGTCGGGGCGTCAAATTATCTGTCGGTGATGCGCGCTTTGCGCGAACATGCTGATCTGCGTTTTGATGAGTTGATTGATTTATGCGGCGTCGATTATTCGACATATGGTGATGGCGCGTGGAGCGGATCGCGTTATGCAGTAGTTTCGCATCTACTTTCCATGGAGCATAACTGGCGTGTGCGTGTACGAGTATTTGCGCTGGATGATGAAATGCCGTTGCTTGCTTCCATTGTTGCCATATGGAATTCGGCGAACTGGTACGAGCGCGAAGCTTTTGATTTTTTTGGCATCATGTTCGAGGGTCATCCTGATTTGCGCCGGATTCTAACTGATTATGGTTTTATCGGTCATCCGTTCCGCAAGGATTTTCCAGTTTCCGGTTATGTTGAAATGCGCTACGACCCTGAACAAAAGCGCGTGATTTATCAGCCGGTGACGATTGAGCCTCGCGAAATTACGCCACGCGTGATTCGTGAAGAAAATTACGGGACGAAATAATGGCTCAAATTAAAAACTACACGCTCAATTTCGGCCCACAGCACCCTGCCGCGCATGGTGTCTTGCGCATGGTTCTGGAGCTCGATGGTGAAGTAATACAGCGTGCCGATCCGCACATAGGCTTGTTGCACCGAGGTACGGAAAAACTGGCTGAGCAAAAAACTTATCTGCAATCGGTTCCGTACATGGATCGTCTCGATTATGTGTCGATGATGTGCAACGAGCATGCTTATGTGATGGCAATCGAGAAATTGCTTGGTCTGGAAGTGCCTTTGCGTGCGCAGTATATTCGCGTCATGTTCGATGAGATTACACGTCTGCTGAATCACTTGCTCTGGTTGGGCGCGCATGCTCTTGATGTGGGTGCCATGGCTGTGTTCCTATACGCGTTTCGTGAGCGTGAAGATTTAATGGATTGCTATGAGGCGGTCTCTGGCGCGCGTTTGCATGCTGCTTATTACCGCCCGGGCGGCGTGTATCGGGATCTTCCTGATTCCATGCCCCAACACAATGCATCGATTTTGCGCAACGAAAAGGCTATAAAGGCCCTGAATCAAAATCGGCAAGGTTCTTTACTGGACTTTATTGAAGATTTTACAAATCGGTTTCCAACCTATGTCGATGAATACGAGACATTGCTGACGGATAACCGTATCTGGAAACAGCGCTTAGTGGGCGTCGGTGTGGTATCTCCTGAACGTGCAAAAGCGATGGGATTTACAGGGCCGATGTTGCGGGGTTCCGGTGTCGAGTGGGATTTGCGTAAAAAGCAGCCATATGAAGTCTACGACTTGCTGGATTTTGATATCCCTGTTGGCGTCAATGGCGATTGCTACGATCGCTATCTGGTGCGGATTGAAGAAATGCGCCAATCCAACAATATCATCAAGCAGTGCATTGATTGGTTGCGCAACAATTCGGGTCCTGTCATGACCGATAACAAAAAAATTGCACCTCCAAACCGTGTAAACATGAAATCCAACATGGAAGAGCTGATTCATCACTTCAAGCTGTTTTCCGAGGGCTTCCATGTCCCTGCAGGGGAGGCTTACTCTGCGATTGAGCATCCTAAAGGCGAGTTTGGCATCTACATGATTTCTGATGGCGCGAATAAGCCCTATCGCCTCAAGATTCGCGCGGCAGGATTCCCGCATCTGCAAGGACTGGATGAAATGGCAAGAGGTCATATGCTTGCTGATGCGGTAACAATCATTGGTACTCAGGATATTGTGTTCGGTGAGATTGACCGTTAAGTGCGTGTCGATATTTAAGGCAAAAATAATGCTGTTATCAGAACAATCGTATCAAAAAATTGATCAGGAAATTGCAAAATTTCCCAGTGATCAAAAACAATCTGCCGTCATGGCCGCATTGGCTATCGCTCAGGATGAAACAGGTTGGCTCGCGCCGGAAGTGCTACAAGATGTTGCAAGTTATCTCGGCATGCCAGCTATCGCAGTCCAGGAAGTGGCAACGTTTTACAACATGTACAACCTTAAGCCAGTTGGGAAAAACAAGATTACGGTATGCACTAACCTGCCGTGCGCCTTGTCCGGTGGCGAACGTGCCGCACACTATCTGAAGCAAAAGCTGGGCATTGATTACAAAGAAACTACGAGCGATGACCAATTCACTTTGCTTGAAGGCGAGTGCATGGGTGCCTGCGGCGACGCGCCAGTGATGATTATAAATAACAAGCGCATGTGCAGTCATATGTCCAACGACCGTATCGACGCGCTGCTGGAGGAATTGAAGAAATGACGAGTCTTCATAATCGGCATATTGATCCGCTCATTTTGGCAGGACTCAATGGCACTAACTGGCACTTGGACGATTACGTCAAGCGTGGCGGCTATGAAGCCCTTAAGCGCATCCTTGCCGAAAAAATTACGCCAGAGCAGGTCATTGCAGAATTAAAAAGCTCATCCTTACGTGGTCGTGGCGGTGCAGGATTTCCAACGGGACTGAAATGGAGTTTTATGCCGCGCCAGTTCCCAGGGCAAAAATATCTGCTGTGCAACTCAGATGAAGGCGAGCCTGGCACATTTAAGGACCGTGACATCATTCGCTACAATCCTCATGCCTTGATTGAAGGCATGGTTATAGGTGCTTACGCAATGGGAATCACTGTTGGATACAACTATATCCATGGTGAAATTTTTTCTGAGTATGCGCGCTTTGAAGAAGCGCTCGCTGAAGCGCGTACGGCCGGCATGTTGGGCGATAATATTTGCGGAACCGGTTTTAAATTTCAGTTGCACGCATTCCACGGTTACGGCGCATATATTTGCGGTGAAGAGACTGCACTGCTGGAGTCACTGGAAGGAAAAAAAGGTCAACCCAGATTCAAGCCACCTTTTCCTGCCAGCTTCGGTTTATATGGCAAGCCGACCACGATCAATAATACTGAAACATTTGCAGCGGTACCTTTCGTATTTCGCCTTGGTGGCGAAGCTTATGCGGCAATAGGCAAGCCGAATAACGGTGGCACCAAGATTTTCTCGGTTTCAGGCGATGTGGTAAGACCCGGCAACTATGAGATTCCGCTGGGCACGCCGTTTGCCACTTTGCTGGAACTGGCTGGAGGAATGCGCGATGGAAAAAAAATCAAGGCAGTTATTCCAGGTGGGTCATCGGCGCCAGTCATAATTGGTGATGCCATGATGGCTACTGACATGGATTACGATTCGATAGCTAAGGCTGGCTCGATGCTTGGTTCTGGTGCGGTGATCGTTTTGGATGAAACTAGATGCATGGTCAAATCGCTGCTGCGTTTAGCCTACTTTTATTTTGAGGAGTCGTGCGGACAATGTACCCCATGCCGTGAAGGTACCGGCTGGATGTATCGAATGGTACATAGAATCGAGCATGGCGAAGGCCGACCGGAAGATTTGGATATTCTCAATTCAGTTGCCGACAACATCCAGGGGCGCACGATTTGCGCGCTGGGTGATGCTGCAGCAATGCCGGTACGTGCATTTATCAAGAATTTTCGTGAAGAGTTTGAATATCACATTGAGCATAAGCATTGCTTGGTGCCCGCATACTTATAAGCCAGGTTAGGTAAAAGTAAAGCCATGGTCGAAATCGAAATAGACGGTATAAAAGTCGAAGTGCAAGAAGGCAGCATGGTTATGGATGCCGCGAATAAACTTGGCACCTACATCCCACATTTTTGCTATCACAAGAAATTGTCGATCGCAGCGAACTGCCGCATGTGCCTGGTAGAGGTTGAAAAAGCACCCAAGCCATTGCCAGCATGTGCAACGCCTGTGACATCTGGAATGATCGTGCGCACGAAAAGTGAGAGTGCTGTCAAGGCCCAAAAAGGGGTGATGGAATTTTTACTGATAAACCATCCATTGGATTGCCCGATTTGCGACCAAGGCGGTGAATGTCAACTTCAGGATTTGGCTGTCGGCTATGGTGCTTCTTCTTCACGTTACCACGAAGAAAAACGCGTCGTATTTCATAAAGACGCCGGCCCACTGATTTCGATGGAAGAAATGACGCGCTGCATACACTGTACGCGTTGCGTTCGTTTCGGCCAGGAAATCGCTGGCGTGATGGAGCTCGGTATGCTAAATCGTGGTGAGCATGCCGAAATTACTGCGTTTGTAGGCAAGACAGTTGACTCTGAACTATCTGGCAACATGATTGATTTATGTCCAGTAGGGGCGCTGACTTCAAAACCTTTCCGTTACACCGCGCGCACTTGGGAATTATCACGGCGCAAATCTGTTAGCCCTCATGATGGCTTGGGAGCGAATCTTGTCGTGCAAGTTAAAAACAATAGGGTAATGCGTGTTCTGCCGCTTGAGAACGAGGGTATTAATGAATGCTGGCTGTCGGATAAGGACCGTTTTTCGTATGAAGGTTTAAACAGCGAAGATCGTCTTACCAAACCGATGATTAAGCAGGGTGGCCATTGGCAGGAGACGGATTGGCAGACCGCACTGGAATATGTTGCTCATGGTTTGCAGAATATTAAGGGTGAGCATGGCGCGGATGCGATCGCGGCCCTTGCCACGCCGTATTCAACTCTTGAAGAGCTATCGTTGCTACAAAAAATTACCAGGGGAATAGGTTCTGATAACGTCGATTTTCGCCTACGCCAATCTGATTTTTCGCTTGATGGAAAAATTACACCTTGGCTAGGCATGTCGATTGCAGAGTTTGCGCAGTTGAAGCAATTTTTTGTAGTCGGTTCATTTTTACGTAAAGATCATCCGCTCTTGGCGTCACGTTTGCGCCAGGCAGTCAAACTAGGAGCAAAGTTAAATATTTTGCATGCCACCGACGATGACTTATTAATTCCTGTATCAAATAAACTTATCCAAGCACCGACCGAATGGTTGGCTGGCCTAGGCGAAATCATTGCTGCAGTCGCGCAAGAAAAAAATATCACTGTTCCTGCCCAATTTGCCAGTGTGCATCCATCCAGTGAGGCAAAAAATATTGCTTCTGGATTGTTGTTGGATGTACCTAAAGCAATTTTCCTTGGTAATGCTGCTTCCCAACATCCGCAGGCTTCACAATTGCATGCAGCTGTAGAGTGGCTTTCCGATAATACTGGTTCAAAATTTGGCTACCTGACGGAAGCTGCCAATACTGTAGGCGGTTACCTGGCAAATGCAATTCCCACCAGTGGAGCTAACGCAGCGCAGGCTTTCGATGTGCCTCGCAAGGCATACCTTTTGTTTAATGTAGAGCCTGCTGTCGATTGTGCCAACCCGCAAATGGCGAATGCCGCTTTGGTGCAGGCTCAAATGGTGGTGGTGATGTCAGTCTTTAAGCATGCTCTTGATTATGCTGATGTCTTGCTTCCAATCGCGCCTTTTACCGAAACTTCCGGCTCATTCGTGAACTGTGAAGGGCGTGTACAAAGTTTCAATGGCACGGTTAAACCACTTGGCGAGGCAAGACCTGGCTGGAAAGTGCTGCGAGTATTGGGCAACTTGCTTGATATACCTGCATTTAATTATGAATCCTCTGAAGTTATTCGTGATGAGATTATTGGGGATGGAATTGTTTCTGGACGTCTGAATAACAACGCTAAAGCACAATTGAACGTACTAATCACGAGAAACCCTGGTCTTCAACGGATTACAGATGTGCCGATCTATTTCACAGATGCGATAGTGCGACGTGCTGGTTCGCTTCAAAAGACTTCCGATGCAGCGGCACCAGTAGCTTATTTGTCCGCGACTTTGTTTGCAAAGCTTGGATTGCAAGATGATGCCTGTGTTGTCGTGCGCCAAGGTGCGGGTAGCGCCATATTGAAAGCCGCAATTGGGGTCGGTCAGCCAGAACATGTAGTAAGAGTGGCGGCTGGGCATCCTTCGACGGCAATGCTTGGTGCAATGTTTGGTCCTGTTTCTGTGGAGCGTGCCTGATGAGTCAAATGCTTGTCACAATTCAAGCGACGGGATCAAATTTCTTTGGTTTCTGGTGGCCTTTGGTATGGGACTTGGTGAAAATAATTTGTATCGTACTGCCTGTTATGGCTTGCGTTGCTTATTTGACCCTGTGGGAGCGCAAATTGATTGGCTGGATGCATGTACGCATAGGGCCCAATCGAGTAGGTCCTGCCGGTCTTCTGCAGCCGATTGCAGATGCGTTAAAACTATTGCTGAAAGAAATTATTGTCCCGGCAAAAGCAAATAAAATGTTATTTGTGATCGCGCCTATCATGACAATTATGCCGGCGTTAGCAGCTTGGGCGGTTATACCATTTGGTCCTGAGGCTGTCTTGGCGAACGTAAACGCGGGGTTGTTATTTGTTATGGCGATAACCTCTCTGGAGGTATATGGCGTCATTATTGCCGGATGGGCATCCAATTCAAAGTATGCATTTTTAGGAGCGATGAGAGCTTCCGCTCAAATGATCTCTTATGAGATAGCTATGGGATTTGTGTTGGTAACTGTACTGATGGTTTCTGGAAGTCTTAATATTACTGATATTGTGATGACTCAGTCCAGTGGTTACTTCGCTGATAAAGGACTGAATTTTCTTTCATGGAACTGGCTTCCCTTGTTTCCGATGTTTGTTATCTATGTGGTTTCAGGCATTGCAGAGACTAATAGGCATCCATTTGATGTAGTGGAGGGTGAATCGGAAATTGTTGCCGGTCACTTGGTTGAATATTCAGGAATGTCATTTGCTATGTTCTTCCTGGCTGAATATGCCAACATGATTTTAATCTCCGCGCTGGCATCACTGATGTTCCTAGGTGGGTGGGCATCACCAATCAATTCCGTTTTGCTTAATTGGGTTCCGGGATGGATCTGGCTTGGAATCAAGACATTCTTGGTAGTGTCAATTTTTATATGGGCGCGCGCTTCTTTCCCACGTTATCGCTATGATCAAATTATGCGTCTCGGTTGGAAAGTATTTATTCCGCTAACTTTGGCGTACTTGGTTATTGTTGCTATCTGGATGCAGACGTCATTGAATATTTGGAAGTAATTGGAAAGTGAGGCCGATAGCTTATGGAAGCCGTTAAGGATTTTTTTGGTAGCTTAATGCTCCGAGAGTTGCTCAAAGGTTTGGCATTGACCGGACGGTATTTGTTCGCGCGAAAGATTACGATTCAGTTTCCAGAAGAAAAAACGCCGCAGTCGCCCCGCTTTCGTGGACTGCATGCGTTGCGTCGTTATCCTAATGGTGAAGAGCGTTGTATTGCATGCAAACTATGCGAGGCAGTTTGCCCTGCTCTGGCAATTACGATCGAGTCTGATCAGCGCGCGGATGGAACAAGAAGAACCACTCGCTATGATATTGATTTGACAAAATGTATTTTTTGCGGTTTTTGCGAAGAATCTTGTCCAGTTGATTCAATTGTAGAAACGCACATTCTTGAATACCATGGTGAAAAACGCGGTGATTTGTATTACACAAAAGAAATGCTGTTAGCTGTCGGTGACCGCTATGAAAATGAAATCGCTGCAGCCCGTGCAGCTGATGCCGCGTATCGTTAATTTGGTCCTTTATTTGGCTTGTTATGGAATTTAAAACCGTCCTTTTCTATATTTTTTCGGCGATATTGGTTATTGCGGCAACACGCGTTGTAACAGCCCGTAATCCGGTACATTCAGCACTTTTTCTCGTGCTGTCTTTTTTTTCAGCTGCCGCACTCTGGATGTTGCTGAAGGCCGAGTTTCTATCGATAGTACTGGTACTGGTCTATGTCGGTGCAGTAATGGTGCTTTTTTTATTTGTCGTAATGATGCTTGACATTAATTTAGACAAAATGCGTGAAGGTTTCTGGGGATATTTTCCTTTGGCTGCAACTATAGGTGTGATAATTGCGCTAGAAATGGCTGCTGTATTAATGCGTGGATTCTGGATGCCAGAACCGCTGGCTCCAGTTGCTCCTGACATGATTGGCAATACCAGGGAATTAGGGAAATTGATCTACACGCAATATATATATGCATTTGAAATTGCAGCTGTAATTCTCCTAGTTGCTATCATTGCAGCTGTTGCCCTTACATTGCGGCACCGTAAAGACAGCAAACATTTTCATCCTTCAGATGCCGTGAAAGTGAAGCGGAATGATCGTATCCGTATTGTGAGCATGAAGTCAGAATCTGACCGTTCAAAGGATATGAGTCCGTCTAAATTACTTGGCACAATCTCTGGAACAGAGCAGAAATAAGGATTTCGAAAAATGACATTATCATTAGCCCATTATCTAATTCTCGGCGCAATATTATTTTCGATTTCAGTTGTTGGTATTTTTTTAAATAGAAAAAATATTATTGTTTTGCTTATGGCAATAGAATTAATGTTGCTTGCTGTTAATATGAATTTCATCGCCTTTTCGCATTATTTGGGAGATGCTGCTGGTCAGATTTTTGTTTTCTTCATTTTGACAGTGGCTGCGGCTGAATCAGCAATCGGCCTCGCCATTCTGATAGTTTTATTCCGAAATATGAACACTATTAATGTTGAAGATATGGATTCTCTCAAAGGATAACAATCAGATTTTGTGAAATAGACTTTCTGAAATTAACATAAGGGTCATCATGGTGGGGCAACTTAACCCTAATTTATTACTTATCGTTCCATTGGCGCCCTTTGCAGGGTCCATAATAGCAGGACTTTTCGGTACCAAATTCTTTGGTAATGTTGTCGGTCGAAAGTCATCACATACCGTAACAATACTGGGTGTATTGATTGCCTTTATTCTGTCTTGCATGACATTAGTTGAGGTGACCAACGGAGCTTCGTTCAATGGCACTATATATAACTGGATGACCATTGCTGGATTGAAATTTGAAATCGGATTTCTAATTGACAGCCTCACCGCTTTGATGATGTGCGTAGTCACTTTCGTCTCATTGATGGTGCATGTCTACACTATCGGTTACATGAAGGATGACGAAGGGTATAACCGTTTCTTTTCCTATATTTCCCTGTTTACATTTGCAATGTTGATGCTTGTTATGAGCAACAATTTATTGCAATTATTTTTTGGATGGGAAGCTGTTGGCTTAGTTTCATACTTGTTAATTGGCTTCTGGTTCAAAAGACCGACCGCTACCGCTGCCGGTATGAAGGCATTCCTGGTAAATCGAGTGGGAGACTTTGGTTTTATTCTTGGAGTTGGCTTGTTAGTGGCGTATACAGGGACACTCAATTACGGAGAAATTTTTGCTCAAAAACAAGAATTAGCAAAATTATTACTACCGGGCACGGGATGGTTGTTAATAACAGTTGCTTGCATCTGTTTATTTATTGGCGCAATGGGAAAGTCAGCTCAGTTTCCGTTACATGTTTGGCTACCTGACTCTATGGAAGGTCCTACGCCAATATCCGCCTTGATTCATGCCGCGACAATGGTCACTGCTGGGATTTTTATGGTGGCCAGGATGTCACCATTGTTTGAGTTGTCGGATACAGCGCTGTCATTTGTCTTGATTATTGGCTCAATTACTGCATTGTTTATGGGCTTTCTCGGAGTTATCCAAAACGATATTAAACGGGTTGTTGCTTATTCTACTTTGTCCCAATTAGGTTATATGACAGTGGCCTTGGGCGCTTCTGCATATTCGGTTGCTATATTCCATGTGATGACGCATGCCTTCTTCAAGGCATTATTGTTCTTGGCTGCAGGTTCAGTAATTATCGGAATGCATCACGTGCAAGATATACGCAACATGGGCGGCTTGAGAAAATAT
Organism: Glaciimonas sp.; assembly: GCA_012927625.1. Taxonomy (GTDB): domain Bacteria; phylum Pseudomonadota; class Gammaproteobacteria; order Burkholderiales; family Burkholderiaceae_D; genus AVCC01. Next base: position 106,696 of record JABBOV010000003.1, on the reverse strand, counting down.
ATGCCTATTACTTGGATTACATTCCTGCTTGGTTCACTGGCATTGATTGGCACGCCTTTTTTCTCGGGGTTCTACTCAAAAGATAGCATCATAGAAGCAGTTCATAATTCAACGATTTACGGCTCTGGTTTTGCTAGTTTCGCGGTATTAGCCAGTGTGTTCGTAACAGCATTTTACTCATTTCGACTGTATTTCCTGGTGTTTCACGGTAAGGAACGCTTTGGACAAGTACACGACAAAGACATCCACCATGATGAAGCACATGGATTGGCTTTAGGACAAAAACCACACGAGTCTCCATTTGTTGTGACTCTACCGCTTATTTTTTTAGCAATTCCGTCCGTTATTATTGGTTATTTCGCCATCGGGCCAATGCTGTTTGGAGATTTCTTTAAGGATGTGTTTTTTGTCGCTGATGCACATGCGGCAATGGCAGAAATTTCAAAAGAATTTCATGGGCCTATTGCAATGGCGATTCACTCATTCACCACCGCTCCTGTCTTTCTCGCAGTTGCAGGGGTCGTAAGTGCATATTATTTTTATATGGTCAACCCTCGTGTTCCTGCATACATTAAGGGTAAATCAGGCCCAATTTATGACTTACTGGATAATAAATATTATCTCGATAAGTTTAATGAAGTGATTATTGCTGGCGGTGTACGTCTACTCGGTAATGGTTTATGGAGGATTGGTGATAAAACCATAATTGACGGATTTCTAGTTAATGGCAGTGCTAAATTAATTCGCTTGTTATCGATATTTTCCAGAAAAATCCAGTCAGGATATCTTTATCACTACGCCTTCGTAATGATCCTCGGCGTTTTAGGCTTTTTAATTTATTTCATGCCTTTTCCGTTTGCTAAATAAGCTGGCCAATAATATCCATGATGCAATCAACTTTCCCACTTTTGAGCTTAGCGATTTGGAGTCCAATCGCTTTTGGTATTTTTATTTTGGCATTTGGTCGTGATGACAATCCCGGTTTGGTTCGGATTGCATCACTGATTGGTGCAATTGCGAGCTTCTTTGTTACGTTACCTCTACTTCAGGGTTTCGATAACGCTGCACATGGCATGCAATTTGTTGAGAAACATAGTTGGATTGACCGCTTCAATATCAATTATTCTCTTGGTATTGATGGCATCTCCATATGGTTCGTGGTTCTGACATCTTTCATTACCATAATTGTTGTTATCTCAGCATGGGAAGTAATCGAGAAAAAAATTGCCCAATATATGGGGGCTTTTCTTATTTTATCCGGCTTGATGGTCGGTGTTTTTTGTGCGTTGGATGGCATGTTGTTTTATGTTTTCTTTGAATCAACTCTCATTCCGATGTTCATCATTATCGGTATATGGGGCGGCGCGAATCGTGTGTACGCAGCTTTCAAGTTCTTTCTCTATACGCTGATGGGTTCTCTGTTAACGTTGTTAGCAATTCTGTATCTTTATACCAAGACAGGTAGTTTTGACATCTTGGTTTGGCATGAATTCCCATTGACGTTATCTGTTCAAATATTTATTTTTCTTGCGTTCCTCATGGCTTTTGCTGTCAAGGTTCCGATGTGGCCAGTACATACTTGGTTGCCAGATGCCCACGTTGAGGCGCCTACTGGTGGATCGGTTGTGCTCGCAGCAATTATGCTTAAACTGGGTGCTTACGGTTTTCTACGCTTTTCTTTGCCAATTACGCCGGACGCTAGCCACTATCTGTCTGGCTTCATGATTGTCTTATCCCTGATAGCCGTAATTTATATCGGATTGGTTGCAATAGTCCAGAAGGATATGAAAAAACTGATAGCCTATTCGTCAATTGCGCATATGGGATTTGTGACACTGGGTTTTTTCATGTTTAATGATTTATCGGTGCAGGGTGGCATTGCTCAGATGATTTCGCATGGCTTTGTTTCGGCCGCCATGTTTCTTTGTGTCGGCGTGCTTTATGATCGTATGCATTCGCGTGAGATCGCCGATTATGGCGGGGTGATAAATACCATGCCAAAGTTCGCCGCTTTTTTTGTTCTATTTTCCATGGCAAATTCCGGCTTGCCGGCAACATCCGGGTTTGTTGGTGAGTTTATGGTAATTCTAGGTGCCGTGAAATTCAATTTCTGGGTAGGTATGTTCGCTGCAACTGCTCTTATTTTAGGGGCAGCATATTCTCTCTGGTTGGCCAAACGCGTGATATTTGGTGATATTGCAAACGAGCGCGTAAGACAATTGCCGGATATTAATAAACGTGAATTTTTCATGCTCGCCTTATTAGCCATAGCAGTACTTGGAATGGGGTTACACCCGGCCCTATTTACGGATGTAATGCAAACGTCTGTCACAGACTTGTTAAAACATGTCGCTATCTCAAAAGTGAACTAGAACAGTGCATATATATGAGGCGACTTAAATGAATACCATGAATCTAACTTTACTGTATCCCGAAGTATTTCTTGTTGTTGCTGCATCGGCAATTTTGCTCATTGATATGTTTCTGTCAGATGAGAAGCGTTTTGCTACTTATGCTTTGTCTTTATTGACTTTGCTAGGATGCGTACTGCTGAACCTGAACTTACTGAATTCCGGCGTCACTGGTTATACTTTTCATAATATGTTTGTGGCAGATTCTATGTCAAATCTATTGAAAATGTTTTCTTATCTGGCCGTTGGCCTGACACTAATATATTCACGTCAATATGTTATAGAGCGAGGAATGGTTGGTGGCCATCTTGGTGGTGAATTTTATGTGCTGACTCTGTTTGCGTTGTTAGGGCAGATGATTATGATTTCAGGTAATAATTTTCTTATTATTTATCTGGGACTGGAGTTAATGTCACTGTCTTTGTTTGCCTTGGTGGCACTGCGTCGCGAACATAAAATTTCAACTGAAGCGGCAATGAAATATTTCATTTTAGGCGCGATGGCATCTGGATTCTTGCTTTATGGTATGTCAATGTTATATGGTGCAACTGGTTCACTTGATCTGACAGAAATTGCTAAAGTTACTGCCAAAGGTGCTGTAGATAGAACTGTATTGGTTTTTGGTGTGGTTTTTTTAGTTTCCGGCCTGGCGTTCAAACTCGGTGTGGTTCCCTTCCACATGTGGGTACCTGACGTCTACCAAGGGGCTCCTACTGCTGTAACACTGTTGTTGGGTGGCGCTCCAAAATTGGCAGCTTTTGCAATTTTTATCCGATTACTAGTTGACGGGCTTTTGCCATTGGCATTTGACTGGCAGCAAATGATTGTTATTTTGTCAGTTTTATCAATGGCAGTCGGGAATATTGCTGCCATCGCTCAGACTAATTTGAAGAGAATGCTCGCTTATTCCACGATTTCCCAAATGGGGTTTATGCTATTGGGGTTATTGTCAGGCGTCGTTGGTGGAAGTGCTGCACCTGCTGCTAATGCCTATAGTTCAGCCATGTTTTACACCATTACTTATGTACTTACTACACTTGGTACATTTGGCGTCATTATGCTATTGTCCCGCAAGGGTTTTGAAGCTGAAAACCTAGATGATTTTAAAGGTCTGAATCAGCGCAGCCCTTGGTTTGCCTTTGTCATGATGCTACTTATGTTTTCATTGGCTGGCATTCCGCCAATGATGGGTTTTTACGCCAAGCTGTCCGTTATACAAGCAGTTTTGGGAACCGGGCAGACTTGGTTGGCGCTTGTGGCAATATTATTTTCTTTGATAGGCGCCTTCTTTTACGTCCGTGTTGTTAAGCTTATGTATTTTGATGAGGCAATTGATAAGTCTCCAATAGTAGTTAACAAAGATATGCATATAGCACTTAGCCTGAATGCGATTATTGTTCTTGGAGTCGGGCTGATGCCTGGTGCTTTGATGGCGCTGTGTATAAATGCAATGCGTAAAATTCTGGGCGCTTGAGGCTACAGGGGCCTAGTTTATGAATACAACTTTCTCGGTTTGGATAATAATCATATTGGCGATATTTTGTGCTAATCTGCCTTTTTTAAATGAGCGTTTGCTTGCAATTATCCCTATTCGCCAATCGGAAAAACCTTTTTGGCTGCGCTTAATAGAGCTAGTGATTTTATATTTTGTTATAGGCTTTATTGCACGTTTGCTAGAAGCTCAGATGGGCAATGTTTCTGACCAAAAATGGGAATTTTTTGCCATCACATCTTTTCTGTTTCTGGTTTTAGCCTACCCTGGCTTTGTTTTACGTTATTTACGCAAGTAATTATTGGAATTTCCCTTCAGTTTACAATCCAGTTCGTTAAAAACAGACCTTCATTTTCAATATGGACGATAAGCATCTTAAAGAAATTAAAATTGAAGGAGAAATTGTTTTCGATGGCAATTTTCTCAAGGTGCAAAACGATACCATTAGATTGCCTGATGGAAAATTATCGTCAAGAGAATATATCAGGCACCCGGGTGCTGTAGTTATTCTTCCGTTATTTGAAGATAATTCAGTATTGCTTGAGCGCCAGTTTCGTTACCCATTGAATCGAGTATTTATAGAATTTCCAGCAGGTAAAATAGATCAAAACGAAGCTTCATTAGCAACGGCCAAGCGTGAGTTGCAAGAAGAGACCGGCTACACCGCATCTGACTGGACGTTTGTTTGCACTATTCATAACGCGATAGCATATTCGGACGAATACCTCGATATTTTTATGGCGCGCGGTCTGCAGGTGGGAATCGCTAAATTGGATGACGGGGAATTTTTAGAAACTTTCAGAACCCCTATGAGCGAGTTGTTGGCATGGGTTCGCGAAGGTAAAATTACGGATGTGAAGACAGTCATAGGCGCATTTTGGCTGGATAAGATTAGCACTGGGCAGTGGACCAGATAATTATTTTGCCTACAATATAAAAGCCGCTGACTGCGGCTTTTATATTGTGTTTTACATGTTGGTATAGTTTGGCCCACCACCGCCTTCAGGAGTGACCCAAACGATATTTTGAGTTGGGTCTTTAATGTCGCAGGTTTTGCAGTGTACACAGTTTTGCGCATTGATTTGCAGTTTGTCTTCACCCTCGTTTGTTTTGATGAATTCATACACACCTGCCGGGCAGTAGCGCGCTTCAGGGCCGGCATATTCTGCCAGATTAATACGCACTGGCACAGTTGGGTCTTTGAGCGTCAGATGAATGGGTTGGTCTTCTGCATGATTAGTATTCGATATGAAGACCGATGACAAGCGATCAAAGGTGAGTTTGCCGTCCGGTTTGGGGTATTTGATTGGCTTACATTCCGCTGCCGGACGCAAACACGTATGGTCTGCATGCTTGTGATGTAGCGTCCATGGAGCTTTGCCGCGAAAAACAACCTGGTCAATTCCGACTAAAATAGTGCCAGCGTAGAGGCCTTTTCCCATCATTGGTTTGAAGTTGCGTGCCTTGTAAAGTTCTTCATGTAGCCAGGATTGTTCAAAAGCGGTTTCGTAAGCTGACAGCGCATCATGCTGACGTTTAGCTGATAAGGCTTCAAATGCAGCTATAGCCGCCAACATTCCTGTTTTAATGGCGGCATGACTACCTTTGATTCGGCTTGCATTCAGAAATCCAGCCTCACAGCCTATCAATGCGCCGCCAGGGAATACCAATTTCGGCAGGGATTGCAAGCCGCCGGCTGTAATGGCACGCGCACCGTATGCAAGGCGTCTACCTCCTTCAAAGAATTTTCGAATTTCAGGGTGCGTTTTGTAACGCTGGAATTCTTCATAGGGCGACAGATACGGATTTTCATAAGAAAGGCCAACAACGTATCCTACTGCTACCTGATTATTATCCATATGGTAGAGAAATGAACCGCCATAGGTTTGATTGTCCAGCGGCCAGCCAGCAGTATGAATCACAAGGCCAGGTTGATGTAAGGCTGGATCTATTTCCCATAGTTCTTTGATGCCAAGGCCATAAGTTTGTGGATCTTTACCTTTATTAAGGTCAAATTTTTGCATTAATTGCTTGCCCAGGTGCCCGCGTGAGCCCTCAGCAAACAATACGTATTTTGCGTGCAACTCCATGCCGATCTGAAAGGCATCAGTTGGCTGGCCGGCACGATTGACGCCCATGTTACCGGTTGCAACCCCTTTAACCGAACCATCCTCGTTATACAGAACTTCTGCAGCGGCAAATCCAGGAAATATTTCGACGCCCAGAATTTCAGCTTGCTGGCCTAGCCAGCGCACGACATTTGCTAATGAAATGATGTAATTGCCATGATTCTGGAAGCAGCCAGGTAACATCCAGTTTGGCGTTTTGTAGGCTCTGGTCTCGCTCAAAAACAAAAAGCGATCCTCGCTAACCTGGATGTCGAGGGGAGCACCGCGTTCTTTCCAGTCAGGAAAGAGTTCCGTCATCGCTTGAGGATCCATGACGGCGCCCGACATAATGTGCGCGCCCAATTCGCCACCTTTTTCAAGCACGCAAACTGAGATGTCGGTACCGGATGCAACGGCAAGTTGTTTAAGTTTGATGGCAGCGGCTAATCCGGCAGGGCCGCCTCCGACGATGACAACGTCATACTCCATTGTTTCGCGAGGTCCGTATTGCGCGACTATGTCTTGGTTTTGTGTATTATTTTGTTCCATGCTCTCACCAATATAAATATAAATATAGAACGAACGTGCTAATTAATAGAGATTCTCCAATAATAAGCTAGATACTGCAATCTAATCGCTGCTGATTCATGTAATCATTGAAATATATGAATTTGTTAGTAGAAGCGATCACAAGATAAACCATTGGGAGAAATTCGTGGGCATTGAAGTTAATTTTGAAGGAAAAATTGCTCTGATAACTGGCGCGTCCAGTGGTCTCGGGGCGCGTTTTGCAAAAGTCATGGCGAAGGCAGGGGCGCAGGTAGTACTTGCTTCACGCAGAATTGATCGCTTGAAAGAGTTGCGCGCGGAAATTGAAGCTGAAGGCGGCGCAGCGCATGTAGTCTGCCTGGACGTGACCGATTATGCCAGTATTAAATCGGCCATTGCTCACGCCGAAACCGAGGCAGGACCAATTGACATACTGGTTAATAATTCCGGTGTTTCCACTACACAGAACCTGCTTGATGTAACACCAGAGGATTATGCCTACGTGATGGATACTAATCAGCGCGGAGCGTTCTTTGTTGCTCAGGAAACTGCAAAACGCATGATTGCACGCGCCAAGGGAGACCCGAATAAGCAACATCGCATCATCAATATTGCTTCCGTTGCAGGCTTGCGCATATTGCCAAAAATCGGGATTTATTGCATGAGCAAGGCGGCTGTGGTGCATATGACAAAATCCATGGCGGTGGAGTGGGGCAGATATGGTATTAACGTAAATGCAATTTGTCCTGGATATATCACGACCGAAATTAATGCCGAATATTTCGCTAGTGAAGAAGGACGGAAGTTAATCAATATGCTGCCACGAAGAAGAGTCGGTTTACCAGAGGACCTGGACGGTTTGTTGCTGCTACTTGCCGGAGATGAGTCGCGTTTTATTAACGGTACGATTATTACGGCAGACGATGGCATGAGTGCCGAATAAATCACATAACTTATTTATTCAATAGACTTATCCAACCGTCTCAATTTCTAGACATCATGCATAAAAAACTGGTTCACACTGCGCGCATCGCGATCCGCTGGGGCGACATGGATGTGATGGGACACGTCAACAATACTGTGTATTTTCGCTACCTCGAGCAGGCCCGTATTGAATGGCTTACCGCTATTGGTTGCGCCCCTGATCCGACTGCCGAAGGCCCTGTAATCGTCAATGCCCATTGCAGCTTCAATAAACAATTGAAATATCCAGGCGAGATTGAAATCTTGACATATGTGGGGCCGCCAGGGCGATCAAGTTTCGAAACCATTCAGGAAATCCGTCGTGTCGATTCAGCGGACATAATATATGCGCACGGTGGTGCTAAAGTCGTATGGGTCAACTTTCCATTCGAAAAATCCACTCCATTGCCAGAACGGGTACGTCAGTTGTTGACAGCAACTGACTAATCTTTAGCTCTGGGTGCGTCGAGCAATTTCTGAACCAGTTCGCTTGAATTGGAGGCATTCAATTTGCGCATCAATTTGGATCGATGCATTTCCACTGTGCGAGGGCTCAAGTCCAACTGGCGGGCAATCAATTTGCTGGTTTTCCCTTCTACCAATAAGGCGGAAATCTCCCGCTCTCTGGGAGTGAATTTGGTACTGAGTAGCCGCGTCGGGCTAAGGTCTACAAAAGTCCATATGCCGGCTGCGTGTGGATCGCCGCGCAACAGTCCGCGCCCAGTCACACGGCACCAGAACAGTTCGTTATTGGCGCGTTTCATGATACGTTCATCAGAGTAGTACCCCAGTGCGTTCATGGCAGTGACAATGCGCTCGCCTGTGTGTTCAAATTCTCCGGCACTTGGATAAAGGACTTGAAATGACTGGCCGATCAGGTCTTCGGACAAGCAGGCGAACATGGTGCTGAGGTACTCATTGCACACCTGAATGACGCGATTCTGAGACACGCACATCCCGACCGGAGCATCTTGGAAGATTTTTTCAAAATCGATAGGCAAGGTGGGAAGCATAAGTGCCGATGTACCTTTACAGGTTAAAAAAACTGGGATTGTCGTATTTTTACGTATTGCGCCTTTGAATGTGGCGTCATATGCTATCGGGAACGGTAATTGCCGCTCTGGTTTTACATTACATTTTAAAGGGATTTGGTATGAACAAAGTTTATCCTGATGCCGCAACGGCACTGGCCGGCATCGTTCAGAATGGCCAGACTATTGCCGTAGGCGGTTTCGGCCTGTGTGGCATTCCTGAGGCACTGATTGCCGCCTTGCGGGATTCGGGCGTTAAAGAATTAACTGCCATTTCCAATAATGCCGGGGTGGATGGGTTCGGGCTTGGCCAGTTACTGACAACCCGACAAATCAAAAAAATGATTTCATCCTATGTGGGAGAAAACAAGGAATTTGAGCGTCAATACCTTGCAGGTGAATTGGCGCTGGAATTCACCCCGCAAGGTACTCTGGCCGAGAAATTACGGGCTGGCGGATCCGGTATCCCTGCTTTCTTTACCAAAACTGGCGTTGGCACTATCGTCGCTGAAGGCAAGGAACTGCGTGAATTCGATGGGCAACAATACGTGATGGAGCGTTCATTATCTGCGGATATATCGTTAGTGAAGGCATACAAAGCCGATAAGGCTGGCAATCTGGTTTATCGCAAGACGGCGCGCAATTTCAATCCAAATGTTGCCATGGCCGGCAAGATCACGATAGCTGAAGTTGAGGTACTGGTTGAAATCGGTGAGATCGACCCGGATGATGTTCACACTCCAGGGATTTTCGTGCATCGCATCGTCCTCAATGACAAGCCCGAAAAACGGATTGAACAACGCACGGTTCGCGCAAAAAAGGCAGGAGATTAAAATGGCATGGACTCGTGATGAAATGGCCGCACGCGCGGCGCAGGAATTGCAGGACGGTTTTTATGTAAATCTGGGCATCGGTTTACCCACTATGGTCGCTAACCATGTGCCTGCGGGCATGGATGTGTGGCTACAATCCGAAAACGGATTATTGGGTATCGGCCCTTTCCCGACTGATGAAGAGATTGACCCTGACCTGATTAATGCTGGTAAACAAACCATAACAACCTTGCCGGGATCATCGATTTTCAGTTCGGCGGATTCTTTTGGCATGATCCGGGGCGGCAAAATCAATCTTGCCATCCTGGGTGCGATGCAGGTATCTGAACATGGCGACTTGGCCAATTGGATGATTCCCGGCAAAATGGTCAAAGGGATGGGCGGCGCCATGGACCTGGTGGCCGGAGTGGGACGCGTTGTGGTCTTGATGGAACATGTGGCAAAAGCAAAGGATGGCACCGAGTCGCACAAAATTCTACCGAAGTGCGATTTGCCATTGACCGGAGTAGGCGTGGTCAATCGGATTATTACCGATCTTGGGGTGATCGATGTGACGCCTGCCGGGTTGAAACTGGTGCAACTCGCCCCCGGCGTAAGCTCGGAAGAAATTCAGGCTAAAACCGGTGCTGCCCTGGACGTTACATCGTTTTGACCATGTCAAGCTGGCAGGAATAAAAAATGAGCTTCGGCTCATTTTTTATTCCTGCCACATGGGAGACAACACGCATGCAAAGCATCCAAAGCGGCATTAAAAACTTTATAAATGAAAATTTATAGGGAGTATATGTAAAAACATACTATTTTCCGCATATATTATTTCGATAACAAAAAATACAGGATTTAGTATATTGATATTTCCTAACCTGTACTAAGCTCTGTGGTAGGTTTTGTTGCGCTCAACTGGGCTCGCTAGTCATCCAGCAAGTTGCCGTCTTGTGGGTTGTTGTGCTACTTAGGTAAGCGCTGCGGCGCCAGAATTGTTGGCACCTTGCGAGGCCAGCGATTGCACGATTCCCAGTCCGATGCCGGATGTGGAGCCAGTATTTTGTTTTTGAGTGCAATGTCTTGATGTCTTCGGAGATTGAGAAATTGCGATGATGGCGAACTTGCACCAAGATTTTAAACACAATGAGCGGTTAAAATGTGGGAATCACAGCAACCAGGCCGCCATTATCATGACGCAACCACACATTAGGACGGTACAGTGCATTTCTCCCAGCGGCTTGCACCGGATGGCCTACAAGGATTGGGGCGAGGTCGATAATCCGAAGGTACTGGTTTGCGTGCACGGAGTTACACGGGTCTCGGATGATTTTGACAATATGGCGCGCGCACTCTGCCAGTCGTACCGTGTAATCTGCCCAGACGTAGTTGGGCGCGGGCGCTCGGAAAGGCTGCGCAATCCACTGCACTATCAGATTCCTCAGTATGTTAGCGATATGGTGAGCCTGCTGGCGCGCATCACCGCACATCCGGCTGTAACAACAGTCGATTGGTTCGGCACTTCAATGGGCGGTCTGATCGGGATCGGGCTGGCTTCGCTGCCAGATAACCCAATTGGAAAACTGATCCTCAATGATGTCGGACCGGCTTTGAATAGTGATGCACTACTACGTATTGGCGGCTATATCGGCCAAGTGGTGCGGTTTCAGACTTTCGACGAGGCAGCACAATATATTCGTAAAATTTCAGCTACTTTTGGCCCGCATTCCGATGATGAGTGGCGCAAACTGGCGTCAGATGTCTTGCGCCAGGATCATGACGGGCGGTGGATTCGTCATTATGATCTGGGCCTGGCTGCTGCATTCAAATCGGCAACGCCCGAGAGTCTGAAAGTTGCCGAGGCGCTGCTGTGGATGGCTTATGATGCAATAGGCTGTCCCACCTTGTTGGTGCGCGGTGGCGAATCCGACCTCTTGTCGCGTCAAACGGCACAAACGATGACACAGCGCGGACCCAAGGCACGGCTGATTGAATTACCTGGTATTGGGCATGCGCCGACCTTCACGCATGTAGATCAAATCAGGATTGTGCAGGATTTTTTACTGGATTAGTTTGCACACTTTGGAAAGGTATTTATGGAAATCAAGCGATTGCATGTAGGTAAAAGGATGTCCGAGGCAGCCATTCACAACGGTACGGTGTATCTGGCGGGCCAGGTGGCAGCGGATGCTGCGCACGATATTCAGGACCAGACTCGTATGGTTTTAAGCCAAATAGACAGCCTTTTGATACAGGCCGGCAGCGATAAAACCTGCATCCTGATGTGCCAGATTTTTCTCTCCGACCTGAAGAATTTCGATGGCATGAATCAGGTCTGGGAGGCATGGGTTGCGTCTGGCTGCACGCCGCCCCGCGCAACCGTCCAGGCACAACTTGCCAAGCCGGAATGGCTGATCGAAATTGTCATTACGGCAGCACAAATATAGGGCAATAATGGTTTCGGTAGTCACCTCGCAAAACGATATCTCGGGTCAGCTTACAGCCGGACTTTTTGACGCGGACAGTGTGCGTGTTCTGAATGCGCTTGCGTTTGTTGGCCCTTTGTATGCCGAAAAAGAAATCGCAACAGGCCAGGGCGCCCTAGAATTTTCGAAAGGTGTGGCAACCACGCTGGCAGCCCTGAAAGTGGATGCAGAAACAATTATTGCCGGGCTGCTGTTTGAGTTGCCGGCGCTGGATCCGGTTGCCGCTGAAAACATTGAAGCGGGTTTCGGCAAGGATGTGGGTGATCTGGTTACTGGCATGCGGCAATTGGTGCGTTTGCGGGAATTGACTTCTGTACAGCAGCCAGTTGGCCGGGGTAAAAATGCATCGCAGCAAGCGGCGGCCCAAATTGAAGTGTTGCGCAAGATGCTGCTGTCAATGGCGTCTGATATGCGTGTAGTGCTGGTGCAATTGGCATCACGAGTAACAACCCTGCGCTTTTTTGCGGAGCAGAAATTTTATAACGATACCACCCATCAATATGCGCGCGAAACATTGGATCTGTACGCGCCATTGGCGAATCGCCTGGGCGTTTGGCAATTAAAATGGGAATTGGAAGATTTATCCTTCCGTTTTTTGGAGCCGGAGAGTTATAAACGCATCGCCAAAATGCTGGAAGAAAAACGCATGGAACGCGAGGAATTCGTCGGCGATGCAATCGCCAGACTGAGGCTCGAATTGGAATTGGCCGGTGTGAAGGCGGATGTCTCCGGGCGGCCCAAGCATATTTACAGTATCTGGAACAAAATGCGCGGAAAGTCGCTTGATTTTTCGGAGCTGTACGATGTGCGCGCTTTTCGTGTGACAGTCGAAGATGTCAAAACCTGTTACGTCGTGTTGGGGATTGTGCACAATATATGGGCTCCGATTCCGAAAGAATTCGACGACTATATTTCGCGTCCCAAGTCGAACGGTTATCAATCATTGCATACGGTCGTGGTTGCGGAAGACGGGCGCGCACTGGAAGTACAGATCCGTACCGAAGAAATGCACCGTTTCGCCGAATACGGCGTGGCTGCGCACTGGCGTTATAAAGAAACCGGCGGATCGAATTTTTCAGAACGAAAATATGACGAGAAAATTGCTTGGCTAAGACAGTTGCTGGCATGGAAGAGTGAAGTTGCTGATGCGGTGGTAGGGCAGGAAGAAATTCAGCGTGAATGGATCGAAAAGCTGAAATCAGCTACGCTAGATGATCGAATTTACGTCTTGACGCCGCAGGCGCGGGTAATTGAACTTCCCAGCGGCGCTACGCCGATTGACTTTGCCTATCATCTGCATACGGACGTTGGACACCGCTGTCGCGGCGCGCGTATTGACGGTGCGATGGTGCCGCTCAACACGCCGCTTAAAAACGGCCAGACCGTTGACGTCGTGACGGCCAAGGGTGCGCCAGGAACAGCGGGGCCGTCGCGTGATTGGCTCGGTGCCGGCTACACCGTGAGTACGCGCGCGCGTTCCAAAGTGCGCGCCTGGTTTAATGCCATAGATCAGCAGGAAACGCTGGCAAGCGGCCGCAGCCTGATTGAAAAAACCCTGCAGCGCGAAGGCAAGACTGCCGTCAATCTGGAAGAGCTTGCGCACAAACTCGGTTTTCCAAAGGTGGACGAGCTTTTTCTAGCCGTCGGAAAAGATGAGTTCAGCCTGCGCAATGTCGAACAGGTGTTGCACAGCGAAGACGCCGGCAAAACAGTCAAAGAAGTAGATGAGGCCGATGTTACGAATAAGAGTCGCGCCTCCAGCATCACGCAAGGCGCAAAATCGGGCGTGTTGGTGGTTGGTACCGATGGCTTGTTGACCCAGTTGGCGAAATGTTGTCGTCCTGCGCCTCCCGACGACATTGTGGGCTTCGTTACGCGTGGCCATGGCGTTTCAATTCATCGTGCCAGTTGCAAGAATTTTACCGAAATGCGCGTGCAAGCACCCGAACGCATTATTCAAACTGCCTGGGGAGAAGCTGTTCTCGATACGGTTTATCCAGTCGACATCTTTGTGTTGTCGGCTGATCGCCAAGGGTTGCTACGTGATATTTCCGAGATATTTTCGCGAGAAAAAATTAATGTAATAGGCGTAAAAACCCAAAGCGCAAAAGGATTGGCGCGCATGTATTTCACCGCCGAAATTCCTTCAACCGCACATTTGCAAAAAGCGTTGACAGTGATCCGAGAAGTTGCAGGCGTACTGGAAGTCAATCGGTATTAATTGTGGCAATTTACGATTCACTGCTTCATCACTGTCACACCTTCAGGCGAATGGCGAGGCTAATGTGTTGCACGATACGGCATATATTCATGATACAATTCGGCCCGTTGTGATGCACACTGCGTCTGGTTTTTGCGCGCAAGCAGGCACTAAATATTATCTTTTCCCTGATAGCTCAGCTGGTAGAGCGACGGACTGTTAATCCGCAGGTCCCAGGTTCGAGTCCTGGTCGGGGAGCCAAAATTCAAAGGGTCGGGCGATGATGCTCGGCCCTTTTTGCTTTATTCCGCTGTCCTCCCTCATTGCTTGATGCATGCGTCGTAATTGCCGATATTCATCAAAATCTGCGCCTGATATGTCTCAGGAGTAATTTTCTACCCAGCGTCGATTTATAATAGGCCGCGTGCCAATCTCAATTTAATCATGTTTGAGCCGTTATAAGCTGAGGGTATATTGGATCCATTACATAACTAGAATGGTTGCGTTCCAGGTAGCTATCTTAGCGTTAGTTGGTAGAAAATTTGTCCGACTCTTTCATTTACGTGGAGCTGATTTGTTCTGCGTTGAAAAGCTTTTTATCTTTGGCAATTTCTGAGTTGTATGAGTGTGGATTTGAGAGAGAGTCATAGTATGAAATTAGCGCCTCAAAATAAGCTGGATGGCGTTAAGGAATTCGAATTTACGGTCCGGGATTTCACCAGAGTGAAGGCATTGATTCATCAGCGTGCCGGGATCGCGCTGACAGATACGAAACAAGAGATGGTGTATAGCCGCCTTGCTCGCCGATTGCGGGCTACCGGTACTGTGTCGTTTGAACAATATTTGGATGATTTGGAGAAAGGTATAGACGACGGCGAGTGGGAAGCGTTTACAAATGCGCTTACCACCAACCTGACTTCCTTCTTTCGCGAGGCACATCATTTCCCTATTTTGGCTGAGCACATGCGTAATGTGAAGGGGCCAATTACCATTTGGTGTTCTGCCAGTTCCACTGGAGAAGAGCCTTATTCGATTGCAATAACTGCATGTGATGTGTTCGGTACTTTAAATCCTCCGGTTCATATCATCGCTACCGATATCGATACCAATGTGCTGAACACCGCTTCCAATGGCGTTTATGCAATTGACAAAACAGAGAAAATGCCGCCTGAGAGAGTCAAACGGTTTTTCCTGAGGGGCAAGGGTGAGCAGGATGGGCTGGTAAGAATTCGCCCGGAACTGCGTCAAATGGTCACTTTTAAACAGCTTAATCTGCTGGCCGATAGTTTGCCTATATCAGGTCCATTCGATGCGATTTTTTGCCGTAATGTAATGATCTATTTTGATAAACCAACCCAAAGAAAAATTCTGGATAAGTTCAGACCGTTGCTGAAGCCTGATGGATTGTTGTTTGCCGGACATTCGGAAAATTTCCTGTATGTATCAGATGCTTTTACTCTACGAGGAAAAACAGTGTATGAGCTGGCATCTCCTTCGCCGCACAGCGCAGTAGATGCAATTGCGGTGAATATGAGAAATTCGTTATGAGTCAGATGTTCGAAGAGCAATTTGCGGCCAATGTTTACTACGACAGAACATTTGATTGTGAGGCAGCTAAAATATTGCCCGGTGAATATTATTGTACGAGTAGGGACATGTTGATTGTAACGGTGCTGGGTTCGTGCGTATCGGCCTGCATCCGTGATCGCGTATCCGGTATTGGGGGCATGAATCACTTCATGCTGCCAGACGGCAGCGGCAACGATGGAAATAGTCCTGTTTCTGCGTCCATGCGCTATGGCGCCTATGCGATGGAAGTGCTGATAAATCAACTTCTGAAGCTAGGAGCGCGGCGTGAAAACATGGAAGCCAAGGTGTTTGGTGGTGGCAATGTTTTGGCTGGCTTTACCTCGATCAATGTCGGAGAGCGCAATGCGCAGTTCGTCCGGGATTTTCTGCATATGGAAAATATGCGAGTAACGGCAGAAGATCTGAACGACATATATCCGCGCAAGGTCTATTTTTTTCCCAGGACAGGGAAAGTCTTGGTCAAAAAACTCAAGCAAACGCATAATGACACGCTCGCCATGCGCGAACATGCCTATGCCAGCCGCCTCAAGACGAGTCCGGTTGGTGGTGAAGTTGAACTTTTCTGATACCGGAATACTGGCACTGCGGTGCTTAGCATGGGAAGCATTTTTATGAAAATCAAAGTTCTGATCGTAGATGATTCAGCTTTAATTCGCAGTGTCATGCGCGAGATTATCAGCAGCCAGTCGGACATGGAAGTCGTTGGCGTTGCGCCAGACCCGATTGTGGCGCGAGAGATGATCAAAAAAATAAATCCAGATGTTCTTACGCTCGATGTCGAAATGCCAAAAATGGATGGCCTGGATTTTCTAGAAAAATTGATGCGCTTGCGGCCGATGCCAGTGATTATGGTTTCATCTTTAACCGAGCGCGGCTCTGAAATTACCATGCGTGCGCTGGAACTGGGCGCGGTGGATTTTGTCACTAAGCCAAAGTTATCGATTCAAAGTGGCATGCTTGAGTACACGGACCTAATTGCAGACAAAATTCGTATTGCTTCCCGTGCCAAAATCAAGTCCCATTCTATTGCTGCAAACGACTCCGCTAAGTTAACGGATGTGCCGTTACCTCTGATCCGTAATCCGCTGGTCAGTAGCGAGAAGCTCATTATTATTGGCGCCTCCACCGGAGGCACAGAGGCAATCAAGAGTTTTCTCATGCAGATGCCGTCAGACTGCCCGGGGATTTTGATCACACAGCATATGCCGGAGGGTTTTACGCGATCGTTTGCGCAACGCCTTGATGGCTTGTGCAAGATTTCCGTCAAGGAGGCGGAAGGTGGAGAGCGGGTTCTACCTGGGCATGCTTATATTGCACCTGGGCACTCGCACTTGCTACTCACGCGTAGCGGCGCTAACTACGTAACCCAGCTTGATCAGGGCCCTGCGGTGAATCGTCATCGGCCCTCGGTTGATGTATTGTTCCAGTCGGCAGCAAATTGCGCAGGTAAAAATGCGATGGGAGTGATTCTTACCGGAATGGGAAAGGATGGTGCGGCTGGAATGCTGGAAATGCGCAAGGCAGGTGCGTACAATTTTGCCCAGGATGAAGCCAGTTGCGTCGTCTTTGGCATGCCGCGTGAAGCTATTGCCATTGGCGCTGTTCATGAAGTCGCACCTTTAGGCGAATTGCCGCGTAAAGTTCTGGAACTCTTGAATGCGTCAGGTAATCGCGCACTCAGAGTATGAGCTAACACACGCGTTGTGTTGCTGGCACAAAGTTGCTTAGACAAAGTTGTCGATAAAGCTTATTAATGAATTGGTAATCTGTTTTTGTAAAATGAATGGGGCGATATATGGCTGGTCCAAATACGAAATTTTTGATTGTCGACGATTTTTCAACAATGCGGCGCATTATCCGCAACCTGCTTAAAGAACTTGGATATACCAACGTCGATGAGGCAGAAGATGGCGTCATGGGATTATCCAAATTGCGTAATGAACAGTTCGATTTTGTAGTGTCGGACTGGAACATGCCTAACATGGATGGACTTGAGATGCTGAAAAACATCCGGGCTGATCCTGCACTATGCAAGCTACCGGTTCTAATGGTCACAGCAGAAGCGAAAAAAGAAAATATCATCGCAGCAGCGCAGGCCGGAGCAAGCGGTTATGTGGTAAAACCATTCACTGCGGCAACTCTTGACGAGAAGCTTAGTAAAATCTTTGAAAAACTTGAAAAGGCCGGATCCTGAGTGTTGTGAACCACTTTTTGCAATCTATAAATATATTACTTTATAAGGAGTATTGCGTAAAAATAAGGTCTTTCCGCTTGTTGTATGTGTAAATATAAAAATACACATATAAGTATATATTTTTAGACGCGAAAAGAGATGGCTCAACAGAAATCGGGCGAGAAGGCATGCGGTGGAGGTGGCAGATGGCCTTTTCATGTCGTTTTTTAAATAATAATTCTAAGAATGAGATACGCACAAACATACTATGCCTGACGAAAATTTCATCATTCGTGACCCGCTGCTTGATTCAAAGCACAATGTGATCGGTTATGCGTTGAGTTGGGCTACTCGGTATCCAGAAAGCTATTTATCTGAAGAACGCCACGCTACCTGCATTGCTGAAATAAGCGATGCATTCAATAACTCCGATGATGGCTGGTTGCTGGCAGACAGTTTGATATTCCTGGATGTGCAGCCGGGTGCATTGTCACTGGACGCCTTATCGTTGCTACCGCCCAAAAATACGGTTTTTGTCGTAACTATTGCCGATTTGCGTGACCAGAATACTTTGGCGAAGATTGTCGCTTTGCGTGAACGCGGATTTGGAGTTTCGCTACGCGACGTCAATTTTCTACTGCACGATAAATCGCTTCTGGATCATTTGACTTATGTTGAAATAGATTTCTCATCCGCTGATTTTACAACGCAGGCCAGAGTGTATGGCGCACTTAAGCAGTCCGGCATTCGCATGCTGGCACGACAGGTTACCGACTGGCAAGCTTTCGATGTTTGCGCGTCATTGGGTCTGGATGCATTTGTGGGTAAGTTGCATTTAACACCGCGATCGCAATCAATTTCTCAAAATAAGGGATTGAATCCTTCCCAAACCGTTATTTTGCGATTGATGCAAATGGTCAGGGCCAACGCAGACATACAACAATTGGAAGACGTTTTGAGACGGGATCCAGCTATTGCCTATAAATTGCTGCGTTATATTAATTCAGCAGGATTGGGCCAGAGGCGAGAAATTCAGTCGTTGAAACAAGCACTGCAATTACTGGGTTATAACCCTTTGCACCGTTGGCTTTCATTGTTGCTGGCCACATCGACAACCAGTGGCTTCTCTCCGGTTTTGCTGGAGGCTGCCCTGGTTCGGGGGCGCTTAGCTGAAATATTGGGGCAAAAAATACTGTCAAAAAACGATGCAGACAATCTTTTTGTGGTCGGCATGTTTTCTCTTCTGGATCGTTTACTCGGGATACCGATGGACGCAGTTTTAGCCAAAATTCAGGTATCCGAAGCCATATCAGATGCTCTTTTATCGCGTACCGGCGTGTACGGGCCGTTTCTGGCGCTGGCTGAAGCGTGTGAGCTGAATGCCAACCTGGTTGCAGCTTTGGCATTGCCTTATAAATTCAGTGCTACAGATATTAATCATTCTCATTTGTCCGCCTTAGCTTGGGTTAAAAATTTACCGGCCTAATCATCGTATTTTTATCCTTTGGCTTGCCGCTAAAATTATTCAGTGCAGAAATACCATCATTCTGATACGCAGGATTTTTGTAGAAATTTACTTGGATGCCGTCAGCCTAAGCGGGCACTTGCACCTGATTCGCGGTAGAAGAATTTTTGCCAAAAATAAAAATCCCATCAAGCTTGCACTGCAGGGGATTGCACGGCTATTAATGCTAAAAAACCAATATTTTTCGCCAACGGCTAGTACAAAATACGCTTTTTTAATTAGCATAGGATATCAGTATCATGGTGGCGATCAAATTTATGCTTGAAATTCGATCGCAGTCATATTGCAGCTAGTGCGGCTTGGCGGCCAACAGCATTCTGCGAACTAGGCGTGAATTTGGCTTTTATTCCATTGATGTAACTTAATACTTTACATTAACATTGTGGGGTATCTTGATGTCATATTTTTTTGTCAGTGTGAATGGGAGTAGCGGTGGCCGAAGATAGCGATATGGAGAAAACTGAGCCGGCCTCGCAACGGCGGCTTGAAAAAGCCAGGGAAGAGGGCGATGTTCCTCGTTCCAGGGAACTTGCTACCTGCCTGCTTCTGTTGACTGCCGGCTTTATTTTTCTGTTCGCCGGAGATGGCTTGATTCGTAGTTTGACGGATGTTCTAGCTTCAGGCTTGGCGTTTGATCGAGGGCAAGTTTTCGACGCTGACGTTCTTCTGACCCGCGTAGGGAGTCATGTTGTTGAAGTCATGGCGGTATTCTTACCTTTTGGAGTACTTCTAATGGTAGTAGCGATAGCATCGCCATTATTGCTGGGTGGCTGGTTATTCAGCGCCAAGGCATTGCAACCCAATTTTGGTCGCATGAATCCAATAAAGGGATTGACTAATATGATTTCCATCAAGGCACTGGTGGAGTTGGGCAAAGCGGTTGGTAAAACGCTATTGGTCGGTATCGTTGCATGGATTGTTATTTTGCGTGAAAAAGATGCGGTGCTGGCGCTTGCTCTGGAACCGATGCGTACTAGCGGGGCGCACCTCGGAGAAATATTAAGCACCAGTTTTATTGCTATTGCCTGTGCACTTCTTTTGATTGTTCTGATTGATGTGCCGTATCAGATCTGGCAGTACGCAAGTAAATTAAAAATGACGCGCCAGGAAATCATTCAGGAATCCAAAGAATCCGATGGTAACCCGCAAATTAAAGCGAAAATACGTGCCCAACAGCGTGAAATGGCAAGGCGACGGATGATGTCCGAAGTGCCTAATGCAGACGTTATCGTGACCAACCCTACCCATTTTGCGGTGGCTCTAAAATATGCGGAAGCGGGAATGCGGGCGCCAAAAGTAGTGGCCAAGGGTGCGGATGCAGTCGCTGCAAAAATTCGTGAATTGGCTAGCGAAAATGATGTTCCGTTACTGGCTGCGCCAGCATTAGCACGTGCACTGTATAAACACGCTGAATTGGGCGACGAGATTCCTGAGGCGCTCTATACTGCCGTAGCCGAAGTGTTGGCTTACGTATTCCAGTTGCGCGCCTATCGTCAAGAGGGCGGGATTTGTCCCGCAGCGCCTGACAATCTGGATGTACCGTTTGAACTAGATCCTAAAAATGCAATGACTTGAGCGACGAACGCGTAAATCTGATTAATGAATAGCATTAAATTTCCCGCATGGTTCAGTGCCGAAAATAGCAAGGCATTAGCAGCCCCTCTCATTATCATCATGATATTGGCGATGATGATATTGCCTTTGCCTGCCATTATTCTTGATATTTTATTCAGCTTCAACATTGCCCTTGCGATTATTATTCTGTTGACCAGCTTGTACACGGTAAAACCATTGGATTTCATGGCTTTTCCAACAGTTTTGTTGGTTAGTACCATGTTGCGTTTATCCCTGAATGTTGCCTCGACCAGAGTGGTGCTTACTGAAGGGCATACCGGGCCGGATGCTGCCGGTAAAGTTATCGAGGCATTTGGACATTTTTTGATCGGGGGCAATTACACGGTCGGGATTGTCGTTTTCGTTATTCTCACCATCATTAATTTTACAGTGGTAACAAAGGGTGCCGGCCGGATAGCTGAGGTTGGAGCGCGCTTTGCATTGGACGCCATGCCCGGTAAGCAGATGGCTATTGATGCGGACTTGAATGCTGGACTTATCGCTGAACAGGAGGCACGTCGTCGTCGCACGGAAGTTGCGCAAGAAGCTGAGTTTTATGGCGCGATGGATGGTGCCAGCAAGTATGTGAGAGGCGATGCGGTGGCTGGCATCATAGTGACCATTATTAATATAGTAGGTGGCTTGGTGGTAGGTATGGTCCAGCATGACTTAGGCTTTGCTGTGGCATTAAAAAATTACACACTACTGGCAATCGGCGATGGTCTTGTAGCGCAGATTCCTTCCCTGGTTATTTCAACTGCTGCCGGCGTGGTGGTGTCGCGGGTTGCCAGTGATCAGGATATCGGCGGACAACTGGTTACTCAGCTTTTTGCAAAACCACGCGTACTTTATATTACCGCGGCCATTATCGGCGGTATGGGCCTGATCCCGGGCATGCCGCACTTTTCATTTCTTTTATTGGCTTTGGCGTTAGGCGGCATTGCTTACGCTGGGACGCATATGGCTAAAAAAGAAGCTGCTGCACCTGAGCTTGCGACAATTGCTGCCCCAGTGGAGACCGAGGAAGCAACTTGGCAGGATATCGTTCCGGTTGACACTCTCGGCTTGGAGGTTGGGTATCGCCTGATTCCTCTGGTCGATAAGGGACAGAGCGGTGAATTGCTTCGACGCATAAAAGGTATCCGAAAAAAGTTCGCACAGGAGGTCGGTTTCCTTGCGCCACCAGTGCATATCCGGGACAACCTCGAATTAAAACCTTCGGTTTATCGTATTACCCTTAAAGGCGTTGAAATTGGCACAGGCGAGGCGCTTACTGGCCAGTACCTGGCAATTAATCCTGGTATGGCGACAGGTAACTTGCCAGGTCCGGTTACCAGTGATCCCGCCTTTGGTTTGCCTGCTACCTGGATCGAGGCATCGTTTCGCGAGCAGGCCCAAACCATGGGTTACACCGTGGTTGATGCTGGAACGGTAGTGGCCACCCATATCAATCATTTGATTACGCTGCACGCGGCTGAATTGCTGGGGCGCCAGGAAGTGCAGCAATTACTCGACTATCTGGGCAAGAATTCACCTAAGCTGGTGGAGGATCTGATACCGAAACAGTTGCCACTTTCGACGTTGCAGAAAGTCTTGCAGAATTTGCTGGCCGAAGGCGTACATATACGCGACATGCAAACTATTATCGAAACTTTGGCTGAACATGCTGCACGCACTCAGGATCCAAACGAATTGTCTGCGCTGGTTCGTATTGCACTTGGTCGTGCCATAGTGCAGCAAATTTTCCCGGCGGCCAGCGAATTGTCTGTGATAGCGCTTGACAGTAAGTTGGAGCGCCTACTGATGCAAGCTTTGCAGGCAAGCGGCCCTGAAGGTGCTGGCATAGAACCTGGATTGGCCGATACCTTGGTAATCCAGGCAGAGCAGGCGACGCGGCGCCAGGAGCAGATGGGTTTAGCGCCAGTGTTGCTGGTGCCGGCGCCACTACGTGCATTGCTTTCCCGTTTTTTGCGACGTGCGCTTCCTCAGATCAAGGTACTGTCACATGCGGAATTGCCAGATTCAAAAACAATTAAAGTTACCAGCCTGGTTGGAGGTCAAGTATGAATGTTCATAAATTTACCGGGGTTACCTCGCGCGACGCTTTGAGGCGGGTTCGCGATATGCTCGGCCCGGATGCGGTCATACTTTCTAATCGTCCAATTGAAGGTGGGGTTGAGATTATGGCATTAGCGCATGACGATATTTCTTCCATCGATTCCAGGCAGTCTGAGAACAGGGAGCATCAGCAGAACAAACCCCTCTCTGAAATGCCGATCAAGCCCCCGATTGCAATGCAGATTCCTGTCGAGCCTGAACAACTTTCCGGCCTAGCTGATGCACTTGAGATGATGCGTGAAATGTCGCTTGCCAAAGATGCTGCTGCCCACGAGCATCTGGAAGTGATGAGCGAAATTCGTTCGATGCGCGGGATGCTGGAAACCCAACTGGCAGAAATATCCTGGGGGACGCTACAAAAGCGCGAACCAGTAAAATCGGTGATATTGCGAGAATTGCTGGCCGCTGGCTTCAGCGCTAGCCTCGCACGTTATCTGACAGAAAAATCTCCAACTACAATTAAGCCGGAAGCGGGTATCCAGTGGGTAAAATCGATCTTGGCCCGCAACATCACGAGCATGACTAATGAAAATGAGATTCTTGAAAAAGGTGGTGTGTATGCATTAGTCGGCCCTACAGGTGTTGGAAAAACAACCACAACGGCTAAACTTGCAGCCCGTTGTGTCATGCGACACGGCACTGGTACGCTCGCCCTGATCACCACTGACGGCTATCGTATCGGCGGTCATGAACAGCTCCGTATTTACGGCAAAATTCTTGGTGTGATCGTGCACTCTGTGCGGGATGAAGCGGATCTGCGCATTGCTCTTAAAGAACTAAAAAGCAAACATACCGTGCTTATTGACACTGTCGGTGTCAGCCAGCGTGATCAAATGGTAGCGGAGCAAGTGGCCATGCTCTCAGGCGCTGATGCCGATGTGAAGCGTTTGCTGTGCCTGAATGCAACTTCTACCGGTGAAACTTTGAATGAAGTTATTCGCGCCTATCAAGGTGGCGGACTGGCTGGTTGCATTATTACCAAGCTTGATGAGGCGGCAACCATTGGCAACGTACTGGATGCAGTTATCCGCCAGAAGTTGAATCTATATTATGTTTCAAATGGGCAGCGCGTACCGGAAGACCTGCACATGGCCAATCCGCTGTATCTGGTTGATCGTGCCTTCAAATTGAAGCGTGAAACGGCCCATTTTCAGTTTCAGGATGCCGAGTTGCCTTTTGTCGTAGCGCATGCTTCTCGTGCATTGAACGACAAGACCCTACGTGAGGTGAATCTTGGCTAATTTTAGTTTCGATCAGGCAGAGGGTCTGCGGCGCATGCTGGCAGGGCCAAAGCCCCGCATCATCACTTTTTTGTCGGCTACGGATAGGGAAGACAAGAGCGCAATGCTGGTAAATTTGGGTGCCTCATTAGTCGGCGCCGGCAGCGACGTACTATTGCTTGACGCTTGCATTGAATCGACAGGGATTGGGCCTTGGTTGGGGCTGCCAAATGGCATTACCTTGCTTGATGCGGCACGAAAAAAGTGTGACATCGCAGAAATTATTAAACCTATGGCGCAAGGTTTTGGATTGGCCAGACTGGCTAGCGAGCGCTTCTACAGCGGCAAATGCGATCCTGATGAAGTCAGTAATGTCGCCAATACTTTTGATGCATTGGTTACGCAATCCGATGTCGTCATTGTGGATGGAGAGCTCGATGTGGAAGACATGTTTCCCATGTCAGCAATGGCATCTAGCGAAATTGTGGTACAAGTTTCGACTAATCCAACTTCCATCATGATGGCCTATGGCCTGATCAAACGATTAAGCTCGCTGTTGGGGCGGCGATCGTTCAGTATTTTGGTCACTGGTGCATCAGAAAAAGAAGCCATAGTTATTTATGGCAATATGGCGCAAGCCGCCAGTCGTTATTTGGCCATTCAACTAAATTCAATGGGGTCGGTGCCGGCCGATGAGCATCTTAGTCGCGCCACGCGTCTTGGTCGTTCTGTAGTCGATGCCTATCCACTAGCCGGTGCTTCGGTTGCATTCAGGCGATTGGCCGGTCGTTTCGCCATTTCAGACACTGACCATAAAAGATCGCGGACGATTTCAACGCGTGGCGTGACTCTCGGAACTTGAATATGTACACCATTCAAGGGAAAGCAGATAAAAATTACCTTCTTGCGCAACATGCTCCCTTGGTTAAACGACTAGCACATCACCTGAAAGCACGATTGCCACCCAGTGTAGAAGTGGATGATCTGGTGCAGGCGGGGATGATCGGCCTGCTCGATGCCATTGGCCGCTATGAAGCAAGTCATGGCGCGCAGTTCGAGACTTATGCTGTGCAAAGGATACGCGGCGCAATGCTCGATGAGTTGCGTAGCAGCGACTGGCTACCGCGCAGTTTGCGCCAGAATATGCGGAAGATTGAAACGGCAATGAGCGAATTGCAGCAAAGACTCGGCCATGCGCCTACTGAATCTGAAGTTGCTCGCCAACTTCAACTGCCACTGGCTGAATATCAGAAAATGTTGGGTGAAGGAGTAGGGCACCAGCTTATTTATTATGAAGACTTTCATGATAAGGAAAATAGCGAACACTTTCTTGACCGTCATTGCTCCGGTGATTCCAGCGACCCTTTAAAAAATTTACTGGACAATGATTTTCGTGAAGCAGTCATTGTTGCGATTGAAAAACTTCCTGAAAGAGAAAAATTATTGATGGGGTTGTATTACGAACAGGAATTGAATATGAAAGAAATTGGTGCTGTAATGGGTGTTTCCGAGTCTCGTGTGTGCCAACTGCACAGTCAGGCCGTTGCCAGATTGCGGTCAACACTTAAAGATGCGACATGGACTGGGGTAGTTTAGCCGGTGTATTACTGGCATTTTCTGGAATTATATTTGGACAAATGCTGGAGGGTGGACGTCTCGATGCACTGATTCAGCCAGCTGCATTTGTGATTGTTTTCATCGGTACGCTTGGAGCTGTTCTGTTGCAAACACGGCTGTCAAGCTTTTTGCGTGGCGTTCAAATGGTCCGGCTTGTCTTCATTCTGCCTTTAGATGATCGACAGGCAATGGCGCGGGATATATATACCTGGAGTGTCACGGCACGTCGCGAGGGGTTTTTGAAACTTGAGTCTTACATGGATGCGGCTACTGATACTTTCGTGGTAAAAGGCTTACGATTGGTTATAGATGGTTTCGAACCCGGCAAGATACGCGAGATACTGGAATGTGATGTTTCAGCTTATGAAATGCGCGAACGGCAGGCAATCAAAATTTGGGAGGCCGCAGGGGGATATTCGCCTACGATCGGAATTTTGGGAGCAGTTCTGGGACTGATTCATGTGATGGAAAATCTTTCGGACCCGAGCAAGCTTGGTGGTGGAATCGCTGTGGCTTTTGTCGCAACGATTTACGGTGTCGGCCTCGCTAATTTGGTTTTTCTACCGATCGGTCATAAGCTCAAGACCATTTCAGGGTTTGAAGTGCGTCGCCGTGAAATGTTGATAGATGTTTTTTCGGATATAGCCACCGGCGACAACGCAAGGGTTATCGAGGAACGGGTCGAAGGATACTTGAAATAAGTCGATGTATTCAGGGTCGAGTGTGTAGTAAAGAAAACTGCGTTGTTCCAGCATTTCTTTCTTTATGCCCGGCGTTGCAAGCATAAAGATTCGTCAAAAATAATATGGCTCGAAAAAAATATGAGGAGGAAGCAGAAAATCAGGATCGCTGGCTGATCTCATATGCAGATTTCATCACGTTGCTGTTTGCACTTTTTGTAGTGATGTATGCGGTATCTTCCATTAATGAGGGAAAATATCGCGTTCTTTCCAATGCACTGGGAAATGCTTTCGGACGTGAGCCCGTTTTACCTGGCATTGTTGTGGAACCGCCGGCAGCATTACCCATTGCAAGCCGTCTAAGCAATCAAAGAACACGGCGCATCGAGGCTATACGCCATGAGCGCGAACAGATGACATCAATGGCGCGTGATATCTTGAAAGTGCTCTCACCTCTTATTCAAGAGGGAAAAGTGCGTGTTACACAAACCAGCCTTGGGGTTAGCGTGGAAATAAATGCCAGTGTTTTGTTTCCTAGTGGCGATGCCAAACTGACAGAGGAGTCTGGGCAAGCCCTGAAAGCGGTCGCAGCTGTTCTTAAAAACGATACGCATGTCATTCAGGTTGAAGGGCATACCGATAATTTGCCTATCCGCAACCTTATGTTCCCTTCAAACTGGGAACTCTCAGCAGTACGTGCCAGTAGCGTTGTCAGGCTATTTATTGAAAATGGTATTGTCGAGAGACGCCTGACCGCCGTTGGTTACGGGCCGACAAGACCAATAGTAGAGAATAATACGGCGGAAGGACGATCAAAGAACCGGCGGGTTGCCGTCACCATCCTGTCTGCCATTCCAGACCCGATTACTGAAATTCCGGTTGGCGGCAATTAGTCGTAATCCACATTCTAGGGACGCCTGTCCCAAACCGAGTTCGATGTGTTGTCTTCACACTTTTGTCAAACTCAGCAGTGACAATGGTGTTTTAACCAATAATCAGCTTGCTTGTTGGCGGCTTCATCGTTGATTTGCCATTCGGCCCATAAAAATTGCCGCCAACGGAGCCTCCTTGCAAGGCATTTAGTGCATTCTGGGTATAAATAGCATGTTGGTTAATGAGTTTGCCATTGATCCGATTTAATTCTTCAGCCGCTTTGCCCAGAGACAAGAGTTCTTGCCAAAGCGTAAGCGCCACATTGTCGTTGGTTTGTGCAATCCATTGATCCATGCCGTTTTGTTCCAGCGAGAATCCGGTCGTCGCAAGTGCGAGTTGGCGATGATTTGCCAGTTCCGCCATATTGGCTACGATGGCGGCTTTCTCGACTATTAAAGCAGGTAATTCTTCAATATTCGCAGCAATTAATGTGTCCTGCTCTTTTTGAAGTAAGCGTATCAGACTAGAAGCCGCGGCATGTTCGTCAAGCAAGGTAGAGGTGGGGCTCGTCATCTCATTTTTTGCCGGTGGTTAGCAAGCCGCTGACTTCCTTAATGAGTCCATCTGCGACTTTATCTGCACTGACTTCAAAATGTCCGCCAGTAATGGCTAGCTTAATTTCCTCAACTTTTTTAGCGTCAAATACGCTACTACTGGCAAGCTGACCCTCAAGTGCGTGAAGTTGCGAAGATAGATGCACGCTGTCAGACGGTGTTTTTGTGACATTTGCCGTATCAATATTTTTATCTGAACGACTAACGATTTGGTTCGAACCCAGTCCAGTATTTTTTTTGACTGTGTCATCAATTTTCACGATATTACCTTTGTATGGTTAAACCAATTTTGTACTTGCTGTCACTGGTAACGGTTATGCTGCTATAAACTTTAGCATTTTAGACCTGTTTATCTTGTCAGGTTTACGTCGCCAACATACCTTGGCGCGATACAAGAATGTAGCAGAGTGCCGAATTACGGATTAACCGTGCAAGACATTGCACTAGACTTTGCACTAATAAACAACTTCAATTATGCCACCTGTCCTGGCTATCCCATTGACCACTTGGCCAGATTGCGTTCGGGCTTGGGCTGGCTGGCCTTCGCTGGCCGTGTTGAGTGCCTTCCCTTCGCTACTGATCTGAAAGCCGGTACCTGCCGAGATCAATCGCACGATTTTCCCTTGCTGGACTGCGGGCAAATTGCGCACGGAATCCTGTCGTAGTGGGGTGCCAACAGGAATCGATACAGCGCTGCTTTTCCCGATTACTTGTGCTGCAGCGGTAATAATGCCCGGCGGTAGTAACGTCAAGTCACCCTGCAAAACCGTAAGGTCTTCTGCAGTGATGATTTGCCCTTGTGAGAGCGGTTTTGTGGTGGCGATATAGTCGGCCGTTACGATAATGTTAGCTTGGACATAAATAGTCCACGACTCAGGTGCTGTGCATTTTGCGCCCACCGTTGTTTTGCCCCAAAGCTTACCTCCCCGGGGAATAAAGGGTTCCAGCGCGGCGCAGGCCGTCAATGCAAGGCGAGGATCAATCGGGCCTATGACTATTTCTACCTTGCCAGGCAAGCCGGCTGTTTGGGATTCTAGAAAATGCTTAATCGTCTGCTGAGTAACAGCTGCATTTTGCATTTGACCATTAGCTTGTGCGATTGCCATCGTGACAGGCAAAAGCAACAAGAGTAATGCGATAAATTTTTTCATGCGGAGTACTTTTTTGCGATGGATGAAAAACTTGGCTAACTAAGACTTTCTTCTGACTTTTACGTATGAAGGTCGAGGATGAAGTATTGCGTGAATTTATACTGGATTAGGTATTTTTTAATGCCGCAATAAATGATTGTATAAAGTAGTCGTTATTTTAATATACTCCCATGTAATTCTCAAAAAATAGTACGTGAACTGGAGTGATGGTGACGAGTCTGTGGCAGGTGGTTATTAGATGTGTTAGCTAAAGTACTCAAGCTAACTATTGTAACTGTATGTTGCGTTGTTCCCGACTTGCCTAAATGGAAGAAAAGACTGTTGTTCTTATTCTTTTTCGGCTGATTGATGCTGTAAGCCATCATATAATATTGCAATGATTGGAAGGTGTAATCGATATCAAGTACGATAATTTGCGGAGATGATGATGGTTAATAGGCTTGATAACTATTTAAGTTTCAATGAGGCGTCACTGAATTTACGTGCGCAGAGACAACAATTGCTGGCATCAAACATAGCAAACGCTGATACGCCCAATTACCAGGCGCGCGATATCGAATTTTCAAGCGCTTTGAAAAATGCGTTATCGCGCAGTGGCGAATCCGCTGTAGGACTTTCAAAGACGGATGTCGCGCATCTTTCAGGGAAGGCCGATGGCCTTGGTGGTGTGCCGTTGCTATATCGCCCTGTGCAGCAGGGCAGCATTGATGGCAATACGGTTGATATGGACGTTGAACGCACGCAATTTGCCGATAACGCAATTCGTTACGAAGCAGGTTTAACCATGATCAGTGCGCAAATCAAGAAAATGTTAACTGTCATTCAAGGGTAATTGCCATGTCTTTATTTAATATTTTTAATGTTGCCGGTTCGGCAATGAGCGCACAAGCGCAACGACTGAATGTGGTTTCCAGCAATCTTGCCAATGTGGATAGCACGACCAGTTCAACGGGTCAGATATACAAGGCAAAACAGGTTGTCTTCAGTGCGACGCCGGTGGGCAACCTGGAGTCCAGTGGCGTCAAAGTACAGCAAGTTGTCGAGGATAATTCCCCGCCTAGGATGGTCTACGATCCGAAGCATCCGATGGCGGACGAAAAAGGTTATGTGGCCATGCCCAATGTGAATGCTGTGGATGAGATGGTTAATATGCTGTCCGCATCCCGCTCCTACCAAACTAATGTGGAGACCATGAATACAGCCAAGACTTTGTTGTTGAAGACGCTCACTATTGGTCAATAACAGGAAAAATTATGACTACTATACAAAACAATATTGCCTCGCCTGCTTTGTTGGCTCAGATGAATGGCACTACAACCACTAGCAGCAGCACCAGCAGCGTTGACGCGACGTCTGACCGTTTCATGAAGTTGCTGGTTGCCCAGATGAAAAATCAGGATCCACTGAACCCTTTGGACAATGCGCAAGTGACCAGTCAGTTAGCCCAGTTATCAACGGTGACAGGCATCGACAAGATGAATGCGACTCTCGAGAGTTTGATCGGTAGTTATCAATCCAGCCAGTCGCTGCAAGCTGCCAGCATGATTGGGCATAGTGTCATAGTTCCCGGAAATACGGTATCCCTGAGTAATGGCAAAGCAGTGCTTGGCGTGGAACTCGCCTCTCCAGCTGACAGCGTTGTAGTCTCTATCAAGGATGCTTCTGGCAAATTGGTAGATACCATGAGCCTGGGTGCGATTGATGCGGGCTTCAGTCCGTTGGCGTGGAATGGTGTGGGCACCGATGGTACAACCCTGGCAAACGGTACTTACAAATTTGAAGTCCTGGCTACGCGTGCCGGGCATGGCGTGGTAGCCACAGCGCTTGCTGTCGGTGATGTTGCCAGTGTCAGTACAAGTGCAAAAGGCGTATCGCTGAATCTTCCAGGGATTGGCTCGGTCGCCCTGACAGATGTACGTCAGATTCTTTAAGCCGGTTGTAACAACTACGAATACACGGAGAAAAAAATGAGTTTCCAACAAGGCTTAAGTGGGCTGAACGCAGCATCAAAAAATCTGGAAGTCATCGGCAACAATGTAGCGAACTCGAGCACTGTCGGATTCAAGCAGTCTCAGGCGCAATTCGCGGATGTATTCGCAAATTCATTATCGGGCGCAGGTGCTTCCCAAATTGGCATCGGTACCAAGTTGAGCACAGTAGCGCAGCAATTTACGCAGGGAAACGTGACCGCCTCGAATAATCCGATGGATATTGCCATTAAAGGTGCCGGTTTCTTTATTATGGATGTAAATGGAGCTCAATTTTATTCGCGCAATGGTCAGTTTCAACTGAATAAGGACGGTTATATAGTCAATGCGGATGGTGCTCACCTGACCGGATATCCTGCTGATGCCAGTGGAAATATTCCGACTTCTGGTGGTGCTCTCGGATCATTGCAAATTAATACTGCCGATTTTGCCCCGCGGGCAACCGGGGGGGTGGCACCGCAGATCAAGGCAATGGCGGCACTGCTTAATTTAAATTCTGGCTCGGTGCCACCTTCCTCACTCACACCGCCAGTGGCGCCGTTTGATCGTTTGAATCCTGCAAGCTACAATGAATCAACCCAGATTCCTGTTTATGATAGCTTGGGAAATTCACACATGCTGCAGACGTTTTATGTGAAAAGTTCAACAGCACCTGCACCTCCGGTTGCCGCAACTTGGGATGTCTATGCTGTTTTGGACCCCGATCTGACTGCGAGCCCATCTGTGTCGGTTGGCAGTCTTACTTTCGACAGCAACGGTAAGTTATTATCTGCACCACTAACTACTACTGCTATTACTGGCTTTGCGGCTTACGCCAGCGGTGCTACCGCCCCTAATCTGGCAATCGATTTTACTGGAACGACGCAATTCGGCTCCAAATTCGGTGTAAATAAATTTACCCAGGACGGTTTTGCTTCCGGTCACTTGTCCAGTTTTACTACCGGAGCCGATGGCACTGTTACCGGCACTTATACTAATGGCAATAACGCCACGCTTGGCAAGGTCGCACTGGCCAATTTTACCAACCCGAATGGACTCCAATCGCTCGGTAATAATCTTTGGTCCGCGACTGCTGCTTCTGGCGCGGCCTTGGTAGGCTCGCCCAATACTGCAAGTCTCGGTGTCTTGCAATCTTTAGCGGTAGAGGAGTCGAATGTCGATCTGACCGCAGAATTAGTCAATATGATTACCGCGCAAAGGATTTATCAGGCGAACGCCCAAACCATCAAGACGCAAGATCAAGTAATGCAAACCTTGGTTAACTTGAGATGATTTTATGCTCGCATGCTGCAATTGGCGATTTGGGTCTGGGCATTGATCGTGGATTAATGGCATTCGTAACCGGCATTGAGGAGGCGGCATGGATCGCATGATTTATACCGCGATGACAGGCGCCAAGCATATCCTGGAGCAGCAAGCAAATAATTCGCACAATCTGGCGAATGCGACAACCACCGGTTTCCGTTCCCAAGTAGATGCTTTCAGGGCTGTTCCTGTTATCAGTGAAGGCTTGCCTACGCGTACCTTCGTGGTCGACTCAACCGTGGGTACTGATTTTAGCTTGGGCGCTATCCAGCAAACCGGGCGTGAACTTGATGTGGCATTACAAGGGAAGGGCTGGATCGCGGTGCAAAAAGACGATGGAAGCGAGGCTTATACCCGTCACGGAAGTCTGAAATTGAATGAAAACGGGATATTGCAAACGCACTCCGGTCTGAGTGTAATGGGCGACGCAGGTCCGATCAGCATTCCCCCTGATGTTGCTGTAACGATTGCGAAGGACGGTACAGTATCGAGTGTTCAGATCGGTGGTCAACTGGCGGCAGTGACTGTGCTTGGGCGGATCAAGCTGGTTAACCCGCCTGAAGATACGCTGGTGCGCGGTGATGATGGGCTGTTCGTGCAGAAGGATGGGAGCCCGGCAGTGGCTGACGCAGGCGTTACCATCCTGAGTGGAGCACTCGAAGGCAGCAATGTAAATATCGCTGATGCTATGGTTAATATGATCAGTTTGGCACGTCAGTTCGAGATGCAGATGAAATTGATACAAAATGCCGATACCAATGCCAGTAAGGCAAGTCAAATTTTGAGTATGGCATAGCCGTGCTTTTTGATTCGTTTTTGTTGCTTCGATGCATTTCTCGTTTGGTTGGGGTATATTTTGTAAGTTCAATGAGCATATGCGGAGAATGATGCATATATTGCTATACTCCTTGTTTTTATAAAAGTAATTGTGTCCTGTACTCGGTTCGTTTTTTTCGTGACTTTCGTCGAAAATGCGGTACATCAGTGATGTGTTCCTAGTACGCGACGATGTGCATTGTCATCGCAGATTATTTCAGTGATGGCCAATCTGGAGATTTAAATGATTCGTTCCCTATGGATTGCAAAAACCGGTCTTGATGCGCAGCAAACGCAGATGGATGTTATTGCCAATAATCTGGCTAACGTCAGCACCAGTGGTTTCAAGCGTTCACGCGCAGTTTTTGAAGACTTGTTGTATCAGACCCTGCGCCAGCCTGGCGCGCAGTCATCCCAACAAACTCAATTGCCAACTGGACTGCAGATCGGTACTGGTGTGCGAACTGTCGCAACCGAACGGATTTTCACCCAAGGTAATTTGCAACAGACTGGTAATAGCAAAGATCTGGCCATTCAGGGTGAGGGTTTTTTTCAAGTGCTGTTGCCGGATGGCACCACCGCATACACCCGCGACGGCTCGTTTCAAGTCGATAGCCAAGGGCAATTAGTTACTGCAAGCGGCTTTACCATACAGCCGGCGATGACCATTCCAGCAAACGCGCTCAGCATTACTGTTGGACGCGATGGCACTGTATCTATAACCCAGCCTGGCTCAACACAACCGGTACAAGTAGGCTCGCTACAATTGGCAACTTTTATCAATTCGTCTGGTCTGCAGGGCATGGGCGAGAATATGTACGCCGAAACAGCCGCTTCCGGCACTGCCAACACCAACACGCCGGGGTCCAATGGTGCCGGATTGATTTCGCAGTTCTACGTTGAGACCTCGAATGTCAATGTGGCTGAGGAATTGGTCAACATGATACAGACCCAGCGCGCTTATGAAATTAATAGCAAGGCAATCACAACTTCCGATCAGATGCTGCAGCGGCTTACTCAACTATGAGAGTTGAGTATCAAGCATTAACAATGTATCGGACGCGTTTTTTGTGGGCAGTGCTTGCCATGGCCAGGTGTGGGGTTAAAACATTGTGCCAATTGCGAGGTGCTACTGCACTGTACTCAATCGCTCTTGCGGCGATAGTGTCAGGCTGTGCTGTTACACCAAATTCAATTGTTATGCAGCCAACGACGGCTAAACCAATATCTCCATCGATTCTGCCGCAAACAAATGGCGCGATATTTCAGAATGCCGCTTATCGCCCATTGTTCGAGGATCGACGGGCGCGCATGATCGGAGATATTCTCACCATCGTTATCACTGAAAAAACCAGTGCAGGCAAGGCATCCGCAAACTCTAGCAGTAAATCTGGAAGCACCAGTTTCGCAGCGCCATTACTATTTGGCGGTACTGCAGCGGTTGGCCTGCAGGCTAGTTCAGCCAATAAGCTGGATGGCAAAGGAGCCGAGACTGCAAGTAATAATTTTACAGGCACCTTAGGCGTCACTGTGGTTGATGTGCTGCAAAACGGCAATCTGGTTGTTAGCGGTGAAAAACAGGTTGCCTTTGATGGCGGGGCAGAGTTCGTGCGGTTTTCCGGTGTGGTTAGTCCAGATATTATTACTGCCGGCAATATTGTCTCTTCAGCCAGGGTCGCGGATGCACGGGTTGAATACCGCACTAATAGCCAACTCGATAGTGCGCAAATGATGTCATTGCTTAGCCGATTTTTCTTGAGTTTTATACCTCTGTAACTCTGGTTTCTGGATTAAAAATGCAATACTGGAAAGTCAGAACTTCGTCTTTTGCACTAAAAATAGTGACGGCAGTGATCGCTATCGCGTGCCTGTATGTAAGTGCGACTGCGCATGCAGAACGCCTTAAAGACCTTGCAAGCATTCAAGGGGTGCGACAAAATCAACTGATTGGTTATGGCCTGGTAGTCGGGCTCGACGGTAGCGGAGACCAGACGACGCAGACGCCGTTCACTGTGCAAAGCGTGGTCAGCATGTTGCAACAGTTGGGCGTCAACCTCCCTACTGGCGTCAATTTGCAACTGAAAAATGTCGCTGCAGTGATGGTTACCTCCTCTCTGCCGGCCTTTGCACAGCCTGGTCAAACTCTGGATGTTACGGTTTCCTCTATGGGTAACGCCAAAAGTCTGCGCGGTGGAACATTGGTAATGACGCCATTAAAAGGCGCCGATAATCAGATTTATGCGATGGCACAAGGCAATGTTGTGGTCGGTGGAGTAGGCGCTGCTGCCAGCGGCAGCACGGCGCAAGTAAATCATTTGAGCGTTGGGCGTATTTCCGCTGGTGCAACTGTGGAGCGGGCGGTTGCTTCTTCCCTTGGAGATGGCAATATCATTCAGCTGGAACTGAATAGCACCGATTTTTCAACTGCCAGTCGTGTAGTCACGGCATTGAACCAACATTTTGGCGATGGCACCGCAACGGCTATGAATGGCAGGGTTATTCGCGTTCGCACACCCGGGACGAGTGACGCACGCGTGGCGTTCCTGGGTGCGTTGGAAAGTTTGAATGTGAACCCGGCGCAGTTGGCCGCAAAAGTGATTTTGAATGCCCGTACCGGTTCGATTGTCATGAACCAATCCGTCACACTGGACAGTTGCGCAGTTGCGCATGGCAATCTTTCGGTCATTATCCAATCCTCGCCCGTTATCAGCCAGCCAGCCCCATTTTCATCGGGCCAGACTGTGTCGACCCAGATCTCGCAGATAGAAATAAACAAGGAGCCTGGCAAGATGCTGATGCTACAGACCGGTGCCTCTCTGGTAGAAGTGGTACGGGCATTAAATGCGATTGGCGCCACTCCCCAGGACTTGGTCGCCATTTTGCAGGCAATGAAAGCTGCCGGCTCGTTGCGCGCTGAACTTGA
The DNA here is from genome assembly GCA_012927625.1 of Glaciimonas sp. GTDB lineage: Bacteria > Pseudomonadota > Gammaproteobacteria > Burkholderiales > Burkholderiaceae_D > AVCC01. The sequence goes on along the minus strand of JABBOV010000003.1, from coordinate 70,434 downwards.
AATAATTTAGGGAACCTCCATGATAAATCAGAGCGACTTAACCGGAAAACTCGCAATTGATGCAAATAGCCTGAATGATTTGCGGCAACTGACGAAACAAAATTCTCCTGAAGCTCTAAAGGCAACGGCAAAACAATTTGAGGCCTTGCTCATGGGTATGATGCTCAAGAGCATGCGTCAGGCAAGCTCGCAAGATGGCGTCTTTGATAGTGAACAGAGCCGGATGTATACATCCATGTTGGATCAGCAACTCAGCCAAACCCTGTCCAGCAAGGGGCTGGGGCTGGCCGATGTGCTTACGCGGCAGTTGTCCAACACGGTTGCACCGTCGCAGTCATTGCCACAACAAGCTGCAAAACCTGGTTCGGCTTCTGTAAGCAACATGGGCCCTGCGATAAAGGCCTATCAAAAAACGGTTGATGCCGTGATCGGCTTAAATAAATCGGCTGTTTCTTTGCCGGCCCATGTACAGGCATTTCGTGATCAGCTTTTATCGCATGCGGAAGTGGCAAGCAAGGCAACCGGCATTCCTGCCAAATTCATGCTGGCGCAAGCTGCGTTGGAAAGTGGTTGGGGGCGCAAGCAAATCGTTGGCGCCGATGGCACTGTTAGCCATAATCTGTTCGGCATCAAGGCTACCGGAAGCTGGAAGGGGCGGGTAGTTAATGTTTCTACGACTGAGTATGTAAATGGGGTGCCGCAGCGGCAGATGGAAAAATTCCGTGCCTATGATTCGTATGCGGACGCATTTCAAGATTATGCAAAACTCATGCGGGATAATCCGCGTTACGAAAATGTAATGGCTAACGCAAGTGATGCAAAGGGTTTTGCACAAGGATTGCAACGTGCCGGTTATGCGACAGACCCCCATTACGCCGACAAGGTGATGCGCATTATTAATACTTCGTTATCGGGCTAATCAGCCTCACCGCCCCGGCAAGTCGGGCGCCTTTGGCATTTAAAATTTTCCTGCGTTAAAGATTCCACACCGCATGTCGAAAACCAACATACATAGTCACAGTAAAAAACGAGAGTAGACATGGGATCCAGTATATTAAGCATCGCTCAAAGTGGGCTCGCCGCGGCACAAGCGGGCATTAATACAGCCGGGCATAATATTGCCAATTCCAAAACTCCGGGATACAGCAGGCAGCTAGTGACGCAGAGCACGGCAACAGCACAAAATTACGGCTATGGGTTTGTTGGACAGGGTACCGAAATATCTTCTGTCAAGCGTATCTATAGCGATTATCTTGGTAGTCAAGTCAGTTCCGCACAATCTTCATCCAGCGGATTAAGCACCTACTATAATCAAATCAAGCAGATTGACAATATGCTTGGCGACTCTTCAACAGGTTTGTCGCCGGCAATTCAAGATTTTTTCAAAGGGATAAATGATCTTGCCGCTAACCCGAGCTTGGTGTCGGCGCGCCAAGCCGCGTTATCTGGGGGAGAGGCTCTAGCCTCCAGTTTTCAATCAATGGATGTTCGTTTCGATGAAATCCGCCAAGGCGTCAATCAGCAAATTGCAGGCACTGTAGACACAATCAATGGTTATGCAAAACAGATTGCCGAACTCAATGCAACTATTAGCAAGCTACAAGGTTCTGCCGGCGATAATGTTCCCAATGATTTGTATGATCAACGCGACCAACTGGTGCAGGATCTGAGCAAAGAAGCCGCGGTCTCGGTGGTTAAGCAGGACGGCGGCAATTACAGCATATATATTGGCAATGGACAGGCTTTAGTGGCTGGGGTGCAGTCATATAGTTTGGCGGCGACGCCGAAGGCTCCACCTAATCAACAGGACATGGGTGTTAGTTATCAACTCGGGGCGACTACCGTAGCCTTGGCAGAAAGCAGTTTGAATGGCGGCAACCTTGGCGGTCTGCTCGACTTTCGTAGTCAGATATTATATAAGGCGCAGGATGCTTTGGGGGCTCTTGCAGAATCGATTGCAACCACATTCAATAAGCAGCATGTGCTCGGGCAGGATTTGAATGGGGCCGCCGGAGGAGTTTTTTTTAACTTTGATCCTACTAAAGGCGCCAAATCTTTCAGCGTGGCCATTACGGATACTTCCAAGATCGCCGCTGCAGCACCCGTTCTTACGCAAGCCGGGTCTTCCAATACTGGATCTGGAAAAATCAGCGCAGGTGTTGTCAGTACTGCGCCTGCCACCGTACCTCCGACAATTCCAGGTGCAACTCTGACATATGTTGCATCACCATCGAGTTTCACTGTCTCGTCACCCGTTGGGGCGCCGAACATCACTTATACAGCCGGGCAACCGATCACCATGGGAGATGTGAGTTTCACTATTACCGGTACGCCAATTGCTGGCGATACTTTCACCGTAGGTCCCAACCCTGGTGCTGTAGGCGATAGCCGCAACGCCTTGTTGCTGGCGGGATTGCAAACATCGAACACTTCAATCGCCGGTACCACCACTTACCAGGGCGCTTACTCCCAACTGGTCAGTCTGGTTGGTAACAAAACCAGAGAAGTTCAAGTCACTGGCGCGTCGGAAAAGCAGCGCTTGTCCTTGGTAGTGCAGTCACAGCAAAGCGTGTCCGGCGTCAATCTCGATGAGGAAGCATCCAATTTACTGCGTTATCAACAAGCTTATCAGGCAGCCGGCAAAGTGATGCAGATTGCCAGCACCATGTTCGATGTCTTGCTGAGCCTCGGTCGATAAGGAGAATTTATTATGCGCATCAGTACCAATACCATGTATGACGTAGGATCAGCCGGTATCAGTCAGCTGCAATCGGATCTCTTTATAACAAACCAGCATATAGGTTCTAAGCTCAGAATCATGACGCCGGAAGACGACCCGGTTGGGGCTGCGCGAGCTTTGGTCGTGACGCAGGCCCAGTCCGTTAATAAACAGTTCGGTGTCAATCGCCAGAATGCCCAGAGTACCCTCAATGCGGAAGATGGCGCGCTTCAAGGCATTAAAACTTCGTTGCTGGATGCTCAGTCTACAGTGGTCCATGCAGGCAATGGAGCATTGACCGATACCGATCGCAGCACTCTGGCAACGGAATTGCGTGGGCGTTATGAAGAATTGCTAGGGCTTGCAAATACAAAGGATGGTACCGGGAACGCGGTGTTTGCAGGTTATAAAACGTCATCTGATGCATTCGTGAAAGCTGGCTCGGGCATCACTTACCAAGGCGATCAGGGGCAACGTATATTGCAGGTCGATACTTCGCGACAGATGGCTTTGAGCGATACCGGCAATGCCGTATTCGGTAATAATGGAAGTAATACATTCAAGACTCTGGACGATATTATCCAGCTATTGCAGACTCCGAAAGGGACACTCAATACAACAGTTTCAGCGACATCTACCGATTCTGCAGTATCGACTGCTTATGCTTCTGCTGTTACTGCCAATACTCTTGCTGCAGCCACTCCTGGTGATGCCGCTCTGGCGGCGGCGGCAGCAACCGCCACATCTGCTGCTAATGCCGCTGCCATGACCAGTGCTAGTACAGCCCTTAACAAATCTTTTGAAAACGTAGTGAATATCCATACTTCGGTCGGAATACGTTTGAGCGAATTAGACTCGCTCGATACCAGTGGGGCAGACCGTGATTTGGCATACACGACCACCTTGTCTCAGTTGCAGGATCTTGATTTGGTGAAAGCGTATTCGGACCTCACCCAACAGAAATCCACACTAGACGCGGCGCAGTTGGCTTACGTTAAAACCACCTCGCTATCTTTATTTGATTATATCAAATAGCCTTCTTCGTCTATTTATTCAGAGGGTGTAGCGCCGATGTCGTTGTCGATATTTGCCTGACGGCCTCAAATCCCTCCTGAAACAGCTTTTCCAGTGGCACTGCCAAATACGGTAGTGCTACTGCGATAAGGATAAATCCCACGCTCAACGTTACCGGAAAACCTATTCCGAAAATATTCAACTGCGGCGCGGCACGGGTCAGGATACCCAGCGCAATGTTGGTGATGAGGAGCGCTGCCAAAATAGGCAATGACAGTTGTAACCCCGTGCTGAAAATTTTCCCACTCCAATTGGCAAGATGATAAAAGCCTTGCACATCCAAAGGCGCCGACGCAATAGGTAGTGTCAGAAAGCTTTCTGCCAGCGTCGAGATCAACACCAGGTGGCCATTCACTGCAAGAAACGCCAAGGTCGCAATCAAGGCAAAAAATTGACCGATCGCGGTCGATTGTCCGTGCGACTGTGGGTCAAAGAAAGTGGCGAAACTCAGCCCCATTGTCATGCCTGCGAGGGTACCTGCCATTTCTACTGCGGCAAATACGATGCGCATTGCGAACCCCATAGCCAGTCCGAGAATGAACTGCTGGGTCAGTATCAATAATCCTTGATACGAGATGGGATCTAGTGCAGGCACAGCCGGCACCAGTGGCGCAATGATGATCGACAAAAGAAGTCCAAATACAATCTTGCCTTGGACTGGCACACTAACATTGCCAAAAATCGGTGCAGCAGCAACCAAGCCGAGGATGCGACTAAGAGGCCATATCAAGCCTGCAATCAAGGCGTTGAGTTCAACACTGGAAAATGTGACCATTGTGTTTGATGAGAGTGATTCTGTGCAGATTCAATGCATTGAGATGCATCTTGCAAAATAACCTGCATTGGCTAAATGCTGGTGCGTGTATTTTGTGGAAAGTACTGTTTTATAGCGGAGAGTGTCTATATTTTGGCTATACTCTGCCATAAATTTATTATTGATGTTATCCAGACAGATTCGATATGCCGGTAAACACACTTCGCATGTAATCGAGCATGACTGAAAGCATCCACGGCCCGGCAATGATTAAGGCTACAAAAATGCCCACGAGTTTCGGAATGAATGACAGTGTCTGTTCATTAATTTGTGTTGCGGCCTGGAAAATACTGACTATTAATCCAATTACCAGTGCTGTGAGCAGCATTGGCGCAGCAACCATTAATGTAATTTCAATCGCATGGCGGCCTATCGACATTACGCTTTCAGGGGTCATGGCGGTCTCAGTAAAAACTCTCTGCCAATGAGCCGATCAGAAGTTGCCAGCCGTCTACCAGAACAAACAACATCATCTTGAACGGCAGCGCAACGATAGCAGGCGACACCATCATCATACCCATTGACATGAGCACGCTGGCCACCACCATGTCGATGATCAGAAACGGAATAAAAATGGCAAATCCGATCTGAAAAGCGGTTTTTAGCTCACTTGTGACAAAAGCAGGAATCAGTATTCGCAAAGACACATCTTCCGGCCCTTGCAACTGCTTGGAATTGGCAAGCTTCACGAATAATGCCAAATCGGCCTGGCGCGTCTGCTTCATCATGAAGGCCTTGAGTGGTATGGCGCCTTTATCAAGCGCCTCGGTCATCGTGATTTTATTTTCAGATAAAGGCTGGTAGGCGTCCACATATATCTTGTCCAGTACCGGCCCCATGACGAAGAAAGTCAAGAATAGAGTAAGGCCAAGCAGAACCTGATTGGGCGGAGCAGACTGGGTGCCCAGCGCTTGTCGCAACAGAGATAAAACGATGATGATGCGGGTGAAGCTGGTCATCATCAGTAGACCAGCAGGCAAAAATGAAAGGGAAGTCAGGAGCAGCAGGGTTTGCACACTCAACGAATAATTTTGCCCGCCGCCTGCGGCTGGGGTGCTGGTGATGGCCTGCAGGCCGTTCGCTTGGGCGAAAGAAAATACCGGGATAATGAGTAAAATCAGGGGCAGCAGATAAGGCAGGAAAGTAATTATCTGTATTGCGGGTCGGGCGGCAGGCTGCGGTGTGCGGTAATGTCGTTGCATGAGGTGATTACTTGGCATTACGTTTTTCAATGGTTTGCTTTAACCATTCGGAAAAATTTTTTGTGATAGGTGGTGATTTTTGGTCGAGAGGTATCTCTTGGCGCGGCATGGTTGCCAAAGCATTGATTCTTCCTGGTGTGACTCCTACCACAATCCACTGGCCTGCGGTTTCTACCACCAGAATGCGTTCCCTGGTTCCGACACTGATGCCGCCCACGATTTTTACTGCTGCGTTGCCGGTAAATTGCCGTCCACCGAAACGTTTGAGCAACCACGCGGCTGCAGCCATGAGTCCCAAAACAGCAAGCAGGCCCAACAATGCCTGAGTGAGATTGCCGGTGTTAGGATTAGCGACTTGTCCCGTCGCCGAATGGGCGGTAACGCAGAACACGGCCAGCAGGCAAGCGCCAAATAGTCGGTATCGAGTTAGTATCGTCAGCATGGTTGGCAGATCATTTATTGAGTTTTCTAATCCGCTCGGATGGCGTGATGATGTCAGTTAAGCGAATGCCGAATTTATCATTTACAACCACTACTTCACCTTGTGCGATCAAGCAGCCATTGACTAGCACATCCATCGGCTCCCCCGCCAGACCATCGAGCTCCACCACTGAACCTTGCGCCAGTTGCAAAAGATTTTTGATCGCAATTTTAGTGCGGCCCAGTTCGACCGTCAGCTGCACTGGAATATCAAGAATGAAATCAATATCGTTGTGCGTTCCACCTTTGACTTTTTGGCCAGAAAAATCCTGAAAAATAGCAGCAGTAGCTGCCGGCTGATTTTTCAGCGCAACTGCGTCTGCCTTTTCCTGTTCGGCGATAGCAGCGCCCCAGTCATCTTCAGCAATTTTTTGGGAGTTTAAGTCATCTGCCATTTGTATCTCCTTGCGCTATTTCATTTGATTGGTAGCTCAACAATTTTTCGACACGTAATGCATATTGGCCATTAAAAACGCCGTAGTTGCAATCCATGACTGGAACGCCATCTACCGTTGCCGCAACAGTTTCGGGAATCGAGAATGGAATGACATCACCGGCTTTCATATTCATGATCTCGCCCAGGGTAATTTTGGCCAAGCCCAGATTTGCAACGATCTCGACTTCCGCGATCTGAATCTGCTGTGTCATCAGTCGCACCCAACGCTTATCAACTTCTAGGGCCTCACCCTGCAGGCTACTGGTAAGGGTGTCGCGGATCGGTTCGATCATCGAGTAAGGCATGCAAAAGTGCATTTCACCACTAACGGATCCCAGCTCCAGGGTAAATGTTGTAGCTACAACAACTTCGTTCGGAGTTGCGATATTGGCAAATTGGGTGTTCATTTCTGAGCGTATATACTCGAACTCAACCGGATATACTGGCTCCCACGATTTTGCATAAGCCTCGAAAACAACACTCAGTATGCGTTGAATGATGCGTTGCTCGGTTTGCGTAAAATCTCTGCCTTCTACGCGAGTGTGAAATCGGCCATCGCCGCCAAAAAGATTGTCGACAATCAGGAATACCAGATTTGGATCGAACACCATGAGCGCAGTGCCGCGCAGTGGTTTCATGTGCACCAAGTTGAGATTGGTTGGCACTACCAAGTTGCGTATGAATTCGCTGTATTTGGAAACACGCACAGAACCAACCGAAACTTCGCAACTGCGACGCAGGAAGTTGAACAGGCCTATGCGCAACAAGCGTGCAAAACGCTCATTAATGATCTCAAGCGTTGGCATCCTGCCACGTACAATGCGTTCTTGCGTGGCAAGATTGTAGGGCCGTACGCCGGAGGTATCTTCAGGCGCATGGATGTCATCCTGATCGCCGTTGACGCCCTTAAGTAGGGCATCAACCTCTTCCTGGGAGAGAAAATTATCGGCCATCGCGCTACTGAATTATAAAAGAGGTAAAAAACACACTTGATACAGACTGTGGTTTGCCTTGCGGATAAAAAGGTTGCTTTAGCAGCGCAACGATTTCGTTGGAAAGTTTTTTCTTGCCCTCTGTCGATGCAATTTCGGAAGGTTTTTTGCTGGAAAGTAACATCAGTAAGCGATTGCGGACTTGCGGCATATTTTGTTTGAAAATCTCAACTTGTTTATCGTCTTCAACCTGTAATGTGAAGGCTATCTGGAGATATTGGCTGCCATCTTCTGACTGCAGGTTGACTGTAAATGAGTCCAGGTTGAGGAACACCGGCGGTTTTTCCTGGACGTTCTTTATTGTATTTTTTCCAGAAACGTTTTTCTTGTTCAGATACAGTGCACCTGCAGAACCCCCGACACCAATTGCGATTATGGCAATACCCATTATGAGAAATAATTTTTTCCTGGATTTTCCTGGTTTCTCTTCTGCAGGGTCAGCCTTTACATCTTCTTTTGGGGCTGCTTTTGCCATCATGTTCCTTGTCGTCATGCATTAGTGCATTATCTTCGTGCGCCATTGTGACAAAGTGAGGTTGCGGATGCAATGAAAAGAGCAGGATGCGAGCGTATATTTATTTTCGTTTTTTTGCGCTGAAGGTTGTCTGGCATTATGTGTCTCGCCAAGAATACATTCAGACAAAGGCATCTATCAATCCGATTTGGGTCGTTCGATTGGCACTCATGGAGACGGGTGATATATCTTCCGAGTGCGAACTGTCCCTGGTAGTTTGAGCGCCCATTCTGCTATCTGAACCGTTTTGCGAGTTACCTTGGTTCGGCATATTGCTGCTTACGTTAGCCTGTCCAAGCGCAACGCCTGCTTCGCTCATCATTTCACGTAGCCTCGGTAAGGCAGCTTCAAGTGCTTGCCGAACTTCAGGCTGGGCTGCAATGAACGTCGCATCGGCCGAATCCTTGCTGATGTTCAAGATCACCTGCAATGGCCCAAGGTCTGGCGGATTGAGCGATAAAGTCGCAGTTTGCTGCGTTGTACTTACCATCAATGTAATTTTTTGTCCCAATGCCTGGTTCCAGGCACTGCTTCCCACATACGGCGTCAATTTGTCAGAAACAGGGTTTTTAGCAGCCGCTCCGATTTCCTGCATAATTGTCTGCGATGCCACCATGTTTGCGGCAATCGTTGTTGACTTTGAATCATTTTTCTGGAGTGCCGCTGCATCCGTCAATAGTTGTGCCTCGCCTTTTATATTCATGCCTTGAATCAAACCAGGCCCTGGCTTGCCAGCGTCATCATTGATCAAATCCTGTTCTTTCATATTTTCCAGAAATGTGCGATCTGTTGCCGAATTGCTATGCTTGCCCTTTCCTATCACAGCATCAAGACCGACATCGACCTTAGGCAGTGCATCTTTGCCGGGCAAAGCGCCATCCAATTTTTCTACCGGTTGGCGCACATTTGCAACCAGCGCCATTAGCTCGGCCGTGGCAGATGGCGTTGCTTCGGTCGAATTGCCGGCTATGTCATCGGCTTTTTTGATTTCTTTTTTGCCTTCGCCCTCGCTTTCTGCCGGCGCGGCACCATGGCTCGGCTTTGAAGCACTCTCGGATTCAGGTGTTTTTTTGCTGCTTGCAGTATCACTGGCTTTTTTGACAGGGCTGCTGTCGCTCTGATTGGCTACCCGACGCTCCAGCATCTGTTTGAACGACAGATCTTTCGCAGCTGTGTTATCGGCAGGTTTGGTTGGCGCAGCTTGCTGAATTGCGCTAACTGGGCTAAATATCAAGGGTGTTTGCATTATTTCACCGGTCATCATGGTAAGTGTTTATTTTTCTATTACCGCTTGTAGGCTTTTAGCCTTGCTGCATGCTCATCCATCAGTTTTTGATCGCGTTTGTCTTCAAGTCGTTGTGCTTCTTTCTGCGCGCGCTGGGATAGGGCGCCGAACGACATTTTCTTCCGTGCATTTTCCTGCCATGCAGACCGGCTTTCAGCGATGCGCCGTTTCTCATGTTCTACCGTTACTTCTTGGCCGATTATGGCACTGTCAAGTTTGCCTAAGAAAACCTGATAATTCTGGTGGCTCATGATACTAAGGCCGACCGACCGGGTAGATTCTAATCGCGCCGCATAATCATCTCGATATTGCTGTAATAATGCCAGCTTTTGTTCTGCCTCTTCGCCGGCACGAATTGCCACCCCCAACATTTTTGCAGCATCGTCTGTTTTCTTTTCTGCCAATGAAATCAGTGTGTTTAGTTGAGAAGTGGATGCCATTATGCGTTCAGTTTAACTTTATTTCTATTGTCGCCATCGTCAGAATAGAGCGGTAAGTTGCTCTAAACTTTCTTGAATGCCGGCACGCTCAGAGATTGCTTGTTGCAGAAATGATTCTATTTTGGAATGCAATACGATGGCTTTGTCCAATACGGGGTCGGATCCGGAACTATACGCGCCGACACTAATTAAATCCCGGTTGCGTTCATAGCGCGAATACAACTGTTTCAGATGTCGCGCCTGCTCCTGTTGTTGTGGTGAAGTGATATTGTTCATGGCGCGGCTGATCGACTGCTCAATATCAATCGCTGGGTAATGTCCGCTTTCGGCTAGCGCTCTATTGAGTACGATATGGCCGTCCAAAATAGCCCGCGCCGCATCCGCAATTGGGTCTTGTTGATCGTCTCCTTCTGTTAGCACGGTATAAAAAGCGGTAATCGAGCCGCCATTGATGTCACCGTTGCCAGCGCGTTCGACCAAAATCGGCAGTTTGGCAAAAACAGAAGGTGGATACCCTTTTGTTGCTGGCGGCTCACCAATCGCAAGTGCTATTTCGCGTTGTGCCATTGCGTAGCGGGTTAGAGAATCCATGATTAACAATACATGCTTACCCTGATCGCGGAAATGTTCCGCAATCGCCGTTGCATAAGCAGCACCTTGCAACCGCATCAAAGGCGGGGTATCGGCGGGAGCTGCAACCACTACAGAACGCGCCAACCCTTGCGCTCCTAATATTTGCTCAATGAATTCCTTGACTTCCCTGCCACGTTCGCCAATCAGCCCAACCACAATTACATCAGCTGCGGTGTACCGCGCCATCATCCCAAGCAGTACGCTCTTGCCCACGCCTGAACCTGCGAACAAACCCATCCTTTGGCCGCGACCTACCGTCAGAATGCTATTGATGGCACGCACACCCACATCAAGAATATCGGTAATTGGGGCACGCGATAATGGGTTGGCTGCTCTTACGTTTAGCGGAGCCGTGTGAGTCGCAAGAATAGGGCCCAGGTTGTCCAGTGGCCGGCCAGCCCCATCCAATACCCGGCCCAGCAATTCCGCGCCAACAGGAAGATGGCGAGTACGATCGCTAGGTCGACGGCGCGGATGCATGACTTGCCCCGGGCTAGGCAGGGTATGAATAATCTCGACCGGAAAAACACGCGCTCCCGGTGCAATTCCTTCGACGTCGCTTTGTGGCATCAAAAAAATACGTTCACCGTCAAAACCAACTACTTCCGCCTCAATAAGTGCTCCATTATTTAACGGGATGGTACATCCACTGCCAATCGCCAATTTCAGCCCGACTGCCTCCATCACCAATCCAGCTACGCGTGTGACGCGACCTGAAACTTGCATGGGTTCCGCGATTGCCAGCAGCTCATGGCAATCGCGCAGGTATGATTGCCAGCGAACGCTGTGAGACTGGCCGGTCACGGCGCTAGCCAGTCTGTTTGGGAATCCAGTGCGCTGGCAATACGATGCCAGCGGGATTGCGTGGTGGCATCGATCTGATTGCTACCTGTTTCAATCCGGCAGCCACCGCGTTCCATGGATGGCTCTTCCTTGACGCGCCAGCCTGCTTCGTCCAGAGCCGTTCCAAGGTGCTCCCTGACTAGGGAAGCATCATCGGGATTAAGAAAAAGCAATGCCGGTTGCACCAGGTTGGGCAAATAATGGATGGCTTCATTGATGATCGGAAGCACCAGCTCGGGTCGAATCTTCAGTGCATTTTTGAGCATTGCCTTAGATAGGTCCAGCGCCAAATTCATAAGGTCTTTAGCGATCAATTCGTCAGCCCTGGTGACCTGGTCATTAAATGCTTCTGCAATTTTTTGTAAAATATTGAGTTCGGCTGCGGCCTTGCTGCGGCCCTGCGCTAGTCCAGCGGCATGACCTTCCTTGCATCCATCGGCATAACCTTGCAGGCGGGTTGTTTCATGGATTGCGGCAATCTGTTCAGCTGTCGGCAGGGCAATTTGCGCTGGTACATCCTGCAAATGCGCTGACTTCTCGTCACCGAACGAAGCCATCTCCCATCGTTGATAGGCGGATAACTGTTCTTTTGGGATCAAATGACTAGACATAGGAATCGTCGCCACTACCACCCAGGATAATTTGTCCTTCCTCCGCCAAGCGACGGATAATCTGCAAAATCTGCTTTTGCTGTGCCTCAACCTCGGATAACCGAACTGGCCCTTTGGAATCCAGGTCTTCGCGCATCATTTCACCGGCGCGTTGCGACATGTTCTTGAATATCTTCTCACGCAGCTCCTGTCCAGCTCCCTTGAGCGCGATAATTAGAGTTTCCGACTGTACTTCCCGCAATAGCAGCTGAATTCCGCGATCGTCGATATCCATGATGTTTTCGAATATAAACATTTCATCCATGATCTTCTGCGCCATTTCAGCGTCATAGCTTTTCAGGCTATCCATTGTGGATGCTTCGTTTTCACCGCTCATGAAGTTCAGGATTTCGGCAGCAGTGCGAATGCCACCCATCGGTTGTTTCTTGAGATTTTCATTTCCGATAAGCAGTTTTGTCAGGACGTCATTCAGTTCGCGTAGTGCGGTCGGCTGCACCCCGTCCAGCGTAGCAATGCGCAAAACCACGTCATTGCGCAGGCGTTCAGTAAAGTGGGAAAGTATTTCGCAAGCCTGATCGCGCTCCAGATGCACCAGTATCGTGGCGACTATCTGCGGATGTTCATTGTGGATCAAATCGGATACGGACTGCGGATCCATCCACTTCAAGCTTTCAATGCCACTGGCATCCCTGCCGCCCAGAATACGGTTCAAAAGCGAAGAAGCTTTATCATCGCCCAGGGCCTTAGTTAATACAGAGCGGATATAGTCATCCGAGTCTAGTCCCAGCGAGGAGTTTCTGGTTGCATCGATGCTGAAAGACGCCAGTACGGTTTCAACCTGTTCGTGCGGAATGGATTTCATAGTGGCCATCGCGGCACCCAGCTTTTGCACCTCGCGCGGACCCAGATGCCGCATGACTTCAGCCGCTTCGTTTTCCCCTAGCGCCAGCATAAGAACGGCCGCTTTAATTACGCCGTCCTCACTCATTGCTATTGACCCACGACTTCACGACGTTAGCCACAATTTTAGGATTCTCTTTTGCCAGTTGTTTGGCCGTCTCCAGGTTTTTGTCATAGCCGGAAAGCTGGCGTTTTTCCTGCGCCAGCATTTTGGCTGCGTTCCCGATTTGGACCGGGTCTTCGTCCCCGTCAGGCGCAGGCAAAGCTGCTGCACCGTTGACTGCGGTAACTTGGGTTAGTTTGCGCAGCATCGGCTTTAAGACACGAAAGAATAGGTAAAGCAAAACAATTCCGGCCAACAGATACTTACCGATTTCCTTTGCTAACGCGATCATCTCTGGCTGCTTCCATAACGGTAGTTCGGCAATAACTTCTTCTGTCATGCCGGCAAACGGACTATTGACGACATTTAACGAATCGCCACGTTCCTTGTCGTATCCCATAGCCTCTTTGACCAAATCGGTAATCTGGGTTTTTTCAATATCGGTCAAGGCAACGCTGGAGGTTTTTCCGGCACTGTTTGTGACTTTTTTATAATTAACCACCACCGCGACAGATAAACGTTTTATGCCCCCCATCGGTTGTTGTACATAACGGATAGTCTTGTCAACTTCGTAGTTTACGGTTGTATCCTTGCGCGTATTGGAAGCCGGAACCGGCGCTGGTGCTGCAGCTGTGCTGGCGCCTACCTTGGCGATATTATTGCCCGCTGCAGTAATCGGAGCGGTAGCTGGCACTGGAGGTTGATTAGTAAGGGCGCCAGGAATGCCGGTTGCATTCGCATTATTTGGATTAGACGATTCGCTGGACTGCTGACTGCGCACTGAGGATGTATCGGTCGCAAGATTGGGTTTGTAGGTTTCGGCAGCCTGTTCACTATGCGAAAAATCTACATCTGCGGTGGCCTCTGCGCGCACATTATTCGCGCCGACAATCGGAATGATGATCGACTCTACCCTCTTGACAATATTGCGCTGTAGCTCCTGAACATATTTGAGTTGCGTAGCATCCAGACCGCTAATGGTGGCGGATTTACTTGTTTCAGATAGCAAATTGCCATTTTGATCGACGACAGTGATATTTTGGATGTGTAAATCCGGCACGCTGCTCGCTACCAGATGCACCACTGCGCTGACCTGTTGTGCATCCAGCGTTCTGCCCGCGTGCAGATTGAGCAAAACGGAAGCAGTCGGTTGTTGCCGATCACGTACAAATACAGAAGCCTTGGGCAAAGCCAGATGAATGCGCGCAGCTTGTACTGCCGCAATCGACTCAATCGAACGCGCCAACTCGCCTTCCAGCGCGCGCTGAAAATTTACTTGCTCCAAAAATTGCGAGATGCCCAGCTTTTGATTTTCCATCAACTCAAAGCCAACATTGCCCCCTTTGGGCAAACCTTGGGCAGCCAGTTTCAAGCGCGCGTCATGCACTTGGTTGGCAGGCACAAGAATCGCACCGCCGCCTTCCGCGAACTTGTATGGCACATTCATTTGTTGCAGTGACGCTACAATGGCACCGCCATCGCGGTCGTTAAAATTCGAGAACAGCACGCGGTAATCGGGTTGTTGGCTCCAAATCCAGACGCCTGCCATAACCGCAATAACGGCTGCGATACTTAGGCCAATCAAAAATTTTTGTGCACCTGGCGTCTTTGCAAAGCTGGTCATTTTGTCGCTAATAAGGACATTGTTTGCTACTGGCATGATGCTCGCCTGCAATTGTAGCTATAAAAAAATAATTGATTCAAGTTGAATTCCTGCCAGTGGTACATTGCGCTCGAGGATCGATTATAGCCGGCAAGACCAAGTTTAATCACTTAAAAAGAGCCCCGTTATAGCCGCTCTTTGCAGCAATTATTGTTCTTGTTAATGGTATCGTGGCAGTCTAGGGCCGCTCGATTGTGAGTTTGCAATGGGTGGTTTTGTTGTAACGCGCGTGTTAAGGAGACTTTTGTGAGTATAGGATCGATCGACACCGGCAGGATAGAAGCCATGCTGGCCCAGATAAAAGCAATGTCGGCCAATGCCAAAGTAGGGGAAAGCCTGGCGCCTGCAGTTGCGGCTGACAACAAAATTAATTTTGCCGATGTACTGAAAGCGTCGCTGGATCAAGTCAGCAAGTCCGAAGATCAGTCGACCAAGCTCGGGCAACGTTTTGCCCTCGGCGATGATAGTGTCAACTTGTCGGATGTGATGATTTCCATCCAAAAAGCCAGCATCACATTGCAGACAACTGTTCAGGTTCGCAATAAACTGGTTTCTGCCTACCACGACATTATGAATATGCAGGTGTGAGCCTGGCGTTTAACAGCCCCTTCGCCCGCTGTATGAGATAGGCGCAAAGTTTGCCATGAACCCCGCAAAAAACGTACGAACATAATCCACAATCCCACTCAATCAAGCCCCTGACGTTTCGCGTTCAATTCGCGTTCCAGTTTGCCGATGTAGCGTTGCACCATATTCAACATCGAATTAGGCATATCCATGAAGGTGCAGGCTATGCGGCGCCTTTTCTTGTCATTGAACAAGACCTGCTCCTGGAAATTGACTACAACAAGTGATGTTGTTATGACGCCGATTCCTGGTAGTGTGATTTTGCAATTTTTGTAGATATGCCCGATGGTATTGTTAAGCGTTCTGCTGTCATCAAATATCGCAATTCCACCACCACTGATATCTTGTAATACTGCTGTAACAACATTTTCGGTGCCATCGTTTGGTAGCGAAATAATGCAGCGCACCGGGCTGGCAATCGGTGTGTTGATGCGATAAAATTCGCGCCGCTGCAGCCGAACCAGGCTGGCTGGAATAGCAATGCGAAATGCCGGACGATCATCCTTGAGGCAAGACGTTACCTGCGTGCTTGAAAACAGGATGCGGATTTTATCCAGTGTGGTCTCAAACGAAACCTTGTTGGCGTTGATAATGCGTTGGTTCAGACTGGCGTCGGGAGCGCAGTCAATAATGACCGCGTCGTTGTGTATATCCACCTCGAGAATTGATGTGACGATGGCATCAGCCTCGCCGTGAGCCATCATTCTGATTAATTGCCTCTTTTTTTCAATAGAGCGCAGCAAGGCCAAGATTTCTCGTTGCGAGGTGATGGCATAAGGGTTTGGACGTTGGCGTTCAGAGCCGTAATTTTTAATTTTCATCAGATTTCGTTATTAGCAATTAGTACCTGCGCAAATGGTTTGCCGGCACTGCTTTATATTGCGCAGATCCAAATAATGACAAAAAATAGGTATGCAGATATAAAAATATTGCTCTTTTTGGCTTATTTTTCAGCATGTTCCGCTTCAATTTGGTACAACCACGCCAGCAGCTCCGCAACGGCTCTATACAACTCTGGAGGGATGCGGTCATCCAGATCTACCTGCATCAGCATGGCGACCAGTTCCTTTGATTCATGCACAAATACGCCATGTTCCCTGGCCCGGGCAATGATGGCTTCAGCTACCAGGCCGCGTCCCTTGGCAACGACTTTGGGCGAGCCCTCGCCGGCCTGGTAGGCCAGGGCGACTGCATTTTGCAGCGGGGTATCAGCTGGCATCTTGCTTCACCAAAAAAACGGATAGAGGCGAACCGGCAGCATCTAGCGACGCCGACAATTTTTGACCATGTGCCTGAAGTTCTGCGCGGGCCTCTTCAGAGGCAGCTGTGACGTGAATGCGCAACTGGCCTGCCTGCAAATACACCGTCGCCGCCACTTTACCCAATGTCGGCATATCGAAGCGTACCGTACTTTGCCATGTGACGGGCACTGCTTCGGTACCGTCATTCGCGTCCTGACCTGGGTGTTCTTGCACTTCCCATTCCATCGGCTGCCCTAGCCAGGCTTCACCGCGCCACGATACGCGTTGTTGTTCCAGCGTATCGAGTTGCTGGCTGACGATTCGTGCCAACTCAACCGTATTCATTGCGATTTTCTGCGGCGCTTCCGCGTCGCTAGATAATATCCGGGCCGCCTGTTCTGCCAGACGTGCCTGCGGCTCCTGCTTCAGGTCGGCCAGACTGCGATTGCCAGTGCCATCAGCCCAAGCCGCAATGTGGGATTCATAAAAGACACCGCTAGTACGCATCGCATCGTGCAAAGTAATCGCCACCTGTGCCGGCTCCGCACTGCGGCTTTGCATGATGGGTGACTTGCTTAAGGGCGAATTAGAAGTTGCAGAGTTTGTTTCAGTGCCGGATTTCTGCGCTAGCTGCAGCAGATTTGCAATCATTTTTGCAGCTGGACTGAGCGTTGTCTCTGCATTATTGCCGCCCATTTCGAGCAGGAAAGTAGCCTTGGGAGTTAGCGACACTAGCGTCATCGGCAGTGTGTCGCCAGCACGCGTATTTTGCGGCAGTTGCATCTGCACGGTGGAGCCGGCTATTTTTACCAGAAAGTTGCCATCGCCCAGTCGTGACACCACTTCGCCTTGCAAGCGTTGGCCGAGCAGCGGTAGCATGGCGCGCTGGAATTCCTCCTGCTTGGGATGGCCGATGGTGACTAAACTCTGTAACGGAGAAATCACCTGCGCATCCGCTAATCCCGTGCGCAACAACATAGTCAGGGCCTCCTTTTATTCTGTAACTAACTTACCCATTGTCCACGAAAGGCACGAAAAGACGCAACGATTCAGACTGAGCATTGACTTCGCAAGCGCAGCACCAAGTTAGTGCTCCTGCACGTATATCTTGCTTTGCTACCGTATAAAATACATGGGGTATTTTTAAAGTGGCCCTGTATATATGCGGAAAATAATGCATTTTAAGACATACCAGGTAGTGTGTAGGGCGGGTGTAACCCGCGCCTTTCATATGATCAAACTGCGCGGGTTACACCCGCCCTACCAAACTGCATTAGCATCGGTTCACAACACAATCCGTTCAATTGTTGCTTTTGGATAGCAACCAAAGTGTGTAGGGCGGGTGTAACCCGCGCCTTTCATACGATCAAACTGTTTTGCTCCCCGCTCCCACTGGTGGGAGCGGGCCGGGGGAGAGGGTAATCGTCAAGCATAAAATGTCGGGTTAGGCGATGAAGCCGCTAACCCGACCTACGAAAACTGATTTTGAACAGAGTATCTACAAATTTAATAAGCGCGATAAGCCTGCGATAGTTTTTGTTCGGTGCCGGCGCTATGCATCAAGGCAGATAAATTCGCCATCCAGGGTTGTGCGATATCGCGGATTTCACGATCGCTGGCCAGGATTTTTCGGATCATCGCAACCTTTCTTTCGCGTGCCGCACCGCTTAGAGCGGCCGGGGCTTCACCGCTTTTCAGGGTTGCGACATGGTTTGCGCAATCGGTTTCCAGTGTGCAGACGCGATCCCAATCGCCGGCGCGCGCGGCACC
Organism: Glaciimonas sp.; assembly: GCA_012927625.1. Lineage (GTDB taxonomy): Bacteria > Pseudomonadota > Gammaproteobacteria > Burkholderiales > Burkholderiaceae_D > AVCC01. The sequence goes on along the minus strand of JABBOV010000003.1, from coordinate 52,087 downwards.
CAGCATTTGATCGGTAATATCCGTCATGGATGCGTACAAGGATAAGATTTCTTCGCTATGCATGATAATCAGGCGCTCGCAAAAGTGGATGAACGTAAGCCCAAATCGCCGTAACCGGAAATTTTAGGAATTTTTGGTGCATTAACCTGTTGCATTTGTGTTACCTGGCCAACCTGCTGTGCAGCAGGGTCAATAGCGTCCCATGCGTCCTTGAGGTCTTGCAGCAAAACATGCACTTCTTCCAGCATGTCCGGCTGATTCTTGAGGTTAGCTTGCAGCAGGCGATTGCACATGTATTCATACAGAGAATCCAGACTCAGCGCCAGATCGCCGCCTGCACTTATATTCAAGCTGGCCCGCAAGCCGTCATTAATAATCGAAATGGCTTTGGAAATTGCCTTGCCTTTGTCCTCGATATTCCCCTGTTTCATGTGCTGTTGCGCCAGCCGCACCGAGGTCAATGCGCCATCGAACAACATGACGATCAGCTTGTGCGGGCTAGCTGCCAGAGCGCCGGTTTCGATATCGATTTTGGCGTAGGCGCTGGCACCGCTTTTCATTGATCCAAACATACTCATTCTCCCTTATGCACTCTTAGGCAAGTTAGCCAATTGTTGTGTCAAAAAATTACTGGTTGTAGTCATGCTTGCAATCAAGGTGTCCAGTGCGGTGAACTGAGCGCGATAGCGCTTTTCGACCCCGACCAAACGGGCATTGATGGTGTCGCGTTGTGTTCCGATGTCCTTGATCGATTTATTGACGCTGTTGGTGCGATCTATCAGCGTCCCTACCGGGCTTAATATCTTGCCGATCAGGACGTCCATCTGATAGCCATAGCCCTTGCCGCTGTCAGTGGTGGCGAAAAGCTTGCTCAAGTCCTTGCTCGGATCGGTGGCCGCCGCTGCCAGTTTGGCGGTGTCGATGGCGAGCGAACCATCTTTTTGAAAGCTGATGCCAACATCCGCCAGCATCGCCATGCCGCTAGGCGCACCCGGCACTGGCGCGGAAAACATGGCGCGCAGTTGCGTCTGGATCGTGCGGGTTGTGTTATCGCCCGTCAATACCGACCCTTTGCCCGTGATCGTATTAAAAGCGGTAGCAGTTTTGATTGCCGTGTTGGCGTCGTTATAAGCCTGGACAAAAGCAGTGATCGCCGTTTGTACACTGCTGGTGTCGCGCGTTAGTGCGATTTTTGTTGTAGTCCCGGCCGGCATCGTTTTCGTTAGGTTCAGCGTCACGCCCTGAATTGCGTCGGTAATCGTGTTGCTCGGCTTGGTGATCTTGACATTGTCCACCACAATGACAGCATCCTTGGCCGCGACGATCTGAGCCATGTTGGTAGTGCCGCCGGATGTGGGGTTGTAAGCTATTGCATTCAGCGAAGGGTCGCTGACAGTAATTTGCAACGCATTGATGGCGCCAGTGTCATTCGACGTCAGTGTCAAATAGTTCGACGTGCCATTGTTAAGGATGCTCGCGGATACGCCCATATTGGCGGCGTTGATAGCATCACGCATGCCGGCTAGCGTGGTGTTGGCGCCGAGAGTGACCGTTTTTGCGGTCTTGCTCGTATTGCCTGTAAACACAGGAGGGACGGCCGTATCATAAGCGCCAAAATTAAACGTGATGGCCCCGGTGCCAACCACATCCGTTGTATTGGCATACCCTGTGCCGGTTATCAGTTTCTGCGACTGGGCCAGGCTTTGCACTTCAACGTTATAGTTTCCCGCGACTGCGTTTGCACTCACACTGGCTGACAAAACGGTTGGATCGGTAATGTTGGCCTTGATTGGGGAAAATGTGTACGGGGTGCTGATTGCCTTGGCGGCAGTTTGCAGCGCAGCGAGCGCACTTTTCAAGGTGCCGTAGGACGACAGCTTGGCCTGGTAGCTGGCTTCTTTAGTGTCCAGCAATGTGACAGGCGCACTCTCGACTGACATTAACTGGCTCACCAGACTGTTGACGTTTAGCCCCGAACCTATTCCTGCTGAAGAAAGTCCCATATCGTTAACTCCTTGTTTCATTCGGTAATACGATTACATGCAACCTGATGCCTTTAAATCCCGGCACCGATCTACCCTTCTCAATTATGCTTTATCTCTTAGCAGCATGCCTTGCAGCTTGCCGAGCGCTTTCGATATCTCCATCACTTCCACCGTGGGGATTTGGCGCAACACCGTATCGGTTTTCGTATCAATGAGTTTTACCACGACGGTGCCGGTATCTTGATCGACCGAAAAACGCAAATCTTGTGCTGCTGGGGTGACTACTTGTTCGATTTTTTTGACTGCGTCGCGCACATCGTCGGTGCTCGGCGTTGCCGGTGTCGGCTGTACCGCTTTGGCGCCGCCGATCAGCGTGGCCGGCGATTCCGTGGCGGGCACACTTGCGCGTGCATTTACTGAAGCCAGCGGCGGTGCGCTTGCCCCTGCTGTGCTGCCAATCTGCTCTATTGCCATGATTGACTCCATTTATCAAAAGGCGCGGTACCTGCGTTTCCTTGCGGTACCGCGCCAGGGTTCTACATCATTAATTGCCGGTTGGCTTAACTAAATTAACGCAACAGAGCCATCACGCCGTTAGGCAGCGAGTTAGCTTGCGCCAGCATCGCAGTACCGGCTTGCTGCAAGATCTGGCCGCGGGTTAGCGAGGCGGTTTCTTTTGCGAAATCGGTATCTTGAATCCGGCTACGGGAGGCGGTCAAGTTTTCCGATGTCGTTTGCAAGTTCGACACCACCGAGGCAAAGCGGTTTTGATACGCACCGAGTGCAGCACGTGAACTATTGACCGTTGCCAGCGCACCGTCGATGGCAGCTAATGCGGAAGTTGCATTGGCTGCTGTCAACACGTTGATCGACGCAATGCTCTTTACCGACGAGGTGACTGTGGCAGTAATTGGCGAACCAGCCGTGAATCCGGCTGAGGCGAGGTTAGCGCCGCCATACACGATACCGCTGGCGCTGGTGCTGTTCAGCGTGACGGTGCCGTGGTTGGCAGCCGCTGCTGCGACAGCTCCCAATCCGGCCGAGTTATAGGATTGGGTTGCAGCAGAGAAACCGGATGCCGATGTCAGCGCGGTTTTATTGGTCCCGGCGGTTGCTTGATCGGCGGCATTGCCCCCCATGCCGAGGGCCAAGGCTGAAGATCCGGCGGTAACGGTGACAATGCCAGATGTTGCGTCGGCTTTGGCTGTACCGTTGACAGCGGCTCCGCCTGTAGCCAAAGCCAGTGCGGTGGTGATGGCTGCCGCAATGGCTTTGCCGTTGCCGACCGCGCCACCGGACGCCTTGGTGCCCAATTGGGCGGTGCTTAAACCGGTCAGCCCTGCTAACGCGGTTTGTTCAGTGCCTGCAGTAGTGGTATTTTGCGATGTATCCGTCGTTTTAAAGTCAATCCCGCCTGTATTTGCTACGGTAACCAAAGCACCTGGTGTTGAGGCACTTACCGCGCCGGTTGCTGCCGTATTGATGGCAGAAGCAAAAGCTGCTGCATCGGTAGCCGCAACGCCCGTCAATGTGATTGAACCAATAGCGACGTAACTGGCATTACCGTAGGATTGCGTGCCCAATTGAGCGCCGGTTAAACCGGTCTGGGTCGCGAAGGCCCCTCTATTGGTTGTGGCGGCGGTTGAGGTGGCTGCTATGCCACCGATGCCAAATTGCAAACTATTGGTAGAGCCCGCAGCGTAGGTTATTGCGCCGGTTGTTGCGTTGGAGGTAACGCTACCGTTCTGCGCAGTGCTACCACTAGCGGCGGCTAGCGAGGTGTTAATCGCGCGAGCGAATTCTTGACCGCTGTAGGCGGCGCCATTCGATGCTTGTGTACCCAAGGTTGCACCGGTGCCAGACATAGCCAATTGCGCGGCGTTGCTCGTAGCAATTCCTGAAGTCGCAGCGATTGCGGCCTGCGCACTCGTGACCCCCGCTGCTACCTGAGCTGACGATCTGACACTGGAAAGAGCAATACCAAAAGTGTTGGTACTGGTAGCGTCAGCGGCAGTAAGTGCGACCCCAGCCCCAGTGAGTGTCGTAGAATTTGCGAGATTATTGAAGGCTGTCCTTATCGCCTGTGCATCCGTGGTAGCGGTCCCCGTCGCAACAATCGAGAAGGCCCCACCCACTGCAACACCAGTACCGCTGGCTAAGAAGTTATAAGTGCTGCCTGCGACCATCCCAGCGCTGACGGTCAAAGTAGGTGCAGCAGTAATTGCAACGGCTGCTGTTGCAGTTGCCGCAGTAAATGCTGCAGTACCAAAGGTGACTGCACCCAAGGATGCACCGTTTACCGTCAAGTCGCCAGCGTTAAGCGAACCGCCAGCTAACGGCGGCGTGACGACCGCGCCGGTTGTAAACGCCGTTCCGGCAGTCGCAGCGATCGGTGTATTTCTGACCGACAGGTTGTTAATAACCGTGCCTGCAACGCCACCGACAAAGGTAAAGCTACCGGCATTCGCAAGGCCAGTGCCTGCAACAGCTGCTGTAGCCGCATTCAGCGTGATGGCACCGACATTGACGCCGTTGGCTGTCAAGGCGCCAGCGGCGATGGTGCCCGCGGTTGCTTGAGCAGCGGCTCCAAACACCACTGTGCCGGCGGCGGCGGCAGTGGCATTGGTTCCTGCCGTGCTGGCGATCGTGCCGGATTGCGTGCCGACCGTGCCTGTTGTCAGGCCGGTCTGGGCCAGCAAGGTGGTTTTGTTGACGTTAGCAGTGTAGCCGTCGGCGGCCGTGCCATTCATGGCGATGGAGACATCGCGTCCATCCGCTGCAGTCAGCGTCAGCGCGCCTGATGTCGCATCGGCAGATGCAGTAACACCGGTTTGCGTTGCAACTTTGTTGATTGCTGCAGCTACATTGGCACCTTGGCCGGCAGCGTTTGTACCACCGCTAATCGCGCCGACATTGACGCCATTAATGCTGAACGTATCGGCCGCAATGGAGGTGAACGCTGATGCAGCTGTTCCAGACAATGTATTGACATTTGCTGTCGCGGTGACGCCACTTTGTGCGGAAACCGCATTGATTGCTGTAGCAATCGAGGATGCGCTGGCAGTGCTTTGGCCCGGTGCGCTACCCAAGGCAGATGCTCCTACCTGGCTACCGTTCAATGTCAGGTCCCCAGCCGCCAATGCGGCCGTTGTTTTGCCGCCGGCGAGTGTTGCTACACTGCTGCTGCCTACGCCGCCGAGCGTCGAGGTACGTGCGCTGGCAATTGCGACAGAGATGCTGTCATTGGCAGTAGCGTTGGCGCCGACTTGGAATGTTTGTGCGGTAAACGAACCATCCAGCAGCTTATTGCCGTTGAATGACGAGTTTTGTGCAACGCGGTCAATTTCGGCAGACAGAGATTGGACTTCACTATCGATAGAAGCGCGATCCGAAGCAGAATTGGAGCCGTTGGCCGATTGCACTGCCAGTTCGCGCATGCGCTGCAAGTTGTCGCTGATGGTAGACAAATCGCCTTCAGCCGTTTGGGCCAGCGAGATACCGTCGTTGGCATTGCGCGCTGCCTGGGTGGTGCCGTTGATCTGGCTGGTCATCCGATCGGAAATCGCCATCCCGGCGGCGTCATCCTTGGCGCTGTTGATGCGCAAGCCTGACGACAAACGTTGCAGCGACGTTGCCAATGACGCTTGCGATTTGTTGAGGTTGTTCTGCGCATTCAGGGATGCGATGTTGGTGTTGATCATTGAAGACATGTGATGCTCCTTGGTTCTTGGTTCCTATACATTCCGGCAAGTGTGCCGTCAACTTTGGTCTGCTTCGTATTTGTAGAAGCAATCAAACCGCTGTTGTTTGTGGTAACGGATTGCCGCTGCGAAAGTTTAGGGTGGTGTCAGGATTTTTCTTGGGCGGGATGCGCGCGGTGTTAAGTGCTACAACTCTTTATCTATGAAAGACTTGAGAAGCACGCACAAAATCTGGAACCTGGAAAGCTTAGTAATAACAAGGAGTATGCCAATTTTAATGGCATTATCCGCATGTATTAATTGCAGTAGTGAAATATACTCGTTCTGACAATGTGTTTCGGCAGGGGTGAGGCAGCACAGTAGACAGGCGGTTCATCATTAAGCCTGTTTCGCATTGCGACATCGAGCCCCGTAGGTGCGAATTTATTCGCATTCTTCACCATTCCATATGAGCGAATAGGGCGCAATGGCGTAGCAGCAAGGCAGGATGGTGCAACCCATCTCGTAAGCCCGATATGCGATGGCCTCGCCCATTCTGCGCACTCAAGTGTGATAAGGTAACACCTTTCGTTGATTAAGGAGGCGGTGCCATGACACAGCCGCACATTGCCGCCAAGACCGTATCCGTAAAACTCGACTCGGACACCCGCGCCCGTGTTGAAAACCTGGCTGAAGCTCGTCATCGGTCGGCGCATTGGATAATGCGCGAAGCCATCAGCCAATACGTTGAGCGTGAAGAAAAGCGCGAAGTCTTCCGGCAAGACACGATCAAGGCGTGGGAGGAATATCAGGAAACAGGCTTGCATGCGACCGTCGCAGAGGTTGATACGTGGCTTGCCAGTTGGGGTACTGAAAGCGAATTGCCCGCGCCCGTGTGCCACAAGTGATCAAATATGCTCCCGGCGCAATCCGCGACCTGCAACGGTTGCGGGAATTTTTGCGGCCAAAGAATCCGGTTGCCGCCAAGCGAGCCGCTGAAACGATCATGAAAGCAGTGCAAATGCTTGGGCTTCAGCCGCAAATTGGGCGACCCGTTGAGGACATGCCAGAGGACTACAGGGAATGGCCGATTGACTTTGGCGATAGCGGCTATGTGGCGCGTTATCGCTTCGATGGCGAGGTAGTCACCATTCTGGCAGTGCGTCACTAAAAAGAGATTAGCTACTGATGGAAAACAACCAGCAGCTTGGGTCTGAAGCCTTGTCCACTTTGGCGAAAAAATCACTTGGCGGTTTCAATGTCCTAATGCAACAAGGGCCAGTTTATCGGCCCAATCTGGATAACAGATGTTACGCAGTGCGTATGCGACATAGGAAAAGCATTCTCTACAAAAGACACGAAAAGCACGAAAACAGCAAGCAATGTCTCAGTAGTGCAGGCCTGCGTGCCTGCATCGGTTGCAGGCACGCAGGCCTGCACTACTGACAAACGAACGCTAAAAAATGGTGTCATGCAGTTTTTTCGTGTCTTTCTTCGACCGAATTTTTTGTGCTTAACATCAGCGAGTAGGGCGTAATCACCGAAGGGCATTGCGCCGTATGGTGCCTCAGCACCCGGGTGCGAGCACGTTGTTCAAGCAGGTTGCTCAATCCACTAACTTATTTTTAATCGCGTAGTGGGTTATTTCGGCGTTGTGGCGCAGTCGCATTTTTTGCAGCAGGCGGGCGCGGTACATGCTGATGGTTTTGACCGATAGCGCGAGTTCGCCGGCGATGTCGGTCACGGTTTTGCCGGAGGCGATCATGGTCATGGTCTGGTATTCGCGGTCGGAGAGTTTCTCGTGCAGCGGGGCTTCGTGGTCTTCGTTGATGTGGTTGGCGAGTTCTTGCGCCAAAGAGGGGCTGATGTATTTTTTGCCGGCGGCGACCTGGCGTATCGCATCGACTAATTCGGCCGGCGCACTTTGTTTGTTCAGGTAACCGGAGGCGCCCGTTTTCAGGGCGCGGATGGCGTACTGGTCTTCCCGGTGCATCGATAGCATGAGTACTGCCAGCTTCGGCAGCTCTTTCCTGAGTTGCTTAAGGACATCGATGCCGTTGCGGTCGGGCATGGATATGTCGAGCAGCATGACTTGGCAATGCGGGTAGTGCGCGTTTTCGCGCGCAAGCGCAATGGCGCCGAAGCCGTTTTCCGCTTCGCCTGCGACCACAATGTCTTCGGTGTCAGCCAGGATTTGCTTCAAGCCTTCACGCACGATTGCATGATCATCGGCGATCAATACATGGATTTTGCTTGTTTCTGTCATTAGGTTTTTTATAAAAAACAGGGAGTATTTTTTAAATTTTCTCTATTTATATGCGTATAATCATGTTTATTTTGTCATACTATATGGTAGTACTTTCTTTTTGATGGTTCCTTTGGCGTATGTCGCCAATGGGTAAGTCAATGGTAATGCTGCAACCGCCATCGGGCGCAGCGCCGATGCTGAGTTCGCCGCCGAGCGTTTTAGCGCGCTCAATCATGCCCCGTATGCCGTAGGACTCTGGTTTCAAACGGTCCATTGCGGTGATGCCTTGTCCATTATCGGTGATTTCCAGTCGAATACCTTGACCTGTGCGATTTAGTCTTACTACAACATGGCTGGCCCTGGCGTGTTTGGCAATGTTGGTCAACCCTTCCTGAAATATCCGAAACAGCGCGGCTGCATGGTCTGGGTGTATTTCGATGTCGTCCTGATCGCAGCACAAGGTGCAGGGTATGCCGTTTTGTTTTTCAAATTCCCTGGCTTGCCATTCAATCGCGGCCACGATGCCGATGTCGAGAATGCCCGGGCGCAAATCGCGCGCGATCCGGTGCGCCGCATCAATGGTGCGATCTACCAGCGCATCGAGGTATTGGGCTTTTTCTATTAATTTTGTTTCCTCTGGCGGCAATTTGCGTGTGAGCAGGGCCAATGCCATTTTCATTGCGGTCAGGTTGCCGCCCAGATCATCGTGTATTTCACGGGCGATGCGGGTGCGCTCCTGTTCTTTTACCTGTTCGACATGGGCGGTTAGTTCCGCCAGGCGCGCCCGGGAGTGCTTGAGTTCGAGTTCTTCCAGTTTGCTTTGCGTGATGTTGGTCATGATGCCATCCCACTGCACCTCGTTTTGCAGCGTCAGGCCGGGGGTGGAGCGCAGGTTGATCCATTTGACGTCTTTCCATGCCTCGACCCAAATCCGCCCTTCCCAGTTCCAGCTATGCATGCTTGCGGCAGAGGTTTTCATGGCGGATAGATAGGCGGCCCGGTCTTGCTGCAGGATTAGATTAAGAAACAGTCCCGGCTGCGCGCGCAAGCGATTCGCCTTGATGCCTAGCAGCGCATGGCAGCCCGCGCTGAGGTATGGAAACGCGGTGCTGCCGTCCGCCAACAGACGGAACTGGTACACCAGGCCGGGCGTATTGGCGGCAATGGCGCGGTAACGCGACTCGCTTTGATCGAGCGCCTGCTTGGACAGGCGCTGTGCGCTGATGTCGTGGCCGATGGCGATCAAAACCGGCTCCGCTGTGTCTGATGTGTACGGTGTGAGGAAGATGCGCAATGCGATTGGGTAGCTGCTGCCGTCGCGCCGGTTGAATCTCAATTCCAGGGTAATGTGCTGTACCAGCCGGTTATTGTTATTGTTGTGCAGGGGGTGCAAGGTTTGCACAAGTGCCGCGACCGGTTGGTGCGCCAGGTCCGCCAGCGTCATGGAGGTGAACGCGGTGGTTGTGAACTGGAGATTGTCGCGTGCTGCCTGATTGATTTCAATCAAGCGCAATGTGCTGCAATCGATCACATAAATTTCATTGAAGGCCCCGTGCATGATCGTGGGCAACCATCCTGCCTGGGTTATGTTGGGCATATTAGGAGCATGTTAGGAGCACGTTTTTGTACATTGAATCGGCTGAATGCGGTGTTTGGTTTTGGCCAACCATAACACGGGCGCTGATGCGAAAATGGATTGCGACTGTTTGAATTGTACGATTTTATGAAGTTTTTAGTACAGAATTGCACTGTAATGCATGTTGTATACCGTCTTATAATTCTTGCAATATTAAATCCTGTTACCTCATAGAATGGAGCGCCATGAGTAAAGCCTTTGTAAAAGAGACGGATGACGACGATGAGGAGGCTTGGGAAATCGCATCGGCGATTCCTGCCGGGTCGAAAAATTACATGACTCCGGCCGGGCATCAGCGCATCAAGGAAGAGTTGCTGCATTTGATCGACGTGGCGCGGCCGGAAGTGGTGCAGATCGTGTCGTGGGCGGCCAGCAATGGCGACCGCTCGGAGAATGGCGATTACATTTACGGCAAGCGGCGTTTGCGCGAGATTGATCGCCGCATCCGCTTTTTGACCAAGCGGCTGGACTTGGCTGAAGTGGTCGATCCGAGTGTTCATCATGGACTGGATCAGGTTTTTTTCGGCGCCACGGTGGCGTATCGGAATCAAGCCGGAGAGGAGTTTACGGTAACTATTGTCGGGATTGACGAGCTTGATCCGCTGCATGGCAAGATCAGCTGGATTTCCCCCGTAGCCAGAGCGCTTACCAAAGCCAATGAGGGCGAATCGGTGATCCTGAAAACGCCTTCAGGCATCGATGAACTGGAGATTTTGACGGTCAGTTATCCTGCGCCGGGAGTTGCTATCTGAACAGTACGATTTTGGGGTGGTAGCATGGGCCTTGCTCGCGCATCGGGCTCCATTTAAATTTCACTTCACCCTATTCAATATGACTTTTACCTATTCTCGTTTGAATCATCCTTTGCGCGTGCCGTTGGCCGCCGAAGTGCATTCCCGACCTTCGTTGCGCCTGTCGGCTTCGGAAAACCTGACTCATCTTGCGGTCTATGCGCAGGGCAATAGCACGGTCGGCAATGATAATCTTGCGGTACAGCATGCAATTTTGTCTGATTTGTGCGTCTATTTCGGGGCCGCCGCGCCGACCGAAGAAGCCAAATATTTCTTTTACGATTTTGGCCAGTTTCGTCTGCAATGGGAATGCCATACTGAATTTGCCACGTATACTTTTGCCAAAAGTCATGTGGAGCAGGCGTTTGTTGGCGATATATTCGATCACATGCCGCTGGCGCTGATTCCACAGGGTTGGCTGCTCGGACTGGAAGGCAAATTGATGGTTGCAGCGCATGTGGCGCTGGGGCCGTCGGATGCAGTGGCGCCGCCAGGACTGTGCCAGATTCTCGATGGCGATGTGCTGGTTGGCAGCACCGTTTTGCAGGGTGGCGAAGTGTGGACCGATTTTCTGGTCAAGGCAGATGGCTTTAGCCGCTTCGTGATCCGGGATCTCGGTTTTCAGGCGCAACAGGCGGGGCGGGTGGTGCAGCGTGTGCTGGAGGTGGAAACCTATCGCATGATGGCGTTGCTGGGCTTGCCGCACGCGCAGTATGCAACGCCGCTTTTGAATGACGTCGAAAGCGAGTTGACGGCGCTGACAACCACCATGACCGATACCGATGCGGCGATTCTGGATGCATTGTCGAGCGACACGGATGATGAGCAGACTTTGTTGCGCAACATTACCGGGCTGGCGGCACGGATTGAAAAGTTATCGATGGAAAACAGTTACCGTTTTGCCGCTTCGCAAGCGTATTTTCGGCTGGTCAAGGCGCGCATCGAAGAATTGCGGGAAATTCGGATTGATGGGGTACCGACAGTGGACGAATTCATGGCCCGCCGGTTGTCGCCTGCGATGAATACCTGCGAGTCCGTGGTGCGGCGTCAGGAGGCATTGGCCGAGCGGATTGCACATACCAATGATTTACTTAGAACCCGGGTCGGCATCGTACAGGAGCGCCAGAACAGAAAAATCCTGGAATCCTTGAATGCCCGGGCAGCCCAGCAATTACGCTTGCAGCAGGCGGTGGAAGGGTTGTCGGTGGTGGCGATATCGTATTACCTGGCGGGCTTGATCGGCTATGTGGGCAAGGCGATGAAAGCCAGCGGATTGCCGGTTAACCCGGATGTGGCAACCGGCATTCTGGTGCCGGTAATCGCGCTCGGGGTGTGGCTCGGCTTGCGCCGCCTGCATAAACATGTAGTTACGTAATTAACCGCGCTCGCGTTCCAGCCGTTCGACTCCCGACAGCCGTCGCACGCTGCGGATCAGGTGCGCCAGGTGGACCCGGTTTTGGACCTGGAGCGTGAAGTGCAGATGTATCATGGAACGGTCCTGATATTTTTCCTGATCCATCAATACGTGAGTGATGTTGGCATCCGATTCATTGATTTCGGCTGCCACGCGGGCCAGTATGCCTCGTTCGTTTTGTACCAGAAGCTTGATTCGGCAATCAAAGCGGCGATTCAGATTTTCGCCCCAGACCACGCTGGCCCAGTGATCCGCTTCCTTGCCGATTAAACGCTTGGCTACATCGCAATCTTCCGTGTGTACGATCAAGCCTTGGTCGCGCTTTAATTGGCCGATGATGCGGTCGCCCGGGATCGGCTGGCAACACTGCGCCAGTTGAACCGCTGCACCTTCATTGCCATAAATCACTACGGGTTCGAGCTTATCGGCTGCAGAATGGTTTTTAATTTTTCGTGATTGTGCATTTCCATTCTCGTGCAAGCTCATGATGTGGCGCGCCACCAACGCCGCCATCCGCTTGCCTATGCCGATATCGAGGTAGAGCTCTTCCATCGACTTGGCTCTGGACTCGTTCATTAGTCGTTCCAGCAGCGCTGGCGGCAACACCGTGTCAATTTCCAGCGCAGCAAGAGCCTGTGTCAGCAGTTGTTTGCCGAGTGCAAGCGATTCGGATGAATTGATAGTACGCAGGTGGTGCCGGATTGCGGAGCGCGCCTTGCCGCTGCGCACGAAAGAGAGCCAGGTTGGACTAGGGCGCGAGGTGGGAGATGTAACGATCTCGACGATGTCGCCATTGTGCAATTCCATGCGCAATGCTGCGTTCTCGTGGTTTATCTTGGCCGCAATTGCCTGATGGCCGACATCGGTGTGAATGGTATAGGCAAAATCGAGCGCAGTTGCACCACGCGGCAATGCAATAATGATCGATTTCGGCGTAAAAACATATACCGAATCAGGAAACAGATCAACCTTTACATGCTCAAGAAATTCGGCCGAATCGCCGGTTTGCTTCTGGATGTCGAGCAGTGATTGCAGCCAGACGTGGGTGCGCTGCTGCAGGTCGGAGAGATTGGCTTCGCTACTTTTGTAGAGCCAGTGCGCAGCGACTCCAGACTCTGCCACGCGGTGCATGTCTTGAGTCCGCATCTGAAATTCGACCGGTGTGCCGTAGGGGCCAACCAATGTCGTGTGCAGCGACTGATAGCCATTCAGTTTGGGAATGGCAATGTAATCCTTGAACTTTCCCGGCATCGGTTTGTAGAGCGCGTGCAACGTACCGAGGGCGAGATAGCAATCGGCGAAGCTTTCGACCACCACGCGAAAGCCGTATACGTCCAGTACCTGGGAAAACGATAAATGCTTGGCGCGCATTTTTCTGTAAATGCCGTACAGCGTTTTTTCGCGCCCATAGACTTGCGCCTGGATGCCGGCAGATTGCAGCGTGCTATTGACCGATTCCAATATTTTGCTGACTACTTCGCGGCGGTTGCCGCGCGCAGCTTTTACTGCTTTGGTCAGGGTTTTGTAACGGTTTGGATACAGATGCAAAAACGACATGTCCTGCAGTTCACGATAGATGCTGTTGAGACCGAGCCGGCGCGCAATCGGGACATAGACTTCCATTGTCTCGCGCGCGATGCGCTGTTTTTTGTTCGGCGCCATTACGCCCAGCGTACTCATGTTGTGCAGGCGGTCGGCCAGCTTGATGAGGATGACGCGCACGTCGCGCGCCATCGCAAGCAGCATCTTGCGGAAGTTTTCCGCCTGTGCTTCCACCTTGCTCTGGAATTCGATTTTATCCAGCTTCGACAGGCCATCGACCAGGGCCGCTACCGGCGCTCCGAAGCGCTCAATCAGTTCGTCCTTCTTGACGTCCTGATCTTCCATTACGTCATGCAGCAAGGCGGCCATGATGGCTTGCGCATCAAGCTTCCAGTCGGCGCAAATTTCGGCTACTGCAATCGGGTGGGAGATATAGGCTTCACCCGATTGGCGCATCTGGCCCAAATGCCTTTCGTCCGAGAAGCGATAGGCTTCCTTGACTTTTTTCAAGTCCGAAGGAGATAGATATTGGGCTAGTTTAGTGGTGAGCGGCGTAATTGAGAGTACGCTGGCGCCGTGCTGGGCGCTGTCTTTCGAAGTGGATTTTTTGTGGCTGGCAGGATGCGGCTCCGCACGTTCGGAAGCAAGCCGGCTATTTAATGCGGCTGATACAGGCGACTCTGCAGATTTTGGGTTCATGCTTAGGAGCTATCAGCCACATGGCGGTCATCGGGTACTTATCGGGTAATTAAGTAAGTGGCCGAACGGTTAATTAGGAACCTTTTTCAGCATTTCAATCCCGATTTTGCCGGCTGCGATTTCTCGTAGCGCAATCACGGTCGCCTTGTCGTCAGCATCCACTTTTTGCAAATGGCCTTGCAGCAACTGACGGGCGCGATAGGTGGCGCACAGGGTGAGTTGAAAACGATTTGGGATTTTATCGATACAATCTTCAATGGTGATACGGGCCATGAATGCTCCTAAAAATGCGACTTTGGCTTGATTTTGTTAAATTTTCGTTAAATTAACTTAAATTTGCATGTATGCCCAACTGGGCAAATAGTGGTGTGTTGCGCGCCGCTTGTTGCGCAAACCTGCAACGGGCCGCTTTTACGATCGCCGTTAGCTCGGACAATGCGGTCGCAAAATCTCTGTTGATAATAGCATATTCGAACTCCGGGGCGTGGGCGATTTCCCCGCCGGCGGCCAGAATCCGGCGCGTGATGATGTGCGGTTCATCTTGTCCGCGTTTTGTCAGGCGCTCTTCCAATGCTGCTATGGAAGGTGGCAGGATGAAGATGCCGACCGCATGCGGGAATTGTTTTTTGATCTGTTGTGCGCCTTGCCAGTCGATTTCCAGCAAGACATCGTTGCCGGCCTTGATCTGGTCTGCTATCCGCAGCCGTGAGGTGCCGTAGTGATTGCCGTGTACTTCGGCGGATTCCAGAAACTCGTCCTGGTCTTTTCTTGCGAGGAAATCTTCCGTCGTGGTGAAGTGATATTCGCGCCCGTTCTCTTCACCCGGCCTGAGCGCGCGGGTGGTGAAGGAAATCGATAGCTGGATGCCCGATTCCTGCGTTAGCAGGGCATTCACCAGAGTGGATTTTCCGGCGCCCGATGGCGCTACCACCATAAACAGGCTGCCTGAAGATGTGTTGGTTTGGGACATGGGAGATCCTTGCTGATGACTGATATTTACGCATTATTGTGCAGATTTACTCCAGATTTTGCACCTGCTCGCGCATTTGCTCAATCAGCAGTTTTAATGCCATGGACGCATCGGATAATTCCTTGACTGCCGCCTTGGCGCCGAGCGTGTTGGCTTCGCGGTTGAGTTCCTGCATCATGAAGTCGAGTCGTTTGCCGACCTGGCCGCCTTTTTTCAGGATCTGACGGGTTTCGCTCAGATGGGCGGCCAACCGCGACAATTCTTCAGAGACATCAATTCGGATGCCATACAAACTGACTTCCTGCCGGATGCGCTCCAGCGCTTCCTGGCGTGATAACGCCTGGGTTGCAGCGGCAGCATCGTTTTGGGGTGCCAGCCCGAGCGCTTCCTGCATGCGTTCAGTGGCCTTCTGCTGGAATTGCAGGACAACTTGCGGAATCAGCGGTGTGATGTCGAGGACGATCTGATCCATGGCGTCAACCCGCACCAGTAACATGGCTTG
The DNA here is from genome assembly GCA_012927625.1 of Glaciimonas sp. Classification (GTDB taxonomy): domain Bacteria; phylum Pseudomonadota; class Gammaproteobacteria; order Burkholderiales; family Burkholderiaceae_D; genus AVCC01. Next base: position 36,620 of record JABBOV010000003.1, on the reverse strand, counting down.
CAGCGCCGCGCCTTCACGCGCACGCGAGTCGACGAAGGCGTCGAGTGCCGCGCTCATGGCGGCAACGATTTCGGCTTGCAGAGTTTCCCGGCCGATTTCGGCTTCCGCAATGACGCCGGGCCAGCGCAACAGTTCATTGACCGATAGCGGCGGCGCATCCGGGAATTGTTGGCGCACTGCGTGTTGCAGCGCCGCCAGATCCAGCAGCAGGGCGGCATTGAGCGCCTGGCCTGGGTCCGACTTGACCTTGCGGCCGAAGCTCAGGCGGCATTCGACCTTGCCGCGCGTGATGCGGCCCATGATGGCTTCGCGCAAGGTCGACTCGACTGCGCGCAAATCGTCATTGATGCGAAATTGCAGATCCAGAAAGCGCGAGTTGACGCTTTTGATCTCGATGGTCAGAGTGCCGACGGCGGCTTCTTTGATGGTGACTGCGTAGCCAGTCATGCTGCAAATACTCAAGTCGACTCCTTGGTTTTACTTTACTGTGCTTTACAAATGTGCGATTTAACAACACAATCCGAACTTCTACCGCTTAGGAAAATATGGCTGCGCAAAACAATGCACCACTGCCAGACGGGCTTGCAATTTCGGGATATCGCATTGTAAAGAAAATTGCGTCCGGCGGGTTCAGTATTGTCTATCTGGCTTATGACAAGAATGGCAGCGCCGTCGCCATCAAGGAATACCTGCCCAGCAGCCTGGCGCTACGGCAGCCGGGCGAGTTGTCGCCGCTGGTTTCGGCTGCAAATCTGCCGGTATTTCGAATGGGCTTGAAATGTTTTTTTGAGGAAGGCCGCGCACTGGCGCGCATTTCGCACCCGAATGTGGTCAGCGTGGTCAATTTTTTTCGCGCCAACGATACAGTTTACATGGTGATGGCGTATGAGTCTGGCTGCTCGCTGCAGGCACATATTCTGCGGCGCCGCGATTCGGGCCAGAAACCGTTGCTCTCGGAGCAATTCATTCGTACCATGTTCAGTCAGGTTTTGAATGGTTTGCGCGAAGTGCATGCGAACAAGCTGCTGCACCTCGATCTGAAGCCGGCAAATATTTACTTGCGCGCCGACGGCACGCCGATCCTGCTCGATTTTGGCGCAGCGCGGCAAACCTTTCGCACTGATCTGGTGAAGCTGTATCCGATGTATACACCGGGCTTTGCCCCACCCGAGTTATATGTCAAGAGCGGTAATTTAGGCCCTTGGACGGACATTTACAGTATTGGCGCAGCGATGTTTGCCTGCATGGCGGGCGCCCCGCCGCCGCCGGTGGAGCAGCGCAGCAAGATTGATAAAATCGATGCCCATTTGGCCAAGCTGGAAGGTTTCTATTCGCCTGAATTGATCAAAGTGGTCAAGTGGTGTCTGATGCTCGATCTGTTGCAGCGTCCTCCCAGCGTATTCGCGCTACAAAAGGCTTTGCAGCAACCGGTGGCGGTCACTCCTGAGCCGGGCGTGCTGCTGCGCTTTTCCCAGAAAGTGCGCAGCATGTGGGGTGGGATCGGGCTCAAGAATTCCAAGCCAGGCGTTACACTGCAAGACCACACCCGATAATTTTTCATTCATGCCGGCGGCAAGAATTGGCCGTCTCCTTTTCTTATTACAGATCGGTTCCATGCGATTTTCCGTCTATCAAGAAAGCCATATCGGCGGCCGCAAGGTCAATCAAGACCGCATGGGTTACAGCTTCACCCGCGACGCCTTGTTGCTATTGCTGGCCGATGGCATGGGTGGGCACATTCAGGGGGAAATAGCAGCCGCTATAGCGATGCAGACCATTAATGCGGTGTTTCGCCAGAACGCGGTACCCATTATCGAGCAGCCGGAGCGGTTCTTTGAAGAAAGTTTTCTAGCTGCGCACCGTGAAATTTTGCATTACCGCGATTTGCATAATTTGCCGGAAACACCCCGCACTACTATTGTTGCCTGCCTGGTCCAGCATGGACACGCTTACTGGGCGCACTGTGGCGATTCACGCTTGTACTGGATGCGCAACGGCCAAATCCTGGCCCGCACCAGGGATCATTCGCGCATCGAAACCCTGATTGCACAAGGCAAGGTGATGCCTTCTGAGCGCGATACGCACCCCGACCGTAACAAGTTGTTCAATTGCCTTGGTGCATCCAATGTTCCAATTGTCGAGATGTCCCGCCGTTGCGCGCTGCAGGCAGGCGACATCATGTTGCTGTGCTCGGACGGTTTGTGGTCGGTGCTGCCGGATCACGTATTGGCCCAGAGTTTGCAAAGCAATACGATTGTGCGCGCGATCCCGGAGTTGCTGGACAGCGCCGTCGGCATTGCTGGCAAGCATTCTGACAATGTCACTGCGCTGGCAATGATGTGGGATGGCAGCAAGGTATCTGACGATGAGGCTACAATTACCACCAATACCTTGCCTTTGGGCGAGGTCACCACCACCATTCTGGCCATGCCTGAGGGTGAGAAAATAGAAGCTGACGCATTCGACGAAGCTGAAATTGAAAGAGCGATTGCAGAGATTCGCGGCGCGATTCAAAAAAGCGCCCGCATAACTTCCAAGGATTGACACTATGCACCATGAAATACGCGCCCACGGACGTGCTGCCGATGCGCTGCGCCCGATTCGCCTGTGCCGCAATTACACCAAACATGCAGAAGGCTCGGTGCTGGTCGAGTTCGGCGATACCCGCGTGATTTGCACGGCCAGCATTGAAGACAAGGTGCCTGGTTTTCTGAAAGGCAAAGGGCAGGGCTGGCTGACTGCCGAATACGGCATGCTGCCGCGTTCTACCCACACTCGCATGGAGCGCGAGGCGGCCAAAGGCAAACAATCCGGCCGCACCCAGGAAATTCAACGTTTGATCGGCCGTTCGCTGCGCGCCGCTTTCGATCTGCAAGCCTTCGGCGAACGCACGCTGCATCTGGATTGCGATGTGATACAGGCCGATGGCGGCACCCGTACCGCAGCCATCACCGGCGCCATGGTCGCAGCCTTTGACGCATTTTCGCAATTGGTCGCGCGCGGCGCTATTGCGGCAGTGCCGCTCCGCCATTTCGTGGCGGCGATTTCGGTCGGCGTGGTTCGCGGCAAGCCGTTGCTGGATTTGGATTATCAGGAAGATTCCGGCTGCGACACCGACATGAACGTGGTGATGACCAGTAACGCCCACTTCATCGAAGTGCAGGGCACCGCAGAAGGCGCTGCATTCGATCGTGCCACCATGGATCAGTTGCTCGACTTGGCGCAGCAGGGCATCGCCGACCTGATCAGCCTGCAGAAAGAAACGCTCGGCTTGTAGGTTTCTTCATATGTTTTCTGTGCTTTCATTGCATATACTTTGCCGGGTATTTTTATTTTACGCACTAAAATAATGCGGTAAATGCACGTTTTTTTATGATACTCCCACTATTTTCATATTGTAAAAATTAGCGGAAGCTGTTACGGTAACGGCTGTCTGCGTCAAAATATTATGACAAAAACCATCGTTCTGGCTTCCAATAATGCCGGTAAGCTGAAAGAATTTGGCGAAATGCTGGGGGCAATCGGTTTTACGCTGCACCCGCAGGGTGCGTTCAATGTGTCGGAAGCCGAGGAGCCGCATCCGACCTTTATCGAGAATGCGCTGGCCAAGGCGCGCCATGCTGCCGCCATTACCGGTTTGCCGGCGCTGGCGGATGACTCCGGCGTATGCGTCAATGCCTTGGGCGGTGCGCCCGGCGTGCTCTCAGCCCGCTACGGCGGCGAACCAAAATCGGATGCCGCCAACAACTGCAAGCTGCTAATCGACCTGGCGCCGCATGCCGACAAGTCCGCTTATTATTATTGTGCGCTGGTGTATCTGCGGCATGCCCATGATCCGCAGCCGATTATTGCCGAAGGGTGCTGGGATGGCGAGATTATCGCTACGCCGCGTGGCGCCGGCGGCTTCGGTTACGATCCGCATTTCTGGCTGGCCGGCTTGGGCAAAACCGTAGCTGAATTACGTTCCAAACAGAAAAATGCGCTCTCCCATCGCGGCCAGGCATTGCGCGCGCTGGTGGGAAAATTACAATGATCCCGATTAAATTGATTGATGCGACAGGCAACGCTGTCAGTAGCGTTGCCCAACCGCTCCAAACGGCGACCGCCTTTCTCAAGCCGGGCGCACTGCATTTGGCGGCGCTGCCGCCATTGTCGCTGTATATCCATTTTCCGTGGTGCGTCAAAAAATGTCCGTATTGCGACTTCAACTCGCATGAAGCGCAGGGCGGATTCCCTGAGGATGCCTATCTGGCAGCCTTGCGCGCCGATCTGGAAAGTGCGCTGCCGCTAATTTGGGGGCGCAAAATTTATACTGTATTTATCGGCGGCGGCACCCCCAGCCTGATGTCTGCTGCAGGTCTGGATCGATTGCTTTCGGATCTGCGCAGCTTGCTGCCGTTGGACGGTGCGGCCGAACTCACGATGGAAGCCAACCCCGGCACTTTCGAGGCTGAGAAATTCCGCTCCTATCGGGCCAGCGGGATCAACCGGCTATCGATCGGCATTCAGAGTTTCAACGCGCAACATTTGCAAGCTTTAGGACGGATTCACGATGGCATTGAGGCGCACCGGGCGGTTGATATCGCCCACGCCAATTTTGATAATTTCAATCTGGATCTGATGTATGCGTTGCCGCAGCAAACGCTGGCAGAAGCGCGCCGGGATATCGAGACTGCGATTGCCTATGCGCCGCCGCACTTGTCTTTGTATCACCTAACGCTGGAGCCGAACACTCTGTTTGCCAAACATCCGCCGGTGGTGCCGGACGACGATGCCAGCGCCGATATGCAAGACATGATTGCTGACTTAACGGCAGCCGCCGGTTATGCGCAATATGAAGTCTCGGCCTATGCGCAACCGCAGCGGCAGGCCCGCCACAACCGCAATTATTGGGAGTTTGGCGATTATCTCGGGATCGGCGCCGGTGCGCACTCCAAGCTGTCATTTCCACACCGGATAGTGCGGCAGATGCGCTACAAGCAGCCCAAGGCTTATCTGGAACACATTTTGCAAGGTACGCAGATTCAAGATCAAAATGAAGTTAGCCGTGAAGATTTGCCGTTTGAATTCATGTTGAACGCACTGCGCCTTAACCAGGGATTTCAAGCCAATTTGTTTGCCGAGCGTACCGGCATGGCGCTCAATGCAATTGAAAAAACGCTGGCGCTGGCCGAATCGAAAGGCTTGCTGTATCGCGATCATTTAATCATTAAGCCGACGGCTCTCGGGCAATCTTTCCTGAACGATTTACAGCAATTATTTTTGGCCGATTAGTCAGAGAAGTCGATATTTGCCTGGAGACATCCGTGATGTGATTACCTTGGTTGTTTCGCGAGTGCAATTTATTTTTTGGGATACCTGGCTGAATTTATAAAAAATTGTATCGATCTGGCCGCTTTAGGTATAATTCTGGCTCTGAAAGGTTTAGGACATGGTTGAATATACCGGTCTTGAATTTCTCTGCAACTGAATATGGAAGTGTGGCCGAGCGGTTTAAGGCACTAGTCTTGAAAACTAGCGAGGGTTTAAAGCCTCCGTGAGTTCGAATCTCACCGCTTCCGCCATTAACTACATGTAAGTCATTGATTTAATTGATATTTATTATTTTTTAATGTGACTGACTATCAAATTGACTATCAAAAATTGATTTGGTTGACTGCTTCCTACTTCTTGCTATTTCGGAGTTTTCTCTGTTTCGCAAAATATGTCTGAGTTTAAATCGAAAAAACCGTCACCTATGTCGTCAACCGCGACGAGTCATTTCTGCAGTCATCTAACCGTCTCCTAGATAGGGTGCAAGTGGGTGAGTGTTTCGATTCACTCCGTCCCGACCAATTGAATTAAAGACTTAGGTCAATCTTCGGATTGGCCTTTTTTGTTTTTTAGGATCCGTGTACGGGAGGTGCCCAGATTGTTGGTAACTCGTACTGAGGGGCGTGAGCCCCTTGCTGCTCTCTAACGCCGTTGCGACGGCAAGGGTCGTGGGCGTTCCAACACTGGTTTGCATCGATAATTGTCCTGGCATTGACAACGGGTTACTTTCTTCACTTAAATCGGACCGTGAATATGCACGGGTTGATGAACTTTTGTGGGTATCTGGGTAGGTATGCCTACATAGTAGGCACTGAAGGATCATACGGGCCGATATTGGTCTGAGATGGCGTTGCCTAGGGGGGTATACACAAACCTATCCACAGAAAGTGGGCATAAGTTTGCCATCCTCGCAATAGAGCGTTTTCTGTATGTGAGTGGAGCCCTGAAAATTGCTTAGATAAGACTGTCATACCAGTGTTGTTGAATGACTGCAAAAGACTGGTTGGGGTCACTGGGCTTCGATGGAACGCGAACCAGTTCTATGCAAAATGCGTTCTTCGCCTACATTGGATCGAGCGGCAGATTAGGGGGTGCAGACCGGCCGTTGACTGAATTTTATCAACGAGTGGCTGGTTTACCAAAGTTTGGCGAGCGGGTCTCGACCCACAAGAGCCGTTCAGGTTTTTTATACCAATGACAGTAGTGCAGCGGAAACGGATGGTCACTGTATATGTATAACTGGTCAGCCCCTGCATGAACGCGAGCCACAAGACCGGTCAGTTGTGGGCCAAATTGAAGGATTTAAGCATTCAGCAACATGGCCTCTGTTCAACTGTCAACATCAGTTATCAAAAATTCCAATTAGATTTCTTTGAAAAAAGTCAGCCCGCGACCCATTTACACGCGTCTGGCATTGACAGCAACTCTTGTGCTTCCAATAAATACGAAAGTTGATTTTCCACAGGCATTTTGTCGGCCATTTCTACAAGTGCGAAAGGTTTTGCTGTACCCAGCGGCTCTCCTGTGTCCCAGTGATATTCTTCAAAGATCTCCCATCCATGATGGTGCCATACAAACTTGCCATTTTTCCCCGGTAGTGGATTAAAGCGCTCACGGGCAATTGTGAATCCCAGAGTATTCTGATTCCAAATACCCAGATAAGCATTTCTAGCGGAAATTACATAGAGCCCGTTATCCCGTAGCGATTGCATGGGCATCCATGGAGACCTTACACGAAGAAAATTAATACTGGCGGCGTCCATGATCTGTATTTTCATGTCAAATCTTGTCTTATATAGTAGTGATATTTTTGCAAACGTTCGTCATCTGTACCATTGATTGCCAGTCGGTCATAAACCGTCTCAGGTTCAATTTTTCTTGAGCTGCAAGTTCGGCTAAATGTATTAGAGTGGGTCGTTTATTAATTAACAGAAGTCTTGACGGTCAGGCTAGTTAATAGAAGAAGGGGTTTGGGGTGGAGTCAGCGAATTTATCGGCCCGATATATATTGGCATAATAAAATAAAGCCTTTGACGAGTTGTTGTGAGGTTCTGCAACAAAAAATTGAATCCTGGCTTGTTCAGGACTGGAGCACTCAGGATTTGTGGATGAGAGATAGTAGGACGAATCGTGAAAACCTATATGGCCTAGTGGGGAAAATGCGATAGGTGACACTCCCCCATGAGCGCGAAATTTTAGAACGTCAGCATACCCAAAAGACGGGCAGTTCGCCCTTAGCCAAGCAAGAGCTTCACAGGCTTTTTCTACGGATCCTTTCGCAGAAAGGCGCTCCCATTCGGCGCCATCGATTCCACAGAGATAGGATGAGCCCCCTATGTGGATTACAAAAGCGTCCTGATCGTACAGGCGAGCGATTTCGATTGCCGAGCCTTTCCATAGATCCGAAGAGATTTCAGCAGGTTTGATAAAAAGCCAGGAATATTCTAGTGCATCGATTATGTGGCACCCTATGGCCTCACAGTGCTGAGTAGTCTGGACGCCCGCCAGCCCCGAATAAGAACATTCTTTCCAGTGGCCGATTAGCCAATAACCGCCAATCTTAGGGTTGGAGGTTCGCACCCTCAGATCATTTGGAAGTTGGAAGAAGTGCGCTTTATTCTGGGGAAAAGAGCGCTCAGACCTGAAGGGTGTGATGATGAGAAAGTCCTCATTTTGGTTGATCCTAGAGAGGACCCTCCCAAGATCTGCTGCAGCAGTACGGCCGGCATGAATACCAAGCTTAGTGTCTTGAATATGGATAGAGAGAGCCCGATCCGAAATACGATTCACTTCGTATGAAGGGTCTGATTGGTAAGCATCAATTTTTTTCATGGTGGTTTTTCGTGGGCCGATACGTTTATGATGAATTCACGGCAGGTGCATGTCAGGCATTCCACCATTCCCCATCATTGCGGTACACCACATTTGAAAATAAGCCGGCATATTTTTCTGGAGCAAAGCTATGGATTGGCACGAGTGCTTTCGGAGATAATGCTTCCGCAAATCGCTTCAGATCGCCTGGACTGGCATGGCCAGAAGTGTGAATGTAGGTCAGCGGAATTTCGTGCTTTTCTAACCATACTTCCATTTCCGTGTAAGACCCCCTTTCGAGATAACCCTGCCATTGGGAATAGACGAAGCCAGCACCTTCCAATGCATCCGCTTGGTCCAGGTCTCGCATCATCAAGGGGCGAAACAGCAATACACCCTTTGGCCCAAGGGCACGTAAATGTTCCGGGAAAACCCGATGACTGGAATGTCGTTGCAGGAGATCGAACCATTCGTTGCGGCGAATGAGCTTGCGTTGAGATTCGGGAACGTACAAGGCGATGCCGGGCCAACTCGACTGGGGAATATTTTCGTTCCCAGTCGCCTCGAGAATCGCGGCAGCGTAAAGGTCAATGATGAGCGTTCGCCCGCTACGCTTGCAAGCTCGATACAGTGAAACGACGCGGTCGATGTTCTGGGCCGAGGTGTGCATCATGACCAAGCCTGGTGTTACCTTGAATTTTTCAAGGAGCGCTATTTCCAACTGATCTTCGGTTGGAAAGACATCGTTTTCCTCCAATCGTGACAGGGACGACCCCTCCATGAGAAGTACGTCAATATTCTTCGGTGGGTTCGCTACCATCTGTTCGAAGAGCTTGGATTTCCGTCCATGAGCACGAAAATCTCCACTGTAAAAAAGACGTTTGTCGCCCGCCTCTATCAACAGGGAGTAAGCATCGAAGGCGGAATGGTCCACCAAATACGGCGTAACGCGAAATGGACCAATCTCGATTGGTTTTCTATGCTCAAGAACGAGTCCTTTCAGATTCGGCAGCGCTTGCCTTGTAAATGGGGCTGCTGCGGTTACGATGCGACGGGCGGCCAATCCCATGGCAACAGGCGTATCGACCGGTAGATGGTGTAATAACCCATAGTGATCAAGGTGTGGATGGGAGATCACGACAGCACGTAAATCATCACCAACGATCCGAGGAACCAGCTGTTCATTCGCCGCATCGCCATCCAGTGGCAAACCGAAATCAAGCGCAATACGACTGCCATCGTAGGCCAGTTCGATACATGTGCCACCAATCTGGGTAGCGCCGCGATGAATTTTGACTTGCATGTTATTTCCTTTAGCCATTGAATTTAGGACGAGACGTTCAAGCAATTGGTGCAGCGTATGGTCTGGCCAAGATGATCGAGAGGTTGTCTGGCGTACCAGCTCCAAGAACCGCATTTCGGCAAACTTTGACCCGTGTGGTCATGGCTCAGACACTTCAACAAATTTTGTGCTGCTATGAGGTAGGCGCGGCTGTCACCTATATTGAGTGATGCGGCGGCATGTGAAAATGTGTACCGCAGCCAGGGTCGCCGCAGCAGTAAGCATCCCCCCTTTGGCATAGCCGGTCACATAGCCGTTCGTGGGCCTTTCTGGCGATTCGGGTATTAATTTTACTGCCGGATGTTTGATGGGCGAGCGCCTCCGGGATAAATCGACTGGCAAGGTGGGTGAACGGACTAATCGCTAGGCCATCAACCGCAGCAAACAACAATTCATCTTCTATCGACGTACCCGCCGTTGTAGGAATGTTCTGGCCTTGAACGCAAATTCCAGTAGTCCAGAGTACATCCTGTTGCGCGTGATGCCGCTTTTCTTTGTGGGTGTATGCGACTTGGATCATTTCATTCCTTACCACTTGGTACAGGCTGTATTATTGCCTTTTTAAGCGACATTCTGCGTCGCTTAAAGGAATGGAAGCCACAATTTTGCTGTCTGGTATTTGCACAGCAATGCGACGATCTACAAATTGAAAGTTATTTCAGTCGCCGCAGCGTACACAAAAGTATCTTATATTTTTGCTTTGGCCAGAATCAATGCACTTGATGGTTATTGTTGCATCTGAACTAACAATATGCGTTTCAATTATTTACTTATTCCAAGCGCAAAATTGCTTGCATCGCCTTTCAAGAGAAGGCGCGACTGAATTTTTTCTTTGAGCTTGTCCATATGTATCTTGAAGATACTTCCATGCTTCTGGTCGGCATCAAAACCGAATACGATCAACCTAGGTTGAATATCAATTTCCAGACTATCAAGATTATAAAGGGCTAACTCTTTACCCAAAATATTTGTACCCTTAATTGCACCCGCCAAACGGATAGACTCCTTGTATGCAGAAAGGATTTCATTATGATTTCGATCAAGTGTTGCGCTATATTTATCTAATTGCCCTATCACCTTCGCATCTCCATCATTAGTCCTCAGTGCGCCTTTATATGAATAATGTTTAGCCTCAAAGAAGCGCAAAAATAACTTTCCATTTTCATTTTTAATGGCACAAAAATCAATCCTAGAATCTTCATCCTCAGATTCATTGCCGGACAACGCAATCTCCGTATCAACTATGTTTTCGTTAGCAAGAATAATTTTATGCACCCCCATTTTTTCTTGGCCACCATAGATATTTGTTGAAGTTCTAAGATCGTCTATCTGTCCAATGGAAGAAATAAAATAATTGACTTCAGCATTAAATTGCGGCTCGCCATCTTTACATTTAATATAAGGCTGAGGAAAATTTTTAGTCAACAAATATTTGTAATGAGTCTCCGCCAAAAGTTCGCCATTTTTGAAACCCACCTTCGCAATACTACAACCATTGCGATAGACATTTAGATACTGGTCACGAATTGCAATTAAAGTTTCCTTGTCATCAGCAAGATTTTTCCACCACCCTCCATTTTCATATTCGGTATTTAGCGCTTGGATCATAGGCTCTGTCAGTGTTCTTTTGAAAATCATTGCATTCTCCATATTGTTAAGTTGTCGTATCAATCTAAATTCTGTCTAAAACAAAATCATTGATTATTTGTTTTCTTAATCCTCAAGAAAACGATTACCTGGCTCTACGATACTAACGTCGCGTCCAAATCCTCTTAACCAAGCGCGAAGTTCTTTTGTGTCAGGGACAGTGGCCGTCAGCCGGATCATCCCGTTCGAAAGTTCACGAAGTGTTTGATCTTTCGATAACGGAGTTTCAAAGAATATGACTGCAGCCGAGCTCTCGAAGTCAGCTATCAGTTTGATCGGCGGCCCCACTCGATACCCAAGTTCACCTTGCGCGATGTAGCTATCGAGATCAAATCCTTCGGGACACCGAGATGGAATATCTAAAAGACCAGCAGTACGAATTCTGTGCATCAGTAGCAGTACCGGATTACCATAATCCCGCAGCGTACAAACAATGTAGATAAGATGATCACGCTGAACGAGCGCAATCGGGTTGATTTCGTATTCCTTGGAAGTTGGAACTCCACGTGGTGTGTAGCTGATCGCAAGTCGTCGACTCTCAAACACGGCTTGATAAACGATCGCTTGAACATTGGCATCAATGTTCGGAGGTAAGAGAGGTTGGCCACGCGGTATGATACGAACCTTGTCCATCCAACTACCGACTTTATCGGTTTGCTTTTCCAGTACCCCATTTGCTGCCTTAAACCACGGTCGCAAGGACTCTAGCGTAGCTGCGGGCAATGCCTGTTTCAAGTGCTGCTCTGCCATTTTGAAGACCAACGCCGATTGTGGATCAAGCCCGGGAATTTCCAACGGATCGGCGTCCGCATGCCACCACCATCCCTGCGGTTTGCTTTGTTGGTCATTCGCCAAGGGCAATGCCGTCGACAAATTGTTGAGGTCACGTTGAATCGTACGCAAGGTAACGACATATCCCAGTCTGTTCAGTTCATCGTGAAGGCTTCTGGTATCAATCTTGCGGGGATAGCGTGGTAGGAGCCGCAACATCGCTAATTGGCGCAACAAGGTTTCCAATAATTTTTTCCAGTTTCACAATAGCAAGTATCTGCATGATACTTGCCTAATGCGACACCATGTGTCGTTTAGAAAAAATCTTTGCAATTTTCAAAAAATTGCCTGTTGGAGACTTTGATTTCAACTTCGTATTTTTCCGAGATGAGACTTGGATATCGATCTGTAAAAGAAGTGCACTTGAGACCCCTTGGGCGAGGAACGTCTGCTATTACACAAAAACCCTACTATCGTCATAGTAGGCGCCAAAGAAAAATCATGAGCTGCAATTTGTATTGTAAAAAATTTGTCAATGCGACATGAAGCGTCGCATTAATTTGTAATAATCTCATCTTGCATAATCCAAACAGATATGTAAATTTTCACTAATTTACTAAACTTCTGCCCCTCTTCTCGGAATAAGACGGAAAAAAAATCACATGAAACCGCCAATCCTTTATATCCACGGCTTCGCATCAAGCGGTACCTCGTCCAAGGCGACCTTTATCCGTGCCGCTTTTCCTCAACATGCCGTCTATGCGCCGGACCTGTCTCATTTTCCGCTGCAGGATTTCGACTTCCTTAGTCGTCTCATACAGAACCATGGTATCGGAACCGTTATCGGGTCATCCCTCGGCGGATTCTATGCCCTTCGTCTCGCTATGGCATATGAAGTCAATCTGCTAATGATTAATCCGTCACTGAAGCCCTACTTAACCTTGCGTGACCAGTTAGGCACGGTGTCCCATAACGACGGAAAGTCTGTTTTCAAATGGACTGAAAAAAACTTGGCTGAATTGCTTTATCTTGCAACCTTGATTGATCCGATCGCAACCGCTGCTACTTCGCCTACCTTTGATCATTTGATGCATATCAATTGGGATCGGTCACTGACTCTTCTTGGTGCAAACGATGACCGAATCGACCTCGATTACACGAAACGGATTCTGGTCAATTCTAAAATTATTGTTGACACGAACGCTGATCACCGCTTCGCAAACTTAACGCCTCATTTTCCGGCTATTAAGGAGTTGCTGGATATCACTCATTTTAATGGTGAAGGAAATAATGTATGCATAGAATAGCTCTTACGCAGTTTCTAGTGTGTTGCATTGCCCGGTTGAATCCAAGACTAATTGCAGCCGTTCAATTTAAAACGCAAAAAACTGGACAAGCAGTAAATCAAACAACACGAATGCTCATGCAGTCCAATGGGAAGTCAATATTTCCAGCTTCAACACATCCGATGGCATGTCCTGGTCATAGCAAATACTTCCCAACCAGACGCAGTCTTCAGCGATATGCTTTTGAATCTCTTTGCTGATTTGTTTCACCTCGCGCCCCATTAGATTTTTTGAATTGCCAGTAATTTTTACAACTATTCCATCGGCTTGACTCAGGTGCTTGCGAAATGAGGGGCTTGCAAGCGCTTCTGCCATTGCATGTACGGCTCTATCCGGTCCATGCGCTTCTCCCCACGCCGCTTTGATGGTGGCACATGCGTTCTTGCCTGATCCAGTCATGGCGCGACAAAAATCTTTGAACCCAACATTGATTGACCTTGGCGTCGCCATGGCAGACACAATCGAACGGATGCGCTCAAAGATGATTTTTCCAGCGGCTTTTGCATCGGCAGTGCGGTCCGAGGCGATAACGACATGGGCATTAATCTGCTCAGATGACTGTTGCCGATTCATTTGTAGTAATTTCTCGCATGAATCCTCACTCGTATGACCGGTGAACGTAAAAGCTAAAGTTGATCCTGCAGCCTTATTCACCAGACTGCCGGCACGACAAAAGACATTTCTTTCACTGGCAATATCCAAGTTGGCCACCAGGAAAATTAGTTCATCGTTTTTCCCGGTGTCGGATTTTTCCTCAACAAGACTACCGTATGGATAGTGGCCGAAATGAGTCCGGATGTTCTCCAATACGGCATCGCCTATTGTGCCGAAGCCAATTACATGAACCTGTAATCCAAAATCTTTAACGACAATCGTTTCTTGATCCAATCTTGATAACGGTGAATTCATGGTATTCGATGCCTGTGAAAGACAGTTTCTAGTCGGGCCGATGACTGCCATGCGGCAATCTTGGAGATTAGGTAATCCGCGTTCTATTTGATCAATGCACTGCTGCCCACAGTAGTCGCAAGCCTTCCAACGCTCCAATTTGCAGCGCGATCTGGTCAGGACCAGAAACGCCAGGCTCACTCGGGTTAATTCGGATCAGCGGTGCTTTCAACGACTTTCCCTTGCTGCGAACCGACGAAATGTTAGTCCCGGCTCCTAGCTCCAGGACCAGCGGTCGCTTTGTGGTTCGCAGCCATGCATCGAAGCGGTTTTCTTGTACGTCAGTACGGTCCGGCACCCATTCCGAATCATTGAACATGAGGATGTTCGGTCTCGCCACTCCGCCGCATTGAACGCAATGGGGCAATGCCGAGAGCAACAGGCAATTCGTTGTGTCGATATCGGGATTCATCGCATTAGCCGACCATAACTGGGACGTGCAGGCAGGGTAGCACTGCAGAACATGGATTGAGCCATGACATTCGACAATGCGCTGTGCATCGAAACCAGCCTTCTGAAATTGTCCATCCACGTTGCTAGTGAATACGAAACACCCGGTTGCCATGCCCGCTGACAGCATGCGCAAAATTTCAAAACCTTGGTGCGGTACCGTATCTCTGTATAACTGCAAACGGTGCCCGTAAAAACCCCAGGCCAGCTCAGGGGTTTTTTTGAATGTAGTCGGACTGGCTATTTCGGTGAACCTGATGTTGGCCCTGCTCAAGGGCGGATACGCTTTCCAAAATCCTTGATCGCCGCGAAAATCTGGCAATCCCGAGTCCACTCCCATGCCAGCCCCCGCAGTGATCAGCAAGCCATCCGCCTGTTTCAATAATTGGGCTGCCCTGTCAATGTCGCGTGCAATGCTCATACTTGGATCTCGAGGTAAAAATCCATTATTACGTAGGGAAGCGACAGCTTACGTCGCACTCAACCTGATATAAATTCTAGCGGCAATCCACCCGCTGCATCGGTGAGCGGCATATTGTGTCGCATCCCAGGATCAGAATACGCGTTCGTCCTTGTCCTTCAGTGGCTTGGAAGTACTTGAAAAGTGTAGCAGAGCGTTGTATGAGCTCCGGACTGCGGCCTTGATAACTACAGAGTATCGACCGCAAATTTACAGTGAGGAAATGACAAAATGTTAAATGAAGTCGCTGCCTTGGCAGGCATTGCTCGGGATCTGGTTCAAGATCAAGGCACGAAAATTCTGTATTGGCCGGCGTTTTATCATCTTTATTGTGACGTCAATGCGGTCATTAGGACCGCATCCATTGCGATCGAATCCAATTTTCCGGATAGCCTGGATAGGCCATCCTTGGTTTCGACGAAATCCTTTAATTCGCCGCTCGATAAGTGGCGGCACATGACAAATGAAGATTTCGCGAACCTGGATACCTCAGTAAATACTTTACTCCACAGCCTTTCCGCAATTGCCCGCGGAATCAATGTCGACGTTCAGGTTGGCGACCAGTTTCTGGCCAATCGATTGAAGTTCCATCTTCATCCCATGAGTATTTGGTATATCAGGTTCGATGAAAAATTCAGGTCTGGAATAATATCGGGCAACGGCATGGCGCTTAACCGCGTTACGCTTTCTCTCGCTCGGTCGCCACAGCGACGGCTTACCCCTCAAGATGTTGATTCAGAACGGTTGTTTGTGCAGGAGGTGCTTGATATTTCTAGTCAAGAACTGCGGATACGTTTTGCAGATGAAGGGAGGATTGGTCTAACTTCGCTACAGGAAACTAAACGCATTCTGGAAGCGTATATAAAAGATCATTGCAAAATAGAAGACCTTCTATAAATAGCAGGACTTAATGAAAAACTGCTATTGACTCAGCTCAGTAGTGTAGGCATTAAGGCCTGCACTACGTCATATTGCTAAATCCCAATGATATTTTCACTTTCCGGGCTTCATCATGTCTGAAACCATTTCAACGCCCGACTCCTCCTCGGCCCCGCCGCTGGTCGTGGCTATGAGTTCAAGAGCAATCTTTGATCTTTCAGAAGCACATGCGGTATGGGTGAAGTCAGGCGATGAAGATGCTTACCGTTGCCATCAGGTCGAACGAGAAAACCAGACCTTGGCTCCTGGGGTGGCATTCAACCTGGCCAAAAAGCTGCTGGCACTCAACGACGATCCCGATGCGCCGCGCGTGGAAATTGTCCTCTTGTCAAAAAACAGTGCCGACACGGGCCTCCGCGTGTTCAATTCGATTCGTGATCACGGGCTCAATATTCAACGCGCCGTATTCACCCGTGGACTCAACCCATTCCGCTATGCCTCTGCTTTCGGCGCCTGCCTGTTTCTTTCGGCCGATCCGGTTGATGTGCGGGAGGCGATTGAGTCGGGTTTGGCCGCAGCAACCATCTTGACGACGTCATTGCAGGATAAACAACCGAAGCATCCAGAACTGCGGATTGCTTTTGATGGCGACTCGGTACTTTTTTCGGATGAATCAGAGCAGATTTATCAGCGCGATGGATTGGCAGCATTCAACCGCAATGAGCGCGACACTGCCGACACACCGATGGCGCCCGGCCCCTTCGCGCCGTTCCTGCGCGCCCTGCATGCGATTCAAGCCGCAGTTCCGGCTGGTGCGCCGCTGGTGCGCATTGCCTTGGTGACGGCGCGCGGTGCGCCTTCGCATGAGCGCGTGGTCAAGACGCTGCGCTCCTGGGATGTACGGATTGATGAGTCGCTGTTTCTGGGCGGCCGTGAAAAAGGCGTGTTCCTCGCTGCCTTTGGCGCAGATATATTCTTCGACGATCAAACAAGGCATTGCGAGTCGGCAGCCCGGCATGTTTCAACCGGGCATGTGCCGTTTGGGATCAAGAATAATTAAACATGTCCGTCGTCTATCCATTCACACCCCCGGCGTCTTGAACCGGCATACCTATTACGACTTGTCGCATGCGACCACTAAACTACCGCATCATTCATGGGAGAAAACGTCATGTCATATATTTGCGCAAGTTGTGGACACAAATCATCTGGCGCCAGTAGCGGGTCTTGCTCCAGTTCTCCAACCAGAAGTCATATCTACATGAATGAAAGTTCTTCTGGATATCTATGCGAATACTGCGGCCACACCTCGTCCGGCGCGTCCGCAGGTTCGTGTTCGGACAGCCCGCATGGCAAGCACACCTACATGGCGAAGCATCCCGGGCGGTATCGCTGTCGGCACTGCGGCCATGAGTCAGCATCGGCAGCCAGCGGTTCCTGCTCAAAAAACCCGAACAAACGGCATCAATACTTGTGACATCCGACATGCCGTTCAGCGGGCAATTGATGCGTGGCACAAATTGGCACAGGTCATTGTTGATTAATTAACATTTAGTGTGCGTCGGATGTGGAAAAATACCTCCGAATTTTTTATCAAACGAAAGGCTGGAGTATGCCAACGCATTTCACCCGAAGTTGCTATATAGCAACAACAGTATGGTTGCATCGCCTGATTGAACAAACACGTTCAGTACTGCTCTCACCGCCAGCGACACTTGATGAGCACATCAGCATGAAAAACATCAATGGCCGTTTCGGCTAAATGCATATCAGCGATATGATCATGAAGAACTGGAAAATCACTGACAGGAATAACGGCGAAACCTGCTCATACGAATCCAGTGACGAATTGATCGCAGCGGGATGGGTTATCGATTAGTTTTTTTGATACGGAAAAGGAGGCGTCTGCTTCGACTATCTCATATAGCGTATGTTCGTCCTCGCCGTTCGATCAATTTCCTTATTGATCGAACGGTAGGCCAGTTATGAAAGATGTGTGTGACAGGATGTGGAGCAACGCGTTTACCGATGCACTGACGGCAAATCGCCTCATTGCCTCAGCTGGTTTATCTTGCGTAACGCAAGACCATCATCCCAACACCATGCGGCAAAGCCAGGCTATATGTCGACGGCGAGTAGAGCACCAACTTCATTCTTGTCTTGAACCGACATTTCAGCGAGATTGACTACCAATCGCGTTTCAATTTCTTGTTTAAACCACAGAATTTTTTCATTCAAGGTGACCTCATCGAGTACATCCTCAAGCATCAAGACAGCGCTATATCTCCGAACACCTTTAACTGCCAGTCCCCCAGTATTCGGATCGTCCCATTTGGTCGCGTTCAAGCACGGCTTAAATATCCTGTGAAGCCAATTCATGCCTTCGTTTCTATCAATATCATTTACATACACAGACAACACTAGCTTGCTCTGACATTTATCAGGAGGCGCAAAGCTGAGCACATTTGGTTCGTTCTTGTTCATGCCGGTTTTCGCAACAAAAAAACCGCTATCTGAAATCAACAAAATATGAAGCAACATGTCTCCAGCAAGCGGATTGTTGTAGATGTCGCCGCTACGAGGTGCAATGTTTTCCTCCGAGTCTTTATTGGGGCGCAAGGCAAGCCAACCGATTGTACTTAAAGGCAATGCATCCCAAGCCCATCCTGCACAAAAGTCTGCACCTCCATGGTTCGGAATTAACCAGTTATCTGTGTAGTAATGATCAAAACCGAGACGGTTGCGTATATGTTCAACTATGTTGAACACACGCTTGTTGTAAGCCCAAAGGAGGCGAAAAGCCTTTCGCACATCAGATAGTGCCTCTTTGGTTTTTTCAATGTTGTCAGTCTGTGCGGGATTATCTTGAATAGCGCTCATTGTTGTAATCTCCAAAAAAAGTCGGGGGTGGTGCAAATTGGGCTGCTGAAAAGCGAGAAATCTTCCGCCTTCGTAATATCGACAAGGAGATTTATTGGTTTCAGACATTCAGGAATAGTGGCGCGTATATCTCTAATCGATTGCCATTTTTCATCTGTCAGTTCTATTAGCCAAGTTGGCGTATCAGTCCTTATGCCATGAAGATTAAAACTAAGTCCAATGTCCTTAAGCAGTCTTTTTCCGGCAGGCGTGTCGGGTATATAAGTGGTGGCCACCGCAAACAAATTCGCCCAAGAAGTACTGGAAAACACCAGCTTGTCATCAGATGTTGATTTCTTGATATTTGCGCGGACTGTCATTTCCAGAGTTTCTCTTGTCGTGGAACGATCATCGATCATTCCACCGACTGCAAGCAACGCGATTTTTTTGTCGGGATATTTATGAATCGCAGCGCGATACTCATCAGCTAATTGACTAGCGAGTTGCTGACCACGGTAATCCCATCGTTTTGCTTCAATCACGAGAATGAGATCGTCAAAAATGACCATGCAATCCGGCTCTATTTGTCCGCCATCGAGACTCAGTCGATCCCAGAATAGAATGTCCCGGATCACAAGCGGTTTGGGTTTGTCCGGGATGGAGGCAGTCCATATTTGTTTCGACAGCAATATGTCCATCGCCAGTTGGTCATCCAAATAAAACAGCCTTTCAAAGACCGATGCGGTGAGGATGTCTTCTGCTCCCTCGAATTCTTCTCTCAGGTCGATTCCTGCAAATCCTGAGCCGCGCTTCTTGCCAAATAAAATTGCGTTTAGCACCTTAAACTCCGTCCTTGAAAATTGTCCGTATATTGCCCAAGATCAATGTACCTTAGGCGCAGTCACTTGACACTACTAATCTCATTCGCCGTATTGATCGCGTCAGGTCTAACTCTGATGGCTTGTGAGTGCGATATCGGGATTTTCGAACCAGCCTCCATTTGTACAGCGTGATGGTTTCCTGCAATACCGATGTGACTTCATTGCGTAATGTGGCCGGAATGCACACCTCTATGCTTGCCCCCTTGCCCCAACAACCACCAGCACAGTTGCCAGGTATCGTTAACCGTTGCCGCCAGTCGTATCCATCCGTTTCTTGCGTTGCGTCCTTCGCGGCCAATGGTGAAACATGGGATCAGTCCGATATCGTTACGCACCTTCAAAAGTTTTCAGCCCAATTTTCCCAAAAGCCAGGTGCATCGTGATGTGAATTTTCCATCGCATGATCTAACGTGTCGTAGCAAAATTTCATCCCGGCATAACGCATGGTCCCGTCTGGATGCTCCAGGAAATCACGCAGTTTTTGATATTCCGGATTAGATTCATCAAAGGGAACATCAATATAGATTTGCCCCCTGTAACTGCACATCATGTTTTCGCTTGCATAGTGACCACAACATTCCCATTGCATGTTGTGCTTGTCCAGCCAGTCGATGATGGTCTTTCTGATTGGTAGTTCTTTCCAGTCGATATCATCACCAAGATGTTCATGGAAAATCACGAACAAAACGTTGCGTTGTTTTTCCCTGGCAATTGCATCGATATGTCGAATTACTTGAGGCATAGGTTTAGATCCTATTTGTAAAAATACCACCCTGTTGCAATGACTTGAATTTGACAACAATCGGGCTGCGTTCATGAATTTTCAAACCGAATGTACGTGGCTCTGATCATCCGTACAATTTGCTAGCATCAAGCAATGACAATTTGATTTCATCACGCAAATGCTCTGGGCCGCACACTTCAAGCCCCGTTCCTTGCCCCAACAACCACCAGCGCAATTGCCACGTATCGTTGACCGTTGCCGTCAGCCGCATCCAGCCATCTGCTTCTTGCATTGTCTTCTGGTCACCGGCAAGCGGCGTCTCGGCAAGGTACGCGGCAACCCATTCGGTGCAACGGATTTCCAACTGTATTGGCGTTCCCTGATTCGCAAAATCCGCCATTCCGTCTGCAATTGCCTGATCCAGATTGAATCCCTCGGGTTCCTTGACCGGCTCGTCCAGCATGTCTGCATGGCTAAATCGGTGCAGTGCATACAAGCGCACGTCCGTGTAATCCCACGCGCTGGCCACCAGATAGGACACCGCGCCGCGCATGATGAGGCCGAGCGGGTGCAATACGTATTCCTTAATCTGGTCGCTGGTGATGGACTGGTAAGTTGCTGCAAGTTGACGGTTCTCCAGTAGGGCCTGGTAGATGCCGGATTGAATTTCCTGATCCACGGCCGGTGGTAGTAGCGGCTGCGCTGGCGGTACGACGCGGACTTTATTAAGCCAATCGCCGGAGTGGTTGTTGTTTTCCTGCTCCAGTTTGTCGAGCTTGGCTTGCGCCATGCCGAACA
Source organism: Glaciimonas sp. (assembly GCA_012927625.1). Lineage (GTDB taxonomy): Bacteria > Pseudomonadota > Gammaproteobacteria > Burkholderiales > Burkholderiaceae_D > AVCC01. The sequence goes on along the minus strand of JABBOV010000003.1, from coordinate 15,391 downwards.
CGCCCTGCAAACCGTCCAGCATGGTTGCCGGCAATAGCTGTTTCAGGTGGGATTCCACCAAACGCATGGCGAGTGCTTCGGAAACGCTGATGCCGGGAATATCGAGGTTTGCCCCTTTAATCCAGCGCCAGCCATAATCGCGCGCGTTTTTGTTGTTCAGCTCAATCGGGAAAATCTCGCTCAATTCCTTGAGGTCGCGCTGCACGGTGCGCACAGACACCTCATAGCCCGCATCGGTAAGTCTGGCGGCAATCTCGCTGGCCTTGTCCCAGCGGCCGTTCTGTTTGCTGTCCGAGCGGCTAACGGTTAGCATGCGCATCATTTCCCATTGGCGCAACAGCGTGGATTTCTTTTCGTTTCGCGGCATTACACGCTCTCCGTTACGCTACGCATTATTCGTGTCCTTCATTTACCGGTATCCCTTGAAAGAACCACGCCAGGCGCACCATTGCCAACGTATCGAGCTTGCAGTATTCGCGCAGTCCCTCCGTCAACTCCTGTTTGCGCGCATCGGGGGTATTTGGGTGCAGGATTTCCCGGTATGCGGCCTGCGCATCGCCGCCATCGCCAACGGCCAGCAAGTCATACCGTAAATCCGTTGCGACGGTAGGCAGCACGGCCTTGATTGACCATGAGCCTTTCATCTCTGGATGGTAGTAATTGGCTCTGGCGATAGGGAGCAAGTCAACGATTCGCAAATTGATCGCATGCAGCGCGGGAGCCAGGTCTGGATACAATGCGGCCAGTTCGGCAATGCGGCCTTTCTCGAACGCCTGGAAATATACGAACACCGGCCCGTCGGTTCCAAGTACTTCAAGCATTTTTTCCGCACACAGCCGGCGCGGATCATTGCCCGATACGTCGAGAAACATCTGATGTTGAAGCTGACGGCGCGACTCTTCAATATGACAGGACCACTGGAACGGAACCTGTGTGGCGTAGGGGCGAGTGTGTACCCATCGCGGCACAGCCAGATTAATCGTCTCGAAATCCAGGTAGTAACGGGGATAACTGAAGCCGGCCAATGAAATTCCGGCATCAGGAGATAGTTCGGCCACGCCTGTCTGGCTGACGCGTTGAATCCACTGTTGCGTTTCGTTCAGAAACTCTGACGGCACCAGGCATGCATCCTTAAAGCCCTTGGCTCGAAGCGCGTCCTTGCTCTTGGTGTGCATCCGGTACAGAACGTCGAGCGAATATTCGGGTTGTATCTGCACTTCGATATCTCGCGAGCAATAGGCCTTGAATGGGCACTCAAACGGATCATCGCATTGCGCGCCGGGCTCAATACTTGGTTCGCCGCCCGATAGCGTGCGGCGTGCTTCGTGAATCCAGTCAGGCACCATCTTGAGCAATGGATAAATTACATCGTCCAATTTTTCATGTCGAAAAATGCCGTGATAGTTGCCATCACCCTGGTAAACAAATGAAGTGTCGATATGCGCCAGTTCGATGGAGGTTAACGCAATGTTGTTCTGTTTGATTACCCATGCCTGCACCGCACAATCGTCAATGTGATAGGGCTTGACGCTGGCGCTGGATTTGACTTCGGCCATGCGATAACCAGTCTCGGTGGGCAGTAGCAGGTCAGCGCGCACCAGCACGCCGTCGTGCTGGAATGTGGCTTCGAAAATTGGACGATTGGGATAGGTCGCCATTGCGAGTTTTGTGGACGTAAGAGCCGTTGACAGGTCATCGTCGTCTTTGATGAGAATGCCATTCGGGTAGAGTCCCTGCGCGACGTCACCCACTTCATAACCGATTTGAAATCCATGCTCGACGCCATCCGAGACTTCCAGCAAGTCGTGTCGGTGAATTTGCAGCCATAGTCGCTTAGGGCACTGCTTCCAGGCGATGATGCGAGATTTCGAGAGTCCGTGTCGGGGCATGATGCGTATCCTTATTGGTATGCCAAGATTGTAGGATAGCAAATTTATGCGACAAAATATGTCGCAAGAAACTTAATTGTTTAAAACTAATTTTCAACTCATCCCTTGTTCTTTATGCCGTCATGAATCTCGATTGAAAATAATTTCAACCATATATTCCCTTAGTGTGATTAGACAATAGCCACTGTTTAATCACGGATAAATATGTTCAATTTACAAACAAACAAACACAAGGAATCCCATGGACCACAATATCTTTTTCATGCTGTTCAATGGCATCATCGCGACTTTGGTGATCGTCATGTTTTATCCCGTTTTCAAAGCACAGCATGTGCAGGACTTGCATGAAGCGCTTAAAACGCGTCCCGTACTGGCAAAGACCATAGCGCGCAAGAATGCACGAAGCTATTTACGCAGCAGCGTCTACTTTGCAATATCGTTTGTGGCCTATGGCGTGATTGCCATTGGTGATGAGGTCAAGGTTGATATGGATCTGGCGACGCTATCGCTGCTTATCATGTTTGCCATTACGCTGGCCCGGGTGTGGAAATTACGCAAGTTACTCGGTAGCCCGGCAAGCCAAGTTGCAATGCATTAGTGCGCGTATGTTTTTGTCAAAACTATTCCCTCCAACGCAACATCCCCTTTTTCATTCAAACCACCATCCCAAAGGAATCACCATGCAAGGAACTGACGTTTCACCCAATGCGTATTACCCAATGACGCTCACATGCCCACAATGCCAATCGGAGCGCATTGAGACCAGAAACCACGCTAAAAAAACAGGCGGCACCATTGGTACCGTGGCTGGAGCTGCCAGCGGTGCAGCGGGCGTTATGAGTGGTGCAGAAATAGGTGCTGCTGCCGGCTTGATTGCCGGTCCCGTTGGCGCAGCTATCGGTGGCATCGCTGGCGCTATTTTAGGAGGGCTTTTCGGTGGAGCCGTAGGTTGCGCTGCAGGCGCGAAACTTGGCGAAGTTGTCGATGACAATGTGTTGGACAACCATCATTGCCTGGAGTGCGATTACACCTTCAGCAAGAAACGGAGTTGAAAGACCAGAGCCATCGTCGCTGGGTTGGTACGTCACTCGCTGCATTGGTACATCCCTCGCAGTAATGTCCCCTACATGGTTTCAGTCAGTGCACCGTCACCACTCCGGTCACGACCGCAATCTGATTTGCCTTGATCATATTGCCCTTGTCCTACCCGTATTTTCGTAATCCTTAGCACCCTGCTCGCAGTACCTCACTTGCAGCACCTCACTTTTTTACCAACCCCACGCACACCGCTAGCTCCTGCTGTTTTCACGCAGCGGCATTGTCACGTGCATACCAAACGAAAGGAAGTACCCCATGGCACATCTTGTTGAAACAATGGCGTATGTCGGCTCCACCCCCTGGCATGGTCTGGGCAACCAGCTTACTGCCCGTCAACCGCTCGAAGTCTGGGCTAAACAAGCCGGCATGGACTGGCAAATCCGGGAAGCACCGGTACGCTTCATGACGGAAAGTGCCGGCAGTCTCGGTGCGATCATGTCGTTCCCTGAAAACAAAGTGCTGTTTCGCTCCGACACCAATGCGCCGTTGTCGGTTGTCAGTCAGCGCTACCAGGTAGTGCAACCTCGTGACATTCTGGAATTCTATCGGGACCTGACCGAAATCTCCGGGTTCGAACTGGAAACTGCCGGAATCTTGAAAGGGGGTCGCAAGATCTGGGCACTGGCAAGAACCGGACAGTCGTCCACGCTCAAGGGCAATGACGTGACGAACGCGTATGTGCTGCTTGCCACCGCCTGTGACGGCACCTTGGCAACCACTGCCCAATTCACTGCAATCCGGGTGGTATGCAACAACACGCTGGCTGTAGCACTGGCTGGCAGCAACGGCGCGGTCAAAGTGCCGCACAACACCAGCTTTGATCCGCAAGCGGTCAAGAAGCAACTGGGGATCTCAGTCTCGTCCTGGGAAGGGTTCATGTATCGCATGAAGGGACTCAGCGAACGGAAGGTCAAATCCAACGAAGCATTCAACTACTTCCTGCGGGTGTTCACCGACCAATCAAAAACAGCGACTGGCCCCACCAACGAGCGCGCCATGAAGAAAGCGATAGCGCTGTTTGAAGGACATGGCATGGGTGCGGAACTGGCCTCGTCCAAGGGAACCGCGTTTGGCTTGCTCAATGCGGTTACCGAGTTTGTCGACCATGAGCGCCGTGCCAGAAGCGTCGATCACCGTCTGGAGTCGGCATGGTTCGGACAAGGCGCAGCACTCAAACAAAAGGCGCTCGACCAGGCATTGATGATGGCCACGTAGTTGAGATAAAAAAAAGGTAAAAAACAATAAGTGTCTTTGGGCGTTTATGGGCACAAGAAACTGATAACTCCCACCCCCCTGACCCGGTACAGCTTTGGCTGGCCGGGTTTTTTTTATTTGAAGGAGCGACATCATGCGCAACACAGCGATTGCAGTAAAAGCACACCGCCCAGCTTTACGGTTGGTGTCCACTAAAGAGCTAAGCCGGGCCGACTGGCTCAACGTACGCAAGGGCGGCATTGGCAGCAGCGATGCCGCAGCGGCGGTGGGTCTAAATCCGTATCAATCACAGCTGGAACTCTGGATGATCAAGACCGGGCGGGATGATGCCTTGCCGAAGATCGATCCGGGTGACGAGACCAGCCCGATGTATTGGGGCTCATTACTGGAACCTATCGTGGCGGCCCACTATACAAAGCATTCCGGAAATCGGGTAAGGCGTATCAATGCAGTATTGCAGCACCCGGACCCGGACTGTGCATGGATGCTGGCCAATCTTGACTACACGGTGGTGGGATCAAACGAGGTACAGATCCTTGAGTGCAAGACGGCTGGCGAATTCGGTTCACGGTTGTGGCGTGATGGCGTACCGGAATATGTGGTGCTCCAGGTGCAGCATCAACTGGCGGTTACCAACAAGATCGCTGCTGACGTGTGCGTTTTGGTGTGTGGTCAGGAAATTCGCATTCATCGCATTGAACGTGACGATGCGTTGATTGCACGCCTGATCGAACTGGAGCGGCAATTCTGGCGCTACGTTGAAACCGACTTGCCGCCACCCGCCGATGGCTCTGACTCTGCTGCGAAAGCCTTGCAATGCCTGTATCCGCAGGATCGGGGCAATACGCTGGACCTTACCGATGACCGCGACATGTCGTCAGCGTATGCGGACCTGGTGACGGTGCGTGACGACATTACCGCTCGTGAAAAAATTGAAGCAGAGCTGAAGCAGCGTATCCAGCAACGCATGGGTGACGCCAGCAGAGCCCGGTTTGAAACCGGTGAAGTGTCTTGGAAAAAATCGAAAGATGGGCTCGGTCTTGATGTCGCCACGTTACTGAAGGCACAGCCTGAGCTGTTGTCCACCTATCCCCTGGTCCGGCCCGGTTCACGTCGATTCCTTGTCAACGTGTAGTTGCACTTTCTTGCATCGCACGAAAATCCATGCCCGTCCAAACGGGTTGTTCGTATTGCCTGCCCCTGGCGAAAACCACGGGCAGGCTTTTTATTTTTTTATTTTTTTATTTTTCTAATTTACTAATTTTTTTATTTCAAGGAGACAGCAATGATCAAGGGACTTGCAATCACGCCGCCGATACTCGGGCGCATATCCATCGGCAAAGTCGTTGAGAAAAACGGCAAACGCTTGCCGGAAAAAGACGATCAATTTACGGTCACGTCGCAGGTGCAGAACCGCGATGGCTGGGTGAATCATCCGCTTGACGAAGAACTGCGCAAGGCGTCCAGCAATGGCAAGATCCGCTCAATTCCGGTTCGAGTATTGTTCAACGATCCGGATCTGAACCTGCGGGCCGAATACAGCCTGTTTGATCGACAGACTGGCCGGCCACTGTGCGTGGGTAATGGAGAGACATGCAGGCGCTATACGGCGTCCGGGGTGCAATCGCTGCCGTGTCCTTCACCGGATAGTTGCGAGCTTGCCAGAGGCGGTCTATGCAAGCCTTATGGCAGATTGAACGTGAAGATCGGTGACGAGGATGAAGTGGGTACCTTCATCTTCAGGACCACTGGTTTTAACAGCATTCGCAGTCTGTCAGCACGGCTCAGTTATTACCAGGCGGTTTCCGGAAATTTGCTGGCATGCCTGCCGTTGGAATTGCGACTGCGGGGTAAAAGCACCACCATGAGCCATCGCTCGGCTATCTACTATGTGGATTTGACGGTCAGGGAAGGAATGAGGCTCGAAGAGGCCATTGCAGAAGCCAGGGAAAACGATGTCCGACGCAAGGCGGGCGGATATGATCAGGTTGCGCTCGATGCTGCCGGTAGTCAGGGTTTCAGTAATGGGGCATTTGAGGACAGCGAGGAAGAAAATTTCGATATTGTTGAAGAGTTCTTTCCCGCATCTGAGGGTAGCGGTGATGGTGGTTGCGGAAATGGTAATGCTGTCACGTATGTCGCCAAGGCCAAACCGAGCCTCAAGGAAAAGCTGGACGGGAAGGCCGCTGGCCTTGCGGGGGAATCGGTATGTATTTCTGCTCAATAAAACTGTGAGTTTTGATTCGAGAGAATTATTGTTTTTTTGCAGCCACATGTGGAATGTTGACTTTACTAAGATGCTCTATCTGGCGAGCCGATGATAGAAAATCCTTGTTTCGGTGTTCGATTCCGCCCCGGGCAACCAAGGATATGCTTTACGAAACGCTAGCCATCACCGGTTGGCGTTTTTATTTCGTGGGACTGGTAGTCCTCAGCTCCGGTCTATTTCCGGTGCTCAAGGCAAAACGGTCACTTCGCTTGAGCACTTCTGCTGGCATCCGCCGACATCACCTCAAAGCAATCCCCCCGCTAGACTCTAGCGATGATTCGCTGCAAGTTTCTCAAGATCATCATTGTATAATTGTCACAACTAGTGAGCGTCGATTTCGCAAACACAAAAAAACGAACGGATCGTTGTTCCCATTTTCTTCAAATTACGCGTCTCTAGAAAGGTTTCATCGTGAAAGTTATCAACAAAGGGCGTGGCGTCCACAGCAGGGAAATCGTCGGCATCAAGAAGCTGCAAGAAGAGCTGCCCCATGAGTGGTTGGCTTTCACGAATCTCGAGCTGGCGTTACCGAACGGAGGTCGCGAAATTGACGTGATTCTAGTGTCCGAAGATCGAGTTATCGCGATTGACTTAAAGGATTGGCACGGAAAGATCGAAAGTTCGCGCGGCGCCTGGACCCAAAATGGGAAAATCCGAGAAGGTGGCTCTCCAGTTAGCAAGATCCTCGAAAACTCCCGCCAGCTATGGATTTTGCTTGATAAATTCTTAAAACAACAGGCTATTAAGTCCGGCGATTCGCCTTTGTCTGTGAATGTACCTAGGGTAGACGGGTGCGTTATTCTGACGGCTACTGCGGACCGGTCGGGGATAGCACCCACAGAGATAACTAAGGTTTTTAGCATTGATCACTTTATAAAGATGATCAAGAACCCGAAGCAACGTGTTCTCGAAATGGGAAAAGTATCTTCAGTATTTCATACCCCCGGTATCACAACAGCGGCGTGGAAGGAAAAATGGAATAAATTTTTCAATGTAGGGACGGGCCCGTTCAGAGTTTCATCAAGGCAATATGGTGGCTACAGGGCGGAGTCAGACGCATTTTCTTTTAAACATGCGAAAGATATCTTTAGCGAATATGGAGTGGTCGATTCCAGCGCCGCAGGGGCAACGGGACTATTACGCCGATGGGACTTTACGAAGGCGGAAACCCGTTACCAAAACGAGGAGGCTCGCTTGGAAATCGCTGGACGCGAGCGTCGAGTGATTGCCTGGCTAAACGATCGTAATCCCGACTGCGAGAGCGGAATACTTCAACCCAAAGTGGATGACGTTGAAAAAGGCGTCGAATATTGGGAGGTTTTTGACCGACGCCGACGACTCCAGAGACTTTCCGATCTTTCGACCGAACAAATTTTAGGTATGCCGAAGGACGTTCGTGTTGAACTATTGCGGCAAACAGTCATGCGCATGAAGATGTTGCATGACATCAACGCGGCACATCTCGACCTAGGATCCCACAGTGTTTGGATTGAAAGTCCTTCCATCACACGCATCTCTCATTTGCTCGCGGCAAGCTTTCCTGAGGTTGCCTCTCTCGGCAAAGATCGCTACCAATTCTTATCTAGCGTGCACTTGCCCGAAGAGTTTTTCGACACCGAAGACACAAACCAACGAAAGGACGTATTCCTTCTTGGATGCATAGCACATACGCTGCTGTTTGGAACCGCGCCAGGCGTGTCAAAGGTCGCCGAACCACCAGAATGGGATCCATCAGCCGACGTGGGGAACGAGTTCTCGCACTTGCACGACTGGCTCTCCCGCTCGTTGGACTGGGCGCCGGATGCTCGGTTCGCGGATGCGAGCGAAATGTTGCTTTCACTCAATGAATCGTTGTCAACCGAACCTTCAGCTAAATCTGTCATTGAAGGTCTAGAGCGCTTTCGTTCAATTCCGTCACAACGCAGACTCTTAGCCGAGTATCCGCCGAGCATGGATCTTCGCGACGATTCTAGGATTGGAATGTGGACCAGTGACGTGAATGGTTCAACGGTGCTCGTCAAACTTTGGAAGCGCGAGAGTTGGGGCGATCAAGCCAAGGAGGCGCCGCGCCTACTCGCATTTTTAGAGCGAGCCCAATCCTTGATTCTGGACCACCCGACTGGCTGTGTGACGGTCGAGCGAGCAATCTGGTTGGGCGACGCATTGGTCGTTGTTCAGCAATATTTGAAAGCGCCGAACCTTGCGGAAGTGATTGCAGAAGCCACTGCTGAATGGACCGATATTTATACTGTCTTAACATTTATGCAGGTACTTGTTCAGACTGTCATCACGCTTCATGAGCGTCAGTTCGCTCATGGTGATTTGAAGCCGGAGAATATCCTTGTAATTAAGAGGGATCAAATATTTTCGCCAGTTCTTGTCGACTTGGTAGATTTTGTGCCAACAGACGACGGCGAACAGATGTCCACTGCTTATGCCCCGGCTTCAGGTGGTCGCTTTGAGCGTGACTGCTACGCAGTTACGAAAATCGGGGAGGAACTACTTCAGCGGGTCACTGGAGCTAGTGCGGAACGCGATGGCGTTGTGGCGGCAATAGAAATGATTAGGAGAGGGCCTCTCGAGAATGCGACCTTGTTGCCGTTGCTTGAGACTATAGGCTCTATTCTACAGCCCTCACCCAAAGAAAAATGTCATTCTCTTCACCTTATAATCCCTGGGGTAGACGAGACTCCATTCCTCTTGGATGAGGGACAGCTTAGCCTTCGCCTCGTTGGATACGGACGCAAGCTCAGTCTGTGCGGAGCTATCGAGCAAATCGAAGTTAGCTTGAATATCGACGGGAGCTTCGGCCACGCCCGTCGCCTTCTGATAGACCACAAACAGCTATCAAAAGAATCAAAATTCGAATTCGCATCTGTACCGGTGTTGATAACTATCGAAGAGGGTTTATGTTTCGATATTAGCGCGATCTTAGATCTACTGTCCGACAAGGAAGTGAAGCCACGGTGGGACGAAGCGCGGCTGGCTTTCGCGCGTGGAGCAGATTCAGAGAAAGAATCGGGAACTGTACTTGGTGACGATGATGACGAAGAGCAGGATGAGGCACCTGACGCGGACTTAGATCAGTTAGCGGAAAAGGTAGCCCTTCAGTCCCTTTCTCCGAGTGAAGTCAATGTCCCCAAACTTTGGGAACGCCTGCTTGAGCTAGAGGCTGAATTAACAATCGAAGGCTGCGCAATAGGACAAAGCAGCTACCAAGAAGCAGCAGGTCGTCATGTGATTCCATTTGAGCTTGAGGCCGGCGCATTCGACTTTGCGCGCGACGATACAGTGAATGTGTCTAGACTTGACAAAACCGGTCGATGGTCACGAATTGGATACCTTGATCTTTCTGCGTCCTCGGCCAGTCATGTCGTGGTCGACACACGCCGGGGTGACTTGCGAAGCGGATCCGCTCTTGTTTTTGACGGGCAACGCCTGAGATTCGAGAGCCATTTCGAAGTTACGAGCAGGTCACGGCGCCGTGCTGCGACCTTGCGCGTCTTGGCTCGAAAATCGCGGGTAGCTGATCTGATTGATGTATTTAATCCGAAAGCACAGCTCTTGCCAACCCAGCACGAGGGATCAATTGGCGTCCTGGAGATGAACAATTGCTACGATCTCAATCAGGTGCAGGTTTCGGCGTTTAATAGCCTTATCAGTCAACGACCTGTAGGACTCTTGCAGGGGCCGCCGGGGACGGGGAAAACAAAATTTATCGCCGCGCTCGTACACTTTGCTCTTACCAAGGGTTTAGCTAAGAACGTACTTCTGGCTAGCCAATCTCATGAGGCGGTTAATGGGGCAACCGAAGAGGTTATCAAGCTTTTCTGCCGCGACGACGATAAACCAAGCGTCCTCCGGGTTGGCCACGAAGGAAACGTCTCTGAAAAACTTCTGCCTTATCACGTCGCCAAAGTGGAAGGACTTCTAAAAGATCGCTTCCGTGCAGAGCAGCAGACTCGGATGCACGTAGTTGGTAAGTCGTTAGCAATGCCAAAATTGCTGGTGGATCGGCTAATAATATTGGAAACTATTGTTCGTCCAATCGTAGAGAAAGTCCTGCAGTTGGCGCTAGAGGGAGACGAAACGGGACCATCGGCGCGTTTAACCGCGTTACAAGCAACGCTCGATGACGTTATAGATACGAAATTGGGCCTGCCTAATTTTGCTGAACACGAAATAAATGAAGGATTTCTGGACTTACTCTCGGTTCAGATTGCATTAGAAGAGCGTTTCACAAACAACTCTAAAATTCGTAACTTCAGAAACGTGTGTGAGCTGGCACGCGACTTTATTGGCAGTGTATCGTCACGTGATCGTACGTTTGAGACTTTCTTAGCCGGCACAAGAAGAATCGTTGCAGGCACATGCGTTGGCCTTGGACGCTCCTCTTTAGGGCTAACCTCAACCCCTTTCGATCTGGTTATAGTTGACGAAGCCGCGCGCTGCACAGCGGGGGAACTTGCAGTTCCGCTTCAGTCAGGGCGGTGGATTGTGTTGGTCGGCGACCAACGACAACTTGAGCCGCAGCACCGTAGTGAAGTTGTGCGAAGCGTTGCTCGCGAATTAGAAATATCAGAAAAAGAAATTTTGAGGAGTGACTTCGAACGAGTTTTCGACTCACAGTATGGACGCATCGCTGGCTCATCTTTGACAGAGCAGTACCGGATGTTGCCGCCTATAGGTTCGATTGTTTCTTCTGCGTTTTACGGAGACAAATTGTCACACGGACGGACCGAACCACTAGGTGGCACGCTTCCCCTTCCACCTCCCCTTAAACAGCCTCTGACTTGGATCGCCACGGATGGTTTCGGCGAGGCAGGTTTCCAGACCGAGGACAAGCAACGCAAGGGTGCTCTATTCAATACAGTTGAGGCGGAACTTATCGTGAGTCTTATCCTAAGTTGGGACTCTGATGGGGCGTTTAGTAGCTGGCTTGGGGCTCAAACAGAATTTGCCAAAAGTATTGGGGTTATTTGCTCTTATCGAGCGCAAAGCCAGCTGATTCAACAAAAACTTAAACGCGTGCATCTGTCGGATGCGATGCGTGCAACGATCAAGGTGGACACCATCGATAGCTACCAGGGCAAGCAAAATCCAATCGTCATCGTTTCGCTAGTGCGTAATAACGCAGATGGGCAAAGCGATGGCGTGACGGCGACAATTCGGGACGGATTTATGGCCCAGCCTAATCGGCTAAACGTGGCAATTAGTCGGGCAATGGACCGGCTAGTCTTGGTGGGCGCAGCCACGCGGTGGCGCTCAGAAAGTCCGATGGCCCGGATCTTGGAAGGATTTCACGCGCAAGAGGTAGCCCAGCAAGCGGCATTTTTCGATGGTCCAGCACTAAAGCTACAGCTCGAGGAGCAACTGGTACACTTAAAAAAATCTAACCCAGCAGAAACTTCATTGGTCGAGGTACTGCAATGAGCATATCCAATAAAGGTCGGAAAATAATCTCGCTGGCGAAACGCGATGATGCGGAAGCAATCGACGAGCCGATTGTTACGATAGATTTTTTCGAAATATTGTTGCCTTGTCGAAAGTTCAAGATCGGTTACAAGGTTGCAGAAAGAGGGGCGGTGTCGGTAACGACTGAGTTTCTCTTGCGCCTTCTTTACTCGGTGGATGGGATGGACGAGATCGCCATTGCTCAATTTTTTGGATTTGACGCTCGCGAGCTCGCATTCGTATTGGAAGAAGTTACGATATGGGATTACGCAGTTAGTCGCGATGGTCGAGTTTGGTTGACAGAAATGGGGAGACGTTTATTTCGCAATGGCGAAACAACTCCCCATATTCTTTCCGTCGAAAAACGAATTGATCTCGTCGGGTTCGATCTGCTTTCTCTTTGCCCGCAAGATTTCGAGCCAATGAATAGATTTGACTTATCGTTGCCGGAATTAACCATACCGGATGCGGCGCTTGCTGCGAGTGCGGTGAAGAGGGTGCAAAGTTCTTTCCATACCCATTTTCCAGAGATAGGATTTCGGCGAAAAGGGTCAGTATCGGAAACACAACAATACTTGTACTCGGTTGATAGCGTCACTCCAGACCAAAAATTTTACTCAGTTGTACCCATTACCGTAGTGGCAAAAGGTGGACGCTCAAGTTCCGCAGAGGTGGATTTATCTAAGTGGAGGTCAGGGCACGAACTTGAGGATCGAGAGACGATTGCTAGTGCGGTTTCGCTGTACCTGGGAGGATTGAAGCGTGCGAAGAGCATGCACGACAATTGGGCCTTCGACCAACTCACAAAACTGGCACCTGACTTTCTTGGCAATTTCATTCGTCAAGATGGTTTTGCGATAGATCGATATCATAAATCTGCCGTGGCCCGCGTTGGAGACTTGCGCACCGACCGTCCAACGATTCCCCTTATCGGCTCGTTGTTCACGCCTTCCAATAATGAGAAGCTTCGGCTAGCACTTCACTATGGCTTAAGCCAGGCAGCATCAAGTAATACGCCACTTGTTGAATGTATCCATTGGCTGATACCTTCTGGTCATTGGGGGCACACGCGTGCAATGCCTGCGACATTATCAGCTTTAAAGCGAGCAATTTCAAAAGATCAATCTCTTGAAATAAGCGACTTAAAGACTATTGCGTGGCGGCCAGCAAAGGAGAAATACTCACGTCTGGTTAATGACAATTTCAATGACGTGCGATCAATAAATGAAATCACCCTACCCAGTTCTAACCTGGAGGTATTATGGATACCGGGTCTTTTGGTAGCTGCAATCGTTCACTCGCCGATCAAGTCAATGTTCGCGCTTCCGGTGCCGCTTGGAATTCTTAGTTTTGATCAAGCAGTGGTCGAAAGAGCCGCACATCTCTTCCCGCAGATTATTTGAACGCTTAAATCGTTTGAGCGCAGGATTTATGGCGCGTACTACATCGCGGAAAATGAGGTCACGCGCTTGGACTTTACTGCGCTCAATATTGCTCAGGGCCAGGATGCTAATGTTTCAGATACCGTTGTTTCGCTGTCTTCCGGTGATATTGGTCGTTCTTATCGGAGTGAATTCTTCTACGCTTGGCGTTAGCGATTTCATCCATGTCGCTTAGGCTGTTCGGGGTGAGTTCCATCGCGATGACGCATTTGACTTTAAAGCATACTGGGCAGATAAGCTTGGTCATGTTGCACTTGGACATTGAAACCGCCTAGTTATAATAATCAATAACTTAGAGATAATTTCTTTACTAGGCTTTACTAAGCTTTGCTAATTTTCACATCATTAGCAAAGCTACTTTTCTAACATAACTTCCAGATCGGGGTCGTCTTGGGTCCTGTGCGTTCGATCAGTACATCACGGCGCATTGCCTGAAGTAAATTGCGTATTTTGTTGAGTTTTTGCTTTTGATCCAGCACATCAGGCAATTTGGGCAAAATCAGATCATCCAATTCCTGCCGTGTCGCTTGGTGGTACTTCTGCAGATATTCCAAAATCAATTTTTGATAATGGCTGTCATCCAATCCCCGGTTGTGGATGTATCGTGCCTTTTGCCCCGCCCAATCAGCCACCTTGGCGGAGATAAAATAGTTTGGCGAGCGTCCTTCAATCAGTTTCAGCGATTTGAGCTCATGTACGTCCTCCTTGGTCAAGGGGCGGCGCTTCTGCAGCTTATCCAACAACATTACTTGAAATAAAGTCAGATCTGGGCGTTTCATCAAGATCTGCGTGTAGTTGACGTCCAACACCTGGCGGGTGATGGTTGCCTCAACACGTGGATATCCTTGCTCGGTAGCGCCAAACGTGTAATCTGGAAGTGGGAAAAAACGGGCGCGCTGCACCTCAAACATGCGTCGAATACCACTGCCAACCTGGTCAATCATGCGCAGCCGAATCATCCCGTCAATCAACCACTGATTGCGGTAATGCTCAGGTGGCGACTGGTTTATCAACATCCATTCAACACTCAGCGGAATAAACTGGCCGAGATTACTGAACACTACTCTGTCAGGGTGCTCAACCACGTTGATCTTGCCACCAAGTTGATAGTCCTGATGTGCAACGCAGTTGTGCAATGCCTCGCGAATCACCCAAGCGTCATACCACGGCACAGGAGTCGGAAACAGCGTTCCATCTGGCATGTACTCTGTCATCTCATTGCGAATACGGCTAAACACCTTCTGGGTAGACAGAAATAAAGGAATGCCAAAATGCTGAGATGGCCCCGTCCCATTTTTATCGTCTCGCAAAATCCAGGTGATTTTTACATCTGCGGGCGAGAGAAAATGCGCCGCCTCATCTCGCCCCAAAAGTAGGAGTGCCGAGCGCGTGATAAATCCTTGTTTGGTAATGCGTGCCTTGTTCAAAAGTGTCGGTACGTCCCAATCCGCCGCGTCACGGCGAATCTGTTCATGGCGTGCTGTATCAGGCTCACACTTAATCAGGTACTCGGTAAATCGCTTGCGAGCAGCATCTACAGCTTCTGGATCAAGGTCATTCACTGTTGCGCCCGCTACCAACTCACCCGACCAATCCTCCTTATGGCCCAGCATCGCCCAAAGCCGTGCTTCCTTGTCGGGATGTTCTGATAATTTGGTTTTGTGGCTATCAATACGAATGAAGCGTGTGTGCTGAAATGCAATTGGTGCGCTGCGTGCAGGATGAATTTCAAGCAATACGACATTGCCTTGCGGATGACTGCATTCATGAAAACTAAAGTCCGCTCGTGGCGAAGTCATTTGCTGCAACCACATGATCAATTTTTGATTGCCGCCCACCGTGCGCGTGAACGGATTGAAGCTCGTTCCTATCACTTCGTGAGTGCCATCCTCTACACCCCACATGTCAAACAGCGTGCAACACTTTCCAGATTAGGGGTGGAAACAGCGTCCAATAGTTTCCACCTCAGTATGTAACCATCCGGTGTTTGAGCCGGAGGTATCTGGAGTGTTTTATATGGACAT
>JABBOV010000025.1 GCA_012927625.1 Glaciimonas sp. | reverse complement strand
CTGCGCGTACAGTGCAATCGAATGCGGTGACGCTGGCCAGTTGGGATCCAGCGCAATTGGCGGCACCTGCAGCCGAAGATGCGTCACGCTTATTGGGCGCGGTATCCGCAGGTACGCTGCCCCTCAAAGTCATCAGAAAAATCACCATGAACCTCTTGCGACAAGACACATCTATGAAACGCAGCATTCCGAAAAAACATTTCTACGCTGCGCTCCATGAACAATACCTCGCAGATGTTCTTGGTTTATGCCCGGTGATCATTTGATGCGTTTGCCCTGGACTAATTAGTTAGTACTGGCAATATTGACATATTGTTTGTTATAATCGGCGGATTCGCGAAAGCGGAGATGCAGGAGAGATGGATGAGTGGCTGAAGTCGCACGCCTGGAAAGCGTGTATAGGTTCATAGCCTATCCGGGGTTCGAATCCCCGTCTCTCCGCCAGAATATAGTATTAAGAAGTCTAAAGAAGTATAAAATCCCGCTCTTCTCCCTGTGAGAACGCGGGTTTTTTATCTTTGGAAGTCTAGCAGCCTGTCGGACTTGAACTTTTAAAGTCTCGCCAAATTTTTATTTGTCTAAAAATTAAGCAACAAGAGTTCAATTTTGATGGTTTTTACGGTTTCCTCTCGCAATTTCCCTCTTTATCCAAATTTTGGACGCAATACGGCCATGCGTTTCAAATTCCACGCCAGGCACACCAAGTGCCATTCGCCCTTCACTTTTTCCAGACCGCGCAGCGAGAACTGACGAAATCCCATCACCGATTTGATAATGCCGAATACCGGTTCGACAGTTTGCTTTCGCAACGCGTAGCGTTTGCGGCCGTCTTTCGTTTTCAGACGATGTGCCATCGTCTGTGCCGCCGTTGCCGTGGCCGGCAATGGCGCCGGTTCGGTGTGGCGCTCGCGCCAACCCGGGTGGTGGCTTTCACGGGCAACGGCGATCAGCGGCTCGACCTTCGCACCCTCACAGGCTTTCATGTTGTGCTCGCTGAAATAGCCGGTATCCGCGATCAGGCATGTGACCTGTCCCTGGGTTGCCGCTTGCGCCGCCAGGGTTTCGAGCATCGGCTCCACTTGCTGTTTGTCGTTGGTCGCTTGCGTGACGCCCGTGGCGACGACCAACATGGTTGGCGCATCGACGCCGGCTTGCGCGTTGTAGCATTGTTCGAAGCCGCCGCCGGAGACCTGCATGATGCGCGATTCTTCGTCTGTGAGATTGACTTGATCGGTCTTTTTGGGCCCGGCTTGCGGTGCTGCCGGTGTCTTGCCGCTGCACTTCTTTCCGCTTGCAGCCTCTTTTGCTGCGCGGGCGGCCATCTTCTCGTCGTACTCGGCCTTCTCGCGTTGGTAGCGCTCTTTGGCTCTGGCACCGATCTTTGCCTTGGCAACGACCATCAATACCAGCCGGGCTTCGCGCCGCTTCAGTTCTTCCGGTAAGTTCATGCCGTCTGGCACATCGGCTTTGTCCGCCTGCTCAGCCAGTGCCAGCAATTCTTGCACCTCAGCCTTGAGCTGCTTTTCCAGGGTCTCGATATGTCCATGCGAGACGGCGCTGTGGCGCGAGGCGTTGGCGTGAATTTTGGCGCCATCGAGACAGACGGTGCCCAGCTTGAGCAACTTCATTTCGCTGGCAATTTCCAGCACTTGCACAAATAAATTTTCAAGCTCGCCGAGGAAGCGACGCCGGAAGGTGGCCAACGTGTCGTGATCGGGATGGCTGCCGGCGGCGATATAGCGAAAGGCGACCGAGTCGTACGTGGCGCGTTCGAGCTTGCGGCTGGAGAAAGTGCCGCTCGCATAGCCATACACAAGTATCCCCAGCAGCGTGGCGGGATGGTGTGCCTTCGAACCGCGCCCGGCATATTGGCGCACCAGGTTGGACAAATCGAGATTGTCGACCACCTCAACTATGAACCGCGCCAGATGATCTTGGTTCAGCCAGTCTTCCAGCGAGGGTGGCATCAGATAGTCGGTCTTGCGGTCTGTAATGATGAAGCGTGACATCGGCTTTTCCTGCAATTCCACGATGCCAAATTATCTCAAATACGGGCCTCATTTGCGGGTAAAGTCCGACAAGCTGCTAGCGTACTCACCGGTCTGCTCATTCCTACGCGCGTGCGACTCAGCCGAGACGACCGTACGTGACCAATTCCGCACGATGGCTCATCAAGCATCGTCCCGTGGGGAGCAAAAGATGGATAACAAAGATTCCAGCCAACTGGACCGCATCGATGTTCGCAGCACATCGGCTGAACTGCCTCGCGGCGTGGACGGGTACGAAGAACGCCCTCAACTTGTCGTTGCGCGCCCTCTTCCATTCCGCCGCACCATCCGCCGGACAGAACTGCGCCAGTTGGTACCGCTTGCCGATACGACGATCTACGACATGGAGCGTCGTGGCGAATTTCCGAGACGTTTCAATCTGACACCGCGTTGCGTGGTGTGGGATCTTGCGGAGGTCGAGGCCTGGCTGGCGGCACGCCGCCAAGCCTCAGATGCAGACACGCTGAAACGCGCCCCTTAGCCGGACGTGCGCCAACGTAAGCGGCGCCCCGTCAAACAAGCGCCCGCAGCGTAGGCACCGACAGCGAGATCCCTGCCGGCCCATAGCGGCCGATGGTCAGCGTCTCTCGACGCCCATTGAGACGGTAGTCGTAGCGGAAAGCGATCGTTCCCGCCGTTGATACCGTGACGTACATACCGTCACGGTCGGCGAGCTTGTACGGAGCCGCGCCAGGCTTGAGGTTTCGGAGTGCGGTGTCGGTAAGCATCTTGGTTTTTCTCCTGTTCGAGACGGTTTTTACCGTCATGGGTCAGAAGACCTAAAGATGCCCGAAAACCCGCATGAAACCTAGATTTCTGGGGTGATTTTTACCGTCAGGACCGAAATAGTCATAACGGTAAAAATCTGGGTCTGAATCCGAGGCCAAAATCTTACCGTCAGCTTTACCGGCAAGTTATTTTGCTTGGGGTCAATAGTCACCGATAGCTGCCGAGACGTAAATTCTTATAAATCAACAACTTACGTCACTTTTTCGATAGGCACCGATAGTCCCCGAACAACCTCAAATCATTCCCACTCGATCGTCGCCGGTGGTTTGCCGGAAATGTCGTATACAACGCGATTGATGCCGCGTACTTCGTTGATGATGCGATTTGAAACTTTGCCTAACAGCTCGTGCGGCAAATGTGCCCAGTGTGCAGTCATGAAATCCTGCGTCTGCACAGCACGCAGCGCCACTACGTATTCGTAAGTGCGGCCATCGCCCATCACACCGACCGATTTCACTGGCAAGAATACGGCAAAGGCCTGGCTGGTCAACTGGTACCAGTTACTGCCGCTGTTTTCATCCACGGTATTGCGCAATTCCTCGATGAAAATGGCATCGGCACCGCGCAACAAATCGGCGAATTCCTTTTTCACTTCGCCCAGAATGCGCACACCCAGGCCGGGGCCGGGGAATGGATGGCGGTACACCATGTCGTGCGGCAGGCCGAGTGCAACACCAAGCTCACGCACTTCATCCTTGAATAGTTCACGCAAAGGTTCCAGCAGTTTCAGGTTCAGGGTGTCCGGCAGGCCGCCAACATTGTGGTGGCTCTTGATGGTATGGCCCTTCTTGCCCTTGCCGGCGCTTTCGATCACGTCGGGATAGATGGTGCCCTGGGCCAGCCATTTGGCGTTTTGCAACTTGCCGGATTCAGCCTGGAACACTTCGACAAACTCACGGCCGATGATCTTGCGCTTGGCTTCCGGGTCGGAGACTCCGACCAGCGCGCCCATGAATTGCGTTGTGGCATCGACATGAATCACTTTTACGCCGAGGTTTTTGCCGAACATGTCCATCACCATCTTGCCTTCATCCAGGCGCAGCAAACCGTGGTCGACAAAGACGCAAGTCAACTTGTCGCCGATGGCGCGGTGAATCAGTGCGGCAGCCACGCTACTGTCGACGCCGCCGGAAAGTCCCAGAATGACTTCGTCCTGACCGACTTGCTGACGGATAGCGGCGACTGCTTCGGCGATGTAGTCCGGCATGTTCCAGTCGGATTTGCAACCGCAAATTTCGTGTATAAAACGACCGAGGATGGCCTTGCCCTGCAGGGTGTGCGTGACTTCAGGATGAAATTGCACTGCGTAGAAATGGCGTTCCTCATCGGCCATCCCTGCAATCGGGCAGTTATCGGTCGACGCCATGAGCTTGAAACCAGGCGGCATTTGATTGACTTTGTCGCCATGGCTCATCCATACCTTAAGCATGCCGTTGCCTTCAGCAGTCACGAAATCATTGATTTCATTGAGCAACCTAGTATGGCCGTGGGCGCGCACTTCGGCGTAGCCAAACTCACGCACCAGACCATCTTCGACTTGGCCTCCGAGTTGGGCGGCCATGGTCTGCATGCCATAACAGATGCCCAGCACCGGTACACCCAGTTCAAAAACCGTCTGAGGTACACGCGGCGTATCGCCTTCCATTACGGAATTCGGCCCACCCGACAGAATCACCCCGGCCGCACCATAATTGCGAACAAACTCATCCGATACATCGTAAGGAAAGACTTCAGAAAAAACACCTGAATCGCGCACCCGGCGGGCAATCAGTTGGGTGACCTGGGAGCCAAAATCGAGAATGAGAATTTTAGAGTGCATGGAGACGCTTTTGCAAAAAAGATATTAAAACGGACGTTAAGATGACAAGAGTTCACCAGGATAAGCTTGAGCAACACGATTGCGGCCTGCTTTTTTAGCAGCGACTAAGGCTTTTTCGGCGTGACCGATCAATTCTTCCGCGTTTGCTGCAGGAAACGTGTCGGTCGATACAGTACCGGCGCTGACCGTTAATTGGTGTTTGACTGCGCCAACTACTTCTGTATGCGCCATGATGGACAACCGCATCCGCTCTGCTACCGCCAGCGAAACCAGATGTGACGCGCCAGGCAAGACCACCATGAATTGATCGCCATCGTAACGGCCCAGCGCATCGTGGGGGCGGATACAGGAACGCAGACGACTAACCACTTTGAGCAGCAATATGTCGCCGATGGGACGACCATGTTCTTCATTGATGTTTCTAAAATGATCCAGATCGACCAGAACCATGGACAAGGGTTTTTGTGCCTGAGCGCAATTGACCATCTCGGTAGACAATGCGCGCGTGATGGCGGCGCGGTTCCAGGCTCCGACCAGTGGATCGGTTAGGGATTCCCGCCGCAAATTGCGATTCTTCTTGATCAGATCGAGTTGCGTTGCGCTGGCGTTATTGAGCCGCAATTCACGTTCGAACAAGATTGCCAGGTCGGCCAAAAGCAGCCCGTCATCTGGATTAAAAGTGCGTGGCGCATAATCGACCAGACAAACACTGCCGATAATCTGGTTCTGCGCATCCGTGATCGGCTGCGCTGCATAAAAACGTATATACGGAGCCCCCACAACCAGCCGGTGCTGGCGCAAAGATGGATCGATACGGGTATCGTTAGCAACATATAAAGCCTTCGGAACCGTCAATCCATCGACAAAGGCGGCTTCGATCGATGCCATTGAGCGCTCAGGTTCAGCGCTACCTGCCATGTAGTCGGCGATGCTGACAAAGCAGTTTGAAACGCCGAACAAACGCTTGCCAATACGCCGTATCCGCAAAATTTGCTGATGAATACTGAATCCTGAGACATCCAGCGGTACGGTATTAGCCCAGCTCAAATCATCCATATTTTCTTGCTGCGTCATTATCGTCCTAGAAACCCCAACTGACCGCTAATCAGCTTAGATAATAAATTGAGAATTGCGCTCTTTAAGTCGCTCACCATCCGGGTGAGAAGGCTACTAAGCTAATCCCAACCACAGATTCAATCCGCCCGGTAATTTGGCGCTTCCTTAGTAATCTGTACATCATGGACATGCGATTCGCGCATGCCAGCCGAAGTAATTTCGACAAACTCTGCTTTTTCTCGCAGCTCATCAATAGTGGCGCAACCGCAATACCCCATGGATGAGCGGATGCCGCCGACCAGCTGATACATGATGGCCAAGACGCTTCCCTTGTAAGCGACACGGCCCTCGATGCCTTCCGGCACCAGTTTGTCGAGATTGTTGGCGGGGTCCTGGAAGTAGCGATCGGCCGAGCCGTCGGCCATTGCTGCCAAGCTGCCCATGCCGCGATAAGATTTATAACTGCGTCCCTGGAATAAAATCACTTCCCCTGGCGCTTCTTCGGTGCCGGCAAACATGCTGCCCATCATGACGCTGGATGCGCCGGCCGCCAGAGCTTTGGAAATATCGCCTGAGAAACGAATCCCGCCATCGGCAATGCACGGTACGCCAGTGCCTTGCAGCGCCTTGCTTACATTAACGATCGCAGTAATTTGCGGCACCCCGACACCGGCCACAATGCGGGTGGTGCAAATAGAACCAGGGCCAATACCGACCTTAACGCCATCTGCACCATATTCGACCAGTGCCTTGGCTGCGGCTGCGGTAGCAATATTGCCGCCGATGACATCGATCATCGGATAATTGGTTTTCACCCATTTGACACGGTCAAGCACACCTTGCGAGTGGCCATGTGCTGTATCAACCACGATAACATCCACACCCGCCTTGGCCAACAGATCGATGCGGAGATCGTTTTCAGGGCCGACTCCGACTGCTGCACCGACACGCAACTTACCGTATTCATCCTTCGATGCAAACGGATGCTCGGTTGCTTTCTGGATATCCTTGACAGTAATCAGACCACGCAATTCGAACGCATCATTCACCACCAGCACGCGTTCCAGTCGATGCTTGTTCATCAGGCGCTTGGCCTCGACCAAATCATCACCTTCTTTGACATATACAAGCTTTTCCCGGGGCGTCATCTTGTCGCGCGCTTGCGCATCCAGATCATGCTCAAAGCGCAAATCGCGGTTGGTAATGATGCCAACCACCGTCTTGCCATCGACCACAGGAAAACCGCTGATGCCATGCTGCAATGACAGTGCGATCACATCGCGGATGCGCATGGTCGGCGGGATGGTGATTGGGTCACGCAATACGCCCGATTCGAAACGTTTGACCTTGGCAACCTCTCGCGCCTGCTCCGCAGCGCTCATGTTCTTGTGAATCATGCCGATGCCGCCCTCTTGCGCCATTGCAATCGCCAGCCGCGCTTCTGTCACGGTATCCATTGCGGCCGAAACTAGCGGCATGTTTAATGTGATATTACGCGTCAGGCGCGTTCTCAGAGAAGTGTCTTTTGGGAGGATATTTGAATAAGCCGGCACGAGCAGCACGTCATCGAATGTGAGTGCTTTTTGAAGTAAACGCATCTTAATTCCTATTGGCGCAAAACAGGATTATACAGAAATCCGCTTTAAAAACGTTTTTCATGACAAATCCAATTTGCGCTATTTGGACTTTATGCAGTTTTTAAGCGCACAGATATGCTGCAGGTTTTTGATGACGGAAAACAATGTCCACGAAAAATGCCAGCAAGAAGTAAATCCTTAAACAAAAAGCTTCGGCTCATACCAGTCATTATCAAGAGTATATTTCATAAAATCAATGAATACATGCGGAAAATAGCATGAAAATACCTATACTCACTGATTTTACCAAACCATTTGTATTCTGGTGTTGGTTCGTACTTTTCATGCTTTTCGTGAACCCGGCAACATCCACGAGCTCAGGCAATTTCCGCCACATGGTGGCAAGCAACCATCCTGCCTTCAAATGGCAGCAACTGTGGAATCTCCACCCGGCAACGCTCGGTCGCGTGCGGGCAACGATTATTGAAGGCGCAACCTGGTGGAGGTGCCAGCGGCGACGGCAATTCACCATGCAAAATAATCTTTTTCTGGCGCTGTGTTGGATCGATGCGCGGCGTGCTGGCCAGCAACGCGCGCGTGTACGGATGCAATGGCCGGCTAAATATCTGATGCTTGGCGCCGTGCTCGACCGTTTTGCCCAGATACATCACCAGCACTTCGTCGGCGATCATCTCGACTACCGCCAAATTGTGCGAAATAAACAGGTAAGCAACATCGCTGGCCTCTTGTAAATCCATCAGCAAATTCAATACCTGGGCCTGAATCGATACGTCCAATGCCGATACCGGTTCATCGGCCACAATAACTTTAGGGTTCAACATCAGGGCGCGGGCGATGGCGATGCGCTGACGCTGCCCACCGGAAAACATGTGCGGGTAACGGCCGTAATGCTCAGGCCGCAAGCCGACCTTGGCCATCATGGCTCGCGCGCGTTCCATACGTTCCGATCTGGCATAGCCGGTATTGATCGCCAATGGCTCTTCCAGGATGGAGCCCACTTTTTTGCGCGGATTCAAGCTGGCATACGGATTTTGAAACACCATTTGCACCATCGGACGAACATGTTTGCGGGCGGCCTTATCTGCGTTTGCAATATTGATCCCGTCCATCCATAACTCGCCGCCGGTCGGTGACTCTATCATTACAACCTGACGTGCCAGCGTTGATTTCCCGCAACCGGATTCACCCACTACAGCTAGGGTCTTGCCGGGGGTAAGCGTAAACGATACGCCATCGAGAGCGCGCGCCGCCACCTTCGGTTTAAACCATCCTTGCGCTACCGTGTAATGTTTGCTGAGATTTTTTGCTTCAAGCAGAATATTTGTATTTGTCATCATCAAACCTTTTGCCAGCCGTTGGTGGGAAGGCCTTGACTATCAAGCGGAAAATGACAGCGCGCCTGCACGCCGGATGTGCCAGTCAATTCAGGCCGCTCCTGACGACATTTATCGATAGCGTAAGGACAGCGCGGACTCAGCAAGCAACCGCTAGGACGATCATATTGGCCTGGCACCACGCCAGCAAGTGCCTGCAGTCGATTACGTCCAATGTTGTGTTCCGGCAGCGCTGCCAGCAAGGCTTGAGTGTAAGGATGCCTAGGCGCGTCAAAAATATCCGGCACGCTTCCGGTTTCGACCACCTGCCCCGCATACATCACCACCACCTGCTTGACCGTCTGTGCGATCACGCTCAGATCATGGGTAATGAGCATCAATGCCATGCCTCGATCCCGCTGCAATTGCAGTAATAATTCAAGCATCTGCGCTTGTACTGTCACGTCCAGCGCAGTAGTCGGCTCATCGGCAATCAGCAAGCGCGGATTGCACGCGATGGCAATGGCGACCATCACGCGCTGGCTCATGCCGCCAGATAATTGATGCGGATAAGCGTCCAGGCGACGCTCGGCATCCGGGATGTCGACTTGCTTCAATAGCGCCAAGGCCTTGGCCCGCAGCGCTTTGTTCGATCCACCTTCGTGAGCGCGCAAGGTCTCCATCAACTGGTAAGCGACCGTAAAGGATGGATTCAGACTCGTCATCGGATCCTGGAATATCATTGCAATATCCTTGCCCAACAGCTTGCGCCGCTCGCTTTCCGACATCTTTAGCAAATCACGGCCATCGAAAGCCATGCGTTCAGCCTGAACCCGGCCCGGATAATCGATCAATCCCATCAGCGCGAGTGAAGTCACGCTCTTGCCGGAGCCGGACTCTCCCACTATGCCAACTACTTCACCCTGATCGATATTCAAATCCAAGCCATCAACTGCCATGAATGGTGCGTTTTCTGAGCCGAACTGCACGCTCATGTTCCTGATTTCTAAGAGTGCCATGGTGTTTTATTTTATCTATCGCTTCAGTTTTGGGTCGAGTGCATCGCGCAATCCATCGCCCATCAAGTTAAAAGCAAGCACGGAAACCAGAATCGCCAAGCCAGGAAAAGTCACCACCCACCAGGCGCTTTGGATAAATTCGAGCGCGCTGGACAGCATGGAGCCCCATTCCGGCGTCGGAGGTTGCGCGCCAAGACCCAGAAAGCCCAGCGCTGCGGCATCCAGAATGGCGCTGGAAAATCCCAGCGTGGTCTGCACGATCAACGGCGCGGCACAATTAGGCAAAATGCAATTGACCATCAGGCGTAGGTTGCCTGCACCGGCGATGCGCGAAGCATTGACATAATCTTTCGACACTTCGCCGATCACAGCAGCACGGGTCAGGCGGGCAAAATGCGGCAGCATGACAATGGCTATCGCATACATCGCATTCATCAGGCCCGGCCCCAGGATGGCTACCACTGCAATCGCCAGCAACAGGCTCGGCAAAGCCAGCATGATATCCATCAAGCGCATGATGGCAACTTCAATTCCACCCCGAAAAAAACCGGCAAGCAGTCCGAGTACAACGCCAATACCGAGCGACAACGTGACTGATACCAGACCAATGAACAAAGATAGCCGCGTACCGTAAATCAAGCGCGATAACATGTCACGGCCGACCGGGTCAGTGCCCAGAATGAATTTACTGCTACCGCCGTCCTGCCACATGGGCGGGACCAGGGTCGCTTCGCGGTATTGCACAATTGCCGAGTGCGGTGCGATGACATCGGCCAGCAATGCCACTAATATCAATCCGATGACCGCGAACAAGCCTATCAAGGCGCCGCGATTCTGACCAAAATAGTCCCACATTTCCCGCAATGGATGCGGTGGAATAGGAGAAAACTCTGGTGAAGATGCCGGCGAAGAGGTTGGAGTAATAGACGTTGGATTGCTCATGAGCTGTGTCGAATACGTGGATTAATGGCGCCATACAGCACGTCGACAAGAAGATTGACAATGATGATGATGGTGGCAGACATCAGAATACCGCCCTGGACAACAGCATAATCGCGGCGCTGAATTGCTCCTACCAGCCATTTCCCGATGCCAGGCCATGAAAATATGGTTTCCGTCAGAATCGCACCGGCCAGCAGCGTACCGACTTGCAAGCCGATGATGGTAACCACCGGGATCAGTGCATTGCGCAGTGCATGTATTCCAATGACGCGCCATTTCGATAATCCCTTGGCACGTGCGGTACGCACATAATCTTCGCGCAAGACCTCAAGCATCGCTGAACGCGTCATGCGGGCGATCACCGCCAGCGGAATCGTTCCCAGTGCAATCGCCGGCAGAATCAGGTGTGAAAGTGCCGATTTGAAAGCGCCTGGCTCGCCTGACAGCAAGCTGTCTATCAGCATGAATCCGGTAACTGGTGGTAAATCGAACAGGATGTCGATCCGGCCCGATACCGGCGTCCAGCCAAGCGTGACGGAAAACAGCAGGATGAGCAGCAACGCCCACCAAAAAATCGGCATCGAGAACCCGGTCAGCGACAGGCCCATTACTGAATAATCGAGATACGTATTGCGCTTTAGCGCAGCCAGGATGCCAGCAGGTATTCCGATCGCCAGCGCCAATAGCATGGCGCACAAGGATAATTCGACTGTCGCCGGAAACAGTGTGATGAACTCTTTAAATACCGGCTCATGGGTTGAAAGAGAAAACCCGAGATCACCTTGTAGTATATTTTTTAAATAATCAAAATATTGTACGTACAGCGGCTGGTCAAGGCCGAACTCATGCAACAGGCGCGCATAACGTGCGGCATCCATGCCGCGCTCGCCCGACATGGCCTCCACGGCATTGCCGGGGATCATGTGAATAAGAGAGAACACAAGTAAGGTAATGCCTAGGAAGGTCGGAATGACCAGACCTATTCGGCGCAGGAGAAATCCAAACATCGGGGAATCCTGTTCGATAGTAAATTGGGTGTGTGTGCGATAAATTGACAGTGTCACAGCCACAGCACTGTTTTGCTTAATCCAGACAAAACCAAGCCGGATCATTCATAACAGTGCTGCGCGCAATGACACTTATCACTGGGCGAAACTTTACTTTTTCAAATCGACGTTATTGAAATTAAAGTGCCCGGTAGGGTCCATCTTGAAGCCGATCACATTTTTGCGCACTGGAGTGTATGCGATCGAATGGGCAATCGTAATCCACGGGGCTTCTTCCTTGACGATTTCCTGCGCTTTTTCGTATAACTTGCTGCGTTCAGCCTGGGTTGGAGCAACCTTGGCTTTCTGGGTCAACGCTTCAAAATCCTTGTTGCACCAGCGCGCTACGTTACCCCCGCCATTGACTGCGTTGCAACCGAGCAGCGTATCAAAGAAATTGTCTGGATCGCCGTTATCGCCGGTCCAGCCGAACATCATTGCCTGTTGCTCACCGGCTTTGCTGCGTTTTTTGTATTCGCCCCATTCGTAAGTGACGAGTTTGGCTTTGACGCCAATCTTGGCCCAATCAGCCTGGACTAATACAGCCATACGTTTGCCATCGGGATTATAAGGACGCGACACCGGCAGATACCACAAATCTATTTCCAGACCATTCGGATAACCGGCTTTGGCCAGCAAAGCTTTGGCCTTCTCGACGTCATACGCGTAGTCCTTGATATTTTTGTTATAAGACCACATGGTCGGCGGAATCGGATTTACGGCTGCCCGACCACCGCCTTGATAGACCGAACTGAGAATACTTTTCTTGTCCACTGCCATGTTCAGAGCTTGGCGCACAAGTTTGTTGTCGAACGGTTTTTTCTCGACATTCAAGGCGATATAACCAATGTTCAATCCTTCCTGCGATAACAGGTTGATTGCAGGGTCGTTCTTCATCATCGCAATATCGGCTGGCTTGGGATACGCCATCACCTGGCATTCGCCGGCCTTAAGTTTGGCATACCGTACCGAGGCATCAGGCGTGATGGCAAAGATCAGATTGTCAATCTTCGGCCGCCCTTTCCAGTATTGATCGAACGCCTTGTAGCGGATAATTGCATCTTTTTGGTAAGAGCCGAACACGAACGCGCCAGTACCAATCGGTTCACGGTCGATCACTTCCGGCGTACCGGCTGCCAGCATCTTGTCGGCGTACTCGGCAGACAAGATCGAGGAAAAGTCCATCGCCAAATTGGCAATGAATGGCGCCTCAGGATGCTTGAGTGTGAAGCGCACGGTTCTGTCGTCGATTTTTTCCAGTTTGTCGACGATATTGTTCATCCCCATATCTTCAAAATAGGCAAAAGTCTGGCCTGGCGCTGTCTTGTGGAATGGATGTGCAGGGTTCGCCATGCGGTTGTAACTAAACAAGACATCATCCGCGTTGAAATCGCGTGACGGCTTGAACTTGGCACTGCTATGGAATTTGACGCCTTTGCGCAGGGTGAATGTATACGTCAGTCCGTCAGGAGATACTTCCCAGGATTCTGCCAGCCCAGGACCAACCTTGGTCGTGCCAAGTTCGAATTCGACTAAACGGTTATACATCGGCACCGACGAGGCATCGAAGGTTGTGCCGGTGGTAAAGAATTGCGGGTTAAAACCTTCCGGGCTGCCTTCCGAGCAATACACCAGGTTAGTCGCCGCCGCCGCAAATCCCGCATAAGCAAACAAGACTGCAAGCAGGCCAGCCTTGATCACATATTTCCCATTTTTTCCCATTGTCCATTCTCCTCTTTAGTATTGAATTCAATGAATTGAATCGCTTTATTTCTCACCGGATGAGAGCGCTTGAAGCACTCTACACTCAGGTTAGACCGGGATGAATATACATTCAATTCAATCCATAGTTCAGTCATTGTTTGCATAGGGCTATGCAAACAATGACTGAGATTTTTACTGAGGTTGTGGCAAATACCAGAAAAAATATCTGAACGGAAGTTAGGTGGCAAACCAGTTAGCGGGCGCCCAGATTAGGCTTGATGCGAATACAAGTAATCCCATAACTGCGCAACCAGGCGCTTACCCGGTTTTTGGCTAGAGGGCTTTTCGCGGTACAAGCGAATTTCCATGTCAGCTTCCCAGCGTAGTTGCGGGCTATCTGCGCGCACCAGTCGCTGCTGCGCGAGTTCCTGCGCGACAGCCGACTCCGGCAGGAATGCAAGGCCATGACCTTCCAGCGCCATCATCTTCAAAGCTTCCGCGGTTCCCGTCTCATAGCATTTTTCCAGATGCAGTGGCACTAGGGCATCGGCCTGGATTAAATCGACAATCCGACCGAAATAGGCCGCGCTAGCATAGGATAAGTACGGCAACGGCGCACTGACGCTCCCTGGCAATGCGAACTCAGGCCGGCCGGCCTGATCGCACCGGCTAAAGGCACACAGTTTTTCACACCCGACAATCATCATGTCATAACGGCTGGCATCAAGTTGCAATGGTTGGAGCGGATGGTAAAAAGTCAGCAGTAGATCACAACCGCCTTCGGATAACACCAACACGGCATCATGCACATTGAATGCTGCCAGCCGCGCACCGAATGGGCCGATGCCGGATTTCAAGTCTATTAGCCATTTGGGGATATAGGTCAGCGCCAGCGTATGGTGAACTGCAAAATCAATCGAAGATTCAGTGCTGGCACGATTCTCGCGCAACAATGCTCTGACATCGTTGATCTGACCGAGCATGGCAATGGCCTGCTCATAAAACAGATGCCCTTCCCGCGTCAAACTGGTAGGAAATGAAGTGCGGTCGATCAGATCGATGCCGATCCAGGCTTCAAGCGATTTAATGCGGCGCGAGAACGCCGATTGCGTAACATGACGCTGCTCTGCCGAACGGCTGAAGCTATGGGTTTGCGCCAGAGAAATAAAATCCTCCAACCATTTACTTTCCATTGCACTGTATTTCTATATAATATTTTCGGTTAGAAACGCGATTGCGATGGATTATAAGACGTAAATTAGTGATGTAAATCAGCACATCAATCCTATGGTTTGCATTTTAATGTTTCTTTCCTGTTTCCATAAAACCAGCATGCAGCAACATTCTTCGGCTGCCTGAACCAGCTAGGCACAATGAACCACTTATACCTTAAACGCATCGCCGCATCGACTATTGCCAGCCTGCTACTCATCCTGTCGTACCATGCTGTTGCCCAGTATGTATGGCTCGATGATAAAGGTGTAAAGCAGTATTCAAACATGCCGCCGCCGCCAGCTGTGCCAAATAGTCATATTCTAAAATCTCCCGGCGCGGTGGCGCAAAGATTGGTCCCCGGTGTTGCGCCCGAGAAAATGCCGGACCAGAGCGACAATGCGGCGGCAGCTGCCGCAAAAGCGAAGCTGCCGCTAACCACAGCTGAAAAAAATGCTGACTTCCAGAAACGCAGGTTGGAACAAGCTGAAAAAGACAAAAAAACAGCCAATGAAGCGCAAATTGCGGCCGATAAAAGCAAAAATTGCGAGCGCGCCACTGCATATCAGAAAGCGCTCGATTCCGGTCAACGTATCGCGCAGCAGGGAAAAGACGGCCAACGTGTTTATCTCAGCGACGCAAACCGCGCCCAGGAATTGCGCGACACAAAGAGAATTCTCAGCGAATGCAAATGAGCGCTGATACGGTGCCTTACATACTGTGTGTGATTTACTCTAGTTTTCTGTCCGCACGGCGACGACGGGACTCTTTCGGGTCGGCTATTAATGGCCGATAAATCTCGACCCGGTCGCCGTTTCGCAGAATCGTCTCCAAAGTTTTGAGTTTGGCGTAAATACCGACACGGCACGCCAATAAGTCAATTTCCGGCATATCGCGCAGTATCCCGCTTTGCATAATGGCTGCTTGCAAGTTGGTTCCCTGCGGCACGCTAACGTCGCGCAATAGCTGAATTTCCGATTCCGCGTAACACACCTGCACTTGCACATTTTCAGCGGCTTTATCCATACACTGCCTCTGCCCTTTTGCAAAACGATTCGACGAAACTGTTGGCGATCATGCCGAACACCGGCCCGATAAGTTTATCCAGAATCCGGTTGGAAAACTCATATTCCAAATCGAATTCAATCTTGCAAGCATCTTCGCGCAGCGGCTTGAAGACCCAGGAACCCTGTAATTGCCGGAATGGACCTTCCAGCAAACGCATTTGAATTGATGTCGGCTGGACATTGGTATTCTTAGTTGTAAAAGATTGCTTGAGCCCGTGATAATGTATGGCGATGGCTGCAACCAGCCCACCGGCTGCGCGATCGCGCACCTCCGTACCGCCGCACCAGGGCAGAAAGCGTGGATAATCCTCCACCTTGTCAACCAGAGCAAACATCTGCTCGGCGCTATAACCTACAATTACTGATTTATGTACGACTGCCATCGAATCTCAACCGTTTGGTAAAATTACACGAATTCTAACCGACTCCCCTTATTACCCCATCACATGACCATCGTTGACAACAGAAAAGCTTTTCATGACTACTTTATTGAGGAGCGCTTCGAAGCTGGTGTCGTCCTGCATGGCTGGGAAGCCAAGTCCATACGCGCCGGACGGGTTCAACTCAAGGAAGCCTATGTGATTGTGCGTGACGGCGAAATATTTCTGTTCGGCGCCCATATCAGCGCGCTATTAAGCGCC
The DNA here is from genome assembly GCA_012927625.1 of Glaciimonas sp. GTDB lineage: Bacteria > Pseudomonadota > Gammaproteobacteria > Burkholderiales > Burkholderiaceae_D > AVCC01. Next base: position 60,839 of record JABBOV010000025.1, on the reverse strand, counting down.
TCCACCCACGTCCACCCAGAAGCCTTGCGCACACGTAAGTTGTTGCTGCATGCTGCCGAAATCAGTAAGTTGGTCAGCAAGGTCGAACGCTCCGGCTACACTCTGGTGCCGATCAACCTGCACTTCGTACGGGGACGCGTCAAGTGTGAAATCGGACTGGCTAAAGGCAAGAAGCTGCACGACAAGCGCGACACCGAAAAATCGCGCGATTGGCAGCGCGAGCAACAGCAAATCATGAAACAGAATTTCCGTTAAGTAAAAACCATTGCTCTACACGCTTTAAATTAATAAAAAAGGGGGTATGCCATAAAACATGGCATTGTCCGCTTTATTTTATTGACATAAATTTAATACATATGCGTGTACATACAAAATGCACCGAAACTTCTGGTCTGGCTGATTTGTATAAAAAATGAAATTAGCAGCCGTTTTGGCACGGCTTCCAATCGCTAATGGTTAGTCTCTATCAGGATTTTTGCTGTGATTTAACGACTTGCAAAGCACTCGCAATCAAACTGCTGATATCGCTCAAATTGGCTGGAACAATAATCGAATTATTCGTCTTGGCCAAATTGGCAAAGGCGCTGACGTATTGCTCTGCCACTTTCAGATTCACCGCATCCGCACCACCCGGCTCCCGGATTGCGGCAGCAGTCTTGCGAATTGCATCTGCGCTGGCCTCGGCCAGGAAGACGATCGCTGCGGCCTGACCTTCCGCCCGATTAATCGACGCTTGTTTTTCGCCCTCAGACTTGGCTATCGATGCTTCTCTCTCGCCGGTTGCGATATTGATCTGCTCTTGCTTGCGTCCTTCGGAAGCGGCAATCAAGGCCCGCTTTTCGCGTTCGGCGGTAATCTGCGCCTGCATTGAATGCAAAATTTCCTTGGGCGGGGTCAAATCCTTGATCTCGTAGCGCAGTACTTTCACGCCCCAATTTGAAGCCGATTCATCGATTGAGCTGACGACGCTCAGATTGATGTGCGCACGTTCTTCGAACGTCTTGTCCAGTTCCATCTTGCCAATTACGCTACGCAGCGTGGTTTGTGCCAGTTGCGACACGGCGTAAATATAATTTGAAGAACCATACGAAGCACGCATCGGGTCGGTCACTTGAAAATACAGGATGCCATCGACTTCCAGTTGCGTATTATCTTTCGTTATGCAAACCTGACTAGGAACGTCCATCGGGATTTCCTTCAGTGAATGCTTGTAGGCGATCCGATCGATGAACGGCAAAACGATGTTCAGACCTGGCGCCAGCGTGCCGTGATACTTGCCAAAACGCTCGACTACCCAGGCATGCTGCTGCGGTACGACGTTGATGGTCTTGACGACAAAAATAATCGCCAGAATGAACAAGATGATGGAAATGCTGCTGAAATCAAAAGCCATGGTATGTCCTTTATGGTACGGAGTTGGCGACAATCAAGTGACTGCCGCGTATTTCACGAATGACGAAAGCACCGGCAATTGCTGCTGCGCCTGGCATCAGTTCAATGTCCCACATGGCACCTCGATACATGATACGCGCATGATTATCCTGCCATTGCTCGACATGCACGGTTTGCCCGATGTCAAGGTTGACATTCGGGTCGCGCCCGGTAGGCAGTTTGCGCTGCTTTCCAAAGCTGCTTCTACGCAATAAGAAAGTTGCGATTGCCCCCACGATCGCCGCAATCACCATTTGCAGTGAGAACACAAAACCGGTCAACGCTACTGCGCCGCCGGCTAGCGCGCCTAATGCAATCATCAGTAAATAAAATGTACCGGTGAATATTTCGGCAATGACGAGGATGCCCGCCATGCCAAACCAGGTCATCCAGTCAGGCATCCGATGCTCCTTTTTGCGGGTTGTGAAATAAGCGATTTTTCATTATGAAAATAATCCAGTACGCATTCTTGAAAACAAATTAATACCATCATAGGCTAAAAAAAACGCGAGCTTGATGCTCGCGTTTTCAGAATGGAAACAAATTTTATTTCAGCGCAGCCAACGCTTGCCAGGTATCGATTACCGTATCCGGGTTAAGCGAAATCGACTCGATACCCTGTTTCAAGAGCCACTCGGCAAAATCAGGATGGTCTGACGGCCCTTGACCGCAAATTCCGATATATTTGCCTTGTGCGCGGCAGGCGGTGATAGCCTGCGAGATCAACGCAAGCACAGCCAGGTCGCGTTCATCAAAATCGGCTGCCAGCAATGCCATGCCGGAATCCCGGTCCAGGCCGAGCGTTAGCTGGGTCAGATCATTAGAGCCGATGGAGAAGCCGTCAAAATGCTCCAGGAATTGTTCGGCTAGAATCGCATTCGAAGGCACTTCACACATCATGATGACGCGCAAACCATCCTGACCGCGTTTGAGGCCGTTCTTGCCCAGCAGGCCGATCACTTTTTCGGCTTGCCCCAGCGTGCGCACGAATGGAATCATGATTTCGACGTTGGTCAATCCCATTTCGTTACGTACCCGCTTCATGGCCAGACATTCCATTTCAAATGATTCGGCAAAATCGTCGGCCAGATAGCGCGCAGCGCCGCGAAAGCCCAGCATCGGATTTTCTTCGTCGGGTTCATAACGCGAACCGCCGATGAGTTTTTTGTACTCATTTGACTTGAAGTCGGATAGGCGCACGATCACTGGCTTGGGCCAGAAAGCCGCTGCTATAGTGGCGATTCCTTCGGCCAGTTTGTCAACATAAAACGCCTTCGGCGAAGCGTGACCGCGTGCTACCGATTCAACCGCTTTCTTCAACGCAGGATCGATATTCGGATATTCCAGAATCGCCTTTGGATGGACGCCGATATTGTTGTTGATGATGAATTCCAGGCGCGCCAAGCCGACACCGGCATTCGGAATCGATTGAAAATCGAACGCCAGTTGCGGATTGCCGACATTCATCATGATTTTCAGCGGCAGTTTCGGCAATTCGCCGCGCGCCACTTCAGTGACTTCGGTTTCCAGCAAACCGTCATAGATTTTGCCTTCATCGCCCTCGGCGCAGGATACCGTGACCAGTGTGCCTTCCTTGAGCAATTCGGTCGCATTACCGCATCCGACTACCGCAGGAACGCCCAATTCACGCGCAATGATTGCGGCGTGACAGGTGCGCCCGCCGCGGTTGGTAACTATGGCGGCAGCCCGCTTCATGACCGGTTCCCAGTTCGGATCGGTCATGTCCGTGACCAGCACATCGCCGGGTTGGACCCGCTCCATGTCGGCTGAGTCGTGAATCACGCGCACTGGGCCGGCACCGATTTTCTGCCCAATCGCACGACCGCTTGCTAGTACTGTGCCAGTACTTCTGAGCTTGAAACGCTGCTGGGCATCCGTTTCTTTCTGCTGCGACTTTACCGTTTCCGGGCGTGCTTGCAAGATGTACAACTTGCCATCGCGACCATCTTTGCCCCATTCAATATCCATCGGCCGCTGGTAATGGTTCTCGATAATGACCGCATATTTAGCCAGTTCCACTATTTCTTGGTCGTTCAGAGAATAGCGGTTGCGCAGTTCGATTGGCACATCCACCGTCCGCACTGAGCGCCCAGCCTTGGCTTCGCCGGTAAATTCCATCTTGAGCAGTTTGGAACCGATATTTCGGCGAATCACGGGTGATTTACCCAGCTTCAGCATCGGTTTGTGGACATAGAACTCGTCTGGATTGACCGCACCCTGCACTACCGTTTCGCCCAGTCCATAACTGGAGGTAATAAAAACCACATCCTTGAAACCTGATTCGGTATCGAGCGTAAACATCACGCCAGCCGAGCCGAGATCGGAACGCACCATGCGCTGCACACCGGCAGACAATGCCACTTCCGCATGCGTGAAGCCCTTGTGAACGCGATAGGAAATGGCGCGATCGTTATACAGCGAAGCAAACACATGTTTCATTGCTTCGAGAATATTATCGATGCCGACCACGTTCAGGAAGGTTTCCTGCTGGCCGGCAAAAGATGCATCCGGTAAATCTTCAGCAGTAGCCGAGGACCGCACGGCGAATGACATTTCGCTTGAAGAGTCCGCTACAAGTTGTTCATAAAAGGTGTTAATTTCATTTTCAAGCTGTGGCTGGAAAGGTGTATCAATGATCCACTGACGGATTTCAGCACCGGCCTGAGCCAAGGCCCGGACATCGTCAATGTTCAGACTGGACAAACGCTGCGCAATGCGGTCAGCTAGCGTCTGACCGCCGTTCGCGCTATATGACAGGAAATCCCGAAAAGCTTGGGCAGTAGTGGCAAAACCGCCCGGCACGCGCACTCCTGCGCCTGCCAATTGGCTGATCATTTCGCCTAATGATGCATTTTTGCCGCCGACTGAATCGACATCCGTCATACGCAAATTTTCAAATGAGGCCACGTAAGTGGCTTTCGTAGACACCCCGGTAAGTACTGCGTTGGACATAACAACCTCTAGTTTGATGATAAGAAATCTTCATGCGCATCGTCGTTGCCCCCTTCTTTTTGTTATTCTTATAAGAGCAACTTGACGCAACCCAATGAGCAGCATTTTACATGCTGCGATTGGTTTTTATCGGCAGGCATTCTATTTTTAGCACAACCACTCTTTTAAGGCCCCATGCCAGCTATTTCGATCACTCAGCCTGCAGCATTCGATCGCACCGTTTTTTTTGTCTCTGACGGCACCGGAATTACTGCCGAGGCTTTCGGCCATGCGGTGCTGACACAGTTCAATCTGCGCTTCAAGCAGGTGCGCTTACCCTTCATTGACGACCTCGATAAGGCACATTACGCCGCGGATAAAATCAATGAAACCTTTGAGCAGGAAGGCATGCCACCAATCATTTTCTCTACGCTAGTCAAGGAAGATCTTTCACAGATTATTCGCAATACCAAATGCATGTATATGGACTTGATCCAGACCTTCGTCGGTCCGCTGGAACAGGAATTGGGGATCAAATCGACCCACACCATCGGTCGTGGCCAGGACATTGCCAATTCAGAAGCTTACAAAAACCGTATCGAAGCGATCAATTTTTCGCTGATCCACGATGACGGACAGTCGCACAAGAACCTGTCCAGCGCCGACGTGATCCTGGTCGGCGTATCGCGCTCGGGAAAAACCCCGACCAGCCTGTTTCTGGCGATGCAATATGGCATCAAGTCAGCGAACTATCCGCTGATACCAGAAGATTTTGAGCGCGGCAAAATGCCTTCGGCCTTGCTGAAGTATAAATCCAAGATTTTTGGCCTGAGCATTACGCCGGAACGCTTGTGCGTAATCCGCAACGAACGGCTCCCTGGCAGCAAGTATGCAGCCTTGGAAAACTGCCGCTTTGAGGTCAACGAGGCAGAGGCGATGATGAAGCGGGAGGGAATACATTGGTTGTCTTCCACCACAAAATCGATAGAAGAAATCTCCAGCACAATTTTGCAGAAGCTAAAGCTAGAAAAGCGGGTGTACTGAGGAATTCAGAACTGACGAAAATATTGTTGTTCAGTAGTGCAGGCCTCCGTGCCTGCGGCCCGGTGCAGGCACGGAGGCCTGCACTACTGAAATCTAGCGTCTTTGCCTGACTTGCTCAAAAAAACAGACTGCCGCACTAGCCGCCACATTCAGGGATTCCATCTGACCGAAGTGCGGAATCCCGACCTGGTGCGTGGTCAGCATCATCAGTTGATCGGAAATTCCTTGCCCTTCGTGGCCGAACAGCCATGCCACAGGTTGCTGTAAATCGATATCGTAAATGGCGGCTTCTGCATGGGAACTGGTCGCCAGCACCGGTATGCTGGCAGATTGCAATAACTGCACCAGATCGACATCCTCTGCGATACGCAGGTGAAAGTGCGCGCCCATGCCCGCCCGCAATACTTTTGGCGACCAAGCGAAGGCGGTGCCGGTGCTGCAAAAAACGTCAGCGATGCCTGCGGCGGCGGCGCTACGCAAAATCGAGCCGAGATTACCCGGGTCTTGCAATCGATCCAGCAGCACAGCGTTGCCGGACAAACGCAAGAGCGCGTCTTGTGCCGGGGTATCGACCACGAACAGCAGGCCAATGCCATGTTCGACCTGGCTAATAGCTTTGAAAAGTGCATCCGGCAGCAAAATGCATTGCGCTCCACCTTCTTCGCAGCGTTGCAGGATCGACGTGACTTCGTGTTGCGAGACTGCGCTATCGCTGACGATGCACAAGGGCGGAGCGCCGATTTGATCAAGATAAACTTCGCACAAATGGATGCCGTCTAGCAATGTGCGTTGCGTCTTGCGCCGGGCTTGCGAACTGGTCGCCAGCTGTTTGAGTTCCTTGTAAAGCGGGTTGTCGCGCGAAGAAATCGGTTTCATGGGTGCTCCACAACCAGCAATGCGCGCACCGGCGCATACGATTTACGATGCACCGGCGACACCCCATGTTCGCGCAACCGGGCCAGATGCAAGGCAGTCGGATACCCTTTGTGCTGGTCAAATGCATATTGCGGAAATTGCTGGTGCAGTGTGAGCAATGCTGCGTCACGCGCAGTTTTGGCCAGAATCGAGGCGGCCGAAATGGCAGGCACCTTGTCGTCGCCTTTGATAATCGCTTCACAATGCAGGGTCATCACAGGACAGCGATTACCATCGATCAGCGCCAGCGTCGGCTGGGTCGAAAGCCCTTCGACCGCACGGCGCATCGCCAGCATGGTGGCTTGCAGAATATTCAGGCGATCGATTTCCTCCTCGGAGCACTGGGCAATCGACCAGGCCAGCGCACGCTGCCGGATCTGGAGCGCCAGCACCTCGCGCCGCGCCGCCGTCAGTTTCTTTGAATCGCGCAAGCCTTCGATCGGCCGGGTCGGATCGAGAATGACGGCGGCGGCGAATACAGGCCCCGCCAGCGGCCCCCGCCCGGCTTCATCGACACCACACATCAACGTGTTGTCAAGCTCAATCGACAACAGGAATTGTTCCAATTTTTGCACGCTGATCACTTTAAAAAATTTAACGAAAATAATAAAATAGGGAGTATATAAAAAAACACTGTGAATTCTGCATATATTAATTGCACAACTGAAAATTACAGTATGGTGTATTAATTGCTATCCAGCGTTCATCACCTGCAAGACCGCCTGTGCGCTTTCCTTGGCGGTATTGCGCAACAGTGCATGATGCATCTCGGTAAAACGTTGCTGCAAGGACGCTTGCAGGCTGACATCGGTCAATTGCTGCCAGAGCGCATCGGCCAGAGCTTGCGGCGTGGCGGCATCCTGCAACAATTCAGGCACCAGAAATTCCCGCGCCAGGATATTCGGCAACCCTATCCACGGTTGATATCCCATGTGGCGCATGATTTCCCAGGAAGCGCGCATCATCCGGTACGCGATGACCATTGGTTTTTTGAACAAGGCGACTTCAAGCGATGCGGTGCCGGAAGCCACCAGCACCGCATCGGCCGCCGCCAGCACGGTATGCGACTGGCCATCAACCAATTGCAGCGGAACGTCGGCCAAACCGACTTGCGCCAGCAATTGCACAAAATAATCGCGCTGCTGCGCGCCTGCCATCGGCACCACAAAGCACAAGCCGGGCTCGCGCTGTGCCAGCAATTTTGCCGCACCGATAAAGGCTTCGGTGTTGTATTTGAGTTCCGAGATGCGACTGCCGGGCAAAATCGCCACCACCTTTGCAGCCAACGGCAAATGCAATGCAGATCTTGCTGCCGCAACATCCGGCAACAACGGAATCACTTCTGCCAGCGGATGGCCGACGTAGGTAACCGGGATGCCTGCCTGGCGATAAATGGCTTCCTCGAAGGGAAACACAACCAGCATGTGCGATACCGCTTTGGCGATTTTCTTGATGCGTCCGCCACGCCAGGCCCAGATTTGTGGGCCGATAAAATGTACGGTCGGTATGCCGGCGCGCTTTAATTGCATTTCCAGGCCGAGATTGAAGCCCGGATAATCGACGCCGATGAAAACTGCCGGCTTTTCAGCCAACAACTGATCGCGCAAAGTGTTCTGGATCGACTTGATCTCGCGATAACGCGGAATCACTTCAAACAGGCCGCGCACCGTCAGTTTCTCCATCGGCCAATCGCTGACAAAGCCCTGCTCCGCCATTTTGATGCCACCGATACCGTGTATGCGGGTTTGCGGCAGATGCACCCGCAGACCCGACAACAATCGGCTCGCCAGCAGGTCGCCGGAACTCTCGCCGGCCACCATCGCGATGGTCTTGTCAATAGCGGTATTCATGATTGTGTTAACGGATGATGCTACGGGAGGATGCGCCAATGAATTCACGCATCAAACGCAAGTATTGCGCGGCTTGCGGGGATTTTGATTCTTCTTCCAATAGTGCGGACTGGGCAGCGTCGAGTGGCAATCCGGCGCGGTAAATCAATTTATAGCCGCGCTTGATTGCCATAATCTGCTCGCTGCTAAAGCCGCGCCGTTTGAGGCCTTCGCTATTGATTCCGGCTGGCACCGCACGATTGCCGGCGGCAGTAACGAACGGCGGCACATCCTGGCTGACCGCTGCGGTAAACGCGGTCATCGCATGCGCGCCGATGTGGCAATACTGATGGACGGTCGTAAAACCACCGAGAAACACCCAGTCACCCAAATGCACATGTCCGGCCAAGGTCGCATTATTGGCTAAAATGATGTCATTGCCCAACTGGCAGTCATGTGCAATATGGACGTAGGCCATGATCCAGTTGTCATTGCCAAGCCGAGTGACGCCGGCATCCTGTGCGGTGCCGCGGTTGAGCGTACAGAATTCACGAATCGTATTGCGGTCGCCGATTTCCAGCCGAGTCGGCTCACCCGCATATTTCTTATCCTGGGGCGCGGCGCCGATCGAGGTGAACTGAAAAAAAATATTGTCGCGCCCGATGCTGGTATCGCCGTCAATGACGACATGCGAGCCGATTTTGGTGCCGGCGGCGATGCTGACGTTCGGTCCGATGACCGAATATGGCCCGACTTCGACGGAACTATCCAGTTGCGCTTTTGTATCAACCAGTGCAGTGGAATGAATCCCCGCCATTACTGACCCGCAGCCTTGCTAGCATCTGCGGCGGTGCGCATGGTGCACATTAGTTCAGCCTCAACCGCGAGTTGGCCATCTACGGTGCCTTTGACTGCATATTTCCAGATGCCGCGCGCCACTCGCAGGATTTCAACCTCCATCCTGAGTTGATCGCCGGGTTCCACCGGCCGTTTGAAACGTGCGCCATCGATGCCGAGAAAATACACGATAGTGTCTGCGTCCGGCTTCATGTCCATGGTCAAAAACGACAGAATAGCGGCGGTCTGTGCCATTGCCTCGATCATCAACACACCCGGCATCACCGGCTTGTTTGGAAAATGTCCATTGAAAAATTCTTCATTGACCGTGACATTCTTGATCGCAGTGATGCGTTTTCCTGCCTCCCAGTCCAGCACGCGATCGACTAGCAACATCGGGTAGCGGTGCGGCAGATATTGTTTGATTTGATTGATATCGAGGGTTTTCATGATTCTTGACTCTTGTCTGTAAGCGATTTTGTAAGCAACTGCACGGTTTTTTCCAGGTTGCGGATTTTTTCACGCATCGATGTCAGGTTACGCACGATGGCAGCGGACTTTTCCCAATCGGCATTCTTGGCCAGCGGGTAAAAGCCGGTGTATTGTCCGGCCTCCCGGATTGAGCGCGATACCATGCTACCGGAAGAAATATGCACGTTGTCGGCGATGCTCAGGTGACCAAGCACCATTGCCGCGCCGCCAAAAGTACAATATTTGCCAATTGTGGCGCTACCGGCCACGCCGACACAACCCGCCATTGCAGTGTGCGCGCCGATATGGCAGTTGTGGCCGATTTGAATTTGGTTATCCAGCTTAACGCCGTTCTCGATGATGGTATCCGTCAGAGCGCCACGATCAATGCAGGTATTGGCACCGATGTCGACATCGTCGCCGATGATCACACGCCCGGTCTGCGGAATCTTGATCCACGTCCCACCGTCATTGGCAAAACCAAAGCCGTCAGTGCCTATCACGGCGCCGGAATGGAGAATGCCGCGCTGCCCGATTTCACATCCGGCGTGGAATGTCACATGGGCAAAAAAATGGGTGCCGGCACCGATTTTGGCGCCGCGTCCAATAAAACAGCCAGCATCAATCACCGCATGGTCGCCAACCTGAGCCCCTGCTTCAATCGTCACATGGGGACCGATGAATGCGGTCGCTGCAATCGTGGCGCTAGCATCCAAATGCGCACTCGCATCAATGCCGGCTGCTAGCGGAGGTGCGCTTTCCGCGGCAAACCATTGTGCTGCTCTGGCAAAATACGCGTAGGGATTATCTGCCACAATCCGCGCACCCTGATATTCGGGGCCGATTGCCGCGGCATTTGAAGCCGATAGGATTATGGCGGCCGCTTGCGTGTGCGCCGCCTGGGTCCGAAGCTTGGGATTAGAGAGAAATGTGATGTGCGACGCGTTGGCGTCATCCAAAGGCGCAATGCCGAACACTTCTGTGTTCGGATCGCCCATCAATTGCCCACCCAAGCGTTCGACCAATACACCAAGTCGAATGCTCATAGTGGTTTTTTCATGAAATTACTTCTTGTTGAGGATTTTCAGCACTTTTTCAGTGACATCGATACGCGGATTGAAGTACGCAGCATCCTGAAAAATGATGTCGTATTTTTCAGCTTCTGCAATCTGCTTGATTGCCTTGTTTGCGCGTTCAACCACGATAGCAATTTCTTCATTGCGGCGCAGGTTCAAATCTTCGCTGAATGCACGTTGCTTGCGCTGAAAGTCTTGATCCATGTCGCTTAGCTCCCGCTGACGCCGGATCCGATCTGATTCGGAGATTACCGCCGAATCCTTATCGAGTTTTTCTGCCAGAGTTTTGATTCGGCTCGAAGAATCAAGCAATTCTTTCTGGCGCTTTGAAAATTCCTGCTCGATTTTTGTTTCAGCCGCCTTGGCCGGGGCCGATTCACGCATCACGCGCTGGGAGTTGATCAAGCCGATCTTGGACTCTTGCGCATGCACATTTACGGCCATGCATAGCAATATAGCGCCAACGATTTTTGATGATGATGTAGTTAGAAACTTCAAGTGTATTCTCCAAGAGTCAAACGGCCGGGGCCGTCATAGTGTTTAAGTCGTATAAATTAGAACCCGGTACCCAGCTGGAATTGGAAATTCTGCTTACGGTCGGTAGACGTGGCATTCATGGGTTTGCCATAACTTAATTTCAGCGGGCCAATAGGTGATATCCAGCTCAAACCGATCCCCACTGAGGTACGTAAATCCGAAGCACTGATTTTTTGCCCTTCTGCAAACACGTTGCCCGCATCAAAAAAGGTAAACCAGCGCAAGGTCCGGTCATTTCCCGAACCAGGAAATGGAAATTGCAACTCGGCATTTGCAATCAGGCGGGTTGAGCCGCCCAGAGATTCCCCGGTTACGCGATCAATGTTGGTTCCCACACCCAGTGATGAGCCTTCATAGCCGCGCACAGATCCGATACCGCCAGCGTAGAAATTTTTGAAAATTGGGTACTTATTGCCTCTTAATCCATGACCGTAATCAACTTCGCCATTCAATGCCAGCGTCATGGTACGGTTAATCGGCAGGAAGTATTGATCTTGATATACGGCACGGTAATAACCCAGGGTGCCGATCACTGACAGCTCGAGATTCGCGCGTTGATAGCGTCCCTTATTAGGCGCTATCGCGCTATCGCGCCCGTCACGTTGCCATGCCGCGGTTAAAGGAAATGACGTTGTAGTAGCTTTCCCTATACCAGATGGATCGCCGTTATCTTTCACGAATTCCTGCCATCTGTCCGGGCTGCTTGTAAAAGTTTCAACTGCTGTTCGTTCTGCGCCGATGCCGAAAAATACGGTATCCAGTTCGGAGAATGGCACACCAAATCGTATACTGCCACCCGAGGTTACCACCCTATAGTCGTATGTATAGGTTTCAGCTGGACGCGTGGTGCGATAAAACAGTTCATAGCTGCGACTAACACCATCTTTGGTGAAATACGGATCAGTTTGTGACAATGCTAACGTACGATTGCGTTTGCTGGTATTGACATCCAGCCCTACCGTATTGCCGGTGCCAAAGGCATTGGCTTGCTGGATGGAGCCTGTCAGCGTCAGCTTCTCGCTACTGGAAAAACCGGCACCCAGTAGCAAATTACCAGTCGGTTTTTCTACTACCGCCATATTGATATCGACCTGATCGGTACTGCCGGGCACTTCCGGTGTTTCAATATTTACTTCCTTGAAGAAGCCGAGACGATCCACTCGATCTCGGGAAAGTCTGATTTTTGTGCCGTCATACCATGCATCCTCAAATTGCCGGAATTCGCGTCGGATCACCTCATCGCGCGTCTTTGTATTGCCGGCAAGGTTAATGCGCCGAACATAGACGCGCTTACCAGGATCCAGGAAAATCGTCAGCGCGACTTCCTTTTTCTCGCGATTAATTTGCGGATTGGCATTAACGTTAGCGAAAGCATAACCAAAGTTACCCATGCGTTCTGATATTTTCGCAGTGCTTGCCGTCAGTTTTTCGCCCGAATAGACATCGCCTTTTTTTAAAGTCAGCAGGGAATTAAATTCCGCTTCGCGGCCAAACATTTGACCTTCGATCTTAACGTCGGAGACAGTGTATTTTTCTCCTTCATTGATATTGATGGTGATGAAGATATCTTTTTTGTCCTGTGTGATCGAAACTTGCGTCGATTCGACCTGCATCTCGATATAACCACGATTCAGATAATAGGATTTCAGCGCTTCAATGTCGCCTGCCAATTTTTGTTTCGAATATTGGTCAGCTTTTGTGTACCAAGAAAACCAACCTGGTGTTGTCAGGTTTAATAAGTCCAATAATTCGCTGTCGCTAAACGCTTTATTACCGACAAAATTAATCTGCTTAATGTGGGTAATATCGCCTTCTTCCACTGCGAAATTGACTGTTACCCGGTTACGCTCGATCGGTGTGACGGTAGAAGTAATTTGAACCCCATATAAACCTCTGGAAAGATATTGGCGCTTTAATTCCTGCTCCGCACGATCCACTAAAGCCTTGTCGAAAATGCGTGATTCACCCAGGCCAATCTCTTTCAACGCCTTAGTCAGCATTTCCTTGTCAAACTCCTTGATTCCTGAGAACTCCACGCTGGCAATCGCAGGGCGTTCTACTACCAGGATGACTAGCACATCACCATCGACTTCAATACGAACATCCTTGAAGAACCCGGTTGCATAAAGAGACTTGATCGCGGTTACACTTTTTTCATCAGTGAAAGTTTCGCCGACACGCACCGGAAGATAACTAAATACAGTGCCGGCCTCAGTACGCTGTATCCCTTCTACCCGAATATCTTTCACCTTGAATGGCTCGATCGCCAGCGCGGATCCGGCACACAGGGAGAAAACAGCAATAGCAAGTAGATTTCGGCGAAAAACGGAAATGGAAAAACGCTCAGAATATAATTTCATTGGGTACCGATTATGAATATTTTTTGTTTTGCGAGTGCTCGTTAGGCAAGATCATTATCAACTCAGGAAATAAGGCGCACTATATCGTTGAAGACAGCTACCAGCATCAATGTCATCAAAATACCCATCCCGGCCCGTTGGGCAATTTCGCCAAAACGTGCAGAAACAGGGCGTCCGGTAAAAACTTCCACGAAATAATACAACAAAAGTCCACCGTCCAACACCGGGATCGGTAGCAAATTCATTACACCCAGACTGATGCTGATGAATGCAATAAAACTGATATAGCTAACAATGCCAATACGTGCAGTCTGGCCTGCATAGTCGGCGATGGCGATCGGGCCTGTGATGTTTTTCAGGGAAACCTCGCCCACCAACATCTTTCCGAGCATTTTGAGCGACAGTACGCTAGTGTCCCAAGTGCGGTTAGCGCCCTTGATAATTGCATCAAACGGTGTCGCGCGCACGGTGATCATGGCTGGGATCATGGACACTTCAGCCTTGATCTTGCCGATGATCCGGCTGCCTTGCACTTGTCCTTCCGGGGTAACGGTTGCAGAGAATTCGCGCCCTGCCCTTTGCCCCGTCAACTTCAATGACTTATTGGCAGAACTACGCAATAGTTCTATTAAAGCCAATCCATCGACTACAGGTTTTCCATCGACTGTCAGAATTAAATCCCCCTCATGCAGCCCGCCATGCATAGCGGGACCATCCGGCATAATTTTTCCCAAAACGGCAGGTGGCATCGCAAGCGAAATGCCTAGTCCACCTAAGAAATCACCTTCCAGATCCTGCGGCGTCAAACTGTCCAAAGGCACGGTAACGGTACTTAACAACGTTCCTTGGGGGTCTGCAGGGTCGGACGAACTAACGTCGAGCTTGGCAGCGTTCTTATCGATAACTAACTGCACCATCCTCCAGCGCAAGTCAGACCATAACGCTATTGCCTCGCCATTGACTGCCGTTACGCGTTCGCCGCCGCGCAAACCAGCCTTGTATGCTACCGATTGCTCGGGAACAATTCGGATGTTGGCAACCGGCTCTGGAACTCCGTATGTATAGAGTGAAGCGAATAACAGTATGGCAAGAATAAAGTTGGCAATAGGCCCGGCGGCAACGATGGCAATGCGCTTCCAGATGTTCTGGCTGGTGAATTCGCGTTGTCTATCCTCGGGAGCCAAGGTATCCAAACTCTGCTCCCGGGCATCCAGCATCTTCACATAACCGCCCAGCGGCAACGCTGAAATCACCCATTCGGTTTGGTCTGCGCCAAAGCGGCGCGAGAAAATCACTTTACCCATCCCGACCGAAAAACGTAGCACTTTTACCCCGCACAGGCGGGCCACCAAAAAATGTCCCAGCTCATGGAAGATGACAAGTGTCCCGATGGCAAAAACAAAAGCAAGCAGTGTTTGCAGTAAGCTCATGAGTGCATGTAGCCGGTGGCGATTCTGCGAGCCTCGAAGTCTTGCTCCAGCAAGCTTTCGATACTGTCCACGTGAATATGTGGCAACGCATCCATTACGCGCGCAATCAGTTGATCTATCATACGAAATCCGGTATGCCCATCCAAAAACCCCTGAACCGCAACTTCATTGGCGGCATTCAAAATTGCCGGTGCCGAGCCGCCCGCGCGTAAAGCATCAAATGCCAGTTTGAGACACGGAAACCGGCTAAAATTTGGCTTTTTGAATTCCAGATGCCCGATGCTAGTCAGATCAAGAGGCGCCACACCGGATGCAATACGCTCTGGATAGGCAAGAGCATGTGCAATTGGCGTGCGCATGTCAGGGTTGCCTAGCTGCGCGAGAACAGAACCATCAATATATGAAACCATTGAATGAATTACGCTTTGCGGATGAATTACAACTTCGATTTGATCGGCTGAGGCGCCAAACAGCCAATGCGCTTCGATAACTTCCAGCCCCTTGTTCATCATCGTAGCTGAATCAACTGAAATTTTCCTGCCCATAACCCATTTTGGGTGCGCAACAGCTTCTGCTGGCGTCACGACATCCAGTGTCTCAACAGGCCGATTCAAGAACGGCCCACCGGATGCTGTTAGTAATATTTTGGCAACTCCCTGCCCTGGTTGTCCGCGAAGATAAGTCTTTGGCAGGCACTGGAAAATCGCATTATGTTCGCTGTCAATGGGCAATAGTGTGGCTCCATTCGCCTGCACCGCATCCATGAAAAGTTTGCCGGCCATCACCAGCGCTTCTTTATTTGCCAACAGTACTTTTTTACCGGCTCGGGCTGCTGCCATTGTAGGCACCAAGCCGGCAGCGCCGACAATTGCAGCCATGACAACATCACAGTCGGGATCAGAAGATACCGCTACCAGCGCGCCGGGCCCAAATTCAACCTGCGTTTTTAGACCTTTTTGTCGCAACTGCTGCGATAAATTTTGTGCCGCCTGCGCCGACCCAACCACGGCTATTTGCGGCTTGAATTGTTCACATTGCCGGCACAGTACATCAACACTGGTATCCGCGGTCAACGCATGGATAGAGTAACGATCAGGATGCCGCGCAACCACATCCAGTGTTGATGCGCCAATGGAACCGGTTGAACCGAGAATGGTAATTCTTTGCATAATTTCTATTCCAACATCAATGCTATAACCATACATTTATCAGCACAGCTAGCGGTAAAACAGGGATTAAGGCATCAATCCGATCCAGTACGCCGCCGTGGCCTGGCAGCAGATTACTACTGTCTTTGATTCCGGCACGTCTTTTAAGTTGCGACTCAAACAGGTCGCCAACCACGCTAGCGGCAACTAAAAACGTCATGCATGCCATGAAGATTATCAGCCCCCAACGGTCATGCGATCTTACTAGGCTTGCTGCAAAAGTGTCATGCATTGCCGGGAACCGAACCGAAATGAACGCTGCCAGCATGACGGCAATCCAGCCTCCGATAGCCCCTTCCCAGGTTTTTCCCGGAGAAATCGATGGCGCCAATTTGTGCCGGCCAAACGCTTTACCAGAAAAATAAGCACCAATATCCGCAATCCAGACTATCGCCATAACAGAAAGTAAAAAAAGCGGAGAGTGTCGAAATGCAGCAACAATTGCTACAAAGCAGCCAAGTAGGGCAATGCTATAAAAACCGGCCAGGAGCCGACTACGAACACTTTGCAAAGGAGGCAAGCCGTTTGCCAGCAACGGTGTAAACACCAAAAGCCAGAGTGCTGCACAGAATGCGAATAATAATACCGCTGCCATCGCATTGCTGTTCATAAGAAAAAAACCAAACAGCACGGTCCAGAATACTGCAATAACTTTAGGATAAGCGTTACTGCATAGACGAAAATTTTCCCATGAAGCTGCTGCAAAAAAAATCACGACAATTACGGCTAAGGCAGGAAAATTATTTAAAAACAAAACTGGCAGGAGCACCGCTAGCAATACCAGTGCTGTGAGTACCCGCACTTTAAGCATCAGGAAGCCTTTTTATTTTCAAACAACTGCGCGCTCGTGCGTCCAAAGCGGCGCTCACGTTGTTGATAAGAAGCGATCGCGTCATCTAGTTTTTTCGAGTCGAAATCAGGCCAGAAAGTCTCGGTAAAATATAGCTCTGTATACGCCAGTTGCCACAATAGAAAATTTGAAATGCGCTGTTCGCCGCCAGTGCGAATAAATAGATCAGGCTCTGGTGCATACGCCATTGCCAAATGTGGCGCCAACTGATCTTCACTGAACGCGGTTGCATCTGGGTCAAGCGCTATCATTTTATTGACGCCTTGCATCACATCCCATCGACCGCCGTAATTAGCGCATATTGTGATGATAAGGCGCTTGTTTGCTGCCGTTTTTTTTTCAGCTTGAAAAATCATGTCCTGCAGCTTGGTTTCAAATCTACTAAGATCGCCAACCACCTTAAGCCGGATACCATTCGCATGCATTCGGGAAACTTCGCCGTCCAGTGCGGTAATAAATAAGCGCATCAAAAGCGATACCTCATCCGCCGGGCGCCGCCAATTCTCTGAACTAAATGCAAAAAGAGTCAAGTATCCAACACCACGCTCGACACAGGCCTCTACAATATTACGGACAGTTTTGACGCCTTTGACATGTCCAGCCACGCGTGGCAAAAAACGCTTGGTAGCCCAACGGCCGTTACCATCCATAATGATGGCGATATGATTTGGCACCGCAGACACTACCGGCACTTCTTGAGTCGAGCTCGATTGTGTCATGGTTTCAATGGGAAATAAGATACTCTTGTCGTGAGAAAAAACTGCTTTTAGCTATACCGTCAAGATTTCTTTTTCTTTTTCGGCCACCAATTTATCAACATCCGCGACAAATTTGTCCGTCAGCTTCTGTATTTCATCCTGGGCGCGACGTTCGTCATCTTCAGAGCAGGCTTTATCTTTCAATAATTTCTTCAGTGCTTCATTAGCGTCGCGGCGTATGTTGCGGATGGCTATCTTTGCGTCTTCCGCTTCGTTTTTTGCCAGTTTGACCATTTCCTTGCGCCGCTCTTCCGTCAAGGCAGGTGTCGGCACACGAATCATATCGCCCTGCGTCGATGGATTCAGCCCGAGATCGGATTCACGAATCGCTTTTTCAACTACCGCCACCATCTTTTTTTCCCAGGGTTGAACGCCTATGGTGCGAGCATCAATCAAAGTCACATTCGCCACTTGCGTCAACATGGTAGGGTTACCATAGTAATCCACCTGGATATGATCCAGAATTCCTGGGTGGGCGCGACCGGTCCGCACTTTAGCCAGATCAGTTTTTAACGCATCAATGGATTTCTGCATTTTCTGATCGGTATTCTTTTTGATGTCAGGTATGGTCATCTGCGACTCTTTTTTCCAAAGGTTAAATCTTATTCTATTTCCAAAGCAATCGCGAATACGAATCCAGGACGCATACGGTACGTAATACTACAAACGCAGCTTAAAAATACACCGATTGAGTAACAATGAGATTAAACGTGAACTAATGTGCCCTCGTCTTCACCCATAATTGCGCGCATCAATGCACCGGGCTTGACTATCGAAAACACTTTTATGGGCAATTTCTGATCACGGCATAAAGCAAATGCAGTTGCATCCATTACCTGAAGACGCTTTGCAATTGCCTCATCAAAGGTGATTGTGGAATATCGTACCGCGTTCGGGTCTATTTTAGGATCGGCAGTATAAACACCGTCAACCTTGGTAGCCTTCAGCACAATTTCCGCACTAATTTCCGCCCCTCGCAATGCAGCCGCAGTATCGGTAGTAAAAAATGGATTACCAGTACCCGCAGCAAATACCACGATTTTCCCCTCTTCCAGATATTGAAGAGCCTTGGGGCGAACATACGGTTCGACAACTTGTTCAATACTGATGGCAGACATGACGCGGGCGATGATTCCAGCTTGACGCATGGCGTCAGCGAGAGCAAGAGCATTCATGACTGTCGCCAGCATGCCCATGTAATCTGCGGTGGCACGATCCATACCCTGCGCACCCGGCGCCACGCCACGAAAAATATTACCGCCGCCGATAACAATTGCTAACTCGACCCCCATGCTAGCTACTTCAGCAACATCCGCGACCATACGCTCAATCGTGGCGCGATTAATACCGTAAGCATCATCGCCCATCAGGGCTTCTCCGGATAGCTTGAGGAGGACACGCTTGTAGGCAGGTTTTGTCATGAGCTGATTTCCTTTTGGTTGTCCGGATGATTATCTATCGTGCTACTGAACTCCATTTCGAGAGTTCCAATAACTGAACCATTGCGTGGAGTTCATAACATGTACCACTACTGACTGTTGCCAGTCAGCTTACATAAACGGGCCTTTCGGCCCGTTTATTTCCGCTTACGCCTGCTTTGCTGCGGCGACTTGGGCCGCAACTTCTGCTGCAAAATCATCTTGTTTTTTCTCAATGCCTTCACCAACCACATACATTGCAAATGATTTCACGTTTGCATTTGCTGTTTTCAGCATTTGCTCAACGGTTTGCTTGTCGTTCTTTACAAAAGGCTGATTGAACAACGACACTTCTTTCAGATATTTTTGCACTGAGCCCGCGATCATTTTTTCGGCAATTTCAGCAGACTTCCCGGATTCAATTGCTTTTTGTGTTGCAATCGAACGCTCTTTCTCGATCAGGTCTGCCGGTACCTGATCCGAAGACAAAGAAACCGGTTTCATTGCCGCGATATGCATGGCAACGTCTTTGCCTACTTGCTCGTCATCGCCCTCAAATTCAACCATAACGCCGATACGCGTGCCATGCAGGTACGATGTTAGCTGGACTGGAGTTTCAAAACGCACGAAGCGACGAATCGACATGTTTTCACCGACGCGGCCAATCAGTGCTGAACGGAATTCCTCGACTGTTTGCTCACCCATCGACAGCATCGATAAGGCAGCAACATCGACAGGATTGTGTTCTGCAACCAGTTTCGCGCAAGCGTTTGTAAAAGCCATGAAATCATCATTTTTAGTAACGAAGTCGGTTTCGCAATTAACTTCAATCATGGCTCCCACGCACCCGGCAATGTGTGTGGTCACTACACCTTCGGCGGTAATGCGCGAAGCAGCCTTGGATGCTTTGCTACCCAGCTTGACGCGCAGAATGTCTTCCGCTTTCAGCATGTCGCCCCCAGCTTCAGTTAATGCTTTCTTGCACTCCATCATTGGCGCATCGGTTTTTGCGCGTAATTCGCCAACCATTGCTGCGGTAATTGCTACCATGTAGTTCTCCTGACTCAATTCACGCCCTGTGGGACGTCGATGTTCGTAATATGTTCAAAAAAATCCATCAAAAAAAAGGGGCGAACCTTGTTGCCCCCTTTTCTAACAACCGGAAAATCAGAAGAAGGGCTTATGCCTGCTCACTGACCTCAACGAATTCTTCGCCGTTTCCGGCCTTGATCGCCGCAACTACATTGTTGTCTGCATTGGCACGGCCTTCCAGGATTGCATCCGCCACGCCGCGGGCATACAGCATGATCGCCTTGGAAGAGTCGTCATTACCAGGAATGACATAGGCTACGCCTTCAGGCGAGTGGTTGGTATCAACCACAGCGATTACAGGAATGCCCAATTTTGCAGCTTCGGTGATTGCACCCTTGTGATAACCGACGTCAACGATAAAAATCGCATCTGGGATGCCGCCCATATCCTTGATGCCGCCAATCGATTTTTGCAGCTTGATCATTTCGCGTTCAAACATGAGCGCTTCTTTTTTGCTCAATTTTTCGACCGAACCATCGGCAATCATGACTTCCATGTCTTTCAGACGTTTGATAGATGTCTTGATTGTCTTGAAGTTGGTCAGCATGCCGCCCAACCAGCGCTGATCCACAAACGGAACACCGGCGCGCTGCGCTTCAGCGGCGATAATGTCGCGTGCCTGGCGCTTGGTGCCTACCATCAGGATGGTGCCGCGGTTTGCCGACAATTGGCTAATATGCTTCATTGCCTCTTGGTACATGCCAAGAGTTTTTTCCAGATTGATAATGTGGATTTTATTGCGGTGACCGAAGATGAACGGCGCCATCTTTGGATTCCAGAAACGAGTTTGATGGCCAAAATGGACGCCGGCTTCCAACATTTCACGCATAGTAACGGACATAAATATCTCCAGGGTTAGGTCTGGAATCCGGTCAGCCACCTCATTCTGAGGCACCCTTTATCGAGCGGATTCGCGATTTTTCAAAAGCTAGCTATTTGTAAAATAAGCTAGCCGAGCATTTTACCCTGATTTCCACTTATCTTTCAAGCGCCAGCCTTAACCAAAAATTCATCAAGAATCAAAGACCACGCGCTGTAAAACGGCCCTCGACTGACAATTCGTTTGTAGTGAAATATGTCAAAAATTAGAATCCAGCCATAGCCAATGGGGTAGATCGGGATTTTACAATCACTGGCATCGTGCAACGATAAACGACGTCAGTGTAATAACTGGCGCCGTTTTAACTAAATATCTTTGCCTTGGCAAGCATCATCAACGTGAACATCAGGCCATCCAATCAATTGCTTACTCGCCTTGTCTTTGGCATTGAAGCTAATTAGTAAAAAATAGGGGGTATATCTATAAATACACCTATCTCCGCTTATATTAAAAGCGATTTCAAAAATACATTATTTAGTATATGTAAGCCCCCAGCACAAGATCACTTCGGCCACAACACCATCTGGGTGCAGCGAAACAGCGCGATGGTTTTACCGCTCTCGCTGGTGACAGTGGCATCCCATACTTGGGTGGTCTTACCGAGGTGAACCGGGCTTGCTTTGCAGTGGATAACACCGTCTCGGGCGGTGCCTAAGTGGTTGCTTTTGAGCTCGATTGTGGTAAAACTCTGCGCCCCCTTAGGTAGATTGGCGATACAGCCGTAGCCGCAACAGGTGTCGGCCAGCAGCACCACGGAGGCGGCGTGCAGATAACCGTTGGGGGCCAGATGATGCTGTTTGATCGTCATTCTGGCATCAACCCCTGCATTGTTGACGCTGAGAACTTCCACTCCTAGGTGGCCGGGCAGATAGGATTCTTGCATTGCATTGAAGTGGCGCGCGTCTGTTGTCATGGCTTTAAATAAAATGGTTGGGCGATCATCTTTACATAAATACTTTAATCATGACCGCGCCTATAGCTTTCATCTCCGCTGCCGTCAGCCACAAGTGAAAGAGATGAGCAAAATGCGGCGTTAACCGATGTTCCTGTTATTCAAAACCGACCTGCGGCAAATCCAGCACCAGCAACGCGCCATACGCGACTTGATGCGCACCGGCGGCGGCAACGGCAGCAATCTCTTCCAGCGACCGCTCTGACGAGCAAGCCAGCGATAGGCGAATGATGCCGGCATGGCAAAGCACGATTGCGGACTCAAACGGCAAGCGTGTCAGATCGGCATAGAAGGCGTGTATCCGCGCGGTCACTTGCAGCACGCTTTCGCCGCCTCCGGGGCGGTAATGAATCAAATCTGCGGCCCAGGCGTCGATTTCATTGCGCGCAATGGCATCCCAGGAACACATTTCCCAGCCGCCGAAATCCATTTCCGCCAGACGCGCGTCAAACTGTACTGCAGCGCCGCCGCGTGCTGCGGATAATTGCTGCGCCAGTGCCGCACAACGTAATAAAGGACTGCTGAAGATCGGTGTTGTTGGCGGCAATGCTTGCAGTTGCGGCAGCAGCGCCGCCAACGTTGTGGCTTGTTCCTGGCTGCATACTGTCAAGTCACTGCGGCCGTAACACATTTCGGGCGCGACCTCAGGCCGAGGATGGCGGATCAGATAAATGCGCATGACCTAATTTCTGCTCATGCCATGACGGCCAGCAGGCCAAGATAAAACGCGACTTCGGCCACTTGCTGCACCGCGCCCAGGCAATCGCCGGTATAGCCGCCGATACGCTGGACGAACTTGCGCGCCAAAAAGGCCGTTGCCAGCGTCGCACAGATTGCACCGGCCAGCAGCCCTTGCCAACCGATCCAGCCTAACTCCAGTGCGATTGCCGTCGGTAACGCAACAGTTAGCACCGCGATCATAAATTCGGCAGACGACATTTGCTGCGCCAGCGGTTTGGCCTTGCCTTCCGCCTTCGCGTACTGCAGTTGCCAGATCAACGTAGTGGCCAACAGGCGCGACAAAGTGTGTCCCAGTAGTAGCGCAATCACGACACTGGCGCCCGGCAGGCTCGAGAGCAGCACGCATTTGAGCGCCAGCAACAGCGCAATGCCGATTGCGCCGTACGCGCCGACGCGGGAATCCTGCATGATTTCCAGCACACGCTGCTGCGTGAGGCCGCCGCCAAAGCCGTCGCAGACATCGGCAAAACCGTCTTCATGAAAAGCGCCGGTCAGATAAATGCCGGCGCTGGTCGACAACAGCACCGCCACCGCTTGCGGCCACAGCAGCGCCGACAACGCATACACGGCGGCGGTAACTGCCGCCACCACCCAGCCGACAGCTGGGAAATAGCGCACCGCGTGCTGCAACCAAGCGGACTCGAACCCGACCCAGCGCGGAATCGGTATGCGCGTAAAGAATTGCAGCGCGATAAAGAACAGCCGCAATTGATGCAGGCAACGATTAATCAAGCTTGGAGGCTGGTATGCAGTGGATGGCATCGGAGAATTGATTATGTTATTCCGTCTTTTCGCTGATCTGCGCCGATTCGAAAGTCGCCATTTGGCACAGGAAATTTGCCGCCGCTTGCAACAACGGCAAAGCCAGCGCCGCGCCGGTGCCCTCGCCCAGCCGCAAATCCAGCTGCAACAATGGTTTCACGCCCAGATGGGCCAGCATGCGCTGGTGGCCGCTCTCGTTGGAGCAATGTGCGAACACGCAATAATCCAGCAGCGCCGGTTGCAGCCGCGCTGCCACCAGCAAGGCTGAGGTGACGATAAAACCGTCAATCAGCACTGTCATCCGGCGTTCAGCCGCTCCCAGCATGGCGCCAACCATCATCGCGATCTCGAAACCGCCGAAGGTGGCTAGCACATCCAGCGGATTTTGTTCCAGCACGCCAGCGTGAAATGTGACCGCCTGCTCAATCACCTGACGCTTATGTTGAATACCGTCAGGTGCCAGCCCAGTGCCGGCACCGACGCAATCGACCACCGGGATACCGCTCATCTTGTGCATCAGCGCCGCGCCTGCAGTGGTATTGCCGATGCCCATTTCACCAAAGCCGACTAGGTTGCCGTCCAGCGCAGCCACCAGCGCGTAGCCGTGCTGCATCGCCTGCGCGCACTCGACTGCGCTCATCGCCGCTTGCCGGGCGAAATTGCGCGTACCCAGCGCAACTTTACGATCGATCAAGCCGTCACGCGGTCCAAAATCGTGATTCACTCCGGCATCGACAATCTGCAGCGCGCAACCGGTCTGACGCGCAAAGACGTTGATGGCGGCACCTTGCGCCAAAAAATTCTCCACCATTTGCCAGGTCACGCTTTGCGGAAAGGCTGAAATATTTTCCGCAGTAATGCCGTGATCGGCGGCGAACACAATGATCGCCGGTTGACGTATGGCCGGCTGCGTGGTCTGCTGGATCAGCCCTAGCTGTTTGGCCAGCGTTTCAAGCAAGCCCAAGCTACCGAGCGGTTTGGTCTTGTTGTTGATGGCTGCGTCCAACTGCGCTGACAGGGCGGCATCGAAAGTGGAATTGATCGTGGTAAATGGTGACATGGGAATAATGGTTGGTGGTCTCGGCCGCGGCTGCGAACCGGGCTTGCTGTTAGGGAATGCCGGCGGTTTTGTAGGTCGGGTTAGCGGCTTCATCGGGTAACCCGACATTTGCGGCTGAGAATGTCGCGTTACGCTATCGTTAACCCGACCTACCGATTCCGGCTCACTCTGCTCGGGAAGTGCATAACATCAGTTAAGTAATACCGGCAGGCTGCTAGTGTAGGCAAGCTGAGCAAGTGCGTCAAACTGCAAATACAGATGCGGCAATGCGTTATCCTTGCGCATTGAAGCCAGCGCCAGCCCTCATGCCGGCCAAACTCTTGCCATGAAAAACCCGACAGACTATTACAGCCAGCAATACAATGCGCGCGCCATGATTCCCGAGCATTCCCGCATCTTTACCCGCTGGATCCGCGATTCAGCCCATGTGCGGCGCATCAAACTCGGTTTATACGATCTGCCATATGGCGAATCGGCGGGCGAACGGCTGGATTTTTTTCCGGCCAGGCGAGGTGGCGCTGCGCTGCTGGTATTCATCCACGGCGGCTGGTGGCGTTCGCTGGACAAGAGCAATTTTTCCTTTATCGCCCCACCCTATCTGGAAGCCGGATTCAATGTCGCGCTGCCGAATTACACGCTAGCGCCGCACGCCACCATCGAAGACATCACACGCCAGCAGCTGCGCGCACTAGCCTGGCTATACCGACGCGCCGAACAGTACGATTTCGACCCGCAACGGATTGTCGTTGTCGGCCACTCTGCCGGCGCGCATCTGGCAGCGATGATGATGGCCGCCCTCTGGCCGGTATTCGACCCGGAACTACCGGTAGACCTGATCAAGGGCGGCGTGCTGTTGTCCGGTATTTATGACCTGAAGCCGCTGCTGCAGGCCGATTTCGTCAATACAGATTTGCAACTAAGCGCTCCGCGCGCTGCCCTGCTGTCGCCAGCCCGGATGCCGCAAGCGCACCAAACCACTTTCCTGAGTGCAGTCGGCGGCGACGAATCGGATGAATTCAAGCGGCAAACCGCGCTGATCGAAAAAGCCTGGAAAACCAGCCACCTCGGCAATATCGCGCTAGCCAGCGAAAACCACCTGACCGTCTGCGACGCATTCGCGACCACCGGCCACCCGCTGTTTGAGGCCGTGGTGAAACTCGTGACGGGATTGAAAGCGCGTTGAAAAAACTTTGAGGAATTTCTTAAAAAATTAAATACATGCCATTGTATTTTTACAACCCGCAATTAAAATATGCGGAAAAAAGCATATTTTTTTGCATACTCCACCAAAAATTGTACAGTAGGATTTCTGCCAAATATCGGCTGCCTAGGCTGGATGCTTATGTCCGATGCTTAAAGGTGCCGGACGCGGCAAGAACCGGCTACAGCACTAAGAAGAAAAGCGCCGCCACACTCGTTGGCAATAGTGCTCCCAGCAACAGTCCGCCAGCACCGATCGACGCATCATTGAAGCCGCTGCGCAGCAATGCCACGCCGGCAGGATTGGGGGCGTTTGCAATCACGGTGAGGCCGCCGCCGGCCACAGCGCCGGCAACCAGCATGTACTGGGCTTGGCTGGACATGCCTTCAATCAACGAACCCAGATAGGTCAGCGCCGCGTTGTCGGTAATGGCGGTCAATCCCAGTGCGCCAAAGAACAACGCGGTCGGCTCAAGGCTGGAGACAATCGGCTGCAGCCACCACTGTTGCATCCCTCCCAGAACCACCAAACCGGCAAGAAAGAAACCGACCAGCAAGCCCTCTTTCAGGATCAGCGGAGTTTGGTATTGTGCATAGGCTTGGGTAAACCCCATGAAGAAGAGGAAAAGCCCGACGAACACCACCGGATGATGCGCAGAGATGACGACGGCGACCAGGAATAACAGGTGAATCGCACGCACCA
Source organism: Glaciimonas sp. (assembly GCA_012927625.1). Taxonomy (GTDB): domain Bacteria; phylum Pseudomonadota; class Gammaproteobacteria; order Burkholderiales; family Burkholderiaceae_D; genus AVCC01. Next base: position 34,333 of record JABBOV010000025.1, on the reverse strand, counting down.
GCCAAGGCACTGCGAGTTCCGTCGCTGCGGCGTGATCCTGCTTTAAATTGCCGACGTGGCTGCGTAGCAAAAAGGTAATGACTGTTGCGTTGACAATGACCGCGAGGCAGGCTTTCCAGCCAAAATGGGTTGCCATGAAAAGACTATCCCATTGCCAGGTGGCGGCCACCATTAGTACCGGCGGCGCGGCAAACGAGGTTAAGGTGCCGCCGATGGACACATTCACGAAGAGCACCCCGAGAGCGCCGTATTTCAGCCATTCTGGAATCCCTTGCCGAAAAACCTGCGGCGCCAAAATCAGCGCTGCCAGCGTCATGGCGGCAGGCTCCGTAATCAGCGAACCGATCATAGGTACCAGCGCCAAGCCAAGCCAGACGCTTGCGACAGCGGAATTTACCGGAACCAGCGCCGCTATCGTGGCAACCAGTCCTTTCACCGTATCCAAAACCGGCCTCGACGCAGCCACCACCATAACGACGAACACGAACATGGGTTCCGCATATTGGCGCGATTCCGCGTATTCAACGGCCTGCGTTGCGCCCACCGCCAGCGCCATTATGACCAGCAGAATAAAGGCCCAGAATCCGAAGACCACTTCAATTTCGCCCAGCAGATGAAACAAGCCGGCGTGTTTGGAATGGCGATCGGCAAGACGTTCAAAATATTTTGCGGCAAAAGTATGAGCCAGCGCGATAGCAAAAAGAATAGCGGCAATAATATTAATGTTGTCCATTTTTTATTGATTGTTTCGATTGTGTTAAACGGGCTTTCTATTATGAAGCAACATCGGCGCTGCGACGCTAGACCATAATGTGCAAAAGCAGCCCAACTCGCCGGGGGCTGGCAGCGACAAGGTGAATCACCGCAAAAGGTAATCTTATTGCCGCATGCATGAATCACTGTATCGATACAACCGATTGATGTTGATGTATTTTGTGACTTTGCTGGAAAAATCATATTTTCCAGAATAAATGGAGTGCCAGTACTTGGCGTGATTTGAACTGAATCAAACGAATTTTTGGACGCCTCAGTAGCCTTGACGTATGTGATGTGATGTTGATGTGACGGGACGCGGTGCTGAGTGCAGCCGTGTCAACTAATAGCACCAGCCAACCCTTTCTGAAGGAAACCAGCATGCGAAAAATATTAATACCCTGCGACGGTTCGGATAATGCGTTGCGGGCGGTGCGCTATGCAGCGTCTGTTGCGACCAGGCGCTCCGATGTGCAACTGGAGTTGCTGTATGTGCAGGATGCAGTACCGCTAAAATTGCATGCGTCACTATCCTTGCAGGAAATCGAACGTATGCAAACCGACGAAAGTAACCGCGTTCTGCAACCAGCCAGGCAAATCCTCGACGACGAAGGCGTGCCATACCAGCTCCGCTGGTGTGCAGGCCCAGGTTCATCCGCCAACCAAATTGCGCGGCACGTGCAAGAAACCCAATGCGACGCAATCATCATGGGCACCCGCGGACTGAGTCCGGTTGCCAACGTGATGGTCGGTTCGGTCGCCGCCAAGGTCATCCATCTGGTTACGGTTCCGGTGACTCTGATCAAGTAATTGCTGCAAGCGCGACCTGGAGGTTGCGGGAGCAATCCGGCCCTGTTCCCGCGCATCGATAAAACGGATGGGGGCTCTCTCTGTTAGTGACTCTCTTGAAAAATAGGGTGTATCACGATTTTTATGGCATTCTCCGCATATTTACATTGGCATTCTAAATATACCCATAGCTATACTGGCATCCGTCAAATTATCATCTCAGCGCACTTATCTGTTCCTGCGTTCCCTACTACTTTCCTTTTTTCGTGGAAATCGTCTTCCCCCATAATGGGCGCACGCGACATCAGTTAATCAATTATTTAATCAACTTACCCAATTCTGGAATCCCATGCTAATCATCACCATCAAACAAGGCAAAGAAAAAAGCCTGCTGGAAAATCGCCAGCCGTGGATTTATGCTTCTGCGGTTGAGCGCGTCGATGGCAAACCCGAAGAGAAAATGAAATCAGGCGCGACGGCGCTGGTGCGATCCTCTTCCGGGCAATTTCTGGCGCGCGCCGCCTGGAGCCCAAAATCGCAGATTCGGGCTCGCATCTGGAGTTTCGATGAAAACGAACCAATCGACCATGCGCTGGTCAAGCGCCGCGTCAAGACAGCCGTCACCGCACGCAACGGTGCCGCCAACGGCAAAAAGACCGCGCCAAATCATTTGATACACCTCATTCTGGGCGAAGACGACGGTCTACCCGGGCTGGTAGTTGACTGGTTTGGAGGCCAGCAAGGTTATCTGGTGTGCCAGTTTCAAGCTGCTGGCGTGGATGCCTGGAAGATCCCCATCGTGCAAGCCCTGATCGCCGCAACCGGCTGCCCGAACGTGTACGAACGCGCAGATGCACTAGTGCGCAAGGGCGAAGGCTTGCCGGTCACAAATGGCATATTGGCCGGCGACGAGCCACCGGACGAAATGCTGTTTACTGAAAATGGCATGCGCCATGCACTTAACATCAAGACTGGTGAAAAAAGTAATTTCAGATAAAATTCAGAAGCTACAGGAACCCGCCGAACCAGCCCATCCAATGCACCCGACTTCAGGAGTTGCACCTTGCTGACACCCCATTTCATCGCTCCCGCCCACTTTGACGATCCTGCTGCTGCATTAAACCAGGTGCATGCCATTTATGAACGCAGCATCAGCCATTTGCGTGAATCCCTGCAACGCTTCGTCAGCGGCGAAAATCCGTCAGATCACGTACGCGCCTGTTATCCGTTTGTGCGCGTGCATACCGACACTGTAGTGCGGGCCGATTCGCGCCTGTCTTACGGCTTTGTGGCTGGCGCCGGCACTTTCGAGACTACGCTCACGCGACCTGATCTGTTCTCAAACTACTATCTGGAGCAGTTCCGCTTGCTGCTGAAAAACCACAATCGCAACCAGCAGGTGCAACTGGAAATAGGCACCAGCACGCAGCCGATTCCAGTGCATTTCTCGTTTGCCGAGCACGACCACATTGAAGGCAGCATGAGCGCCGAGCGACGTTTGTCGATGCGCGACCTGTTCGACCTGCCCGATCTGGCCGCGATGGACGACGGCATTGCCAATGGCACCTACGAAGTACGGCCCGGGGAAGCCAGGCCGTTATCGTTGTTCACTGCCCCTCGGGTGGACTATTCGCTGCAACGGCTGCGCCACTACACCGGCACCGCACCCGAATATTTCCAGAATTTTGTGCTGTTTACCAATTACCAGTTCTACATCGACGAGTTCGTGCGACTGGCGCACGAGATCATGAACCGTGCTCCAGATCCTTTGGCCCCGGCGGACGATGACACTTACATCGCCTTTGTCGAGCCGGGCAATGTGATCATGCGAAGAGTGGGGCAAAGCGTACAAATCGGAGACGACATGGGCGCAGCGCCACCGCGTCTGCCGCAGATGCCCGGTTTTCATCTGATCCGTGCCGATGGCAGCGGCATCACCATGATCAACATCGGGGTCGGCCCGGCCAATGCCAAAACCATCACCGACCATATTGCCGTATTGCGTCCGCATGCCTGGCTGATGCTCGGTCACTGCGCCGGCCTGCGCAACACCCAGCAATTGGGCGACTATGTACTGGCGCACGGTTATGTGCGCGAAGATCATGTGCTGGATGAGGATTTGCCGTTGTGGGTACCGATTCCGCCGCTGGCAGAAGTGCAGGTGGCAATCGAAGCCGCAGTGGCGGAAATCACCCAGCTCACCGGTTACGACCTGAAACGAGTAATGCGCACCGGCACGGTAGCCAGCACCGACAACCGCAACTGGGAATTGCTGCCGCAACGCACGCCAGAGCGCCGCTTCAGCCAGAGCCGCGCGATTGCGCTGGATATGGAGAGCGCCACCATCGCTGCCAACGGTTTTCGTTTCCGCGTGCCCTACGGCACTTTGCTGTGCGTGAGCGACAAACCGCTGCACGGCGAAATCAAGCTGCCCGGCATGGCCAACCAGTTCTATCGCGACCGGATCGATCAACACTTGCGCATCGGCATCCGCGCGGTAGAGTTATTACGCAAGCAAGGTGTCGACAAACTGCACAGTCGCAAACTGCGCAGTTTTGCCGAGGTGGCGTTTCAATAAGCCCGTTGTTACTGCTGCTTCGCTTGCGCATTGAAAAAGCGCATCATTTCCCGGCTCGCATCCGGCCCTTTGGCGTCGGTATAACTGCCGCGCTTGCTGCCGCCGGCCCACGCGTGTGCAGCGCCGTGGATCAGCCAGTGTTCGGCCACGATCTGCCCTTCGGCATTTTGATGCGTGGTCTGGGTGTAGGCGTGGCCGTTTGAAATTTTGCCGCGTAACACGCTTGGCTCGGGTGTGCCCGATGTTGCTGCAGAAGCCGCGCCTTGATGACGAACAACCTGGCTTTGCGCCATCACCTTTTCACCGTTACGCGGATGCACCGTAGTGTCCCGATCGCCATGAAATACGATGATCGGAATCGTATTTTTTTGTGCAGCAGCCGATTCAGCTGATTTATTAAGCGCCGACCTCCCTGCCGCCCCACCTTTCATTGCAGCCAACGCAGACGGCAAGTCATGTGCGGCTGCAAACGGCAAACCGGAATGGACGCCGACCGCCGCGTACAGATCGGGATAGTGCGTGCCCATGATGACGGCCATCGCGCCGCCGGCCGACATGCCCGCAATATAGACTCGGTTCGCATCGATATTGTGGCTGCTGATAATCTGGCGCGTGATGCCGGCGATGATCGACGGCTCGCCTTGGTCGCGCTGCTGATCGATGGCATTGAACCAATTCCAGCACTTGGAGCTATTGGCTGATTGGGTTTGTGCCGGATAGACGACGCAGCATTGTTTTTCCTCAGCGATGGCATTCATCCGGGTGCCGGCGGCAAAGTCGTCCGGGTTTTGCGTACAGCCATGCAGCATCACAATCAACGGCAGCGCCTGGCCGTGGTAACCGCTCGGAATATACAATTTGTAACTACGGCTGCCGGCTTGGTTGGAATAAGAACCGGTAATAAATTGGCCCGCGCTGCTGGCATCTACTTCCGTTTCATGCTGAGGCTGCGGAATAAAAGATAACGTCGAAAATTCGGGTTGGAAAAATTCTGGCTGGACAAATTTCCCACCTTCAAGGCCGGTTTGAACGCCCAGCTTTGCCAATAAATCGGACACAAAATCATTCGCCAGCGGGACATCATCCACCTTGGCGGCATTCATCGCATCTTTCTCGGGCAAGGGATTGATATCGTGCATCGGACGCGATTGGGGCGTGCTTTCGGCTGGATTCGCGGCGGCGTGTTGTGAATAAATGCCTTTCTGCAGCGCGTGCTGAATTGCCTCAGTTGCTGCCATCGGGCCGACGGCCATCAATTTTTGCGTGGCCTCTTGTAGTTTCGCGAGCATTTCTTCATGAAGTTTCATGGGGTGCGATCCTTTCAATAGTCATCGGGCAGTGTTGCCATCGGTGACAAATGTCAACTTCTTAATTTAACGAATACGTCCGGTTAGCGCTGTTTTGACCACCGAACTCGCATGCAATGCTCCCAATACCACCACAGAATCGATCGTCGCCAGCGCCAGTTCTGGCGATACATCGGTGCCGATACTAGCTAAACCCAACACCTGAATTTGCAGGCGCTGCCCGGCGGCTTGCACGGCCTCAAGATCTGCGCGGGAATAATGTTGCAAGCCGAGCACCAGACTTTTGCGCGCCACCGTTTGCTTTACTACCTCGGCATGGGTACTCAATTGATTGCGAATGGCGGTGCGGATCAGATCGGTACGATTGGAATAAAAGCCTTCCTGCACTAATAAATCGATTTGTCCAAGATCGATTAATCCCAGATTAATGGTGATTTTCTCGCTTTCGTTGAGCTTGGGCCGAATTTCATGCCGGTTCATATATCCTCCGATAACATCCAAATAACATCTAAATGGAATCCATATACCATCCATACGGATGTTATCACAAAAATAGACGAACGATTATCAAGTAAAAAGCGACGCTATCGACAGGAGTCGATGCGTCGCACTATCGCAATCAAGCAAGTCAAACTATTTATGCATGCGCCTGCGTCCACGCCACAATACCGGCAGCGTCCATCGCGCCGGCTTGTCGCGCCACTTCGCGCCCGTTCTTGAATAACGCCAGAGTCGGGATGCTACGAATGGCGTACTGTGCAGCTAATTCCTGCGCTTGTTCGGTATCGAGCTTGACGACCCGTATGGCAGGCTCTAAAAGTTGTGCCGCCTGTGCGTAGGATGGCGCCATCGTGCGGCACGGGCCGCACCACGGGGCCCAGAAATCGACCAGTACCGGGATCTGATTGCGCGTGATGTGCCGTATGAAACGGGCGCTATCGAGCTCCAGCGGTTGTGCTGCAAACAACGGTTGCTGGCACTTGCCACAGGTGGGTTGCGCGTTGAGTTTGTCCGCCGGAACGCGGTTGACTGCATCGCAATGCGGGCAGACGATATGCAGGGAATCGGACATGATTTTCCTCTTTTAGCTGAGACTAATGCTGAAATTAGGCGTAGGTAAAAAAAATAACTGATTTCGCGGTCATTGCAAAACAGGAATTTTGACCCGCATGCAGCGCCGCCCGTGCCGACCCAAGATACGAATTTGCCGTTCAGTGCGCGCATCGAGATAACCCTGAGTCAGGCCGGCGCTGAAAGCCAGTTCAGGATGGCCGTGCGCCAATTGCTGCAACAAACGGCCAGCTACCGCAATGTCATTAAGCCGGCCTAATCGATCCTGCAAGCCTGACAGAGCCTTGAGATACGCGTGCATCGGCCTGGGCCGGTACAGCGACTGGAAAAACTCACTGGCATAACGTAATTTCTTGGCCGCAATACGCACTCGATGGCGTGCTCGAGACAGGTCATCTTGTGACCGTAGCCGCCGTAACCGTTTGATGCGCTTTTGCATTTTTTTACGGCATTGCTGCAGTGTATTTGCCGCAAAATCAGTCAGCGGCAGTACCCATGTTCGTTCCCCCTGCAGCGCCTGCGCATTATGTAGCCAACTACCGATGGCCAACAGAAAAGCTGCATAGCGCACCGAGCTCAGGGCCAGTTCAGCCTGATGCCGATGCCGTTGTGCCAGCGTCTGCGCCGTCTGCATTAGCGCCTCCTGCACCGGAACTGGGCCGGAATCGCTTAGCGTTCCAGAAAAAACTTCCCAGTCGCGCGCGGCGCCCAATACGCCCAACAGCCATTTCAATTCAGCTAACAGCCCCGCAGGGCAAGGCACAATTTGGGTAAATAATCCAATTGCGCAACGCAATCTACGCAGGCCGACGCGCATCTGGTGCACGCTTTCCGGGTCGCTACCCAGCTTGACCCCATCCTCATTGCCCTGGATTTGCGCCAGGCAATTACCGACTATCGCTTGCAAACCTTGTTCTACATTCAAGTCTGAAGTCAGCATCAGGTGCTCCGCGGTCGCCACTGTTGGCGCTTGCGGCATCAGCAACGCATAACCGCGTTCGGCCTTGCTGATATTACCAACACGCAACGGCAGCGTTTGTTGCAATTCCAGAGCAAATTCAAACAACCCGGCCGCTGCGCCGGATTTGAGTTCCAGTTCGATCTCGCTAATCGGCAAGCTTGTTGCCGCATGTATCACCGCGCCTTGATCGAGTACCAGTTCGACCTCTTCCCCGTGTGCCAAGCGCAATTGCCACAGCGTGCGGCGAAATTTAGTAATGAAAATCGGCACCAGTTGTGAACTTAAATCACTACCGAGCAATCTCCGGCCCCATTTACTGTGCCGTCCGACCAGCTCGGCCAAAGCCGTGAGATCGGGAAACCCGCCATTCACAGAAGATTCCCACTCTTCACGTTGATGCAGGCCGGCCGCCACCTGAGCGTCTGCCTTGAGGGTCTGTATCCGCTGGCGGTTGACGCTGCGCACCCGCAATCCGGCACCGTGTCGCCTGAAATAACCATCCGGCGTATCGAAATAAGTGCTGGTAAGTTGTTGCGTGGTGGGCTTGGCAAGCGCATACCGGCGCAGCAAAGGATGCCGTCGAAAAAGCGCCACGCCAACCGGCTCCAGCAATAGTTTCAGTTCGGTTTCCATACGCACATCCCGAAAAATTGGTTCATGGAAGAATCCCATAAAACTGCAAAATAGCATGTCCAAATATAACGTATAACGGCTTACATTTAAAACCTGTCGTGCTCGTATTTGACGCTGTTTCTGGCCCGCAATAGCTGCAAATATAGGTGGGCTCGTGCTCGCATTAAGCGTAAATGTCCTAAGGCCCCTGATTTCATTTTATTTGGATCTGGGCTCTCAGGTGGGGACGTCTTGAAAACACAAATTGGACCCTATTGATGCATGAAAATTGTCCTAATGACAGCGATACGTTTGAGTGTATTGATACGGTACAATTTATGGCGGCAATGACAACTCACAATAATTGCAAATGAAAATCTCTGACTTTAAGGCATCCACAATTAAGGCAAAGCAGTCGCTTGGCGATCCACTATAGCTGAATCTAATGTACAAGCTGAAATCCGTCACCGCCATTTAGCTGCCATTAAAAAACTATTTTCAACGACCATACAACGCGGTAAAGCTGGCCTTGCCGATCATGTTCATATTGATCATAAATCCGCTCAGTGACGCAGTTGCGTTATCAGGCAGGTCCAACTTGTCGACTGTAAGCGCATAGACGGTGAAACGATAACGGTGTGGTGCAGCGCCAGCAGGCGGACAGGGTCCACCCCATCCAGAGGTACCGAAATCCGTCTGAATTTGACGTGCGCCCTGCGGCAATGCTCCGCCATCTGCTGTTCCGGCTCCTTGTGCCAGTGAAGAAACCGATGCAGGCAAATTAACGACTACCCAATGCCAAAACCCCGCGCCTCCAGTCGGAGCATCGGGATCATGCACCATTAGCGCAAAGCTTTTGGTGCCTGCCGGTACATTTTTCCAGGCCACTTCCGGGGATAAATTATTGCCATTGCATCCGAAGCCGTTGAATACAAATTTATTCGGAATCGTCTTGTCTGATCCGACATCGGAGCTGGTTATTTCAAACGTTTGCGCAATAGACGGCAATGATGCGATCGTGACAATGGTCGCAAAGAAAAATTGTTTTAACATGAAAATACACCTTTAACTTATTAAACGATAAAAGACGCTGCGTAAGTAGCGCGGAATCACTATGAACTTTTCAAGGAAGAAGCACTCTTCCTTTTTTTGCTTCAAAAAGTGCTGCGTCTATCGAAAACGAATAATCGTTCTGCACAGAGAAATACATCGATGCCTCGTCCGGGGCAGTGTCGAGCAAGCTACGGATGGCTTGAACACGCTCCGATGGCGTGCGCATCCGCGCAATCCATTCATCGAACTTCATCACTAATTTCCAATCACTGCTACGTTCAAATGTAAAAGCGGCCGCAGTCAACATGGCCGACCACTCCGAAACGCGGTAGTCACGCACGTGTGAAGCGTCCCGCAACAACTCGATCGCCGGCAAGGTCGTATCGTTCAAAGCGGCTTCAGGAGCAATAATGTCGATAAATACCGCGATACCCGTTGAATGCAATACCCGATTGACTTCTTTGAGCGCTGCTGGCACGTCCAGCCAGTGGTGTGCTGAAAATCGCGTTATCACCATATCAAACGACCCGTCCGCAAAAGGAAGACTGTCTGCACTCCCCTGTTGTGGTTGTATGTTTTGAAGATTTTTTTCCTCGCAAGAGTTAGCAACAACGGCAAGCATTTCTTCAGAGATGTCATAGGCAGTGACGGATTTCGAGAATGGCGCCACGGCAAAGCTAGCATGTCCGGCACCGCATCCCAGATCCAATACTTTCGGCATCGAATAGCGCCTTGCAATAGCCTGTATTGCTTTGAGATCTGTGGCGTGGGCATGTACTGCGCTGGTCAAATAGGCATTTGCTGTGCTGCCGAACTGCTTTGCGACAACGGTCTGCTGTTTCATTTTCAGTTTCCTGTTTAATAAATAGTAAAGTAAGCCCCCATACTATGCGACGATTTATCCTGTAACAAGACAACTACTCATCCTAGTATATTTACTCCCTCCCTACGAAACCTTGAACATGAATAACAAATTAGGTGAATTCATACGTGCGCATCGCGAGCGCGTCAAGCCAAAGGATATCGGCCTGCCAGTCGGAGAAAGGCGGCGAACCCCAGGCCTCAGAAGGGAAGAATTGGCACAACTATGTGAAGTCAGCCCTACCTGGCTAACTTGGCTGGAACAAGGCAGGCCCGTTTCAGCATCGAGCAAGATGCTTTGCAAATTGGCTGACGTGATGCACCTGACTGTCGCCGAACGTGCTTACCTGTTCAGACTGGCAGATAAGCTTGATCCAAACCTAAGCCTGAACGCCGGGGGACTAAGCGAAGGACTCAACTCGATAGTCAAGGCAATCAAGGTGCCTGCTTATATCTTGAACCGGCAATGGGACGTGGTGGAATGGAATCTCGCTGCCGAGGACTTGTTTACCGGATGGCTGGATAGGCGTGGCTTGAGGGTACAGCCCAACCTTTTGCAATTCATGTTCTGTGAGCAAAAGGCACGCAAGCTCATTGTTGACTGGCCTGATCGAGCGAAACGACTGGTGGCAGAGTTCCGCGCCGACTGCGGAAAATATACCGATCAAGAACCACTGGTAAGTTTAATTGATGCTCTGGCCCAATCAAGCAGCGAATTTCAGCAGATGTGGAGCTCGCAAAATGTTGTGGACAGAGAAGGAGGCACACGACGTTTTTTTCACCCTGTAAAGAACGAGTTGACGTTTGATCAGATGAACTTCTATTTGGCTAAACGGCATGACCTCAAGCTGGTCATGTTACTACCGACCTAAAATGTCAGTCGCTACTTGATCGTCATTACCTTCCACAAATCTGATGGTTGGTCCTCCAAACAGCTGCATAAATGGAAGTGAGGACGACCTCAGCGCTCCATTACCTCTCGGGGACGGCCCCATTTATCAAGAATGGAGTGAACAATGGCCTGGATTATTCTGGTTCTGGCAGGACTGTTTGAAATTGTGTGGGCAATTGGGCTTAAGTACACCGAAGGTTTTACCCGCCTGTGGCCCAGTATCGGCACAGTGGTGGCGATGTTGATTAGCTTCGGCTTACTGGGTATCGCCTTGAAATCGCTACCAGTGGGAACCGCTTACGCAGTGTGGGTCGGGGTCGGTGCGGTCGGTACGGTGATCCTCGGCATCGTGTTGCTGGATGAACCGACAAGCCCCGCCAAGCTCATTAGCGTGGCGTTGATCATCATCGGTATCATCGGGCTGAAACTGGCTACACCGAGTTGAAGAAGTGGAAATGAATTCCGCCAGCGGCACCCCTGATAGCCCAAGAAGTCAAGGGAGAGAAAAAATCCAAAACGGGAAATAACGTAATATAAACTTAATGTAATTCATCCCGAAATACGCTAACTAACGGTTTCATAAGAGGTTTTTAAACTATCCACAACAACTGTGGATAACTTTGTGGATAACTCGCCCTTGACAGGCCACGGCGCAAGCAATTATGCGGGTTTCAATAAAATGCTTAATCCGTTTGCAATAAAAAAAGCATTTAGAATCAAATACTTGAAAAATCGAATCGAAGAGTAGAAAAAATATTTAAATATTTTTATGCTTGCATTATTTGTGCATAAGTGTTTTGTTCTAATGGCATTTCACACGGATTACCAGCACCTTTGAGGCACCCCGGCAACAAACCTCCGGCTCTGCCGCAGATAACTTAATTATTGTCCTGATTAGTTACCTGCCCCAAAGTCACTTGCTACATGTCCATCAGCAAACTGCGGCTGAGGCCGAAGCCAGCCAAGATCGAAACAGTCAAAGTCACCATTGTGCCCATCGCCACATTAAAGACCGATTTGGAACGCTACGCCGCGCAACATGCTAAGACCTACGGTAAGCAAGTTGATGCCACGATCTTATGCCGCACATGCTCGATGCGTTCAGGGCGCTGGGGGGCCTCAAGCGAGTAACGCTACCGCTTACCGCCGCTATGCAGAGAAATGAAAAAGCCGCCCCTGATTGAACAAGGACGGCTCTTCAAATTGGTGCCCGAGGCCGGAATTGAACCGGCACGACCGTTAGGTCGAGGGATTTTCTTACCACTTCGACTTTCGCCGCCAGCGTGAACGCTGTTCGTGGTCTGGAGCACGCCTTCACCATAGCCTTGCGGCCGTAGGTGCCCGCCGTCTGCTCTCTACACCTTCCCTCTAATCTTTCGATCGGGGCTTGGCTCGGTGTTGGCTCGGATACTTGCAGCATCCAGGGCGTTCGCCGAATTTGACGGGTTTCACCTCCCGGGTTTCCCCTGGAGGGCTCAAATTGCTTCAAGTCCCTTGTGTCTACCGATTTCACCACTCGGGCTAGCTTAACTCGTTGCCAAGTCGATCTTTCACCTAGCTAAGCTAGGCTTGTTTAACTGTACCCATCTTCTTGCTCTTTCATGACACCTGCATCCAGAGTGCTGTGGGTGCCATCTTGCACGAAAGACCACGCCGTTTCAAACTTTTCTCCCACATCTACCGATGAGAGAAAGACCTTGAAAGGGAGTTTTTTAAATCTAATGTGCCTACCGGTTTCACCACTCAGACAGCCGTTTAAAATAGTTTACTTAGAAAAAAAATAATTAAGGCGCTTTGTGATTTTGTAAGAATAGACCGATCTAAACGGCTTAAAATCTGTTTGCACCTATTGCGAATCAAAAGTTTCTACACACCCACTCATTACAACTGTGATGGAATTCATAAGCTCGTCAAAATTATAAATTTAGATAAGTTTTATTAATTTCTTCACTATCATTTATAAGCTTGGATTCTAGCACAATCCCCTTTAATGTCCGCTATTCTCATTTGATATTGAAATTTTCAGCGGCGTGTCCAGTCCGAATTCGACTGGGGTCCTTTTTAAACGAAGCATCCAGGCATCGACCTGTTCAAGATGCGGTGACAAGAGTGCAATAACACGGCGCGATTTCAAAGCATTCACCTGACCGCTCACGAAAATTGCCGTGATTGCTTTCAAGGCCAGGACGTAGTGAGCACTCTCCCATGGCGGCCAAATCGTTCAGTTCATCGGGATTACGTGCTGTCACCACTGTGCGGTAGCCCCGCTCGAGCACATGTTTGGCTAACTCGCGGCCGAACCCGGTCGAGCAGCCCGTAATAAACCAAACAGGTTTTTCGGTAATCGCTGATTTGCTAGTTGTCGGTGCCATTGTCGTATCTCTTTTATGTTCGTTGCGCTGTCGCCGTTATGCCGGCGTGTCGATCTAAGCGACACGCACCAGTTTTTTGTTTACGAACTCCTGGATACCTAGGCTGGATAGCTCGCGTCCGTAGCCGGAGTTCTTGATGCCGCCGAACGGCAAGTCAGGTGCCGACGAGGTTGGCTGATTGACGAACATCATGCCTGTGTCCACACGTCTCGCCACGCGCTTGCCGCGGGCAACGTCTTTGGTGAAGACCGAGCCTCCCAAGCCGAAGTCAGAGTCATTAGCAAGTTCAACTGCCTCATCCTCATTCTTGACTCGAAAGAAGAGTGCGACCGGCCCGAAGAATTCCTCCCTGAAAGCTGGATTATCAGGTTTGATATCCGTAAGAATCGTTGGCTCCATGAACCAGCCCGGTCGATCGATCCGTTTGCCGCCCATCACAACGGTGGCACCCTTGGCGACGGCTCGTTCGACCTGGCCCAGTAGTTGTATCAGGGCCGCTTCCGTTGACAGCGGTCCGAGCGTTGTTGCTTTGTCCATCGGGTCTCCGGGCTCAAGTGCCGCCAGCGCTACCCGGAATTTGTCGAGAAAGCGGTCAGCCAGTTCTTCAACGACGATGAAACGTTTCGGGGACACGCAAGACTGGCCAGTGTGGTTCATTTTGCCCGTTACCGCCCACTTCACAGTTTTGTCCAGATCAGCATCCTCTAGCACGATAAAGGCGTCGCTGCCGCCAAGCTCCATCGTGGACTTTTTGAGGTTTTGCCCAGCTCTTCCGGCAACGCTCCTTCCGGCTTCCACGCTCCCGGTGAGCGCCACACCCTTGATCCGGGGATCGTCGATGACACGGCTTACCTGATCATATGAGATCAGCAGGTTGGTGTATGCGCCTGCCGGTGCACCTGCTTCTATCCACAGCTTTTCAAAAGCGATGGCGCACTGCGGCACAATCCCCGCGTGCTTCACCATGACAACGTTGCCAGCCATCAAGTTGGGCACAGCAAAGCGCACGAGCTGATAGTAGGGGAAGTTCCAAGGCTGAACGCCGAAGAGCACGCCAATTGGGCTACTCTCGACCACTGCTTCGCCCGAGCTTGGTTTGAGGTCTTGCGGCGCCAGGAAGTGCTCGGCGTTCCTGGCATAGTATTCGGTGATGTCTGCGCTGAGCACCACTTCGCTTCGAGCCTGCTCGATAAGCATGCCCATATCAAGCGTCGCCAGGCGGGCGAACTCGTCGATGCGCGCGCGCATAATGGCGGCGACTTTTGCAACCACGGCCGACCGCTTGGCGAAAGCGGTGTGACGCCAAGTCTCGAAGCAAGTGTCGGCGGTTGCGAGCGCCGCCTCAAGCTGCTTGTCAGTGAGTTCATCGAACGTCTTCAAGAGCTTGCCGTCATAGGGGTTAACGCTTTGGTAGGTCATAGTTTTGTCCTGTTTCAATGCCGTTGGGGGGGGTGGCCGCAATGGCTGCCACAATGAAGAAAGTTATCAAGAACGAGAATGATCTTGCCTTTACGTTGCGCGCTGTCGAATCGTGCGTCTGTGCGCTGACGCACACAGCAAGTTCGTGGATGGTCTTGAGGTCAATTTGTTTTCGTTATCAAAAATGATAGTTGGACAACAACCACTGGCGTGGGGCGTCCTGGCAAGCCCATGACTCCATTGATTTTTCTATCACTTTTTTCAGACATATTGTGCCTACCCTAACCACCGGAGACACAATATGTAGCTCAACGTACGATTATTTCCAGTTATCAACACCATTTTTCCAAGGGCACATCTCGAAGCACCGTCCTGCCAGTGCCATGCCGTATTGGAAATTATCAACGCTGACAGATGGAAAGAAATGGGCGCTGATTAACAGGCCCTGTCTATAGTGTTGAAAATTTTGCGGGTAAGTTCGTTTGGTTGTGAGTGACTGGCAACGACATTTCTTAAAATCATCGAAGATATAGTGGTGCCTTTACTGAAAATTAGGTGTGGTAGCATCAAACGAATCCGACCGTCTGCTAATAGACGGGGCGACGTGATCAGAATTTATAAACCACCAAAGATTGTTGGGAGTCCTCCATGAAACCATATGTCATCTGCCATATGATGTCCTCGATTGACGGACACGCGCTCACAGACGGCTGGGCCCGCCCTTTTAAAAAAAGCGCCGGCGCCCTGTACGAGAAGCTTGCCCAGCAGTTTGAGTTTGATGCGTGGATCTGCGGTAGGGTCACCATGCAGGAAATCGTACCCGGCAAAGACTATCAAAGAGGCCTGGCCAAAGCGCCTGTTCCACGCGTTCATTATTTTGCCAAGCGTAATGCAGACTGCTACGCCGTCTCAATTGATCCTCACGGAAAAGTGGCCTGGACGAGCAACGAAGCGCTCGATTCACACGTCGTCTCGGTTGTAACGGAAGCGGTGTCGGATGACTATCTGGCCTATCTAAAATCTATTAATGTGTCTTACATTTTTGGCGGCAAGACAGAGATTGATCTGGCCCAAGTTATTGCAACCCTTGCGGATGAGCTTGGTACTAAGCGTCTGATCGTCGAAGGTGGACCCACTGTAAGCGGGTCATTTGTAAACGCAGGGCTTGTCGATGAGGTCAGTGTTCTTATCTTGCCGCTGATCGACGGGCGTGGAGAGCATCCTGCATCGTTTGAGATCGCCAAAGATACCTGGACGAAGCCAACCTACCTTACATTAGATTCGGCAGATATCCAGGAAGGCGGCGGTGTGTGGCTACGGTACAGGAAGCACCTCGGCGTTGTTGAATAAATCTAAATTTGTTTGAAGCGGCCCTGTTTCCGGCCGTTTTCCAGGTCTTTACCGACACTGGTACCCCAAGATTTATGATCATGTTTAGTAAGACGCGGGGACCCAAGCTTCGGACTTTTGTTGAGGCAAAGCGCGCGCTTTCATGCAGTTGCCAATGGTGCGGCTGTAGCGCTGGGTGTCTCCCATTGCAGAACGCACCGCTGATTTGTGCAGTGGCTAAATACCTTGGGCGCCTCACTGCTTGACCAACACAGCTTTGGACACTGCTTCCCGATCGTAGGCACATCCCCCATGAATACCTCGAAAGGGGGCTTCAATTTGAGCTAGGAGATCTGGCACAACAGTGGGTCTGCCCACCTCTGAAGTAGTCAGTTCGCACGCCAAAATCTGGTGGCTTTCGTCAGCTGATGGATAAATTTTGCGCCACTTTCTGCGGGTTGGGACACCGTGTTTCTCCTGGCGCCACAGATCTTGGCCGCAGACCTTCAGTCTGGTTGAATCCACAAGGACAAAAGTGCCCCGGCATACCCTGTGCTCTGCTCAGGGCATGTCGGGGCAGCTTGAAGGTGCTGCTGAAGTCAGGAACGCTGATTACCGCGTTCATGTGACGAGCCAGTGAAACCATGAAGCCTTCGGTTTGGCGCGGGCTTGGTGAACTTGTGACGTCGGCTTTCGCTAGGTTTGTAGAGCACTGGTTGCTTTTAGACGTGAAAACGTCTTCGTCATGCCAGTTCGACAAAATGGCGTACGGCTTCCGATTTATTCAACAACACCATCTACTGCCTGGTACTGTAAAGCGCCAAAATTTTAAAGAAGTTATCATCAACGCTAAACACAAAAAATATCCTGCCCGTTCAGTGGCAGCCTGACATTAAAAACGATCTCATTGAGATTGCTTCATTTAGAACTGAACGCAACTTTAAAACTAAAAAGATGAAAAACATGGAATCACAGAAATCTCCTGTGTGGTTTATCACCGGCTGTTCTAGCGGCTTCGGCCATGAACTTGCTAAGCTCGTACTCGCCCACGGCTGGCGCGCAGTGGTTACGGCCCGCGATAAAACGCGCGTTGCAGAGCTTGCGCGCGGGGCTGATGATCGTGCCTTGGCGCTCGATCTCGACATCACAAATGCCGTGCAAATTACCGCTGCGGTGCAGGCTGCCGAAGCGCGGTTCGGTTGCATTGATGTGCTCGTCAACAATGCCGGTTACGGCTACCAGGCTTCGATCGAAGAAGGCGAAGATGCAGAGATCCGCGCGCAGTTCGACGCAAACGTCTTTGGCCTTTTCGCCATGACTCGAGCTGTGTTGCCGGGGATGCGGGCCCGACGCAAGGGCCACGTGCTCAATATAACGTCGGTGGCTGGCATCATCGGATTTCCGGGCTCCGGCTACTACGCCGCCAGCAAACACGCAGTCGAAGGCTGGTCAAACGCATTGGCAGACGAGGGCAAGCCGCTCGGAATCAAGGTCACTTGCATTGAACCGGGGCCGTTTCGCACGGATTGGGCTGGACGCTCGCTGAGGCAGACACCGAACCGAATCATCGACTACGCCAGCACGGCAGGCAGTCGCATGAAAGGCACCGCCGACGGCAGTGGTAGCCAGGCGGGTGATCCGGTGCGGGCAGCCGAGGCCATGATCCAGATCACCGAGAGCGAGAATCCACCACTTCATCTGGTTCTTGGAGCATGGGGCGTTGATGCGGTCGCGAACAAACTGAAAGCTACTCTGGCGGAGGTTGAGGCTTGGCGTGACACAGGCCTCGCCACCGATTTTCCGAAGAATTGAGGGCGCTGCAGTTAGCGCCCAAATTAGCGCGCCTTCTTTAGGGTGCAAGCTGCAATACGGGGCGCAAAAGAATTTCTTGAACCAGCACATTGGCGGGCTGAGCGAAAGCGTAAACAAGTGCCTGAGCGACATCTTCGGACGCTAACGCTTCAAGCTTGGCACGCCTGTCGTCCAAAGCCTCGCTGACGTTCTGCCCGAATTCAGTCCATACCGCGCCAGGTTCGATTACCGACACGCGAATACGATCAGGACCGAGTTCTTTGCGCAGGGCATCGTGAAAGCCGACCACTGCGAACTTGGTAGCACTGTAGACCGACCAGTTTTCGACCCCATGGCGCCCTCCCACACTTGAAACTGAGCAAATCATTGCGCCCGCGCGGCCACGCATTAACGGAATAGCCGCCTGCGTACAATGGAGAACGCCGTATAGATTCACATCGATCATTTGACGCCACTCGTCCGGGTCGCTAGTTTCAAATCTGGCATTGATGCCAATGCCTGCATTATTGAACAGGAGATCAAGGCCCCCGAAACGCTCTCGCACCTGATTAAAAAGCGCTGCCACTTGGGCCTTACTGGCCACGTCGGTCTCGATGATCGATGCTGCATTTCCAAGCTCGCTCGCGAGCGAATCCAGACGCTCTCGGCGTCTGGCAGCCAAAATCACGTGAACACCTTCCTGTGCCAGAAGACGCGCTGCGGCCTCTCCGATGCCACTTGAAGCACCGGTAATCACGGCCACTTTTCCAGTAATATCTTGCATTTTCATGTAATTTCCCTATTCGTTGAAGCCTTCATATTACGAAAAATCCGAAAATTTCGTCCGGACTCGTTATCTTGTTCGTAGTATTACCTGCGTTGTTGACTACCCCGGCATATCCTGTGCTTTGCTCAGAATATGCCATGACAGATCAAGGGCACGCATAGAGATGCTGCTGAAGTCAGGAACGCTGATTGCCGCGCTCATGAGACGAGCCAGTGAACCCTCAAAGCCTTCAGTTTGGCGCGAGCTTGGTGAACTTGTGACGACGGCTTTCGCTGTGTTTGCAGGGCACTGGTTGCTTCTGAATGTGGAAACATCCTCATCATGCCAGCTCGAAAAAATGGCGTACGGTTTCCGATTTATTTAACAACGCCACAACACATCCATCTTGTCGCGAATGCTCGCCAAATACGAGGTGAATGGAAATGCGAAAGCCATCGCCATAATAAAAAATTCTTGCCAATGACCTGGCGTCACGTCCGTCTGAACGGACATTACACGTTCCGCAGCACCGGGGATATCATCGACTTGGATTCGATCGTGCCGGAACGCAACTTGGACTGACGGAACTTTCTGGGGCTTGAGCTTACAACCCTGAAGAGGCGGCGGACACCCACTTTCATGCAGGCGTGTTCATGCCAGCAAGGCGTGATGCTGCGTTCTGCCGGCATGCTCGTCGTAGCCCAACACGATGCGACGGCCAATCCAGCTTCCCTCTGGCGGTGTGCCGAACAGCTGTGTAATGATGATCGGCCCCTCGTCCAGGCGTACGGCGATTGAGTTGTACGGTGCCGGAAAATCGCTGAAGTACTGCCGATGGAACACCACCCAGGACACGATGGTGCCGGTTCCCGCGACCGGCTTCCAGTTGGCATGTTCGGATAGGCAAACGGGGCAAACTGGCGCTGGCGGATAGCGCACATGACTACAGTCGTCGCAGCTCTGTAAGGCCAGTTTGCAGTCTTCCATGCTTTGCCACATAGGCGTATCGTAAAAGCCCATGACCGGTTGTGAGTTATCCACGCTATCTCCTCATTGTCCGTAAAGAATCGACACCGCTTTTCCAGCCACGTCGGAGGCATAATGCACAAAGCGGCAGCCGGGCACCTGTCGCGCGCCGCAGGCACCGCGAATTTGGCGCACCGCTTCGATTTGATGGTTCCATCCCTGCATGTAAGTTTCAGACAAATGGCCGCCGCTGGTGTTGACCGGCAGCCGACCGCCCAGCCCGATGCCGTCCTCACGCATGAAGCGACCGGAGTCGCCGACCGGGCAATAGCCATAGCCTTCCAGCACCAGCGGCACGTGACAGGAAAAGCTGTCATATACCTGAAGCGAGTTGACATCCTCGGGCCCGATCCCTGCCATGTTGAATACCTGATGCGCCGCTTTTTGCTGCGCCGGCAAATAAAAATTAGTCAGGCGCGGTTCCAGACTGGTGGCACCGCGATTCAAGTCATACCGGCCGACGCCGTGGATGACGACCGGGTCTTTGCGCATTTTTTTTGCACGGCGCGCATCGGTGATGATCAGCGCCACACCGCCGTCGTTGACCAGGCAGTAGTCGAACAGATGCAAAGGCTCGCATACATAAGGCGATTGCAGGTAGTCATCTACCGTGATGGGCTTGCGCATGATGGCGTTGTCATTGAGGCTGGCAGCAAAGCGCTGGGCCACCGCCACTTCGGCCAGATCGCGTTCAGTCAGGCCGGTCTCTTCCATGTAACGGCGAAACATCAAGGCATACAGCGCTCCCTGCGACGTTAGGCCCCACGGCGCGTGATACACATACGACATGAAGGTCGAGCCGAACGCCGCATTAGCGCCGCCATAATTCAATCCGGCTGAACGCTGGTCGTTGCCATAGACCAGCGCAACCACGCTGGCCATGCCGCAACGGATTGCCATGCATGCCTGGATGACGGCCAGCATCGCATCGGCTTCGCCGCCCCAGCGCACATCCAGCCCAAGCACTTCGCCCACACGCTCGTAAGCAGTACCCGGGCCGACGATCAAACCATCGATATCGGCGGCAGTCATTTGTGCATCGGTCAGCGCTGCCTTGAAAGCCAGCGCCGCGTAACCGACCAAATCCTGCGGCTTTTCGCCGTTGCGCACGCGCCGGTAATCTTCGCGCCAGTCGGTATGGCCGATACCTACCACTGCGGCTTCCCGCGAAAGGTTTGAATCTGTCTTGCCGTCGTCGTCCAAGGGATACCCCCAAAAAATTGAATCGCATCGGCCGCCGCAAAATGAGCGGCGCGACCAATGCGGCGAAACGGGCTACTTATATTTTTGCTGCCGCGCCCAGATTAGACGGACTCTTGACCGCGACGCTTTCCAGCGATACGCCGCGCGTCTCCACACCCATGAACAGCACCGTCAGCATCAACAGCACCAACGCCAAGCCCAGGAACGTTACTACCCCCTGAATACCGGCGGTGTTGAAGGCAAACACAATGGCGTAAGGACTGAACACTGTCGCCAGCCGGCCAAAGGCGCTGCAGAGGCCGACGCTGCGCAAGCGGTATTTGGTGCCGAACAGTTCAGGTACGTAAGTCGCAATCGATACCGACAGCAAATAATAAATGGCGCTGTATAGGCAGAAACCGGCAATCATCGTCATCGCCGGACTGCGCGCAAAGCTGAAGCCGATCCCAAATACGATCGTGGCCAAGCTGGCGAACAGCACGCTCTTCTTGCGGCCGAAACGATCCGAACTCAGATATGCCAGCCACGCACCGGCCGGGCCGCCCAGTGACATGAATACCGTGTAACCAAGCGAAGATGAAATACTCGCACCCGATTTGATCAGAAAGGTTGGAATCCACGACACGAAACCGTACAGCACCGTGCCGACAATCACATTGATCACGATACCCAAGACTAACCGATCCCAAGTCGGCTTGGCCTGCGCGGCCGTCAGCGACGCAGCTACCGATGCCCGAGTGCTCTGTGTTGCTTGCTTGCGCCGTCCACCGCTACCCTGTTCAATCAGGCGCAACACGGCGTCAGCTTCCTGTTGACGACCTGCCGATTCCAGCCAGCGCGGCGATTCCGGCATGGCCTTGCGTAGATACCAGACGATCAGCGCACTTACGCCGGCGATGCCGAACATCCAGCGCCATCCCAGCGTAGGGATGACGAAATAACCCACCAGCGCCGAACCTAGCAAACCCGCATTGGCCAACATACCGAGCATGGCCAGCCAGCGGCCGCGCACATGCGCCGGCATGAATTCAGTCAGCATGGCGTAGCCGACCACGATTTCCGCGCCCAGTCCGACACCCATCACGAAGCGCGCGCCGATCAGCGCCTGCATGTTCGGCAAAAATGCCGCGACCAGCGATGCCGCGCCGAACAGAAAAAGATTAGTCTGATAAGAAGCGCGACGGCCAAAGCGGTCGCCGATGAAGCCCGCCAGGATCGCGCCCAGCAGCATACCGGCGAATGTCGCCGAGATGAATTGCGCATTCAGCGCAAGCGTCGATTCGCCGCTTTTGACCATGGAACCGAGCACGCCGCCGGCCATGTAAACATCGAAGCCGTCCAGGAACATGCCCGCGCCGATCAGCGTCAGCAGGCGGCGGTGAAATGATCCGGTTTCCAGTGCATCCAGGCGTTCGCCTGCCGATATGTTTGTGCTCATGTTGTGTCCCCTCTAGTGCATTGGGCGCTGACTGCGCCGCTTGCGATCAATTTATGAATGTCGTAGTCGGAGTATCCCAATTCCTTCAGTACGGTCTTTGTATGCTCGCCTAAACCGGGCGGAGCGCGGTGAGATATCGATTGGCTTTCGCGGCAGTTGGCCGGAAAGCCGGGCGTACGGTAAGTCTTGCCGTTGCGCCCCTGCATGTCAGCGATGAGTTGCAAATGTTCGAGTGCGGGATTAACCATCAGATCGTGATAATCGGCGACCTTGCTGCACAGAATATCGCTGGCGGCCAAGCGTTCCAGCCACTGCGCGCAATCGAAGCACTTGAACGCCGGTGCGATCGCTGCGCGCATGGCCGGGCGATTCAACACGCGCTGGCTGGAAGTGGCAAAGCGCGGATCGTTCACAACTTCGGGCAAGCTGAGAATGGCGCAGAATTTTTCCCAGCGGTCACCAAGATAGGCCGCCACCATGACCCACCCGTCGGCCGCTTCGAAGGCTTCATTTGGTGCCGAATAGGGCGCTGCGCTACCGGTGCGTTCAGGCAAAGCGCCATCGCCGAGAAAACCGGTCATCGATGCCTGCTGCAAGGTCACGGCCGTAGCAAACATGCTGACATCCAGATACCCTCCCTTGCCCGTGCGCGTGCGCTGAAACAGTTGCGCCAGCACGGCGATGGAAGCGATGTAGCCGGTCGAGATATCGACGATGGGCGTCTGCACTTTACTCGGCGGCTGGCCGTCTTCGCCGAGCAGGTTCATGAGACCTGACGCCGCTTGGACGATGCCATCCACGCCCGCCAGCTTGGCGCTCTCGCCGGTGCTGCCATAGGCCGATACCGAGCAGTAAACGATTTGTGGATTGCGCACGCTCACCGCATCGTAGCCGAGGCCAAAACGCCCCAGCACACCCGGGCGGAAGCTTTCCACCAGCACGTCAGCCTCGTCGACCAGTTGCTGCGCCACCTTTAGACCGCCTTCCATTTTCAGGTCCAGGCACACGCCGCGCTTGTTGCGATTGAACGCCACGTACACCGCGCTTTCACGTTCGAAATACCACGGCGGGCCGAGCTTGCGGCCGACGTCGCCAGAAGGTGGCTCTACCTTGATCACGTCTGCACCCAGGTCGCCCAAATACATCGAGCAGGTAGGACCCGCGCCGATCTGGCTGAAGTCGACCACTTTAATGCCGGTCAAACTTTCTCTCAACATGCCTGTTTCCTGTTCATTGTTTTGGTAGCACCTGGCATCAACGGCCGTGATATACCGGCGACCGTTTTTCGGCAAACGCACGTCGGCCTTCGACGCGGTCTTCGGTCTCGTACAGGTGGCCCCACATCAGTTCTTCCATTTCAGCGGCTTCGGCGAACGACAGTTCGGCTGACTTGTCGGCCAGCATCTTGGCCGAGAGCACGGCCAGCGGTGCATTGGCGGCGATGATCGCGGCGATGGCGCGCGCGCGCGGCATCAATTCATCGGGCTCGACGATTTCGCTGACCAAGCCCCATTGCAAGGCCTTGGCGGCATCCACGATTTCGGCTGTGAGCAGCCACTGCATCGCTACTGCTCGCGGCAGCGAACGCATCATGCGCTGAATGCCGGCAATCGCCGGAATCGAACCGATGCGTACTTCGGTCAGGCCGAAACGCGCGTTGGTGGACGCGATGCAAAGGTCGCAATTGAGCGCGATCTCCATGCCGCCTGCAACCGCCACGCCATTCACGGCAGCGATTAACGGCTTTTTCAGGCGCAGCCTGGCGAGAGAAATATTTCGGATATACAACGGATGATCGGAACCGATGGTGCGATCGAAATAGCCTTCGATGAAGCTCTTGCCGCTCGGCAAAGTTTCATGCAAGTCGGCGCCGGCGCAGAAAGCCTTGTCGCCCGCGCCCGTGATGATCGCCACGCGCGCTTCGGGGTCCTGGTCAAAGCGCAGAAAAGCATCGCGCAATTCCACCATGGTCGTTGGCGCGAGCGCATTGCGCTTTTCGGGCCGGTCGATAGTAATGGTCGCAACATGCGCGGCCAGCGTGTAATGGATCACCACCTCAGTCTCCTTCTGTTCGAATGAAGGAACTTTACTTGTGGCGCATCATTTTATCCAATAATATGTTTGTATTATTTTACATAGATAACTCTGATGAATCGCATAGCCCTCTATCACCTGGAAACGCTGTTGTGGATCGCCCGCCTCGGCACGTTTAGCGCAGCAGCCGAGCGTTTGAATACGACTCAGCCTTCGGTATCAGCACGCATCCGCGAACTGGAAAGCCATGTCGGCGTGAAGCTATTCCAGCGCGAAGGTCGGCGCATGATGCTGACCATCCGCGGGCGCCAGCTGGCGCAGCAATGCGAGCCGCTCTGGAACGATCTGAAAACCATGCTGCTGTCACCCGAAGAATTTTCCAAAGCATCGGGCATCGTCAGGCTGGGCTGCGGTGAAATAGCTGCAGCACTCTGGCTACCCGCATTTGTTGCCGAATTGAAGCGATCAATGCCCCGCGTCACGCTGGAAATCGACATCGACCTGACCATCAACCTACGGCAAAAACTGGAAGCGGGCTTGCTGGACATCGCCTTCGTCGTAGGCCCGGTCGACACACCCACGCTGCTGGCCAGCAAAGTTGCCACTATCGACATGCTGTGGATGACAAGCAGCGAACCCAAAGCGTCACCCGCGGCGCGGCGCTCGCGTGCCGACCAGTCGCAAGCCAAGCAGGCCGAGCAACAAGTTTGGTGTCTGTCGCGTCCATCTCACCTGTATCAAGTCATGGTGGAGTCGCTGCGCAATGCCGGCCTGAACAGCCGCAGCATCAACACGTGCAACCACGTGCGCGCCTTAATTGACATCATCGCCAGCGGCGCAGGCATCGGCATCATCCCTGAACCCATGGCGCGTGACCGTATTGGGCGCGGCGAACTGGTGCCGGTATCACCCGCGTTGACGGCCGCCCCCATCGAGTTTTTCGTCATCATGGGCAGGGCGATTGAAGAACCAGTTATTCAGGAAATATTCAAGAGGGCAAAGAAGATCGCTTCACCCAAAAAGAAAACGATTGAAAGACCGAAGAAAAAAGCCGCCTGAAAGTGGCGTTGTTGCATGGATGTGTAAAAGGACAAAATCACCCCTGCCACAGCTTGCCTTATGAAGCCATTCGTGGACGGCGGACCGCGTTGTTGAGTAAATCGGAAACCGTATGCCATTTTGTCGAACTGGCATGACCAGTGCCCTACAAACATAGCGAAAGCCGTCGTCACAACCCCACCCAAGCGATTTCGCTGGTCGCCGGTGGTCTGTCTCCAAACATCTGTTTCCCGCCGAAAGCGCACTAGCTCTGGCTTCCACGACACATTGGACAAATTTCGCCGGTTTGCGTCTGGAACCCCATAAAGGAGATGGGACGGGATGGCGTGATTCGCGGTTATACCGCACTGGTAGATCGCGACAAGGTCGGCTTACTGATCTGTGTCCTGGCGGAAATAAACTTGAGCAAGCACACGGAAAAAATGCGTTCGATTTCGAAAAGGAAGTGGCCGCGTATCCGCAAATCACCGAGTGCTACAGCACCACCGGCAATGCCGATTGCATGATCAAGGTTGTAACCACCGACATCAAGGCCTACGAAACCTTCATGCACAACGTGCTGTTCAAGCTACCCGGAGTCGAACATGTACGCTCTAGCATTGTGTTGCGCCAAGTGAAGTACGACCCCCGCATGCCGTTTATAGAATAACGGCAGTATGCTATTAAATACAGTCTTATACGCAGCAATATAAAGATATTTGTAAAATACATAGTTATGTATATGAAATTAACGTGGCGATAGAAAGCACCAAGGAGCGGCATTGCACCAGTTTCTGTATGCCTGCCGGCGGTTGACTCGGCCGGTGGCAATTAGTCGGTTAGCACCGACTTTTTGGCGAAACCCAGATAGGTTTCGATCACTTTAGGGTTTTGCGCCAGATCAGCGGCTGGGCCTTCGAGCACCATGTCGCCGGTTTCCAGTACGTAACCATAATCGGCCACCTGCAGCGCGGCCCGTGCATTCTGTTCGATCAGCAAAGTGGCGACACCGGTTTCGCGCAGCCGCTCGATGATGTGAAAAATATCCTTGACGATCAGCGGCGCCAGGCCGAGACTCGGCTCATCTAACATCAGCAGTTTCGGCTTGGCCATCAGTGCGCGGCCGACCGCCAGCATCTGCCGCTCGCCGCCGGACAGAGTGCCGGCCTCCTGATTGCGGCGTGATTTCAGACGCGGGAAGAGCTGGAACACATAATCGAGCTGGTCGTCGAAGTCGGCCTCGCGCGCACGATAGCGGCGGTAACTACCGAGCAGCAGATTATCTTCAATGCTCATGATGTTAAACAGTTCGCGCTTTTCCGGCACCAGGTTCATGCCGCGCTCGACGCGCTGTTCGATACCGAGACCCACCAGATCCTGGCCCAAAAATTTGACTACACCGCGCCCCGGCAGACAGCCCATAAGCGCGTTCAGCATGGTCGATTTGCCAGCGCCATTCGGCCCGATCACGGTGACGATCTGACCCGGCTGGACCCGGATATTGGCACCATGCAGCGCCTCGACTTTGCCGTAGCCGACATGCAGGTTTACGACTTCCAGCACCGGTTGCACTGCATTGCGCTCACTCATCGATACCCCCCAGATAGGCTTCCAGCACCGCCGGGTCTTTTTGTACATCGGCCGGCAAACCCTCGGCGATCTTGGTGCCAAATTCCATTACCACCAGCCGGTCGGTCAGGTTCATCACAAAATCCATATCGTGCTCCACGATCAAGATACTCATCCCTTCAGCCTTCAGCTTTTTTAGTAACTCGGTCAGCGCCTGCTTTTCCTGGTAGCGCAAACCGGCCGCCGGTTCGTCCAGCAGCAGCAGCGTCGGATCGCAGCACAGCGCACGCGCGATTTCCAAGATGCGTTGCTGGCCCAACGCCAGGCTGCCGGCCTCTTCGTACATATGCTGCTGCAGGCCGACTCGCTCCAACTGCTGCGCTGCCTCGTGCAGCAACGCAGCCTCGTCGGCGCGATTAGCGCAGACCAGGCTGCGGGCGACGCCGGCCTGGCCGCGCAGGTGCGCGCCGAGCGCGACGTTCTCCAGTACCGTCATGCCCGGCAATAGTTTCACATGCTGGAAGGTGCGGCCGATGCCACGCTTGACGATTTCACGCGACGGCAACTTGCTGATCGACTCACCACGAAAAAGAATCGTCCCGGCACTCACCGCCAGCGCTCCGGTCACCAGGTTGAACATGGTCGATTTGCCCGCGCCGTTAGGACCGATCAGGCCGATGATTTCGCCGGCTTTGACGCTGAACGATAAATTATTCACCGCGACCAGGCCGCCGAACCGTTTGTGCACCTGGTTCACTTCGAGGATCGTTGCGCCGGCATGCGGCTTGGCGCGCATCGGCAGTGCCGGCGCTTCGGACGGTGCCACCGCAGTGCGCTGCTGTCGAAAGTAACGGGTGATGAACGGCCACAGGCCGTCGCGTGCATGCTGCAGCAGGATCACCAGCAGAATACCGAACACGATCATTTCGTAATTGCCGGAGCCGCCGAAAAGTCTCGGCAGCCATCCCTGCAACTGGTCTTTCAATACGGTCAGCAGCGCCGACCCCAGAATCGCGCCCCATAAATATCCGGCACCGCCAACCACCGCCATGAACAAGTATTCGATGCCCATATTCAGGCTGAACGGGCTGGGATTGACCGCGCGCTGCAGATGCGCATATAGCCAGCCCGAAATACCGGCAAGCACCGCCGCATACACGAACACCACCACTTTCATCCATGCGGTATCGACACCCATCGCTTCAGCCATCTGACCGCCTCCTTTCAGGGCGCGGATCGCGCGGCCCGGCCGCGAATTAAGCAGGTTGCGCGAAGCGATCATCGCGAGAATGACCACCAGCCAGATCAGGTAATACATCGCGCGGCCGCTGTTCAACTCGATGCCGAGCAGACTGATCGGTGGAATGCTGCCAATGCCATCGTACTTGCCGAGAAATTCAAGATTACCGAATAAATAGTAAATCGACAGTGCCCACGCAAGCGTGCCCAGCGGCAGGAAATGGCCGGACAGGCGCATCGTCACCGCTCCTAGTGCAAACGCGGCCAACGCAGTCAGGGCAATGCCGGCGAACAGCGTCAACCACGGGTTCAGTCCATACGCAGTGCTCAGGTACGCGCTGGCGTAGGCGCCGATGCCGACGAAAGCGGCCTGCCCGAACGAGGTTAACCCCGCCACGCCGGTCAGTAGCACCAGGCCGATCACGACGATGCTATACAGGCCGATATAGTTGGCCAGCGTGATCCAGAATTCGGGCGAGGGCAATACCGGCAACAGTGCAACGACGCCGACGAACAGCAGGAAAAAGGGATTTTTCATCGCTTATTCCTCATCTTCCGAATGGGTTGATGTCAAGGAACGCCACAACAATATCGGTATCACCAGCGTAAATACGATCACTTCCTTGAATGCACTGGCCCAAAACGACGAGTACGATTCGAGCAAGCCGACCAGCAGTGCCCCGGCTGCGGCAACCGGATAGCTGGACAGACCGCCGACAATCGCGCCGACAAAGCCTTTCAGTCCGATCAGGAAACCGGAGTCGTAATAGACGGTCGTGATCGGCGCAATCAAGATGCCCGACAGCGCGCCCATGCCGACCGCCAGCGTGAAAGCAAGACGTCCGGCACGCCCGGTTTCGATCCCCATCAGCCGAGCGCCAAGCCGATTTACCGCGGTCGCGCGCAATGCTTTTCCAGCCAGTGTGCGCTCGAAAAAAGTGTACAGCGCGCCGATCAATAGCAACGACATCAGGATGATGATGACGCTCTGGCCGCTCACGGTTAGCGTACCCCACTGGAAACTGGCATTTGAAAACGGCGTAGTGCGCGAGCCCTCGGCGCCAAACATTACCAGCCCCAGGCCGACCAGGGCGAAATGCACGCCGACCGACACGATCAGCAACACCAGCACGCTCGCTTCGGCCAGCGGCTGATAAGCGACCCGGTACAGCAGCGCACCCATCGGCACCACGATCAGCAACGTCAACGCCGCTTGCAACAGCAGCGGCAAGTGGATGCCTGGAACGGTTTTGGCGATTGCATATACCAGCAGCGGAAACAACAGATATTTGCCGGTAGCCTGCAACAGCGTTTTAAGAAGCCCGCGGCCATGCCCAATCAGCCTGTACTGTTGAACAGCATCAACCAACTCCATAAGAAAAGCGACGATTCCCAGCGCCAGCAGCAGCGTGGCGGTCGCAGCAAATTTACCCGTTTGCAGTGCAGCCATGGTCAGCGCGCCATACGCGACAAACTCGCCCTGCGGAATGAAAATTACCCGCGTGACTGAAAATACCAGCACGATGGCCAGTGCCAGCAGCGCATACACCGCACCGGTAGAGACGCCATCCTGCGCCAAGATGGCGGCGATTGAAAAATCCATGTATTCCTCGTTGATGTGTGCCGCGCCGTGGTGTGCTGTTCAGCCAAGCGCTGGAGCAGAGAGCACGACCGACGCAGGGTGGAAAAGCGAAGCGCCTTCCGCCATTGCGTGCAACCTTACGGCGGATAACGCAGCGCTCATCCGCCCTACGTTCGCGCTGTGCCACCTTAATGCAGCAAGTCTTATTTCAGCAAAACCCATTTGCCGTTTTCGATTCTGACCATCACCCGTGAGCGTTGGTCCAGCCCGAGATGGTCGTTCGCATTCATATTGACGATGCCGTGCGAAACCGGCAGATTCTTAGTCGACTCGAGCGCATCGCGCAAGGCTTTCCTGAATTCTTTGGTGCCCGGCTGAGCCTTTTTAAGAGCTTCCGGCACGGCGGCGGCAAACAGCAGGCCGGCATCCCACGCATGTCCACCGAAAGTCGAGACACTACCGGCGCCATACACTTTTTCATACGCGTTCTTGTAGGTCATCGCAGATTTTTTCACCGGGTTGCCAACTGGAAGCTGCTCGGCCACCAGCAATGGTCCTGCCGGTAGCCAGGTGCCTTCGCAATCCTTACCACAGACGCGTAGAAAGTCATTGTTGGCAACGCCGTGGGTTTGATAGATTTTGCCTTTGTAGCCGCGTTCCTTGAGCGTCTTTTGCGGCAGTGCGGCCGGGGTGCCGGAACCTGCAATCAAAACTGCATCGGGATTGGCACTAATAATTTTTAAGACTTGGCCGGTCACCGAGGTATCGCTACGGGCAAAACGTTCATTAGCGACGATCTTAATCTTACGCAGCTCGGCCAGCTTCGAAAACTCCTTGGACCAGCCTTCGCCGTAGGCATCGGCGAAACCGATGAAAGCCACCGTCTTAACTCCGTTATCTGCCATGTGGGAAGTGATCGCGGTCGACATGTGCGAGTCGTTCTGCGGCGTCTTGAACACCCAATGGCGTTTGGCATCGAGCGGCTCGACAATCGAGGCCGAAGCGGCCATTGAAATCATCGGAGTTTCCAGTTCAGATACGACATTGAGCATCGCCAACGAATTGGGAGTGACGGTAGAGCCAATGATCAAGTCGACCTTGTCTTCCGAAATCAACTTGCGCGTATTCTTGACCGCGGTCGTGGTGTCGGACGCATCATCCAACACGATGTATTCGACTGTCTTGCCGCTGATTTCCTTCGGCATCAGCGCGATCGTGTTTTTCTCGGGAATACCGAGCGAGGCGGCCGGACCGGTAGCGCTGACTACCACGCCGACCTTGATCTGAGCCCAACTGCTGCCGCCACTGAGCAGGGTCGCAAGCAGCGCCAGCTGAAGTGAAGTTTTTTGTATGGATCGTGTCATTTGTCTTCTCCTGGATTTATATATAGTGTTATTGCATTTAATGACGCCGGATTGATCTATTGCCACTTCTGACCACCCTGCACGCCTGCCCAATCATCCCATTTACCGCAAAGCGCTTTGAACCCACAGATTGATTTGGAGCGAATCCAGTTTTAATCATTCGGATCCAGCCCGGCCTAAAGCTAACTGAAAGTCCAATCAATACTACCTGATGTGGCATCGACTCTGTCAGTAAAGTTAAAGCCTTATTTCGACAGAATCCACTTGCCGTTTTCCACCTTAATAATTAAACGGGTGCGCTGTTCGAGATCCGATTGATCCGTTTTACTGATGGTTATGATTGCGTGCGTAAGCACCGGCGGTGGCGCTAAGCATCACGCCGGTCTTGATCTGGATCCAGCTACTGCCGCTGCCGAGCAGGGCCCCAAACGGCACCCTCTAAAGTAAAGTTTTTTGGATGGATTGTGTCATTTGCCTTCTCTTGGGTTGGTAGTTTTATTGCATACAATAGCGCCTGATTAATCTGTTGCCGGTTCTGATCGCCCTACAGCCTCGAAGCCGAGGTAATCGTTAGGATAAAAACGATGTTGGCGAGATAGCAATCGCCGAACTAGACCGTCAGGCGGCAAATCGAGACGCGCATGTCAGGCCGCCTTTCGGTCAAGGCAGGCCGCGTCGGCAAGCAAAGGGAAATTAAGGATGGCTCCAAGCTTGGCCTCCGTCACATTTGGCGCTACGCGGATATGCATCCTGCGGCTCACATTGCGAGCCGCAGGATGAGCGGGAAACTGCACTTCCACAGATCAAAATGCGTAATAGGAATTTCCTACAATGTATATTAATTGTTTTGTATCAAATAAAATTTTTGGATTTATATGGTTTTCACAAAACAAATTATGCGTGGTAAAAATCTTGAATTGGTGGGGAAAAACATACTTTTTTACTCTGTGGTAGTCTGCATCAATTGCCACAAGCCATCTTTTTTAACAACAGTTATTTGATTTGCCAACGCCCTATTCGTGACAATTTCATCCTCATCTCCTCTTGACCTTGGCTGTCTTCCAGACTTGGTTGGATATCATTTGCGCATGGCACAGGTAATGTTTTTCAGGGACTTCAACCGCGAACTGTCGGATCTTGAGATCACGCCCGCCATTTTCGGCGTACTGGAAATTTTGCATCAGAACAAAGGATTGACCCAGACCCGGCTAGCGCTGGCAATCGGACTCGACCGCTCTTCGCTGGTGCCGTTGCTGGACAAGCTGCAAAAGCGCAAAGTGGTGGAGCGGGAAGTCTCGACCAAGGACCGGCGCAGCAATCACTTGCATCTGACTGCCGAGGGCGAGCAACTGCTGGTCGAGGCAGAGAGAAGAGTCAGGCTGCACGAAAAACGCATCCAGGTGCGCCTGACCAAAAGCGAGACGCGACATCTGATCCAGCTATTGATGAAGCTGGCGAAAAGCAACGTCTAACCGACCTTTAATTGGCTCTCAGCCAAGCCAGTAATGCATCGAGTTTGAGAAGGCAGGATTTCCCACGCAACCGAGCGGCACTGCACTACTTCTGTTCGTGAGTGATTTTTTCAGCCATCCCGGAAACCAGGTTTGCCTGAACTGCATGCTGTAGGCAATCTCGATACACGCGGGCGACGCGGATCAAATTGCACATCAAAAATAACATCACCGCGCCAAAACTTAACGCGGCCAAATAGGTAAACAGCGTCGGCCATAGCGCTGCAGCGATCAGCAGACCAACCGACGCCAGGTGCAGCCGCAGCTGTCGACGCTGGGCTTTTTCAGGCAGGATCGCTTTCATGTTCGGCAGCGGCTTGCCGCTCGCAGGCAACGTTTGCAAGTGAAACCACACTAGGAACGGCATGATCTTGTATAACATGCCGCCGATGAATGAAACTGCAGCACCGGCAATTACCAGCGCACCCAGCAACACATTGAACTGCACGAACGCGAGTCCCGGAACCTGCCGCGACAGCCCAGCAACGCCGCCAGCAGCAGGAAAACCATGCCGGAGCGCCAGAATTCGAGCGTGACACAGGCAGGCGGCGCCGACGGTGGCGCTGCCGATGGATCGTGATGGCGGCGAAGAGACTGTAAGCGGCGACCAACAGGCAAACGCTGGCAACGCGCAACCACATCCCTTCTGCCGCGCCCTGCCATTGCGCCAGTGACCATACCCCCAGCAAGATAAAGAAGCTACCGGCCAGGCTACGCGTTAGCCACCGTGGATAATCGGGCGTCATCTGAAACATCGGCACGATATGATATGAGACGCCGGCCACCAGCAAGTTGGCCCATCCGACCAGTCCCCAGGCCGGATGCAGGTCGCGCAGCGACTGGCTCGGCCCAACCGTGGCTGTAGCCAAGGGCGGTCTCAAGTACCAACTGCAACACGAGGTTAATGAATCGAATTGGGTTGCAATTGTAATCGGATCATGTGCTCGGTATAAACGGCGAGCGGAGTTTTCCATCCCAGTGTTTCCCTGGGGCGGGTATTGAGTGAGAGCGCGATGGCGTCGAGTTCCTCTTGCGAGTAAATCGACAGATCGGAGCCCTTGGGCATGTACTGGCGCAGCAGACCGTTCGTGTTCTCTTTGGAACCGCGCTGCCAGGGGCTGTCCGGGTCGGCGAAATAGATCTGCACACCAGTGCGCTCAGTCAGGATTTTATGGCCGTGCAGTTCGCGCCCCTGATCGTAGGTCATCGGTTTACGCAAGACCTCCGGTTCACGATTGAGTACGGCGGAGGAATTATCGACGACCGACTTGGTGCCGGCGTTATCCATCTTGGCCAAGACCACGAAGCGGGTGGTGCGCTCGACCAGCGTGCCGACCGATGAGCGGTTGCCTTCGCCCTTTGATCAGGTCGCCTTCCCAGTGGCCGGGAATGACGCGATCCTCGACCTCTGGCGGGCGGATGTGGATGCTTTGCATGTCTTTGATCTGGCTGCAGCGGTCTGTGCCGCGACTATGCGGTTTGTGTACCTGAGTGGTGACGCAGGCAGGTGATCTGCTCACGCTTGAGTTCGCCACGCGGGTGCAGATAGATCGCGTTGTAGATGGTATCGTGCGAGACGGTTTTGTCGGATTCAGTGGGCCACATGGCCTTGAGTATGTTCGAAATTTGTTGGGGCGACAAGAGTAAATTCAGAGGCAGATTCAACTACGAAGTGCAACCGGTACTGGTTTTTAGCGGGAGTACCTTCAAGCCGAAGAATACTTCATGCGGTGTTTTGTAGCCCAGACATTTTCTTGGTCTGTGGTTCAGTTTGT
>JABBOV010000013.1 GCA_012927625.1 Glaciimonas sp. | reverse complement strand
CCGGAACACCGGATCTATCCCTACCTGCTGCGCGATATGGTCATTGATAGGCCGAATCAGGTCTGGACCACGGATTTGACCTATATTCCGATGCGGCGCGGATTTGTCTACCTGGTCGCCATCGTCGACTGGGCCACGCGCAAGGTGCTCGCGCATCAGGTGTCAATCAGCATGACGACGGACTTCTGCGTCGAAGCGCTCACCGAGGCAATCGCCAAATATGGCACGCCGGAGATCTTCAACACTGACCAGGGAAGTCAATTCACCAGCAACGATTTCACGCAGGTTCTCAAAGACAATCATATCAAGATAAGCATGGACGGCAAGGGTCGTTGGGTCGATAACGTGTTTGTCGAGCGCCTGTGGAAAAGCGTGAAATATGAGCATGTCTACCTGCATGCGTATGAGACCGTCGCCGAAGCGCGAGCCAAGTTGGGCGGTTACCTTGAGTTCTTCAACAGCCGGCGACCGCACTCGTCGCTTGACCGTCAAACGCCCGACATGGTCTACTTCAAAACACAACCCCAAGTGCAGGCCGCTTGATGCTGAACCGGGTTACCCACCGGCGCGTGCGCTCGTGCTTGATTGAGAAGCAGCACACGTGCCGGTGGATAACCCTACGCCGCGGAGTTTTCACTTAAAAGCCAAAAACACTGTCTTAACGAACGGAGCCACCTCTGTCGGTGAGGCTGTGCAAGCGCATGGTGCAAGGAACAAGATTGCGCACTCCTACGGCCACGGCGTGATTACGTAATTATTTCCTGGCATGGTAGTTGTGAGGATTGTAGAATTAGTTAAGTCATTTCTGGATTCGGTAATATTTTTTAAGGGTGTACTTGAATCTAACTCTGAGCAAGAAAAATTGCCATAGTTGCAAGGTTGAATGTCCGTTGACTGGCCGATTTAAATTGCGCATTACATGGCTCAGGTTGCTCTTGGCTGGAGTGTGGACAGCAAGAGTCCTATCCAAATATTATTTGGCACGTCTCAGCAACGCAACGTTGCTTTAGCTGCATTTCATACATTGCTCTCGGCAGCGAAACATTGACTAAGGAAGTTTATGATTTATTTCGCATCGTCATCAAGCGGTATAAGCCAAGCTTCTCTGAATGGGTGGGAGAGGGCGGACGGTGAGCCGGCTTGGGCTACATGCCTGATCCTCCGGAAAAGATAGCTGTAAGAATTAGCCCTTCCGGATCGACTAAGCAAAAATAATTCAATCGGTTTCATCAGAAAATGAAATGGATCTCGCATTCTTACTGCTGGCCGGGCGCCTTGGCGCTACTGCTTTCGTTCGTTCTCGCAACGCAGGCCACAGCAACCGCAGCTAGGCAGCCCACCGTGACGGAAATTCCCGCCGGTGCCTTTGTTGCCGGCCCCTTCGATACCACGCCGGTCGGGCGCGAGTCCGTACCGCGTGCTCGATGGTGCCGGCCAAGTCTATGAGTGGACCGCGACTGCGGCCAGTCCGGGGCGCGCCATAGTCAAGGGAGGCTCGTGGGAAAGCAAGGGCTGCGGCGTGTGCCGACCGGCGGCACGCCACGGGCGCCCGGACGGAATCAAGCATATCCTGATCGGATT
Source organism: Glaciimonas sp. (assembly GCA_012927625.1). Taxonomy (GTDB): domain Bacteria; phylum Pseudomonadota; class Gammaproteobacteria; order Burkholderiales; family Burkholderiaceae_D; genus AVCC01. The sequence continues at coordinate 12,891 of JABBOV010000013.1, read as the reverse complement.
CCGACTGGTGCGTGAAGACTGAGCGGAACTGCTGCCCACAGCAACGATGTAGCGAAGCCGGCGCGCCCCTGGCATCGGCATGCATTCTGAAAAGCATGCTTTTACCTATAACCCTGGAGACTTTCATGACGAAATCACTTATCCCTGCGAAATCATTTTCCCCATTTTGCCCGCCACGTGCGCTGCTTTTTTCCTGCCTGCTCCTGGGTGCCGGCAGTCTTGCCCATGCCGATAGTCCGGCCCCCTACCCCGGAACGCAAACCGTATCGTCCCAACATTCGTTCGAAAAGGTGTTGCGGCGCCTGGAAAGCGCGATTGGCGAAAACAAGATGGGATTGGTGGCCCAGGCCAGCGCGAGCATGGGCGCGGCGGCTCGAGGGGTCAGGATCCCCGGCAACGTCGTACTGATGGTATTTCGCAACGATTACGCGGTGCGCATGCTGGAAGCCAGTGTGCCAGCCGGCATCGAGGCGCCGTTGCGGCTGTATGTGACTGAAAACAAGAACGGCACGGCAAGCGTCACCTACCGCACGCCGAGCGCGACGTTCGCGCCTTACGGCAGCGGCAAACTCGACGCGCTGGCCCGCGAACTGGATCCGATTTTTGCGAAGATCGTCAGCGATGCCACTGGCAAATGACGCTCTGAAAGTCCCGACCGCCCTTGGGGAAGTCATGGCAGCGCCCCGTCCGCTTGCCGTCGCGCTGCTGTTGCTGGCCGGCCTGGCAGCCTTGCTGGCGCACGACGACCTGCGCATGGCGGGATTGTTTCTGTTGGGCGCGGCGCTGGGCGCCACGTTGTACCACGCCGCGTTCGGCTTCACCGGCGCCTACCGCCGGCTGATCATCGAGCGCGACACACGCGGGCTGCAGGCGCAGCTCGTCATGCTCGGCGTAGCGACCCTCCTGTTCGCGCCGGTGCTGACGGCCGGTTCCGTATTCGGTCGTGAAGTGGTCGGCGCGGTCGCTCCGGTCGGCTGGCAGGTGGCGGCCGGCGCCTTCCTGTTCGGCATCGGCATGCAGCTCGGCAATGGCTGCGGCTCGGGCACCCTTTTCACCTTGGGTGGCGGCAGTAGGCGCATGCTGTCCATGAAAGACACGAAAGATACTGTGAATGGTGCAAAAAACCTGCGTTGGCCCAATCTGCATGTTTAATAAATATGCATGAGTATAATAAAAAACATGCCATTTACCGCATATATATAGTGCGTATTTATAAATACATACCGCAGTTCATAGGTTGGCGCGGCGCTTGCGAAGCCCGACATTGCGCTGATTAAATATTTTTTTCCAACGGCAGGGACAAGTAGACAGTTTTTTGCTGCAGGGGTTACTCTTTGAAAACAAAAATAATTCTCGGTGTTATTGCGCTTGCGCTGGTCGCCCTGGGCGTCTGGCAATTAGAGTGGGATATGTCGTGGTTCAAGAGCTGGATCGGACTGCACCCCGTGCTCGGCGCCGGTATTTACTTTGTCCTGGTGGTGGCGTCGGTGGTGCTGCTGCCTTTATCGTCACTACCGCTGCTGCCGTTCGCAACCAAGATGTTCGGCGTGGTACTGACCGCGCTGCTCAGCGCGGCGGGCTGGTGGATCGGTTGCCTGATCGCGTTCCAGATCGCCCGCTTCGGGCGTCAGTACTTGGAGCGCATCACCTCGATGGAAGCCCTCGACCGCATCGAGGACAAAATCCCGGACGACGTCGGCTTTGGCGGCATCGTGGTATTACGCATGATCCTGCCGGTGGACGTCGTCAGTTTCGCGCTCGGGCTCCTGAAACGGCTACGGTTCCGGACTTACGCCGTGGCCTCGCTCATCGGCATCCTGCCTTTTGCATTCGTCATCAGCTATGCCGGCGGCCAGCTCGGCGCCGGCAAGTTTCTATCCTTCGGGCTGGCCGTGGCCGGCATGATCGCGGCGGTGCTGATAATCCGGCGGCTGTGGAAAGCACACCGGTGATGCAGCAAACGCCTTAGGGAAAGCACGCGCGACCGCTTGCTCCGCAACTACTCCGCTGCGGAGCTGGAAATTTCTTTCTCCCCTTGCAGCGACGCAATCAGCGGACAGGAAACGTTTCCCTTGCGTGCATGGCAGGCGCGAACAAGATCGGACAGCACGGTTTCCATGCGCGCCAGGTCGACCATTTTTTCCCGCACGTCCTGGAGCTTGTGCTCGGCCAGGTGGCTGGCTTCGTCGCAGTGGGTGCCATCGTCCAATCGGAGCAATTCGGCGACTTCGTCCAGGCTAAAGCCCAGCCGCTGGGCCGATTTCACGAACCGCACCCGCGTCACATCCAACTCGCCATAGCGGCGAATGCTGCCGTAAGGCTTGTCCGGCTGCGGCAATAAGCCCTTGTGTTGGTAGAACCGGATGGTTTCCACATTGACTCCGGCAGCTTTGGCGAAGGTGCCAATAGTCAAATTCTCAAAAATATTTTTCATACCACTTGACTCCGTACATGACTACGGAAGTAACCTTAAGCTATCCACTCAAGATTCGAAAGGAGAAACATATTGTTCGAACCGCAAAATGGGCGCAGCAGCCTCGTCACCGGAGGGCTGGCTGCCATCCTTGCCTCCACCTGCTGCCTTGGGCCGCTGGTACTGGTCGCCTTGGGTTTTAGCGGGGCCTGGATCGGCAACCTGACGGTGCTGGAGCCGTATCGCCCGGTCTTTATCGGCGCGGCGCTGGTGGCGCTGTTCTTTGCCTGGCGGAGCATCTTCCGCCCGGCGCAAGCCTGCACACCGGGTGCCGTGTGCGCGATCGCGCAGGTGCGCAGCACCTACAAGCTGATTTTCTGGATCGTCGCCGCGCTGGTGCTGGTCGCGCTTGCCTTTCCCTACATTCTTCCCTTGCTCTATTAACCCGGAGTCCAGCATGAAAACGCATGTTTCGGCGCAAGCCAAAAAACTGTTGGTATTGTTCGCATTTGCCACCCTCGTCGCCGCACCGGCCTGGGCCGCCACGAAGACCGTTACCCTGTCGGTACCGGGCATGACCTGCGCCGCCTGCCCGTTCACGGTCAAGGCGGCGCTCTCCAGGGTCGAAGGCGTGAGCAAGACTGACGTGATTTTTGACAAGCGTCAAGCTACGGTGACCTTCGACGACGCCAGGACCAATGTCCAGGCATTGATGAAGGCAACCAGCAACGCCGGCTATCCATCCGCACTCAGGAACGGATCATGAAAAACTCAAAGACACTGATGTGGGGCGGCGTGATTGGCACGGTTCTGGTGGCGCTATGCTGTTTCACGCCGGTACTGGTAATTTTGCTCGGGGTGCTCGGCTGGTCCGCACTCACAGGCACTCTCGACTATGTGCTACTGCCCGCGCTTATGGTATTCGTTGGCTTGACCATTTACGCTGTCTGGCGCAAACAAAAGGCCGATGCTTGCTGCCCACCGACCGGAACCGGAGGAAAAAATGATTGAAATAACCGTAGACGGCATGACCTGCGCATCCTGCGCCACGCACGTCAAGGACGCCTTGGAAAAACTTCCCGGCGTAAAAAATGCCGCGGTTTCCTATCCCGGGAGCCGCGCACAGGTGATCGCAGATGCTGGCGCAAGTCGCGACCAGATGCTGACCACCATTACTGCATTGGGTTATCAGGCCGTTTTCGAGGAAGCCACTACCAAACGCGGCTCCGGAACGATTGCCGCATCCGACGGCCATGGCGAAAATGCCGCCCCACTGCATGAAAGCGCGCTGGCCGCCCTCTCCCCCAGCCCCTCTCCCGCCTGCGGGAGAGGGGCGAGAAGTGCGTCGCTGCGCGACTTTGATGTCAAAGAAAGCGGCAGCGGCCTGCACATTGCCATCATCGGCAGCGGTGGTGGCGCCATGGCCGCAGCACTGAAGGCGGTCGAACTCGGCGCAAAGGTCACTCTGATCGAGTGCGGCACCATCGGCGGCACTTGCGTCAACATCGGCTGCGTGCCGTCCAAGATCATGATCCGCGCCGCCCATATCGCGCATCTGCGCCAGAGCAGCCCATTCGATGCAGGCATCACTGCAAGCGCACCCGTCATCGACAGGCCAGCGTTACTGACACAGCAGCAGGCGCGTGTCGATGCGCTGCGCGACGCCAAGTACGAGGGCATCCTGGACGGCAATCCGGCCATCACGGTGCTGCACGGAGAGGCTATCTTCAAGGACAGCCAGAGCCTCATCGTGCGCCTGAACGATGGCGGCGAGCGCGCGGTGGCGTTCGACCGCTGCCTGATCGCCACCGGCGCCAGCCCGGCCGTGCCTTTGATTCCGGGCTTGAAAGAGTCACCCTACTGGACATCCACCGAGGCGCTGGTCAGCGATGCGATTCCGGCAAGGCTGGCCGTGATCGGCTCCTCGGTAGTGGCGCTGGAACTGGCGCAAGCATTCGCCCGGTTCGGCAGCCAAGTCACGATCCTGGCGCGCAACACGCTGTTCTTCCGCGCGGACCCGGCCATCGGCGAGGCCATTACGGCGGCCTTCCGTGCCGAAGGGATAACAGTGCTGGAACATACGCAAGCCAGCCACGTCGCTTATGCGCACGGCGAATTCGTGCTCACCACCGGGCATGGCATCGTTGCCGCCGACAAACTGCTGATCGCCACCGGCCGCTCGCACAACACCCGCGGTCTGGCGTTGGACGCAGCAGGCGTCAAGATCAATGCGCAGGGGGCCATCGTCATCGACAATGGCATGCACACCAGCAGCCCGCACATTTTTGCTGCAGGCGACTGCACCGACCAGCCCCAATTTGTGTATGTGGCGGCGGCGGCTGGCACCCGCGCTGCCATCAACATGACCGGCGGCGACGCTGCCCTCGATCTGAGCGCAATGCCGACGGTGGTGTTCTCCGATCCGCAGGTAGCCACGGTGGGCATGTCCGAGGCCGAAGCACAGGCGCGAAACATCGGGACCGACAGCCGCACCTTGACGCTGGACAACGTGCCACGCGCGCTGATAAATTTCGAGACGCGGGGCTTCATCAAGCTGGTCGCCGAAGCGGGCAGCGGCCGGCTGCTCGGCGTGCAGACGGTGGCCCCGGAAGCGGGTGAACTGATCCAGACTGCGGCCATCGCCATCCGCGCCCGCATGACGGTGCAGGAACTGGCCGACCAGTTGTTCCCGTACCTGACGATGGTCGAGGGGCTCAAGCTGTGCGCGCAAACCTTCTTCAAAGATGTAACGCAACTGTCCTGCTGCGCGGGCTGAAGCGGCAGGAGCTTCGTCGTTAGTGCAGACCAGTAAGTTTTGAAAAGGAGAACGGCAATGTGGACAAACATGATGAACGGGCAAGGCTGGGCTGGCATGGGGATGGGCGTAGGTATGGTCGGTATGGCGGTTTTCTGGATACTGATCCTGGTCCTGATCGTGGTGCTGGTCGGGCGACTGCTCGGCTCCGGTAGCAAAGGCGACAAGCGGCAGCAGAAAACCGCGCTGGACATCCTCCAGGAACGCTACGCCGCCGGCGAAATTCAACGCGATGAATACGAGCAGAAAAAACGCGATCTCGGCAACTGAAGCTGGCGAACAGCGGCGAGGGACATTCTTACGCCCTATTCGCATTCACAGGCAATAAAGGAAACAACCATGAATCAAAGTGCGAACCCCGCGATGCCGCAGCATTGGACCATCGGCATCGGCATCGGCGGAATGACCTGCGCCTCCTGCGTCGCCCACGTCGAAAAAGCGCTGCAAAAGCTGCCCGGCGTCAGCTCGGCAAGCGTCAGCCTGGCCACCTAATCGGCAGCGGTCGATGCGCTGACGGAAGCCCACCCTGAGATTCTGCGCCAGGCCATCGAAAAGGCAGGCTACGAAGTCCTGGAAACCGAATAACCCCTGTTGATCGAGGGCATGTCCCGAAAAAGTCAGCCTGCGTTTGCTCGCGATCTCATCGGCTAGTCCGCGCGAGAAGGCTTCCGCGACGGCGTTCGCACCCAGCGTCATGAAGATGGTCGCCATCGCGCTCCATTCGCAACATGGCCACTTTCATGCTGCAAGCTGACGGCAGATAGGCTGCGATGAAAGGCATTAAAAATATACAGCACTGTGTATAATTTTATCCGCATACGTAATATGCTAAAAACAGTATTTTTTATAGAAAATGATGGGAGTATATTTAATATTGCGTCGCAAAGAATGTATTTTTCGCAATTTCGAAATCTCTGAAAGACTGTGCAGCTAGCGCCGGCGTTTGCAATCGCGGATCATGGCTCAGGCTGGCAAATGGCCGGCATCTGCATTAACCCGAAGATTAATCTGATGCCGGCCGCCGGACGATACTTGACTGATTCAAGCCGCAGCTTACTTCTTGGCGGCGCAGGGGTTGGCGGCTTTAGCTGCGCAAGGATTGGCTGCCTTGGCGGCGCATGGGTTGGCTGCACACGGGTTCTTGGCTTTGGCAGCGCAGGGATTGGCTGCTTTGAGCTTGCTATTGTGCTTGGCCGGCGCGCATGGGTTCTTGCTCTTCGCGGCGCACGGGTTCATGGATTTTGCCGCACAAGGGTTGACAGCATTGGCAGCGGCAACCGGCATTGCGAAAGCAACAGCGCTCAAAGCAGCAAGTCCGAGGGAAAGTGTCTTGCGGGATAGGTTTTGCATGGTGAATCCTTTTAAGTTAATCAAATAAGAAGCGGCGCGAACAGTCATTTGGTCATTCGTGCCAGGTTTGCCGACGTCGCCACGTCAACAAAGCGACAGTAGCCAAGCCGGCAATGAGGAGAAACGATTGCCCATTTCATCCTCTTGCTGCATCAGTCGGATGAGAGCGGCAATTTATTACACTCGATCTACACCATGCACGGCACCACCCGACAGCGCATCCAGACCCTCAAGTTCCGTAATCAGTTGCTCGACCGAAATCGGCAGATTACAGGTTATATCCAGCGCCCTGTCCTCGAATATATCGATATCGGGATGCTGCGCTTGCCACCCGGCCAGCACCGTGTCGCGCTGCCGGATCAGCGCTTCTATATGCGGACGATACAGCCGCAACATGGCGCTCAGCCAGCGATTGACGCACCAGTTCGGGAATGCGTGATCGATGGCGAAACGGTCCAGCATGGCGATCACCTGCTCTGCCGGATACCAGGCTTCATCCGTGACCCAGCGGTTGGTACAGAAAATCCCGGTCGGATAGCCCCATGCATCCATGGAAATGGCGATCAGGTGGCAGATGCCGTCGTCGCCGCCCGGCCAGGCTTGGCTTGCCAGCGGGTAATCAATCGGCGCGCTGCCTGCCGGCATGCCGCCGGCGCGCAGGAAGGTGTGGAAATGCCCGTGCTCCACTTCGCTGCCGCGATGGGCGTGGTAGTAGTACTGGCTGTAGGTTTCCGTATCAAAAACGTCGTCCGTCGGGTAGTGCTCCATCTCGACGAAATCGCCTTGTCCGCGCAGGACCTCGCCGACGATATTCAGATCGGCTTTCTCCATAACCCGGTAGCATTCGCGGATTTCCTTGCCGGCAGCCAGCATCGAAGCGCGCAATTCGCGCGGCAGAGTTTTCAGATCTGGATTCATGTTCATGGTTTGAGACTCTTTAACTGACGCGTGCGGCTGCGCGCCATATGTATTCGCCCCGGCTGACTTAAAACCGGGGCGAACTGGCATCACATCTTCTTGGCTGCGCACGGATTTTTCGCTGCGCACGGATTGGCCATCGCTGCGACTGGCTTGTATCCTTTTTGCACCTCGCCAAAGTAGGCGACGAGCGACGCGAGTTCCTTGGAGTTCCAGACCAGCGGCTTGGAGGCCATCGGCTTGAGCATGCACAACTGAATCATTTCATCGAGGTTAATCTTTTTTATGCCGATGTCTTGCGCCATCTGAACCGGGTGCGGATAAGACTTGGCGAAAGTTGCCTGGTAGGCACCGTTGGCCTGATGGCAGGTCATGCAAGCCAGGCCATTGGTGCTCAGCTTGGCATCTTTGGAGAGCCGCTCGCCTTCTGCGATCAGGTCTGCCTTATTCCCCTTGTAGGGCTTGTAGCCGACCGGGCGCAGGACTTGCTTCGGGTCAATCTTGGCGCCAGCGGCGCAGGGATTTTTGGCCGCGCAGGGGTTGGCTGCTTTGGCAGCACAAGGATTTTTCGGTGCGCAGGGATTGGCGGCAAGTGCTGCTCCCCCGAAAGCGGCGGCCAGAAAGCCGCTAGAAATCATTGCGGCAATGCGTGTGTTTCGGGGTTTTGCGTATGGGTTCATGACTATCTCCAAGTTTGGATCAATGTATGAGGCTTTTTCTCTGGCCTCGCCTTGCGCAGGTGCTCCACTGCAACTGCTCCCCTGGCTGGCAGTGCAGTTCGTAGTTCATAGATACTCTGTTCAAAATCAAGCCATTTTCACGTTGCGACAATAGCGACGTAGGTGCGAATAAATTCGCACCTACCGGCAAATGGCATCCTGATGGGGATAATCGCCAGGAGAGGAAAAGTGTCACGCATGGAAGCTCTCCAAATGTACTATTTTTGATAGTCGGAGCAGCCCGCTTTTTTCTTACAGCGCCATTCAAAACAGCCGGATCAGGGCAAGGCCAAGCGCCTGAAAAAAACAATATAGGGCGATGCGCTGGCGTTATCGCGCGCTTGCGCAATCAACTGTCTACTGCTGGCTTTCATCTCGCTTTGCAACAGTGACACATAGAATTCCAGGTAAAACGCATCAGGCTGGCCGCCGGTCGAACACCACCATGGCGATGCCGCCCAGAATCGCCACCGAGGCCAGCATCAGCAGCAAGGTAATCGGCTCATGCAGGAACAGCAAGCCCGCCAGCGCCGCGATGACCGGTACGCTCAATTGCACCGTGGCAGCGCGGGTTGCCGTCAATCCGCGCAAGGCCGCGTACCAGAGCGCATAACCAAGGCCCGAAGCAATCGCACCCGACAGCACTGCATACAGGATTCCCAATCCATCCAGTTGCTGTTGCGCCAACAGCGCGGCGCTCAGCAGCACAGCCAAGGGCGCGGCGCGCAAGAAATTACCGGCTGTAGCGCCGACCGGATCGACCACGCCGCGCCCACGCAGGGAGTAAATGCCCCAGGCGATGCCGGCCGACAGCATCAGCAATGCGGCTCCCAGCGGCGGCGCCGACAAACCCGGCAACATCACGGCAACCAGTCCGGCCAAGGCCAGCAACAAGCCGCTCGCCTGGCGCAGGTTGAGTCGCTCTCCAGACCACCAGCCTACCAGTATCATGGTCGCCTGCACCGCCCCAAACAATAACAAGGCTCCGGTGCCGGTGGTCAAACTGGTATAGGCAAACGAAAAACCGCCGGCGTAGGCAAACAAGGCAAATGCCGATGGCCAGTTGCCGCCAATGCCGTGAATGCCGCGATTTCTGCCGGCGGTCGCGCCACCGCGTCGAAAGTAAACCAGCAAGGCCAGCATCAGCGCCCCGGACAGCAAACGTATTACAGTGAAGCTGGCGGGATCGATCGATGTCTGTTGAAAAGCAAGACGGCATAGCACCGAATTGCCGGCAAAAGACAGCATGGCAAACAGAGTAAGCAAAAACAGGCGGGTGACGGACATAAATAATTCTGAACCTAATCCTAAACCGGCGTTCGCATCGAGACGAATTCTTCCGCCAAAGTCGGATGAATGCCGATGGTGGCGTCGAATTGCGCCTTGGTGGCCTGGCATTGCAGCGCCACCGCAAATCCCTGCACCAACTCCCCCGCATCCGCGCCGACCATGTGCGGGCCCAGCACCCGGTCGCTGTCGGCATCCACAGGTTTCGCCTGCGCGATTGTCTGCGCGTCGTAGCGATAACGGATGGGACAGGCACGACCGAGATCTGCGCTCATCTGCCTGCACCCATATGAGAGACCAGTTGGCCGCCTGCAGTCGTCGTAATAAAACGCGCCTGGTCACGCTCGCCGGGGCGATACAGACTCATTAGCCGCTCATCAGTCACATCGGCAACTGGACAATCAAATACGATGGCGCCGTGTTTGATACCAATGGCCCGATCGGCCAGGACCGGCAGCAATGACGGGTTGTGCACCACGGTAATCAAGGTCGCGCCAGCGGCCGCCCTGACCAATAGCTGGCAGACATCCGCCGCCGCTGCCGGATCAAGTGCCGCAGTCGGTTCGTCGGCCAGGATCAATCGTGGCCGCTGCATCAACAGACGCGCAATCGCGACTTTTTGACGCTCACCACCAGACAAGCGATCCGCTCTGGTGTGGGTGCGAGAAATCATGCCGACCGCGTTCAAGGCTGCTTTGGCGCCTTTGATCTCGTCGGCTGGATACCAGCGAACCAGGCTATGCCATCCATTGACTCGTCCCAAGCATCCAATCAGCACGTTTTCGATGGCGGTCAAGCGCGGCACCAGATGCAGTCCCTGCATGATCTGTCCGACATCGCGGCGCAATGCGCGTTGCGCTTTGGGTTCAAGGGGGTCGCTAAGAGTGCGATTGAGCACCCGTACGACGCCGTGGTGCGGACACATGAGACCACCAACAAGTCGCAGCAAGGTCGACTTCCCCGCGCCATTTGCCCCCAGAACAGCGATGCGTTCGCCTTCAACAATCTTGAGATCGTCAATCTCCAGTATGGGGCGATCACCCGCTACACAAACCACCTCCTTCAGCGCAATAATCGTTTTTTGATTCATAACAGTAGCTGCCGAATGCGTCGACTCATCGCGTCGAATGAAAACACGAGTATGACAATCACGATGAGCACGGTTGACAAGCGGCCCCACTGGAACAGGGAAGCTGCTTCGGAGATGAGCAGTCCAAGCCCACCAGCGCCGATTACGCCAAGGATGGTGGAATCGCGGATATTGTATTCCCAGATATACAAATGACTCGATATGAACTGCGGCAGCACCGAGGGCCAGACCGCGTTAAAAAACACCTGAAACGGCGTCGCCCCCACGTTGCGCACCGCCTCGATCGCGCCCATGTCCAGGCTCTCGATTGATTCGGCAAATAATTTCCCATACGTTCCCATCGAGTGCAAGCCGATGGCCAGTATTCCTGCGGTTGGCCCCAGGCCCACGATGCCGACCAGCACCAGCCCGAAGACCAGGGTGTGAATGGAACGCGTGACATCCAGCAGTGTCTTGGCGGCCCAGGCAAGAGGCTTGGGCATCGCCAGATTCCGGGCTGTCAGCCACGCCAGCGGCAGCCCCAGCAGCGCACCCAGCAAGGAACCCAGTGTTGCAATGCGGATGGTATCCCAAGTGGCCGACGCCAGCCCGGACAGATACCTGCGCTCCACGACCCGCCGGTTTTCCACGCGCAGCACAGTCCCGTCATCGCTCTTGTACTCCAGGCGCTTGTCGCCAAACCAGGCGTCAAGGAAACTCGGCCGCGCGAATTCACCCGCTGTTTTGACAATATTGGCTAACGGGTTGCGACCCAGCGACAGGTCTCCCTCTTGCGTCAGCGTGCCCAGACATACCGCCACCAGGCTCGCGTACATCACGCACAATGCAAAGAAACCTGCTCGTCCTCGAAGAGATTCGATGAGCCGCTGGGCGATCATTTTACTTTCAAAGCTCCCGTAGCAAGCCCGGCATCACGAATCGGCTTGTAGAACAGATTGCCGCGTACCACGAATCCGGTGTAGTGGGCAGGCAGCAGATTCGGTTGCGTCTTCAACGCTTGCGCAACGTCCGTGAGGGCGGCCCTCAATCGGGTCACTAATTCTTTGTCGCCGTATAACGCCGCGCTGACCGCGACAGCATCGTTGGGCAAGGGATCGGATTGCCAGATGACCTTCGACTGATCAGCCTTGATCAGTCCTTGCTCGATCATCGCATTGCGATTCCGGTTGTAGTCGGCACCGGCGTCAAGCACGCCTTGGGTAACCTGGGTTTCAATGGCTTGGTGTTTGGTGTAAAGCACCTTGCTGAAGTATGTTTCAGGATTGATACCCTGGGTCATGAAGTAGTGCGACGGAATCAGGTAACCGGATGTCGAACCTTTGTCGCCAAACGCAAATGTCTTGCCCTTCAGATCCGACGGCCGGTTGATGCCAGAATTCGGATGCGTGACCATGATCGCGTAATACTCAGGTTTGCCATCATAGAGAATGGTTGCAACCACCTGCGCTCCGGCCTCCTGATTGGCTAATACATAGCCCCATGGGCCGAGTAGTCCAATGTCGGTCTCGCCATTGGCTAGTGACTTGGCAAGCCCCTCCCAGCTATCGACCGTCCGCAATTCGACCTTTCGGCCCAATTTTTCTGCAAGGTAGTTCGCCAAGGGACGATAGGTTGCGTCATTCTTGTCCTTGTCGGCTTGGAATAATCCAACACCAAGTCTTAGTGGCGCATCCGCAGCCATTACGCCCTGCCCTAGCAGTGCGGCGCAAAACAACACAATCAGTTTCAGAGCAGCTTTCATCAACTTTTTCCCTCAGATTGGTAATGGCGTTCTGTCGCGTAAGGATGATCATTTATTACAGTTCTGGACGAACTACCTGTGTGGGGTAGTGCAATTTCGGTGGCTGCATTCCTACACCGGCGTTCGCATCGAGACGAACTCTTCCGCCAGGGTCGGATGAATACCTATAGTGGCATCGAATTGCGATTTGGTGGCCTTGCATTGCAGCGCCACCGCAAATCCCTGCACTACTTCCCCCACATCCGGGCCGACCATGTGCATGCCGAGCACCTGGTCGCTGTCGGCGTCCACCACCAACTTTATGAAGGTGCGTTCTATCGATCCCGAAAAGGTGTGCTTGAGCGCCTTGAATTCGCTCTTGAAAATTTTTATTGTGCCGTATTTCTTGCGCGCATCCAGTTCCGTCATGCCGACTGTTCAGGATGGATGCCAAGTCAGCCGCACCCTGTGCGCCCAGCGCCGGAATCAAACGGGTCTTGGCGAACCCCGGCAATGGCGCTTTGGCAAAAATCACGATGCGTGTAGGCGAAACCGGTTTCATCGATATGCCTCGGCCAG
>JABBOV010000001.1 GCA_012927625.1 Glaciimonas sp. | reverse complement strand
ATGTGTTCAGGCCAATGGTCGGACGAACGAAAAGCGGATGACATAGGGACTCCTGGCTGGAAAGTCGCTACGATGCTCCGTCTCGTCGTTGAATGGTAGGTGGTACGGCTGGACGCTTACGGGAGGTCGGCGCGCATCCATCCCGCACGCGTAAAGGCACCCACGAGATCTTCTTCGGAGCCGGCAAAGACGAGAGAGATCGGCTCCATCCGGCCACCGATAAGGTCTTCCGACCAGCGGGGAAGGTCTGGCGGAAGGGATACTCGCAGCGCTTGGAGATTGATTGAGTGCGCAGTTGACGGTGGCCTGATTGGAATCAATTTCGTCTGGCTCGCGAGCACGGCTGCGGCGCCAAGGGTAATGAGGAGAACAGCACTGCCTGTAATGCGGAGGGCGCGGGCGCCATACGGCAGCGGGAATGTGTCGATCCATCGGATGGGACGGTCGTAATGCAGGAAAAAGAGCAGCGACGCAAGCACCATGAGCGCCAAGGCGAGACTGCCAAGAAGGTCGGATGGCCAATGTACGCCGAGATAGAGGCGCGACAGGCCGATGCCGACGATGACAAGGAGCAGCAGCGTCATGCCAAGAGCGCGCACTCCGCGACGCACTTGGCTGCCCAACATAAGCGCAGCAAGCAATCCATACACGACGGTACCCGACAGCATATGCCCCGATGGGAAGCTCGCTTCCTGCACGCTGATAATCGCATCAATCGGTCGTGCATAGCCAATGAGTCCCTTGAGAATTAGAATTGCCGAGACGAGACGAGTGGGTCTTTTGCCACGATGTCTTCCAGCACGCCAAGGAAAAACCACAATCCGACGAGAATGCCAAGGCCGGCGACTGTCGCCGGCAGACCCCAGGGATCGTGGGCATTGAGGCGGTGGCCCAGTAATCCCGCGGTGCGCGGGAAGCGCTTCCGCAGACCAAGAATAACGGGCCTTTGTGCCATCATTGCGCCAATAGGTCCGATAACAGGCGTTACGCGTTGCCAGAGCCGGCGCTCGTGCTCCAGAAAGAGGAGGACGACAAGAATCAGCCCCGCCGGGGTGACGACCAGTGCCAGGAACAAAAACGTGTAAAAAATGAGTGCTGAGAGCATCGGTTGGACCTAGCAATCTGTTGAAATTAAAATAAAGATCACATATGAAGAATCAATCTTTTCGCAGACGCCTCGGATTCGCCATGCAAGGCGTAACCATTGCATGGCGTGGCGAAAAAAGCTTCCGTCAGCAGTGTATTGTTGCCTTAGGCGTCGTGTTTATTCTCTTATGGCGCAGACCCGCACTGGTCTGGTGGGCGTTATTGTTGCTGAACTGTGGCCTTGTATTGGCTGCAGAGCTCTTTAACACCGCCCTAGAGCATGCCCTCGATCATCTAAGCCCTGAACGACACCCAGCTATTCAAGTTGCCAAAGATTGTGGTGCCGGCGCCGTATTGCTGCTTAGCCTAACTGGTGTATGCGTGTTTATCGCATTTCTGGTAGCGACGTGGCGGACATAGTTACCTGGCTGCGTGGCGTTTGGCATCGCCAAGAATTCCTCCGCTTGCACAACCTGATGTTTTCAATGGCAAAGAATCCATCTTGCAGCACCAGCCATCACTATTTGCGCCAAATGGCAATCACAACTCACTTGCTGCTCGGCACTGAATCGCTTTCCACTACGTGCGGAAACCGTACCCGCATCCACAATCCCTTGCCCTCCGGCCCAGCATTCACCGACACAAGCGCGCCATGCTGCTCGGCGATACGCTTAACGATCGACAACCCTAATCCACTGCCGGGCTCGGTCCGGTTACCACCGCGATAAAAACGTCCCCATACTTGCGCGCGCTCTGCCTCGGGAATGCCGGGGCCGTTGTCGCACACGTCGAGCACAACGCCGAGCGCGTCCTGATGGACCGCGAGGTCGATCTTTCCCAACGGCTTGGTATAACGGATCGCGTTGTCGACCAGATTATTGAGCAGGATGCGAAGGTTGGCAGGGTCGCCCGCAACGACCACGGTTTCGTGGTGGTCGAGCCCCAGATCGATGTGCTTCGCTTCCGCTGAGCGAATCTGGTCCATGATCACCATCTTGCACAGGCCAGACAGCTCGACCGGCAGTGGCACCGACAATTGCGCCTCAGGTTCTAGCCGGGCCAGCGTCAACAGTTGCTGTGCCAGATGGGTTAGGCGAGTAATACCATGCTGCAGCTGCACCAGTGCCGCCTGCCGTTCTTCCTCATTGCTGGCACGTTGCGCGAGTTCAGCGTGAATGCTGAGCGCCATCACCGGCGTGCGTAACTCGTGCGCCGCATCGGCGATAAAGGATTTCTGCAGGATGTAGGCTTGGTCCAAGCGCTGCAGAAGATCGTTGAGCGCACTGACGAGCGGCCTGACTTCGCCGGGCAGGTTGTCGGTGGCGATCGGAGCCATGCTTTTGACGTTGCGCTGCGCTAGTTCTGACGCGATTTGCTGCAATGGCCTCAGCCCGTAGCCGATGCCGAACCAGATGAAAAGTGCTAGCAACGGAACCAGCGACAACACTGGCCAGAAAAGATGTACCGCGAGGCTGGCGAGAGCCTCCCAGCGGGCGTCCTTGGCCTGAGCCGCACGAATCAACTTGTCACCACGCTGGCTTACATAGGTATGCCAAGTTCGCGCACCAACTAGCACATCGTGTAGACCGACTGCGGTCGGCGCAGGCAGTCGTAGCGCCGCGTTGGTCGTGAATTGCAGTTGCCCGTTGCTCCAGACTTGCAGCAGCACTTCGTCGGCTTTGTCGTCGTTATCATGCTTCTTTTGGTCGTCTGTGTCGACCATGGTGACCTGACCTCCCCCTTGCACACTGACGTGTTCAGCGATGTAGCGCATCTGGTCGTTGAGCTGGGCTTCGAGTTCAATCAGCGCTCCCCAGTAAGTACCGATGCTGGCCAGCACACCGACCAGGAAGGCTGCCGGAAGCAACCACAGCAGCAGGCGGCGCCGTAGCGAGTTAATGTGAAAGTTCTGACCTTTTTTCAATTTCACCATCCGTTATTTACAACCAGTGATCAGCTGGTTTGCCATGAACAATCCGTCCAGCGAAACATTGCGCCGGATCATTCTCCAGGCGCGAGCCGCAAGGCCGTCGATCAGTTGCCCATGACAGTGTTTGGCGAGTCGACTCGAACCAGCCCAAACGGCATCGACGGAAGCCGGAGCCGAGAGATATTTGCGGGCGCACACTAAAAGGACCGGAGACTTTCATACCTTGATCACGCAGCCTCCGGATCGCCAATGCGATAGCCGACGCCGCGCACCGTACGAATTACCTCGGAGCCGAGCTTCTTGCGCAGGTTGTGGATATGAACTTCCACGGCATTGCTGCCGACTTCCTCCCCCCAGCCATACAGGCGTTCTTCCAACTGCTCGCGGGAGATCACCGTGCCGGACTCACGCATCAGCTCTTGCAGGATTGCGAATTCCTTGGCCGACACGACCACCAGCATATTCCGTAGCCACAGCAAATGTCGGGCTGGGTCAAGCCGCAACGGTCCCGCCGAGAGCTGCGTCCGTGCATGCCCCGCATGCCGGCGGCTAACGGCACGGATACGTGCGACCAGCTCCTCGATTGCGAATGGCTTCATCAGATAGTCGTCGGCACCGTTATCCAGACCGGCCAACCGGTCGGGTAGCGAGTCGCGGGCGGTAATGATAATCACTGACAAGGCCTGGTCACGTTGCCGCAGCGCCTTGAGCACCTGCATACCATCCAAGCGAGGAAGACCAAGGTCGAGCAGCAGTAACGAGTAGGGATTTGTTTCCAGCGCCAGTACGGCCATGCTGCCCTCCTGCACCCAGTCCACTGTGTATCCTTCGTGGCGAAGACCTTGTTGGAGGCCATTGCCAATCATCGGATCGTCTTCTACCAGCAGTAATCGCATTGCATAACCCGTTTCTCGCATCAGGGCTCGGCGCGTGCGTCAAGCCACGTGCCGAGGTTCACTTTTCCCGCTCTAAGCGAGGCGCCGTTTTGCCCGTCGGTCCTCGCTTCACCGCCGTGCGCCCAGTTCGGCACCGACACTTTGTACACTAATCGGGCTTCCTTGAGGTCAGATTTGCTGAAAGGACACGCCCACGAATGACCGCAGTCGCCTTGTTGATTTCATTTGATCGGCAGAACTTGGCGAGCATCAAATCAACACCTGACACTTCTAGTGCTTATGCCGGGACGCTGTACCAGCCCGTTTCCGTTCACCGCCGCTGGCAAACGTCTGTGGCAGTAAACATAATAGTTTGCGGCAGCTTAAATCTCGCTTAAGTGCGGCAATGACTGATTTCGTCTTAAGGCGCATTTAAGCTGGTAGTCGATATCATAGCCTTAACACCTATCTCATCACCCAAACGAGGCCGTACCTTGGAAGAACTGAATCGAACGTTGTTCCTGATGATTAACGCCAGTTCGCATCCCCCAGCCACGATACTGGCGTTGGCAACCTTTCTGGCGGCGTGGTTAATTGACGGCATACCGGCGCTATTGGCAGGGATGTGGCTGTGGGGAACGCCCCGCAACCGCACCGCAGCATTCACGTCCACCGCGAGCATCGTATTCGCGCTGGCCTGCAATCAGCTCATCAGCGCCGTGTGGCCCCATCCGCGACCGTTCATGGTCGGGTTGGGGCATTCCTTCCTGGTCCACACGCCGGAAGCTTCATTCCCAAGCGACCACGCCACCGTATTCTTCACCCTAGGGGTGTCCCTCATCTATGCTTCATTGCGTAAGGTCGGCGCCATAGTTCTCGTACTCGGCGGGATGGTCGGCTGGGCACGTGTGTATCTTGGCGTGCATTTTCCGTTCGACATCGTTGGGGCTCTGTGGGTCGCTCTCGGCAGTGGCTGGCTGGTCGGCCATTTGTTGGCGCGATGGCAACTCGGTAAACGTTTGCTAAGCTTATTGGAAACCCTGTACCAGCACGCCTTCGCGCTTCCGATTGCCAAAGGATGGGTGCGCGCCTAATGGGGGAAAGTTTGCCACGCGACCCCACTCCGTGGCTGGCGTTGCGCTTCGTCCGTATTGATATGGATTTGTGCGGAGGGTCTCTGACCGCGGTGGCGGACCATGCGACGATCGTTCTTAGATCAGATGACGTGTTGAAAATAGCCAGAAAGGATCTGTTTTGGAATCGCATCTGCAAGCGCTGATCGATTATTTTTCAGCATACCCGCGCATTGCGCTTGGTGCGATTTTTGCTGCGTCGTTGCTTGAGGCCCTGGCCGTCATCGGCACCGTCATTCCGGGCAGCTCGATCGTCTTCGCTGGCGGCATTCTGATCGGGCTCAATGTGTTGAATCCATGGTGGACTGCCGCTGTAGCCGTGACTGGAGCAATTCTGGGCGATGGCATCAGTTATTGGCTTGGTCATCATTATCATGAAAAAATCCGTACCATATGGCCGCTGAAGAATTACCCCGGATTGTTTGAACGGGGACAAGCGTATTTCGCCAAAAATGGCGGCAAGAGCGTGTTTCTCGGCCGCTTCATCGGGCCGGTGCGGGCCATCGTTCCGGTGGTTGCTGGTATGTCAAACATGCCTCCCATGCAGTTTTACGCGGTAAACATCCTGTCGGCACTTGCCTGGGTGGCCGCCCACCTTGTTCCGGGCGTGCTCTTCGGCGCGTCGCTTCAGCTTGCGGGCGCCATGAGTTCGCGACTGCTCATTCTGCTAGTCATCATCGTTGTCATTTTGTGGGTCGTCAGCAAACTCGTGCGATTCGCCTATAACCAGAGTTGGCAGCGCATCACATTGCTGCGCGATCGCGCGCTCACTCGCGCGCGCGGAAAATCCGGACCACTCGCGCGCATCGTACTTTCGCTGTTTGATCCCGCCAGAGCGGAATCTCAGGCGCTTCTGACCGCCGCCGTGTTGTTGATTGGCAGCGTCTGGCTATTTTTTGGCATATTGGAAGATGTCGTTTCGAAGGATCCGTTGATTCAGCTAGATCAAACGGTCTATACCTTGCTACAGGGCCTGCGAAACGAATGGGGGGACAGTCTCATGGTCACTGTCACTGGGTTGGGCGGTGCCAGCACGACAGTTCCTGTCATCATCGTAGTGTCTTCATTGTTCGCTTTTAAGCGCTACTGGCGCACACTTGGCTATTGGTTGGCAGCTGCCGGTTTTGCCGAGATGCTTGTATGGGTATTCAAATACACGCTTGGCCGCGCGCGGCCGAACAATATTTACGCTGGTGTCGAGCAATTTTCTTTTCCGAGCGGGCACGCGACATTAAGCATCGTTGTTTACGGTTTCATGGCTTTTTTGCTGGCTCGCGGAAAGCCCGTCAGGACAAAGATCGCGATCACGCTGGTGGTCACAGTGGCGATCATGCTAATTGCATTCTCCCGGCTGTACTTGGGTGTTCACTGGTTTTCAGACGTGCTTGCAGGTCTAAGCCTCGGGCTTGCCTGGGTTGCGTTGCTTAGCATCGCCTATACGCATCACGTGCACAATGAGAGAATACCGGCATTACCACTGTTGTTGGTAGTCCTGACAACGCTCGCGCTGGCCGGCGGTTTGTATGTCAGAAATCATCACAGTGCTGACGTCGCGCGGTACGCATATCGCCCCAAGACGGAAACCATGCTGTTCGGAGACTGGAAGTCAAAGGGCTGGCATAGCCTGCCGTTCGCACGCTCAGAGCTTGGGGGCGAAATCGAAGAGCCTTTTTCGGTCCAATGGATTGGAACACCTGGAGAGATTGTAAGAACGCTGGCTGCCACCGGCTGGCGGACAACCGAACCTTGGGCTTCAAAAGCAATGCTGCTATGGCTGTTGCCCAATACAACGATACAGCAACTCCCGGTTTTGCCGAAATTCGATCACGGCGAGGCGCAAAAGATGACATTTATCAAAGTGATAAATTCGCGCGAACGCATCGTGTTTCGACTCTGGCCATTGCGTTATGTGGTCGATACCGTTGCAGGAGGGACGTCGCGTCCATTATGGAATGGCATGGTGACGATTGAGCGACTGCAGCATCCAATTGGGATAACCACGCTCACCAAGACCGAGACCGATTTCAATACGCCGACACATATCCTGGAACAGGATGTAAAAAGCCAGCGCATGTCAACGGAGAATCGGGAACGACGCGGCATAGGCGTATTGCTGGTTTGGTAGCCCTGCAACAAGGATCGGTTCACCTTGGCGACGTTTGCGCCTTCAAGGCCACAGTGCGTCTGCCATCTGGAATGCAGTGTTTTCAATGTGATATTTTGGGGGTAAAAACATGACCAATAAAACAACGCATCTCGGTGCCGGAGTCATTACATGAAGACGGTGGCTTTATTCATGGTCAGTACAGTGCTGTCCGGCTGTGCGATTTACCACGCGCAGCCGATTGCGCCGGCCGCACTGATACAGTCCTTTGAAGCACGCTCGCTGGACAATCCGGAACTGCAGCAATATGTAAGTTCGCACTCCAATGGCAAGGTAAATTCCAACGTTTCCAACATATGGGACTTGAAAACGCTGACCCTCGCTGCCTTTTATTTCAGCCCTGACCTCGATGTCGCACGGGCCAAGAGCGGCACCAGTCAAGCTGCCGTCCAGACCGCAGGACAACGACCCAATCCTTCCCTACAGTTTCCTCTCGGATACACCAGTAACGCTAAAAATGGCGAATCTCCGTACACCTTCGGTCTGGGATTGGACATCCCGATTGAAACCGCCGGTAAGCGCGGCTATCGAATTACGCAAGCGCAGCAGTTGTCGAACGCGGCCCGATATAACGTCGGGAACGTTGCGTGGCAAGTCCGAAGCCGGTTACGGAATCAAATGCTTACCCTGTATGCAGCAAACCACCGAGCTTCTATTCTGAAGCAACAGATCACCGCGCAGCAACAAGTCGTAGAGATGCTGAACAAACGGCTAGCGGTCGGCGCAGCGTCCGCGCCGGAAGTCAATCAGGGGCGCATGACCCTTATCCAGAATCGCCTTGATCTGGATAATGCGCAACAGCAGGCCCAAGACGCACGCGCGAAAATGGCATCAGTCATTGGATTACCGGTAAGCGTCCTGAGCGGGACCTGCATTCGTTTTGATGCGTTTAAGCAGGCCTATCCCGAGATGCCGAGCGAGGATATACGTCATCATGCAATCCTGAATCGGGCTGACGTATTGGGTGCGCTATCGGAATACGAAGCCAGCCAGGCGGCACTGCAGCTGGAAATTGCCGGGCAATATCCCGACATTCATCTTGGACTCGGCTACACCTTTGATGCAGGTGCAAACAAATTCACTTTTCCGGTTTCCGGCATCCCGCTGCCTCTCTTTAATCACAATCAAGGCCCGATTGCCGAAGCCACTGCACGCCGCACAGAAGTGGCCGCTCGCGTGAATGCTTTGCAGATCCAGGCGCTCAATGACGCCGACCGCGCGCTTCAAAATTATCGCATCGCGGTCAAACACCTGCGTCTGGCTGAGTCACTGTTCTCCGTACAGCAGCAGCAACTGACATACCTGCAAAGCTCCTTCCGAGCCGGTGAGACGGATCGCCTGACGCTGACCCTTGCCCAACATGAATTTTATGCGAATGACCTTGCCCGTCAAGACGCGCGCGTGCAGGTACAAAAAAACATCGGACAACTGGAAGATGCGATGCAACGGCCGCTGTCAGAAACCAACCTGCAAGCTATTTCCGAATAGAGGAGAACAAAAAGTGAATACCAGACGTATCGTGTTAGCCGTCGTGGCGATCGGTCTTGTTACGATTACCATTGGATCAATTATTTATTACAAAGTGGGGTCGGATGCAGCGACGACCACGCTGGCTTCGGCGGCGGTACCGCAACGGGTGTCGATTGTGAACGGTCTGACTACTGTGATGCTAGACACCGCAATCCAGGCGCAGAGCGGGATCCGAAGCGAGCCGCTGGCCGCCACCAATCATCAGGCCGACGTGACCGCGTACGGCACGGTGCTGGATTTACAGCCACTGATTGATCTACGCACCCACTATATGTCGGCGCAAGCAGATGCTGACGCGACTGCAGCCAGTGCCGCTGCCTCGCGCATGGAGTTTGAACGCAATCGTATCCTGTATCAGGATAATCAAAACGTCTCCCTCAAAACCTATCAGACGGCACAGGCGGCTTACCTATCCGATCAGGCCAAGATGCAAGCCGCTTCAACCAATACGCAAAACGTCAGAGCTACGGCACGGCAGCAGTTTGGCGAAACGTTGGGGCGCTGGGCACTGGATGCCCATTCACTTCAGCTCGAACGCTTGTTGAACCGTCAGGAGGTATTGTTGCGTGTGACGGTGCCACTTGGCGATAATGTGCAAATCCCAGCCACTATTCAGGTCGCAGCCAATAATACCCAGCGGGCACCCGCCTATCTGGTTTCGCCCGCCACGCAAAGCGATCCGGCCGTCCAGGGTAGAGCTTATATCTATCGCACGGCAGCGCCGATCGCGGTCGGAACCAACGTTGCGGCGTACCTGCCGACTTCAACTCAAACCACGCAAGGTACATTCATTCCCGCCAGTGCGATCGTCTGGTACGGTGGCCAGCCCTGGGCCTATGTGCAAACGCGTCCGGACCGTTTTGCGCGCCGCCCGGTATCCCAGCACACTCCCTTGGACGGCGGCTTTTTTGTGACTGAAAGTATTGCACCGGGAGAGCACGTCGTGGTACGCGGTGCCCAGTTGCTGCTATCCGAAGAATTGCGGCCGCCACCAGGCACCTCAGGCTGCAAAGATCCTGAGTGCGACTGACATCATGAAAAACTCCACTGGCGATTCCCTATGCTGACATCACTCGTTCGTTTCTCCATCCGTTTTCGCGGCGTAGTGATTAGTCTTGCATGCTTGCTGGCAGGTTACGGCATCTATACCTTATACCAGTCAAAACTTGACGTTTTTCCGGAGTTCGCACCAACGTCCGCGGTCATCCAGACCCAGGCGCCTGGCCTATCTAGCGAGCAGGTGGAAGTCTTGGTCACCCAACCGATCGAGAACGCGTTGGGCGGTACGCTCGGGTTGAAAACCATGAAATCCAAGTCGTTACAGGGATTGTCGGTGGTGAGTATGACTTTTGGCAGCAACGTCGACATCTACCGTGCCAGGCAATTGGCCGTCGAGCGCCTAAGCGCTGTGGCGGGTGGACTTCCGCGTGGCGTAAAGACACCCGCGCTGCTACCGCTGACGTCATCGACCAGCGTGGCGATGGAAATTGGCATAACTTCCAGTACCCGCTCCCAAATGGCGTTACGAAACACTGCGGATTGGACATTGAGGCCCCAACTCCTTGGCGTTCCAGGCGTGGCCGACGTGATTGTCTTTGGTGGCGACGTGCAGCAATTTCAGATTCAGGTCGATCCGCAGAAATTGGTGCATTATGGATTGTCTATGCAAGATGTGCTGAGTGCCGCGCAACGCTCCACTGGCGTACGCGGTGCGGGATTTCTGGAAAATCCCAATCAGCGCATTGTCATGAATACCGAAGGACAAGTCGTCACACCGGAGCAGTTGGCGCAAGTAGTGGTCACCTTTAAAAATGGCGTCGGTATCCATTTAGGCGATGTGGCCAGTGTCCGCATTGCCCCCGCTGCTGCCGTCGGCGCTGCATCCATCGACGGTAAAGCCGGAGTCATGCTGATCATCGAAAGCCAGTATGGTGCTGACACTATGACGGTCACGGAATCCGTCGAGAAGGCACTGAAAGGATTAAAGCCGGTATTGGCCGCCGATCAGATCGTTCTTCATCCGGATATTTTTCGTCCTGCCAATTTTACCGTGGCCGCCATCGGACATCTGCGCACAGCACTGCTACTGGGTGGCGTCCTGGTCATCGCCGTTCTTTTTCTATTTCTTCTGAACGTCAGGACGGCTTTTATCTCCGCTACGGCCATTCCGCTCTCACTGCTGACTGCTGTGATTGTGCTGCACTATTTAGGGGTCAGCTTGAACACGATGACGCTTGGCGGGTTGGCCATCGCACTGGGCGAAGTAGTGGATGACGCCATTGTGGATGTCGAAAACATCTTTCGTAGACTCCGTGAAAACCAGGCACTAGTACAACCATTACCGTCCGCGCGGGTAGTGCTGAATGCATCGATAGAGGTACGCAGTGCGGTGGTCTACGCGACCTTTATCGTTGCGCTGGTATTTTTGCCGGTATTCACCTTGTCCGGCGTGGCAGGCAAACTGTTTGCACCACTCGGCATCGCGTACATCCTCGCCATTCTCGCGTCCCTTGGGGTTGCGCTGACGCTGACACCCGCATTGGCGTTCGTCCTTTTGACGAAAAAATCACTGGAGACAGACGAGCCGCGATTGGTTAAATGGTTGAAAGCGCGCTATGGAACGGTGTTGTCCGGTGTCGAGCACCGATCTCGGTTGATTATCTGGGTAATCGCTGTGCTTTGTATTGGAGCACTGGCGGCCGTTCCATTTCTTGGTGGCAGCTTTATTCCGGAACTGAAGGAAGGCCATTACATAGTCCATATGGCGGCGGCGCCCGGTACCTCTTTGCCCGAATCGATGCGCATCGGACAGGCGATTACCTTGGCGTTAGGCAAGATTCCCGGGGTACGTCTGGTCGCTCAAAGGGCCGGTCGCGCATCCGATGTCGTGGATCCAACCGGAGTGAATATCAGCGAGTTTGGCGTGGATCTCAAACCGATGTCAGGACGCGAACAGGGACAGACGCTGATCAATATTCGCAACGCGATGGCACGTTTTCCAGGATTGACTACTTCGGTCAACACTTTCCTTACCGAGCGCATTGACGAAACCATTTCCGGTTATACAGCGCCGGTGATCGTGAACGTCTTCGGCAATAACCTAGATATTTTGGACAGCAAGGCACAGGAAATCACGCGAATTTTGAATCAGGTCCCGGGAGCCATTGGCGTCAGCGTGCAGGCGCCTCCCGGTACGCCGCAACTGGTTGTCCGA
Organism: Glaciimonas sp.; assembly: GCA_012927625.1. Taxonomy (GTDB): domain Bacteria; phylum Pseudomonadota; class Gammaproteobacteria; order Burkholderiales; family Burkholderiaceae_D; genus AVCC01. Next base: position 4,630 of record JABBOV010000001.1, on the reverse strand, counting down.
ATGCGCCAGAATCAGTTGACACGTTACGGTTTTGCGCCGGTGGAGGTGCTGGAGGCAGTTCAGGTTGCCTATGAGGGGGTGAACGTTGCCCAGGTTTATGAGGGGAACCGGATCTATGATGTGACTGTACTGCTAGCCCCGGTCAACCGCCAAAGTCCGGCGGAAGTAGGACTACTGCCGTTGCGCAACAGGCAAGGTGTAACGGTTCCGCTCAAACAGCTGGCCGATATTTATCAATCGACCGGTCGCTACCAAATTCAGCACAGCGGCGGACAACGCTTGCAGACCGTTACCTCCAGCGTGACAGGGCGCGCGGTCAGCGATTTCGTCAAGGAAGCGCAAACACGCATCAATAAGGAAGTCGTTCTTCCCGACGGGACCTACGTGGTGTTTGCCGGAGAAGCACAGGCACAGGCGCAGTCACAGCGAGATTTACTGGTTGATTCTCTCGTAGCGGGAATTGGCATTGTATTGCTGCTGTTCATGGCGCTGCATGGCATGCGCTCACTGCTGCTGGTGCTGGCGAACCTGCCTTTTGCACTAGTGGGCGGCGTCGTTACCGTCCTTGTCACGGGAAGTAGTCTGACGCTGGGATCCCTAATTGGCTTTGTCACCCTGTTTGGCATTACGCTTCGCAACTCCATTATGCTCATTTCCCATTACGAACATCTGGTCAATCAGGAAGGTATGGTATGGGGGCCGGAAGCAGCTGCGCGGGGCGCATCCGAGCGGCTGATGCCGATCCTCATGACGGCTCTGGTTACCGGGCTGGGACTATTGCCACTGGCGCTATATAGTGGCGAGCCTGGCAATGAAATTGAAGGGCCAATGGCGATTGTGATTCTTGGCGGCCTGATTACGTCGACGGTCCTGAATCTGCTGATACTGCCAACGTTGGCGTTGCACTTTGGCCGCTTTAAGAAAGAGACGGATGAAACTGGATACCTGGATCACTTCAAGCATGAGCATCAACTTACTGGTGACGAATAGCCTTCATCTGGATACGTCGCTAAAGGGCCAACAGCCGGCGTCTATCTGCGCGTTTTGTAAAGTTCATTAACAAAGGAAGCGATTGATGCCAGCAACCACGCAAACTCAGGCCATCCCGCGCGCGATATGGACACTGTAACGTACTGTTTTAAAAGGGAAGCCAAATTTTCTGGGCTTTGCGTGTAGCCCCCATATTAGCGGCGCGCAAGCCAGTGATCCAGAGAAATTTTACCCGGCCCTCTGGCGATCAGATACAGCAATACGGCTGCCCAGACGCCATGCGTCGGGTAGGCATCCGGATAGATGAAAATTTCTATGACCATTGTCATGCCGAACAGGGCCAACGCAGAAAACCGCGTCGCCAACCCCATCAGAAGCAGGATTGGAAAAAAATGCTCGGCGAACGCGGCCATTGGTGCGGCCAACTCTGGCGGAATCAGCGGCAGGTGGTACTCGTCTTTAAACAGGAACAATGCTGAATTCGATAAATGCGGCCAGCCAAGCTGGAACTCGCCATTGACGAGGTCGATGGCGAACCCCTCGATTTTGGTCTGCCCCGACTTCCAGAACACGGCAGCAATCGAAAATCGACCGAGCAATGCGATGAAGGAGTCAGGAATGCGTTCGAATATATCGACCAGCGGTTGTGTTAGCTTGCGCGTTTTCGATGTGTTGCCGGGGAGTGCCAGGCTTTGGTTGGAATTCATGGATTAGTCCTCATGGATTTTTTCATTGGCATTTTCATGGATGAGATGGCATGTGCCCGGATCAGCAAGCTTAGGACGCTGGAGAGGTCAAAGCCCGGATAGGCAAGGCCAGCCTGTTCGGCTGCGCTACCCAGGCTTGTCCCTTGTAATAGATCGGCAATAAAGTCACCGTCACCGGCATTCAGACGCATCACCTCGACATCGAGATGGTCCCGGATGATGAGCGCATTTTCAGGTACGTCGGGAGCGATGGTTGAAATCTCGGCTATTCCTTGATGTGCGGCCCACAGCGATACCACCGCAAACTGCGACCGCAAGAGTCTTACCGAGGGATGAAATCCGACTAGCAACTCCGGCAGCACATCGGCGTCCACCAATATTTGTGCGATGGCCTCTGCAGACAATTCAGCACAATCTGCCGCGTGATACGCGCATACCCGCAGCATTTCCAGTCGGGCCACATCGGCCAGATAAGGCACCGATGCCGCAGGCGGGAAGTGTTCCATGAAGTTAGGGAAAGATGCGCCATAGTATGCAAGCACCCGCGAGCCGGGTGGCTCTTTAATTATGTACAGTCGCGCCATTGCACAAAAAAATAATTCCCCGACCAGTTCCTGGGTTACCGGATAGGTGTCCGCGAGCGCCTCAATCAGCGAGGCCATCACATTATTGCGATACACCGCGAAACGCGACGTTGGATCCGAGCCGTTCCAGGTGGTCAATCCGGCGGGAGGCGGCTGATCGGCGCTTAACAGAGCCTCGAAGAATGCCTGTTGTTGGATCACGCACCGTTCTCCTGCACCGATATGTTCGGTTCAGTCGATCGCAACAAGCGCTCGGCTTGCTGGCTTTCCGCAAACAGGACATCTAAAGGCGGAATGTCGTTGTCGCGCTCTAGCAGCGTGGCGACAGGACCGACGCGATCGAGCGTGTATTTGTACAGTTGCCAGACCGCTTGCGCGACCGGCGCGCCGTGGCTGTCGATCAGTAGCACATCGCCAGCAGCATCGTACTCCTGCGCAAATCCGGCCAGATGGATCTCACCCACAGCACTAAGCGGCAGTGCGCGTATGGTGGCATACGGATCGCGATTATGGTTGATGCAGGACACATAGACGTTATTGACGTCAAGCAGAAGACCGCAACCAGTGCGGCGCAGCACTTCGCCGATGAAATCGGTTTCCGCCATTGTGGATGCGGCAAACTCTACATAAGTCGCTGGATTCTCCAGCAGCATCCGACGCTTGAGATGCGTTTGTACTTGCTCAATGTGATCGCAGACGCGTTGCAGCGTTTGCGGGGTATACGGCACCGGTAGCAAGTCGTTCAGAAACACATCGCCATGACTGGACCAGGCCAGATGTTCGGAAAACGATTGCGGCGCATAGCGATCGAGCAGCAGCGCCAGCTGGTCGAGGTGGGCGGTATCCAGCGGTGATGCGCCACCGATCGACAAGCCGACACCATGAATAGACAATGGATAATGCGCGCGGATACGGGTCAGATAGTGGTGAAAAGGGCCGCCGTCGACCATGTAATTCTCGGCATGGATCTCGAAAAAACCGAGGTCGGGCCAAGTCTCGACGATCTGTCGGAAATGCTCGGGCTTGAGCCCCACGCCGGCACGTGCAGGCAAATTGATATCCTTTGACAAGACGGAAGCGCCGCAGCGCTGCGGCAGGGAGGATGTATATATCGTCATCGTGGGCGCTCCGCTGTTCGGCGATTACTTATCAGGCTTTGCTTTCCTTGAATTCCTTGAGCTGGCCATAGCCGGTCGGGGATGTCTTGGATGCAGTTTTTTCGCAAGTGCCCGCCGGAACCAAAGACCAGGCGTTGCCTTGATGATCGATCTTCGAGGTACCGGCGCAAGTGGTGCCTGCGCCAGCCTTGCAGTCGTTCTTACCCTTGAGGGCGACGCCGAAGCACTTTTGCTGGTCGGCCATCTTGTCGCCGGCAGCAACCGCAGGTGCAGCGCTAATAGTCAGGGCAGCACCCAATGCCAGCGCGAGTGCGGCGGCGGTGGTTTTTTGGGTCGTTGTGAGTTTGGTCATGGTGAATTTCCTTTGTAGTTGAGAACAGGATCGTCTTCAAGGCGACGACCCAAATCGATAGGCATTGCGCATGCAGTCGGGGTTGGGCATCTTGGCAAGCCTATGACGTAGGTAGTCGCGACAGAGGTTGGCTTCTTACACAAGAGTCAGATTATTGTGCCAGCAGCACATCGAGCCGCCCGTTCCGATCCAGCTCCGATAGATCGTCATATCCACCGACATGGGTGTCACCGACGTAGATTTGTGGCACCGAGCGCCGTCCGGTGCGGGCGATCATCACTGCACGCTCTGCGGGCTTCAGGTCGATGTCTATGGTGGTAAATTCTTTGATGCCCTTACGCCGCAACAATTACTCGGCGCGCTGGCAAAATGGGCACCATTGCGTGCTGTACATAGTAACTTTAGACATGGTTTGAATTCCTTGATGTGGAAATGGCCGTCACTTGGCAGTTTGGCCTTTCGATATGAAATAAAAATGATACGAACTGGCTTGCAAGTTCTGCTCATGTGCCACCGACACCGGAAAGCGCAGTATCGAACAGTGGGATAACTAACAGTCGGAACAGCACTCGAATTTCTTACACCGACCCAAGCACATCCTTTCCAGACGATAGCTATTAAGTGGGCGGTGCCAGTACAGCATCAATCCCATTTGATTGGTGCGATGCGCCCGTTGTTATTATTTACTTCGCCTTGTCCCGCAGTCTGATTTTTACGATTAGCCGTGGCAAGATGTCATCAGAGTCCGCTCGCCTTCGGCACTCCATGACAAAACTAGCAGGGAGTGTAAGAATCTGCGCATTCACTTCGACTGTAGTTGTAAGACTTGGCTCCCAAGTCATTGCTTGGGGAGCCCTCACTGTAACCATCAAGGACCGT
>JABBOV010000015.1 GCA_012927625.1 Glaciimonas sp. | reverse complement strand
ACGGTCCTTGATGGTTACAGTGAGGGCTCCCCAAGCAATGACTTGGGAGCCAAGTCTTACAACTACAGTCGAAGTGAATGCGCAGATTCTTACACTCCCTGCTAGTTTTGTCATGGAGTGCGAAATGCGAGCGGACTCTGATGACATCTTGCCACGGCTAATCGTAAAAATCAGACTGCGGGAGAAGGCGAAGTAAATAATAACAACGGGCGCATCGCACCAATCAAATGGGATTGATGCTTGCTGACGCAGCCTTAATAACTATCGAATAGATGTATAGAGACGGCTGTTTATCTACCGCTCTGGATGCCGCTCAACATGTCTGGTTGGAAAATCTGCGCGTCATTACGTTGTCATTATTGGCTTTTACATTATGTCAACGTTAACCGGACGATCTGCCCCGGACAACCAAGGAGCAAATAATATGAGAAGTCTTCCATTCATTCTTACCCTGTCAGTTGCGGCTCTGGCTGCATGCTCGAGCGGCAATGACACGGCAGCATCAAAAGATCCTTTCACAGTAAAAATCATTGCTTTCAACGATTACCACGGTAATCTCGAATCACCCGGCACCTTTGGGGTCAATGCATCGGTTCCCGCCGTTAGCCGGCCAGCAGTCGGCGGCGCCGAATTTCTTGCATCGCATGTATCCAAGCTCAAGAGCCAAAATGCGCTGAATATCGTTGTCGGTGCCGGTGACTTTATCGGTGCCAGTCCTTTGATTTCTGCATCGTTTTTCGATGAACCGTCGATCGAAACGCTCAATCGCATTGGCGTTGAGTTCAATGCGGTAGGCAACCACGAATTCGACAAGGGCTCGGCCGAGTTGCTGCGCCTCCAAAACGGCGGCTGCAAGATCACCAACGGGCAAACGGATCCCAATAGCTGCAAGGGTGCAACTGTCGGTACGCCAGTTCCATTCGAAGGTGCGAAGTTCAAGTGGCTGTCAGCCAATGTCATCGCTACTGCGACGGGCAAGCCTCTGCTTCCGGCATACGGCATCAAAACTTTCAATGGCGTGAAAGTCGCATTCATTGGCATGACGCTGAAGGCGACGCCGACCATTGTCACGCCCACGGGTGTGGCCGGTCTGGAATTCCGTGATGAGGCTCAGACGGTGAACGCGCTGATACCGGAATTGCGTGCCCAGGGAATCGAATCGATCGTGGTGCTGGTACACGAAGGCGGTTTCCAGACCGGCACGTTGTCGGACATCAATGGCTGCGAGGGTAATCTCACGGGTTCAGCAATCGCCAACATCGTCAAACAGCTCGATGATGCCGTAGACGTGGTAGTCAGCGGGCACACGCACAGCGCGTACAACTGTAAATTGCCAAACGTCGTCGGGCGTAATATCTCGGTCACGAGTTCTAGCGCGTTCGGTCGCGTGCTGACAGACATCGACGTTACCATTGACCCCGTTTCCAGGAATATTACCAAGGTCGATGCCAACAACCGGCTCGTGGTACGCAACGATCCTGCAGTTACGGCTGATGCCGTCGTGGCCAAGATTGTAACGGCCTACAAAGGACTGGTTTCACCTGTCGCTAACGCAATAATTGGTTCCATCTCCGATGATTTGCCCACGAGTCGAGATGGCGCTTGCAATATGCCCGCCGGCAATTTAATCGCGGATGCTCAGCTTATGGCGACTCAGGCAAGCGGCTTCGGCCAGGCTGTCATCGCACTCATGAACGGCGGTGGGGTGCGCAGCCCCGGTTTTACTTTCGCGTCGAGTTCGGTGGGCGAAGGTGACGGCAATGTGACCTACGGCGAGGGATTCACCGTCCAGCCTTTCGGCAACAGCCTGGTGACGATGACCTTGACTGCGCAAGACCTGAAAAATGTATTGGAAGAACAGTTTGCCGGTTGCCGCGGTCAGGCGGCCACCGCCACGCGCTTCATGCTGCCATCGGCCGGCTTCAAATATCTTTGGAACGGCGCCAACGCTTGTGATGCCCGGATCAGCAATGTGACGTTGACCACAAGTGGAAGCACTGAAACCCTCGTTGATGCAAGCGGCGGAGTGCTCAATCCTACAAAAACCTACAGGGTTACCGTCAACAATTTCATGGCGGACGGCGGCGATGGTTACTCAACTTTCCGTAACGGCACAAACCGTCTCGGGGGAGCACAGGATATTGATGCTCTTGTCGCTTTCATGGCGCAATACAAGGCACCGAATTCTCCCTACGCTCGAAGTACTGCGCGCATTAGCCGTGATAACGCCAGTACGACATGCCCGTCCGGTGTAAATGTGAATCCATAAACCTTAGCCGGGTTGCCACCGGCATTCCCAAAAGTTCCTGGGCAAAATACCCAGGAACTTTTCTTTTGAAAAATTTGGTATATGAATCACTTATTCCGGCATGTAATACCTAGCCTTTTCATCGGCTGTGCAGTCGCAAGCGTAGCGGCTGCAGCGATTGAAGAAAAAGCCAGCCAGGTAATAACTCAGGTGCAGCCACAAGCAGCAGGAAATCACCAGCATGTGCATGCGCTGGGGCCATCCGAACCCAACATGCAAGAGCGGGCAACCTTGCTCAAGCGCGCAGAGGCAGCGCTTGCCGCAGAAAACGTCAACGATGCGGCGCAGGCTTTTGAGCGTGCCGGGTTGATCCTGCACGCTGCGGATGCCGAGGTAGGGCTGGTGCGCACCTATATGCAAGCGGGCGAGTACAAGCAGGCACTGTCATTTATTGCCCATACTGCGGGCGCTCACTTGAGTAATGCGGAGGGCGCAGCTTTCTATGCATGGCTATTGCATATCGGTGGACAAGGCGTAATTGCCAAACGTCTTCTGAGCGAAGCGACGGTACGTCTGCCCGGGAACCCGCTGCTGGCTGCCGTGCGCCAACAGTTGCGCTCTCCCTTTCCACTGGCCGCTGGTCAATTGTTAAAGGCGCCGACCCGCTTTGCGCCATATGGATCCTTGTCCGGCCTGGCATCCACTGCGCGCGTGGTCGGAACGGGCGTCCTGGTTGATCACGGCAGGCGAGTTTTGGTGCCAATTGCCACCTTAACGCGGTCGCCTGATGTGTGGGTTCGCAATGGCCTTGGTCAAATGACCAAGGCCATTGTCGAACATCGCATGATGAGGGAAAAAATCGCAGTTTTGCGCCTGGTGCAACCATTGCCTACCGTCTCCGAAATGGACATCCCTGCAAGGGATGCTTTTCCCGGAAGCATTGCCTATTCCATCGAGTACCAACGGTCTCCAAATGCAATGCCTTCCTGGCCGATTTTGACCAGCGGATTTGTTGGGCAACCGGTTGGCAACAGCACCCAACGCAAGCTCGGAATCACGTTGCCGAATGGGCCACGCGGCGGTCCCGCATTCGATGCTGCCGGGCGCTTCATAGGGATTGCAGTGCCTGGAAGCAATGGTGTGGATCAGCTTGTTTGTGCATCGCGACTGCGCACAGGGGTGGGCGACATTCTGGGACGTCCGATGGCCTCTCCGTCCGACCCACATGTGCCGGTGGACCAGATCTACGAATCTGCGATGCGCATCGCAGTGCAGATCATCGCTACACGCTGAGTGTTCAATGACGGCTTCTGGCCGGCTTCATGATGTTCGGTGCTTTGAAAAACATATGAACATGACCTAACATCAAATACGTTCAACCACATTCGCCTCTTTTTGTAACGCCAGCTCCCGAAAAATTGCACCGATATACTGACGCAACGCCTCAAAAATCGCTTTCTTTCTGCGTTTCGGGATAAACGCCACGTGATACTTGCAGTCCCATCTCGTATAGCTAAGACTCTGGTACTCTTTCATTGTGAATTCCCTTATCTTGGTCGAGACAGAATATCCACAGCGACCGATGTATAGGTCGAACCTTGGTGAGTCCCCGGTCTGGGCCGAAGGCTTACATCATTAAATTGACCATATAAAAATGTTGACACTCCACACCAAAATAGAACAAGCAGAATCGATCAGCGGCCAGCTCGTCTTGTCCTACGATCTGCGTGAAAAAAGCCGTCAGCGCGCCAGCTTGATCTCGGGTGAAGAAGTCGCAGTATTCACCGAGCGCGGCACGGTATTGCGCGACGGCGATCTGCTGATGGGTGATGACGGCCGCGTGGTACAAATCGTCGCTGCGCATGAGCCGACGTATCGGGTCGAATGCGCGACGCCACGCGACTTGCTGCGTTGCGCCTTTCACCTCGGCAATCGACACACGCAGGCACAGCTTGAGTGCGATGCCGTCAACGGATTTTTGCGCATCCGCCAGGACAACGTGCTCAAGAAAATGCTGGAAGGGCTGGGCGCCACCGTAATTGATGAGAATGCCGCTTTCGAGCCGGAATCCGGCGCGTATATAAGCGGTGGTGGCAATGCCCATCATCACGGCGACGCTGGCGACGGCTACTCAAATAATCCGCTGGCCCCGATCCCGCTTCGGCAAAAAATCCATCGTCCGTCCGATCCGAAATAACCCATCATCTGAATCGTATGCAATCGGCCGCCCTAATCCATCTGCTGCAACTTACCAGCCCATCGCTGCCCATCGGGGCGTACAGTTATTCACAAGGGCTGGAAACCGCGATTGAAAACGGCATGGTCAAAAACGTTGCGTCAGCGCGCTGCTGGATCGTCGGCCAACTGCAGCAGGTGGTGGGTGTTTTTGAGGCGCCGATCCTATGGCGCTTGTTAAAGGCTTTTGCTGCCCGCGACCAATCGGCGGTAAGCGACTGGACTGAACGTTTTATCGCTGCACGCGACACCGCAGAGTTTCGCGCTGAAACGATTCAGATGGGTTATTCGCTAGGCAAGCTGGTGGCTGATTTACAGATTGCCGATGCGAGATTACTGGAGATTTTGCAAAGTCAGGCCGAGATTCCACTACCTACCGCGCTGGCCTGCGCCGCCGTCGCACTCGACGTGCCGCACGATGCTGCTCTGCTTGGCATGCTTTTTTCGTGGGCAGAAAACCAGGTGCTGGTCTGCGTTAAATCGGTGCCGCTGGGTCAGGTAGCCGGCCAGCGTTTGTTGTTATCTCTACGCACGGAATTGGAAGCTTGCGCGCTGCAGGCCCAACAACTGGCCGACGACGCATTATCGAACTGGTTGCCTGGATTGTCGCTGTTGTCGATGCAGCATGAGGTCCAGTACAGTCGGCTCTATCGATCATGAATTACTTTCATTAATCTAACAATTTTCAACCCACACACATGAACAATCCATCCAATCCACTGCGCGTCGGCATAGGCGGCCCGGTCGGTTCCGGCAAAACCGCCTTGTGCGAAATGCTGTGCAAAGCCATGCGCGATGAATACGAGATGGCGGTCATTACCAATGACATTTACACCAAAGAAGATATGGAAATTTTGCTGCGCGCCGATGCGCTGCCGGCAGCACGCTTGATGGGCGTCGAGACCGGTGGTTGCCCGCACACCGCGATCCGCGAAGATGCATCGATCAATCTGGAAGCGATTGCCCGCATGTGTGAAGACTTTCCGAATCTCGATTTGATTTTGATTGAATCCGGCGGCGATAATCTGGCGGCGACTTTTAGTCCCGAGTTGTCCGACCTGACCCTCTACGTAATCGATGTCGCCGGTGGCGAAAAGATTCCGCGCAAGGGCGGCCCCGGCATTACGCGATCCGATCTGCTGATCATCAACAAGACCGATCTGGCACCCTATGTTGGCGCGGATCTGGGAGTGATGGCGGCGGATGCCAAGCGCATGCGTGGCGAGCGGCCGTTTGTATTCACCAATTTACGGACTGGGGATGGGGTTCAAACAGTGATCGAATTTATCCGCAAGCAGGGTTTGCTGAATCAGGCGACGTAAAAAACACTTCTCGTATTTGTATCAAAAACCACATTAGTTCACCCGTTAACGGTGTCTTTTGCTTCGCATTAGCCTATATACTAGGCAGCGTATTTATTGTATTTGCATATATTAATGCGGCGCATGCCATATTTATTGGCATACTCCCGCTTTTTTATATTGTATTTTAATCGCCTCCAGCGGTGCTGCCGGTATTCAACCGGGCAGCGCCACTGGAGTAATCAGATCAAATCACATCAATAGTGATACGCAGTTTCACCGTGGCTGGTGATGTCCAAACCTTCGCGTTCCGCTTCCTCCGGCACCCGCATGCCAATCACCATATCGACCAGCTTGTAGGCAACCAGCGATACCACGCCGGACCAGATGATGGTGGTGCCAATCGCTTGCGCCTGAATCCAGACCTGGCCGGTGATCGAATACGCATCGGCCGACATCTTGTTGGTCACGTAATCGAAGATGCCCTGACCGCCCAGCGCTGGAGAAGCGAACACCCCGGTCAACAAGGCACCCAGAACGCCGCCGACACCATGCACACCGAACACGTCGAGCGAGTCATCCGCGCCCAGCAGGCGTTTCAGGCCATTCACGCCCCACAGGCAAAGTACGCCTGCCAGCAAACCGATCACCAACGCGCCCATCGGGCCGACGAAGCCGCAGGCCGGAGTGATTGCCACCAGACCCGCCACCGCACCGGATGCGCCGCCCAGCATCGATGGCTTGCCTTTGACCATCCACTCGCCTCCGACCCAGGATATGGTCGCTGCAGCAGTGGCCAGCAGCGTGTTGATGAAGGCCAGCGCAGCGACATCACCGGCTTCGAGTGCGGAACCGGCATTGAAGCCGAACCAGCCCACCCACAACAGCGACGCACCGATCATGGTCATGGTCAGCGAATGCGGCGCCATCGATTCACGACCGTAACCGACCCGCTTGCCGATCACATACGCACCGACCAAACCGGCAACCGCCGCATTGATATGCACTACGGTACCGCCGGCGAAGTCGAGCGCGCCTTTCTGGAACAGGAAACCGGCCTTGGCCGTTTCAGAGGCCAGAGTTGCCGCATCCTTGATCGCATCCGGGCCGGTCCAGAACCAGACCATGTGCGCAATCGGCAGATACGAGAAAGTGAACCACAGCACCACGAACATCAGCACCGCAATGAACTTGGCGCGCTCGGCAAAGGCGCCGATGATCAGGCTGCAGGTAATTGCAGCGAAAGTTGCCTGGAACGCCACATACACGAACTCGGGAATCACCACGCCCTTGCTGAAGGTGGCCGCAGTCGAGAAAGTCGCCTTGGCCGGGTCCCAGATGCCGTTCAGGAACATGCGGTCGAAGGAGCCGATGAATCTGCCGCCTTCGGTGAATGCCAGCGAATAACCGTAGATGCACCACAACACGACGATCACGGCGAAGATCATGAACACTTGCATCAGGATAGACAGCATGTTCTTGGAGCGCACCAGACCGCCGTAAAACAACGCCAGGCCAGGGATTGTCATCAAGATCACCAGCATGGTGGCGACCATCATCCAGGCGGTGTCGCCCTTGTTGGGTGTGGGCGCAACGGCCGTGGCAGCCACTGCGGCCGGCGCAGCTACAGCGGCAGGAGCGGCAACAGCAGCGGCAGCTGCCGGCGCAGTTGCGACTGCATCAGCCTTGGCCGCCGGTTCATCTGCCGCCAAGGCCGCAGACAGAGTCCCGACCGCAGCCAGCAAGCTGCAACTGATCAATAAACGTGCGAATATTTTTTTCATAGGAACTCCCTCTTGATCTTAAAGTGCGTCTTGGCCGGTTTCGCCGGTGCGGATACGGATGACTTGCAACAGATCCTGGACGAAAATCTTGCCGTCACCGATTTTGCCGGTGCGCGCCACTTTTTCGATGGCTTCGATAACCTGTTCGACGATGGCGTCATCGACGGCTGCTTCGATCTTGGTTTTCGGCAGGAAGTCGACCACATACTCGGCGCCGCGGTAAAGTTCTGTGTGGCCCTTTTGACGACCGAAACCCTTGACTTCAGTGACCGTGATGCCATGCACGCCGATGTCCGACAAAGCTTCACGCACCTCGTCGAGCTTGAAGGGTTTGATAATTGCAGTAATGATTTTCATGGGAACCTCGATTGATCAAGTGAAATAAACTGTGTCAAACCATCATTAGCAGAACTCGTGCCAGCTCCCTGATGTATGATTTTGGCTAACGTCGTGCTGGACTTCGGCGACGCATCGGCTGCGCAGGCTACAGTACGCACCATAGCTGGGCGCTAATCCCAGTATCGACCCTGCATTGCACCAAAATTGTGCATCTGACTACGATAGGAAATATCATGAACAAAAACACTTTTTTAAACGACTTCCAGAACAAGATCAACCAGGTGCTGGAAAATTCACCCGCCAAGGGGATGGAAAAAAATGTCAAGGCTATGCTCAACCAGGGCTTTGCCAAGATGGACTTGGTCACGCGCGAAGAATTCGACATCCAGACCCAGGTACTGGCTAAAACCCGCGCCAAACTGGAAGCACTGGAAACCCGCGTGACCGAACTCGAAGCGCAACTGACCAAATAGCCGGATGAGCCTGGCAGTCCTGAAAAGCCGCGCACTGACCGGCATGCACGCCCCGGAAGTCACTGTCGAAGTGCATCTGGCCAATGGCCTGCCAAGTTTTACGATAGTCGGTTTGCCGGAAACCGAGGTCAAGGAATCGAAGGATCGGGTTCGCGCCGCATTACAGAATGCACGTTTTGAATTCCCCGCCAAACGCATCACCGTCAACCTCGCGCCAGCCGATCTACCGAAGGAATCCGGCCGCTTCGACTTGCCGATTGCGCTCGGCATCCTGGCTGCCTCCGGCCAGATTCCGGGCGATACGCTGGATCAATACGAGTTCGCCGGCGAACTGTCGCTGTCCGGTGCGTTGCGCCCGATTCGCGGTGCGCTGGCGATGACTTTCGCGATGCACCGCGCTGGCGGCCGCCAGCGCGCTTTCATCCTGCCGCGCGCCAGCGCCGATGAAGCGGCGCTAGTGCGGGATGTGACGATATTGCCGGCCGACTCGCTATTGCAGGTATGCGCCCACTTCGGCGCCACCGATGCCGATGCAAGGCTAAAATCGCATGTGGTAAGCACACTGGAAATACGGCCCGAATATCCTGACTTTACCGATGTAAAAGGACAAGTGCAGGCCAAGCGAGCCTTGGAAGTGGCTGCCGCCGGCGGTCATAGCGTCTTGATGGTCGGCTCGCCAGGCACCGGCAAGTCAATGTTGGCGGCACGCTTTCCCGGCATTTTGCCATCGATGACGGAGGAAGAAGCGCTGGAATCGGCCGCCGTGCAATCGCTCACCAGCGGTTTCTCAATTGAGCGCTGGAAGGTACGCCCGTACCGATCCCCGCATCACACCGCTTCCGGCGTGGCCTTGGTCGGTGGCGGCAGCGTGCCGCGTCCCGGCGAAATTTCGCTGGCGCATTGCGGCGTATTATTTTTGGATGAATTGCCGGAATTCGGCCGCAGCGTACTGGAAGTCTTGCGTGAGCCGCTGGAGTCCGGCCACATCACCATTTCCCGCGCAGCGCGGCAAGCCGATTTCCCGGCCCGCTTCCAGCTGATCGCAGCGATGAACCCATGCCCGTGCGGCTACCTCGGTCATGCCTCCGGCAAATGCCGCTGCACGCCGGATATCGTGGCGCGCTATCAAGACAAGATCTCCGGCCCGCTGCTGGACCGCATCGACATGCAAATTCAGGTCGGAGCGTTGCCGCACGAAGATCTGCTCAGGCAAGCCGACGGCGAACCATCGAGCGCCGTACATGCCCGTGTCGAGCGCGCCTTTGCGCTGCAACTGAGCCGCCAGGGCAAGGGCAACCATGCGCTCTCCACCGGTGAAATCGATGTCCACTGCAGGCCGGACGCCGCCGCCGAGCAGTTGCTGCGCGCTGCCATGATCCGCCTGAACTGGTCAGCCCGCGCCTATCACCGCGTCCTGAAAGTAGCGCGCACCATCGCCGACCTCAATGGACAAATCAACATCGGCAGCACCCACATAGCCGAAGCGATTCAGTACCGGCGCGCGTTGCGGGAGCATTGATTGGGTCTGTAATCCTAGCGCGATCGGCTATGGCACGTCCTGCGCACGCTAAGTACACCATTCTGTATTTTTAACAGTCGTAAAAGTTGGAATTATTTGGGAGTAGCGTCACCAGCCGGTGCTCAATCTAAGTTAGCTTGACCAGCACCCCATCCCGTGTAACAAGCCGTTAATTGCAATCAACTCACGACGCCAAGCATCACCTTTCGTCGACCGCTGGCACCTACATTGGCATAGCGTCGTAGCTGCGATCGGGCAGGGGCCAGCAATTTCCCCATGCTGAATTGGTTAGTCAGAAAATGGTCGGCCCCGGCATCGAGAACCTCATCGGCCTCCGTTGCGCATGCGGAAAGAGAGATGATTTGAATCCCTGACTAACCACGAACGGTTCGAATAAAATCGAAGCCACCGCCCGGTAGGTCGACATCCAGAATGATGAGGTCGGGCTTGCGGCTTGCTGTTTTCTTCAGTCCGCGCTTTGTGGTTTTCGCGTCAAAAACCTGGGTGCGTCCAACTGGATGGGGCTAATTTCCAGCCATGGCGGACGAATGGTCTATCGTGGCCGGAAAGGTAAAGCGCAAGACCGATTATCCAGCGTTGCGTGGGCGCGGGCTCTGCATAGGGGACTGCAAGCAATGCAATCATGCTCAATGCGATGAAAGAGCGATAGAGAACGAATTTTTGCGCAGATCCTAAGATCCAAATAAAGCCAAGGCTCACAACACCTCCCAAGACGCATCCTGAAACGGCTTCTGAAACCGAATGGGCATGTAAAACCAGACGTGATATGCCAATAATCACACCAAACACAAGGCCGAGTATTACACCTGATGCACGGATCATGGGCGATGTCTTGCTCAGAATCAGGTAAAACAGCACTGGGATGACTGCCGTTGCACGCATGGAATGACCGCTGAAACCAGTGAAATCGAGCGAACGGACTCCTATGCCCCACCCGATGAAAGCAATTTTTGTCGCGACCACCAAACCCATGCCCGCCGTAAATAGCAGGCACCACCACAAGGCCATGCGCCAAGCGCGTTCGGCGACAAGCCAGGCAGTGATGACGATGGCAGCAGGCGCCATGACGGTGATGCCCCCCAGGCTAGTAATTTTCATCCATGAAATCATAAATTAGGAAGATTATTAGATGTAGTAGTTTCAACTTAGTCGGTCTGGCGCTGGCATTTTTCTCCGCGCCAAATTGTTTTGGACCATGTCAGGTTGTCCGTTTTTTTGTTGGATTTATTCCTGTAACGCTTTTATTGTGCTGCCTTCAGGATATTGGATAAAAAAGCTTTAAAGGCAAAATATCTAGCACTATGCTGAAGCCGTTTTCAAAAACGTAGGAGCCTCTTGTGGGCATTAGTTATCAGAGTAACAGCTGGCGTGGGCCAGCGATCTGATCGTGAGTTAAGCTTACCGGGTATTCTTTCCCGCCGCTGACTCGCCTAAGACAACGAGTTAGCGCGCATCCAAGTCCGGTCTCTCCGATCGGCATGGCTTTAATACAGCACGCTAAAAATACAATCTGTTTTATCTGTTATGTGCCTGTTCCGGGATCACTGCGGAAAGCCGCGTCATTTTCGACGTTGTCTTTATGCTCTAGTTCAGGGCTTGGCAAGGAGAGTATCCATGACTTGGAGTGATTTCCTCATCCGCGTGTCTTTCGCACTGTGCTGTGGCGCCGTCATCGGCGCCGAGCGCCAGTTTCGCCAACGTATGGCCGGACTCCGCACCAATGCACTGGTGGCCATTGGCGCCTGCCTGTTTGTTACCTTGGCTGAGCTCACCCCTGGCATGCACAACGAAGCCGCGCGTATCGCTGCACAGGTCGTGTCCGGCATCGGTTTTCTCGGTGCGGGTGTGATCATGCGCGATGGGTTAAACGTGCGCGGCCTCAATACTGCAGCCACTTTATGGTGTGCGGCTGCTGTGGGCGTTCTCGCGGGCATGCATTTATTGGTCGAGGGAGCCCTGGCCACATTGGTCGTTCTCTGCGCCCATATCGTGTTACGCGAAGTCGCACAAAAAATCAACCGTCAACCGTCATCCAAAGCGGAAACCGAGTTGCCATATCGGCTGCGCATCGTTTGCCTGGAAGTCGATGAGGTGCACATACGCTCACTGGTGATGAGCATGCTGTCGGCGATGCCGCTGGCGCTCCACTCTCTACAAAGCCAAGATATTGAGCACGCCATCGGCCGTTTGGAAGTGTGTGCCGGTCTGCTGGGATCACCAGAAAATCAGAACCTGCTCGAGCAGATCGTCGCGCGCATCAGCCTGGAGCGCGGTGTCTCAGCGGTCAGTTGGAAGGTGCTCACCGAGTCCTCGGCACCCGTGCATTTCGTAGCGCAAGGAACTGAGCCTGGCGTTATGCAGTAAACATTCACTGCGGCCGTGCAGTGATGCCGGTCATTGTTGATGATAACTATTTTTAAACTATCGACAAGCTTCCATTCGGCGCTCGAGTTCCCGCTCAAGTGGCGAACGGAAGCTTGCCGGACCCATCTCTGGAGAGAGTAATGACTAATATCAAAACAACTGACGCACGCGCTGCCGTCCTCGATAGCGCGCACGTCGGCGACACCAAAGGTGCCTTTGGCACCATCCGCCACGGCGATGTCGAGGCGCGGAGCGGCTTAAAACAGCGCTTAAAAACGTTGCTAGCGATTCTCGGCCCCGGAGTGATTGTCATGGTCGGCGACAACGATGCCGGCGCTTTTGGTACCTATGCGCAAGCCGGGCAAAATTATGGCACCTCACTGCTGTGGACCATGATGTTGTTAATTCCAGTACTGTACGTCAACCAGGAAATGGTATTGCGCCTAGGTGCAGTGACACGGGTTGGTCACGCGCGGCTGATTTTTGAGCGTTTCGGTAAATTCTGGGGCGCTTTTAGCGCGATTGACCTCTTTATTCTCAATGCGCTGACGATCGTCACAGAGTTTATCGGTATTAGCCTCGGCCTGGGCTTTCTCGGCGTACCCAAGGTCGCCGGTGTCTTGATTGCCGCAGTATTCATCATGCTAGCGGCGTCGACTGGTAACTTTCGCCGTTTTGAGCGCTTTTCACTGGCTTTGGTGGCAGGTAGTCTGCTGTTAATACCGGTGTTTGCCATGATCCATCCGCCGATGGCACAAGTGGCGCACGACTTTGCGGTGCCGCAAATGCCGGTTGGCGGCAAGCTCAGCGATGTCATGTTGCTCATTATTGGTATCGTCGGCACTACGGTTGCTCCGTGGCAATTATTTTTTCAGCAGAGCTACGTGATTGACAAGCGCATCACACCGCGTTTTATTAAATATGAACGTGCCGATCTGTGGCTTGGCATCGCGTTAGTGGTGATCGGTGCTGTGGCGATGATTGCGTTTACCGCCCAAGTGTTCGCCGGGCACCCCGAGTTTGGCAATTTCCAAGATGCTGGTGCTGTGGCGGATGGCATGGCCAAATATTATGGCCGTCTACCAGCAGTGTTGTTTGCGATTGCCCTGATTGATGCCTCCATCATTGGTGCCATGGCAGTGTCACTATCAACCGCGTATGCGCTAGGCGATGTGATGAGCATAAAGCATTCATTGCATCGAAAGCCGGCAGACGCTAAGGGCTTTTACCTGATGTACTGCGGCCTGATCACCATGGCGGCCGCGCTGGTATTGATTCCTGGTGTGCCGCTTGGGTTGCTGACCAACGCAGTACAAACGCTCGCGGGCATTCTACTGCCCAGTGCAACGGTGTTTTTATTGATTATGTGCAACGATAAGGATGTGCTCGGCCCGTGGGTCAATAACCGTATCACCAATATCTTCACCGCAGTAATTGTGGCCGTACTGGTATTGCTGTCGATCGTTTTGACCGCCGCCGTGGCTTTTCCAGATATGTCAGGCGAGACCATCACCAATATCCTGTTTTTTGGTGGCCTGCTCGCTCTGCTGGTGGTGATTGCAGTCAATGTCTTGCACGCGCGCGAAGAAGCCATGTTGACAATCAGCCCCCCAGAAACGAAAATTGACAAGCAGATGCTGTATGCCTGGACCATGCCGAATATCGACAGCCTCAATCCAATGACATTGTCCAGTCGCAATAAACTGTGAATGTTGGTGCTGCGCGTTTATCTAGTGCTGGCGGTAGCAATGGTCATTTACAAGGTCGTGATCAGCGCATTGGCTCAATGATGAGCCAGACCAGGCACTGCCTTGAAATAACAATGACATTGGAAATCAAAGCAACGGCGAAAGAGGTCGAGCGACATCCCTAATGTGGCGGAGCGTGGCTAAATGCTAGGCAGGTTGCCCCTGCCATTGTTGCAGATAATCATGCGCGAAACTGCCGCTGCGCCTTGGTTGGTAATCGAACACAACGGTGGATAGTCCGCTTCCCAAGTCGCTACTGCGGTAGGTCCAAAGATACCCTTATTCAGGCGACGTTAGCACAACCAGACGCCGGTGCCATCCCACACCAATAATTTGATCCGATTGCTGCGCCGGTTGCGAAAGGCATAGGTGAAGCCGTCGCAAAGGGATTTGCCGAAGGCCTGCTGAACCCGCAAGGACAAACCGTCAACCCTCAGGCGCATGTCGACCGCTTTGATGACGCACCAAATCTGGGTAGGACTCGGCACCATGGCAAGCCAACCAACAATTGAGCCAACCAAACTGACTATCCGCCGCCGGACACCGCGAGCAACCAACCATTCGGACCACGCAACACCAAATCGACACTTGCCGTGGCAATGTTCTCAGGCCAATTGCCATGCAGGGTCGGCTGTGATGACATATGTGCTCCTGAATGGAAAGTCGTCAGAATGCGCCGTCTTGTTATAAATGGTAGCAAGCGTCGCCGCGCTTACGAATAGTTAAAGCATTCAGAGGATTCATATTCTACGGCAGACATTCCTTATCGAACTATCCGTGTACCAACCCATTTCATAGGCAACTAGTTTTTTTGCCTATCATTGACCACCAATGATCTTTATTATGAAATTATTTTTTTGGGGTAACTTTGGGTTGGCTGGACAATTGGGCGCCCGACAAGCCGATGCCTCTTACCAAGCTAAAGGCAAGGTGGTTAAACGCCATGCCATGCAAATAAGCCGAATTCGTTAAAGTCACTTTAACTGGAACCGCCTACCAAGGAATGCTGCAATCGATCAACCAAATCAAGCAAGCGCGGCTGCACTTCTTTCAATAAAAATTCCGGTGACAAGTTGAACGCCGGGCCACCACAATTAATCGATAGCGGCGCCATCCCATCGTTCGGTTTAAATGCAACCGCAATTGCATTAACATCTTTCTGCCAGTCGCCGAACGAGGTGCAGCAACCTATGGTTCGGTACTCTTCGACCGCATGCATTACGCCGTCCCGTATCTTGGGCCAGGCTAATTCATCAAGTTCACGTACCCGCTCAAGGATATCGTTACGCTCGCTGTCAGAGATTACCGCAAGGTAAGCGCGTCCCATCGCCGTGGTCGCAACCGGGATGCGCGATCCGACATCAAGACTGAGTGTCAGCGCAGTTTGACTGCGGCAATTCTCGATGTAAATCATACTGAGGCGGTCGCGCATGCCAAGGGATACCATGCCTTGCGATAAATCAGCCATTTCCTGCATGTAAGGACGCGCCAGTTGACGCACGTCCAGCTTCGACAGCATGGCACTGCCAAGTGCCAGCGTCGCCGACCCCAGTCGATATTTGCCGACGCTTTCGACATAGTGCAGATAACCTAGCTTGGTCAAGGTATAGGTGAATCGTGAGACGGTGGATTTCGGCAGCTTGCTGCGTTCAGCTAGTTCCTGATTTCCCAACAGCTTGTCGCTCGAACGAAAACAGGCCAGCACATCCAAACCTCTGGCAAGCGCGGTGACGAAGTGTCGGTCTTCCTTGGCATTCGATTTGGTAGCAACAAGGTTGCGACTTTCGTGATTTTCTTGCTGCATGATATTTAGGTGTGGGTACCAAAATGAGATGTTACGCCGCATCAGGCTTCGAGTGCAAAGTACAGTTCGTGTAGTGTGCCGATATCAACTTGGTCGGCTGGCTGGTCCAGAATAACCCGGCCGCTACGCATCATGTAGACATGATCCGCCACGTCGAGCGCCAAGTGCGTATTCTGTTCGACCAGCACGATCGTGACGCCGTCCTGTCTGAGCTTGCGTAAAATACTGAAAATTTCCTGGACAATCAGAGGCGCCAGACCGAGCGACGGTTCATCGATTAACAGGATGCACGGTTCTGCCATCAAGCCGCGCGCCATGGCGACCATTTGTGCTTCACCGCCGGATAGCGAACCGGCCATTTGTTTGCGCCGTTCTTTCAGCTTGGGAAACAGTGCATAAGCGCGCTCGAGATTGTGCGCTAGCGATGCGCGCTGTTTTTTGGGAAAGGAACCAAGCGTCAAGTTTTCCTCAACGCTCATGTCGCGGAACAAAAGGCGGCCTTCAGGAATCAGAGAGATGCCCAGTTCGGCCATATCCCAGGTGCGGCGGCTGGATAATGGCTTATTGCGTGGCTCATTACCTGTTTCATGGCGCAGCACGACCTCGCCTTGGCTGGGTACAAGCAGGCCCATGATGGTTTTGAGCAAAGTCGATTTTCCGGCACCGTTGGGGCCGACGATCGCCGTCAGGTGGCCTTTCTTGAAATTCAGATTCACATCCCACAATACGTTGATCGCACCGTAGCCGGCACGCAGATTTTTAATCTCAAGCATGCGCTGCTCCGGTATAGCTCTTGATCACTGCAGGATCACGGAATACGATATCCGGCGTACCGTCGGCGATCACCTGACCGAAGTTGAGCACGACGATCCGCTGGCACAATGTGGATATCGTTTCGATATCGTGTTCGATAATCAGGATGCCGATTTTGAATCTGCGATGCAATTCATTCAGCTTGGCGGTGAAGTAGCGTTTGGCATTGGTTTCCAGCCCGGCCAGCACTTCATCGAGTAGCAGCAATTTCGGTTCAGTCGCCAATGCTTTTGCTACTTCAAGCCGTTTCAATTCTTGCAGAGCGAGACCGGTTGCCGCATCGCGTTCGGCTTGCGCCGACAAATCCATGAATGCCAACAATTCGTCGATGCGGGCGTGATCAACCTTGCCGTTGCCGAAGCGTTGCGCTACCACCAGATTTTCCCGCACCGTCAACTCATGCATCGGCTGCGGAATCTGGAAAGTGCGCCCGATGCCCATCCGGGCTCTGGTGTACAACGGCTTGCGGCTGATATCCACACCATCGAAGCCGATCTGCCCCTGCGTCGGCCTAACCAGTCCCGAAATCGCATTGAACAGCGTGGTTTTGCCAGCGCCGTTCGGCCCTACCAGCCCGACCAATTGATCGCCACCCATTGTAAAGTCCACATCCTTCAACGCTGTCAAGCCGCCAAATTGAATCGTCACGTTATCAAGCCTCAGCACGTTTTTCTCCCGTTTGTCGTTTTTTGAATAAGGAAAGCAAGCCGTCAGGCGCAAACAGAATCATCGCGGCTAGCACCACGCCCAGAATGATTTGGTGGCCGGACGACAACATCTCCTTGAATACCAGTTGATCGACCATATAGATTACGACAGCGCCGATCATCGGCCCGGTAACCGTGCGGTAACCGCCGAAGATTGCGGCGACTATCGGCAGCACGCTCCATGAACTATTGAAAGCATAATCAGGTTCCAGAAAATTAATGATGTGCGCATTGAAGGCGCCGATCATGCCGGTCATGCATGCCGACAACAGCAGCATCCAGGCTTTGAGCATCACGCTATTGACGCCGACCACCCGCGTCGCATCTTCGCTGTCATGC
Organism: Glaciimonas sp.; assembly: GCA_012927625.1. GTDB lineage: Bacteria > Pseudomonadota > Gammaproteobacteria > Burkholderiales > Burkholderiaceae_D > AVCC01. The sequence goes on along the minus strand of JABBOV010000015.1, from coordinate 78,577 downwards.
ATCGCGCGCAACGCAACGCCGTAATCACTGCGGCGCACAATGGCATAAATCACGCAAAAAGCGAGCACCATTGTGAGCGCCAGAAAATACGGGCCGAGGCCGCCCAGGAAATCGAGTCCCGGCACATTTGGTAGCCCGGGAATCGACGAGATGCCACCCGACCCGCCAGTCACCGAGGTAAACTGGGTCGCCAGAATTCGAAAGATATGCGCATAGGCTAAAATCGCCAGCGCAAAATACGGCCCGGATAATCTGAGTGCCGGCAGCATCGCCAGCGATGCGACCGATGCACAGACCCCTGCCGCAGGAATTGCGAGCAGCACCGGCCAGCCCGCCTGCATGGTCAGCAGTGCCGATGCATAAGCGCCGATGCCAAAAAACGCCGCATGACCGAAGCTGACCATGCCGCCCAAGTTACCGAGCAACGCCCATGCCACCGCGATGCCGGCCACTATCAGAGACGATACGGTGAGGCTTAGAATATAGCTATTGCCTTTCAATAGCGCAGGAACTAACAAATAGAGAATGGCGACAGCCACCCACAAGCATTTTTTCATGGATTATCCCCGACGCGCTTTGGCTCCGAACAAACCGTTCGGCATAATGAACAAGACAATCAAAAACAGCACCATGCCAGCCAGTTCCTGCAGTGCTGAACTAAATAGCGTAACGGTCAATGATTCGGTAATACCAAGCAGGAAAGCTGCCAGGATGACACCCGGCACCGACCCGACGCCGGCCAGCACTGTGATAATGAAAGCTTTTACGGTAAGCGAATGGCCGAGCGGCGGCGAAATAACGCCAGTGGAAAAGATCGCAATGCCGGCGATGGTTGCCAGCACGCCGGCAACCAGGAACGACACCAATTCGACTTTCGCCGGATTAATGCCCATCAGTTTTGCTGCATCGCGATTCGACGATACTGCGCGCACTGCACGGCCGTACCAACTGCGCGAGAGCCACCAGCCAAGCACAAGCGCCACCAATAAGCTCAACACAAAAAACAGTAACTCGCTGAACATGCTGTACAGATTACCGACTTGAATCGCTTTCTGCATCGACGTCGAGGCAGTCGAGTGGATATCGCTTTTCCATATCAGCAGCACTGCATTGGTCAGAATCACACCGAGCGCAAACGTCAACATCAACGAATTGAGTTCGCGGTTGCGCTTAATCCTGCCAATCAGAAAATAAACGATTGCCGAGCAACTGCACACAACCGCAAGCGCAAGTGGCAATGCCAGTATCGGGTTGACCCCGAACCGGCTTTCCACTGTGTAGGCAACATAAGCGGCCAGCAGCACCAGTTCGCCATGCGCCAGATTGATGATGCGCATGGTGCCGAACGAAAGCGAGAGCCCAAGTGCGATCAATGCATAGATGCCACCGACCAGGGTGCCGGAATAAAGAGATTGTAAAATGAGTTCTGACATGATTGCTTTAAGTGATCAGATTAAGTTTTGCGCGAAGGGCGACGGATATCAGTTTTTGTTCGGGATGGCGGTTAGCAACGTCAGTGCAACCCACGTCGTGCTTATCCCATTCCCCTTTTTCAGGGGTATGGAAATGGATCACTTGAGCGCAACGTTCGGGATAAAAATTTCGTCAAATCCTATTTACTGAGCTACCAAGGCAAGCCCGGGTATTTGAGTGGCGCTGTCGCTTCCGCAGCCGGCGACACGATGGCAACTTTGCCGTTCTGATGCTGACCCATCCGGTGCTTGAAATTCGGATTGTCGCCATTGGCGTCGAACACAACCTTGCCAATCAGCGTGTCGCGGTTGGTCTTGCGCAGTTCATCGGACAAGCCGTGTTCTTTTTTCAGGCTACCGTTGTCGGCTGCGCGCGCAATCGCTTCAAACAACAGGCTTGCCTCGACATAGCCGAACTGCGCCAGATAATCGACATCCTTGTTGAATAGTTTTTTGTAGGTATCGGCAAACTGTTTGCCTTCAGGCGTTTTGTATTCGACCGGGTACGGCAGCAAAGCGGTGCCAATCACGTTCGGCATCAGGTCTGGAAAGTCCGATGCCATTTTGGGAGTAGCCAGCGACCAGACGCCGACAATCGATTTGATGTCCGGCTTCAGCACTTTGGCGGCACGCAGAATACCAACGTAATCGTTCTCATAGCCGCTCATGAAGATGACTTCGGGTTTATCGAGCAGCTTGATTTTGTTAATTACCGGCTTGAAGTCGGTAATGGCAGGATCGAATGCGTGCATCGTCACTTTGATTTTCTTTGTGGCAAGAGATTTTTCCAGTCCCTTGGCCAATTGAGTAGTCGCTTCTTTGGTTGAGTAGACGATCGCTACCGATTTTGCCTTCATTTCTTCCAACAACGTCTCGATCGCCAACTCATAGCCGCGCGTGTTGTTGATGCGAAAAAAAGTCTTGTATCCGCGTTGCGTCAGATCGTCACTGACGCCGCCGGCAGTGATGTAAGTCAGTTTGTGACGATTGGCGGCATCCGATGCCGGGCCGATGATGTTTGAACCATATCCACCAATGATGGAGGTAACGTTTTCGGATGCGAGTTTTTCTACGGCGGCTACCGCTTTCGCAGGCGCCGATTCATCGTCGATCATTACTAGCTTGATCTTGTGCTTGCCGTTGGTGCGATTGAACATGTCGACTGCGGTTTGAATGCCTTCATTGAAACCAGTCCCCGAACGTGCCAAGCTGCCAGTCAACGGCATGTGAGAACCCACCTTAAACTCTTCAGCACCCGCCGAGATTGTCAGCAGGGCGGCACTGAGTCCGATGATATTGCGCAATTTTAATTTCATGTTTCTTCCTTTTATGATGAATAAAATGACTCAAGAATGGCCATGTGTCGTGCTTGTTTTTGCCGCAGCACGTTGTTGTAATTCTTTTTTTAGAACTTTTCCGGTTGCAGTAGCAGGCAAATAATCGAGAACCACAATCTCTGATGGAATTTTGTAAGAGGAAAGGTTGTCCCGGCAATAAGCATTAAGGGCATCGATATCGATGTCAGTGCCCTGGGCTGCTTCAATGAACGCTACCACCTCTTCATTCCCGACTACCTCGCGTCCCACTACGGCGGAATGCACGACGCCTGGATACGCATTCAGGACTTGCTCGACCTCAATCGGATACACATTGAAGCCCGAACGGATAATCAGTTCTTTGCTGCGGCCAACGATAAAAATCGCACCGTCAGATTCGATACGTGCCAGATTTCCGGTACGCAACCAGCCTTCCTCGGTGACGGCCTCCGCCGTCAGTTCAGGCGCGCGGTAATAACCCTTCATCACGTTCGGTCCGCGTACCCACAACTCGCCAATCCCGGCCGGATCGCTCTCCACCCCATGCAGCGATACCTCGACGCCGGGAATCACGGGCCCCACCGAGCAATCTCGGCGCGGCGCATCGATACGAGTCTGGCAGATTGACGGAGCGGCCTCGGTCATTCCATAGCCGTTTTGCAGTACCAGCCCGAAAATTTTTTCAAACCCTTCTTTTACCGGCAACGTCAGCGGCGCTCCGCCAGATTGGACTACCCGCAAATGGGGTGCTTGCAAACATGTGCCAGCCCTGTTATTCCACTCGATCAGCTTGGCAAACATGGCGGGAACCCCGTGCAGTACCGTCACGCCCTCTTGCGCCAATGCACGCGCCAAATCGCTAGCCAGGAAACGTGGTACCAGTCGCAGGGTAGCGCCGCCGATTAAGGAAGCCACCAGCAATGCGGACAAGCCATATACATGCGACAGAGGTAGCACGCCATATACCGTATCGGTCGGCATCAAACGCCGCAAGCTCCTGCTATTAGCGCCAATAAACAGCAAATTTCGGTGGGTAAGCATCACGGCCTTGGGCGAACCGGTAGTACCGGATGTGTAGACCATGACCGCGACTTGCAGCACCGCGTCGTCCTCGATTGGCTCTGGAGTCGTATCCTGATTCACCGGGCCGAGCATGATCTCACCGATGCCCGGCCATTGCACGGGCTGTGCACCATGGGCCAGACCATGCGCCCCCGCCTCAGCAGAAACCTGATTGAAATATATCGCGACGCGCGCACCGGAGTGCGACAGGAAATTATCGATTTCCCGTATCGACAAACGCGCGTTGACGGTGGCCGACCATGCGTCTAGCCTGCTGATGGCAAGAATACACACCGCCAGTGCCACCGAATTTTCGGCAACCAGCAACACCCGGTCACCGCCCCGCACGCCGGCATCCCTGAAACGTGCTGCCACCGCATCCACCACGGCAGGCATTTCGCCGTAGGTAAGAGAGGTGTTCGCATCCGTCAGTGCGATACGGGAAGAATTCTTCTCGACCCAAGGCAGAAAAGCATCATGGATGCGGCGCGGCAGGCCCGGCAAATCATCATTTTGATCCATGCTTTCTCTTTCGAAACGTAGGCAAACAACACACCAGTCAAACTTAGTGAAATGGACCGAAAACCGATCAATTCATTGGCAACAGGCAAACGATACTGTCATAAGGAAAATAAAAAATCAATATTTTTCAGAATTAAATTCTGCATAGCAGAATATAAATTGATTAAGAATTACTTAAAAATACCCATATTGAAAGTTTTATATCTTGAATTTTCCAAAAACACACTTGACAGATAAAACGACAAGAAATACAGTTCCATTTTAAATACATTTATTCTGCATTGCAGAATTAAGATAATTGAAGCTCAAAATTAAAATATTTCAGTGGGAGCGGCCAAATGCTTAACGGAATTCGCCCGGATCCAGACTCGCCCAATCTAGTGGTAGGCATAGTTGGAGCTGGCACCATGGGACGCGGAATCGCCCAGATCGCAGTCTTGGCCGGTGCTCAGGTGCGACTCGCCGATAGTTGCGAAGGCGCAGCAATGACGGCACGCGAACAATTGCTCGCCACGTTCGGCAAATTGGTCGAAAAAGGCAGGCTTGCCAAGGCCGATGCTGCTGCCGCAGGCGAACGGATTCATGCCTGCGACACCCTGGAAGAGCTTGATGGCTGTCACCTCGTGATTGAAGCGATCATTGAAGACTTGGTGGCGAAGAAGGCACTTTTCAGCGCCCTCGAAAGAATAGTTGGAGCAGAAGCCATCCTTGCCACCAACACTTCTTCGCTCTCGGTCACAGCCATCGCCGCCGGTCTGAAACGCCCGGAGCGCGTAGCCGGTTTCCATTTTTTCAATCCCGTGCCGCTGATGAAGATCGTGGAAGTGATCGGAGGATTGCTGACCGCGCCGGACACCATTAAGTACATGATTGCATTAGGCACACATTGGGGGCATACCGCGGTTCAGGCCAAAGACACGCCGGGCTTTATCGTCAACCACGCTGGTCGCGGATATGGAACCGAAGGCATGCGCTTGTTGGAGGAAGGCGTGACGACGTTTTTCACGCTCGACAAAATCCTGCACGACTGCGCCGGCTTTCGACTCGGCCCGTGCGAACTGCTGGACCTTACCGGCCTGGATGTATCGCATCCGGTGATGGAATCGATCTATCATCAATATTACGAAGAACCCCGGTTCCGTCCACAAGGGCTTACGCGCCAAATGTTGAGCGCCGGCGTGCTGGGCAAAAAAGTCGGCCACGGCTTCTATCGCTACGATGCAGAAGGCAAGAAAGCTGTAATCCCGGATGATGCGCCGTCAACTACCTTGCCACCCAGCGTATGGCTAAGTCGTGCGCGTCCCGCACTGGCGGAACGCATCCTCGGACTGATCCGGCAAAGCGGCGTACCGCTGGAAGAAGGCGAACGTCCCAGCAACAATGCGCTCTGCATCGTCACCGCCCTGGGCGATGACGCCACCGCATGCTGCGTGCGCGAAGGACTCGATGCGCATCGCACCGTCGCTGTCGAAACCCTGTTCGACCTGACGCGCCGCCGTGTCGTAATGACGACGCCGGCAACTGATCCGGTCTACTGTCAGATGGCGCGCGGCTTGTTTGCCACCGATGGGGCTGCTGTCAGCGTAATTCGCGATAGCAGCGGATTGGTCACGCAACGCGTGGTGGCGCTGATCATCAACATCGCCTGCGATATTGCCCAGCAAGGTATCGCGGAGCCGGACGACATAGACCACGCGGTCAAGCTCGGACTGGGCTATCCGTATGGCCCACTGGCCTGGGGCAATCAGCTTGGCGCCGATATTGTCATGACTATTCTGACCAACCTGCTGGAGCAGACCGGCGACCCCCGCTATCGACCAAGTCCGTGGCTCAAACGTCGTGCAGGACTTGGCCTTTCGTTACACCACAAAGAGGTTTAATTCCCATGCTCAACGCTTATATTTATGATGGCTTGCGTACCCCATTCGGTCGTCATGGCGGCGCGCTCGCCTCAGTACGCCCAGATGATCTGGTCGCAGAAGTAATGCGTGCGCTGATAGCACGCAACCCATGGCAGGCAGATGCCATCGAGGATGTGATTCTCGGCTGTACCAATCAGGCCGGTGAAGATTGCCGTAACGTGGCGCGCAATGCCTTGTTGGCAGCTGGCTTTCCGGTCACGGTACCGGGTCAAACCGTAAATCGCTTGTGCGCTAGCGGCCTGGCTGCCGTGATGGATACGGCGCGCGCCATTACTGCCGGTGAAGGCGATCTGTATCTGGCTGGGGGAGTCGAAAGCATGAGCCGTGCCCCCTTCGTCGTGGCCAAGGCTGAGTCGGCTTACAGCCGCGATGTCAAGGTGTTCGACACCACCATCGGCAGCCGTTTCCCGAATCCGAAAATTACCGCAACTTATGGTGCGCACACCATGCCAGAAACTGGCGACAATGTAGCGCACGACTTTGGCATTGACCGAAATGCAGCGGATGCTTTCGCGCTAGCCTCCCAGCAAAAATACGATGCCGCATGCAAGGCCGGTTTCTTCATTGATGAAATCTTGCCAATTAACGTACCAACTGGCCGCAAGACACCACCTGTGCGGGTCGATACCGACGAGCATCCGCGCCCGGAAACAAGTACAGAAAGCTTGGCTCGCTTAAAGCCGCTATTTGAAGGTGGAGTGGTTACCGTAGGCAATGCGTCCGGCCTCAACGACGGCGCAGTTGCACTGCTGGTCGGCAGCCTGGCCGCCGGCGAAAAACTCGGCAAGGCACCGATGGTGCGCATCCTGTCTGCTGCAGTGGCCGGCATAGAGCCACGCATCATGGGTATCGGTCCGGTCAATGCCATCCGCAAGGCACTGACACGCGCCAATCTGACGCTAGCTGACATGGACATCATCGAGATCAATGAAGCCTTTGCCAGCCAAGTGCTCGGCTGTTTGAAACTGCTGGAAATTTCTGCTACTGATCCTCGTGTCAATCCGAACGGCGGCGCAATTGCGCTCGGCCATCCGCTGGGTGCGTCCGGCGCCCGACTGGCACTAACCGCCTCGCGCGAACTGGCGCGGCGTCAGGCACGCTATGCGGTTATCAGTCTGTGTATCGGGGTCGGTCAGGGACTGGCTGTCGTCATTGAACGTGCCTGATTGAATCAGCGAATAAGGAAACTCACTGGGGCAAGAAGACCTAATCTTTCCGCAACGAGCACCCCAACCCCGTGACCTTCCGTGAATTAAAAAAAGGGATTTATGAATCTGAATTTCACCACTGAAGAAAATACATTCCGTCAGGAAGTGCTGGCATTCATCGAGCAATCCTTGCCTGCGGATATCCAGCACAAGATATTAAATGGCCTGATCCTGGAGAAGGATGATTATCTGCGCTGGCAGCGCGCACTCCATGCAAAAGGCTGGGGCGGTACAGGATGGCGTACAGAGTTCGGCGGCACTGGCTGGAATGCAGTGCAGCAGTATATTTTTGAAGAAGAATGTGCCGCCGCCGGCGCACCGCGGCTTATTCCGTTCGGCGTCAAGATGGTGGCGCCGGTCATCATGGCCTTTGGCTCGCCAGCACAGCAACAACGTTATCTGCCGCGCATTCTGTCCGGCGAAGAATGGTGGTGCCAGGGATATTCCGAGCCTGGTGCCGGCTCCGACCTGGCATCGGTCAAGACCAGCGCCCAGTTTACCCGTACCGACGACGGCGACCACTACATCGTCAATGGACAAAAAACCTGGACTACGCAGGGCCAATACGCTGACTGGATTTTCTGCCTGGTGCGCACCGATCAAGAAGCAAAAGCACAGCGCAGTATCTCGTTTCTGTTAATCGACATGCATTCGCCCGGCGTTACCGTGCGTCCGATTATCACAATGGATGGCGCCCACGAGGTCAATGAAGTCTGGCTGGAAGATGTTCGCGTACCAGTTGAAAACCGGGTCGGCGAAGAAAATAAGGGCTGGACCTATGCCAAGTTTTTGCTTGGCCACGAACGGGCCAATATTGCTGGCATCGGTATCGCCAAGCGCGAGCTGGCACGCCTGAAGCGTATCGCCTCGCTGGAAATGAAGAATGGCAAACCGCTCATAAAGGATCCGATGTTTAGCGCGCGCATCGCCCAGATCGATATCGATTTAATGGCGCTGGAAATTACTAATTTGCGCGTGTTATCGACTGAAGCGGAGCATCGCGCGCCAGGTCCCGAAGCATCGATCCTGAAAATCAAAGGCACGGAAATTCAACAGGCTATCACTGAGCTTTTGACCCAGGCGGTCGGCCCCTACGCCCTGCCCTTGCGACGTGAAGCGATGGCTGCCGGATACCGAGGCGATGCGGTCGGGCCATTCTATGCCACCCCGCTGGCAGCTAATTATCTGAACATGCGCAAGCTGTCGATTTACGGCGGCTCCACCGAGATTCAAAAAAATATCATCGCACAGATGATTCTGGGATTGTAATTTGCCAATGACGAATGACAACCCTTTGACTGCAGGAGTATGAGACATGGATTTCACGTTCAGTGAAGAGCAGCAAATGCTGCAGGAAACCACCCGCCGCTTCATTGCCAAAGAGTACGGCTTTGAAACCCGTCGCCAGATCAAAGAAAAATCGGCGCTGGGTTATAGCCCCGAAGTTTGGAAAACATGCGCGGACCTCGGCTTGCTGGCGCTCAACGTGCCGGAGCAAGAAGGCGGCCTGGAAGGCGGACCGATCGAGACCATGTTGGTAATGAGTGCGATGGGCGAAGGTCTGGTGTTGGAGCCCTACCTGGCAAGCGCGGTGATCGCAACCAAAACCATCATTGCATTGGGTAACAGTACCCAGCGGGCCAGCATGCTTCCCGCCTTGGCAGCCGGCGAATTGATCGCGGTACTGGCGCACGATGAACCGGGTACGCGCCATGACTGGCATGCTATTTCCACCCGAGCATGGCCAGTGGGCAATGGTTACATATTGACCGGCCACAAGAGTGTCATCCCGCACGGGACCTCGGCGGATATTCTTTTGATCAGCGCGCGCCTGGCTGCTGCAGATCAAGATGGGCCATTATGTGTTTTCGCGGTGCCGCACAATACGTCCGGCTTGCGTCAGGTTCCCTACTCGACATTGGACGGCGTGCGCGCCAGCGAAATCTGGCTGGATCAAGTGTATGTCCCGGCGATTGCGCTGCTCGATGCCTCGGCTGAAACCGAAGTCCGGCTGGGCGAAATTCTCGATATTGGACTAGCCGCGGTTTGCGCGGAAGCAGTCGGCGCCCTTGAACGCATTTTGGCAGCAACCATCGAATACACCAAAACCCGCAAACAATTCGGCGTTCCGATTGGTAAATTCCAGGCATTGCAACATCGGATGGCAGACATGGTGCTACACATTGAGCAAGCGCGCTCGATGAGTTACCTGGCTGCGGTCAGTTGTCTGGAACAGGACCCGGCGTTGCGCAGCCGGGCCATGTCAGCGGCAAAAGTCGTGGTTGGCCAAGCCTGTCGTTTTGTGGGGCAGCAAGCAGTGCAACTTCATGGCGGAATGGGGGTGACGGATGAACTCGATGTCAGCCATTACTTTAAACGCCTGATGGCGATAGAACTGCAATTTGGCAGCACAGATCATCATTTGGAATTATTTGCCCGTCAACTGAGTTGACGATCAGATATTGATCGGTGCTATTTTAAATAGGACTCGCCCCTGCCACCTTGCACCAAGAGGGGAGAATCCAAGCTTATTCGTTTAACCTTCCTTACCGTCCAGGCGCGGCCTGTAAAGATAAGGGCCATAGATAATCAGAAAAAATACAAATGCCGTCGACCAGCTTGCAGCGGCCACAACCAGCGCACCGTCTCGCAATCCGGTGGTATTGATGGCGGCGCAAAACCGCGCGACGACACCAATTTGTATCAATACATACATCAATACTTCATTGCGGCCCGCTTTCAGCGGTCTTCCGGTATGACCAAGGGTGGTGCGGGTCATCATGCCCATGATCAGTCCTGCCATCGAGCCAATCGCCAATACATGGAAGGCGGAGTTTGCCGGAACCACTTGCAGGGCCGCCAAAGCGATAAGGATAAAGCCGCAGGGAATCCACGCATACGACAGATGCAAAATCCAGAGCAATGGATGGTGCAACGTTGTATACGGCCTCCACCCGCCGAGCCGCAACAATTGCGAACAGGCTGCTGCAAACGCCAATGCGGCGATCAACCGCGGAGGAAAGGTGAAAATCCATGCCAGGCTTGCCAACGCAGTCAATGCAATGGTCAGGCGGTCACGTTTAGAATTAACAATGGGCTTGGCTGTGGGGACGGTACTGGACGTAAAGCCAGGAATTACGCGCCCGCCAATCACCGATTCGATCATCACAACAATCAGAATAGCGGCCTGTATTATCAGTACGGTTGAGGTGGTAATCCAGCCCAGAGCCGCAAGATGAAAGAGTATGTTGACGGTTGTGAGCAGGCTGAGCAAGCCGATTAAAAACATATTGCGTTTGTTGCCGGAGCGTTGCAGCACACGGTACATGGGCCACGCGGCAAGCGGTAAAAATAATATATCCACCAGTGCTGCAATCAAGGCAGGAGCAGTCAACATGGCAATACGCCCGGCCAGCCAAACTCCCGCAAGCACCGCCAAATACCCTCTGCGTGGGGTCCACAAACCGGTCCAGTTGCGTCCTGCGGTAAACAGAAACCCGATAATTACCGCTATCGCAAAGCCGAACACCATTTCATGCATGTGCCAGTTGATGGTGATATTTGTCAGGCCAGGCATCTGGCCGAAATATCTTGCCAGCCATAACGGTATGCTGACAGCGGCAAAAGCTGCGGCCAACATATAAAAGGGTCGGAATCCCAGCGCCCACAATGGATGGTGTGTCGGCGACGACTTCCCTGGTCGCGACACGTTGGGTTCATCAATAGTCGTTAGCGCCATACTGCCCCGCATTTAAAGATATAAATTAAATGAATCTTATATTGCGACCTTGGATAAAGCAATAGAAAATTCACATCTGGAATGAAGCAGTGCAGAACATTAGTTCACAACGGCCACGCGCGCTGGATTATTACGCCAGCGCCTTGATTGGATCCCCGCTTGCCGCTCCCTAGACCGAGCGCCGATGTGTTGCTCTTCGGTCGGCCACTGATGTTTTATCGGGAAAACGCCAGAAATCATATTTACAGCTGATATTGCGATGCAAAAAATAAGTGAATTTTCACGCCACATTAAAAACCAGCTATCTATTAGATGGATCCACGCTCAAGAACAAGTTTCATATTTTCTACTACTAAGATATTTGAACCGCTAGTTTGTATACGCTGACTCGCAAAAGATACGGCGACTATATTGCGTTGCATCAATCCGGCCGCTCATGAAAATTTTAATTACAGTATTTAAAAGTGCTGCTAATATTCTATACAGAGACACGTAAAACATCATCAATATTAATGTAAAACATTAATAGATAAAATTGATACTCTTTTGGAGGAGGCAACATGAAATTCTTTACACACTCATCACCATATATCCTGACACTGTGGATGGTAGGGGCATTATGCTTTTCGAGCAGCGCACACAGTGCTGATCCTGATACTTTCAAGATTGGTGGCGTGGTGTCTCTTTCCGGCACATACGGTATTTTTGGCGAAGACATGCGCAAGGGTGTTGACATCGCCATCGAACAGCGCGGTGGCAAGGTGCTCGGCAAACCGATCCAGATCATGTGGGAGGACGATGAAACCAAACCCCAACCGGCGGTACAGAAGACCACCCGCCTGATTTCAGAAGGTGCGCAAATGATCTTTGGCGCAGTGAGTTCGTCGTCTACGATTGCGATCATGAACATTGTGAAACAACGCAAGATACCGCACCTGGTAACGATGTCGGCCGATGACAAAATCACAGTACCGAACGGTTCGCGTTATACATTTCGCACTTCCAATACACTAGGAATGGAACAGCGCATGGCACTGAGTTACAGCAAGGAGCAAAAACTCAAACGCGTCTATGGCGTGACCGCCGACTACCAAGCGACCCGCGATAGCTGGGAGTGGTATCGAAAGGAAGCAGAGAAAGCGGGCATCGAGATCGTCGGAGCAGATTTTCCGCCATTCGGCAATCGTGATTATTCCTCCATTGTAGATAAGATCGCGCGTTCTAACGCAGATGGCGTCGCCTTGTTCATGACCGGATCAGATTCGGTAACGATGCTTAAGCAAGCCGGCCAGGTGAACCTTGGGAAAACCCGTAAAATTTTTGGCCCGGTTACCGCTGACGAAACCATGGCAGCAGGCGTAGGCCCCTCTTCGATCGGCGTCAACTCAGGAGTGCGTTATCACTACTCGCAAGATAACGCAGCCAACAGGAAGTTTGTAGAGGCGTATCGCAAAAAATATAACGAGTTTCCATCGAGCGCAGCCGGTGAAGCTTATGACGGCATGTCGTGGTGGCTTGATGTAGTTGAAAAGACCGGCTCATGGGACAAAGAAAAATGGGTCGATGCATTTGCCAACAGCATTCGCGACAACTCGGTCGAGGGCCGTAAGACGATGAAATCATGCGATCACCAGGCAAGGCAGGATGGATTGTGGGGTGAGGTGGTTGCCGGTAGTCCACCTTACCCTGCCTATGTAATGAAAATAACCAAGGTGTATCCGCCGAAAGAAATTTTCGAAGAATGTCAAAAATGACCGGTAAATAAAACGCCTGAATGGATCTGGCTGGCACACCGTAGCGCCAGCCGAATCACAGCCATATTGATTGATCTGGCCTGGCCTGGCCTGGCGCTATACCGTCAAATACCGCATCTGTAACGAGATCATTTATGTCCACTATCATTATCGGGCTTAGCCTGGGCATGCTGCTATTTTTGCTAGCATCAGGACTGACGCTCATCTTCGGCATGCTAGGCGTGATCAATTTTGCCCATGGCGCGCTGTACATGCTGGGGGCCTACCTTTCTTATGATATTACACACCGCAGCGGCTCGTTTGTACTGGGCGTAGTGGTTGCTACGGTCGTGGTCGGACTAGTCGGCATAGCGATGGAGCGGCTTACGCTGCGGCCTCTTTACAACCGTCCACACTTTTATCAACTGATATTGACCTTCGGCTTCATTTTAGTCATCGGTGAGGCCGTCAAATTATTCTGGGGCTTAGGCTACAAGGAAACGCCTATACCAGCGCTGCTCTCAGGTACTGTCGAAATATTCAGCAGCACCATTCCGGTTTATCGCTTGTTTGTCATCGGCTTCGGCGCTGCCGTTTCGATCGGTCTGTTTCTGGCGTTGGAACGCAGTACGTTCGGCATGTTGGTACGCGCTGCCAGCAGTGACGGCGAAATGGTACAAACGCTCGGCTTGCCGGCATCTACTATTCGCACTGCGGTATTTGGACTTGGCGCTGCACTAGCCGGCCTGGCAGGTGCCATCGCGGCGCCGTTGTTTCCAATCGAACTAGGCATGGCGACCAATATTATTATCGACTGCTTTATCGTCGTCATTCTCGGTGGACTAGGCAATATCCGAGGCGCGGTAGCCGCAGCCCTGTTGATCGGCATCGTGCGCGCCATCGGCTATGCCTATATGCCCAGCTGGGTTGACGTGCTCACATTCGGGCTGTTGATCGTGACGCTATTAACCCGCCCACAGGGACTATTTTCCCGTCCGACGAGGTCCGCATGAATTTGTCACGATTTGATATTGCCATCGGTCTTTTGATGTGCCCGGCAATCCTGATCCTGCCGTTTTTGACACAGAACGACTTTTATCTTAACGTCGCCACCCTGATCATGATCTGGTCGATCTTCGCGGTTGGTTTCGACTTCGTGTTCGGGTCATTGGGCATGATCTCGTTTGGCCACTCCAGCTTCCTCGGCATCGGCGGCTACGCGCTCGCAATTGCCACCCAGCGTTTCGGTTTGCCGTTTGAGGCAGGCGTAGTTTTGGCGATCATCCTTGCCGCCGGCTGCGCCTGGATTTTTAGTTTTTTTGCACTACGGGTCTCTGGCATATTTTTCGCGCTGGTGACGCTCGCGTTGTCCCAGTTGCTGTATATCCTGGCAGACAGCAAACTGCGGGCATGGACTGGCGGCGCTGACGGTTTGCCAGGCGTTAGTCGCCCTTCGGCACTGGGTCTCGACTTTTTCAGCTCGGTTAATTTTTACTGGTACGTGGCTGCATTTTTTGCGCTAGTGATGATCGCCATTGCGATCATACGGACATCACCCTTCGGCCGGGTCGTCATGGGCATTCAGCAAAATGAAATCCGCACACAACACCTAGGCTACAACACCCATCGTATCAAGCAGATCACATTTCTGATATCCGGCGGCATCAGCGGTCTGGCCGGCGCACTGCTGGCCTCCCTTTTAATGTATGTCAATCCGCAGATGCTGCACTGGACCACCTCGGGCGACGTCATCATCATGACGCTGCTGGGCGGTGCCGGCACCTTGTGGGGACCGGTGGCGGGCGTCATCATATTCGAGATATTGAAGGAGTGGCTCAGTGGCTGGACGCCTTATTGGTACGGCATCCTCGGCCTCGTGTTCATTCTGGTTACGCTGTATTTCCCGAAAGGCGTACTGGGGGAAATACAGGCATACGCCGGTCGCCTGCGTCGGCGCGGGAAGAAATCATGAGCAATATCGCTCTGCAATGTTCCCATGTGAGCGTCAGCTTTGGTGCGTTAAAAGCGATTGATGACGTCAATTACGATTTCGAGGCAGGACGAATGTATGGCCTGATAGGTCCGAATGGCGCAGGCAAAACGACGCTGCTCAATGTCCTGGCTGGACGTCAACTGCAGCACGATGGAATGGTTCTCTGCGAGGGCCAGGATATCTCAGCGCTGATGCCGTATCAGCGCGCCCGCCACGGCATAGGCCGCAGCTTCCAGATCACAAAGATATATCCAGACATGACGGTGCTCGAAAATCTACGCATTGCCGCCCAAATCAAGCGTTCCCGCTTCCTGCCTTTTTGGGTCGCGTCAGGCTATGACCGCAGGTTGACGTCCGACATCGACTCGATGCTGGAAATGACAGGACTGACAGCGCACCGCAATGAAATTGCCGGCTCCATGTCGTACGGCTTGCAGCGCGCACTGGAGCTGGGGCTGACAGTTCTACCGGATCCTCGCATCCTGTTGCTCGATGAGCCGCTAGCCGGCATCGGGCATCATGAGATTGATACTGCAACACGGCTGATCCAGGCGGCTGCGGCGGGTCGCACCATGCTACTGATCGAACACAATATGGACGTGATCATGTCACTGTCCGAGCAGATCGTCGTGATGAGTAACGGCCGTGTCATCGCGCAAGGAACGCCGGACCAGGTCAAAGCCGATGCCACGGTTCGTTCGATTTATCTGGGAGAGGATTCGCCACCATGATTGCACTGGAAAATGCCTTTGTTCAATATGGCCATGCACGGGTACTCAACGACGTCACCATTCAAGCAGCACAAAATGAAATCATTGCCATCATTGGTCGTAACGGTGCCGGCAAATCGACCACCCTGAGAACCATGATGGGGCTGTTGCCGCTGAAACAAGGTCGGCGTCTGTATGAGCAGCAGGACATCACGCGTCTGCCGGTCGAAAATATCAGCCGCCTCGGGATTGCGCTGGTGCCCGATAGCCGCCGTATTTTTTCGAATCTATCGGTGATCGAAAATTTGCGCATGGGGGGGCTGGCGCATAAGCCGGGATATTGGACCATCGAACGCGTACTGGAGATATTTCCGCGACTACAGGAACGTATTGGGTTTGGCGGCGACCAGTTGTCCGGTGGTGAACAGCAAATGCTGTCGATTGCACGCGCGCTGCTTGGGAATCCAAAAATTCTGTTGCTGGACGAGCCTACCGAAGGTTTGGCACCCGTGATCGTCAACGATCTGATTGAAGTCTTTGGCCTGGTACACCAGCAAGGCACCGGTATTGTGCTAGTCGAACAAAACTTCAAAGTCCCGATGCGGCTGGCGCATCGTCAATACGTACTCGACCACGGGTCAGTGGTCTGGTCTGGCACGTCTGCCGAGCTGGAAGCGCAGCGCGACATAGTCGAATCGATTATTACAACTGGAGTAACGCATGAGCACTAACCGTACTTATATCGTTGGCGTTGGCATCACGCATTTTGCCAAACAGCTTGGAACCAGCGTCAAGGATCTGGTGCGCGAAGCCGTGACAATCGCCCTCAAAGACGCCGGCTGCGAAGCTGCCATGTTGCAGGGTGCCTATTTCGCGACCGCCGGGCAAGGCCCGATCGAAGGCCAATACATGGTGGCAGGACAAGTCGCTCTGGGGGCGATGGGAATTACCGGTATCCCGGTGATTAACGTCGAAAACGCGTGTGCCAGTTCCAGCAGTGCACTTAATGCGGCCCACATGTTTGTGGCGTCAGGTGCGGGCGATGTTTGTCTGGCCGTCGGCGTCGACAAACTGTTTTCAACTGACAAAGAAAAAAGTTTTGCGGTGTTCGACGGGGCTTGGGATGTGCATACTGCAACCGAGCAGATGCAACATCTAGTCAGCCTGGCCGCCGACGTCAAACCCCCGGAAGACTTTGTCGAACCCGGTAAGCGTAGTGTTTTCATGGACATATATGCCAGTCTGGCGCGGCTGCACATGAAAACCTTTGGCACCACTCAGCGCCAGATTGCCGCCGTTGCGGCCAAAAATCATGTGCATTCAACGCGCAATCCATTAGCGCAATTTCAATATCCAATGACCATCGATGAAGTGATGGCGGCGCGTGCCGTATCCTGGCCACTGACCTTGCCGATGTGCGCGCCTATTAGCGACGGTGCCGCGGCAGCGATCATTTGCAATGAAGCCGGATTACGCAAACTCCAGCAAAGCCGGGCGATTCGCCTGTGCGCCAGCGTGATCCGCAGCGCAACCGATCGCCCTGCCGGTCAATACGAACGGCATCTGTGTCATCTGGCTGCTTTGCAGGCTTACGGAATCGCCGGCGTCGGGCCGCAAGACATGTCGTTAGCGGAAGTACACGACGCTACCGCATTCGCCGAAATCCAGCAAACCGAAGCGCTCGCATTTTGCGCCTTTGGCGAAGGCGGCCCAATGGCAGAGTCAGGCGCGACCACGCTCGGCGGCAAAATCCCGATCAATGTTTCTGGCGGACTGCTCTCGCGCGGCCATCCGATCGGCGCCACCGGACTAGCCCAGGTTCATGAAATGGTGATGCAATTGCGCGGCGAGGCAGGCTCCAGGCAAGTCGAAAATGCCCGCTTTGCCATCGCAGAAAATGGCGGTGGCTTCAGCGGCGTCGAAGAAGCGTCTACCTGCATCACCATCCTGGGCCGACAATAAGCGGCTCGGTAGCATGAAGCCCAACTGGCATCTAATTTTCAGCCCAACCATTACGAGACATCCATGAATCTGAGTCATCTCTTTCAGCGCAGCGCGCAACAGCATGCGCAGCGTCCGGCACTGGCTCTTGGCACCAATGCCAGTTTGAGTTATGCCCAGTTAAACCAGCGCGTTCGGGCTTTAGCGTACTGGATGCGTCATACGCTGGGATTGAACCCCGGCGACCGTATCACGCTGGTAATGAAAAACTGCCCTGAGTACCTGGAGTTGATGCTGGCCAGTTGGCATGCAGGGCTGTGCGTAGTTCCTGCTAATAACAAGCTTCATCCTAATGAGATTAATTACATGTTGCGAGATTCCGGGTCGCGCGCCTGTATGACGCAGGGTACGTTGTTTGAATCGCTGCAACCGGTAGCATCCACAATTACCGACTTGCAGCTTGTCGATGTTGCGTCCGACAGCTATTGCCAGGCACTGGAAAGTCCGGCACTAGATGTCGCCGGCGACGATGATCGGGAACTGGCCTGGCTGTTCTATACCAGTGGCACCACCGGTCGCCCGAAGGGCGTCATGCTATCGCATGCGAATCTGGTCAGCATGGCAATGCATTTTTATGCCGACCTGCAGTCGGTAGCAAACGACGATGTACTGGTGCATGTCGCCCCAATGTCGCACGGTAGCGGACTCTACAGCATTCCATACTGGATCAAAGGAGCGTTGCAGGTCGTGCCGAAATCGGGTGGACTGGACGAAGCCGAATTGTTCGGTTTGTTCGCGCATTACGACAAGGTCAGCCTGTTTGCGTCGCCCACCATCGTGCAACGGCTGGTGCACCATGCACAGCAACATCCAGTCAGCTGGCCCGGCTTGCGTGTCATACTGGTGGGGGGAGCACCGTTTTACGTTGAAGACATCAAAATCGCCGTGCAATGCTTCGGTTCGCGGATTGCTCAAATGTACGGTCAGGGCGAAAGCCCGATGACAATCTCTGCGCTGTCATCGGATCAGCTGGCCAAAGCGGTTGCCGTCAACGACGCGGCGGCGCTGGCGTCGGTGGGGTTTGTCCAGACCGCGATCCAGGTGGCGATTGTGGATAGCGAAAACAGACCGGTTGCGACCGGTACGCCGGGCGAGGTGATTGTCAAAGGCGCTACGGTAATGTCTGGATACTGGAATAATCCAGAAGCAACCAGGCAGACGGTGACCGATGGCGCACTGCGCACCGGCGACATCGGGTTGCTGGACGAGCGCGGCCTGCTGCACCTGAAGGACCGATCAAAGGACGTCATCATCAGCGGTGGCACCAATATCTATCCACGCGAAGTCGAAGAAGCGCTGCTGATGCACGATGCGGTCGAAGAGGTATCTGTAGTCGGCACACCTGACCCAGAGTGGGGCGAAGCAGTTGTCGCATTCGTAGTTTGCCGGCCAGGTGCCAAGGCTACCGATGCGGAACTGGACACACTATGCATTCAAACCATTGCCCGCTTTAAACGTCCGAAGCGTTACATCTTCGTTAATGAATTACCTAAAAATGGAACCGGAAAAGTGTTAAAACGTGAACTCCAAAAAAGTATTCGAGCCGCTGAATGACGGTGCGAGAAAATCTATTTGAGCGCGAGGCCGTCAGCCAGACCGAAAAGGCTTATGGTGCGCTGGAGGAACTAATCGTCACCGGCGAGTTGCCACCTGGCAGCCAATGGTCCGAGATTGTTCTGAGCGAGCGCATCGGCATCGGTCGTTCGCCGACGCGCGATGCACTGCAAAAGCTGGCGTTTCAGCGTTTGGTGCATATTGCGCCAAGACAGGGCATCTTTATTTCCGAAATTGACTACCAGGGACAACTGAAAATTATTCAGATTCGTCGCGAGATTGAGCGCCTGATTGTTGGGCAGGCGGCGCTGTGCGCCAATCTGCAGGAACGCGCTCAGATGTCGAAGTTCATTGTGGAATTGGAAAAATTAAAGGTTCACAATGACATGCGAGAGTATATGCGCCTGCATTTTGCTCTGACAAGCTTGCTGGGTGACGCATCGCGCAATAGCTACGCTGCCGAATTTTATGCCATGCTCCAGACCTTGGCACGACGCTTTTTGTATTTTCACCAGAAGCGTCACACGAACCTGACTGAGATTTGCGACCTGCATATTCGCCAACTAAGCACAATCATTAGCGGCGTGCCAGAAGCAGCTATTGAAGCAGCAGTTGCGCGCAATGACTATGCCGAAACTCTGGCCAGAAATATCTTGATGGAACTGATCGCAACCTCGGCCGTCACGGTTACGTTAAATAATCGGAATACTTGAGCCGGAAGTAATTTACTGCGTACCCCCAGTGTCGGACTAACAGTCTACTTATCAGCGCTGCCTGCAGCGATACCATGCTCAACTGCGAATACGGCAGCCTGCACACGACTGGATAAATTCAGCTTCTTTAAAATATTTTGCACATGTATCTTCACCGTGCTTTCTGCAACATTGAGCGAACGGGCGATGTTCTTGTTGCTCTCGCCCCGCGCCAGGCAAACAAGAGTTTCTTTTTCACGTGGGGTCAATACATCAAGCTCTGAGGGCAGTACTTTGGCTTGCGCAACATTGCCTCCTTGCCATTGCGCTACCAGCTTGGCTGTCATCGCTTCGGCAATTACCGGCTCGCCTGCGGCGGCCCGCCGGATTGCACGAACCAGGAAATCGGTATCGATATTTTTGATCAGGTATCCGCGTGCACCCGCCTGCAAAGCTGCAGCCAAGTCTTCAGCGTCTTCTGATACGGTGAGCAGAATTACAGCGGCATCTGGATGATCCTGCAATAATAGTTGCAGCGTTTCGAGGCCGGAAATACCAGGCATATTCAGGTCGAGCAAAATGACGTCAGGCTGCAATTGTCTGGCACGCTTGACACCTTCCACGCCATCGGCCGCTTCGCCGACGACGGTAAAATCGGCATGGCGCTGCAACAGCGAACGAATACCGCTACGAAATAAATTGTGATCATCCACCAGCAGTACGCTAATAGGACTCATAGGCGTGGTGGGAGCTGCGGTCGGCTTATTCATGGGAACCTTAGTAGGGATAAATCATGCTGCAAGGCGCTGCTCATGCGGCACATGCAGCACGACGGTGGTGCCGACACCAGGCACGGAGGCAATATTAAACGCGGCACGGATGCGTTGTGCGCGTTCGCGCATGATGTTGATGCCGACATGGCTTTCGCCCTTTTGTCGCAGGGTTTCCGCATCGAAACCGATGCCGTTATCGCGAATCGTCAAGGCAAAATCTTTCTGATCCGATAAACTGACTTCGACATGGCTAGCCACCGCATGCTTGCGAATATTGGAGAGCGCCTCCTGCACGATGAACAGAATCTGCAACTGCTGTTCGCGCGGGAATGGCGCACCGTCGACATCGGCGACGAAGTCGGCGGCAATACCAGTCTGGCGACGGAATTTATCCACTGTAGTCTGCAGAGACCGCACCAGGTCGCCTTCAGCTAAACGGCTACGGAAGTTGAGCAATAATTCGCGCACATCTTCATAACTTTCTTTGACCCCGGCCTGCAATGCGGGCACAATTTCGGCAACTTCCTCGGTATTGCCCTGTTGCAGCGAATCCTCCAAAAGTTGCACCTGAATATTCAGAAACGTCAGCCCTTGGGCGATGCTGTCATGCAACCCTTGGGCCACCATATTGCGCTCTTCTGAGATTGCCATTTCACGCTCGCGCGTGGCGAGCCGTAAGTTTTCGATTGCCACTCCGAGTAGTTGGCCCAGCGTAGCGAGCAAGTCGGTTTCATGCTGGCTGAAGGTCTTCACTTTTCGAAAATGCATATTAAAAAACCCGAGATGCTGATCGCGCGCATAAATATGAAATACCGAAACAGTGGCGAAACCTTCCCTATGACACAGCAATTGCTGCGCTGTATCCATCTGCAGCAGGTTATGCACCACCGATATACCTTTCAAGGCAGCCTGGCCACACAAACAATCACCGACTTTGAGGCAATGCTCGGTTTCTACCATTTCCTCGGAAATCCCTTGGTGCACTACCATGTGCAGGTTGCCCCGAAGCGGGTCCAGCATCCGCACCGACCCGCCGTCAGCTTCGAAATAGCGGCTGATGCGATCCAGGAAACCTTCGCAAATGGCTTCCACAGGTTGCGGCACCTGTAGGAAGGCAGCAATATCGTAGAGCAGTGCCAACTTTTGATTCTGCTCTGCCAGTGCTGCTGTTTTTTCCTGGACGCGAATTTCCAGACTGCTGTACAAATCTTCGAGGCGATCCGCCATATGATTGAATCCCTCGCTCAAGCGGCCGAATTCATCGTGGCTCTCTACTGGCAAACGGACACCGAAATCCTTGTCCGTCATGCGTCGCATGCCGTCATACAGGCGGGTAACCGGCTGAATGATTAACAGGAACATCAGGTAAATTACGATCACCGTGCCAGTAAGCGCCAATGCCACCAGCCCAAGTTGCGAAGAACGGAGCCAGAAGGTGCGTTTTTCACTATCTTTTTCGATCATTTTTACCAACGCATCGACACTCGCCACATAGTCATCGACTTGCGGGTAATAACGCTGCCAACTCGCTTGCCGCTCAGGATTCTGCTGGGACAACATGATGTTTACCAGAGGCAGCAGCTTTTGATGCCATTGCGCCGAGACCATATTGAACTCGGCATGAATCTCAGCGGCAGGCGGCAAAAACAAGGGCCGTTGCGGGTCGCCATGCTGCAGCAGAGAAAACTTGGATTCGATCGTCTGCAGTTGTTTGTCGACCAACTGCCGCTGTCGTATATCGATTTGCACCGGCTCATTTATCCAGCGCGACAACACCACCGACAAGCGATAACTCTGCATGCGCAGACTGCCGGCTTCATTGATTGCCGCGGAACTGCCTTCGAGCTGCCAAGACAAAAATAGCGTAGCGCCAATTGCCATTAAGGCTAGAACCAAAAATCCCAGCAATACGCTAACGATTTTGGTGGAGAGTTGCTGCCAGGCAGGCAGAATGGTGTCAAGTGTCATGGGCAATCCTGGAAACGGCAGTTGGACAGATTCGAATGTGCATTTTTTGGGCTTTGTGGCAAGGCAAGAGGGCAACGCAAACGACATTCTGCTAGGACGATAAACTCAGCCAGGAAGACCAAAAAATGTGCAGTCGTGCCCGTATCGGCACCGCCCATTTGACAAACGGGTTAATCATTAAATTTTTCAATAAATTCATTAGC
Organism: Glaciimonas sp.; assembly: GCA_012927625.1. GTDB lineage: Bacteria > Pseudomonadota > Gammaproteobacteria > Burkholderiales > Burkholderiaceae_D > AVCC01. The sequence continues at coordinate 55,709 of JABBOV010000015.1, read as the reverse complement.
TTATCGAGGCTGACAATCGGTCAACTACCGTGTCCAATATTATTGATTATGCCATTTTTTGCATAATTTATTACCCATGCCAATATCTGGTCGCGCAGGGAAAGATCAAGCCAGGTAAGCTGGCGCGACAGCAACGGTGATGCAACATCGGACGCCACCGCCACAATGTCGATATCGTCCAGATACAGTGCCGGCTTGCCGAGATCCGGGCGGTGAATTTCCAGCTTCGGAATCGGCTCGCGCTTGAATCCCTCCACCAATGTCAAGTCGGCAGCAGACAGGCGCGCCAACTGCTCGGTCAGAGTCGGCTCGGGAGCGCCGCGCAATTCATGGATCAGCGCGAAGCGGTAAGGCGAAGCCAGCAAGACTTCAGATGCGCCGGCAGCGCGTAAGCGTGCGCTATCTTTATGCGCCGGTTCCAGCTCCAGATCGTGATGACTGTGCTTGATCACATTCACACGCAAGCCTTGTGCCGCCAATTGCGGCAACAAGTATTCCAGCAGCGTCGTTTTGCCGCTGCCGGACCAGCCCACAATGCCTAATACCCGAGATGTCATGTCGTATTTTGTCGTTAAAGAGATTCCAGGTACAACAGACCCGCCGCACCAAATTTTGTTGCCAAACACAAGTGCAAAGTGCACAGGAAAAACATTCCATTGCAAAAGAACAAGGAAAATTTGCATCGACTGTCATAATGACATAACCTCCTACGGCCAAAAGAACACAAGGAAGATAATGCCTGATCTTGCTTCAAAATCTGCTTCGCTTTCTGCTACCGAAGCTACCCATAAAAAGGTTGATTTCAATACGGCATTAATTAAGTTACCGGTTCCGGCATATTTGCAAAAAAACTATTGGTGGGCGTATGTCGATCCGCGCGCGGTCAGAATTTTCGAGCGCGGGTGGCTGATCAACCTGATCCTGTTCGGCAATTACGCGAAGCTGCGTAATGCAGCTCTGGAAGAGATTGGCCAACCAACCAGAGGCCGCACGCTGCAAGTGGCCTGTGTCTATGGCGATCTGACCCCGCGCTTAAGTCAGCGCCATACCGGCAATGCGACACTGGACGTGATCGACGTGCTACCGATCCAACTTCAGAATCTGCAGCACAAACTGACGCCCGGTTCCGACGTTTCGTTATTCCAACGCGACTCGGCGGCGCTCGGCTTTGCCGATGGCAGCTATGATCGGGTGCTGATTTTTTTCCTGCTGCACGAACAACCTGAAAGCGTACGCCGCGGCACTTTGGCTGAGGCATTCAGAGTAGTGAAGCCCGGTGGAAAAATCGTCATAGTCGACTACCATCGTCGAGGCAAATGGAATCTTCTGCGGTACCCGCTGCAGGCCCTATTAAGACGTCTGGAGCCTTTTGCGGACGATCTTTGGCAGCACGATCTTGCATTTTATTTCCCGAAAAATATCCAGCCATCCAACCTGCGCAAGCAAACATTCTTCGGCGGGCTGTACCAAAAAATCGTTTTGACGCGTTAAAGAGCATGTGGGGAGATGTGCGGAGCCAGCGCATAGGAGCATTTCCCAAGCATGATGATTATTTTAAAAAATAGGGAGTATGAACAATAATGCCATGATTGCCGCATATTATTATTGCGGCATATAAATATACAATAGCGTGTATATTAAAATTCTACATACGACCGTGCAACAACCATATGCAGGCTATTGAACTATTGCACTAGCGGCGTATCCGCACCTTCAAGGCTGACACCTTGCACATCAGCCTTGCCAACCAAAATCTTCAGGTACTGATGCACTGCACTTTGCCACGCCTGCCGCGTTAACTGATCGGCGATTTGCGACTTGACCGCATCAAACGGTAATAACGCACCTTCCACCCGGCGCATCACTTGCACGATATGCAAGCCGAAGCGGGTTTCCAGCAAACGCTCGCCCATCTCCCCGGAGGCCAGGCGAAACACGAAATCCTCAAATTCAGGCACCGTCTGACCGCGTGAAAGTTGGCCCAGATTGCCACCCATTGCGCCGGAAGAACAGTTTGAATATTCCTTGGCCAAGGCATCGAAACGTTCAGGATGGACGTGCAATTCGGCCAGAATTGCCTCGCCGGTGTCGCGCAACAGCTCCAGCGTGACAGACGGCGTGACCTGAAACAGGATATGACGCGCTTCGACCATTTCGCCGTTGCTAAACAATGCCGGCTGATTGCGGTAAAAAGTAGCGCAAGTCGCTTCATCGGCTTCCGGCACCCGCACCTCTTGCGCGAACAGGGCTTCGACGCGCGCGTCATCGTCCTCTGCGGCAATCTCCAGGCGGTCGGCTTCTTGCAGCAGCAAGGTGCGCAAGATCAATTCATTTACCGCTTGCTTGACTGGATGCTTTGCCTGTTGATGATGCGGCAATTCTTGCTCGATGGCGTGGTCGGTGATTTCAACGCCGTTGACTGAAATACTCATGGTGTTTGCCTTTCAGTAGGGATTGGCGTGCGCCGTGCAATATTGCTGCAGCGCACACACACATAATTTAACGCGGGCGCACCAACTGGTAAGCGCGGCCGAGATAAGTAACCGCGCCAAAACCGCTCCAGACATGTACCAGACGCGTGAATGGGAAAATCACAAACAGCGACATGCCCATGAACAGGTGTAGCTTGAATACCAGCGGCGCCTCGACAATGAAAGAAGCGGCGTCGCCCCGGAAGGTCACGATATGCTGGGCCCAAGTCATCAGCAGCACCATCATATGACCGTCCATGTGGCCGGCGGAAGCGAACAGCGATGACAGTCCCAGCAACAGGGTAGCCAGAATCCATAGTATGACGACTTTGTCCTTGATAGTGGTGACGGCCATGATGCGGTTATTAGTGAAGCGTCGCACCAGCAGGATCAGGATGCCGATCAGGCACAGGCCGCCCATGATCCCGCCAGCTACCATGGCAAACAATTGTTTGGTGCCATGGCTGATGCCGAGTGCATCCCAAACCCATACAGGAGTCAGCAACCCGCCCAAATGACCAAAAAACAGACCGATAATACCCAGATGAAACAGGATATTCCCAGTGCGCAAGTTACCGGCGTACAGCACTTGGCTGGAGTCGGATTTCCAGGTGTATTGCTCGCGATCAAACCGAATCAGGCTGCCCAGCAGGAAGATTGCCAGCGCGATATAGGGATAAATCCCGAAGATGAATTGGTGGAAATATTCCATTACGTACTCCTTTTTTGACGCACAAACGCATCATTATTTTGTCATTGGATCAGTGGGCAGTTCTGAGGTTGCCGGTGGTCCCTTTTGGATAAAAATTGATTGGTTGCGCACCGCCGACATGGGTTTGCAGCAAGGGTTCCACACCATCGGCACCGGGGCCGAAAGTTTCCAGCGCTTCGTCCATATTGCGCACCGGTGGCTCGGTCAATTCTTCGGCGGCAATCGGGCTCAATTGCTGCAATACATCGAAGACGCTTGAATACGGACTATCGTTGGCTGCCAACTTGCGGCCAATGTGCGCCAGAACATGAATCGCGTCTGACAATAAGCGCCCCGCTTCCTGCTCATCCACCTGCGACAAAAATTCCAAAAACAGCGGAACGAAATCCGGCAAATCCTCGCCGGTCATATCCAGACCGTGTTTTTTGTACTCTTCCATCAAATCCACCATAGCTTGCCCGCGATCCCGCGATTCGCCATGGATATGCTCGAACAGGTGCAGCGAATGCGATGGATTGCGGTCGAACGTGGTGACATAACGTTCCTGCAACGTAATCAAATCGTCCGTCGCCAGCATATCCAGCAACGGGCGCAACGGCGCGTGCAGCAACGGCGTTTTTGCGAGTTCCACTTCAAGTGTGGGTAAATTTTCCAGCAACGCAGGCTCGGGATAGAGCAGCAGTGCGGATAAAATCTGGAAGTGTTGCATAGCGTTTCCTTCATTGATGATCAGAACGGTACCGAAGGCCGGGTGCTTCCACCCGGCATGCTGCGGCCCTAAAAAACGTTTTCTTCGCGTTTTTTGCGAGATTTCGGCATTGCCATGAAAATCGCCGATCCCTGTTTTTTCTTGCCGAACAAAGATGGCTCGCTCACCCCATCGGAACAACCGTTGCCGAAGGTAAAGCCGCACGAACCTTTTTCGTTGAAGCTGTCTTCTGCCATTTCCTTGTGGCTGCTCGGGATCACGAACCGGTCTTCATAGTTGGCAATTGCCATGATGTGGTACATGTCTTCGACTTCCGCCTTGCTGAGTCCGACTTGCTGCAACACTGTCAAATTTTCAACCTTGTCCACTGTCTTGCTGCGCATGTACGCCCGCATCGCCAGCATCCGGTCCAGCGCGCTGATGACGGGTGCTTCCTTGCCTGCAGTCAACAAATTGGCAAGATATTTGACAGGAATACGCAAACTCTTGGTATCTGGAAGAATGCCGTTCAAACCCATTTTTCCAGATTCAGCCGCAGCCTGGATCGGCGACAGCGGCGGGATATACCAGACCATTGGCAGCGTGCGATATTCTGGATGCAGCGGAAACGCAACTTTCCATTCTTTCGCCATTTTGTAGACCGGCGACCTTTTAGCCGATTCCAGCCATGAGTCGGGAATGCCCTGTTTGCGCGCTTCAGCAATGACATCAGGCGAATGCGGGTCCAGGAACAAATCGAGCTGTGCTTCGTACAAATCTTGCACGTCGGCCACCGATGCCGCCGCTTCAATCTTGTCGGCGTCGTACAGCAAGACGCCTAAGTAACGAATCCGGCCAACGCAGGTTTCAGAACATACGGTCGGCTGGCCGGCTTCGATTCGCGGATAGCAGAATGTACATTTTTCGGCCTTGCCGGAAGACCAGTTGTAATAAATCTTCTTGTATGGGCAGCCGGAAATACACATACGCCAGCCGCGGCATTTATCCTGATCGATCAACACGATGCCATCGTCTTCGCGCTTGTAGACCGAACCGGACGGGCAGGATGCGACGCAGGTCGGATTCAGACAGTGTTCGCACAGGCGCGGCAGATACATCATGAACGTGTTCTCGAACGTGCCGTACATCTCTTTTTGCATGTTGTCGAACAGCTTGTCCTTGCTGCGCTTGGCGAATTCGCCGCCTAGATCGTCTTCCCAGTTCGGGCCCCAGACGATCTTGTCCATGACCTTGCCGGTGATGACCGAAATCGGACGTGCGGTCGGTGGCGTTTCCGACAAAGGCGCATTTTGCAGACGCTCATAATCGTAGGTGAAGGGCTCGTAATATTCGTCGATCTGCGGCAAATTCGGGTTGGCGAAAATATTAGCCAGGATTTTCAGACGACTACCTTGACGCGGCTCGATCTTGCCAGCCGCGTTACGACGCCAGCCGCCATTCCATTTATCCTGGTTTTCCCATTCTTTCGGATAACCGATGCCCGGCTTGGTTTCAACATTATTGAACCATGCGTACTCAACGCCATCGCGGCTGGTCCACACGTTTTTGCAGGTGACGGAACAAGTATGGCAGCCGATACACTTGTCCAAGTTCAGCACCATGCCGATTTGTGCTCTTATTTTCATGCTTTACTCCAAGTTTTTTAGCTCCCTCTCCCGCTTGCGGGAGAGGGTTGGGGAGAGGGTGCGCGTCAACCCCATCTCTCTTGCAACCACCCTCTCCCCCGGCCCCTCTCCCGCAAGCGGGAGAGGGGAGTAAAGCGCGCTTGCGGCTTTATAGGCATTCATCAGCGCATGGAGAGGGAATATCCTTTTTACGCGATTTCTTTCAGCGGACCTTCCAGCCACTCCACATTCTTCATCTTGCGAACCAGCACAAATTCATCGCGGTTGGAACCGACCGTGCCGTAATAGTTGAAGCCATACGACAACTGTGCATAACCGCCGATCATGTGGGTCGGCTTGGTGACGATGCGTGTGACCGAGTTATGAATCCCGCCGCGTTTGCCCGACATCTCCGCGCCCGGCACGTTGATGATTTTTTCCTGTGCGTGATACATCAGTGTCATGCCTTCCGGCACCCGCTGACTAACTACTGCACGCGCTGTCAGCGTACCGTTGACGTTAAAAACTTCAATCCAGTCGTTATCGACAATGCCGGCGGTCTTGGCATCGATTTCCGACAGCCACACATGCGGGCCGCCACGCGACAGCGTCAACATCCGCAAGTTGTCCGAATAAGTCGAGTGGATGCCCCACTTCTGATGCGGCGTGATGAAGTTCAGCGCAATTTCCTTGTTACCGTTGGGCTGCGCACCCAGCATTGCCGCCGTGGTTTTGGTATTGATCGCCGGTTTGTAGACACACAAACCTTCGCCGAAATCACGCATCCACAAATGATCCTGATAGAACTGCTGACGACCGGTCAATGTGCGCCAAGGAATCAGCTCGTGCACATTGGTATAGCCGGCGCTGTAGCTGACTTCATCGCTTTCCAGACCCGACCAAGTCGGCGACGAAATGATCTTGCGCGGCTGTGCCTGCACATCGCGGAAGCGAATCGAATCATGTTCGCGTGGCAGCGCCAGATGAGTATGGTCACGCCCGGTCATTTTGGATAACGCGTCCCATGCCTTGACCGCCACATGGCCGTTGGTTTCCGGCGCCAGTGACAGAATCATTTCTGCTGCATCGATCGCTGTATCAAGACGCGGCTGGCCCTTCGATACGCCCTCTTCCAGCACCGTGCGGTTGATGCCGCGCAACACGTCAACTTCATGTCCGGTTTTCCAGCCGATACCCTTGCCGCCGTTGCCGATACTTTCCAGCAAGGGGCCAATCGATGTGAATTTTTTGTACACATCACGATAATTACGCTCGACTACGGTCATGCTCGGCATGGTTTTGCCAGGGATCGGTTCGCATTCGCCGGCGCGCCAGTCTTTCGGATCGAATGGTTGTCCCAGTTCGCCGGGAGTGTCATGCATCAGCGGCGTCAGGACTAAATCCTTTTGTGTTCCCAGATATTCGCCACCGATTTCAGAAAATTTCTCAGCCAGGCCCTTGTAGATTTCCCAGTCCGATTTAGACTGCCACAATGGCTGTACCGCTTCCGATAATGGATGGATGAATGGGTGCATGTCGGACGTATTCAGATCGTCTTTTTCATACCAGGTTGCAGTCGGCAACACGATGTCGCCATACAGGCAAGTGGTCGACATGCGGAAATCCAGCACCACGAGCAAATCGAGCTTGCCTTCTGCGGCAGGGCGCACCGGATTTACATTGACATCCTTCGGTTTGACGCAGCCGTCTTCATTGCTCATCAATGCGTTTTGCGTGCCAAGCAAATATTTCAGGAAATATTCGTGACCCTTGCCGGAACTACCCAGGATATTCGAGCGCCAGACAAACATATTGCGCGGAAAGTTGGCCGGATTATCCGGGTCGTCGCACGAGAAATTCAGCTTGCCGGTCTTGATCTGTTCCACTGCGTATTGGGTCACATCCATGCCAGCCGCTTCCGCTGCGCGAGTGACTTCCAGTGGATTGGTTTCCAGTTGCGGCGCGGATGGCAGCCAGCCCATGCGTTCGGATTTGGCGTTGTAATCGATTAGCGCCATCTGCGTTACTTTACCGTCGGCTGATGGCGAGGCAATTTCTTCGGTATGGAGTTTTTCGTGACGCCACTGACTGGTGTGCGCATAGAAAAACGAAGTGCCGGCCATTTGGCGCATCGGACGATTCCAGTCGAGTGCAAACGCCAATGGGGTCCAGCCGGTTTGCGGCCGTAGTTTTTCCTGACCCACATAATGGGCCCAGCCGCCGCCGGATTGGCCAACGCAACCGCACATCATCAACATATTGATGATGCCGCGATAGGTCATGTCCATGTGATACCAATGGTTCAGTCCGGCGCCGACAATCACCATGCTCTTGCCGTGCGTCTTATCGGCATTTTCAGCAAACTCGCGCGCAACGGTAATCACATCGGCCGGCTTGACGCCGGTGTGTTTCTCTTGCCAGGCTGGCGTGTACGGTACATCGTCGGCATAATCCACCGCGACATTACCGCCACCCAGACCGCGGTCGATGCCATAGTTGGCCAACGTCAAATCGTACACGGTGGTAACCAGCGCGCTACTACCGTCTGCCATGAGAACTTTCTTGACAGGCACATTGCGCAGCAGCATATCGCTGGCGTCCTTGCCGCCGAAATAGGCAAATCCGACTGGCAGTACTTCGTCGCTGCAATCGATCAAAGTCAGGCGCGGATCGATCGCACGGCCGCTAGTGCCGGTTTTCATTTCCAGATTCCACTTGCCGGATTCGCCCCAGCGGAACCCGATTGAGCCGGCCGGCGCACAGATATCGCCGCTGGCATCGTCGATGACCAGGGTCTTCCATTCTGGATTATTGGTTTCGTCTAAATTGTTGTCCAGGTGCGAAGCACGCAAGAAATACTCCGGCACCAGTGCGCCATTTTTCTCTTTCAGCAACACCAGCATCGGGAAATCGGTGTATTGCTTGGCGTAGTCGCGGAAATAGGCGGATTTTCCGGTAACGTGATATTCCTTGAGGATTACATGGCCCATCGCCATTGCCATCGCGGCATCGGTGCCCTGCTTTGGCGCCAGCCAGATATCACTGAACTTGGCCATTTCACCAAAGTCGGAAGATACCGCGACTGTTTTGGTGCCCTTGTAGCGAACTTCAGTATAGAAATGGGCATCGGGTGTGCGCGTCATCGGCACATTGGAACCCCACACCATCAGATAAGTCGAGTTGTACCAGTCTGCCGACTCCGGCACGTCGGTTTGTTCACCCCAAACTTGTGGGCTGGCTGGTGGCAAATCGCAATACCAGTCGTAAAAACTTAGGGCCACGCCACCGATCAAGCTTAAATAACGAGTGCCGGAAGCATAGCTAATCATCGACATGGCCGGAATCGGCGAAAAACCGACGATCCGATCCGGGCCGAATTTCTTGATCGTGAAAGCATTAGCGGCGGCGATGATTTCATTGGTCTCATCCCACTTGGCCCGCACAAAACCGCCCAGGCCGCGAATCGATTTGTACTGTTTCGAGCGCTCCGGGTCTTGGCTAATGTATTCCCAGGCAGCAACAGGCGCCATGGTTTTGCGTGCTTCACGCCACATTTCCATCAGGCGGCCGCGCACCATCGGGTACTTCACGCGCTGGGCCGAATAGACATACCAGGAATAGCTGGCGCCACGCGGACAGCCGCGCGGCTCATGATTTGGCAAATCAGGACGGGTACGCGGATAATCGGTTTGCTGGGTTTCCCATGTAATCAGGCCGTTTTTGACATACACCTTCCAGCTACACGAACCGGTGCAATTCACGCCGTGGGTTGAGCGAACGATCTTGTCGTGCTGCCAGCGCTGCCGATAGGCATTTTCCCAAGTACGGTCTTCGTTGACGACTGCGCCGTGCCCATTGGAAAAAGTTTCCTTGGTCTTGCTGAAGAATTTCAAACGATCCAGAAAGTGACTCATGGTCTCTCCAAACATGCGCCTGTCAGGCAGGCGCTAATCATTAAAACTGCTAATCGGGAATCAAGAGCTATTATTTTAAGCAGTAAGCCCGCCTCTTGCCATTCGCAAGAAGTCGGACTTCTACAGGCAGTCCGAACTACTCATCCTAGTCATTAAGGATTAGGTTTTCGGACTACCTTTCAGTGCATTATCTTTATCAGCAGGGCATTTCGGCATTCTTGCGGGAATAAAACCACCAAGTGACAACCACGCAGGTAACGTAAAACCCGATGAAGCACCATAACGCTGCATCTGGCCCGCCCGTCAGCGCAATCGAAGTGCCATAACTTTTCGGTATGAAAAATGCACCGTAAGCAGCAATTGCAGAAGTGAAGCCCAGTACTGCCGCACCTTCCTTGTTGGCATCCAAAATTGCCTGGGCTTGTGCCACCGCACCCTGGCCTGCTTCGCGCTGGCGTTCGGTCAAGAAAATTATTGGAATCATGCGAAAAGTCGATGCGTTGCCTACGCCAGTTCCGGCGAACAGCAGCATGAACATCCAGAAGAAGCCCCAGAAATTGCCTGTATTACCAGCCCCGGGCAAGAAATTGATCACGCCAATCACGGCTGCGATCATGACTATGAAAGTCCAGAACGTGACCCTTGCGCCACCCAATTTATCTGAAACCCAACCGCCTGCAACACGGGTCAACGCGCCAACCAATGGGCCAAGAAAAGCATATTGCAACGGGTTTACATCGGGAAACTGGGTCTTGATCAACAAGGGAAAACCCGCCGAATATCCGATGAAAGAACCGAAAGTGCCAACATACAGCCAGCACATCAGCCAGTTATGTTTGCGTTTGAAAATCACCGCCTGATCGGCAAAAGATGCTTTGGCCGAAGCAATATCATTCATGCCGAACCAAGCTGCAATGGTAGTGATGACAATGAACGGTACCCAGATAAAGCCGGCATTTTGCAGCCAGAATTGTTTAATGTGACCGGCCTTGGACCAGACTTGGGGCTCACCGCCCAGCGCACCAAAAACGCCAGCGGTGATTACCAGAGGAACCACGAATTGGACTACCGATACGCCGAGATTACCCAGGCCGGCATTCATGCCGAGCGCATAGCCTTTTTGTGATTTTGGAAAAAAAAAGCTGATGTTTGCCATCGAAGATGCAAAGTTACCGCCACCGAAACCACACAGCAAAGCCAGTATCAACATGGTGGGGTAACCGGTATTAAGGTCTTGTACGGCAAAACCGATGCCAATGGCAGGAATCAGCAGCGACACAGTAGAAATCGTAGTCCACTTACGGCCGCCAAAAATAGGCACCATGAATGAGTAAAAAATTCGCAAGGTAGCACCGGATAACCCCGGCAAAGCGGTCAACCAGAACAGCTGATTGGTACTGTATTTGAAACCGATATTCGGCAGATTTACAACCACTACGCTCCATACCATCCAGACCGCGAAAGCCAATAGCAATGCCGGAACGGAAATCCATAAATTACGATTTGCGATCGAACTTCCTCCACTTTTCCAGAAGTTTTTTTCTTCCGGCTCCCAACGATCAATAACATGACTGCTCATTTTCTTCTCCTGATTACTACGCAAGGGTGGCGCAAACCGCCCGGGAATTAATTACCATTTAAGCTGTGAGAGGGAGCTTCTTCAACTGCACCGACTCCGGTTTGAATGAAAAATGCATCCATATCAACGACACGCACACCGTGCAGTACAGCAACATGAATGCACTGGAACGTACGCCCGTCAGATCGACCAGTGCGCCGAACATAATCGGCAGGAAGAAACCTCCCAAGCCGCCAGCCAGACCAACCACTCCGGAAACCGCGCCGATGTTGTGGGTAAAGTCATCCCCAATGAATTTGAAGACGGATGCCTTGCCGATCCCCATTGCGATACCGACGATGAACAGCAACGCGGTGAACAACCAAGGCGACAGTCCGATATGAAAATTCACATCGCCAGTAACGGTCTTCACCACCAGATTGGTTTGCGGATAAGACAACAGGAAGAAACAAACCCAGCACACCCACATCACCGCCCAAGTCACCTTGTAAGCGCCGAATTTGTCGGAAATCCAGCCGCCAAAGGCGCGTATCACCCCACCCGGCAACGAGAAGGCCATGGCCATCAATGCTGCAATTTTCAGATCAAAGCCGTATTCGGACACGTAGTACTTGGCCATCCACAACGCCAGACCAACATAACCGCCGAACACCACCGAGTAATACTGCGAATAACGCCAAACGCGCGGGTCTTTCAATACATTCAACTGCTGCGTAAATGTTACGTTGGCCGGCGCGTGATGCGCCTTGTCCGTAAAGGAAAAATACCAGAACAACAGGGCTGTAATGAACATGCCCAAGGCATACACCCTAGGCAGCATTTGCCAGCCGAATCCGACAATGATCACCGGCGCCACTAGATGGGTCAGCGCGGCTCCTGCGTTACCTACTCCAAACACGCCCATCGCAAAACCCTTGCGCTCCGCCTTGAACCAGCGCGCAACATACGGCGTGCCAACGGAGAACGAACCGCCAGCCAGTCCGACAAACAGCCCCAACACCAGGAAATGCCAATATTGGCTGGCGTAGCTCAGCAGGAAAATCGGCACCACGCTGCTCATCATCAGCCAGAAGAAGACTACGCGGCCGCCGAAGCGATCGGTCCAGATGCCCAGCGGCACCCGCGTCAAGGAACCCGTGAGTACGGGAGTAGCCAGCAACAAGCCGAACTGGGTTTCATTGAGCCCCAGATGTGCCTTGAGCGGAATGCCCAGGACTGCGAACATCATCCACACTGCAAAACAAATGGTGAATGCGAAAGTACTGCTAATTAATACTGAAAGCTGCTTATTCTTGATTTCCACGATATCCCTCCATAGACGCACAATCCAACACAGCAAGCTTATGAGTTGTGTCGCTAAAGGGCTACTCGTCGAAGGGTTATTCCGGCAACGCAATCTGACTAAGCGGCTTCTCCAGAATGTCTAGCTAGCAGAGTCACTGTATAGGTCAAAAGAGGTAGAAAGAGAATGCCAGCATTCCGCACATAAATGCAATGTGTAGTAGCCGTGGGAGAATAGGCAAAATCAGCAAGGAACTTTTCTCTAATCTGTGCACAGATCATTTTTTGGCATTGAAGCCAAAGCCACGTAATCTTCAAACACGTTATTTCGACAAGTTGGGTTTTTGATAGAATCTCTTTCACCCTGTAAAAATTGCGTCGACAACCATGAATAAAACCAAGATCAGACCCCAGGATTTTCTCTCGAAGCTTGCGTTATTCAATGAAATGGGGCCACAAGAACTAGATCGTATCGCCAGCGGAACATCTGAAATGCATGTGCAGCGCGGTGAAACGCTGTTCCAGCGCGGCGACGTCTGCAATGGCTTTCACACCGTCATCTATGGGCAGGTCAAACTTGCATTTACTTCTTCCCAAGGCAGCGAAAAAATTGTCGAGATCATTGGCCCCGGCCACAGTTTTGGCGAGGCTATTATGTTCATGGATAAGCCCTATATCGTTGCTGCCCAAGCCTTGGCTGATACTCTGCTGCTACATATCTCCAAGGCAGCCGTACTGGCAGAACTGGAACGGGATCCGTTATTCGCGCGCAAAATGCTAGCCGGCCTGAGCCGGCGTTTGCATGGCTTGATTTGCGATGTGGAGGCGTATTCCTTATACTCCGGCACCCAGCGTGTTATTGGTTATTTATTGCAACACGGTCCAGAGGCAGATACGCAGAGCGATCGGCAGCAAATCGTATTGCCGTTTAGCAAAGCGGTACTGGCATCCAGACTCAACCTGACGCCCGAACATTTTTCGCGCATTCTGCATGACTTGTCAGAAAACCAGCTGATTAACGTCAGTGGGAAAAATATTACCATTTTGAATATCGAGAAACTGCGCACCTATGAGGGATAGCTGCGTAAGGATAGCGGCTGTTTATTTCATTGCAAGACATGCGTTGCATGCAGTTTAATACGTCGATACATGCGTGCTGCGCCAATTATGTTTACTAGCAGCCAGCATGAAGACACACCAAGAGCAAATCCGGCGATATGTGTCAAGACACCCGGCCACTGCACCGCTGCCAGTAATATTATCAATGCTGCCAAGTGGCAAAAAAACTGTTTGGTAGTCACGTTATCAGGCAAGACCTGCTTTACGTTAGGCACAATTCCTCGCTGTTTTATTGAGTTTTGCAAGTGGTACCACACCAAAAATGGCACAATCTTATAGACCATGCCGTTGATTACCGAATAAGCAAATCCGACTATAAACAGCACACCCAAAAACAGTGCATAGGAAGGAGCGACCGTAATCTGCGGCAACCAGCACCCGGCGACCCAGAGCACGGCGCCGACAATCAAACTCGCCATGCCAGTACGCCAGAACATGACAGTAACATCCGGCCTGGGACGTTTTCTGAACCATAACAAGTACAGTGTTGTCAGTCCAAACAGCATAAAACCAAAAGCAACAAAAATGGACAACGCAGCGTTCCAGCCATTAGGCTGCTGCCGCGTCAGCACATCGGCAGCAGACCAAGCCAGCAATAGCAGAAACAGCACTGGCGCCAGCCAACGCGTCAAATAAGCTGGATACAGCGGCGTCACCTGAAACATCGGCACCACCTGGTAGGCAACCCCGATCACGAGCAAGCCCACCCATCCAAGCAGGCCCCAACGGGCATGCAAATTCGTCAATTCCATCAGTGGTAGCCCGAGCGCCCAGCCAAATGCGCTGGCAAGCGTGGCGCCCAATACGACTGTACCAAGTAGCGCGGTGAGCGCCAGACGAATTGTCCGCAGTGTGGCGCTGGCATCGGCCACCTGCCAGAGGCCGACAACGCTCGCACCCAGAAGCGACAGAAAAGCACATGCCAGAAATAGCAGCGCCAGTTTGAAGAGCAACGGTTGCGCCAGCAAAAAAGCACTGGCCAATGCTGCAGTGCCTATTGTCAGAAAAAAATGTACGATGCCGGCTGTCAAGCCTGCACGCGGCAGATGGACGCCTGCCACCACAGGCAAAATCTGAACCAAGGCTCCAATCATCGCAGTGGATAGAAATCCAAGCACTAACAAATGCGTCAATGCTAGCGTCAAAGGAGACCAACGTGATTCCAATGCCTGTGGGCCAAACCAAATAAGCAAAAGGGAAGCAAGGATTGCAAACGCGGGCGCCGTCAAAAAAAATCGCAACGGGGCTGACAGTGATGGCGCTTGATCAAACGATAAAATACGCTGCATCAGACCTTGTGCCAAATCAATATTTCGTAGAGATAATCCGAACGGGAGTGGGTCTCGTGCGCAAAGCCATTGTTATCAAGAATGCGATACAACGGACGTGGCTCACGGTCGATCACCATGCGCAAACGCTGGCCCGGACCCATCAGCGAAATCGCATCGAGTACGCGCTCCATAGGCTCGGGCGGCTCAAGGCCGCAAACGTTTAGTTCTATCTCTTTATCCACAATTTCAGTCAACCTTATCCAGAGACGCAATGACCCTATCAATGTGATCCATGGCATCTATGATTTCATGACATTTGGAAGAAAGTGCCCTGTCGGTCATTGGATACAACATGCTTTCTTCTTTCATATTATGTTGCTGCAGCAGAATATTCAGCGTTTCTGCGCAACCGAAAAAAATCGACGCATGCTGCTCTGATATCGCATCGTCCATTTGCTGCATGATCCCCAGCATTTGTTTATGCTCGGCACGCATGACACTAGTCGGGCCATGTGTGTCGCCTGTGGCATTTTCAAAGGCTGGAAACAGTATTGTTTCTTCCATCGCCAAGTGGTGCAGCTGCGCTTCGCTGAAATGCTGAAACGCAGTTTCCGCCTGCTTCCAATTGCCCTGGTCAACACTATGTTCGGCTGCAGCGAACAGGTGATCGCAACGCTCGTGATCAGTACTCAAATATTCACTAATCGTTTTCATGGTATGCACCTGAGTTGGACGAAAAGTCATTCTCACATCAAGCCTTGCCCCGTCTCATTGATCTATATTAAGGATTCCTAGGCTCATGGCAGTCTAGAATAACCGGGCTGATATGCAACCGCCACATTTCGCGTGCTCGTCCTGCCTACGCCATATCCAACATAAAGCAGGTGTATTTTTCAGATAGCCTTTAAATCATGGGTAAATAACTATTTTTTTAATCATACTCCCATGATTTTATGATACTTCGGAAGCGCTCAGGGCAGGTAGATCAAGCGCGCCGAGCGTAACTATTACCACCAATATAACGGGATTGTCATGGCGGTTTTGAGCGGTTGCGGGGCGAACAACTACCCTGCCTCAAATCAGTATTAAATCAGTTTTTATGAAGTAGCAGTGCCGGTTCGAGTTATTCGTGCGGACCGGCAACAACAAGGATTATTGTGCTGCAAATTGCATTACCACACCCTTTACGCAAATTCAGACTCAAAGATAAATTATTGCTGCCCATCGTTCAAGGTGGCATGGGCATCGGCATCTCGGCACACCGGTTAGCCGGCACCGTGGCAAAGTTCGGTGCTGTTGGCACCATTTCCAGCGTCGACCTGCGCCGCCACCACCCGGATTTGATGGCGCAAACTCACCGTTCGCGTGACAAGGAATTGATCGATAGCGTCAACCTTATTGCGCTGGATCGGGAAATCAAGGCGGCGCGCGCACTGGCCGATGGTTGCGGCATGCTTGCCGTCAACGTCATGCGGGCGGTGTCCGAATATGCATCCTCGGTGCGCCAGGCGTGTGCCAGCGGCATTGATGCAATAGTAGTCGGCGCCGGTTTGCCGCTGGATTTGCCGGAGCTGACTGCGCACTATCCGAAGGTCGCGCTGATTCCGATTCTGTCCGACGTGCGCGGCATCGCGCTGATACTAAAAAAATGGATGCGCAAAAATCGCTTGCCCGACGCCATCGTGATTGAAAACCCGCGTTATGCAGGTGGACATTTGGGCGCGGCAAATCCGCAAGAGGTAGCCGACTCGCGTTTCGCCTTCCCTACCGTGCTCGAAGGCACGCTAGAATTATTCAAGCAGCTTGGCCTTGAGCGCGAACGTATTCCGTTGATTGCTGCCGGCGGCATTAATAACCACCAGGAAGTACGCGAACTACTTGCTCTGGGCGCAAGTGCAGTCCAGCTTGGCACACCATTCGCAGTAACAAAGGAAGGCGACGCCCATCCCAACTTCAAAAAAGTTTTGGTTGAGGCCCGGCCGGAAGATATCGTGACCTTCATCAGCAACACAGGGTTACCGGCGCGCGCAGTGCGCACTCCGTGGCTGGCGAATTATCTGGACAAGGAAGCGAAGCTAAAAGGCATCGCCAAGGCAAAACCCTGCACGATGGGCTTCGAATGTCTGATCCAGTGCGGCTGGCGTGACGGCATCGCCAAGGCCGGCCAATTCTGCATCGACACCCAGCTCGCTTTCGCCGTGAATGGCGACATCAAGCGCGGCCTCTTCTTCCGTGGCTCTGAAGAATTACCCTTCGGTAATGCGATCAGATCGGTACAAGAACTAATGCAATACATGCTAACCGGGCAAAGACCAACCGATCTGAAAGAACGATCATTGGAACAATATCTGCTGCCGTCATGATGGAAATGCAGCTAATCGCTGACTTACTGCAAACCGGACAAATTGAGCTTACTACGACCTAAATTAAATGAGGCCGTCAATACGCATTCACACTGGCACAGTGCCACTTATAAGTTGACCATGACGAATACACCCGCTGATATCTTGCCCGCAAACGAAGTGGCAACCTCTGCCACAGAAAAAATGGAATTGGTCTGCCCAGCCGGTAGTTTGCCTGCGCTTAAAGCCGCAGTCGACAACGGTGCCGATTGCGTCTATCTGGGCTTTCGCGATGCCACTAATGCGCGCAACTTTGCCGGTCTGAATTTTGACGATGCCACCATCGCTACCGGCATTCGTTACGCGCATGACCGGGGCTGCAAAATATTGCTAGCCCTGAACACCTATCCGCAGGCGTCGGGTTGGCAGAAGTGGCGCACTGCAATTGACCGCGCCGCCAATGCCGGAGTTGATGCTGTGATACTGGCCGACCCGGGATTAATGCAGTACGCGGTATCGCATTATCCCAACTTGCGCCTGCATCTTTCGGTACAAGGTTCTGCCACCAATTTTGAAGCCATCAATTTTTATCACCAGCACTTTGGCATAGCGCGCGCGGTATTGCCGCGTGTGCTGTCGTTGGCACAAGTGGAACAAGTGAGCAAGAAAACTCCGGTCGAAATTGAAGTCTTCGGCTTCGGCAGTTTGTGCGTGATGGTGGAAGGCCGCTGCGCGCTATCTTCTTACGTCACAGGCGAAGCACCAAACACGCACGGCGTCTGCTCGCCGGCCAAATCGGTGCGCTGGCAACAAACACCAAAGGGATTAGAGTCGCGCTTGAATGGCGTACTGATTGATCGTTACGCCGATGGCGAAAACGCCGGTTATCCGACCTTGTGCAAAGGTCGTTTCGATGTCCGCGGCGAAAATTATTATGCAATTGAAGAACCCACCAGCCTAAACACGCTGGAGTTATTGCCGCAATTAATGCGCATGGGCGTGAGCGCAATCAAGATCGAAGGGCGCCAACGCAGTCCTGCCTATACCGCGCAAGTGACCAAGGTTTGGCGCGAAGCAATCGATAGCTGCCGCGAAAACCTGCAGCGTTATTCTGTTAAGCCGGTCTGGATGACGGATCTGGACAAGGTGGCCGAAGGGCAACAACACACATTAGGGGCGTATCACCGCCCTTGGAAATAATATATTTTCAATTCAATAGTGCACTTTGTGGGCTTCGCTAGTTGCAATTACAGTCCTCCGTACTGCCTGCATCTTGTCCACAATTGCCTTCGCGTTCACGGTTGATGGTGAAAAAATAACTGCACAGGAGAATGCATTTTGAAACTTGCTTTAGGTCCGATACTGTATTACTGGAGCCGCGATGACGTATTCAAGTTCTATGAAACCATCGCCAACTCCGCCGTCGATATCGTCTATCTGGGCGAAACGGTATGTTCGCGCCGCCATGAATTACGCCTTTCCGATTGGCTGACAATTGCCGAAAGCTTGCGTGCTGCCGGTAAAGAAGTAGTGCTGTCAACGCTGGTACTGATCGAGTCCGGCACGGACACCGTCACCTTGCGCAAGATTACCGAAACTGGCGCATTCACGGTCGAAGCCAACGATATGGGTGCGGTGCATTGTTTGAGCGCCAAAACTCCTTTCATTGCTGGACAGCACCTTAATTTATATAACCCCCCTGCGCTTGAACTTGTTGCCGGTCTGGGTGCCAAACGCTGGGTAATGCCGCTTGAAATGAACCGCGATGATCTGGCGCAGATGCAGGCTAGTCGGCCAAAGGGAATGGAAACCGAAGTATTCGCTTACGGCCGCATGCCGCTAGCATTCTCGGCGCGCTGTTTTACTGCACGGCACCACAACCTGCCGAAAGATAATTGCCAGTTCGTCTGCATGGATTATGCTGATGGATTGATGCTGCAAACCCGCGAAAGCAAGGATTTTCTGGTACTTAACGGCATCCAGACCCAATCCGCACTGGTCTACAATTTGGTCAATGAACTAACCCAAATGCGCGACTTGGGTGTGGACGTGGTGCGGATTAGCCCGCAGTCCCAGCACACCGAGGATATCATCACGCTATTCCATGCAGTGCTGGCGCAGCAGGCGTCACCGATCGAAGCAATGGAAACGATGCGTACAATAATGCCAGACCAAGCCTGCAACGGTTACTGGTATGGAAAACCGGGCCTTGAACTGCTAGTTGCATAATCGTGGATGGAAGAACGGATAGACTCCTCCCGAAATCATGACCAGCGCTACAGTTCGTGCGCAGCAGATTTTTGAAGGAGCTTTAGCTGTATGTATTACGGTGAAAAATTCAACAGTATCAGCCATTTGATCGGTGCGGTACTGGCCGCAATCGGGTCAGTGCTGCTGATTGTGCTCGCCGCGCGCCTGGGCGACCCGTGGAAAATCGTCAGCTTCAGCATCTATGGCGCGATGCTGTTGACACTGTATGTCGGCTCCACCGTGTATCACAGCGCGCGCGGGCCGGCCAAGGATGTTCTGCGCAAGTTCGATCATTGTGCAATTTATCTGTTGATTGCAGGCAGCTATACCCCTTTTGTGCTGGTGACGCTGCGCGGCGCCTGGGGCTGGTCCTTGTTCGGCGCGGTATGGGGCTTGGCACTGCTGGGAATTGTGCAGGAAATCTGGTTCGCCAAAGGGGCGCGCCTGTTGTCGCTGATAATTTACATTCTGATGGGATGGCTGGCGCTGGTGGCGATTATGCCTCTGATATCGGCTCTGACCTTGGCAGGATTTGCCTGGCTGGCAGCGGGCGGTCTACTTTATACGATTGGCATTATTTTTTATGTGTACGACACAAGAATACGCCATGGACATGGCGTCTGGCACCTATTCGTCCTCGGTGGCAGCGCCTGCCATTACTTTGCCGTATTGCTCTACGTAGTATAAAAATCGGGAGTACTCATGCATCAAAGCCGTTACGTGATACCAAAACAAGTGGGCAAATTGCTGTCGCTATTGCCCGCTTATCCGGGCTCGTTCTTATTTGTTACCGCATTGAATCTGGCGCTTTTAAAGAGTTTGCCAGCCGATGTGCGAGATTCGCTTGTCGATAAAAAAATGCGCATCACGGTTCGCGACGCGCAATTGTCGTTTGACTTTCAATGGATGCACAAGAGCTTTTCTGCCTGCCGCAACATGGGCGCGGCCGATCTGACAATTAGCGCCAGTGCGCATGATTTCCTGTTGTTGGCGCAGCGTCAGGAAGACCCCGATACTTTGTTTTTCAGCAGGCGGCTTTCGATGGAAGGCGACACCGAACTCGGTTTGCTGATGAAAAACACCATCGATGCAATTGAACTACCGGTTTTTCACCTGAGCCAGTTGTCACCAGAAAATATGATGGCACGCATGAAAGCGAAACTGAAAGCGTGATTTTTACGGTAACAGCAGTGCAGGTTTTTAGAATTTTTAAAGAAAAAGGATTTTTTCATGCGTGCGAAAGATGCCGCGGAAACTGCAATTCTACCGCTGGTCTACTCGTGCTCCGGTTGTTCGAGCGCGGCGCAACTGGCCAACCACGTCGCCTTGCAACTCGATAGACGCGGCGTGGCCGAAATGTCGTGCATCGCCGGCATCGGGGGCGACGTACCGTACCTGCTGAAAATTGCAAAATCCGGTCGCCGCATTATCGCACTCGACGGTTGCGCGCTGGCGTGCGCCAGGAATTGTCTGTCGCGGCACGACATTACGCCGGATAGTTATCACCAACTGCAAGAGTACGGCGTCAAAAAACGACTTCATGAAGATTTTGACCCGGTGCAGGCAGAGACCGTAATCGCCCGTGTGGTGGCAGATCTGAAACCCCAGTTAACTGTTGTTACGAACTTGTCCATAAAAGGCACAAAAGGCACGGAAAAAATAGCCATGTGCATAACGTCACTCACAGAATCCAATATACTCCCTGATAACTTTTAAAAATACACCACTTTCCGCTTTATTTTATTGCGTATATTAATAATACATATTGCAGTATGTTAATTAAATGCAGTTAAAAGTATTAGAAAATTTCTGCCAAGAGCAAACGTGACAGGAAGCGTCTATGAGAACAGATATGTAGAGTGATTTTGCATTACCCGATAATCGCTGCCTGCCGGGTCAGCGCCACACCCACAATGTAGGCAAATACCAGCAGTGCGCTGATAAACGCAGCCACTCGAACCGCCTTGGTTTTGCCGCGTTTTAACGCCACGGTACCCAGTCCGATATAGACCACCAAAGCGATGACTTTGGCCGTCAACCAATTCTGTACAAACGGATACTGGCCGCTCCAGAACACCATAACCAACGCGCTGGTGAGCAGCAAGGTATCGATGACATGCGGCGCAATCCTGACCCAGCGCCGTTGCAGAATGGACGAATCCACTAGCATCCAAAACCCACGCAACAAAAATAAACCGCCGCTGAGTGCCGCGCAAGTGATGTGGAAATGTTTTAGGGCGAGGTAACTCATGGGGAAGGTTTCGATTTTTCCAGCGTCAGAAGAGTTGCGGCACACAGGTGAGACTCAGGCGCAACACGGAACTGCAAGCCCAGTCTGCAGGGCTTTGCCTGTTAATTACTAACAGTTAATTGTCAATCCGCGAACCTCTTAATCTGGCGAACCCTGGCGGAACACTAGAACCGGGATCGTTGAATGGGCCAGCACTTTTTGCGTTTCGCTGCCAACAAATAATCTGCTCAGTCCTTTACGTCCATGTGACGCCATGAAAATAACGTCGCAATTGTGTTTGATGGCAACGCTGATAATTTCTTCATGCGGGCTGAAAGATTGACGCACACAGGTTTCGCACGGAACATTTGCTGCTTGTGCCGCATCCGCTATTTTGCGCACGTGCATTTGCGCCATTTCTTGCATTTTTTTTTCATAGTTATTCGCGTCCACCGTAATCGAACCATCGGTCAACGGCGTGTATGGATAGGGCTCGGCTACCGACAAGCCGACAATTTTTCCGCCCGTCGTCTGCGCGAATTCAATCGCCGCATTAATAGCCTGATCGGACAAGGATGAACCATCCGTTGGCACCAGAATCGTCTTGAACATATTGTTACCTTCCCTGTTATGACATCGATTATGCAGGCGCATTGAGCAACAATGACGCCCTGCTTTGGCTACGCGTTAGTGTAAATCAAACGCACTATAGTAGCCAAGCTACGCCATTTTAAATGCAGGCAGTCTATCAATTAACGCATTACCTGAAAATCAATGACTATTTCACCCGGCTCACGCGATACATAGGCAATCTAGACGCCCGCGCCGTAATGCTCATTGATTTGCGCCAGCAGTAGTAGTGGATCATGATCGTTGCCGAAGCGCATGGTTTCGCCCGGCAGCAAGGCTTAGAGTGCGCCAAAAATCGCTGCATGCCGAAAATGCCTGGCTAAACGCCTGGCTATAATGATGGCTTTAAGCGGTAGGAACATCCATGGTATTCGAACTTTTTAAAAACGAGCAACATGTCTGCCTCATGTTTTCCGATCTCGCGGATGAAGGCGCGGGGGAAGTTGTACAGTCCAACCAGTTTCTGATCGTGCAGGACGGCAACGGGATTCTGCTCGATCCGGGGGGGGTGATGACCTACAACGAACTGTACATAGCGATGTCAAAGTATTTTTCACCCAAGAAACTCAAATATATTTTTGCCTCACATGCCGACCCGGACATTATCGCTTCGCTGCCGCGCTGGCTGACCGGCTCCGAAACCAAGTTGCTAATTTCAGCGCTCTGGTCGCGCTTCGTGCCGCATTTCTGCCCGCGGGGAAAGGCCGAAGGACGCATCATTGCGGTGCCAGATCAGGGCACATTGTTGCCATTCGGCTCGACCGCATTCCAAATTCTGCCGGCACACTTCCTTCATTCCGAAGGGAATTTGCAATTTTACGACCCAGTCAGCCGCATCCTGTTTTCAGGCGATATGGGCGCATCGATACTGCCGTGTGACCGGGTTGCGCCAGTGACCGATTTTGCGCAGCACTTGCCCTTCATGCACAGCTTTCACACCAGATACATGGTGTCCAACAAGGTGTGCCGATATTGGGTCAACATGGTGCGTGCCATCGATCCAGAATGGATCGTGCCGCAACATGGTGCGCCGCTCAAGGGGAGTTTGGTCATCGGGCAATTTCTTGACTGGATCGAATCGCTGTCCTGCGGAGTGGACCTGATGACACAGGAGATGTACACGCCGCCACTCGGCATGAATGTTTCACTTTGAGCCGTGGCGCTTAGTCCCAATTTTCCTGGTTCATGGCTTCACGCAGGACATCTTCGTCGCCTTTCCAAAACGCGCCCGCTGCCCTTTACGCACGCAGTATTCCCAGCTTAATTGCAGTTTACAAGTTTGATTGCCAATAACATATATAATAAATACTGCATTATTATTGTATGACATAGGAAGTGCGGTATCACTCTTTAACAAGCCTGGATCCAGCAATGAGATTAACTGCTTATACCGATTACACGTTACGTACCCTGATGCACTTGGGCCGGAACCGGGATAAATTAGTGACGATTCAAGATATTGCCAATGTTCATGGCATCTCTAAGAATCATTTGATGAAGGTTGTGCATCAACTGGGCTTGAGTGGAATGGTGGAAACCATACGCGGCCGCAACGGCGGGCTACGGCTCAACAAAGAGCCGGTAGATATCAATATTGGTGAAGTAATACGCAACACCGAAACCGATTTTTTCATGGCTGAATGTTTTTCGCCCGGAAATTTCCAGTGCAGCTATGCCTCCGATTGCACACTAAAAAGCATCTTGCATGCGGCTACGACCGCGTACCTAAGTGTGCTCGATGGCGTCACGCTTGAAAATTTAATAAAAAAAGATAGCCGCTATGCCAGCCAAGCGTGCCAGATCAGTCAAGATTCCGCGCTTAAGCCAGTACGCATCCACCCGGCCAAATCTCAGGTGCAGTGAGATCGGTATCAGCGCAAGCCGTACCCTGTTGCCATAGACAATCCAGCGGCCGGCACATTAAAAATGCCGTTTCTCCTCACGGAGGAACGGCATTTTTTGCTGCCCAACCTGAAGATATATCTAGTATTTAGCGTTCAGCTATCGCATCGACCACGCACAGAGCTGTCATGTTGACAATCCGGCGCACAGTGGCCGACGGCGTCAGGATATGCACCGGTTTGGCGCAACCGAGCAGAATCGGCCCAATTGCGACGCCATTGCCTGACGCTGTTTTTAGCAGGTTATAGGCAATATTAGCGGCATCGATATTCGGCATCACCAGTAAGTTGGCGTCGCCGGTCAAAGGCGAATCCGGCATCATCGCTTTACGCAAAGCGAAATCCAGAGCAACATCGCCATGCATCTCACCGTCGATTTCGAGTTCTGGCGCATTCTTTTGAATAATTGCCAGCGCGGCGCGCATTTTTTGCGCCGATTCACTGTTGCTGGAGCCGTAATTCGAGTGCGACAACAGCGCCGCGCGTGGAAATAGACCGAAACGGCGCATCTCTTCAGCGGCCATGATGGTGATTTCGGCAAGTTGTTCCGCAGTCGGATTCTCGTTGACGTGAGTGTCGACCAGAATCAACTGGCTTTGCGGCAGGATCAGACAGTTCATCGCCGCATACACATTGACCCCCTCGCGTTTGCCCAGAACCTGATCGATATAGTGTAGGTGCAGTTGGGTAGACCCATACGTGCCGCAAATCATCCCATCGGCATCGCCTTTGTGAATCATCATGGAACCGATCAGGGTGTGACGACGGCGCATTTCCAGCTTCGCGTACTGCTCGTCCACGCCTTTGCGCTGCGACATTTTATGGAAAGTTTGCCAGTAATCCCGATAGCGCTCGTCAAAATTGGGGTTGATCACTTCAAAATCCTCATCCAGCTTCAGACGCAAGCCAAATTTCTCGATCCGTTGCGCCAACACCGATGGCCGGCCCACCAAAATCGGTTTAGCCAGCTTTTCATCGACGATGATCTGAACTGCGCGCAGTACCCGCTCCTCTTCGCCCTCGGCAAAGACGATGCGTTTTTTTCCTGAAGGGGCTTTTTTCGCGATTTGGAACAACGGCTTCATGAAGGTGCCGCTGCGATACACGAATTGTTGCAAGCGCTCAACGTAAGCCGGCATGTCTTGAATAGGACGGGCCGCAACACCCGACTCTGCTGCGGCTTTTGCCACCGCTGGAGCCACGCGGGTCATAAGACGCGGATCGAACGGCATCGGAATCAGGTATTCGGGGCCAAATGACAAATTACGGATACCATAAGTGGTGGCCACCACATCCGACTGTTCGGCTTGCGCCAGTTCCGCAATCGCATGCACCACTGCGATTTCCATCTGACGCGTAATGGTGGTCGCGCCACAATCGAGCGCACCGCGGAAGATGTACGGGAAGCATAATACGTTGTTGACTTGGTTCGGATAGTCGGAACGGCCGGTAGCGATGATCGCATCGGGGCGCACCGCCTTGACTTCTTCCGGCAGAATTTCCGGTGTAGGGTTAGCCAGCGCCATCACGATCGGTCTGGCCGCCATGCTGGCTACCATTTCCGGCTTCACGACACCGCCGGCAGAAAGGCCCAAAAAGATATCTGCGCCCGGCATCAGTTCAGCTAGCGTGCGAGCACTGGTTGGCTGAGCAAAACGGGCCTTGTCTGGATCCATCAGTTCGATCCGGCCTTGATACACCACGCCAGCCAAATCCGAGACAAAAATATTTTCAATCGGGAAGCCGAGATCGACGATCAGGTCGAGGCACGCCAGCGCTGCAGCGCCAGCGCCGGACACCACCAGCTTGCACATCTTGATGTCTTTACCGACCACCTTCAAGCCATTCAGGATGGCAGTGCAGACGATGATCGCAGTGCCATGTTGATCGTCGTGAAAGACCGGAATTTTCATCCGATCCCGCAGTTTGCGCTCGATGTAGAAGCATTCCGGCGCCTTGATATCTTCCAGATTGATACCGCCGAAAGTCGGCTCCAACGAGGCGATGATATCAACTAGTTTATCCGGATCAAGCTCATTGATTTCAATATCGAAGACATCGATACCAGCAAATTTTTTGAACAGAACGCCCTTGCCTTCCATCACTGGTTTGGACGCTAATGGGCCAATATTACCCAGTCCAAGCACAGCCGTACCGTTAGTTATGACCGCCACCAAATTGCCGCGGGCGGTGTATTTGAAGACACTGGACGGATCGGCGACGATTTCTTCGCAGGGTGAAGCCACTCCGGGAGAATACGCCAAAGCCAGGTCGCGCTGGTTGGACATCTGCTTGGTTGCGGTGACACTGATCTTGCCAGGGGTCGGAAATTCATGGTATTCCAGTGCCGCACGGCGCAATTCCTGACGCCGAGCCTCCTTTTGATCCAATGTCGATTCCATGCTCTACGGCCTTTCTGTTTTTTTAAAGCGTACCGAAAGCTAACAATTCTAGCAGAGCAGGGGCGCAGACTTTATACGTATTTGTACTAGCCTTATGTGGTTTAAACATAAATCAACAGCGCCAGTCACGATGTGGTGGCGTGGATGCAATATAAACTGAACCACCGACCGAGGAAATGCCTGGGCTACAAAACGCCGCATGAGGTATCCTTCGGCTTGAAGATACTCCCACTAAAAACCAGTACCGCTTCGTAGTTGAATCTGCCACATCAGGTAGGCGCAAACAAGAAAAATTTTCTTCGGCTTCAAAATTCATTTTAAAAAACTCTAAAGTTTTCCAAAAATAGTCCGTCATTACCAGCAGATCTTTTAGTACTTAATTACGACTCACTGTTCAAGCTGTAATAATTTTAAATTTATTTCATGCAGTTACTTCAGTTTACAACTGCTGTAATGCAATTTTTGCTTGTATGAACATATCTCATTGTCCATTGCTCATTGCTTGTAAGACAAACAATGACGTCCATCATGCCCTTTAGACTCACGAAAAATAGCGAAGAGAGCCTATTTACTGGCGCTAATTAAAACATCACTATCCAAGTTATCTGAAACATGAAGAAATTTCATTCTGACTGGGAACGACATGACCGAAAATGACTTAATTGCCGAGGTTCGTGATGCCAACTTGAGTTACTTGATGCTTGCACAGCAAATGATACGGTTTGATAAAGCTACTGCTATTTTTCGTCTAGGTTTGAGTATGGAAATTGCGGATCTAATTGATGGGTTAAGCAATTCCCAAATTCTCAAACTTGCGAGTGCAAACATGATGTTGGCTCGCTTCCGTTTTGACGACAGCGCCATTCTGATGATGCTGACAAATCACAACAAGGAACGCTCACAAGCCCAATCACATGCCGCAATTTTGATGGCAGGGCAACCTATAGAAGAAATAGTGTAGCCACGTTGCTACTAATATGAATGATTATTACTAATGAACGCGTATAAAAATGATTTGTGTATTTGTTCCACCCCTGGCGGACGTTCTGCTGCTCTCACGATGACTTGTGCTACCGTCTCGCGTCGCACCCCGTCTGAAACGTCCAAATAAACCGCTGATTTTGTACACGCTTTTAAGAATGCAAGTCCCATGACCAAGAAAAGCGTCATAACCGAAGCTAATGAAATTAAGATTGCGATCGAACTCATTAACTTAGGGGCGCGGCTTCAGTTGCTTGAGACCCAAACTTCGCTTTCGCGTGAACGTTTGCTGAAGTTGTATAAAGAGATCAAGGGCTCTTCGCCGCCAAAGGGGATGCTGCCTTTCTCTACTGACTGGTTTTTAACTTGGCAACCGAACATTCACGCATCACTATTTATCAATATACATAAATATCTTATTGATCATGCTGGAGCCTCTGGTGTGATGGCGTTGACGAAAGCGTATAAGCTTTACCTTGAACAGATACAACCTCATGCCAACTCGGGCAAGGAACCGGTTTTTTCTTTAACCCGCGCATGGACGTTGGTACGTTTTTTTGATAGCAAGTTGCTTACGACTGCATGCTGCGTTAAATGTGGGGGAAAGTTTATCGTGCACACACTTGATCTAAGAGATAACTATGTGTGCGGTCTTTGTCACATTCCTTCACGCGCAGGAAAAACCAAGAAAACCAAAGAAGGCGAGTCGATGTTCGCAATACCCATTACATCGCTAACTTGATTGTCGCGAGGAAATGTATTTTGAGCAATGGTAGTTCGTTTTTTGCGCTTGTAAAGAGCACTAGATACTTTGTTAAAATTCCGGCTGTTCAAGCTCTACTGATTCAATTTATCAGTTTTTTTTTCGTGTTTACATTGCTTGCCGGCATTGGGCTACTATTTGAAATGCACAATAGCGTCATATTAGTATCCTTACTTCAGGGTGCAGTAGCGATGCTCCTCTCTTATCGCAGACAGATGGCTCCATGGTGGTGGCTGATGCAATTCATTTTCCCTTGCGCATTAGTACTGACGCTTGCACTGAAAATTCCACCCGTTTTTTTTCTTTCAGCATTTATATTCTTGCTTGGATTTTTTTGGACAACTTTTCGAACCCAAGTTCCTTTTTACCCATCAAGTGTCAAAGTTTGGGAGTCAATTGAAAAGCTGCTCCCTCATGGCAAGCAGATTCGGATGATAGACATTGGCAGTGGGTTGGGTGGTGTGATCCTGCATCTGGCCGTGCGGCACCCGGAGAGTACATTCATTGGCATTGAATTGGCACCTCTGCCTTGGCTACTGAGCGCTCTGCGTGCTGCTTTCGGAAAAAGCTCCGCGCGCTTTATACGAGGCAATTACATCCATAGATCTCTTACTAATTATGACGTGGTTTTTGCCTATCTATCACCAGTGGCAATGTCGGCCCTGTGGCAAAAAGCTGTCCATGAAATGAAGCCCGGAGCACTATTGCTTAGTTATGAGTTTTTAATTCCCGAAGCACATCCCAGCATCACAATCTCTTCAAAATCTGGTGGACCAAATCTTTATGGCTGGCATCTGTAAAGAACTTTTTTGTTTCGTTCTAGTAAAGGTTTGGCTCAAGTTTGCGTAGTTTGTGCCGTTCACATCACCATCGAAACATTATCACATTCATACGGTAGTCTGTAGCTGCAAGTCACGTTTTTATGTCAAAAATGGTGATGTGTTAATTGATCCCTTTGCCCTGACTTGATTGCTGGAGAGCCCTAAAGTGTTAGTAATTTTTGGATACATCATTGTTATTGCCTCCGTTTTTGGTGGTTTTGCCGTAGCGGGTGGGCATCTGGCCTCACTTTTACAGCCAGTCGAGTTATTGATGATTGGTGGTTCCGCTAGTGGGGCATTTATAGTTGGCAACAATAGTAAAGCAATCAAGTCAACCTTTAAGGCAATACCTACCATATTCAGAAACTCGAAATACAATAAAGCCCTCTACATGGAATTAATGTCCTTGCTTTTTGAAATATTAAGCAAAGTACGAAAAGAAGGACTGATGTCTATTGAAGGTGATGTTGAAGTGCCGGAGCAAAGTCCAATTTTTAACAAATATCCGAATATTCTCAATGATCACCATATCGTTGAATTCATGACAGATTACTTAAGATTGATGGTTTCTGGAAATATGGACGCTTTCCAGATCGAAAACCTGATGGACAATGAACTAGAGACGCATCACCACGAAGGCGAAGTCGCCGTGCAGTGCATCAACAAGGTTGCTGACGGCTTACCTGCTTTCGGTATTGTTGCTGCTGTCATGGGCGTAGTACATACGATGGCTTCGGTAGGCCTACCTCCTGCCGAGTTAGGAATCCTAATTGCAAATGCTTTAGTGGGAACCTTTCTGGGCATTTTGCTAGCGTACGGATTCGTTGGCCCAGTAGCAGGACTGTTGGAACAAAAACTGCAAGAGTCTTCAAAAATACTGCAATGTGTAAAAGTAACCTTACTCGCTAATCTGAATGGCTACGCCCCAGCACTGGCAGTTGAGTTTGGCAGAAAAGTATTATATTCAACTGAGCGCCCAACTTTTATCGAGTTGGAAGAACACGTCAAGCAAACCAAATCAAAATAATCATAAGTCTTTTCAGGAGTTGATATGGCAGATGACGCACCGCGCCCAATAATTGTTAAGCGTATTAAAAAAACTGTAGGTGGGCACAATGGAGGTGCCTGGAAAATAGCTTATGCTGACTTTGTTACTGCAATGATGGCATTTTTTCTTTTGATGTGGCTCCTGGGATCTACTTCAAAAGGCACGTTGCAAGGTATTGCAGAATATTTCCAAACACCACTTAAAGTGGCAATGGCAGGTGGCTCCGGGAGCGGCGATAGCTCAAGCGTTTTAAATGGCGGAGGCAAAGACCTGACTCGGAAAGATGGCCAAATCAAACAAACCCGTATTGCTGCAGAAAAAAAAAATTATGATCTGAAAGATGCAGAAAAAGCTCTTGAAAAAGCTGAGGTAAATCGACTAAAGGGGTTGAAAAAAAAGATCGAAGCCAACATAGCGGATCACCCAGTGTTAAAACAATTCAAAAATCAATTATTACTGGATATTACTACTGAAGGTTTGAGAATTCAGATTGTTGACGAGCAAAACAGACCTATGTTTTCTTCTGCAAAGGCTGAACTGCAACCGTACACTAAAGTAATTCTGCACGAAATTGGAGCCGTTCTAAATCAAGTCCCAAACAAAATAAGTTTATCGGGACACACGGACGCAGCACCGTATTTAAACGGAGAAAAAGGCTATAGCAACTGGGAGCTCTCAGCTGATCGTGCCAATGCCTCACGCAGGGAATTGATTGCAGGTGGCATGGAAGAATCAAAAATTGTACGTGTTGTTGGTCTTTCATCTGCAGTACTTTTTGATAAGAAAGAACCTCTGAATCCTGTTAATAGACGGATTAGCATTATCGTGATGAACAAAAAAGCTGAAGAAACTGCCACTAAGGATGGTGGTGTTATCGAGGTCTCCAATGAGCCGCTAAACCAGCAGGAACTTACCAAAACAATTAAAAACTGAATCTTTGCATTCTTTTTTGTATTGTTTTTTGCCGACAACAGGACAAATGCATGGCAAATAATAAAATATTGGCGCCACAACTTAAAGACCTGCTATCCGATGTTTCTAATCATGGCAATCAACATCTTTTGGAGGTGGAAGTTGACTTAATTCAAACCACGAATTTGCTTGGAGAAGCAATTGATAAATTGGTTAATAATTTTATATCAATTAACGAAGCAGTAAATTTTCAGCAAGAGACCGTCAGTCTGCTTCTTGCTGGAAAAAATCCATCACTTAAAGATATTGAACGACTGAGAAAAATTCATTTAGAAATTGGAATACATATTAATGAAGCAGTTACCAGTATGCAGTTCCAGGACATCACTAATCAATTGATTGGCCGAGCGGTAAAGCGTGTTGCGGCATTAAGGGATGCACTAGCCACACTGGGTAATACAGGGGCTCAAATGCTCCCTGAGAGTGGTGGTGAAGAAATTATTGCATTCTTGAGTGGAATAAATAATGCATTAGTAGTACGAAATATTGAGCTTGAGAGTGCGCTACGTAAAGTGGTCAATCAAAGCAAAATGGACAGTGGCGATATTGAATTGTTTTGATGGCCTTGATTTTTATAGCGGCTGATATTTGACCTGTAGATATGCAAAGAAAGTGAAATAAAAAATGGGTAAAACAATACTTGCGGTTGATGACTCCATCTCATTGAGACAGATGGTCACATTTAGCTTGAAAGCAGCCGGATATAAAGTAATTGAAGCTGTAGATGGTCGTGATGGCCTCGACAAGGCAAAAAGTCAGACAGTTGATTTGGTTTTGACTGATCAAAATATGCCGCGCATGGATGGTTTGGCCCTCATTAAGGCATTACGTGAAATGGCGAGTTATCAACGAGTGCCAATTTTGATGCTAACCACGGAGTCGAGCGACGAAATGAAGGCACAGGGCCGAGCGGCAGGTGCGAACGGTTGGCTGGTTAAACCATTTGATCCTCAACGCTTGATAGAAGTGGTAAAGAAAGTGATCGGTTAGTGATCTGCCAAGCGATCAACGCTATGGCGATCTTCTAAAAGAAAAAGAGGCAAAGGCTAATAATGACTATTGATATGAGCCAGTTTTTCCAGGTTTTCTTTGACGAGGCAGAAGAACTTCTTGCAGAAAATGAGCACCTGCTGCTTAACGTTGATTTGACGAACCCTGATAAAGAAGATCTTAACGCCATTTTTCGTACTGCACACTCTATCAAGGGAGGGGCATCTACTTTTGGCTTTTCCGATATGGCAGACATTACCCATGTAATGGAATCCCTGCTCGATAAAATTCGCAAGGGTGAGATGACATTAAAAACAGAACATGTAGATGCATTCCTCGCCGCTAAGGATGTTCTGAAAATGCAACTTGATGGGCACAGAAATGGTAACGAAGTTGATTTGGATGCTGTGGAGGAGACTCGTGCCAGATTAGCATTGCTTTCGCAAAATATTAAACTGGACACGCCATCCGCTGGCACCGCGCCTATCCAAGTAACTCCAGTTAAAGCACTCAACCCAGACGCCGGTAAGCAGCTTCGCAAAATTCATATTACTCTGCCCAGCATGCCGGAACGCGATCTGAGGTCGCTGGCAGCCGAATTGGCGTTGCTTGGAGCACTTGAGCAAACACCTCCCGATTCCCAACCAGTTGTTTTCACTCTGCTCACAGCAGAGGACACAAAAGAAATTATATCCATTTGTGCTTTCATACTAGACCCTGATGACCTGAAAATATCGGAAGAGTCTATTTCCTCAAATGCAGATACAGCACAATCGGAGAGTGACATAGGTTACGGGTTCTTCGACTCAATGGCAGAGTTAGGCATAAATGTAGATATAAGTTTACCAAATCGTTCTACCCAACCATCCCAAAAAATTTTGGATAATGTCTCCACTACTACGAACGCAAGTTTAGAGGAAACCGCTCCCGAAAAAAAATATGATAACAAATCGCGCGAAACAGAAAAAGGTCATATCAACCACGAGTCGTCATCCATTCGCGTCAGCATTGAAAAGGTAGATCAACTGATCAACTTGGTAGGTGAACTGGTCATTACGCATGCAATGATTGAACAGCGTATAGACGGACTGGAGCCGATTGCGCATGAACGCTTGCTAAACAGTGTTAACCAGTTAACCAGAAATACTCACGATCTCCAGGAAGCGGTCATGTCTATCCGCATGCTGCCTATGGACTATGTGTTCTCTCGATTTCCACGCATGGTAAGGGACTTGGCAGGCAAGCTCAGTAAGAAAGTTGAATTCATTACGCACGGGGCGTCAACTGAGCTTGACAAAGGTTTAATAGAGCGAATTGTCGACCCATTGACACATCTAGTACGAAACAGCATTGACCATGGCATAGAAACACCCGATATCCGTCTGGCTGCAGGTAAAAATGAAACGGGCAAACTTTCTCTTTCTGCTGGTCATCGAGGAGGAAAAATCGTTATCGAAGTTAGTGATGATGGTGGCGGCCTCAACCGTGAAAAAATTCTGGTTAAAGCAAAACAACAAGGTTTAAATATCCCGGATAGCATTTCGGATGCAGAAGTCTGGCAGTTAATTTTCGCGCCTGGATTTTCTACTGCAGAAATAGTAACGGATGTATCAGGACGCGGCGTCGGCATGGATGTCGTCAAACGGAATATTACTGCCATGGACGGCGTTGTCGAAATTCGCTCCGCCAAAGGCCTGGGCACTGCAATTACGATTTCATTACCGTTAACCTTGGCAATTCTGGATGGTATGTCCATTAAAGTTGGGGATGAGATATATATTTTACCGCTCAATTTTGTGGTTGAATCGCTGCAACCTATACCGGGTGACATCAAGGAAATCAGCGGTCAGGGACGTGTCGTCAAGGTTCGCGGCGAATATCTGCCATTAATTGCGCTTTACCAAATATTTGCAATTACTCCTCGTTATACCGATCCATCTCAAGGAATAATTGTCATTCTTGAAACGGATGGTGAAAAAATTGGTTTATTAATCGACGAGCTTATCGGTCAGCAGCAAATCGTAGTGAAAAATCTTGAATCAAACTATCGTAAAGTGAATGGCATTTCCGGTGCCACTATACTTGGCGATGGTGGAGTATCGTTGATACTTGATGTAGCTGCGTTATTTTTATCACACCAGAAACAAAGCGCAGAATCGATGAATTTTTGAAAATCGGCTATTATTCTGAAAAATATAACCCATATTTAACAGATCACGCTCATCTTCTATATTTAATAAAAATATGGAAATGAGATTCAACACATCACATATTTGACCAATTTTTACAGAATTGCATAATGTGTGAATATAAAAAAATGACAATATTAAGGTATACCCATGAATCTGCGTAATCTGCGTATTGGTACTCGTCTGAGTTCAGGTTTCGGCATCATATTAGTGATGTTCATCATTGTTTTGCTAGTTGCAACTCTGATGACAAAAAGAAGCAGAACTGAATTGATTAATGGATTTAGCACTATCAATGGAAAAGTTGCTTTGGCTTCAACCATGAAAAGTGCTTTACTCGAAGGCGGTATTGCCATGCGCAATATCGGTCTGCAATCAGACCTCCAGAAGATGCAGTCTGAGTATGAAGAAGTTAAAAAGCAACGCAAATTGTATATTGACATGGAGAGTAAACTTGTCGCTATCGGCCTTACGGATGATGAGCAAACACTCATTCGTAATTTGACCAAAATAGACGATGAGCTTGATACTCATGTAAAAGAGGTAATTCGAGCAGTACAATCTTTCGACAGTGATCGCGCCATTAGCGTCATTACCTCTAGTGTGAACCCATTAAATCGTCAGGCTATAGCTGAAATTAATAAACTTATTGATGTTCAGCAGATCAAAAGTCGCGAAATGATTGGCCGTAATATCGCGACCGGTAACTATCTGATGTATATCGTAATTGCGATTGGAATGATTGCCTTGGCATTCGGTGGCATATTCTCATGGCTTATCACCAGAAGTATCGTATTGCCTTTAAAGTCGGCACTTGAAGTCGCGAATCACGTTGCAACAGGAGATTTGACAACCGTCATAGAAGCTAGTGGGAAAGACGAAATAGCACAGTTACTTGTCGCACTCAAACTCATGAATTCCAGCTTGATCAGCACGGTAGGAAAAGTCCGTCTTGGCACCGACACCATCGCTGTGGCCTCGCGCGAAATTGCCTCCGGCAATGCCGACCTGTCGTCGCGCACCGAATCCCAGGCCAGCTCACTGGAAGAAACCGCCAGTTCGATGGAACAGCTGACCGGCACCGTGCATCAAAATGCCGACAATGCACGCCAGGCCAATCAGCTAGCCGCCAGCGCTTCCACGGTGGCAGTCAAAGGCGGCCAGGTGGTGTCGCAAGTGGTCGACACCATGGGCTCGATCAAGGCCAGCTCGCGCAAAATCGCCGACATCATCAGCGTCATCGACGGCATCTCCTTTCAGACCAATATCCTGGCGCTGAATGCAGCGGTTGAAGCGGCCCGCGCCGGCGAACAGGGCCGCGGCTTTGCAGTGGTTGCCACCGAAGTACGTAATTTAGCGCAGCGCTCGGCTTCCGCCGCCAAGGAAATCAAAGCCCTGATCGATGATTCGGTACGACAAGTCGATCAGGGCAGCAAACTAGTGGACGCCGCCGGTCAAACCATGAGTGAAATCGTCAGCTCGGTCAAGCGGGTAGCCGACATCATGAGTGAAATTACCGCTGCCAGCCAGGAGCAAAGCGCCGGCATCGAAGAGGTCAACCAAGCCATCGGCCAGATGGATGAAATGACGCAACAGAATGCGGCGTTGGTGGAACAGGCGGCGGCTGCCGCCGAAAGCCTGCAAGATCAGGCTAAGTCGCTGGCGCAGGCGGTGAGCGTGTTCAAGCTTGGCCATGAAACCTCGGCAGAGCTGGCGTTGCGTGCGCCTGGGGTAAAAGCCCCGGCACTTGCCCAGGCCGACTCAAAGCGCAATGCCATCGCGATAGCTACAAAGCCTAAAGGTAAGCCTGCCGGCAATGACGGTGACGAGTGGGAAGAGTTTTAGGTAAGAGCGCGGTAAACACTCCACAAACCCCAGACTTGTCGGTTGATCCGGATATCCGGGTCTTTGCAAAGAGGTGGTTTCTGAAATTCAGGCTGTAGTGGCCAAGTAATTTCGGATACGACAATAGATTCTTTTTCTGCCATTTTCTGCTCATAGGCAGCGGGCGGCAGATTGCCCAATACTGAATTCAATCGCTTGCAGTTGTAAAAGCCGACGATACGGATGTAAGGTAAGCGTCCGTCGCCACCACCTGGAAGTTGATTTAATTCTGTGAAGCGCGGCGCAAAGGGAGCAAGTCGTCGATATCGCAATTACGACAAGTGGGCAGTTTTTCCAGCGTAGCTTTAAGCCACGCATATGAATCAAGCCCATTCAGTTTGGCAGTGCCAAGCAAGGATTGAATCGCCGCGGCGCGCTTTCCGGCACGTTCTGAGCCGGCGTAGAGCCAGTTCTTTTTTCCAATGGCAATCGGCCGGATCGTGTTCTCCACCGGATTATTGTCGATCGGCAAATTGCCGCTGTCGGCATAACGGATCAGCGCGGGCCAGCGGCGCAGCGTGTAATCGAGCGCTTTGGCTGTGCCGCTGCCAGGCGTATGAATGCCGCGTGAATAATGTACCACTTGAGCGCACTTGAGCTGGCGAGAATGCCGGGTTAAAAGTGTACCAATCCTAGCCTGTAGTCTTATGCCACAGCAATGGCATAAGAAAGGCGGAAAGGATGTTTCCAGTGGACTTATACGTCAAGGTACGGCGTGCGGTGATGGTCGAGAACAAGAGCGAGCGCGAGGTTGCACGCTATTTCGGTATCCACCGTAAAACCGTTAGGAAGATGTGTCAATTCGCCGTGCCGCCCGGCTATCGGCGAACCCAGGAAGCAATCTCCCCTACATTAGCGCCATTTGCGTAAGCGTGACGCCAGCCTTTCGATTACCCATATCTTTTCGAGGCGAGATTAAAGCCAAGCTGCATATCTGCCAACCGACGCATACCTCTCCACATGACTGTGTTCCCAGGCGCTGAATCGTTGGAGCGTGCGAGATAACCGCCGAGTTGCGCAATTTTTTCAAGATAGCGTGAAAGTGGAAGCGCCTGGCGGGATCTCTTACTGTCTTTTACCAATCGGTTGAGGAGGTCAATTTCCGTATGAGTCAATGCCAGCTCTGGTTTGGCATCCGGGCATGATCGGTTGAGCATGGTCAGCCAGAAGATACGCCAGCTGATGATGCAGAAGACGGAGATCAGGTTGGCGAGCCTGTCCGCGGTGCGCAGTCGTGACTCCTCCGCCTTGCACCCGGATTTTAGAATCTTGTGGAAGGTCTCGATTTTCCAGCGCATGGCATACCAATCGAGTTTTTCGATTGCCTCGCGCCGGGATGCGACGGACAAGTCGGTGATGAGCTTCCACTCGATGGGCTTCCGATTCGCCGGCGCAGCTCGTTCACGCGCGTGTATGACTGCCAAGGAAAGGGCGGGATAGCGGCTCTGCTTTCCAATGGGTGGCAGCACTTTGATACGGCGATAGCGAATCTCCAGAATGACATCGACGACGTTCCCTTTTTGATCTGAAGTCTGGACACGGTGCAGTCCTTTCAACCGCACCTCGTCCATCTCGTCGGCGACGGTGTGGCCGCCATCGCCGGCCAAACGATCGACGCAGGTGCGGACAAGGAAGTGCGTGCCAACGTCTTGCGCTGTACAGAACAGCTCGTAGATGTCGCTCTCACGGTCACCAATGTGGACGCAACGCTGCGGGTCAGCGAAAAGCGCCGTCGACTGCCTCAAGTTTTCCAGCCAGCGATAGCTTTCCTTTTCCTCGATCGGCACACGTGTAGGATTGATCTTTTTCTTGAGTGCGTTGCAGCCCTTGAATTTGCTGCGCGTCCAAAATTTGATCGCCACCAAACCAAGCGGCACGCCCTCTGTGGTTACGGCCAAGCTCGAATGCATAAGAATGCCGCATTGGGTAAGCGGTTTGTTGCGCCCGTCGATTTTGCGAGTGCCGCTCTTTCCGGTGAATCCGATGCGTTCTGGTTGCTCCCGCTGATAGGAAAAAGTCGTCGTATCTTGAAGAATAAGTATCGGCCCGTCCGAACTGGCGAAGCGTTCGCTGGTCGCCTGAAAATGCCCGCCCAAGATGTCCTGCTCGCTGACGTGATCGTTGGCAAAAAAACGGTAGGCTGCTTTCGTACTCGCCCAGTCCTGACAGGCAAACGGAATGCTTTGTCCCATGTTCGCCCAGAACTGCTTGAGCAACAGCCGGAAGCGCTTCTTGAGCCGCTTGTCTCGAAAATTGCAGGCGGCATTTTCTTTGTCCATCCATGTCTGCTCGTCTTCCGAGGACGCCGGACGACGAGGTAGGGAATCGCCTGGCGTTCCCCTTGTCATCATCTGATTGTGATCAAATTCCTCATGCGGAAAAGTTAACAGAACTGCAGAAAGTATACAAGCTATTTGTGGGTAATCGAAAGGCTGGCGTCACGCTTACGAATCGATAACAAACAGCTACAACACTGTATTGATCAATGCCGGAAGCTAACGACGCAAAACAACCATGTGTTCATGTCAATTTATGCCGTATTTAAATTGGAATGCCTGAATGTAAAGCTCAAAACAAACCATTTCGCAATAAGGGCAAAGCTCTTTATCACAGCAACCCGACAGGCCTATGCCGAATTACAGGCTCTGCGGGCTGCGTAACATCAGTTACTCAAGTGCGACTGGTATTCCAAAGTCTGGCGAGCAGGTCTCGACCTAAGACGGCCATTTAATATGTGTCTCGCCTTCAACTTTTAAGTACAACAACGCTGGTTGGCGCCGCATCCGATTACTTATCGCATGGACACATCGGCAACGACACCTTCCTGCAACAGCGTATGCAGTGCGGAGGCGACCTGTCGTGGCGGCGCTTTAAGTACCGCGCTTAGCTGATGCATTGCAGGTGCCTGGTACGTGTTGAGCAGCCTGTAAAGCTGGGCTAAATCGATGCCGTCCATAAAGCGCATGCCTTGCGGATGGCTCTTCGAGAGCAGCACTTCACGCTCGACTATCCATCCGTGCTCCACCACCGGTCTTTTCATGAAACAGGGTTCATCTGGCAGTGCCAGCAGGATGTCATGCTGTGCTGACATCGTGCGCGAACGTTCGACCCAGAATCGATTGCCAGCCCAGCGCTGTTCGCTTGCGTAGAGTTCAATGCCGCTTTTCATGCGTTGCACAAACAGCGATTGCGCGCGACGTGTGTAGAACTGCAGTGCCAGCCCGGCATGCTCCGGGCGCTCAAGCAGGGTGTGGATTACTGGCACCGCTGCATAAGCGCCGGAAATTGCTTCATACATGCCATGTCCGGACATTGGATCTACCGTGTAAGCGGCGTCGCCCACTTTGAGGTGCGCGGCATCGGCGATCGTGCCTTTCAGAAAGGGCCGGCTGCCGCGCGCAGAAACAGCTGAGACGGCAACTGCCCGAGAGCCGATCATCTTCTGGATTTCTTTCAGTTTCCGGCAACTGGCGGTGAACAGATGCTTGCAGTCGGCGCTCGACAGTAAGGCGCTGGCCAGCGTGACGTGCAGGGAGGCGTGACCGATGCCGTCCCAGGTTGCCCAGGCCCAGCCATCTTCGAACGGTTCTATAAAGGTGAAAGGTGCATTGCCGAGTCGGGCTGAATAGGATTGGCTGAGCATCACCGATACTGGCCCGGACAGCGCGCCTATATTTTCACCACCGGTGCGGCCGCAGGCTGTGATCAGATAGTCGGCATTGAACTGTTGCTGCCTGCCGCTGTTGTCGGATACGTTAATGCGCCACCCCGTTTCATCCCTTGCATAACGGAGCACCGCTCCCTGTATCAGCGCAACGCCCGCTCCGGACAGGTCGTCCTGCAACGCCCGTTCCAGCGATTGCTTTTCAATCAGGTATTCGCCATTGGCCGACTCGACGCGGCCATGCCAGCATGAGAAGCGATGGGCGAGTTTGCCGGCGGCGTCCAAGGCACACTGAAAACCAGCTGCTTTAAGCCCGTCGGCGGCTCGGGTTGACATGCCTTCCAACGCAAGATGTGCACGGGCCTTAGCGACGACCGTGACGTCATAGCCGATTCTTGCCAGCAGTGCCGCGCTGACTGCGCCGGCAGTTCCGCAGCCGATAATGCATATTTTTTTCATGATAGTTGCGTGCCGCTGATTGATTTCACTCGATACAAACAGGATTGCGTGCTAACCGGATGCAGCATGTACTCGGGCTTGCCGCAGCATGGCCGGATTGACTGCAGGGTCGGCATCGAGGTTTCCATTTATTAATAGGCGGGCTGTCAGCGACTCTTGCGCAAAGTTTCCGACGGAAGTTCGCCAAACATGGCCTTGTAATTGGCTGAAAACTTGGAGGAATGCCAGAAGCCCCAGCGGGCGGCGATATCCGCCAACGTTGTGTGAGCTGCGCCGGCGTTGTCCTTGATTGCCCGCCGCACTCGATTCAGGCGGATGGCTTTGAGGTAGGCGACCGGATTGATATCCAGTACGGACTCGAAACTGTATTGCAGCGTACGTCGTGAAATATTCAGGGCCAGGCACAGGTCGGGGATCGTGACCGGATCGTCATGGTGCTCCAGCACATAGGCCTTGGCTTTATCCACCACATTCTTGCGCGACGCAGCGAAGGCATGATGGTCGCTTACAGTGGCGCCACTGGTTGCCATCACCAGATTGTTGTAGATTTCCTGTTCAACGATTTTTCTTATCTGCGGGTAATTCAACATGCCGGGAGCATCCTTGATATTGTTCAGCAATAGCGCCAGAAATTCGCTCAGGCATTGCGCGGTGCCGAGAGCGTGCTTAAGAACACCGGGCACAGTCAACCCGGCCTCGATATCGATGCCCCAGATGTTAAGTGAAAACTCCTGCAATGCCGTGGCATCGGTGGACACGGCAATGATGTCCAGTTTTTTTGGCGTGAGAAAATCGAGCGATTCACCACCGCCCAGGGTAAACAACGATCCGCTGTCGAGCATTGTGCCGGAAAACAGCCCGTCGCCGGTCGCATCCAGGGTCACGCCGATGGTGCGCGAACCGTCCCAGGGCAAGCCCGTCTGATGCAGCACCTGATTGGTTTTCTCGCGGAACAACTGGACATTGCCAAACCACACTTCATCCAGGGAGCTGGAGAACACGCCGTTTGAGATCTGCTCATATTCCTGCTTCCAGTGCTGCAAACTGGCGGCATGGTAGTCGGCATCGCCGATAATGGCCTCAGTGAGAATAAAACAACCCTCATCGCCATGCGTAATGGCGGATGTAGGGGAAGGTCGGAATACTCTAGAATTGTGCGAGTTCATGAGGTGGTCCTTGCATCTTTCTTGGTTTAAGGATTGCAGCATTAAATGTCGACTAAATACCAAATGACATTAAATTTGCCGATCAAATCCTTTTACCTATCCAGCCTCTGCTTTTTATAAGTCATGTATTTGTTCAGCATAGCGGTCATACAGACTATGTACAGGATGGGCGTGAGCTATAGCTGCCCACACCCGACTGTAATAATGATCAAGCGCTGCCCAAGGCACCCTGATGGTCCCTCAATTCTTGCAATCCCATCATACCGACATGATGACCGATTTTGACTCGGTATATGCATCGAGGCATGTCTTGCCCATTTCTCTTCCCATCCCCGACTGTTTGTAGCCACCAAACGGCATCGCACTGTCCAGAATATTGTGGCAGTTGACCCATACCGTGCCGGCCTTGATTTTCGGAATCAGGCGATGCACTCTTGAGAGGTCGTTCGACCAGATGCTGGCGCTCAATCCGTACGTTGTATCGTTGGCCCAGGCTGCCACTTGGTCCAGATCGTCGTAAGGCATTGCAACCAACACCGGGCCAAAAATTTCCTCCTGCACGACGCGCATCATCGGGTTCACATCCACCAGCACGGTGGGCTGGACAAAGAAACCGGTGCTGCCAAAGCGGGCACCACCTGATGCGGCGCTGGCGCCTTGTTCGATCCCGGAGTCAATATACGAGCAGACCCGATCCATCTGTGCCCGCGACACCAACGGCCCCAGCTCGGTGGACGGATCCAGACCGCTGCCGACTTTCATTTTTACGGCGAGATCTGACAGATCACTCACTACACGGTCGAATATCTTCTTATGCACATACAGACGCGAACCGGCGCAGCAGACCTGCCCTGCATTGAAAAAAATGGCGGATGCGGCACCTGCTGCAGCAACAGCCGGATCGCAGTCATCCAGAACGATGATCGGCGACTTGCCGCCCAGCTCAAGCGAGATTCGCGTCATGTTCTCGAGAGCAGCCTTGCCGACCATTTTTCCAACCTCGGTGGAACCCGTGAAGGTAATCTTATCGATGCCTGGATGACGGGCCAACGCCGCGCCTGCGGAATGGCCATAACCGGTGACAATATTGACCACCCCGGCAGGGTAGCCGGCTTCTTGTATTAACTCACCCAAGCGCAATGCAGACATCGGCGTCTGCTCGGCTGGCTTGAGCACCACCGTGCAACCTGTAGCCAGCGCCGGCCCCAGTTTCCAGGCCGCCAGTAGCAGCGGAAAATTCCACGCGACGATCGCCCCGACGACACCGACAGGCTCTTTTCGCGTGAATGCCACGAATTTATTTTTCGGAGCAAATGGTGCCGACACATCATTGGTCGTGCCCTCGATCTTGGTAGCCCAACCGGCCATGTAGCGGAAAAAATCCACGGTCAGGGCGACATCAACATAGCGCGCCACTGTCACCGATTTGCCATTATCGATCGATTCGATTTCAGCCATGCTCTGCGCATTGGCCTCGACCAGGTCGGCCAGCTTCAGCAATAGACGCTCGCGCTGGGCCGGCCGCATGTGGTGCCAATCGCCTAACTCAAAAGCCTTGCGGGCAGCAATTACAGCCAGATCGATATCGTGCTGATCCCCTGCCGGTACCGTCGCAATTTGTTTTTCATCAGCAGGATCATGCACCTCCAGGCGCGCACCGCTGATCGCATCGACCCATTTCCCATCAATTAACATGTGGTGTGATTGTTTAAAAAAAGCCACCGTATCGGCAGTTACCAGATTGCTGTGTGCAGTGAAGTCCATTGTGTGTCTCCTGGTTTGTATTAATGATGTTTACAACGATTCAGCATGCATGTCTGTCATGGTGCATCCCACCTGTGCTCATGAAACAGTTTTTCGAAAATCATCTTCCCAATATTCACCCACATGCCTTTGCGTCAAGTCACGCGCCTCCTCCTCGTGCCTGAGTTCAACCCGGCGAATTTTTCCCGAAAGGGTTTTGGGGAGCGCCTTGAACTCGATGCGGCGTACACGCTTGTACGGTGCCAAGTGATCACTGGCATAACCGAGAATCTCCTGCGCCAGCGCAGCGCTCGGCACCACACCGTCTCGCAGCGTAACGAATGCCTTCGGCACGGCGAGCCGCTTTGGGTCGGGACTCGGTACCACTGCAGCCTCAATCACGTCGGGATGCTCTAACAATATGCTTTCTAACTCAAACGGGCTGATGCGGTAATCTGACGCTTTGAATACGTCATCGGCCCGGCCGATAAAAGTCAGATAACCGTCGCTATCGCGGCTGGCAATATCGCCGGTGCGGTAATGTCCATCTGCCATCGCCTCTGCAGTGCGCTGTGTATCATCCACATAACAAGTCATCAGGCTTAGCGGGCGCTGTGCTAAATCAATAGTAATTTCACCCTGTTCGGCGCGGCATCCATCGTTATCGAGCAGGCTAATTTGATAGCCTGGCAAAGGCCGACCCACCGATCCGCTTTTAACCACCTGGCCGGGGGTATTGCCGATCTGTGCAGTGGTTTCGGTCTGGCCATAGCCGTCGCGTATCGTGATGTTCCACGCTTCTTGTACCTGAGCAATCACTTCCGGATTGAGCGGTTCACCGGCGCCCACGATTTCGCGCAGACTCACCGGGTAACCCGCCAGGTCTTGTAGGATTAACATGCGCCACACCGTCGGCGGAGCGCACAAGGTCGTCACCTGATATTTGACCAAAGTTTCCAGGATATCCTTGGCATCGAAGCGCGACTGGCTGCGGATAAATACGGTAGCGCCAGCGTTCCACGGTGCAAACACGCAACTCCAGGCGTGTTTGGCCCAACCTGGCGAACT
The DNA here is from genome assembly GCA_012927625.1 of Glaciimonas sp. GTDB lineage: Bacteria > Pseudomonadota > Gammaproteobacteria > Burkholderiales > Burkholderiaceae_D > AVCC01. Next base: position 11,546 of record JABBOV010000015.1, on the reverse strand, counting down.
GATGTTAAGGTGAATATCACCAGGTTGCAGACCGATCCAGTACATGGTCGACAAATGGCCGACCGGGTAGCTGAGATGTGAATGCTCGACCAACTTCGGCTGACTGGCGGTGCCGGAAGTGAAGTAGCGCAGCAGCGGCGCATCGGACTGATGAAATGTATGGGACAGGCTATCGGAGCACTGATAGGCATTCTCATACTGGATCCAGCCTGACTGTGAAAATCCGACTGCGATCCGGCTGAAATCGCCGCTGACACTCTCGAATTTTGCGCTTTCTGCCTGACCGATAATCACATGTTTGATCGCGCCTCGCGCAATGCGGTCCTGCAAGTCGCGCGAGGTCAGCAACGGTGTTGCCGGAACTAATGTGACACCTATTTTCATACAGGCCAGCATGATTTCCCATAACGGCACTACATTGCCCAGCACCATCAGAGCACAATCCCCAGTCCGGAATCCTTGCGCTAGAAAGAAGTTGGCAATCTGATTTGAATGCTGCGACATTTCCTGAAATGAACGCTTTTCTTCGCGCCCGTCTTCCTCGACAATCCACAATGCGGTCGCCGCATTGTTTATGGCCATGAAATCAAAATAGTCGATGGCCCAATTGAAATGCGTCAGCTTGGGCCAGACGAAATCGCGTACCGCTGTCGTATAGTCTTCTCGATGTTGCAATAGAAAATCACGCGCAACAATAAATTTTTCCAGTTCGGGCATATCCGTATTTTCCAAAATATGCTGATTTGAGTTCTGCATTAATATCCCATGTCCAATGCGATTGATCATCTATGTGCTAGCACGCGGAGCAGGCTATGCTGCATAGCGCGTAGTTAGCACTCTCCATCACCAACCAGAACTACGCGACTCGAGGCGCTTGTACCCAAAAGACAGTTCTCTTTCTGGTTTCATGCACCTTGGTACTGTCTGGTGATGCGTGTTGTTAGAACGTCTTATTGAGTGACAACACAAAAGTACCCGCAGCCGGATTCGATGTTTCCGCCACCCCGGCCGTATTCAATGCGCCGGTCGTATAGTTATCGTAGACATTGGTCGCGCCTTTGGCCTTGGTGTAAGCGCCGACCAGCGTCCAGCCGCCCTCGAATGACTTGCTGACGCCGACCTTATAATCCTTCCAGTCGAAAATCGAGTTGTCGGCAGCTGCGTTGCTTGCCACCCGGCCGATGCCGTAGTGCAAGTTCAGCGTGTAGCCGGAACCCATGTCATAGTTGGCACCTAGGTCCATGTAGCCAGTGCCGCGCGCGTCGGTAATTCCGAAGGAATCCTTGGTGTAGGTGTAGTAGTATTTGGCGTAAAGGAATTTGTAACTCAGTCCGAGCGACAATTCGCCATAATCATATTTTGTATTGGTCGCTGCTTGGACTGCACCCGGATACTTGTAGTAATAGACGATGCCGCTATAGCCGATATCCCCTGCAGCACCGGTATAACCACCATACAGATCCCACTCTATCGTGCCATTTTCAATGTAGCGGTTGCTGACGTTGGATAACCAAGTTCCAGCGGAAAAACCGCTTGGATGCACATAGTCAAAGCCGCCCTGCAATGCCGGCTTGCCCCAGGTCTGGCGAAATCCGCGTGACACATATTGCGACGCCAAAGTAACATTTGCGGTCACTGGCGAAACGGCAGAAGCCGGTGAAAATGCTTTGCTGCCGGCATCCGAGGCAGGTGCGACTGCGACGACCAGATCAGCGCTCTGGGCCTGCGCGGTGGCTGCCAGCAGAGTTAAAGATAATACAAAAAACGGTTTGTTCAACTTCATGTTGTCTCCTTTAGGGTTCTTGCAAAACCATTTGCAAGAAGACCTCGTTTTTAATTTATTATTTTTTGCTTTATTACTTATAGATTGATTACTTCCTCCCTCTTCACCAACCTTCAGAAACTGTGAAAATTCGAAAATTTCCTTATTCCCAGCGCACCTCCGGGTAGTAGCACATGTACCCGCTTTTACAGTGCGCAAGCGTCTTGCGGATATCGACAGCTGTATACGCAACACTCATCGCATCGCCGCCCTGCTGAGCTGTATCGAGCACTTGACGCACCATTTCCACGCTTTTTATCTTGCGTTCGGTGGCGCCCTCGCGCCCCGCGATCTTGATGGATGCAATTCCAGCCTGGCGCAGCCGATGTATGGCGCAAAGGCCGCAGGGGCCGTAGGGGTAGCCCTCTTCGGTGGTTGAAAATCCGCAGCCGAAGCGGTACCACAGCCAACGTTTGTAATCCTCATCGTTATCCAGTAGGCGGCGGACTGTCTTGTGTGGCATCGTCTTACCGGTCGCCCCCACGTACTCAAACTGATAACTGTCGACGCAAATCGGCCCACCGAGCTTCTTCGGCAAGTGAATCGAATGGCAGACTCCCTCCTCAAAAACGCAACCGTCATTGAGAATGAATACCTCGATCTCAACGTCGGGCACTCCTTTGGCAATGACTTCGATCTCGTCGAGCGTCACATCCCTGGGCAGGATGACCCGACGTGCACCGAGATCGCGATAAAAACTGACTGCGGCACTGTTGCGGCAACTAGCTACCGAGCTGACGTGAATGCCGAGGTCGGGAACCTGTTCCCGCAACGCTACGATCAATGTCAGGTCGGCAACGATGACTGCATCGCCACCCATTTCATGAAAACTGTTACCGAGATTAACCAAGGCGTCGAGCTGCGCTGTTCCGTAGTGTTGGGCATTGAGCACCAGAAATAGCTGTGCGCCCAAGCCATGAGCAATGGTCACGGCCTTCTCCAACTCGGAAAGGCTCTGCAGATTGGAAAAATAACGGCGATTAACCGCACCTGTATTGAACTGAACCACCCAGTTCGACGGCACCACGCCGCAGTAAATCTCGTTGGCGCCGGCGGCAACCAGGTGTTCAATTTCGTCGACATGACTGATGGGGGATGTGATTTCCATTTCAAACCTCAGAAAGTACCAACCGCTTGACATGACCTTGAGCGATGGCGTTGTGCAAAACGCCGAACATCGCAGCGTCGTGCCGGTAGAACATGGTCGTTCCGCGGCTATAGGTGCGCAAGCCGGAAACTGCCGCATCGGGTTCCCGCTCCAGAATGCCCAGACATTCGCGATGGCAGGGCCGGCCGGGAGCGAACTTCTCTTCTGTTTTCTGGCCCAGAGAGCCGATTTTGCAGATGCGGCCCTTTGCAATGTAGGCGTAGGGCGCCCAAACGGTTACTGCCAGGTCATTGACGGCAAAGACATCCGGGGTGGCAAAAGGCGGAATGTCTAGTTCGACTTGCCGGATACCGAAACTGGAAAGCAAGCGGGCATAAGGCGCCGCCCTGTAATTGCTGGGATAGACCTTATTCCAGGTCGGCGTCGGCATTCTCGGATCCTTGATCATCTTGGCTAATTGGCGACCGGCTACCACCCCGTGCCGGGGAAATTGCACTTTCATCGTCTGTGCTACGCCCCAGTCATTGGCGACCACTTCCGCCTCTGCAGGCAGACGAGTCACAACTGTGACGATGCGGGCCAGAAGCCCATCGTTGGCGATGGGGGTAGGCAGCACGAATTTCAGACCCAGGCGCTCGGCCTGGTCCAGTGCCGTAGCCAGATCGACATCGTTGGGAAACAGGTGCTCGCAATACTCGCTGCCGAAATATAGGTGGGTCGCTACTGCGCCTTGGGGCAGCAATTCTGCCAACTGCGGGTCATCCAGAAAGGCGAGCAAGGCCGCACGATCAAGAGTAGCAAACGATTTCAATGCTGCCAGTCGGCGTGGAGCAGTGATCGCCAGTGCGATTTCCATAGATTCTTTCATGAAACTGCCTGCCGGCGCTCGCGCCCGTGAAAGCGAGCGATGGCCTGCAAATGATTTCTGAAGTCTGCCGCCGTAGCTGTGGGATATATCTCGAAAAAAGCAGCTGCCAGACCGGCCATGCGCGCGGCTGCATAGCTCGCCCCACCTCCTGAAAATCCATCCGGCGGCATGGGAGAAGCACCAAACAAAAGATTCTGCGCAATACTGGAACAGTCCCTCTCACTGCAACGGATGTCGCCGGTCACCGCCAGTACCCCGGGATATACCGCTGGATATATCGCAGCCCCCCTGGCTGGATGAGAAGCCACCAGCAACACGTCCCGAGAGACGGCGGCCAGACAGCTATCCCTCAGCACGCTGCGATCATCGCGCAGCCCCAAACTGAGATTGACGACACGGGCACCTTCGGCTACACACCAGTCGACGGCTGCGGCAATCACCCGCGCCGCGGTTAGCCTAGCAGCATAAAAAACCTGCGCCGACAGCAAAGAACAACGGGGAGCGCGGGCCAGGACCAAGCTGGCTACCGCCGTGCCATGGCCGAGAGAATCAGTCCTGTCTCCTGCCGAGCACTGCACCTGTCCATCGTCAGCCAGGCACATCGCAATTCGGGCACCCACGTCCGCATCCAGTCCCGGGCCAATGCCGCTATCGATAATGGCGACCTTAACCGACATGCGTTGCGCCCTCCCCGGCAAGCACCTCGAACGCGCCGTACTTCAAGCGGCAAACCAAGTCCCAGTCTTGTTTGATACGGACATGGTGTGTAATAAAAAGGCAGGTGCGGCCGGAAAACCGGCGTTGCACCAGTGCCAGCAGCTGGCCTTCCATTTCCGGATCAACTGCACTGGTGGTTTCATCGAGAACCAGGATCGATGGATCCTGCAAAATAGCTCGTGCCAAGGCCAGCCGCAGACGCTGGCCGCGAGACAGGGCCGCGCCTACGCCGCCGACAGGTGTCTGGAGATGCACTTCGGCGGCATCCAATCCGACCGACAGCAGAATGTCAAGCAGCTCCGAATCCTTGGCCTGCGGTTGAATAAAACGCAGATTTTCCGCCACGGTGCCAGGAAAAAAAGCCGGCTCCTGGTCCACCACCGCCACCCGACGGCGCAGCTCAGCTACCGACACCTGAGCAATGGCTACTTCATCAATAAAGATATTTCCATGATCCGGCTGCAGATGTCCGAGCAGCAGATCTGCCAAGGTGGATTTCCCGCAACCGGAGGGCCCGATGAGCAATACCTTGCTGCCGGCTGGGATATGCAGGGATGCCTTGTTTAAAACAGGTTTCTGCTGCTCATACGCGAAGCTCACATTATCCAATGCAATTTCACCTCGCAGCACGACCGGCAGGCTGGCTGACACTCTGTCCGTCTGCCGCGGTGGCTCGGCATCCAGAACCTCGGATAGGCGCTCCAAGCTCACGCGCAGCCGTTGCCACCCAGCCAACACGCCCATTAGGGTATACACAGGACCGGCCACGCGAGCCGAGTAACCGACGAAGGCAATTAACACCCCCATCGTGATCTGCCCTATGGACAGCAGGTAGCCACCGCAGCCAAAGACCAGTGCCGTTCCAGCCAGTCCTGCCACCCGTTGTCCAGCTGCCAGGGAAAAACTTGTCTGCTTCGCTGTTTTCAGGGCCTGATAGTAGTCACCATGCCGCTCCCTTAAGGCTGTCATGCGTGCCTCTTCGCCGTTAGTTGACTGGATGAGTTTTACTGCTCGCAAGCTGTCTAGAAAGAAGTTGGACAAGCGCGTGGACTGTCGGCGTGCCTCGCGAGCGCTATTCTCCACCTCGCCTCGTTTTTTAAAACCGTGTAGCAAGGGTAATGGCAGCATGGCCAGCAGCACCACCAGCATCATCGGGATGTTGAGGAATCCCATCAAAATGACAACGGCCAACAGGCTGAACAACCCATTGAACAGCGCCAGCGGCCCATCCACCAAGAAACGCTGCACCTCCGCAAGATCGCCGTCAAAACGTGAAATCAAATCACCAAAACCCACCCGAGAATAATAAACGGGAGAGAGTGTTTGTAGGTGCTCAAATACCCGTTCCCGCAGACCGAACAACACGTGGGACGACAGTTGAAGATAATCGAAACGTGTGACTGATTCCACCCCCAGACCCAGTAACGGTGCCAGCAACATCAATCCTGCAGATGTCGCCAACACTTTCAGATCACCGGTTAATGCTCCATCATCCACCAGCACTTTCGACAACCACGGTTGAAGCAATGCCAGCAGGCTGGCGACAAAGGACAGGATTACAATGCGCAAGGCCAACATTCGCCGCATAGCCAGCAGCAGCCATCCCCATCGGAGTATCGGGTGATGCCACATCGGCGTAAAATTCGGCATCGTTTAATTGCTCCCTGGGTATCTAAAAGCGTTCAGCGCTGGATGACTACCATTGAAGCTACCGACTGGTCGGCACCTTCAGACATGGCTATCTCAGCTTGCTTAGTGAGGGTTGCCGTGTCATAAATCGCCACCTTGTCAATAGCCCCGCCGATATAGACTTCCTTGCCATCGCTGGAGATGTTGATGGCGTAGTAGGTATGATCGAGATCTACTTTCTGAACGAATTCCTTCTTATCCAAATCTGCACGGAAAAGCTGGTTCATCACGGCAAAAACTTCAGTACGTTTCACGGGATTGACAACCGATGAGAAAATGCCTGTTTCCGCATTCGCAACCTCTGCGTAATTCAATTTTTCCGTATTGAGATCGAAAGTCAGAAGCCCAACCTTAAAGGCCTCCGGGGATGCGGGATCGACATCTGTTTTCGCCACGTAGTAAGGGCTGGATAGCACCTGAGCCTGTCCGTACAGATTCCAGATATTAAGGATGTCAGGCTCACCGAGACCCTCGCGCTTCCAGTGGCGCAACGGAAGCGTTTTTTCCAACTTGCCGGCCTTGGCGTCAAAAACATAGATATCCCAGCCTATGCCAACCACACGGTCACTATCGGCAGTGGGTGCCAGGACAGAGATGCGGCGGGGTGCAGGGAAGGTTTTCACCGGCTTGGCGCCGATCCCGTCAGCCGTGTTGTAGACGGCTATGCGGGTATCGAGGGACTCATACTCATTTCGTTTCATGCGCGTCGGGATTTGATACACATAGAGTTTGCTGCCGTCGCGAGTTACCGTCATGCCATACATTGATTTGACGCGCAACTCCGGTGTCGACATATCCGCGCGAAAAACCTGTTGCCCGCTATCGAGATCGATACCGACCACACTTTCGTTACGATTGGTCAATACATAGGCGACCTTACCGTCAGCTGGAACGGAAATCGTACTGGGCACACCGTCGCCCGGCAGTGAGTAGGTCCGCACCAATTTACGCGCCGCCAAGTCGATTAGGTGCAGACTGTTGGGACGGGTCACGGTCAGCAGGAAGTCGCCAGCAAGAGCCGTCGAGGCCGCCAGCAAGGCAAGAAGAAAAATAATCCAGCGTTTCATGGGTTCAGTCCTCGGGAAAGAGTGTTTGCAGTTCACGCCAGTCGCGCAGTGCCGAATTCTTGCCTTCGGTCCATTCGCGGGAGGTATTCATGTTGTCGGCAACCTGGGCTGGCCACCAGCAAGGGTCGGTGCAGCCATAAAGATCCGATTCCATCGGCTGGCACAGGCTGGCCACACCGCCAAAGGCGTCAATTTCCCAGCCCGGATCGAAAGTGGTGGTGCAACCGACCACATTGCTCATCGGACTGACTTCCAGGTCTTGTCCTTCGGCTGTAGGGGAAGATAGGCTGTAAGCCTTATTATTAAGTGGTCTCAGGCGTTTCATTGTTGATCTCCAAGTGGCTGCTGCGCCTTGTTATTGGGAGTGAAAAAAGCAGGATTGGCGCGCATGATCTCGCCGTAACATTCGATGCCAAAATCAAGCCACTCGCGGATAAAATCACAATGCGAGAAAGTTGGCGACATGACATCCCCGTGGCGCACGTAGGACTCGTGATAACAGCCTCCTGCACAAATGCTCCGTGCCGAACACTTCTGGCAAGCCGGATGCATGGTCTGCGCTTCAGTCAAGAAGGCACTGAGTTCTTTCTGGGCGATGCCTGCATTGACGTCGCCAAAGCTTGGAAAATCGGTGCCGGTGAATCGGTGGCATAGTGCCAATTTTCCTTCGACACTAACGGCCAGCAGCCCGATCCCTGCCCCGCAAGGTACGGTCTTGCGCGTCCCACTGAAAAGGTCCTGCATTAACTGATTCATATTTGAAAAACCGTGGCGCACACCCCGTTTGGCCGCCTCTGTATATTCTTGGCCCAAGACCTTCATGGCATTAATAACCGTGCGCATTTCGTTGCCATCAAGCCCAAGGGGCGAATCATTGCTCGCAGTTGCAGGTGCGAAACCGACTTCGGCAAAACCCAGTTCGTCATAGAGGTGGCGATAAATGCGGGCCACATCGGTATTGCCACCACTTAACGTTACTCGTGCCCCCACCGGCCGTGATGTGCACCCAGCGAGCAGACGCCGGACATTTTTCGACACAAGCTTGTGGGTACCCTTACCGCCGATGGTGATGCGATAGCGGTCGTGAATTTCTTCATCGCCATCCATGCTGACCGAAATTCCGAAGCGATGGTCATGGAAGAAGGCGATCATTTCATCGGTCAGCAGGCTGGCATTGGTGGTGAGCGAGAAATCCACCTTTTTCCCCAATTTTTCAGATTCTTCTTCTGCATAGGGGACCAGCGCCCGGATACTGGCGAAGCGGGTCGTGGCCTCACCGCCGAAGAAGACCACGTTCACCCGCTCATGACCTATGGATTCCTTGAGCAGCAGATCGATGGCGTGTCTTGCCGTGGCTTCCTCCATGACGGTGGCCTTGCTGGGCGTGGTGAGATCCTCCCGGTAGCAGTAGGTACAGCCCAGGTTGCAGCCGGTGGTCAGTGTCAGCACCAGCGTGCTGATCGGAGAGTGCTTGATTTCGCGCGGCGCATTTTTGAAATCCTTGCGCTCGCCCGAAAGGATGCCGAGATCGACAAAATCGGCGAGCGTGCCGCACACTTCGTCCGGCGAAAAAATACCGTCAAAACGACTCCGAACGTCCTGCTCGCTGATGGTGCCGGTCTCTTCCAGCAATCCCAGCACCGAGTCGGCCGCCTTGTCCAGTTCGTACATCGCGGTCGTTGGCACATGCAGCAGGAAGCGTTGCCCGTCCTTGCCCACCGCCCGATAGTTTTGTCTTTGTAATTGTAGTGTTGACATGATGGTCTCCTGTTAGCGTAGTGGCGGGGTGTTCCAGCGTTGCACGGTGACGATCAGGTGAGCTTTCGCCTCGCTCGTGCGCGCCCCATCGGCAACCTTGGCCATGACAGATAAATTTCCGACGTTATTGAAGTTCTTGCGGGCCGGATTGGGGCCGGCCAATGCCGGTATGAACAGCCCGTTTTCATCCATGACACCGGCAAAACCGACATCGTTGGCCGCCTTGGCACTCTCGTCAAAGTTATCGACGCTCCAGTTGGCCGAGACATAACCGAGACGAATGTCATCGGCATTGCCCGCCAGTCCATCAGGTCCGTTGAGATAGGCGACGGCCTCGAACTGCGATGACATGCCCGAATTGGTGCCGCCGCCCAAACGGGCAACCCCGAACTCCGGTTCAATGCGAATCGAGTCGAACTGCCGATACACGGCCACTTTCACGTCCCCTGCTCCGCCCTTGCTGCGCAAACTACGCAACCCGACAGCGGCGTCATCGGCGACGTTGACTGTCAGTTCGACCTCGTTTTCATTTATTTTTTTGACTGAAATGATTTTGATCCCCGGCCCCAGGTCGTAATCCTTGCCGAGTTGAACACCATGCACGCTCAAGTGCACTTCACTGCCTGTTTTAAGCAGCGATGGAAAGACAGTCACGATGGCAGGCTCGGACGCGTTGCCAGCCGGTACCGCCTCGAAAGTGGCGCCAATTTCGTCAGATTCACGCAGGAACCAGCGGCCGGACAGTTTTTTGCCGTCTTCGCTCAAGGCAAACACCGATCGCACTTTCTGGTTACCCAAGGTGGCATCGCCGCGCCATTCGTAACCGCTGTAAATGATGCTCTGTCCATGACCGCTGACATGATTGCCGGCAGAGTAAATCAGCTTATAGCTGACGTCATAGCGATCTTTGCCAAGGGGATTGACTTGCATTGAGCCTGCGTAATCGCCCCAGCCTGGCCGATGACCAGAGATTTGCCACGAGCCGGTGGGCGGCACATGCTTCTTGCCCTGCCAGTTGTTCCAGCTGGCTGTGCTGGCCGGATAGAGCTTGGCCAGTTCTGGCACCACTTCATTGAGGGCGATGTCCTTCCAGTTGCGGTCGCGTCCCAGCGCTGAATATTCAATGCTGGGAAACTGGCCGAGATGGGTATGGACCAGTTTCTTCCACTCTTCCGCACCGCGCCGTTGCAGGGCGACACGACCAAAGCTATGGCAGCGCGCGCACATCTGGCCCAGAGCTTCTTTAGGTATTACATCTTGTAAATTGGGCCTACGTTCAACCAATGAACGATAAGGTGCGGCTTCCGCGGGAGTCAGCCCTTGCTTGTCAGCAAGGTACTTGACCAAGATTCGACGTTCTTCCTTGGAAATTTCTACCTTGTGCCACACTTGCATGCGAGCGATAGTCATATCCCAACCTTCAGGCGTTTTGCGCAGGTCAGAAATGCGCTGCAGTTTGCCCTTCTCCATATGGCAAGAGGCGCACCTGTTCTTCAGAACATCCAGCCCCGAAATCGGTGCTGCAAGCACTCCACCGGCCAGCAGCAGGCCGGTGATAGTCGTCATGCCACGCTTAAGCAAGCGGGCTCCATAGCCATTCAGAATCATCTTTGTCTCCATCAACATAGTTATAATTTTTATGGTTAAAACAAGGATGTCTTGGCATCCTCTTATGAATTAAATATATGAAACATATTTTTAATAACCGTTATACGAATTAAGTATATGAAACAAATTTTAATAACCGTTAGCCGAATTCGGCAATGGCACATAAAAATAAGTAAGACAGCAGCATTGCATCAATCAGATCGTTGTTGAATAATTCGATATTCCAGAAAGAAAGATAACAATCTGGCATGATTCTCTCGATTTAACATGCGGAGAAGCCCATGCCGTTCAAACATAACGAGAGTCGCCGTCACAAGACTGAAAAATCTCATTACAAAGTGACAAACTGGCCTGAATATAATGACGCGTTGCGGCGGCGCCGCGATTTTACGATCTGGTTTACTGAAGATGCGATAGCTGAGTGGCTCCCAGTGAATATAGTATCCAGTGGCCGACTATGGGAGTATTCCAATATTGTGAGGTGTTGTTGCACTTAAAAGTTGAAGGCGAGAATACCCCTACCCCAGATTAGTTATTCGGGCACTTGCTGATGACGGACGGAGTTAAATTGTTAGGTGTCAAGACCCGCTTGGTTATATACGCGTTTGACGAACAAATCAGGTTTTTCTTGCTGCCATTTCTTGAGTGCCTGAATCGGCGTTTGATGCTTTAAAGCGCGTTGGGGAATGTTATGGTTGTAAATCTCGGTAGATTTCAAGCTAGTTGTCGCCTGAGTGCTACATTTATGCTGCTTTTTTAAGTTCTGGATTTTTCTCCTGTTTCATGGTCACTTCCGTGGCGGGTTTTTCGGGATTCAAATGCACAACGAGGACCGGCTGCCAGTTTCGGGTAGCGCCGCTCCAGCGCTCCGGGTGCCTGGCCTTGGCCGCTTCGTAGACCTCGACGCGA
>JABBOV010000011.1 GCA_012927625.1 Glaciimonas sp. | reverse complement strand
ACAACTACGTGAAAATTTACAACCACAACATTCCACAACGCGCTTTAAAGCATCAAACGCCGATTCAGGCACTCAAGAAATGGCAGCAAGAAAAGCCTGATTTGTTCGTGAAACGCGTATACAACCAAGCGGGTCTTGACAGCTAGACGGTTTACGTATTGGAGATCAAAGGAACATGCAGATTGAACCAAAAGCAAGAATGGCGAATAAGGCGCTTTACGGATTTTCCATAATAAAGGGATTGCGGACAAGATTACGAGAACGAGAATCGCGAAACCTAAAAGTATCACTAATAAACCAAAAAATATCGTCGCAATGACGAATGTATCTGATCGAAAATAATAAGTTACTGCTGCCAAAAACAGCATGATTAAGAATCCAAATAACGCATGCACCGTGACCCAATTGCTCAGATTTATAAGTTTTAATTCAATGCCAGTTGCAGACTGACTTGGTCTTTTTGTAATCGTGGCTTCCGAAACAATTGCAAACACTTCGTGAATACTTGTTTCAGAAAATGACGTGGTAACTAATTGATCCATAAAATAATTCCAGTTAAATTTTTTCTAAAAATTTTTAATGAGAGTGTTTTACTATTTAATTTATTTAGCAATAAAAATTATTAATAACAATACAGTTTATTTCATGATATTCATTGGTAAAATTTTACATTACAAATCAATTTCAGCTGACAAAAATATATTCCAGTGCATTTAGAAAAAAAATGTCATTTACATCATTCGGATTAGCTTTCATGTATGTCTGCATGAGTTAGGGAACTGAGCTCTTGCCCATTTTTCTTGGGAAAAGTTTTCCGTATTACCTTAACAATATCTTCCTCAGCCAACCAGCCACACTTCCGAAACTGCCGAATAAATTCTCTGGGATCGAAATGCCAATGATTGGCATCGATAACGAGATTGGCCTCTTCCCAAAAACACAGCTTCGCAATATATTTTTTAGCACAGCAAAATTTTCCGTGTAAAGTTTGTCCGAGTGTTCGGGTGTTTCTGTCATGAGCCAGTTCCAGCGCGCCTCTATTGTGGCGGCATTCCATTCGGTGGGCAGCTTGCAAATAGTGTTCTTGAGTTTGTTTTGTACTTCGCTTGTGCGTAGTTGACTGCGCGTTCATCAGGTGTGACTTTACTGTCGTGGTCGGTATCGAGCCGAGCCAGGGTTTCGACTATCAGTTTGTAACGGGCTAAGCCGCCATTAGCGCCGATAAGGTCGCTGGGTTACGTATCCGTGGAATGGGCATAGTGCAGTGCGGCTAACGTTGGTCTGGGGCTCGAGCAGAGAGCTTTGGTAAAATTTTGATTTATTCAACAACGCCCTCCATAAGAAGGCTTGTTGGAAGTTTAGAATTAGTTTCGTCCGTCACTACGACTACTTTGCAACGGTACATCCAGTTTTTTTGACGGCCATCTCGGTAGCTGTTTTTAGTTTTATTTTTGCTTTTAGTTTACGGCTAATTCTAGCGTTAATAGCATCATCTTCTTTGCACTGGTAAAATCCGTTTTTTATTAATTTAATTAGCTGATAATAAGTAACAAATACCGCTCTCGGATCTTCAACAACATAGGTGTAAGTTGCATAGTAATCACCCATAATTTTGCTGATTAATGGATTTTGTAACACTTGGTGGCAATTGGCAAACTGTCCATCTGATGGGGCTATTAACACTATTACCTTACTTAAATCATTATTATCTACTAGCGTACAAGTAGGCATAATGTCACTTCCTTGTATAGCCTGCACTGCGTAAGGCGTATAAATATGATCGCTAATTTGTTGCGGTGAAATTAACGTTACAAGGCTTTTCACTTGCAATTGCGATGTAATATTTTTTTCAATATCCGAATTCGCAGCTATTCCAAAATGTGAAATTAACATTAAAAAATAAAAAGTAAAAATTCTCATCCGGCTGTCCTTAAATTTGGTAGGGCTTTATTAAAGTTCTTTAATACGGGTTTCTACATGCAATTTCATATTTTCTCGTTTTTTAAAACCAAATCTTCCATTTTTTGCTTTGAGTGGCTTTGCTGTCAATAATTCCAGATACCGGCTATAACCAAGCTTAGCCTGTAGCGCATCCTTCTTAGTACCTTTCCGTTTAGACTTTGGATCATGCCAAAATCCCCAAGCAAACGCCATGTCGTGCATATCATTTGCCTTACTTTTTTCTAGTGTATAAGAGTCGTAATTAAATTTTTCCACCTCTGGAAATGCCGCAAATAAAGCTTCCAATTGAGGACAAGCTTTTACATGTAACGCATCAATAGCATTTTTTAATAGCCGTAGTCTGGATGTCTTTTCGCCCTCATACCCATTAAATCCGCCATTGATTGATGCCGTGATGTATAAGGCATCGTTCTGATCGGCGAATGTATTTAAATTGGTGCCTCTTCCTGCCGCCCAATACCATCCAGCAGAATCCGTAGCTAATTTTGGCTCTTCTAGTTCAAGCCTATTCGCCCCTGTCAAATCTTTTTGTATATATAAACCGTAAGCTTCATAGTTTCCTATGAATGTTAATTGCATCAATCCTCGGCCTTTATAGCCGCCATATGCTTTTTCTTCTGTTTTACCTTTTTCAAGTATTTCAGCAGTGTATTTCAACTCAGATGACTCATGACCTACCTGTGCTAGAAAATGCACCTTACGAATACATGAAGTAATTTCATAATGTCTCATAGTTGCATTTATCTCAGGCAGAAATTTTTCAATTGTTTCTTTTTTTCGATCAGGGTACGCTGATATCAATTCGCTCAAAGTAATATCACGACCACACGCACAAGCGACGGCTATGTTTTCGACCTTACTATGATCCTCGGTTGCTGTTGCGCTACCTAACGGTTTATCCTTCAAATTCTTCATTGAAACGCTCCGTTCTTTGTGCAGTAGGCACATCTTTACTACCGGCTTTTTTTAAGTTTTTCCTAACGGTAAATTTTACTTTTGTAGGCGTATAAAATCGCACTGTCTTTCCTTCTTTATCCGTCACTCCCTGATATCGATGCCCTTCATTTGACTCCATCGAATAAGAGTATTCAGCCACTGGTTTTCCAGTTGCTGACTTAATTGTAAATTGCGTACTGTAGCGATCAGCCAAAGGCAATACTGCTGGCAACTCCGGCAAACTATGATTCGCACTCTGCGGCCCCGCAAACTCCGTATAACTAGCCTTGAACACCATCGCCCCCGGCCCGTGAATCTCGATGTTGCCGCCTTCGAGCTTTAGATACGCGCCCTGCGCGGTCAGCATGACGTGGTCTTTGGCTGCAATCTGGACGTCTTTTGTAATGCTCGCCACGGTTATCAGTTTGTCGGCAGTGATCCTGGTTTCATCGCTTTGGCTTTGCATGCTGACGGTGCCACTGGCGGCGTGCAGTTTTATGCCGGTTTCCTGGTTCGGTTTGTCCTGGTTGCTGACTTTGCCATAGGTGAACAGGCTGATGCCGGCTTTGACGGCGTGGCTGCTGTTGCCTTGCGCTGCAACGTTGATGTCGTGCCCGGCTGTGATGCTGCTGGTGCTGCCGGCCGATAGTATCGCGTCTGCCGGCGTAAGCGCTGCGATGCCGGCCGGACTCGATAGTTGTAGTTGCGGTTCGCTGTAGGCGGCAACGCTGCCGGTGCCGCCGGCGTTGCCTTCTGCCGTGTTGCTGCTGCCGCCGCTTGCAGTGGCTTTGATGACGTCGATGCTGTGCTGCATGTGGTCAATCGCCGGGATCTTCTCCGCTGCGTTTTCATCCTTTAGTTTTGCGTTGTGCTTTTGGGCGGTGGCAGCCAGGCTCTGTTGCAGTTGCTGACTTTGTTCGAGTTGCGCTTGCGCCTCTGTGGTGTCAAGTTGGCTGCTGCTGGCGTTGGGGCGGGCGTCGGTGGCTATGAGCAGGCCTTGTCCTGCGCGTAGGGCGGTGCTGTGTTGGCTCTTGAGCTCGAAACCGTAACCGGTTTGCATCAGGCGCTGGTTGTCGCTTTGGTGCCGCAGGATGCCGAGGTTGAGTTCGGCGGTGCCTTGGTGGGCGCTGGCATGGTGCTGGAGTGCGACTCTGCTTTGGCCGGGGCTGTCGTCGAACAGGAGTTGGTTGTAGGCGCCGTTGCCGCTTTGGCTGGCATGCATGGCCTGGGTCTTGATGCCAGAGAGTACTGCGGGATGGCTGTGACCGCCCTTTTCTCCGGGAAACCAGCTGGGGGCGTTGCCGCTGGCGGCTCCTGTGCCCTGGCCGATGTGGTTGACTTGGGCGTCGGCCTGTCCTTGTCCGTTGTAGAGGGTGCCGATGACGATGGGACGGTCGATGTCGCCTTCGATGAAGTCGATCAGGACTTCTTGTCCGATGCGCGGCACGGCGTGGCCGCCCCAGTTGGCGCCGGCAATGGGGACGATGCCGGCCATGACGCGCACCCAGGTGCCGGATTGGGCATTGGAGGGAGCGCCGGTGTGGCCTTCAGGATGGGGGTGGCTCAGGCGGCTGTGGCTGCCATTTTGTCCTTCTGCGTTGCGCTGCCAGTGAAATTGCACTTTGATGCGGTGGTCGCGGTCGGTGTGGATCATGTGGCCGGCGGGGCCTACGACGATGGCGCTTTGCTGGCCAGTGACGGTGGGCTTGGGGTGGAGGATGATGCCGTGCGCGTCACGGGTGGCGGGACGGTAGGCAATCTTTGCGCGAATCGCGTCGATGCGGTTGCGATACAGCGCATGGGGGTTTTGTGGGGCTTCTGTGTTTTGTGCGCTTTGTGCGCTTGGTGCGTTGTCGAGTGCGGCTGCGCCGAGCCGTTGGGCGATTTGGCCCTGGAGTGCGGCGCTGAAGTTGTTGTGCGCCAGATGGACTACGCGCAGGACGACAAAGGTGTTGTTGTCTTCGCTGCTGTTGTTGCTGTTGTTGCTGTTGTCGCTGTTGTCGTCATTGCTGTCGCTGTGGCCGCTCAGGGTGAATGTGGTGCCGGGCGCAAGCGTGCGCACGGTGCCGGCTCCGGTGAAGATTTTGTTTCTGGCTTCGATGGCTTGCAGTTGGTTGTTGGCTATGCGTTCGCCTTGGGCGCGGTTCTCGAACGCGTAGGCGCCGGGGGCGTCTTGGGCCAGTAGTGTTGTGGCGTCGCTGCTGTTGGCGGTGGCGCTGTGGGCAGCGCTGGTTGCAGACACCGTGCGGGTGTTGGCTGTGCGGTAGTCCCAGCTGGCGATGGCGATGGCGTTAGTGTGCCAGCGCCGCACGCTGCGCCAGCGGTCGATGCTGTCCCTTTGCATGACGGCGCCGGGTTGGCTGAAGGCGATGTGCGATTGCGCATTCGGTGTGAAGCTGCCGTTGTGGTCGGCGATGATGAGGGTGTGGCTGCCAAAGCTGGGGCTGTGGGGGTCGCCCTGGTGTTGGAAATACGTGAACAGTCCTTCTTCTGCCAATAGGCGCATGACGAAGTGCAGGTCGCTTTCCTGGTATTGGGTGGTGAGGCTGCGCTTGGGGTAGATGCTCGGGTCGCGAAGCTCGAGCTTCCACTGCGGTTGCAGGGTGCCCTGGGCTTGATAGTCTTTGAAGATCGATTCGACGATGTCGAGTACGGTCATGTCCTGGTAGATGGCGCTGTCGCGACGGTAGCGCAGGAAGGCGAGCCAGGGTTCGATGGTCAGTTTGTAGCGGGCCAGGCCGCCATTGGCGCCGATCATGTCGCAGTGCGTTATGTATCCGTGGAAGGGGCGCAGCGCGGTGCGGCTGGCGTCGGTCTGGAGTTCCAGTAGGATCAGTTGCCCAATCAATTCCTTCAATGCGAGATGCGCGTCCAGACTCAAACAGGTGATTTCGAGTTTGTAGCCACAGAGGGCTGGGATGGATTCGGGGGCTTGGTTGACTCCAGTGCCATCAGCGGCTGCTACGGTATCGATATCAATGTCTGCATCATCGATGGGGCTGATGCCTTCAACCGCTTGCATGCTTTCGGCCATCAATGTATTGGCACCGTGTTCGGCATCGAGCACGGTGTGCAAGCGCATCAGGCGGTCGGTCTGGGTCCAGCCATTGAATAAGGTGGCGAGCGCGGTGCTTAACATGGTGTAAAAACTCCCTGATGCTTATTGGTTTACTGGATTGCGTATTTGAACACGCCCTTTTTGGAGGCGGATACTTTGATTTTGCTAATCTCGCCGCCAGCGGCCATGGTCGCGAGTACGGTTTCGGCGATTTCGGGCAGTACGGTGCCGTTGAGGATGTTGTCGACGTTGCGTGCGCCGGAATCGACTTCGGTGCAGCGCGCCAGTACTGCTTCGACCAGCGCGGCGTCGTATACGAACGCAGCCTTGTGATTGGCGGCGATGCGCTTTTGGATGCGATCCAGCTTCAGTTCGATGATTTTAACTAGCACGTCGTCGGTGATCGGATAGTACGGGATCACTTTGAGGCGACCGAGGAAAGCGGGTTTGAACGCTTGCATCAATTGCGGTCGGATCAGGGTCTCGAGCACATCAGGGGTTGGCAATTCTTGCGCCGTTTTGTTGAGGCAGGCGTGCATCATCTGCGCCGAGGCGACGTTGCTGGTGAGGATGATGATAGTGTTCTTGAAATCAATCTCACGCCCTTCGGCGTCGTCCAGCACGCCTTTGTCGAAGACTTGAAAGAAGAGTTCTAGCACGTCTGGATGCGCTTTCTCGACTTCATCGAGTAGTACTACGCTGTAGGGGTTGCGCCGTACAGCTTCGGTCAGTACACCGCCTTCGCCGTAGCCGACATAGCCGGGGGGCGAGCCTTTGAGGCCGGATACGCTGTGCGCTTCCTGGTATTCGCTCATGTTGATGGTGATGAGTTTCTTTTCTCCTCCGTACAGGACGTCGGCTAAGGCCAACGCGGTTTCGGTCTTGCCGATGCCGGAGGGGCCGACAAAGAGAAAGACGCCTTTCGGTTTATTGGGATCATCCAGGTTGGCGCGGGAGGTGCGCACCCGTTGGGCAACGGCGGCGGTGGCATGCGACTGGCCGAGTACCCGTTCCTGCAACAGGCGGTCGAGATTGAGGACGGTCTTGATTTCGTCTTTCACCATTTTGCCCAGCGGGATGCCGGTCCAGCTGGCGACTATCTCGGCGATGACATGGCCATCGACTTGGACCGGAACTAACGGTGTTTCGCCCTGATGCGTTTTTAGCGCATCGAGCAAGGTGTTGAGTGCTTTGATGGCTTCGGCTTCAGTTTGGATTTTGCCTTGGATTGTGCCTTTGACTTTGGTGTCATCCGAAGCTGCGGTCGATTCCAATGCACGCCGCGCTGCCTTGATTTGCTCGGTGAGTGCGCGCTCAATGTCCCATCGGGCGGATTGCTGTGTCAGCTCCGCAGTGGCAGCGTCGCGTTGTGCGGTTAATTCTTTCAGACGAGTAGTATGCCTGGCGCCGCTGGCTTCTTCGCGCGCAAGCGCAGCAATTTCGGTATGCATCCGATCCAGGTGCTTGCTGATGTTTTCTATCAAGGCGGGAATGGCATTTTGACCTAAGGCGACTTTGGCACAGGCGGTATCGAGCACGCTGATCGCTTTGTCAGGTAATTGCCGGCCGCTGATGTAGCGGTGCGATAAGCGCACTGCTTCGGTTATTGCTGCATCGAAGATGCGTACGTTGAAATGCTTTTCCATCAGCGGGGCCATGCCGCGCAACATGGCGCAGGCGAGTTCTTCGCTCGGCTCTTCGACTTTGATGACCTGGAAGCGCCGGGCGAGCGCAGCATCTTTCTCAAAGTATTTTTTGTATTCGCTCCAGGTGGTGGCTGCGATGGTGCGCAACTCGCCCCGTGCCAGCGCCGGCTTCAATAAATTTGCAGCGTCGTTTTGTCCCGCCTGCCCGCCGGCGCCAATCATCGTATGCGCCTCATCAATGAAGAGGATGATCGCGTGTGGGCTTTTCTTGACTTCGTCGATGACGTTTTTGAGTCGATTTTCGAATTCGCCTTTGACGCTGGCACCGGCTTGCAGCAAGCCCATGTCGAGGGTGTGTATTTCAACCCCTTGCAATACTTCGGGCACGTCGTTTTGCGCGATGCGCAAGGCTAGACCTTCGACTACGGCGGTTTTGCCGACACCGGCTTCTCCAGTCAAAATCGGATTGTTTTGACGGCGACGCAACAGAATATCGACGGCTTGCCGGATCTCGGTGTCGCGACCGATCACTGGATCGACCTTGCCATCGCGTGCGCGTTGCGTGAGGTTGGTGGTGTACTGATCAAGCGCCGGTGTTTTCGTTGTGCCCTTGGCGGTCATGTCGCCGACCGGATCGCCGCCCTGCCCTGCTGCGCTGTCGCAGGACGCGTAAGACTCTGCGTGCGCCTCGACTGTAGTACTTTCTTGCGAACCTTCGGTTATCCGGGCAAGATCGTGTTTCAGGTCGTCAAGCTTGAATCTGTTAAATAATGGTGAGCACCGATAGGCTAGTTGGGACAGATCAGGTTGGGTCAGGAGGGCGAGCAGCAGATGGCTGCTCCGTATCCTACCGGTTTGATTGTCGAGCGAAGCAATCAGCCATGCATGCTCGAATAAGGTCTGCAGGTGCGGCGACAGTACCGGTGTGCGCGTGTTTCCTGTCTTGAAACGGGTGATCTCAGTTTCAAGATCGGACTGCAATGCATCGACACTGATGCCGCACTTGCGCGAAATAATCGCAAAATCGCTTTTCGACTGTTCCAGCAGGGCTAGAAAAAGATGCTCAATATCGACTTCGTATTGGCCACGACTAATGCAAATATTTGCGGCACGCTCTGTTGCAATACGCGCGGTGTCGTTGAGTTTACTGATCAGTGATTTCAGATTGATGCCCATTGCATACTTTCCCGTTTAAGAAATTAATGTGATAACGCGTGAATTTGGTAGCAGACGTCAGTACGGTCATTCACTTCAGGCTTAGTCGTCAAAAATGTGTCCCACCCAAGTCGTCCGCCATCGCGCTCGGTAGCCAAACTCGCACCTTCTACTTCAGAGGAACGCAACACTAACTGCACCTCGTATTCCAAGCAGACGCTGGTAAACATTGTGAGCATTTTTTTCAGCGCATTAGCAGCCTTTGCGCCAGGTAAAAATTGTTCGAAATCTTCGCGCCAAAGAGGGCCAATTCGCAAACGCACGCGCAAATCGCGTTGCCAGACGCGTTCGCCAACCATCGCCGCAGTCCCTAAAGTGGCGTTATTAGATCCAAGCATGGTCTGATGTTCACATGGGACGTCGTACCAGCCGCCGACGAATTGCTCGATTGACATCGGGACAGCAAAATATTCACTCAATACGCGTTGCATATATGCTGCCGAAACCGGGTGCTGCCGCAACGCGGCGGCAAAATATCCGATCGACTCATCGAGTACGCCGTCTCCATCCTTGCTGAGGCGGCCGCGCAACGAGCCGTGCCCCAAGCCCGACAACGAAAGTAGCAGTGGTAGAAAACGATCTTTACTACTAGCCTCGTATTGAAGTTCCAACCGGTACTTGCGCCATGCCTCGTAAAACAAGGCCAGCGATCGATTTGAAAACGTGTCGAGGAATGTGCGCGGTCCTTCATCTCTCTCGTAAGCCTGATGCGCAGCAATCCGTTCCGAGTAGTGGCTAGGCAGCGCACCATTACCTCCTAGAAGTCCCATGAAGGTAGGTGTCAGTCTGATGTACTTCAAGTCGCCGCGTTGCAGCGCTTTCAGCAAGCCCTGCTCAGTCTTGTCGATGGTTTGCGGATACGTATTTAGCGATTCTATTTCACTCGGAGGAAATCCTAAAGAAATCCGGTTCGTGAAACGCAGATAATCTGTTAGCGCCCGCTCATGTGGTATGCCATTGCGTTTTAACCACAGCTCAATCATCCTGACCGCTTGAAAAAACTGAAAGCGGTATGGTGTATCGAACAATCGCTGGATTACGCTAGGCTCAAATCTCCGCTTCGTGGTCGGCATCGCAGTAACTCCTCACCTGTTTTTTTCGACGCGATGACCAATTGCGTAAAGCTGTTGGCATGCACATATAAACCAAGGAAACGATCAATGATGCTGGCAAAAACGTGCAGTCCGCTGCCGGTAAATCCTTCTTCATCAATCGTAATGCGCACCTCTATCCCACGCACCAAGCTGGCAAATGGATTGCCAGGCAACCATGCTGTTGAAGCCCGATGTTCAATTGCGGATATAGCGCCGATCTGACGCTGCGAAGTGGGAGAGCGCGACAAGTCATACAACGTGAGCGTCTCTTGGAATGCTTCCAATCCGCCCTTCTCTAACGACAGGTGGTTCAGCGCCAAATGGGATATCAACCGCCAATGTGCACCACGCCCGCGCTCAAAGCGAGAGGGTAAAGTCGGCTTGCGCAGGAAGCTGATGGAACGCACCATCGAGCCGCCTTCCAGAAACAGATCGCCGCCGGGTAAGCCGTAGGTCAGCGTAGCTGGTAAATCACGATTTGTGCAAGTCAGGTCAATGCTGAGCGTATCGGTCTCGATTGCTGCCGGATCGAAATCGATATCGACGATCGAAATTTCAGTCTCGTAACCGGGACTTTTGATAGCCATCATTTCATCGCGGCGCATCGCCCAGTAGTGCCCCGCCTTGTCCGGCGTCTGGCCGTGGCGCAGCGAATAGTAGGGGCGAAACTCAGTGATTGACTCGCCTTGTGGCGTCTGCCGCACCAATTTAACTGAATCGATCGAATACACTTCGTAAGCAAAAGCTCGCCGCGAGTCCGCTATCACAGGATAATGCGTTCCGGTGTGCGTCAAGCGGATCGGATCGCCGTGCTGCTTGAACAAATTGATTACCGGCGTACAACCCAACAGCACATTATTAGCTGACATTGTGCCCAGTAAGCGCGCGATGTTAGAATCGGAACGCAGGCCACCTAGAGTCAGGTGCAAAGTGAAACTCTGACAATTTACCGGCAATACAGCCGCAATCGCTGTTAAATCAATATCAAAGAAATTGAATTTCTCTGGAAACGCGAAATATTCGGTCAGCAATCGATATGCCGGATGCGAGCGTGCCGGGAAATCGATCAGCGAATCATCCTCAGCGAAGC
This sequence comes from Glaciimonas sp., assembly GCA_012927625.1. GTDB lineage: Bacteria > Pseudomonadota > Gammaproteobacteria > Burkholderiales > Burkholderiaceae_D > AVCC01. The sequence goes on along the minus strand of JABBOV010000011.1, from coordinate 6,743 downwards.
CAACTTCTGCAAGTGGCATGTTATTTAATGCAATCCATTTGTGCGTGCGCGGCACCTCAACATAAGCGCGGACAGCGCGGGTGAACAACGAGTCGCGCAACGCAGCGCAGAATGATGGTTCACCATCGATAAACACCCGCAGCGCTTGTATGCCAAGTTGTGCCAAGCTCACCTGCTCGGATGTCGTCTCGATCACCAGACTAACCTTGGAGGTCACGTTGGGTGGCAATACCACTGCTTCCGGCGCCGTTATGATTGAATCGAATTGCGCACTTGCCAGTCGCAGCGGGGCGATCGTGACTTCATAAGTGGTCTGAAATTTGCACACGACACCCTTCACTGGGCGTGTGCTCAATTCTGCGCCGCGTGGGATTTTTGCCGCCGTTGTGAGTTGCGCTGCAATTGCAGCATAATCCATCCGCACAATCGAACAAGAGGGAAATGGCCGCAGATAATGCGGATAAAGCACTTCAAAAAGTGCTTCGGTAAATTTAGGATAATCATCGTCGAGGCGCTTCGATACGCGTGCATTCAATAATGCGAATGACTGGATCATGCGTTCGATGTGCGGATCTTCGCAGACCTCTCCTGCCATCAGCAATCTGCCGGCTATCTTTGGATAGTGTTCCGAGAACTCGCGTGAATAGCGTCTCAAAAAGCCGAGCTCACGCTCATAGTAAGGAAGAAGTTCTTGCACCTTAAATTCCAATACGCGCAGGGTGACGCGCCTTGCTGATTGAATACTGCAAGGTTGATGGTTGTAATACCGCGTCGAAATTGACCGACTCTTGGGCAGAATTAACAACCAAGAGCGCGGTAATTGCAAAGTTGAGCCGATTGATCGAGCCGTCCTGTATTTCGAGTGATGCGTGTACATTGCGCAGGCGCGGCTCGTGACGTCCGATTGTCTGTTCCAGACACCGGCAAATGGTGGCACGATCATCTGTGCTGGCTAGACTCATCCCGGCAAAGTCATTTAATCCGTAAGCAATAATTGATTTACTGCATTCTGGATAAGGCCTTAACATGTCCTCTTCAATCACCACGCGCGTGTTCAGCAGCGATTCAAGATCGCGTGCGACCGTATCTTTTAGCTCTTCAAGTGAAAGACGTGTGACCACACCTTGAGACGTTTCACGTATGCTATAACCCATCAGTTTGTCGAACAATCCGGGTGCAAAACCGTTCATTAATAACCATCCAGGCAAAAAAAGAGAACCGCAGAATTATTGCCTGCGGCCATGATAGCGTCGAAATTAGATCACTTTATTTGCAGACAAATCCCAACCGCCTGATGTGTTACCGGCGGTACCCCCACCGATTTTCTGCTGCGTGTATTTCCATTTCACTTTTGAATACTTCAGTCCGACGCTCTCGCTCAAAATTTCGCCCTGAATAATCGCTGGCGTTACACTACTGATAAGCACATTTTCAAGCTCAATTTCAAAGTATTTGATACGCTCTCCTTTGCCATCGGCACGCATGAATTCGAACTTTGCTTTCGGAATGGTTTTTCCGGAAGAACAGTTCTGCAGTAGTAATGGTGACGACAAATCGGCCAACTTGCTCAGCACGATGTCTTTGTGTTCGCAACGCTCGGCAGTATGCCCACCGCTTGTCGATGCGGTTGCAGATTTTGGCTGCAACACTTCAAATTGGACGGATTTGCATTCGATCCAATCTTTATGCACGTCGTCAGTGGACTCCCCTTTGATACCGTCAATTTGCAAATAGACATCAATTGCCATAATTCATCCTCCAGTTAAGATTTAAGAATAACTACTAAGACTTGGTCGACTGCGGCAACTCCGCGACCAAACGGAGCGAAACGGATAATTCATCCAACTGAAAATGTGGTCGCAAGAAAGAAACGGCTCGGTAAACACCAGGCCGTCCAGGCACTTCTGACACTTGGACAGATGCTTCACGCAGAGGGAATTGCGCCTTCGCTTCCTGGCTGGCGTTATCGTCCAGCAGTACGTATTGCGAAATCCAACGATTTAGGAAATCTTCGACATTGGATGCGGCGGCAAAGCTACCGATCTTGTCCCGCATCATCGATTTCATGTAATGCGCAATCCGCGATACTGCGAAAATATATTGCAGCTGCGAAGATAGAACCGCGTTAGCGTTGGCAGAATCGGTGTTGTATTTCTTCGCTTTTTGCGCGGACTGTGCACCGAAGAAAGCTGCGTAGTCAGTATTTTTGCAATGCACAAGCGAGATAAAGCCCAAGTCGCTCAACTCTTTTTCGCGTCGGTCGGTAATCGCTATTTCGGTCGGACATTTGAGTGCAATTTCACCTTCGTCTGTCTTAAAAGTATGGGTCGGCAAATCTTCAACTAAGCCACCGCCTTCTACCCCACGAATCGCGGCGCACCAACCGAAGTCTTCGAATGCTTTCGTTAGCTTGGTGCCAAATGCATAAGCAGCGTTGCACCACAGGTATTTGCTATGGTCGGTGCCATCCACATCTTCAACGAAATTGAAGCCTTCAACCGTCAGACCATCTTTCGGATTAAAAGGTAGACGTCCGAGAAACCGCGGCAGTGTCAAACCGACATAGCGGGAATCCTCCGATTCTCGGAATGATTTCCATTTGTTGTATTCAACCGTATCGAACACCTTGGACAAATCGCGTGGCTTCCCTAAATCACTGTATGTCTCGAGACCGAACAACTCTGGTGACGCGGCTGAGATAAACGGCGCATGGGAGGCTGCCGCGATACGAGACATCTGCTCGATAAAGTACATATCCTCTGGTTGACGCGTAATTTCGAAGTCACCCAAAAGTGTGCCAAATGGAGCACCACCAAATGTGCCGAATTCTTCCTCGTACACTTTCTTGAATATCGCGCTCTGATCAAACTCCAACGCAGAATTGAAATCCTTAACCAATTCTTTTTTAGTCGCATTCAAGACCTTGATTTTCAGGTTTTGGCCAGTCGACGTGTTTTTGACCAAATACTGCAAGCCCGTCCAGCTGCCTTCCAGTTTCTGAAATTCAGGCGCATGCATAATTCTGCTGACCTGGTTGGAAATCAGTCGATCAAGCTCGGCGACACGCGCATCCAAAGTGGCGGACAAGTTTTCGGACACAATCACGGTGCCCTCCATTACCTGGTTGACCAGTTCGGAAATAATATCCTTCGCGCGAGCATGTTCGGTAGAAGATTTTGCGACCTTACTTTGCTCGACAATTTGATCGAGCAATCCGACTTCAGCAACTTCTGTCGTGGTGGCTACAGCTGCATTTTGTTGTACGGACATAGTGGTCTCTCTTATTTAGAGGTTTGTTGACTCAGGGCCGCCAACTTTTCCGTGCTGCTTAGTATCTCGCTGAGAATATCTTCCAGCTTTTCGTTACCCGCTAATTTATTGCGCAAATCGGCGAGCTTGGTGCGTGCGTCGAGTAGTTTTTTAAGGGGTTCCACCTGCTGCACGATGGATTCAGGACGAAAATCTTCCATCGATTTGAATTTCAGTTCAACCCCGAACTCTCCACCTTTTTCGCTTAACTCGTTCGCCACGCGATAAACGACTCGTGGCTCGATCCCTTTCATCACTTCGTCGAAATTATCAGGATCTATGTTAATGAACTTGCGGTCTTTTAAACGCGGTTGCTGGATATCGGAATTGCCACTGAAATCACCGATAACTCCGGTGACGAATGCCAATTCTTTCTTTTCAATCGCATCGCCGATTTCAACGTCATAAGTCATCTGCACTCGCGGCGGACGTACTTTTTGAAGTTTCTTCTGAATACTTTCATTTCTTGCCATAACCACTCCGCAGTTAACCTAAATTGTATGAAGATTTCCGGGCTAGGTCGTCACCCCAGGGGAGCCCGGATTGATATGCTTACTTCAATCCACCGAACGGATTAGCTTGACCACTATTGTTTTCTGAGCTTTCCACCTTGGGCGCAGCGACTGCTGATTTAGCAGCTTTGACTCTAGCGGCTCTAGCAGCACGAGTGCGAGCAGGCGCACGGGCAACGGGCTTAGACGGCAGTGGAACCAGGACTGTTTCTCCAAGGTTCTCACGCAACAGCCTGGTCAAATCCTGCGCCTCACTTTTCAAAGTTCCAGATAAGGCATTCTGAGAGCGCAAGTTGGACAAAGCTTTGGTTGACAAACGTAGACCGCTCACTGTCACGATACTGTTTGCAACTTTGTCAGTCGGATCGCGCTGCAAGGCTTCGAGCGCATTGATGATGGCCTCGCCGTAGTTAGCATTGTCAAATTTGATCTGCGCGATACGCAACCAAGGCGTCTTGTCCGCAGGAAATTGATTTGTCGCGCCTTTCAGTAAAATTAATGCCTGATCGGTCTGCCCTGCCTTTTGGGCGGAGTTAGCACCCGCCAAACTGATTTCCAGAGCTTTTTTTTCTGCGGCGGGCTCTTCAATTTTGACGGGAGTTGCACATGCGCTTAAGAGCGAGGCAAATAATATTGAGCATACGATCTTAAATTTATTTGTAGACATAGTGAGTGTTCCTATTTTAAATATGCCAGCTAGGGCACAAAAAATTACCTTGAAGAAATTATTATTTGTATATTAACTAAAAATTAATGTATTGATAAATTATAAGGTATTAATTTAAATAAGTGATTTAAAATATAGATAGAAAGCAACTTTTATTAGTATCAACACCTAGTCTAGATAGCCTTTAAGTTTCAACCAGTAGACAAGTGACCCCGCGCATCTGCAGTAATAGTGCTAATTTACAATATTAAAAGTTGCAAATTAAATACTTAAGTGCGTTAGCTGTTGCTTGGAAACACCTTTTAAGTAGATGCCTTTGTGGAAATAATGCACTTCGCTAAGTGTAGTCCAGTGTTGAAATTTTGATAACTAATAGATAATGTTAAAAAATAAGTTATTCCAATATGTATTCTTAAGTCTCGTCTCACTGTCTGCGGTAGGATGCACAGCTACTAATGCCGCAACTGCGTTGGGCATCGTCGCCAAGTCCGCACTTGAAGCTACAGGTCTGAAAAAGCCTGACACACCGGAAGTGCCCGACGCATTGAAGCTCCCTCGCACCATATCGATCAAGTTGCATGCCAGTGAAATCTTGAACTCCAATTCATCTGGTAGACCGCTCGCGCTCGTCACAAAAATCTATAAGCTCAGGCAAAACGCCGCGTTTCAGCAAGCGACTTACGACACATTTCTGAGTCCTCAAAAAGAGAAGGAAGCACTTGGCACAGATCTGCTCGAAGTTAAGGAAGTCACTCTGATTCCGGGACAGCGCTACGAAATTTCCGAAAAAACCAGCCAAGAGGCGTACTACATCGGCATCGTCGCCTTGTTCCACAATCCGGCTCCATCGCGCTGGCGGGTCGTCTTTCCTGCCGGGCAAGCAGAGCAGTCTGGCATCATCATCGGCTTGCATGCGTGTGCCTTGACAGTCGGCACCGGTGTAACCGCCACTGGCAATCTAACCAAAAATCAATTGCTGTCGTCGGTGCGTTGTCCGTGACAGCGCCATTAACAGAATTGAAGCAACCCGCATTGAGAGACCAAATAAATGAATCACACAAATAAAGTTTTATGGGGCGAAGGGTTGTTCCTGCGGCCACAGCATTTTCAGCGGCAAGATCGCTACCACGAAAGTCGTTTACATCAGACCGCCAATGCGCTGCATCCGTATGCATGGGGCGTCAATAAGATACAAATTGACCAAGATGCGTTGGCTAATAACTCGTTGCGTTTGCTGGATATGTCGGTGATTTTTCAGGACGGCGAAATTTATAAAGCGCCAGGTGATGACGATTTACCGGATGCAGTCAATCTGACCGACATCCCGCAGTCGCAGCAGACAATCACGTATTACGCGGCGTTACCATCACTGAAAGGATTTGGTGGAAATTTTTCATCGAGCGCGAACGCTAATAAATCTACACGCTATGCACAAGCCAATCGGGAAACCCCGGACCTGTTCACCGAGGCCGCCAAGGCCGAGATGACTTACCTTAAAAAAGCGGTACGTTTGGTGTCGGAACTAGATCCACGCGATTCATTTGTCTGCTTCCCACTGGTGCGCCTGCGCCGCGCATCCACATCAGGATTTGAATTGGATCCGAATTTCATACCGCCGAGTCTATCCATCAGCAGTGCCCCGATTTTATTTCTGAAATTGCGACGCCTGATGGATGCGCTGCAGGCAAAAGTCAATGCGCTCTATGGCCATCATCGCGAGCCGAGTAAAAACGTGGTCGAGTTCCGCTCCGGCGACATTTCATCGTTTTGGCTGCTTCATACCACCAGCAGTGCCTATGCAAACCTGACGCATTATCTGAATAATCCGCTGCTGCATCCAGAGCGGCTGTACGAGCAGCTATTGGCACTGACAGGGGCGCTAATGACGTTTTCAAAAACGTACACGTTGAGCGATTTGCCTGGCTATCAACATCAGGACCCCGGTCCGTGTTTTGCGAAACTCGACATCATCATTCGTGAACTGCTCGATACCGTCATCTCGTCACGTTACTTCGCTATTGCCCTGTCGGAGCTCAAACCGTCCTATCATCACGGCATGCTCGACTCTGGCAAGATCGACGACAAGACCGCTTTTTATCTTGCAGTCAGCGCCGATATGCCGGCTATAGAGCTAATCGACATCGTGCCATTACGCTTCAAGACTGGCGCACCGGAAGATGTCGACAAATTCGTTCTAGCGGCGATGCCTGGCGTCAAACTAGTGCATTCGCCGCAAGTACCGGCCGCCCTGCCGG
>JABBOV010000002.1 GCA_012927625.1 Glaciimonas sp. | reverse complement strand
CCGCGTTTTGTAAATTTGCGTCAACTTGCTACACCACTTTTCCTCCCAACTACCCCCGTCTCGCAACAGGAGCCGCACTATATCAAACGTTGCCAAAACTTGGCAAGCGCTTTTCTAAAAATGCCTTCATCCCTTCCTTTTGATCCGACGTCGCAAACCAAGCCCGTATAAACGCATCTGAACCAATTAGTTACATGATGTTTCTTGCACACCATTTGGTGTCATGCCAGTTATCGCGTACTCTATATATAAAGCGGCAAAACCTACAGTAGCGACCGCCACTTAATTTCAACACAAACCCGGGACTATCCATTGGCCAAGCCTAATTACCAATTTGAAAAGCGTCAAAAAGACCTTGCAAAAAAACGCAAGAAAGAAGAAAAATTACAGCGTAAGTCGATACCGAAGACTGATGCTGCTGACGAGGACGCCCCAAGCGAAAGCGAAGTGCCGCCAAAGGTTGATGATAATCAGCCTCCCAACCAGCAGTAGGCAATACACACAACTTTGCGCGCACCCAAAGCAGCACTTTCTTGCTACACCGGTTATACGCTTGGGTCACGTATTTACAGAACAATTGTGTCGGTATTGGAGCGATACCGACGAACTGCTCTTCTGCGTTGATCTGCACCCGCAACCGAACTTAGTAGGTTAGACATGTGCTGCGCAATCAGGTAATCGATTGCCTAATCCTTAAGCAAATTACCGTTCCTAGGATTAGGTTTGTGCGCTTTAAATACATGTGGAAGATGCACATGTATCCCGTATATTCCATTTATTTATCTAATTTAAAACCGTTTTAGCATGCAACCGATTGCTCCCGGCACCGTCGTTTTTCACCGTTTTCGCGGATACGGGGTTCTGACTGCCGTAAATTTACTTTCAGGCTGGGTGTCGGTGCGCTTCGGTCAAGAATCGCACACACTGGATCTATGCTTGTCGTCCGACCAGTTGCAACAAGCAAATGGCGAACCGATTTTGTTTCATCGGCATCCGCCCGAGCGCATGCCGCATGCGCGCCTGATGGCGATGGTGCGCGCCTTGCATGGCGCCGGTTATCAGCGGTTATATCTGTATTCATGGCCGAAACCGTCCGGCTTACACTGGCATTGGCACCTGTTTACCGGTGCGCGCAACTGGAACGCGCGACCGCTGCGGGCCGGCTGGTTCGGCTCCGGGGCCGAGTACATCTTTAATCCGGTATTAGGCTGGGGTGATGCGCCGGGAGCATCGACTACGGAATTGATTCAAACTTTGGCGCAGTTCGATCCTGAAGGTCTGTCGCATGCGCTCGGCCATGATGCCGATCATAGCGCATGGTTTGCCGCTATCTGCGACGCCTTGCTGCCGAATTATGCTTACAGCTTTGGCTGGGAAGCGCCGAATGTCGCAGCGGCATCTAGCCTTGCCGGCGCAGCGCTGCAAGCCATGCCGGTGCGCCAGGGATTGCCCGCATACAGCGGTGCCACATTGCCCTTGGCACCGGGCTTGCAGCATCTGAGTCGATCGCACAACATTTTTCCTTCCCTCAAAAGTGGCGCCGAGTGCGTGTTGAGAGGCGCTTAAAATCCTCAGAAAAGTATAGTTCCATTAATACGACTCACGCACTATTTCGATGGCTTGCCGTCACACTAGCCTCTATCACGATGTGCTGCTTTGTGCGTTAATGTCGGATTTTCCTAGCCGGAGAATCCCCTTTCATCGATTCTTGCATCCATTCGTGATCGCAACATCCTCATGACACCCGCCGCCAATATTCCTCCCGCCCTTCCGCCCACCCACAGCCTGTATGAAGACATTCTGGCGCTCTTGATCGGCACTCTGTTTGTCTCACTCGGCATCGCCATGTTCAACCAGACAGGATTGATTACCGGCGGCACTGCCGGCCTCGCGTTTCTGATCCATTACACCACCCAGATTCCGTTCGGCACGGTATTTTTCGTCATCAATCTACCGTTCTATTTCCTGTCGTTGCGGCGCATGGGCTGGCGTTTCACCATCAAGACTTTTTGTGCTGTGGCGTTGGTCTCGGTGTTTTCCAGCTTGCACCCGCAGTTTGTGCATTTCAGCGCCTTGACACCGTTCTATGTCGCGCTGATGGGTGGATTTCTGATGGGAACCGGGTTCATCGTACTGTTTCGCCATCAGGCCAGCCTGGGCGGCGTCAACATTCTCTCGCTCTACCTGCAAGACAAATACGGGATTCGTGCCGGCAAATTGCAAATGGCCGTCGATGTCGTCATCGTGTTGGCGTCACTGCTGGTGGTCAACCTGACCGCGTTGCTGGCTTCGATTCTGGGTGCGGTGGCGCTGAATCTGGTCATCATGCTGAACCATCGCCCCGGCCGTTACATGACGGTATGAACCGGTGACCGCCCGCTTTAGGCGGACATCGCCCAAAATTTGACAGCTGCGACTGCTGCGCATATATTTTGAATTCTTGATTGGACGATGGCAGCCATGCTGCCATCGAAACGACACGAGGTTTCCATGACGCTTCAAATGACTCCGCTGAACGCCGCGCACCGTGCCGCTAGTGCCCGCATGGTCGATTTCGGCGGTTGGGACATGCCGGTCAACTATGGCTCACAAATCGAGGAGCACCTCGCAGTACGCAACGATTGCGGCATGTTCGACGTTTCGCACATGTGCGTGGTCGATCTGCAGGGCGCCAATGCGCGCGCTTTTCTGCGCGGCCTGGTTGCCAACAATGTCGATAAATTGCACATACCCGGCAAGGCGCTGTACTGCTGCATGCTGAATGCCGACGGCGGCGTAATCGACGATCTGATCATTTATTTCTTCAGCGAAAGCTGGTTCCGGCTGGTGGTCAATGCCGGCACTGCTGAAAAAGACCTGGCCTGGATTTCGGCCCAGAATAACAAAACCGGCAGCGGCCTCGTCATCACCCAACGCCGCAGCGGCACTGACGCGTTGGCACTGATTGCGGTGCAGGGGCCGAATGCACGCGCCAAAGTGTGGCAGGTGCTGCCGCAAACGCGCACCGCCAGCGCGCAATTAAAACCGTTCAATGCAGTTATAGTGGCCGACACGCCGTTCGGCGAAGTGATGCTGGCGCGCACCGGTTACACCGGCGAAGACGGTTTCGAACTGGCCTTTCCGGCCACGCAAGCCGAAGCGTTGTGGAATGCGCTGGCAGCCACCGGCGTCAAACCGGCCGGTCTGGGCGCGCGCGACACGCTTCGGCTGGAAGCCGGCATGAATTTGTACGGTCAGGATATGGATGAAACCGTCAATCCGCTTGACGCCGGTCTGGCCTGGACCATCGATCTAGTCAGCGCACGCGATTTTGTCGGCAAGGCAGCGCTGCTGGCCAAAGGGCAACAGGCGCAATTTCTCGGTCTGATCCTGCGCGAAAAAGGCGGCGTGCTGCGCGCCCACCAGAAAGTCGCAACCGACAAAGGGCAGGGCGAAATCACCAGCGGCACCTTCAGTCCGACTATGCAGCAAGCGATTGCACTAGCGCGTCTGCCGCTCGGCATAGAGGTGGGCGACACAGTCCAGGTTGACATCCGCGACAAGCAGCTGACGGCGACCGTGGTCAAGCTCCCGTTTGTGCGCCACGGAAAAATTCTGATTTCCTGATTTCCTGATTTCCATACATCACGCTATTCAATAGAAAAACATGGAGTATATGCAAAATTATTATTGTTTATATGCGGTAATCAATGCAGTATCTATGAGTATATGTAGTGATCAATAGAGTGCATCATACGCACCGGTACTAAAAAATTTTCTATTCCTGGAGTCAAAAATGAATATTCCTGCAGAACTCAAATACAGCGAATCCCACGAATGGACGCGCACCGAAACCGATGGCACGATCACCGTCGGCATCACCGAATATGCGCAGGATGCACTGGGCGATATCGTGTTTGTCGAATTGCCCATCATCGGCCAGAAGCTGACAGCCGGCAAGGATTGCGCGGTGGTGGAATCGGTCAAGGCGGCCAGCGACATTTATGCGCCGCTCAGTGGCGAAGTGGTAGCGGTCAATGATTCGCTCGGCGACGCGCCCGAGCAAATCAACCAGAACGCTTATGCAGCCTGGCTGTTCAAGCTGAAGCCGACCAACCTCGGCGACTTGGATAGCCTGCTCGATGCGGCGGCCTACCGCACCAAAATCGACGCCTGATCATTCCATAACAACTTCAGATCATGACCCGCCCCAGCCTGTCCCAACTTGAAGCACGCGACGCTTTCATCGCGCGCCATATCGGCCCGTCCGAATCCGAACAACAGGCGATGCTGAATGTCGTCGGCTACCCGAGCCGCAGCGCGCTGATCGACGCCATCGTGCCACCCAACATCCGCCGCAAGGATGCGCTGCCGCTCGGCCAGTTCACCCAGCCGCTGCCGGAGCAGGCGGCTTTAGCCAAGCTGAAAGGCTTGGCTAGCAAGAATCGCGTCTTCAAGTCGATGATCGGACAGGGCTATTACAACACTTACACCCCGGGCGTGATTTTGCGCAACCTGTTTGAAAATCCAGCCTGGTACACCGCCTACACGCCGTATCAGCCGGAAATCTCGCAGGGCCGGCTGGAAGCAATTCTGAACTTCCAGCAAATGATCACAGACATGACTGGTATGGCGATTGCCAACGCGTCGATGCTGGACGAAGGCACCGCTAGCGCCGAGGCAATGACGCTGATTCAGCGCGTCGGCAAGTCCAGTTCGAACGTATTTTATGTGGCCGACGACGTGCTGCCGCAAACCCGCGAAATCATCGAAACCCGCGCCCTGCCGATCGGTATAGAAGTGCGTACCTGCAGCGGTGCAGGTGAGGATAACGCCGCGCTGCACAACGATTGCTTCGGCGTGCTACTGCAATATCCGGGCGTAAATGGCGAAGTGCGCGATTACCGCGAGTACGTCAAAACAATGCACGCCAAGGGCGCGCTGGTGATCGTCGCCGCCGATTTGCTGGCGTTGGCGCTGCTGACGCCGCCGGGCGAGTGGGGCGCAGATGTGGTGGTCGGCAATAGCCAGCGCTTCGGCGTGCCGCTCGGTTTCGGCGGCCCGCACGCCGGTTACCTGGCTACCCGCGACGCCTTCAAGCGCAGCATGCCGGGCCGACTGGTCGGCGTGACAGTCGATGCACAGGGCAACCACGCGTATCGGCTGGCGCTGCAAACCCGCGAACAACATATCAGGCGCGAGAAAGCCACTTCCAATATTTGTACCGCGCAAGTCTTATTGGCGGTGATGGCGTCGATGTATGCGGTGTATCACGGCCCGGACGGCATCCGCCGTATTGCACAGCGCGTGCATCGATACACCGGCGTGCTGGCGGCCGGCTTGCGCGGACTCGGTTACGACATCGCCAACGAGGCTTTTTTCGACACTCTGACGGTGCAAGTTGACGCGGCACATAAGCAAGCCGACCAGTTGCACGCTGCAGCGCAGGCACAGGGCATGAATCTGCGCCCTATCGACGATCATCATGTCGGCATCTCGCTCGATGAAACTACCGACCGCGATGACGTGCAATTGCTGTGGGCGATTTTTGCACAGGGAAGACAGTGGCAGGCACAGACGCTCGATTTCGACGCCATCGAAGCCGATATCAACGATGCGTTTCCGACTGCGCTAGCGCGCCGTAGCAGCTTCCTGATGCATCCGGTCTTCAACCGCTATCACGCCGAACACGAAATGCTGCGCTACCTGCGCAGCCTGGCCGACAAGGACCTGGCGCTCGACCGCAGCATGATTCCGCTTGGTTCCTGCACCATGAAGCTCAACGCCAGCAGCGAAATGCTGCCGGTCAGCTGGCCCGAATTCTCCAGCATCCACCCGTATGCGCCGATCGGCCAGACCATTGGCTACCGCGAAATGATCGGACAACTGGAACAAATGCTGTGCGCGGCCACCGGTTACGCCGCCGTATCTTTGCAGCCGAATGCCGGCTCGCAAGGCGAATACACCGGCCTGCTGGTGATCCACGCGTATCACGCGGCCCGCGGCGAAGCGCATCGCAATATCTGCCTGATTCCATCCTCGGCGCACGGCACCAATCCAGCCTCGGCCACCATGGCCGGAATGCAGGTGGTGGTGGTCGCCTGCGACGAGCGCGGCAATGTCGATCTGGCCGATCTGCAAACCAAGGCCGAACTCCATAGCAACAACCTAGCGGCGGCGATGGTGACTTACCCCTCGACCCACGGCGTGTTCGAGGAGGGCGTACAGCAATTGTGCGAAATCGTCCACGCACACGGCGGCCAGGTCTACATCGACGGCGCCAACATGAATGCTTTGGTCGGCATCGTCGCGCCGGGCCAGTTCGGCGGCGACGTCAGCCACCTGAATCTGCACAAGACTTTCTGCATCCCGCACGGCGGTGGCGGCCCCGGCGTCGGCCCGGTTGCGGTCGGCGCGCATCTGGCCCAATTCCTACCGAATCTGCGCAGCGCCGGCTACCAGCGCGAGGGAACTGACGCCGGTGCCGGGATCGGCGCGGTCAGTGCGGCCCCGTTCGGCTCGGCCAGCATTTTGCCGATTTCGTGGATGTATATCGCGATGATGGGCGCGGCCGGACTGACCGCAGCCACTGAAGTGGCGATTCTGGCCGCCAATTACATTGCGCGCCGTCTGGCGCCGCACTACCCGGTGCTGTATTCGGGCCACGACGGATTAATCGCGCACGAATGCATCCTCGATCTGCGCCCGTTGACGGCCGCCACCGGCATCAGCAACGAAGACGTCGCCAAGCGCCTGATGGATTTCGGCTTCCACGCGCCGACCATGAGCTTTCCGGTGCCGGGCACACTGATGATCGAGCCGACCGAAAGCGAATCGCAAGCCGAGATGGACCGCTTCATCGACGCCATGATCGCGATTCGGCAAGAAATCGCCAAGGTCGCGAGCGGCGAATTCGACCGCGCCGACAACCCGTTGAAACATGCGCCGCATACCGCTCAGGTAGTGAGCGCCGACCTCTGGAATCATGCATACAGCCGTGAAATCGCTGCCTATCCGGTGGCCGCGCTACGCCAGCAGAAATACTGGCCGACGATTGGGCGTGCCGACAACGTGTATGGCGACCGCAATCTGTTCTGCGGTTGTGTGCCGATTGGCGCATACGAGTAAAGAACGTTCAAAAAACAACCAGCGGCAGTTCTGCCGCCATCCCCGCGAAAGCGGGGAAACTTAAGAGTTTCCGTGCAAAGCGATTTGGCACACAAGCTGTGAGTGGCAGAAACTAATGCCACTGGTCAACTCAAAGTTGCCGCCTGTCCACTGTAGTCACAAAAGCATCAGCGGCTCGCTTAAACTCTTATCTATGCACAAATCACACGGATTTACTTTGATCGAATTGATGGTTGTGGTGGCGATTGCCGCCATCCTCAGCGCAGTTGCCGCACCATCGCTCAAGCGATTGATCCAGTCGACCACGATGTCCAGCAACGTGAATACTTTCCTGGCTGACATGCGCTATGCGCGCAGCGAATCAATTCGACGCGGCGGCGGGGTTGTCATGTGCCGCAGCGATGATCCCGAGGCGGCCAGCCCTATTTGCGGCAGCGGTTCCGGCCCAAATGGCAATGGGTGGGTCAGCGGCTGGATTATTTTTCATGATCTGGACAATAATGGGCAAAAATCTGCAGCAGAAACATTGCTGCGGGTGCAGTCGCCCATCACTTCGATAAATACTATTGTGGAAGGTGGTAAAGGTAGCTCATCCACCAAATTCCAATTTACGGCCACGGGACGTTTTTACAACTTAAATTCGGCCACGAAACTGACATTTGGTAGCCCCGACCTGTTTGAGGGCAGTGTGCAGCGCACCGTATGCGTCAGTCTCAGCGGTCGCACCCGAATTGCCGGCGACGGGTTCGCCGATTGCCCGAAAGAATAACCCATGAAGCCATTGCTAATGAATCGCCACCACCAAATCGGCGCCTCGCTGATCGAGGTACTGGTTGCCTTGCTACTGTTATCACTTGGGATGCTGTCTCTTGCTGCAACGCTGTCTTTCGCAGTGCAGATGCCCAAATTATCAGGCTACCGTGCAACAGCCACTAATCTGGCCTCCGCTTATATCGAGCGCATGCGGGCCAACTCCGGGGCGGACGGCTTTGGCGGGTTTAATAGCGGCGCCTACGACAAGCCCAGCAGTTACGGAGTTACCACATTGTCAGCAACCTCCTGTAGCTACCCTAACTGTGTTGCTGCCACCCTGGCCGCCATGGACTTGACAACAATGCAAATCGCAGTACGTGCTGAACTACCTGCTGGCGGCCTTTTCATGGAGCGCGACAACAACAGCGGCGTAATCAGCAGTACCACCGGGAATCTGTGGGTTATGTGGCAGGAACCTGTCACCTTCGGGGCGATCGTTGACTCATCACATTCTGATAATTGTCCATCTGGGGTAGCTGTGACCGATCCTATGCCACGCTGCCTCTATGTGAGGTTCAGCATATGAAACGCCCACACACATCACCAAAATTGCAATACTTGAAAGGGTTTTCGCTAATCGAACTGATGATCTCCCTGACCATAGGATTGATCATTACGGTCGCGGTTTTCTCCGCATATATAGGCGCATCGGGAGCCAGCAGAATGGCTGAAGCGCAAGGACGCATGAACGAAGATGCCCAGGCTGCGCTGATTATTTTGAGCCAACAGTTGCGGATGGCGGGAAACAATCCCGATCAAGCCAACCGCATTGATGACGTCGACCCCACACTTGCCAACTCCGTGCGCTCCAGTCGCCACAATCCGATTTATCTTCCGACCCCGACGTATGCAGGATTTGCAGTATCTCCAATTACGCTCTCTGCTTACCGCATCCGTGGTTGTGATGGGACGTTCAGTAACATCAAGACGTCAACTAACCTCGACAACCTCACCTGCACCACCGGAACCACCGACTCTATTGCGGTCAGTTACGAAGCAGATATATTCAATACCTTACCCGCTAGCGGTAAACCGAGCGACTGTCTTGGGCAAGGATTGAGTCCGATCACTGCCACCCTTCCAACTGTTGTTGGAGGCGCTACTGTAAATGCCGACGTAACCTACTACGTGGCAGATAACCGGTTTTATATCGACACATCGTCCTCCGTACCCAGCCTGTATTGCAAAGGCAACGGCGGCGCAACCCAACCGCTGGTTGAAAACATTGAAAATATGCAGTTTCTCTACGGCGCGACAAACGCAACAACGATGGTAGCCGGCTATTTGAGCGCCGATCAAGTCACCGCACTGTCAGCAAATAATGGAGAAAACTGGAAAAAAATCCTAACGGTTCGCATCTGCGTTCTGGTACGAAGCGATGTTCCAGTTGTATCCGACGCGGCGTCAGCGCGTTACATCAAGTGCGATGGCACACAGGAAAATGCCCCGCCAGACCTTCGACTGCGGCGCGCTTACTCAACCACGGTTGTATTGCGAAATCCGCAGCTCCCGCAGCTATAAACTACTGACTTGCCATGAAAACATTAGCCCAACCTACGCGCCATCCAGAAACCAGAAAAGGTTTGCCGCACTCTCGATCACCCGCACGCCAGCGCGGTGTGGTGCTGGTCATTGCACTGATTTTATTGGTCGTGATTTCGCTGCTTGCCGTCACCAATGTCCGCAATGCCAGCTCTACAGCAAACGTGGCAGGGAATGTGCGCACCACCGAACTGGCGACCCAAGCGGCTGACATTGCCTTACGCCATTGCGAAGCTTCTATTCTGAATATATTGAGAGTTGCCAGCGGAAAACCATCCACATATCCATCCACTTTTGTAGCATCTAATATTTTGGAACCATCTATCCCACTGAAATGGCAAGACAAAGCAAATTGGGATACGACGCCGCTTAACTATGTACTTCCCTTTAATCTCATTAACCAGACCGGGATGAACGATGCAACCTATAAGCGGCCTCCCGAGTGTATGGGCCAGCTTACGGATAGTGTAATTGGTAGCATTACTGACAATGTTACTCACGTTGTTACTAAAACTACCACTAGTTACTATGTAGTCACTGCCCGCGGTTTTGGCCCTGAAGTAGAGGCGGGGAATGGCCGTCCCGTTGGCAGCGAAATCTGGCTGCAATCCAACATTTCTATACTAAGTGAAAATCTTCCATGATTAACCTCTTTCGCATTACCTTGCGCTCCCTCCGAATCCACTCTAAATCGGTATCACTGCAGCTAGAACCTAGTTGCTATCCCGCATCATGGCGCGCCAACATGCGCCGATGGGTATTTTGGCTTGCTGCGCTGCCGCTATTGTTACTTTGGCTACCAGCACAAGCAATAACATACAAATTGCCAAGTGATAGTGCGCTTTTAGGCTGTACCCACCAAGGCCAAACCTACACATGCAATGCAGGACTCCCGCTCGCCGCTGGCGACATTCTTACCATCCCATCGGCCGTTACCATTATCAATATCATTGGTGATTTCACTACCGGAGACGGCGGCCAGATCAATGCAGATGGCGACGCCTCCAAGCTGAGCATTAACGTGACCGGGAATACTAAACTAGGTGCTAATTCCACTCTTCACGCCAATCTAACCGGAGGCGGCATAGTTATTACCGGTAGCAACAGCCACGTCATCGGCGACATCACTACCATAGCCGGTGTCGTCACCATCGGTAATAACAGCACTCTCACCGGAAAGATAAAAACTGATTCTGCCGCGATCAATGTCGGTGATGACAGCACGGTCACTGGCGATATCACCACCACAGTCGCTGGCGTCGTCAGCATCGGTGATAGAAGCACACTTAATGGCAATATCTCCACCACCTCCGGCGCGATTAACGTCGGTGACGCAAGCACCATTAATGGCTCGATCCTCACCACTCTGGCTGGCGCCATCACACTGGGAACAAACGTGAAAATCACGGGCAATGTGGCTACCACTTACCAAGGCAGCGTCATCGGGGCCGGTGCCATCGTCATCGGTGGCGGGAGTCAAATTGGCGGCAGCGTCACTACCAATACAGGTGCCGTCACAATCGCGTCCAGCACAAAAGTGGATGGCAATGTCGCTACCAATGACGGCGCCATCACAGTGGAAGCTAGCGCAGAAATCGGCGGCGCTGTCTGCACCGGCAACTCGGGCGCTATCACAATTGGGGCTGACGCAAAAGTTGAGGGCAGTATTGAAACCGCAAAGGCTGGTGCCATCACTGTCGGTACCCGGGCGGAAGTCGGCGGCTCAGTCACAGTCAAGCAAGCTGGCGCTAAGACAATAGTGGATGATGCAATTATCCACAACAACGTCACGGCTAATGGGAAGTGCCCTAATGGGAAAGTAACCTACCCCAAAATTCAATCGCGCCAATGGCGGCAGATTTTCATGCACTAGTTCGAAATATCTGTAGGCATTCAACCAGGAGTACGTTTCATGCGTTTTCTTTCTCCCCATCACAAACTCTCAGCCCGGAGCACCGGGTTCACCTTGATCGAACTCATGGTCACGGTGGCAATCGTGGCAATTTTAGCCAGCATAGCCTTGCCTTCTTATACCCGCTACGTAGCGAGAGCAAAACGGGCGGACGCCCGAACCCAGCTTTTGCAGGTTGCCCAGTTCATGCAGCGTTTTTATGCCGCCAATGACACTTTTAAAGAAGATCGTGCCAACAATGCAGTGATTAACCAGATTCCCGGGAGTCTGAAGCAGTCGCCCGCAGATAGCACCGCCATTTATACGCTTACCGTACAAACTGCTACGGCAACCTCTTATGAGGTCCGCATGGTTCCCGTAACCGGAGGGTCGATGGCGGCAGACTCTTGCGGAACCTTTACCTTGACGTCAGTCGGTGTACGCGGAGTCATGGTCGGCGGCACTGTTGGCGACACAACCTTGCGCAACACTTGCTGGAAGTAACGCGACTCAGTGGAATTTCGTCGCATTAACCGGTGCAGAGTAAATTCAAGAGCAGCGCATCACACTGCTCTTGATTGGCAAGCCGGTTGAGCAACCTTCTTATTATGAATAAATGCAGGGGTATGTACAATAATAATGCATTTTACGCATTATAAATAAGCGTCATACATAAATACAGTATGTTGTATGCATTTCGTTGTTACTATTCAGACGGCAGAATGAAATGGTTTTCTCCTCGTCTTCCAAGAAATGGCGATGCCAGTCGTTCATGAACGACTGGCGAAAGTGCAGCCGTCATTTATCAATAACCTTGCGCGCAAACGAATCCAGGTAATCCATCAAGGCGTCTGCGGCGCCAACTGCGGCATCGGGGTCGCCATTGGCGATTGCAGTGGCAAGCATCATGTGGCATTGGGCGTCGGCCTCGATATCGCCCTCGTGCTGAAACGCATACCAGAAGCGGCGGCACTGCATCACTTGCGGGATAACGGCAGCAACCGCGGATGGATTGCGGCAAGCTTGGTGACTGACAGTGTCGAGTGCCTGATCGGCCTGCATGTAGGTTTTCAGATCGTTCTTTCTGGTTGCAGCGACCATTTTTTTGGCGTGCGTCAGAATATCCTTGCGCTGCTGCGGCGTGGCGCGCCGTGCGGCACTGGCGGCAATCAGGCGCTCCAGCACGCGGCGAGTCTCGATCAGGCTCAAGTGCGCAGCCAGTTCGATATCGCTGACGATCAAGCCGCGTCGCGGCAACTGGACAATCAAGCCATTGGCCGACATCCGCATCAGCGCTTCGCGCAGCGGCGTGCGCCCCAGGCCGGTCGCCGCCACCAGTTCGGCTTCGACAATTGGCGTGCCCGGCTTGAGCTGCAAGGTGACGATCATGCTTTCCAGCACGTTGTAGGCGATATCAGCCGCGCGCTGCTTCGACCCGGCCGGCTTGTTGGCTATATCTGCAACCGAAGTTGTTGCTGCCATTGCGTTTGTAGCCTGCGCGTCTGAGGTTGCGTGGGTTAACTCAGTCAAAACCGCGCTGACGTTTGAACTGATCGGTGGCGGCAACCAGCGCACTGGCAATACCCGGTTCAAATGCTGCGTGACCGGCATCTTCGATCATGTTGATGCGTGTCTCCGGCCATGCCTGATGCAAACGGTAAGCCGACAACGGTGGGCATACCATGTCATACCGGCCCTGGATAATGATGGCAGGCAAGTGCCGGATACGCTCGACGTTGCGGATCAACTGATCGTCCGTCATGAAAGCATCATGAAGCATATAGTGCGCTTCCAGCCGGCCCACGCCGATACCCACCGCTTCCGAGCCGAACTCATCGGCCGCTTCTGGATGCGGCAACAAGTGCAGGCAACTGCCCTCATAACGGCCCCAAGCGCGAGCCGTTTGCGAGTATGTCGCCGGGTCGTCGCAGAATAAGCGCTTTTCAAAAGCCTGCAACAGATTGCCACGCTCGGATTCAGGAATCGACGCGATGAACTGCGCATGCGCTTCCGGGAAAAACCATTTTATCCCGTTCAGGAACCAGTCGATTTCGGGCTTGGTACACAAGAAAATGCCGCGCAATACGAAGCCGGTGCAGCATTCTGGATGGGCTTCGCCATAGGCCAGCGCCAGCGTCGAGCCCCAGGATCCGCCAAACACCAGCCATTGTTCTATTTCCAGCAGGTGCCGCAGGCGTTCGATATCGGCGATCAACAATTGGGTGGTGTTGTTACGGTATTCGCCCAGTGGGGTAGATTTGCCGGCCCCGCGCTGGTCGAACAGGACGATGCGGTAATGTGCGGGATCGAAGAACTGGCGATGCTTGGGCGACAAGCCGGCACCTGGTCCGCCGTGCAGGAACAGCACCGGCACACCATCGGGATTACCGCATTCTTCCCAGTACAAAGTATGCATTGCATCCACCGCCAGCATGCCGCTGCGGTTGGGTTCGATCGGCGGATAAAGCGCGGTCAGAGAAATTGATTCAATCATGGAATGGTGCCTCGTAATTAAACTGGAAGCAGAAGCTGCCGCCGAGATTACCTATCAAATTGCACAAGCGAAAAAAATGGAGCAATTTGCATCGCTCCATTCTTCATTTCAGACAATTAAAGCGAGACTGGATTAATAACTGGCTAGAGCAACCGGCACGCCATTCTTGAAAGTAAACACGGTGACTGGAGCCTGTTTCATATTTCCTTTTTCATCATACGAGTAGGTGCCGGCAACGCCTTTATGGCTGGTTTTGTACATTTCGGCGCCGACTTTTACCGGGTCTACCGAGTTCGATTTTTGCATCGCCTGAGCTATAAACATGGTCTGGTCATAAAATGAAGCAGCGTAGACATCGGCGTCCTGGTTAAAGCGCTTCTTGTATTTAGCCTTGAATGCCGGGCCATCGGCGACTTTATCCAAAATCGCGCCGCCTTGCGCACACAGCACGACATCATTTACCGCATCGCCGCCCAGTTTTCCCATTTCGGGGCTGCACAACGTATCGCCGCCCAGTAATTTTGCCTTAAGCGCAAGCTGCTTCATCTGACGCGCCATCGGAGCGCCTTGCGGGGCATAGCCGCCGAAGAAAATCACATCGGCGTTCTTGGATTTCATGTTGGTCAGGATAGTGGCAAAGTCGGTCGCCTTGTCAGTGGTGTACTCCTGCCCGACTACTTTGAGGCCCGATTTCTTCGCTTCCTTGATAAATTCTTGCGCCAGACCCTGGCCGAACGCGGTACGGTCATCGATCACACCAACGGTCTTGACCTTGAGTATTTTGGCGGCATAAACCGCCATGCTGGAGCCGATTTGAGAATCGCTGGCGACGATGCGAAACAGGTTCTTGTAGCCACCCTCGGTGACTTTGGCATTGGTGCCCACGGTGGACATCATGACGCCAGCCTCGTTATAAATGCGCGACGCTGGAATGGCTACGCCGGAGCAATACGGCCCGAGGACAAACTTGACGCCGCCATCGACTAGCTTCTGGGCCGCGTTGACGCCGGCTTTGGGGTCGCATTGATCATCTTCGGATTGCAATTCAAATTTAATCTGCTTACCGCCTATCGTCAGTTTTTTGGCGTTCAATTCTTCCACTGCCAGGCGCACCCCATTTTCATCGTCTTTGCCGGCAAAGGCATTGGAGCCGGTGAGCGGGCCGGTGTGACCGATTTTGACCACTTGCTCCTGGGCGTGCGCGCTACCGGCCAAGGCCAAAGCAATCGCGCCTGCGATTGGAATCATTTTTAGTGTGAATTGCATATTGTCATCCTCTTGAGAATTGAACAGCTATAAATTGAATTGAACAGCAGTGACTAACTGTTACACGACTGACTTGCAATACGTACGGTCTGCGCCGTCTCTGGTTCCAGATGTAAAACTGATGCATGAATGCACATTTATACCCGATGCGCTGCACACCATCAACTGGCATTGCAAGACGCCTGAGCGCGCATCAAATTCCGATGCCTGGTTTTCCTAAAAAAGCAGAATACCATCCAGCTAATATATTTACAATATATCCAGTTAATGTTGCTCACAGCCATAATTGGGTAATGCCTGACCACTTCAAGCGTCGAAAACAAGCCACGATATGATTTTTAGTAGTGCAGGCCTGTGTGCCTGCAGCCCGGCGCCGGCACACAGGCCTGCACTACTAAAAACAACATACTGATTTATGTATATTTATGTACCGCTTCGAAAACATGCGGAGAATGGCATATTTTAAAAATTAAAATGGGAGTATGCGCAGAATAACGATTTTTAATAAATACCGAATCGTACTACCCGTCACCTGCCACTCGCAAACCTCCCGTCAAACCCGAATGCCCCAGACCAACGGGTCACGCTCATCCAGCAGCAAAGTGGCTTCGGCATTCACGTAAGCGCGACCACGGATGCTGGGCTGAATCTGCCCGTCTTTGATCCGATAAGACGCTTCAAACACGCTGCCGATGATGCTTTCCTGACGCCAGATTGCGCCTTCCGCCAAGGTGCCGTCTGAGGCCAGACAGGCGACTTTGGCGCTGGTGCCGGTGCCGCACGGCGAGCGGTCATAGGCTTTGCCCGGGCACAGCACGAAGTTGCGGCTGTCGATGCCAGGCGTTGTTGATGGTGCGAATAATTCGATATGATCGATTGCCGCACCGTTGCTGCCGGTTACGCCCTCGCGCTCCAGCGCCTGGCGCACGCGCCAGGAAAAATCGGTCAGCGCTTCGATGTTCTGCGACATCAGTTGCAAGCCGTGCTCGCTAACCAGGAAAAACCAGTTGCCGCCCCAAGCCACGTCGCCATAAATACGGCCATGCCCCGACACCTCTATGGCGAGCGCTTTCTGGGCGCGATATGCAGGCACGTTGTACACGGTGACGCTGCCATCGGTATGCAATTCGGTTTCGACGATGCCGACCGGGGTTTCGACACGGTGGCGTCCCGGCTGAATCCGCCCCAAATGCGCCAGCGACACGATAAAGCCAATCATGCCGTGGCCGCACATGCCAAGATAGCCGACATTATTGAAGAAGATCACACCCGCTGCGCAACTGGTATTGTGCGGCTCGCAGAATAATGCGCCGACCATCACGTCCGAGCCGCGCGGCTCGCACACTACGGCCGAACGCAACTGATCGTAACTGTGCTGAAAGCGTAACAGACGTTCTGACAAGGAACCGGTACCCAGGTCGGGGCCGCCCGCCAGCACCAATCGGGTCGGCTCGCCCCCGGTGTGCGAATCAATTATGGATATTTTTTTCATGGCTTTAGAATAGCGCATTGAAAGGTTGCCGTGCTGCCGGAAAAAACCCTGCAAACAGCAAGCATCCCAATGATCTAGCGCAAGTATCAAGCTGACGACACCTTTAATGCGCCGAAACGCGGCACAATTAATTCTATTTAATCTTTGGAGACTTTTTCATGAATCAATCCACCATGAAAGGCGGTTCTGCAATCCATGCACCTGCCTTTGTGCGCCAGCAAAAACTGATTAACTGGGTGGCCGAAATTGCCGCTTTGACCCAACCGGCCAATATTGTCTGGTGCGACGGCTCGCAAGAAGAGTACGACAGTCTGTGCGCTGCCATGGTGGCCACCGGTACTTTGAAAAAACTGAATCCAAGCAAGCGCCCGAACAGCTTTCTGGCATGCTCCGACCCTTCCGATGTGGCGCGGGTAGAAGACCGCACCTTTATTTGTTCGGCCAGCAAGGAAGATGCCGGCCCTACCAATAATTGGATGGAGCCTGGCGAGATGCGCGCTACGCTATCGAACCTGTTTGCCGGTTGCATGCAGGGCCGTACCTTGTATGTGGTGCCGTTCTCAATGGGGCCGCTGGGCTCACCGATCGCCCATATCGGGGTCGAATTGTCCGATTCGCCCTATGTGGTGGCCAACATGCGCATCATGACCCGGATGGGACGCGCGGTGTATGACGTGCTCGGCACTGATGGCGAGTTCGTGCCTTGCGTGCATAGCGTCGGTGCGCCGCTGGCAGCCGGCCAGCAGGGTGCCGCGTGGCCCTGCAACAAGACCAAATACATCGTTCACTTTCCGCAAAGCCGCGAAATCTGGTCGTACGGTTCCGGTTATGGCGGCAATGCGCTACTCGGCAAGAAATGCTTTGCGCTGCGCATCGCTTCCACCATGGGACGCGATCAGGACTGGCTGGCCGAACATATGCTGATCCTGGGCGTCGAGTCGCCTGAGGGCAAAAAACATTACGTGGCGGCTGCGTTTCCATCCGCCTGCGGCAAGACCAACTTCGCGATGCTGATCCCACCAGCCAGTTTCGAGGGCTGGAAAGTCACCACCGTCGGCGACGATATCGCCTGGATCAAACCGCAGGTTGACGAAAAAACCGGCGATGTCCGCCTGTACGCGATCAACCCGGAAGCAGGTTATTTCGGCGTGGCCCCCGGCACCAACGAAAAGACCAATTACAACTGCATGGCATCGATGCGCGAAAACACCATTTTTACCAATGTCGCCTTGACCGACGATGGCGACGTCTGGTGGGAAGGTTTGAGCAAAGAAGCACCGGCGCATCTGATCGACTGGCAGGGCCGCGACTGGACCCCGGCAATAGCTCTTGAAACCGGTGCCAAAGCTGCCCATCCGAATGCGCGTTTCACTGTCGCAGCAATACAAAATCCGGTCATCGATCCAGCTTGGGACGACCCGGCCGGGGTGCCGATTTCCGCCTTCATCTTTGGCGGCCGCCGCTCCACCACGGTGCCGCTGGTGACCGAGGCACGCAACTGGTTGGAGGGCGTATACATGGCGGCCACCATGGGTTCCGAAACCACCGCTGCCGCTGCCGGGCAAATGGGCGTGGTACGGCGCGACCCGTTTGCGATGTTGCCGTTTACCGGTTACAACATGAGCGATTATTTCCAGCACTGGCTGAATATCGGCAAAATGATTACCGCTGCGTCACCGCTTCAGTTACCGAAAATTTACTGCGTCAACTGGTTCCGCACCGATGCCGACGGCAAATTTGTCTGGCCCGGATTCGGCGACAACATGCGCGTGCTGAAATGGATACTGGAGCGCATCGAGGACACGGAAGGCGCCACCGGCGGCATTGATCACCTGTTCGGCATCAGCCCGCGTTTTACCGATCTGAAATGGGATGGACTCGACTTCACGCAAGCCCAGTTCGACATCATTACTGCAATCGACAAGAATGCGTGGCGTGAAGAACTCAAGCTGCACACGGAACTATTCGAAAAACTGCAATATCATTTGCCGCAAGAACTGGAAGCAAATAGGCAGGCATTGGAAAATGCCTTGTCAAGCTGATTTTATTCAGATGCAATGCAGCAGCAATACAAGAAATGAATAATTCGACTGTTTTTTGCGCTGCAACAAATAAAAAAAACCCCATCTGACATTGCCAGATGGGGTTTAAATCTTTCCCGAACAGGAAAGAGGAGACATCCAATATAGGGTTTGCGGGCTAAACGCCTGTGTGCCCTTGGCGCTGCACGAAAAGGCCGTTTATCGCAGTCGCGTTCGCGGAAGCATCGGCAATGTGCGCCAGCGATAAACTGGCATCGCGGCCGGCATCAAGAGTGAGCGCAGGAGCTGCAATCATTGCTGCCAAACGGGAAACCGGCGCACTCAGCAAATAGGCAAACGGAAATACTATCGGCCAGGAAGTCAACCAGGCTTCCATCCAGGCAGCAGTAAAATCAGGTGAAAATCCCACCCACACCAAGCGCAGAACCGCTGACATCACGAGAGTAAGCAGACCCGTCATCAACAACGATGGCAACATGGACGCCAAGCTGTTCGAACGCCGCAGGGCTTCGCGCGCAGTTGATGTGCGGGTGAAGGTCGCAACCGGCGTACAGTTCAGGTAGTACGCAGCCGCAGGTGCCATAGGGTTGTTGTAAGCTCTGGTGTTGTTAGGCATGATGGTCATTCTTGATTACGAAACTGCTAATTGTTTTTTAATGAAATTAACTACGGCATGAAAAAGCGCGTAATTCAGCCACCAGGTTTGGCTGCAGCGCATCGCTTGAACTGGTCATCGAATGAAAAATCATTGCATTGCGATAATGAGCGCGTGCAAGACGTTGCTCTTTGCTCAAGTTAGGCTTGACCGCCATTTTTAGCGCGCGGTAGGTACCCTTCAGCAAAGGCTTGAATATTACGGCCAGAATAGCTAACAGTGCGATGATGGCTACGATTTTTAGTACGAAAATGGTGGACATGAATTGCTCCAAATCAAATGTAAGAAATTATTCTATTGATGTGGACTATATTGCGCTGCAATATATAAATCAAATTTCAAATTTCCATATCAGTTATACTTTTAAAGAATAACTTATAATTATTTTATGTATTAATTTAATAACAATTTAATAATCAGGCGCAATATTGCCTCAATTAAAAGGCTGCATTGCGTACAGTTAGTGCCTGCTTGCAGGACGCCGGATTTTTATCCGGCGCTGATTTTACTTACGGTAGATTTAAAAAAAACATGCGCTTTCTCTCTCTGGATCTGAACTTGTTGCGCGTCTTCGATGTGGTGATGACGGAGCAGAACCTGACCCGCGCCGCCAACCGGCTATCGGTCACGCAGCCGGCGGTGTCGAATGCCCTCAAGCGCCTGCGCGAAAC
Source organism: Glaciimonas sp. (assembly GCA_012927625.1). Taxonomy (GTDB): domain Bacteria; phylum Pseudomonadota; class Gammaproteobacteria; order Burkholderiales; family Burkholderiaceae_D; genus AVCC01. Next base: position 79,577 of record JABBOV010000002.1, on the reverse strand, counting down.
CGTCGGCGATGATTTACTGATTCGCACCGCGTATGGCGTCAAGCCGACGCCGCGTGCCGAAGCGCTGTGGCCAGCGGTGCGGCGCGCCTTATCTGACCTGGAAGCAGCGCTGATTCCAGAAGCATTCGACGTCAAGACCGCGCGCCAGACTTTCCACATGGCGATGGCTGATGCGACGGCGGCACTCTGGCTGCCGTCTCTGGTGCGCTCGTTCGAACGTGAAGCGCCCGGCTTGAGCGCCCGCATGGTGCCCCTGACGACGCGCGAGCCGCGCCCGATGCTGCTGCGCGGCGATATTGATCTGGCAGTCGGATTTTTCCCGGGTGTGGTGGCGCAATTGGAAGGCGGGCAAGGTAGCGACTCGCCGATTTTGCACCAGCGTTTGCATTCCGGCTCCTACGTTTGCGTGATGCGGCGCGACCATCCGTTGGCAAAATCCGACCTGACGCTGGATGCCTACTGTGCAGCCAACCACTTGCTAGTGAGTTTTTCCGGCCGCGCCCACGGCTTGATTGATGAAGAGCTGACCAAAATTGGACGCAAGCGGCATATTTTGCTGACGGTAAACCAGTTTTTCACAGCCGGCCGGATCGTTGCCAACTCCGACCTGATCACGGTGCTGCCGCGCCACCTGGTGGTATCGACCGGCATGGGCAACGAACTAATCCATAAGGATTTGCCGATCGAAACCCCGGCCGTCCACGTCGACATGCTGTGGCATGAACGCGATGCGCGCAATCTGGCGCATAAATGGCTGCGTGAACACTTGACCACCATGAGTCGGCATGAATTCAATTCCGGCAATCTGAAATAGTGGCGGAGGTGCCGGCCACGCGCCGGATCTAGATTAATACTCGCGTTGAGTATGCTTTAAAAAACACCTATTTCCGCATTATTTTAGTGCAACTTTAAAAATACTCCGCTTATTTTATAGGCAATTTAGTGGAGTTTTTAACTTCTTCAATGACCGCATAGGTATGGGTTTCCCGCACGCCCTTGAGCTGCAATAATGATTTTCCGAGAAAGTCGCGGTAAGCATTCATATCCTTGACCCGCACCTTGACCAGATAATCGAAACCGCCGGCGACCATGTGGCATTCCTGTACTTCCGGTATCACCTGCACTCCGCGCTTGAAGGCGTCAAACACGTCCGGCGTGGTGCGGTCCAGCACTACTTCAATAAATACCAGCAGCGCCACGTCGAGCAATTCAGGATTGAGTTGCGCGGTATAACCGAGGATATAACCGGTTTCCTGCAGCTTGCGCACACGCTCCAGACAGGCGGCCGGCGACAAGTTGATCTTTGATGCCAGATCAACATTACTGATACGGCCATCATTTTGCAATTCCGATAGAATTTTTTTACTGATCTTGTCGAGCATAAGAGAGGCATAAGGAATATGTTGGAAATTGGGGTGCGGAATAGATAGGCACACTATATCGAGCACGTTCTCACTGGCAGGTTCTCAATCAACCGCTGATAAATTTTATTTGGCGTAATTTTCCCATCAAATAGAAAATTTTGATAGAGACAAGAATTACCAGAATAAATGCACTTCGATCCCCACTACAATCAAATTATCTTCCGTAGCCGATACCTGCGGCCAACGGCTTCCATTTTTTCCTATTCGATTGCGCCAGAACATGACCAATTCCACCAATTCCGCTAGCGTTGCTCCTGCCAACAATCTGCCATTTGCCGCATTGCAGGATGAAATTCTGCGCGACCCTAGTCCGCTGCGCGCCGCGATTACAGTCGCTTACCGTCAAGATGAAAGCGCCGCCGTGCAATGGCTGTTGTCGCAAGTACACATCAACGATGAAACACAGTCGAAGGTGCAAACGCTAGCGCGAAAATTAGTGCAATCGGTGCGCGAAAAACGCACCCGCGCTTCCGGCGTGGATGCGCTGATGCATGAATTTTCGTTGTCTTCGGAAGAGGGCGTGGCACTGATGTGCCTGGCTGAGGCACTGTTGCGCATTCCCGATAGCCAGACCGCCGACCGTTTGATCGCCGACAAAATTAGCAAGGGTGACTGGCGCCGCCACTTGGGCGAATCACCATCGCTGTTCGTCAATGCCGCCACTTGGGGCTTACTGGTGACCGGAAAACTGGTCGGCACCAGTAGCGAACAGGGCTTGGGTTCCGCCTTGACTAAACTGATCGCTAAAGGCGGCGAACCGCTGATTCGCAAGGGCGTCGATCTGGCGATGCGCATGCTGGGCAACCAGTTCGTCACCGGCCAGACCATTGAAGAAGCGTTAAAAAACGGCCGTGACAATGTAAAACGCGGCTACCGTTATTCCTACGACATGCTGGGCGAAGCGGCGCTTACGGAAAAAGACGCAGCCGATTATTACGTCTCCTACGAAACCGCAATCCACGCCATCGGACGCGCTTCAAACGGTCTCGGGATCAAGGACGGCCCCGGCATCTCGGTCAAACTGTCGGCGCTACATCCGCGTTACTCGCGCTCGCAGCGTGAACGCACCATGAACGAACTGTTGCCGCGCTTGAAAAGCTTGCTGCTGCTGGCAAAAAAATACGATATCGGCCTGAATATCGACGCCGAAGAAACCGATCGGCTGGAACTCTCGCTCGACCTGATGGAAGCACTCGCTTTTGATCCTGCCTTGGCCGATTTCGACGGCCTCGGCTACGTAGTGCAGGCATATCAAAAGCGTTGCCCGTTCGTGATCGATTATTTAGTCGATCTGGCACGCCGCAGCGGCCGCAAATTTATGGTGCGGCTGGTCAAAGGAGCTTACTGGGACGCTGAAATCAAGCGCGCGCAAGTCGATGGCATGGATGGCTACCCGGTATATACCCGCAAGGTATATACAGACGTTTCTTACCTGGCATGCGCGCAGCGCTTGCTGGCAGCGAGCGATGTGGTGTATCCGCAGTTCGCGACCCATAATGCACTTTCTTTGTCGACCATTTACACCTGGGCCCAGCAACAAAACATTACCGATTACGAATTCCAGTGCCTGCATGGCATGGGCGAAACGCTGTACGACCAAGTGGTCGGCAAAGAGTATCTGAACCAGCCGTGCCGCATTTACGCGCCGGTCGGCTCGCACGAAACCTTGCTAGCGTATCTGGTGCGCCGCCTACTGGAAAACGGTGCAAATTCATCATTCGTCAATCAAATTGTGGACGAAAAAGTATCGATCGATTCGCTCATTAGCGACCCGCTAGCGCTGTCAAAACAGTTGGCTGGCACCGCCCATCCGAAGATCGGATTGCCACTGGAGCTTTTTGGCTCTACGCGGAAAAATTCCACAGGCGTCGATTTCAGCGATGAAAACGTACTGCGCCAAGTTAGCGCTGCACTAAGCCAGTTTGGCCGTCGTCAATGGCAGGCAACGCCGCTGCTGGCAGGCGCGGTAGCGGCCACGCAAACGCTAGCGATCCTGAATCCGGCCGATCATCGCGACCACGTCGGCAGTGTTATAGAAGCTAATCCAATTGACGTCGAAACCGCATTGGCAGCAGCTAGCGCGTTTGCGCTGGACTGGCAAACCGTGCCACCTTCCGAGCGCGCCACGGTGTTGTGGCGGGCTGCCGATTTACTGGAAACCCATCACCTTGAACTAATGGCGCTAGCAATCCGCGAAGCTGGAAAATCGTTACCGAACGCGATTGCCGAAGTGCGCGAAGCGGTTGATTTCCTGCGTTATTACGGCACCCAGATTTCTGCCAGCGTTAACAGTTTGGCGCTCGGGCCGGTAGTTTGCATCAGCCCTTGGAATTTTCCATTGGCAATTTTTATCGGTCAAATCAGCGCCGCACTTGCGGCCGGTAATGTGGTGCTGGCGAAGGCGGCGGAACAGACTCCATTGATCGCGTACCGCGCAGTCCAATTACTACATGAAGCAGGTGTTCCACGTGGAGCATTGCAATTTCTGCCAGGCCGTGGTGAAACCGTCGGCGCCACGCTGACCGCCGATGCCCGCACCCGCGGCGTGATTTTTACCGGCTCCACTGATGTAGCACACCTGATCAACCGCACGCTGGCGCAACGCTCTGTTACCGAATCCTGCGAGATTCCATTGATCGCGGAAACCGGCGGCCAGAATGCGTTGATCGTCGATTCTTCATCGCTACCGGAACAAGTGGTGCAAGATGCAATCGCGTCCGCTTTCGACAGCGCCGGCCAGCGTTGTTCGGCGCTGCGTGTGCTGTGCCTGCAGGCCGACATCGCCGACCAGACCATCGCGATGCTGAAAGGCGCGATGCAAGAGTTGCGCATCGGCAACCCAGATCGCCTGGCAACCGATATCGGCCCTGTGATCGACCCTGAAGCGCAGCAAAACCTGTTGGCGCATATCGCTAAAATGAAAATTAGCGCGAAAGATTTTTATCAATTGCCATTGCCTGCAGAATGCCGGCACGGTACCTTCGTGGCACCGACCGTCATCGAAATTGCTGCTCTGTCCGAATTGCAAAATGAAGTGTTCGGGCCGGTATTGCACGTATTGCGTTACCAGCGCAACGCATTACCGCAATTGATCGATGCCATCAACGCCACCGGTTATGGCTTGACCTTGGGTGTGCATTCACGCATCGACGAAACCATTGATTTCATCGCCAGCCGCGCCCATGTCGGCAATATTTACGTCAATCGCAATATCGTCGGCGCGGTGGTCGGTGTCCAGCCGTTCGGCGGCGAAGGCAAATCCGGCACCGGCCCTAAGGCCGGCGGCCCGTTGTACCTGAAGCGCCTGCAGCGCAACCCGGATGGCGCGCTAAGTGGCACGCTAAATTCGCACACCATCCATGAACCAGCTGCGCTGGTGACTACCGAGGCTTTCAGCAACCTGCTGATTTGGGCCAAAACCCACGGCCACGAACGCATCGCCGCATTGGGCGAGCAATACGCCCACACTACGCCTTTGGGCACCACACTGGTCTTGCCGGGCCCGACCGGCGAGCGCAATACCCTCAGTTTTGCACCGCGCGGTGGCGTACTGTGCGCCGCCTCCAGTTGTGCCGCCTTGCTCAATCAGATCGCTGCTGCGTTGGCTACCGGCAATACGGTGTTGGTCGCAGCACAATCCGCCAGTCTGATTCCATCCGGCTTGCCATCGCAAGTGCGCGCGCATATTCACGTGATCGACAACCCAGCCCAAAGCGCCGGCTTCGCGATTGCGTTGGTGGATGGTGCGGAAATGGCGCAGCTATTGCCGCTGCTGGCTAGCCGCGAAGGTGCATTGATTGCCACCGTCGAAACCACGGAGACCGACGCCATTGCCCTATGGCGGCTAGTGGCTGAACGCGCACTCTGCATCAACACCACGGCCGCCGGCGGCAACGCCAGCCTGATGACGTTGGAAGATTGATTTATTGGATTAATTTCGACATTTTTTAGTAATAGCCCCACGAATTACATATTATTCGGGGGCTTTTTTTTGCCCTTAATATGGGATTTTTACATTTAAAATAGTGTACGAAAAAGATTAAAAATACCGATTTTTCATGCTTTCATACACAATATGTAAATTCATAATTAAAGAAATTAAAAGATTTTAATCATATTTAACGTATTTAAAAGCTTTATTCGCATGTAATCCAGTACACATTCTTTTTACAATATTGAATGCGTAATGTTGCGCTACTCGTTCCAGAAAACTGTTGAAATCAATGCAGGCGTTTTCATTTGCTTTGTCTGAAATGGTGCGGATCACGGCAAACGGAATACCGAATTCAAAGCAGACTTGCGCTACTGCCGCACCTTCCATTTCAACCGCCAGAACCTCCGGCAGTGCCAGTTTTAAGGCGGTAATTTTAGCTCTGCTGGTGATGAATTCATCACCACTGGCAATCAGACCGCGATGCAGGCGCGGCGTTTTTAACTTGAACGCCTCCTTATCCTGAGTTTCAATCACGCTAATCCAGTCCAAGCCCAGAAAATCGGCGGCGGCTTGCCCGACCAAAATGCTTAAATCCAGGTCGGAAGCAAAGGCGCTAATGCCGGTTAGCGGAACTTCGAAACGTGGCGCCAGCGGCGTCGCATCCATGTCGTGCTGGACCAAATTTTCAGCCAGCACAATATCGCCCACATATACGTCCTGCGCAGCACTGCCGGCAACGCCAGTAAACACGATGTGGGTCACGTTAAAACGTTCAATCAGGGTAGCCGCGGTTGTCGCTGCTGCAACTTTTCCAATTCTGGACAAAACGCAAACGCAATCGATACCCCATAAAGAGCCGGAAGTGTAGTCACGCATGCCACGCCGGATGCAGTGTTTTCCGTGCATCTGCTCGATTACGCCGGTTTGTTCTTGGTGCAAAGCGCTAATAAGTCCCAAGCGGATTTTTTTGTCTGTCATTTTTTATCTGGTTGCCGGATCTTTACCGGTTTTTAATACTTTGTTTATATATATAGATAGTAGTAATAGTTAACAGTCGCACTATCCTGTGGATAAGTGTGTAGAACCTTTTTATTTCAAGCAGTTGGCGATTTCATAAAGTTTGCATAAACACGGTATGCATGCAGGATAGATTCTGGAAAAGATTTTAACTGAGTAGCTATTCGGTACTTGTACACAAAGTTACCTGCAGATATCCCTAAGGTTATCCACAGGTAATAGGTCAAAAATATCCATCTTCTGCAAATTATTTGCTGACTTATCCCTATTTTGGATTCTCATTTTTGTTACAAAAGTACTTTTAGGCTGGCTGACAAGCTTAAAAATATGTTTGGCACCGTGGGTTCACAATAATCTGCCAGTGCCTTCCTGGGTTGATCCAACGCTTTGAGCAGGCACCCACGCGCTTATGGCTGTTGTTCACTGGAGAACTAAAACTGCAAGGAAATTTACTTTTAAAAAATTAGAACCATTGCAGAAAAAAATAAGAGCGGACGCATTGCTGGGTCAGCTTTATTCTTGTTTTAGTCTTAGTTGCTAAAAAACATATACAAACCGGGTTTGTTTGGGATGGCAGTTTCCTTTTAAAAAAACTGATTTTGATTTTTTTGTTGTTTATAAAAAGTTATATATATGAATAGTAGTAATAGTTAACAGTCATGCCTGTCTGTGGATAAGTGCATAAAATTGAATGATTTCAAGTAATTAGTGATTTCACAAAGTCTGCATAAAAGCGGTATCTGAGCAGGATGGATTCTGGATAAGAAAAATGTCGAGTGCGCCAAAGAAGTTTACGCACAATGTATAAACCGGATACCCACAAACTTATCCACAGTTGTAAAAATTTATTTTTAAATATACCCATATAGAGTATTTTTAAAATTTCTGTATTTATATGCGGAAGATTATGTAAATTTTGCCATACTGGCTTTATATTTAATTATTCCAGAGTTCCTGCAAAAGCGCGAAGACGGCTGCGATGATGGGTTCTTGCCGGCGTTTGGTACTCGCGATGAACGATAATTCGGACTCTAGCGTGACTGCGTCGGCAATTACGATGCCGTGCGTGTGGGCTTCGTGCAGTGCAATCGATTCGCGTACCAGGGACAGGCCGACGCCGGATTTCACCAAATCCAGCATTGAAGATTCTTGGTCGACTAGCGCGACCTTGTTCGGCACCACATTGTGTTCAGTAAATATTTTGCTCAGTAAGCGGTTGTGCGCCGATTCCGGCGGGGTCCAGATCCACGGCAGCGCTGCCAGCGCCGGCCAATCCTTGCCGCTGACCCGAGCTTTCCAACCGGCTGGGGCCACCACCTTATAACTGAAGTGGGTCAGGGTTAGCGCCTGGAATTCTTTGCCGGGTGTACCTAGATAGAAACCAACGTCGAGTGTGCCGGCCCTAATTTGTTGCAGTACCGAGCCCGACATATTGTGTTGCAACTGGGTTGATAGTTTTGGATAGGTTTCGACCAGGCGCAGTAGAAAAGGGCCGAGTCGTAAAAATTCGGGGTCGAGGATGGTGCCGATGGCCAGCGTGCCGGACAGCGTGGTGTGCAGTGAACGCGAAGCCTGACGCAATTCCGAGATACTGGCGATTACGCGTTGCGCATAAGGCAGTAACTTGGCGCCGTCTTCGGTCAGAATCAGGCCGCCGGGTGTGCGCGAAAACAATTGTAGATTCAGCGTGGCTTGTAGCGACTTGATTTGTAGACTAACTGCAGGCTGCGATACATGTAATTGTTCGGCGGCGCGGGTCAAATTGCCTTCCCGTGCGACGGCGATGAAAGCGCGCAATTGCGGCTGGTCCATGGTGGCACTCCACAAAATAGATACGGTACAACATTATAAGTAACGCTTATGTTGTCTTCGGTATTTTTGATTGGAATTTGATAGTAATTACGCTTAATGTAGCAAAATGTCCAAACTAACAAAAGGAATCCTTATGAGCGAATCGTCTATTCCCCGCATTCAGCATTATTGCAACGGTGCAGTTCTCCCTTCCAATAGCAACCGTTCACAGTCGGTATTCAATCCGGCTACTGGTGCGGTCAGTGGCACTGTCGTGCTAGCCGATCTGGACGATGTGAATGCGGTGGTGGCAGCGGCCAAGGCTGCAGCGCCGGCCTGGGCTGAAATGGCGCCGTTGAAACGGGCCCGGGTTTTGTTTAAATTCAAGGATTTGATCGAGAGTAACCACGCGCTTCTGGCCGAGGCGATCACGCGCGAACATGGAAAAGTTTTTTCGGATGCCTGGGGTGAAGTTACCCGCGGACTGGAAGTGGTGGAATTCGCCTGCGGTATGCCGCAACTGCTGAAGACCCAATTTTCCGACAATATTGGCGGCGGCATTGATAACTGGAACCTACGCCAGCCGTTAGGTGTGACTGCCGGCATTACACCGTTTAACTTCCCGTTTATGGTGCCGATGTGGATGGCGCCACTGGCGATTGCGACCGGTAACGCTTTCATCCTGAAACCGTCTGAGCGCGACCCATCCTGTTCGCTGTTGATCGCTGACTTGTTCCATCAGGCTGGCTTACCGAGCGGCATTTTCAGCGTGCTGCAGGGTGATAAGGTGGCAGTTGACGGTCTGCTGCAACATCCAGATGTGAGTGCGATTTCTTTCGTCGGTTCGACTCCGATTGCTGAATATATTTATAGCGAAGGCACGCGGCTGGGCAAGCGGGTGCAGGCGCTGGGCGGCGCCAAAAATCACTTGGTAGTGATGCCGGACGCTAACCTGGATCAGGTGGTCGATGCTTTGATGGGTGCTGCTTACGGCTCGGCCGGCGAGCGCTGCATGGCGATTTCGGTGGCGGTGGCAGTCGGCGACACCGGCGACAAACTGGTGGAAGCGCTGGTGCCGCGGGTGCAGACGCTGATTATCAAGAACGGCATGGAGGCCGATGCTGAAATGGGCCCGGTGGTCAGCGCCATGCACAAGGAAAAAATCGAAAGTTATATCGAGGGTGGGATTGCGGCAGGCGCCACGCTGGTGGTCGATGGCCGTGGTGTGACGGTAGCTGGCCACGAGAACGGGTTTTTTCTGGGCGGCACGCTATTCGACCATGTGACGCCCTCGATGAAAATTCATCAGGAAGAAATTTTCGGGCCAGTGCTGTGTGTGGTTCGGGTGCCGGACCTGGCAGCGGCGCTGGACTTGATCAATAACCATGAGTTCGGTAACGGTGTGTCGCTATTTACCGCCGACGGCAACACTGCGCGTGAATTTTCGCGCCGGGTCCAAGTGGGTATGATTGGCATCAACGTACCGATTCCGGTGCCGATGGCATGGCATTCATTCGGCGGCTGGAAACGCTCGCTGTTTGGCGATGTGCATGCGTATGGCGAAGAAGGTATTCGTTTTTATACTCGCTATAAATCGATCATGCAGCGCTGGCCGAATAGCATCGCCAAAGGCGCCGAGTTCAGCATGCCGGTTGCGCAATAGTCGATGGTGGCGCTGGTATTTTTTCAAAATAATAATTGATGCAGGGGTATGCCGTAAAAGCGGCATTTCTCCGCATTATTTATATGCACTATTAAAAAATACCGCATATAGTATTTAGTGAAACTATAAGTTGGGGTATGGCATGGAGTCAGCAGGTAAATACGATTACATCATCATCGGTGCCGGCTCGGCCGGTTGCGTTCTGGCCAACCGGCTGAGTGCCGACAGCCAGACTTCGGTGCTGCTGATCGAGGCTGGCGGCAAGGATGATTATCTGTGGATTCATATTCCGGTCGGCTACCTGTATTGCATCAATAATCCGCGCACCGACTGGATGTATCGCACCGAACCGGATGCCGGCTTGAACGGGCGCAGTCTGATTTATCCACGCGGCAAGGTGCTGGGCGGTTGTTCTTCGATCAACGGCATGATTTACATGCGCGGTCAGGCGCACGACTACAACCGATGGGCGGACTTAACCGGAGACGAAAGCTGGCGCTGGGATAATGTATTGCCGTTTTTCAAGAAGAGCGAAGACCATTACAAGGGTGCCGGACTGTCGCACGGCGCTGGCGGCGAATGGCGGGTCGAGCGGCAACGTCTGTCGTGGGAAATTTTGGATGCATTTCGGGCTGCGGCGTCGCAGTGCGGCATTCCCAATACCGATGACTTCAACACAGGCGACAACACAGGCTGTGGCTATTTCGATGTAAACCAGAGGCGCGGTGTGCGTTGGAATACCGCGAAAGCCTTCCTGAAACCGGCTGCCGGTCGTCCCAATCTGGAGATCATGACTGGTTGCCAGGTGCGTCGCCTGCGTACGCATGACGGGCCGCAAGGATTGGCGTGCAACGGGGTGGAGTTTGTCGGCGGCGGCCGTGAATGGTTTGCCGAATCCCGTTGCGAAACGATCCTGGCCGCTGGCGCTATTGGCAGTCCGCAAATCCTGCAGTTATCCGGTATTGGCCCTGCGGCCTTGCTGCAACAGCATGATGTGCCGTTGGTGCTGGACTTGCCGGGGGTCGGTGAAAACTTGCAAGACCATTTGCAAATTCGTACCGCCTTCAAGATACAAGGTGCGAAAACACTCAACATGATGGCCGGCAACTGGTTTGGCAAAATGAAGATTGGCCTCGAATATGCGCTGCTTCAAAGCGGCCCGATGTCGATGGCGCCGTCGCAATTGGGCGCGTTCACCAAGTCCGATCCATCGCAGTCCAGCGCCAATCTGGAATATCATGTGCAGCCGCTATCGCTGGAAAAATTCGGCGAACCCTTGCATCCGTTTCCAGCCTTTACCGCTAGTGTGTGCAATCTGCGCCCAACTTCGCGCGGTCATGTACGCATTGCGTCCGGCATGGCTTCGATTGCTCCCAAAATTTCCCCAAATTATTTGAATACGCCTGAAGACCGCAAGATAGCCGCAAGTTCGCTGTCATTGACGCGTAATATCGTCGCTGCTCCAGCACTGCAAAAATACGCACCGGAAGAATTGAAACCCGGCGCGCAGTATCGCAGCGAAGAAGAATTGGCGCGCGTCGCCGGCGATATCGGCACTACCATTTTTCACCCGGTCGGCACTTGCAAGATGGGTCGCAGCGACGATCCGCTGGCGGTGGTTGACAGTCGGTTGCGGCTTAGGGGCATCGCTGGATTGCGGGTAGTGGATGCCTCGGTAATGCCGACCATTACGTCCGGCAACACCAATTCTCCCACCATCATGATTGCCGAAAAAGCGGCAGCATGGATACGTGCCAGCCACAACCCTGACTAATCTTCATACGTGTTTATACGGTATTACCAGGCACCACATAATGTTGTATATTCAAAAAAGAATACATAAATAAAACTGGGATTACCCCTGGAGCGAGGAGAAAAAATGGGTGACGTTATCTTGGAAACAAGAAATCTGACCAAGCAATTCAAGGGTTTTACTGCCGTCGATAATGTGAATTTACAGGTACAGCGCGGCCACATCCATGCGCTGATCGGTCCGAACGGCGCCGGCAAGACCACCTGTTTCAATCTACTGACTAAATTCCTGATTCCGACCACTGGACATATTTTATTCAACGGTCGCGATATTACGGCCGCCAAGCCGGCCCAAGTCGCGCGCCAAGGCATCATTCGGTCGTTCCAGATATCCGCGGTATTTCCTCACCTGACGGTGTTGGAAAACGTACGCATCGGTTTGCAACGCGCGCTTGGTACATCCTATTATTTCTGGAAAAGCGAAGTCAGTCTGGCCCAACTCAATGATCGGGCGATGGCATTGCTGGCACAGGTTGATCTGAGCGAGTTCGCTGCTACCGTGACGGTTGATTTACCTTACGGTCGCAAGCGGGCGCTTGAAATAGCTACTACGCTGGCGATGGAACCGGAACTGATGCTGCTCGATGAACCGACCCAGGGCATGGGGCACGAAGATGTCAGCCGTGTCACTGATCTGATCAAGAAAGTTTCCAGCGGCCGTACCATCCTGATGGTTGAGCACAACATGAATGTGGTATCCGGTATTTGCGACCGGATTTCGGTGCTGCAGCGCGGCGCGATTCTGGCCGAAGGCACGTATGCCGAGGTATCGAATAATCCTGAAGTGATGGAGGCTTATATGGGTTCAGCCAGTGAAGAGCTGGCGGGGGCGCACTGATGAGTCGGAGCGTACTGGAAATCGCAGGATTGCATGCGTGGTATGGTGAATCGCACATCCTGCACGACGTCAATTTATCTGTTCACGAGGGTGAAGTGGTCACGCTGTTGGGACGCAACGGTGCCGGTCGCACCACCATCCTGCGTGCGATCATGGGTTTAACCGGCGCCCGAAAAGGCTCGATCAAGGTTGGCGGAGTTGAAACTATCGGGATGCCGACCCATCGCATCGCGCATTGCGGCATCGGTTATTGCCCGGAAGAGCGCGGGATTTTTTCTTCGCTGTCGGCCGAGGAAAACCTGCTATTGCCGCCGCTGCTCTCAAAAACCGAACTAGGCATGTCGTTGGATGAAATTTATGCAATGTTCCCAAATCTGGAAGAACGCAAGTTCAGCCAGGGAACGCGGCTATCGGGCGGCGAGCAGCAAATGCTGGCGGTCGCAAGAATTTTGCGCACCGGCGCGCGCCTGCTGTTGCTCGACGAAATTTCTGAAGGATTGGCGCCGGTTATTGTGCAGGCTTTGGCACGGATGATCAAGATGCTGAAATCGAAAGGCTATACGATTGTGATGGTGGAGCAGAACTTCCGATTTGCCGCGCCGCTGGCCGATCGGTTTTATGTAGTCGAGCATGGCCAGATTGTCGAGGCTTTTGCCGCTAGCGAATTAAGCGCGAAGATGCCGGTATTGAACGCGTTGCTGGGAGTGTAGGTTGGTAGGTTGGCTTGAAGATTCATTGTTTTTAATCATTGGAGAAGACATGAGAATTAAAACGTTAGCACTGGCAGTTTCAGCAGTCATGGCAGTTGGTTTTACTGGCGGCGCCAGCGCTCAGGCGTCGGGCGACACTGTTAAGATCGGTTTTATTACCGACATGTCCGGCTTGTATTCCGACATCGACGGTAACGGCGGCGTGGAAGCAATCAAGATGGCGATTGCCGACTTCGGTGGCACCGTGCTCGGAAAAAAAATCGAATTAGTGACTGCAGATCACCAAAACAAGGCAGATATTGCCGCCAGCAAAGCGCGCGAATGGTTCGACCGACAAGGCGTCGACGCGCTGATTGGCGGCACCAATTCAGGCACTAGCCTGGCTATGGCGAAGATCGCACAGGAAAAGAAAAAGCCATTCCTGGCGATTGGCGCAGGCAGTGCGCGTTTGACCAATGAAGAATGTTCGCCGTACACGGTACATTACGCTTACGACACGGTGGCGCTGGCCAAGGGTACTGGTTCAGCGGTTGTCAAACAAGGTGGCAAGTCCTGGTTCTTCCTGACCGCCGATTATGCGTTCGGTCATTCTCTGGAAAGCGACACTGCCAATGTCGTCAAGGCATCCGGCGGGACGGTACTGGGCGCGGTCAGGCATCCACTGTCAGCCTCCGATTTTTCATCGTTCTTGCTGCAGGCGCAAGCCTCCAAGGCACAGATTCTCGGTTTAGCAAACGCCGGCGGCGATACCATTAATGCGATCAAGGCCGCTAACGAATTTGGCATCAATAAAACCATGAAGCTGGCTGGATTGTTGATGTTCATCAACGATGTCCACTCACTGGGTCTGAATCTGACGCAAGGTATGTATTTGACCGATAGCTGGTACTGGGATCAAAGCCCTGAATCGCGCAAATGGGCCAAGCGCTATTTCGAAAAAATGAAGAAAATGCCATCCAGCCTGCAAGCGGCTGATTACTCGGTGGCGCTGCACTACCTGAATGCGGTAAAAGCTGCCGGCACGGATGATGCTGACAAGGTGATGGCCAAAATGAAAGAAACCAAAGTCAATGACATGTATGCCAAAAACGGCGTTATTCGCCCGGATGGAACGATGGTGCATGACATGTTCCTGATGCAAGTTAAAACCAAGGCTGAATCAAAATACCCGTGGGATTATTATAAGGTCGCACAAACCATTCCTGGCGAACAAGCTTTCACCACCAAGGCCGAATCGAAGTGTGCGCTCTGGAAATGACGCATCACACTGTGTGATCCCTGCGGCGCATTGTGGTCTGGTGCGCCGCTTTTCTTTCACTATCCTTCGGGATGATTTTTATTTTCTATTGACATGGATATTTTCGGCATTCCCATGCAGGCGATGTTGAGCCAGCTGCTGTTAGGCTTGGTCAATGGTTCGTTTTACGCGATGCTGTCGCTTGGTTTGGCAGTCATTTTCGGTTTGCTCAATGTAATCAACTTTGCCCACGGCGCCCTGTATATGATGGGCGCATTTTTCGCCTGGATGGGAATGCAGTATTTCGGCTTGAATTACTGGGTCATGTTGTTGCTTTCGCCGTTGTTGGTGGGTGCAATCGGCATCGTAATCGAGCGCACAATGTTGCGCTGGCTGTACCAGCTAGATCATCTGTACGGCCTGTTGCTGACGTTTGGTATCACGCTGTTGGCAGAAGGAATTTTTCGGTCGTTTTATGGTGTTTCCGGTCAATCGTATCCAGTACCGGAGGCGCTAGCTGGCGGTACTGATCTGGGCTTCATGTACATGCCAAATTACCGTGCCTGGGTGGTACTGGCTTCACTAGCCGTCTGCTTTGCAACCTGGTTTGTAATCGAAAAAACCAAGCTTGGTGCTTATTTGCGCGCTGGCACTGAAAACCCCAGGCTGGTAGAGGCTTTCGGTATTAATGTGCCGTTGATGGTCACACTCACGTACGGCTTTGGCGTCGCTCTGGCAGCTTTTGCTGGAGTGTTGGCGGCACCGGTGATACAGGTGACACCGTTGATGGGCTCCAACCTGATCATCATCGTATTTGCAGTGGTTGTAATTGGCGGCATGGGTTCCATCCTCGGCTCCATCCTGACCGGCTTGGGCTTGGGTGTGATCGAAGGCATGACGCGGGTGTTTTATCCAGAAGCGTCTGCCACTGTGGTGTTTGTAGTCATGGCTATCGTGCTGGTGATTCGTCCTGCCGGACTGTTTGGGAAAGAAAAATGATGAACAAGAAAATTGGTTATGGGATAGTGCTGGTGCTGGCTTGTACCGCACCGCTGGTGCTATATCCGATCTTTCTGATGAAGATATTGTGTTTTGCCCTATTTGCCTGCGCTTTTAATTTGTTAATCGGCTACACAGGACTGCTGTCTTTTGGCCATGCGGCATTTTTCGGTGGCGCTGGTTATGCGGCCGGTTATGCGCTAAAAGTGTGGGGATTGCCGATGGAACTCGGGCTGCTATTTGGCGTGCTGGTAGCGGCGGCAACTGGCTTGTTGATGGGTGCGCTGGCGATTCGGCGCCAGGGTATTTATTTCACGATGATTACGCTGGCGCTGGCACAGATGTTTTATTTTTTCTATCTGCAAGCACCTTTTACTGGCGGCGAAGATGGTTTGCAGGGTGTACCGCGCGGTTCTTTGCTAGGCTTGGTGGGCCTTGGCAATGATCTGATTTTGTACTATGTGGTTCTGGCCATTTCCATTGGCGGCTTTGCGTTAATCGTCAGAATCATCCATTCTCCTTTCGGTCAGGTGTTGCGGGCCATTAAGGAAAATGAGCCGCGGGCGATTTCGCTTGGTTACGATGTGGATCGCTACAAGCTGCTGGCGTTTGTATTGTCGGCTGGACTGGCCGGTCTGGCCGGCGCCACCAAAACCATGGTGCTGGGCTTTGAAACCCTGAACAATGTCCATTGGTCCATGTCAGGGCTGGTAATTTTGATGACCCTGTTGGGCGGGATGGGTACCATTGTTGGACCAATCGTGGGGGCCATTATTATCATAGCGCTGGAAAATAAGCTCGGTAGCCTGGGTTATTTCCTGTCTTCGGTAACTGGCATCGAATGGTTTCAGACGCTTGGCGATTCGGTGACAATAGTTACCGGTCTGATTTTCATTATTTGCGTGCTGGCATTTCGGCGCGGTATTGTGGGTGAAATATTAGCCCGTTTTGGACGCTTTCCGGCCTCCTGATATTTTTACCTCATCGCTACCAAAAAGGGGCTTGCGCTCCTTTTTTTATGCCTTACAAGTTCTTATAAGGCGGCCGAATAAATTGCATAGGCGTCCTGCCTCGTAACTTCGCGCGGGTTGTTCGATAGCAGACGGGTTTGCAGCATTGCGGCATCGGCCAACCGATCAAGATCGTTTTTACTGATGCCGACTTGTTGCAAGCGGGACTCGATACCGGTTGCAGAAGCAATCTGTTGCATCGCAGTAATCAAGCCTTGCGCGCGTGCTTCTTGGCTGCCCTGTATTTCCGGCGTTACGATGTCAGCCAGTTCCGCATATTCAGCCGCTGCTGTTACGACATTGAAGCGCAACACATGCGGCAGAACCAGTGCGTTGGATAGTCCATGCGGCACGTGGAAGATGCCGCCAATCGGATAGGCTAATGCATGTACGGCTGCTACCGGCGCATTGGCGAACGCTTGCCCGGCCAGCATCGCACCGAGCAACATGTTCTGCCTGACTGCCAGATCATTACCGTTTGTGCAAGCGGTAATAATATTGCGCGATAATAATGCCAGCGCCTGGCGCGCCAGCATATCCGACAATGGATTTTTTTTGTGCCTACTGGTATACGCCTCTATCGCATGTACCATTGCGTCTATCCCAGTAGCGGCGGTTGTGTTGGCCGGTAACCCAACTGTTAGCGTCGCGTCCAGTACGGCTAAATCTGCATACAGGACGGGTGACACCACACCCATCTTGGTGGTAGCGCCGGTAGTGACAATCGATATAGGGGTGACTTCCGAGCCGGTGCCGGCGGTGGTTGGTATTTGTATCAAAGGCAGACGTCTGCCTTTGATATTGCCAATTCCATACATGCTTGACAGCGCCTGTTCGCCGTAATACAGCGCCGCTATTAGTTTGGCGACATCCATCGAACTGCCGCCGCCCAAGCCAATGATGATGTCTACTGGCTGTTGCTGGGCCTGCACCACCGCTTGCAAGATCAGCGCTTCCGGTGGATCGGCTAGCACGTCGGTGTAAAGGTGCACTGAAATGTTTGCGGCGCGTAAGCTGGCTACCGGAGCATCAAGTAGTCCAGTACGGGCAAAGCCTGCATCGGACACAATCAAGGCGTGCCGTACTTGCGGGAAGTATTCCATCACTACAGCGCCGAGCCTTGCGGCAGCGCCCGATTCACTGATGATATGGGGTACGGTAGTAAATTCGAAAGACATCATATGATCTCCATTGTTGGTTTAGTTGTAGTTATGAATTTTTCAGGCTATTACTTTAATTAGCGATACCCTATGTAAGTGCTGCGTTTCACGTGAAACATTGTTAGAGAGCTGGATTCTGTAGACTCGGGAACTGGCGTCAATCAATATCAAAATTAGATGTTGATTGTTTCACGTGAAACAGGATATGCAAATTTCCCGTAAAATTTAAATGTGATAATAATAGTGGCACTAAAAAACCTTATAATTCTGCTTCTGCTCACGCCTCCTTGAAACGCATTATGTATTTTCCCAAAGAATTTGATGTCATTGTCGTCGGTGGCGGTCATGCCGGCACCGAGGCTGCGCTTGCGTCCGCTCGCATGGGACAAAAGACATTACTTCTTACCCATAATATCGAAACATTGGGTCAGATGTCTTGTAACCCTTCCATTGGCGGTATTGGCAAGGGTCATCTGGTGCGCGAAATAGATGCGATGGGCGGCGCAATGGCGATTGCAACCGATGAGGCTGGTATCCAGTTTCGCATCCTGAATTCATCCAAAGGCCCGGCAGTACGAGCCACCCGAGCTCAAGCAGACCGAATTTTGTATAAGCAGGCAATACGCTCCAGATTGGAGAATCAGCCCAATTTGTGGCTATTCCAGCAGGCAGTCGATGACTTGATGGTGGAGGGTGATCGCGTGGTTGGCGCAGTAACGCAGATTGGCATCCGTTTTCGTAGCCGTGCTGTGGTGCTGACCGCGGGTACCTTCCTGGATGGGAAAATTCACGTTGGACTGAATAACTATGCGGCCGGGCGCGCCGGCGATCCTCCGGCAATCTCATTGTCGGCCAGGTTAAAAGAGTTGAAGCTGCCACAAGGGCGGCTGAAAACCGGCACGCCGCCGCGCATTGATGGTCGCAGCATTGATTTTTCCATGATGCAGGAACAGGCGGGCGATTTGAATCCGATTCCGGTTTTTTCCGTGATGGGTGCAGTTGCCATGCATCCGGCCCAATTGCCGTGCTGGATTACGCATACCAACGAACGCACGCATGAGATCGTTCGTGCCGGCCTCGATCGCAGCCCGATGTACACCGGTGTTATTGAAGGTGTCGGGCCACGCTACTGTCCCTCGATCGAAGATAAGATACATCGCTTCGCCGACAAGGCATCGCACCAGATTTTTCTGGAGCCGGAAGGCTTAACCACCAATGAGTTTTATCCAAACGGGATTTCAACCAGCCTGCCATTTGATGTCCAGATAGCACTGGTGCAATCGATGCGCGGAATGGAAAATGCCCACATCCTGCGCCCCGGCTATGCGATTGAATACGATTATTTCGATCCGCGTGGATTGAAGGCTTCACTGGAAACCAAGTTGATTCAAGGTTTATTTTTTGCCGGTCAGATCAATGGCACCACCGGTTACGAAGAGGCCGCAGCGCAAGGGATGTTAGCCGGTTTGAATGCGGCTTTGCAGGTGCAGGAAAAAGCAGCCTGGACTCCGGGCCGCGACCAAGCTTATTTGGGCGTCTTGGTGGACGACCTGGTTACCAAGGGTGTGCAAGAGCCATACCGCATGTTTACCAGTCGTGCCGAATATCGTCTGAGTTTGCGCGAGGATAACGCTGATATGCGCCTGACGGAAATCGGTCGCGCGCTGGGTTGCGTCAGCGATAGGCAATGGCTGCAGTTCGAACAAAAACGCGAAGCAATCGTGTTGGAATTACAAAGACTTAAGTCAACCTGGATTAGCCCACGCATGCTGGCCGATGAAGAAGCAGTGCGTGTCATAGGCAAGGTGATCGAACGCGAATATTCGCTGGCTGATCTGTTGCGACGCCCAGACATTGGCTACGATAGGTTGATGACACTGGTCGGGTTGGAAGGACAGGCCCTAGCTGCCTCCGGGGCACTGTTGGAGGGCCAGTCTGAAATCAAGGAGCAAGTTGAAATTCAGCTTAAGTATGCTGGCTATATCGAACGTCAAGCAAAAGAAGTGACGCGCCATGCCTATTTCGAACATTTAATAATGCCGGCTCAGTTCGACTATCTGGAGGTTAATGGCTTGTCCATTGAAGTCAAACAAAAACTTAATCAGCAGCGTCCAGAGACGTTGGGTCAGGCTTCGCGCATTTCCGGTATCACCCCGGCTGCTATATCGTTGTTGCTGGTGCATTTGAAAAAACGTGGTTACAACCAGTTTGTCGCACTGGCAACAAACACCGAGTTAGGCGTGTGAGGAAGGTATGCAAGTATTTAATCGTCTCGTCCTGACAACGACGCTGGCCCAAGGGGCAGCCAGCCTGAAGCTAAACTTGAGCGCGTGCCAAATTGACTTGTTGATAGATTATCTGGCGTTGCTAATTAAATGGAATGCGGTCTACAACTTGACTGCGGTGCGCGACCCAGCCCAGATGGTGACCCAGCATTTGCTTGATTCGCTCGCGGTTGTTGTGGCTTTCGATCGCGTAAGAAATATTCTGGATGTTGGTGCCGGTGGCGGCTTGCCGGGCATCGTGCTGGCAATTGTGCGCCCTGACATGCAGGTTTCAATGATCGATACGGTGCACAAAAAAACTGCTTTTCTGACGCAGGCCAAGGCGGAGCTCGGTTTAATCAACGTTACTGTCCATACTGGAAGAGTAGAGCAGTTGCAGGTGGCGCACAAATTCGAGGCTATCACATCACGCGCTTTTGCAGAGTTGGCTGACTTTATCAGTTGGTCGGGCCACTTACTGGCGCCGGGTGGCCGTTTCGTCGCCATGAAAGGGGTCAATCCGCAGCAGGAACTATTGCGCCTGCCGGCTGGTTGGGTGGTACAAGAAGTGCGCGCTCTGACGGTACCGGGCTTGCAGGCGCAACGGCATTTGATTTTCATAGAGCGTAATCAAAATTAAACTGGCATTACCTGGCTCAACCTCCTGCCAAAAATACAGGATGAAAGAGACTAATGTGCAGCATAGCGCAATACTCTGGCTTGATCCCTACGTTGCCGATGTTCATGGCTACACTGTCCCAGGCCGGTTTCGGCATCAAATTTACGATTAATTAAAGCGACTCCATGGCAAAAATTTTTTGTATAGCAAATCAAAAGGGCGGAGTCGGTAAAACCACCACCACGGTCAATTTGTCTGCTGCACTGACAAAAATCGGCCAGCGCGTGCTATTGGTTGACCTCGATCCACAGGGCAATGCAACTATGGGGGCAGGCATCAACAAGGCCAAACTGCGCGCTTCGGTTTATGAAGTGTTGCTCGGCATGTCGGATGTGGCGTCGGCCCGGTTGGTTTCCGAAACCGGGGAATTCGACGTATTGCCGGCCAATCGGGAGTTGGCTGGCGCCGAAGTAGAAATGGTCGAACTGGAAAACCGCGAAAAACGCCTAAAGGCCGCACTGGCGCTAGTCGCTGCCGAATACGATTTCATCCTGATAGATTGCCCGCCGGCACTGTCGATGTTGACACTAAACGGATTGTGCGCCGCACATGGCGTGATTATCCCGATGCAGTGCGAATATTATGCGCTGGAAGGCTTGTCCGATTTGGTTAATACCATCAAAAAAGTACATGCAAATCTGAATCCAGACCTCAGCATCATCGGTCTGTTGCGGGTGATGTTTGATGCGCGCATGAGCTTGTCGGAACAGGTTTCGACCCAACTTGAGCAGCATTTCGGCGACAAGGTTTTTAAAAGCATCATCCCGCGCAACGTGCGGTTGGCAGAAGCGCCTTCCTACGGAGTGCCCGGGGTCAACTTCGATCCCGCCTCGAAAGGGGCTCAGGCGTATATTGCCTTTGGCGCAGAGCTGGTTCAACGAATAAAATTAATGTAAAGAGCGATTATGGCGACGAAAAAACAAAAAGGCTTGGGGCGTGGCCTCGACGCCTTGCTGGGTGGCTTGAATGACCCTGATACACAATCATCTGCGGTCGGAATCCCTTCCATTCTATCCGTGACGCAATTGCAGGTCGGGAAATATCAACCGCGCACTCGTATGGATGAGGGCGCCTTGGATGAACTTGCCGCCTCGATCAGGGAGCAGGGCGTTTTACAGCCCATTTTAGTGCGTCGAATCGGGCGCGAAAACGGCGCTGAGAAATTCGAGATTATCGCCGGTGAACGACGTTTTCGCGCCGTGCAGCTGGCAGGGCTCGACGTCATTCCGGTACTGATCAAGGAAGTTGACGATCTGGCCGCAGCAGCCATGGCGCTAATTGAAAACATCCAGCGCGAAGACCTCAATCCACTGGAGGAGGCGCAAGGAATTCATCGGTTGATTACCGAATTCGATTTTACCCACGAACAGGCGGCTGGTGCGGTGGGACGTTCACGCAGTGCAGTTTCAAACCTGTTGCGCTTGTTGAATCTGGCGCAAACGACGCAAACCATGTTGATGGCCGGCGATATCGATATGGGCCACGCGCGCGCTTTGCTAGCAGTCGATGCTGCGACCC
The DNA here is from genome assembly GCA_012927625.1 of Glaciimonas sp. Taxonomy (GTDB): domain Bacteria; phylum Pseudomonadota; class Gammaproteobacteria; order Burkholderiales; family Burkholderiaceae_D; genus AVCC01. Next base: position 57,521 of record JABBOV010000002.1, on the reverse strand, counting down.
AGATTACGCTGGCAAACTCTATCGTGGCCAAGCGCCTATCGGTGCGTGAGGCGGAAAAATTAGTGCAACGGACAGTATTGGCGCAGTCTGAGATCCGGGACGGTAAAGCAAAAAGCCGGGAAAAATCACGGGATATTACCCGACTGGAAGAGGAGTTGTCCGATTTGCTGGCGACGGCCGTAACGATTAAGAGCAGCGTTAAAAACCGTGGCCAGCTTATTATCGATTTTGCCGACTTGGATGCGTTAGATGGCTTACTGGCGCGCTTGCGCGGTTGAACTGGTTGGTTGGAGGAAGTTTGCGTCCACACTCAACGAGCCGTTGTTGTGTCACCGAGCGTCCAGAAGGGCGAAAATTCAATCGGAGTGTTGGTTTTTGATCAATGCGTTGCAGGCGCACTGAAGGTCGTTGTTGTGTTACGTCGTTCTGCCGTTCCCGTGACCAGGGCGCGTAAGTCGTTCAAGAGGATAAATTCTACGGAGTTCGGTTTGGTGTTGGGCGCTACATTGCTCCAGTCACCATACATAAAGCCCACTGGCTGGCGGTTGATGGTTAGCGGCAAGATTATAAAACCGGTGGCAGCGGACAAGCCGTTCTGCCACCAGAGCGGCAACTTGGCGGCAAACTTGGGATCTTGTGCATTCTCTACAAAAATGATGCGGTCGCTGGCCAGCGCGGCATGAAACACGTCAGCCTGATAGACATCGTGGAATATCAGTTGCGGGATCAGCGCCGACACGCCTGCGCCGAAGCCCATTTTGGCCGAGTATTGTGCTTCTTTGATATTCCGCAAAAAAGCAATTGCACGTCTGAAATTGAGCCCCTGATACAACGTTTCCAGTCCCATCTCCAGCATTTGGCTGGGCGTTGCACTATCAACGATGGCGCGCATGTCGGTCACGCCTTGTTGCAATATGCTGACGGCCGCCGGTTCAACTGAAACGGCTTTGGAGCGGGAACGCTTTTCGGCATTACTATGTTTGGTGCTGTGGATTGCGCGTAATTCGGATTCGGCTGTTTTTTTCGCACTTTCTGTCGCCTTCAGCACTACGGCAGTATCGATCCCAAGCATGCCGGCATAAGCGTCGGCAAGCCGCAGAATTTCGGTGTCGCTCGAAGCGTCGTCCTGGCACAGAGCACTTGCGCACTGGCTGGTCATACTTGATATCGCAGCCAGCCATTCAGCATGGGGTATTTTTTCATTTGGCGCCAATGCCATTGGTTCAACCATGCGCATGCTGTTGATCAGGCTATTGGGCAGCCCCCAGCGTTGTGCGATAGTACGACCAATTTCTTCCAGTGAGAGCCCCAGTATTTCCTGCGCCACCAGATCCGGGTGCCGTTTTGTTTTTTCGCTGTCTTGCTGTGCCTGCAGCCAGCGATCAGGTAAATAAAATGCCACCATCATTCGGCCTAGCATATGCAGCATTGAGCAGACGACCGCTTCTTCGGCATGATGGCGATTGGCGCTGCTGGTGACTTGGCGTGCCACATGCCCGGCTAACAATGCTTTTTCCATTTCAAGGCGAGCGCCGACGGTATCAGGGGCGGTGGCTGACAACTCATCAATGAGCTTGGAACCCAGCGCCAGGTGGCCGATGGTTTGCGTTCCCAACACCGCGACTGCCTTTGACACGGTACCGACGCTTTGACCAAAGGCAGAGTACATCGCGCTATTGGCAAGTCGCAGCACTTTCTGGGTCAGTCCCGGGTCGGACATCACGGTTTGCGTCATGTTGAATTCCCGCTCCTCTTCACCGTGCATGGCACCCAGTACGGCGCTGATGGCTTTGGTGAACCCAGGAAGGTCGCCACGCTGCCTGATGCGCTCCCAGATGAGGTCCAGGGTTTTATCGGCATTGGGGGCATCGGGAGTATGCATGATCGTGATCACCGAGTTGTTTGAGATAAGTCAGGCGCGGTTTCAGCCCCCGCCGCGCGTATTGGTTGTGCAGGAATGCTGGCTTCTGCCAAAGCTGTCAGCACGCTGTGTGGTGACATTGGCTTGCCGGTCAGGTAGCCCTGAATGTAGCTGCAGCGCCGGTCAAGCAGGAACTGGAGTTGCGGCTCAGTCTCCACCCCTTCGGCTACGACCGTTAAGTGCAAATGGCGGGCCAGGCTCATGATCGTGTTGCAGATAGCTGCATCCTTTTCCGATGCGGGCAGATCCTTGATGAAAGCCCGGTCGATTTTTAGAATTGCAATCGGGAACCGCTTCAGATAAGCCAGCGACGAGTAACCGGTGCCAAAATCATCGATCGAGATGCGTACTTTGCGCGCGACGATTTGGTGCAAGATGGCTTCAGCTTGCAGCGGATCGGTCATCAACGTGCTTTCCGTAATCTCCAGCACCAGTTGGTCGCCGGCAATTCCTGAGAAAGCAATGGCCTGGTCCAGCAACTCCAGGAATTGCGGTTGACGGAATTGTCTGGGGCTGACATTGACCGAGATGTACAGTGGACGTTTGGCGACCTCCTCGAAACTCTTGAGTTGGACGCAGGAAGCCTTGAGCGCCCAGGCGCCGAGCAGATTGATGAGGCCGTTGGCCTCTGCGACCGGGATGAAACGACTGGGCGGCACCATGCCCAGACCCGGGCGCAGCCAACGCATCAGTGTTTCAAAGCCTTGTATCTGGCGGGTCTGGGTATCGACGATGGGCTGATAATCGAGAAAAAATTCGCCATTCGTGACGGCCTGAAACATTGCCGCTTCCAACGATAGATCATGTTCCGGTTGGCCGATCTGGACGCTGTTATACACCACGCAGCATGCTTTGCCGGTCTCTTTTGCTCGGTACATGGCGGCGTCCGCATGGGCCAGCAGTTCAACTTCATCCTCGCCATGCTCAGGATACACGGCAACTCCGACTGAGGCGCTTACGTACAGCGTATTGCCCTGCACTTCGAACGGTGCTTGCATGGCCGACATCAGTCGGCCGCTAACAAGCTTGATGTCGGCGCTACTCACCGCGCCGGGCATGATGGCGACGAATTCGTCGCCGCCGATGCGCGCCAGCGTATCGCTATTGCGCAAAGCCTTGATCAGTCTGGCACTGGCTACCCGCAACAGCGCATCGCCGATTGGATGTCCCAGGCCGTCATTGACTTTCTTGAACCCATCGAGATCCAGTGTGGCTACGGAAAATCCTTGGCCGCTGCGGCGCGCCTGGGCGATGGCCATACGTAGCCGGTCCGATAGCAGTGCCCGGTTCGGCAATCCGGTCAAGGTGTCATGCGTGGCAATGTGGCGCAGGCGCGCTTCGGTTGCATGAGTACTCGACATGTCGCGGCCAACTGCAAGTAACTCCACGGTATCGTTTGGTGTGGTGTAAGCCGATAGTTGAAAGTCTAACCAGAGCAGTGCATCGCGGGTCCTGATGCGCAGCTTGACGCGGTCGGAATGTCGGGTTGTGGTGGCGTCTGCCAGCGCTCTGTGCAGCGCGTCTTGTTGCGCGGCGCAAACCAGTTCCGACAGCGTGCTGCCGATCAGATCCCGCTCTGAGTTAATCAGGTCGATAGTGCGCTGGCTGGCATACAAGATCTCACCCTGATAGTTCAGCCTGAGAACCATGTCGCCGGCAGCTTCCATCAGGCTTGCCAGCGCACGACGATAGTTTGCTTCAGGGTGCGGTAGTGAACTGGATGGCAATTTGGAAACCTTACCCTTCTATATGGTGTGGGTCTGAAACCGTTCGATGACTGGGATCGCACCAATCATGCTTTTTAGAAATGTAGCATTGAGTATGCTGTCTTTGTGGAAAAAGGGCAAACGCGGCAATGGCGAAAAATCCGGGCGCTGCGTGTTAGCGCGGTTTTTTCCAGCGGGTCAGGAATTTGCCATGCGTGTTCGGTTACGTATTGCAGGGTAAGGAACAGTTGATAAATTTTAATATACTGAATGCAGCATATTTAAGATACGCATATAAAATATGCGAATAACAGCATATTTTATGTTATACCCCTGTTTTTTATGAATTTTACTAATCGAAACAGCGGTCCGATTGACAGTACCAGCGTGGTCATCCGTATCACATGGAATGCGGTCACAATCGGCACTCCGAGCTGTAGATTTTTAGCAGTCAGCGACATTTCGGCGATACCGCCAGGCGAAGTAGCCAAGATTGCGGTAGCGGGATGGATGCCGGACCAGGCTGCCAGCAACAGGCCGAAACCGGCCGCCACCACGATCGCGGTGATGCTGCACAGAGCGACGCCTGTAAGGTAGCGCGGCGCGGTATGCAAAAAGGCCGGCGTGAAGCGGGTGCCCAGCGATACACCGATGAATAACTGGCCGCAGTTGATCATCCATTGCGGCAACGCCGACAAATGCACCTCGAATGCCGTCAACGCGATGGCGATGAACAGCGGGCCGATAACCCAGGCATTCGGCCAGCGCAGCCGCCGCAGCAAAAAAGCGCCGCAGCAAGTCAATCCGATCAGAATCAATAGCCCGGGCAAATCCACCATCTTGGTGCCTTGCACATAAGGATCCATGCCGTGCACGTGGGCGAACTTGAAGCCGAACGGGATGATGAGCACCACCAGCATGATGCGCAGACTGTGCGCAGCGGCGACCCGATCCACCAGCGCGCCATGTCGCTCGCCCTGGGTCGCCATTTCGGATGCGCCGCCAGTGGCCATTGCGAAAAAGGCGGTAGTGCTGTCGACGCCGGTAATCCGGTGCAGCAGCCAGCCGCAACCGGCGCCCAGCAGCAGCGCGAACACCACACCAACGGCGATAGTACCGACATAAGACGATAAAACGTGGATCACGGTCGGCGTGAAGTACAGGCCGAGCGCGGTGCCGATGGCCCATTGCCCGGCCTCGCGCACCTGCACCGGCGCTTGCAGGTCGAGCCCGGCCATACGCGCGGCGGCGGTGGCAATGATCGGGCCGATCATCCACGGCAACGGAGTTTTGAGCCAGAGGCACAAACCGGCGGCGCTCAGTGCGATCAGCAGTGCGCGCAGGAACGGCAGGGAGATGACGCGCGAGAGGAATCGAATTGCCATAAATATTAGTGGAGTATCGTTAAAAACATGGCGTTTTCCGCATTATTTTAGAGCAGATTGAAAAATACACCATGTTGTGAAAGCCATACGATGTTAGCGTCGTTAGCTCAAAACACCCACAGTGTATCTTGCGGCAGCTGTACCCAATACTCGCCGGCGGCCAGCCGCTGCGGGGCGTAAGCGCGCAGGCCGAGTTCGTTTCCATCGCCGCGCTTGAACAGGCATTCCCAGCGGTCGCCCAGATACATGCAGGTCGACAGCGGTAGCCGGATGCAGTTGTCGGCTTCAGCCGTGACGATGCGCACCTGTTCCAACCGGATCAGCGCGGTAACGTCGGCGCCGAGATTGGCGCCGCGCGCCGTGCCGTGCAAAGTGCGGCCTTCGATATCGAGCGTGACGTGTGCGCCGTCGCGCTGCAGCACCTTGCCCGGCAGGCGATTGTTGCTGCCCATGAATTCGGCGGTGAATAGCGTTTCCGGCGTCTCGTACATGCTTTGCGGGCTGCCTTGCTGTTCGATTTTGCCGTTGTTAAGTAACAATATGCGGTCCGAAATCGCCATCGCTTCGCCCTGATCGTGCGTCACCATCAGCGCCGACAGGCCAAGCCGCACAATCAGTTCGCGCAGGAAGGCACGCGCTTCTTCGCGCAGCTTGGCGTCCAGATTCGACAGCGGTTCATCCAGCAGAATCACCGGCGGGTTGTAGACCAGCGCCCGGGCGATTGCAACGCGCTGCTGCTGGCCGCCCGACAGTTGATGCGGAAAGCGTTCGCCGAGTTGGCCGAGGCCGAGCTGGGTCAGCACTTGCTTGACGCGGCTGGCGATTTCGCTGCTTGCCATCTTGCGCAGTTTGAGGCCGTAGGCGACGTTGTCGGTCACGCTTTTGTGCGGCCACAATGCATACGATTGAAACACCAGGCCTAGGTTGCGCTGCTCGGCTGGCACCTCATAACTCTTCGCGCCGTCGTACATCAGGCGCTCGCCGATGCGGATGGTGCCGGCTTTGGGTGCTTCCAGACCAGCCACTGCCCGCAGCAGCGTAGTTTTTCCGCTGCCGGAAGGTCCCAGCAGCGCGACCACTTCACCGCGTTGCAATTCCATCGACACGCCTTTCAGGATCTGGTTAGCGGCGGCCCCGGTACCGTAGTCGAGGTACAAATCGTTGACGCTTAATTCGTTCATGTTGAAGTCTCTTTTATATTTAACGTGAAAGTCGCATAGCGACTCACTGTGCTGCCCTCTCCCGCTTGCGGGAGAGGGCAGCCGTGCAGTTAATTGTGCAGCTTGACGCCAAAGCGCAGCGCGATACCCAGGCCGATGGCGACCAGCGTGATGTTGATGAACGATAGCGCCGCCACCAGATCGACCGAGCCGCCGGCCCATAGCGATACCAGCATCGCACCGATCACTTCGGTGCCGGGCGACAGCAGATAGACGCCGGTCGAGTATTCGCGCTCGAAAATCAGGAACACCATCAGCCATGCACTCAACAGCCCGTATTTGATCAGCGGTAGCGTCACGTCGCGCGTGACCCGGGCGCGGCTGGCGCCGATCGCGCGCGCAGCTTCTTCCAGTTCCGGGCCGACTTGCAACAGGGCCGACGAGATCAGGCGCATGCCGTATGCCAGCCAGACCACTGAATATGCCAGCCAAACGGAGAAAATGGTCGAGCGCAGTTCGCGTAGTACCGGAATAAAATGTTCGCTCAACCACAGGGCGACACCGTTATCCATGCCTTTGAGCGCAGCATCGAGCCAGGCCGGAAGGAACAAAAATACCCACAGAAACGACAAGCCCGCGAGTAAGCCGGGAATCGCGCGCGGCACTAGCACGCTGTAATCGAGAAAGCGCGTGATGCCATCCTGCTTGCGGTGCATTGCCAGCGCGACCGCTGCATAACACAACACCGCCAGAGCGCCGCCGACAATGCCGATCAGGATCGTATTCCAGATGCCTCGCATCAGCGATGGTCGCTCCAGGATGTCGCGGAAGTGTTGCAGCGTCAGCACATCGGCCAGCTTCACGCCTTCGCCCCAATACGACACGAAGGCACGCAGCACGATGCCGGAAATCGGGATCACGATGGTAAACAGCAGCCACAACGCCAGCAAGGCAAATGCGATCCACTTCCAGCTACCCAGCGGCAGCGCTTTCTGGCGCGCCCCCTTGCCCTTGATCGAAACGTATTTGTTGGCCGATTTCAGCAGCCAGCGCTGCAGCATCACCAGCGGCATCGTCACCATTACCAAGCACACCGCAACCGCCGCCATCAGATGGTAGGACGGCGTGCCGAGTTTATTGGTCAGCTTGTACAGATAGGTCGACAGCACCAGATGGCCTTCGGGATCGCCCAGCACCAGCACCAGGCCAAACACTTCGAAGCCGAGGAAGAACACCAGCACCGCCGCATACGACAGCGCCGGCATGATCATCGGCAACGATACGTTCATCATCACTTGCAGCGGCGATGCGCCGGCCACGCGAGCTGCTTCCTCGACGTCCGAGCCGAGGCTCTTCAGCGCCGAAGATGCGTATAGATACACGTGCGGTACGTGCGTCAGGCCGGCGATGATGACGATGCTGGTGAAGGAATAAATGTTCCAGGGCTCAATCCCGATCAATTGCTTGATCCACAGCGTATAGAAGCCGACTGGCCCCATCGACACTACATAACCGAAACCCATTACCATCGGCGACACGAACACCGGCACCAGCAGCAACGGCGCGACCCAGTTACGTCCGGGCAAATCGGTGCGTACCATCAGGAATGCCAGCATGCCGCCCAGCGGCACTGCAATCACAGCCAGGCCGGTAGACAGAATCATCGCATTGATGAAGGACTGGCTGAAATCAGGATCGGCGAAAATGAAGCGATAAGCGTCGAACCCCAGTGTCTTGACCGGCATGAAAAAAGGCGCCGACAGGAAACTCTGATAAAAAATTAAGTATATTGGGAAAAATATTACCAGCGACGTAATCGCCACCACCAGGCCGCGCGGCCAGTTCAGGCGCGGAAATATTGAGGTTTGCATGGCAAAATCCGATGAAAAATGGAGCCTTCCGGCAGACCGCCGGCCGGAATTACAGGAAAGATAGCGATGGATGCGAGCGCTTGATGCGCCACTGCCGCGCAGGTGGCAATGACGTGTCGATTTCTATCGAGGATGAGCTTACTTCTTGCCGCCAGTTTCTTTCCACTGCTTCAGGAATGCCAGGCGTTTGGTGGGATCGAGGTACTGCAACAACATCGGGCTGACCGGCAACGGCTTGATATTGGCAGCGCCGATCTGCTTGATCAAATCGATAGAGGTGGTTTCACCTTTAACGTCGGCGCGGATTGCATACAGTTTCGAATCATTGGCAATCACGGTCTGGCCGCGATGGGACAGCATATAGTCGAGCCATAGTTTGGCTGCATTGACATGCTTGGAATTCTTGCTGATGAACAACACGCGCGACAGAATCAGCGTGTAATCCTTCGGTAGCGCGACGCCGATCGACGGGTCGGTTTTGGCCCGCACCAGTGCATAGGAGCCAAGCACGTTGTAGCCGATCAGATTTTCGCCGGAAGAGATGCGCTCCAGCATGGTGCCGGTGGAGGACTGCACGCGTACTTTGGCGGCTCCGAAGGCTTTTTCCAGTCCGGCGAAATCTGGGTCGGCACGCGAATCCTGCGTCATGAACATGAAGCCGACACCGGATTTTTCGATGTCGTAAGTGGTCACCTTATTTTTGAATTTTTCCTGCGAAATCAGCTTGGCGAAGTCGGCATGGGTGGCCGGTACTTCCTTGGCTGTCATCAGGCGCTTGTTATAGACGATCGCGGCCGGCTCGAAAGTGGTGCCGTAAGCAGTATTGTTCCAGTTCGCCCATTCCGGCAATTTGCCGGCTTCGGCCGATTTGTATTGCAGCGCATAGCCGTCCGAAGCCAGCTTCATCTGCAGATCCATTGCCGATGACCACAGCACGTCGGCGGTGTTGCCGCCGGCGGCCACTTCGGAAATGTAGCGGTTGTAGACTTCGGTCGAATTCATGTCGTTGTATTCGACCGAAATTCCCGGGTACAGGGCACTGAAATCCTTCACCAGCGGCGTGGTGGCCTTGCTGTCGGTGGCGCCGTAAATCACCAGCTTGCCTTCTTTTTTAGCGGCATCGACGATCTTGCTGTAATCGGCCGGATAAGTGGCCGGATACCCGACTGCTGGCTGCGCCATTGCGCCAAAGGCAGCGCTGGCTGCGAGTGCGCCGACAGCGCTCAGAATGCATTTTTTTAAAAACATGGTGTCATCTCCTTATCGTTATAAAAACTACTTCGGTATTTTTACTACTAACTGCTTATCGAACCAAACCCAGTTCCCCGGCCTGCTTGCCGTAGTTATCGACAGTTTTTTTCACATACTCGGTGAGCAGATCGCCGCTCATTGCAAACGGATACAAGCCATGTGCGGCGCGTAGCTTGTCAAATTCAGGCGCTGCCATCGCGCGCTCAAAACGCGCCACCCATTTCCGGTAATTCGCATTGGATACCTGGGGCCCCATGTAAAAGCCACGAATAATCGGCCACGTCACGTCAAAACCCTGTTCACGCGCAGTCGGTACGGTCGCCAGTGCGCCCGGCAAACGCGCATCCGAGAGCACTGCCAGTACCCGGATTTCAGCATTTTTCTTGTCCACGCTGGCGTGCAGCATGGCTTCCGAGACATCGCCAGATACCGCCTGCACATGACCGGCCAGCAATGCAGTAAACGATTCGCCGCCCCCTTCAAAGGCAACGAAACGCAGGTCCCTGGCATCGATGCCGCCCTGCGTGGCGATCAAGGCAACCTTCACCCAATCCTGGCTGCCGATAGTGCCGCTGGCGCCGATCACGACCTCCGCCGGGTTCTTCTTCCAGGCGGCGACCAAGTCACGCAGGGTTTTATAAGGCGAATCCCGGCGCACCGCGATCATCCCGTAGTCGGTGCCGACTGCCGCCACCCAACGCACATCCGACACCGAGGATCGGCCGTATTTGCCTTCTGCCAGGTTGAGCAGGGAACCACCGGAAAACGCGATCAGCGTATCTTGCTCGTCACGCTTCTGCGACACCACGGTATTCCAGGCCACTGCGCCAATGCCGCCCGGTTGATAACGGATTTGCAGCACCGCTGCGCCGGCAGCATCGTGCGCCAGACTTTGTTGCGCCAGCTTGCAAGACTGATCCATGCCGCCGCCCGGTTTGGCTGGCACGATGCACTGCGGGGCGGCAATCGCATTCGCCATGACAGCGGCCAGAACCAAGACCAGCACGCACGGTAATGATTGCGTGAAATTACACATAAAACACCGTACTTTTATATAGGCCATCATTGTGATGCATATCTTAATCGCTTGAAACTTTCAGCCAGCTTTCATTCAGGCACTCTTTTGGCATTCGCAACAAACCGGTAAGATGCGCAGCATGCGCATACTGCTCGTCGAAGACCATCTTGAACTATCCCGCTGGCTCAGCAAGGCCTTGCAGGATGTCCACTTGTCGGTGGAATGCGCGATGAACGGTGCCGATGCCGATGCTTTGCTGCATACGCAGGAATACGCGATGGTAATTCTCGACCTGACCCTGCCCAAAATGGATGGGCTGGAAGTGCTCCGGCGGATGCGGCTGCGCGGCAGCAAAATCCCGGTATTGATCTTGACTGCAAGCGGCGGACTGGAGGAGCGGGTTCAGGGTTTGAATCTGGGTGCCGACGATTACCTGGCTAAACCGTTCGAGCTGGCTGAACTGGAAGCGCGGGTTAAGGCCTTGCTGCGGCGCTCGCAAGGTAACGAGGCGGTGGTTCATTGCTGCGCCGCTCTACAGTTCGATACTGTGAGCCGCATGTTTAGTTATGGCGCAGTGCCGCTGGCGCTGACGCCGCGCGAACATGCAGTACTGGAAGCACTGATTACCCGGGTCGGACGAGCGGTGCCGAAAGAAAAGCTGTTCGACGAAGTATTCAAGCTCGATGACGATGCCAACCTGGATGCGATCGAAATTTACATCCACCGGCTGCGCAAAAAACTCGAGACGCTCAATGCCTGCGGCGTTGCCATAACTACTCTGCGCGGCATCGGCTATGTGCTCGATGCCAAAACCGGCACCAGCCCCAATCTCCATACCAACAACAGCCCATGAAATGGCCTGCCTGGCACGCTGCCAACAGTACGCCCGGCAGCCTGCGCGGCCAATTGCTGCGCTGGATTCTGATCCCGCTGGCGTTGCTGGCAGTGCTTGATTCGGCATCGGTTTACCGCACTGCTCTGACGGCTTCCGAGCGCGCCTATGACCGTGCGCTGCTGGCCTCTACCCGCGCGTTGGCGGAGCGGGTTTCTTTCGCCGGTGGCAGGGTGGTGGCCGACGTGCCGTATGTGGCCCTCGACAGTTTCGAGACCGATACGCTGGGCCGAATTTATTACAAGGTCACCGGCATTCAGGGTGAATTCGTGTCTGGCTATGAAGACCTGCCGGCGCTGCCGCCCGATGTGCCGCGCTCGGACCTGTATCCGGCCCTGGTGCATTTCTACGATGCCAGTTATCGCGGTGACGCAGTACGGGTGGCGGCTTTGTATCAGCCGGTGTACGACAGTTCGATGCGCGGCATTGCGCTGATTCAGGTCGGCGAAACACTGAATGCACGGCGCGGCCTGACCCGCACTATCCTGCTCGATACGCTGTGGCGCCAGGCCGCCCTGATCGTTGCGGTAATGCTTTTGGTCTGGTTTTCAGTACGGCTCGTGTTGCGGCCCCTGATGCGTTTGAAGAACGATGTAGCGACGCGGCAGTCAACTGACCTGTCAGACTTCGATCCGAGCATGCTGCACAAGGAAGTACGCCCACTGGTGCTGGCCATGAACGGTTATATGGCACGGCTGCAAATCCTGATCAACGAGCAGCGGCGTTTCATCGCCGATGCTTCACATCAATTACGCACGCCTCTGACCGTGCTCAAGACCCAGACCGAACTGGCGCTGCGCGAGAACGATCCGCAAGCATTGCGCCAAATTATCCACAGCATTAGCCACACCACAGAATCTGCAGTCCATCTGGCCAACCGCCTGCTGACACTGGCGCGGGCCGAACATCGTGCGCTGGCGGGTCAAATGACTGCCGTCCCGCTAGCTGCCATCGCGCGCCAGGTTGGCTTGGAGCTGGCTACGGGCGCGGTGCGAAAAAATATCGACCTGTCGCTGGAAGCGCAAGACGATACCGTCGTCACCGGCAATGCGCTGTTGTTGCACGAGATGGTGGTCAATTTAGTCGACAATGCGATTTGCTATACGCCGGTTGGCGGCCGGGTGTCGCTACGGGTATGTGGCGTCGCGCAACCGACGCTGGAAATTGAAGACAGCGGCAGCGGCATCCCGCTGGGGGAAAGAAGCAACGTCTTTACACCGTTTTACCGCGCCTCGGCGGCACTGGAAGCTAATCCGGGCGGCTCTGGGCTTGGGCTGGCGATCGTGCAGGATATTGCTACCTTGCATGGCGCCCAACTCGAGCTGGCCGACGGCACCGGCGGCCAGGGCTTGAATATCATCGTCCGGTTTCCACCTCCGACAGGCCTTGCGCGGAAATAGTATTATTAGCAGTATTACTAAAATTGCTTTTAAATAATGCGTAAAACAAGGTTTTTTTTCATATACCCCATCGTATATATGAATTTTATAAAAGCTTGCCAGGTTTTAAAATGTGCGTCGAAACTACACCGGAGCCGCAGCATCGGATCGAAATCTGTGTCATTTAAAAGATAATTAGTACTTATTTACTCCCCATAGTATAATTTTTCCAATACACATCATAAAGGAGTCTCACCATGTCATACGAAGCCCCCCTGAAGGTCTTGAGCGGTACCGCATTGACCGACGAACAAAAGAAAGATCTGCTGAACCGCTTGGCACGCGTCGAGGGACAGGTACGCGGCGTGCGCAAATTGCTGGCCAAAGCAGTAGTCCCGGATGACTGCGATGGTGTGGCACAACAAATGGCCGCCGCCCGCAAGGCACTTGATCGCGCATTCGTAAACTTGCTTACCAGCGCGATAGTTTCACACACCTCCGGCTCAACTAGCCTGGAAGATGCTGCGGAACGCGCCAAACACTTGTCCGAAATGCTCAACAAGTTTGCTTGATTTGCTTGATTAAGCGCATAAAAACCAGCAACTCTTGGCGGTGGGGCAAAAGCGCTCATGCCCTCGCCGCAAAACTGCCGTAAGCTTTGCGGCTCTGTCTACCTGATCCAGGAGCCTGCCATGGCCCGTTTGCCGCGCTTACCAATACTTGCCCCAACAATATTACTCAGCCTTGCGCTCGCTGCTTGCGGCGGCAGCGACTCTTCCAAACAGGCCGCACCACTTTCCGATGCTGCGGCAGGTTCGCAGCAACTTTCGCAAGAATCAGGCGCACCGCTAATTACCGGCAATATGGCGACCGACGGCTTGGCCTGGTTCAACTTTCGACGGCAACAAATTGGCCTGCCCAAACTGACGCCGAATAGCTTGATCAATACTGCCGCGCAAGGGCATTCCGAGTACCAAAAAATCAACAACATTATCACTCACGACCAAACGCCAAGAAACCCCGGCTTCACTGGTATCAATTTGGAAGACCGATTAAGTCGAGCCGGATACAACTTGGTGCCAAGTTACGCCATCGGCGAAGTCATTGCGCAGACCGGCTACACCAATGGCTTTACTGCAGCCGAAGCCTTGATTACCGCCATCTATCATCGTTTCGTGATTTTCGAGCCGATTTACAAGGATGCGGGTGCAGGCTACGCTACAGCAGCAAGTGGTTATACCTACTTCACTACTGATTTTGCCGCTACAAATGGTTTGGGTGGCGGATTAGGCGCGAGGAAATTTATCGCATACCCGTTTCCCGGCCAGACCAACGTCCCACCGAATTTTTTCAGCGACTCGGAGGAACCCGATCCGGTACCTAACCGGAACGAAGTGGGTTATCCGATCAGCTTGCATGCCGATATCAATCAATTGATCAGCAACGTCAATTTCAACGTTAGACGGCGCGGTGCCGGGACACCACTCGCGACGCAATTGCTCGCCAGCCAATCAGATCCTCAAACGCCAACCTCCGGCGTCGCCATCATCCCGCTCGAACCACTGAACAGTGGCGCTACTTATGATGTGGCTTTTTCTGGCAGTATCTGCACTATTAGTCCACCGAATACCGCCTGTATTTCTGCAGTTACGGCAATTTCACAAAGCTGGTCTTTCACTACAAAGTAAGGATAGTGCCAATTCATTGCTGGTGTTTAGTCACGTCTGGTAAAACCTCTCCCTTCTAATTATAATCAGCGCAGCCTAAAGAATGCCACCCAGGGGCGTAGCCCAGAAAGTTTTTTGTGCCATCTTTTCCAGACCCACCGCCCGCTGTTTCTGTCGACGCCATTCTATGGGCGCAACAGCGTTTTCAGAATCTAGTCAATTGTGTCGACGGAGTCGTCTGGGAGGCCGATCCGGTTACTTTTCGCTTCACTTTTGTGAGCGCGCAAGCCGAGCACATCCTGGGCTACCGTATTGAAGACTGGTACGCCGAAGGCTTCTGGATTGACCATATTCACCCACAGGATCGCGAGCGTACCGTTGATTACCGTGCGATGCAAACCAAGGGCGGGAACAGCCACGCGTTGGAATACCGGATGCTGGCCGCTGACGGCCGGGTGGTCTGGATCAAGGATTCAGTGAACGTCGGCGTGTGCGCCGACCAAGTGGTTTACATGTGCGGCATAATGATTGACATTACCGAGTTTGAGCGTGCCGAACAAGCATTGCGGCTATCGGCCACCGTGTTTGAAAGCAGTACCGACGGTATCGTTATTACCGATGCCAAAACACGCATTCTCAATGTCAATCACGCTTTTTGCGTGATTACCGGATACGCTGCCGACGAAGTGCTGGGCCAAACCCCGGCGCTGTTGCAATCGGGCCAGCAAGATGCTTCGTTCTACCAGACGATGTGGCAATCGATTGCCGAACACGGTCGCTGGAGCGGAGAAATCTCTAACCGTCGCAAATCAGGCGAAGTTTTCATCGAATTCCTGTCGATCAGTCAGGTACAAGATGCGAGTGGCACTGTTACCAATTACATCGGTACTTTCAGCGATATTTCACACGTCAAGGCGGCACAAAGCCAGATTGAGCGGTTGTCCTATTTCGATGCGCTGACCAATCTGCCTAACCGGGCGCTGCTGCAGGAGCGACTGCAGCATGCGCTGCGCAACGCAGAGTCCAAAAACCAGCGGGTCGCGCTGCTGACGATGAATATCGAACGCCTGGGCCACATCAACGACACTTTGGGACACGATGTCGGCGACCAAGTGATTATCGCGGTGGCCGAACGTCTGGCGGCCAGCGTGCGCAATGCCGATACCGTTTTCCGCCACCTCGGTGACGAGTTCGCGGTCATCCTCGAAGACTTGGATAGCGCACATGCTGCTGCGCACTTGGCTGAGCGTGTGCTGACCGCGCTAAGCGTAGCCTTTCGGCTCGAAGAGCATGAGATCAGTGTCAGCGCCTGCATCGGCATCAGCTTGTTTCCTGATGATGGCAAGACTCCTTCGATGCTGCTCAAAAATGTGGATGTTGCGCTGCATCACGCCAAGGGCAGCGGCAGTTTTCAGTTTTTCCGGGAAGAAATGAATGTCGCTTCGATGGAACGGCTGCTGATCGAAAACAACCTGCGACTGGCGCTGCGGCGCAATGAGTTTCAGGTTTATTATCAAGCCCAGCTCGATTTTGCTAGTGGTCAGATCATTGGAATGGAAGCGCTGGTGCGCTGGGCGCATCCCGAGATGGGGCTGATCTCGCCGATGCGGTTTATTCCAGTGGCCGAAGAAACCGGGCAAATTGTCGAGATCGGCTTGTGGGTATTGCGCACAGCGTGTCAGGAAACGCAGCGCTGGCACGAGCAGGGGTACGACCATTTGCGGGTAGCCGTAAATGTATCGGCCAAGCAGTTCAACCAGGACGATTTTGCCGCCCAGGTAAAACAAGTCCTGCGAGAGACTGGACTGGCGCCTGAGCGGCTGGAATTGGAACTGACCGAAAGTCTGATCATGCAGCGTCCTGAGCGTGTGATCGGCACCATGCAAGAGCTGCGTTCGCTCGGAGTGCGGTTTTCAATCGATGACTTCGGTACCGGCTATTCCAGCCTGGCGCAACTGAAGCGTTTCCCGATTTATAAACTCAAAATCGATCAGTCGTTTACCAGCGATATCGGCATCGATATTAACGGCGCCGCAATTACCCGTGCCATCATTGCGCTGGGCACCAGCATGCATTTGCAAGTAATCGCGGAAGGGGTGGAAACCCATGCGCAACAGCGCTTCCTGATCGACAACGGCTGCCACAGCATGCAAGGTTATTTGTTCAGCCGGCCAATTCCGGCCGACGAATTTTCGTGCTTGCTGGCATCACACGACGCAAGTCCGTATGTGGGGGCGGTGGACTGAAGCAGGTCAGGCGTTAATTTCACACTGATTTTTGCATAAAATTATACTGGTGTAGTGTATATTTTTGCGCTGCAATTAAACAATGCGTGGAATGGACTATTTATTGTCATACTCCGCATTAATAATATTTTGGAATCGTATTAAAAAAATTCCACCATATCGTTCGATATCTCCGACTTCAACTGGCCGTCTTCCACCAGCTTTTCGTAATAGCAGACCTGGTTCCGACCGTGGGTTTTAGCATGGTAGAGCGCGAGGTCGGCATGTCCGAGAACGACCACTGGGGTTGCATTCAAATCGATACGGGTAAAACCGATGCTGACGGTGACTTGGCCGACTTGTGGAAAATGATATTTTTCGACGTTGCTGCGAAAGCGCTCAAAAATGCACTGTGCATTTTCCAGTGCGGCAGCCTGCAACAAGATCACGAATTCTTCGCCTCCAAAGCGGAACAGGCCGTCATGCGGACGGAACGAACTACGGATCAGATTGGCCATCAGTAGCAGCACTTCATCGCCATACAGGTGGCCGAACGCGTCATTGACATGCTTGAAATGGTCGATGTCAACTACCGCCAGCCACTGATTCTTGTTTGCCTCGGGTTGCCGACGTTCTTGCTGCGGCAAATCGGATTGCGTATCGTGCTGCTCCAATGAGCGCAATACTTTCGAAAAATTCTGGTCAAAGGTCTTGCGGTTGAGCAGGTCGGTCAGGGAATCGCGCTGGCTGTAATCGAGCAGGCTGCGGTGATTGGCATAAATGGCGATGAGCGCCTGGGCCATCTCCAGCGTTTTTCCATCGCATGTGGCGGGATTCCACAGTTCCAGGCAAGTGGTGAAGTTATCATCCACCCAGACTAGCAGCCACAATATGTGATTGCCGTTAGGCATTATTTTTTGAGCACTGGCTTGATGCTGGCTTACCGCGGCTGCTAGTTCCGGGCTAAGGGGCATCGTATCTCCGCGGCACTGAGCGCTATTGCATTCTGCGCAGGCATGGAGCCTGCAAGCGGTGAGTTTGAGGCGTATTTCATCGCGTACCCGCAGCACTTCCAGTTGGCGCACATGATCGGCCGCCATTACATCTGCCAGCGCCGCGATGACTGACGCATCCAGTAAAGCGTGGTCGCGCTGGCGTGTCATGGAAGTCAAGTGTTGCAGGAGGGCTTTCATCCTCAACTCCTAGAGCGTATCGGCATCGGTCTGTCTTATCCGGTGCGTATGCGCAAGTGTGTCGCAGCAGGATTCTGGAGACTGCTTAAGGCTGGGTCTAGCAAGCAGTGGCGTGCGCGATCATTATATTTATAAATATTGTTGCCTTGAATGATACAAATTTTGCAAAAAAGCAATTTTAGCCGAATTCGAGTGCACAGATTAATTTTTTTGAAATTTTCAGTATCAGATTCATACTAAACCCTGATTGCTGCAATTCATTCAGGAGTCAACGGCCACACTCCAGCTTAATTCTGCGTTTTGCAATTTAGGCGCTTCAAGGTGGTCGCTTGGTCACCCGCCTTTGCTCACTAACCGGCGCGTTGGTGTCGGTCAGGGAATTGGCAAGAAATCGGTATTCGGTCAAGCGTGAGTTAATTGCTCAATCGGTGCCTGGTTACAACAACTTAGCGGGTTTTTTGATAGATGTTAGCTGCCGCTACGAGAAAATTTGGCCGCGAGTTGGCCTAGTTTTTCGGTGTGCTGGCGCTGTACCTCTTCGGCTTTGCGTCTTTCTTCTTCGGCTTCGCGGTGCGCCTTGCGCTGCTCGGCATCTTTCTTGAAGCGTTCCCGCAAGACCTCGGATGCATGGGTGCGATGTTCTTCCGTGATGGCGTCGGTAGCGTTGTCATCAAGGTCAAACCTGACGGTTGCTTTTTCCAAACCTTTCATGTACCGCAACGATCTTGTGTGGATGCCTAATGCAATCCGCAGGATTTTGCGGTTGGTCGCTGGCATTAGTGCGATGAGCTGCTTGTCGATCCCGATCGAAAGTGGCTTGTACTCACGAAAAGCCACGAATTTCTCCTGCAGCTCTTTGAGTAAAGCGCGTGCAGCTTGAATTGGGTTTGGAGCAGTGACGGGGGCAGTGACTGGGACAGGATTGGACGTATTCATCGACAGCGATTATGCAGTTTATTCTTGGCCGGCAAGCATATCACGGAGACGATACGTACAACGATTACTGCACCTGCGAATTGGATCTCTGCATGATATGGATTAATATCGTAATATGACGATATTAATTTCACCAAATTACAATATGCAATTCTTCCAAGACTATGGACTTTGATGCAATTCACAAGGCACTGGCCAACTCGGTGCGACGACAAATACTCGGTTGGCTTAAAGAACCCAATCGCTATTTTTCCCATCAGGAATATCCGCTTGATCTGGGCGTTTGTGCGGGTTTAATCAACCAGCGCACCGGGTTGTCCCAATCGACTGTTTCAGCGCACCTGGCGATTTTGCAGCAGGCAGAACTCGTTACTTCAAAACGCGTGGGGCAATGGATTTTTTTTAACCGCAATGAGCCGACAATTACCGCATTTCGCGCCTATATCAATGACGATTTGTGCAGCGAAAAAAAGGATGTGCAATCCGATACAGAAGTTTTTTGAGCCTTGATGCATCCTGTAAAAAAGACCTGCACTCTTAACTCTTAACTCCAGTTTTTCTCAACTTAATTGAAAGTGAAAATTACCATGATTACTTTATTTGACCCAATCAAGATTGGCGCGCTCAATCTCCCAAATCGCATCATCATGTCACCTTTGACGCGCTCCCGAGCAGTCGGGGAAGGGCGTGTGCCAAACGCGCTGATGACGCAATATTATGTGCAGCGCGCATCCGCGGGCCTGATTATTAGTGAAGCCACTGCGGTGACACCGCAAGGCGTGGGTTATGCCGATACGCCCGGTATCTGGTCCGACGAACAAGTTGCCGGCTGGCGGCAGGTGACCGACGCAGTACACGCTGCCGGTGGACGCATTGTGCTGCAATTGTGGCATGTCGGCCGGATTTCAGACCCGATCTTCCTGGATGGTGCGTTGCCGGTTGCACCGAGTGCGATTGCAGCACAAGGGCATGTCAGTCTGGTGCGCCCGAGCCGTGATTACGTCACGCCAAGGGCGCTCGATTTGGCAGAAATTCCGGGAATAGTCGCGGCTTACCGTAAAGGCGCTGAAAATGCGAAGGTGGCAAATTTTGACGGGGTTGAAGTGCATGGCGCTAATGGGTATTTGCTCGACCAGTTTTTACAGGATGGCAGTAATAAGCGTACTGACATCTACGGCGGATCGCTCGAAAATCGCGCCCGTCTGATGTTAGAAGTAACCGATGCCTGTATTGCGGTATGGGGTGCGGGGCTGGTAGGCATGCATTTGGCTCCGGCTTGCGATAGCCACAGCATGGGCGACTCCAATCCGATCGAGACTTTCAGCTATATTGCGCGCGAACTGGGCAAGCGCGGCATCGCCTTTATCTGTGCGCGGGAACCACAAAGTGAAAACCGGCTTGGCCCACAACTCAAAAAAGCATTTGGTGGTGTTTACATCGCCAATCAACAATTGACCAAGGCGACAGCCGAGCAATTGCTGACAACGGGCGATGCCGATGCGGTCGCTTTCGGGCAGTTGTTCATCGCCAACCCTGATCTGCCGCGCCGACTGAAGATCAATGCGCCATTGAATGCACCGAATCCGGCTACCTTTTATCAAGCGACGCCTGAAGGCTACATCGATTATCCGGCGCTGGCGTAAGCAGTTTGTGCAACTGCCTGGGCTTTAGCGCAGGTAGTTGCACCCCTGGTGACCAAATCGTAGTTGTACCGTCACCATGGTCAGAAATTTTAATGCTGATGTGAACCGCCCAGATAGGCGGCCTGCACCGCCGGATCGTTCTTCAGCTTGTCGGCTGGGCCGTGCACCGAGATGCGGCCGTTTTCCAGCACGTAGCCGTAATCGGCCACATTTAACGCGGCGGCGGCGAATTGTTCGACCAGCAGCATCGTGACGCCCTCTGCCTTGAGGCGCGAGATAATCCGAAACACTTCTTCAACCAGAATCGGCGCCAGTCCCATTGAGGGCTCATCCAGCAGCACCACTTCAGGATTGAGCATCACCGCGCGCGCCATCGCCAGCATTTGCTGCTCGCCGCCTGACAAGGTGCCGGCCAATTGTGTCTGCCGTTCTTTCAGGCGCGGAAATAATTCGAGGGCCCGTTCCAGGTCTGCCTTGATGTCGCCCCGCGGTCGGGCCCGAGTGTAGCGAGGAAAAGCTCCGAGCAGCAGGTTGTCGGTCACGCTCATGGTCGAGAACACCCGCCGCCCTTCTGGAGAGTGGGCTAGCCCGGCGCGCGCAATCAGGTGCGAATCCATCCCGGTGACATCCTTGCCACCCAGCTTCACGCTGCCGCCCTTAGGCTTGATCATGCCGGAGATGGCCCGCATCGTGGTGGTCTTGCCGGCGCCGTTGGAGCCGATCAGGGTCACGACCTTGCCTTTGGGCACTTCCATCGAGATACCGTGCAGCACTTCCACCTTGCCGTAGGCCGCTTGTAGATTGGTAATTGAAAGCATCTTGTCGCCTCGCTTATTTTTCGCTTTAATATTTGCCTAATTTGTTACTGTTCGGACTACTGCACTGGATAACCCACACCCCAGCATGCTTTCTCCCGCAAGTGGGAGCAAGGTAGGGCGCGGAAATCCAAACAGTCGTTAGCTGGCAGTCTGAACAGTTACCTTAATGCGTGCTTAATTTGATACAGGCGCAACAGTCTGCACTGCCCCGCCAGCAGGCTCATCGCCTGCGGTGCCGCCCAGATATGCCTCGATCACTTTCGGGTCGGCCTGCACACTAGCCGGCATGCCCTCGGCAATTTTTTGACCGAAGTCCAGTACCGTCACCGTATCGCACAGCGTCATCACGACATCCATGTGATGCTCAATCAGGATCAAGGTGATGCCGTGCTGGCGAATTTTGCGGATGATCGCCACCAGTTCGACGATATCGGGCGCAGTCAGGCCGGCCGCCGGTTCATCGAGCAGCAGCAGGCTCGGGTTCAAGCCTAGCGCACGGCTGATCTCCAGCACCCGCTGCTTGCCATACGGCAGATTGCGCGCTTCTTCATTGGCCAGATCGATCAGCCCGGCAAACAGCAGGATGCTGGCGGCGCGCACCCGCGCCCGGCGCTCTTCCTTGCGATAGCGTGGCGTATTGAGCATCACATCGAGCAAGTTGCATTTGAACGTGTGGTGCAGCCCGACCAGTACGTTTTCGGTGGAAGTCATTTCGCCGAATAACTGCACGTTCTGGAACGTACGGGCAACGCCACCCAGCGCGATGGCAGACGGTGTCGATCCCGATACCACGCGGCCATTGAATTCGACTGTACCGGCGGTCGGTTGGTAAATCCCGGTGAGCACATTCATCATCGTGCTCTTGCCGGAGCCGTTCGGCCCGATCAGTCCGTGGATTGTCCCTTTGGCGATATCCAGGTCAACCTGATTGAGTGCCTTCAGGCCGCCGAATTGCATCAATACCTGGGTTGCATGGAGTAGATTGCCACTTTGATCAGCACTGTCGGCCGACGTTTCCAACGCCAGCTTTTCATTGCCTTGGACGTGGTATTCATCATGCTCGCGTACTGTGCTGGGACGCAACCGCTCCACCAGATTGCGCGCGAAGCCGACAATCCCATCCTGCAGGTAGTACACGACAAACAGCGTCATCACGCCAAATATCGTCAGCCGCCAGTCTGTAATGTTTTGCAGTTTGAATGAAAACACCGCCATGCCGACCGTGGCCAACACCGGCACCGCGACCTCGCGCAACGACTTGCGTCGTTTGGCCAGCAGAGTGGCTGAACTGAGCAGAGCAACTACTGCAAACAGCACTGCAATTTTACGGAACAGTTCAATATCCGACAGCAGGCTGGGCAGCATCACTACGATCAGTGCGCCGATCAAGGCGCCGCTGCGGGTCTTGCGCCCCCCCATGATTATCGCCAGCAAGAACAAGATAGTTAGCTCAAAATTGTAGGTATTGGGCGAGATGTACTCTTGCGAATACGTATACAGGCTACCAGCCAGTCCGGCAAAAGCGGCGCTGATCACGAACGCATATACCTTGTAGCGATATACGGACACGCCCATGCAATCACAGGCGACCGGGCTGTCGCGCAGGGCCTGGAACGCGCGTCCCAGATGCGACTTCAGGATTCGGGATGCGACGATTAGAGACAGTATCATCAGTATTGCGACCAGATAAAAAAAGCTGACATCATCAAGCTTGAAGCCAAGCAGCGCTGGTTTCGTCACCTTGATTCCGAGCGGGCCTTCGGTCAGGAAAGTCATTTCGTTAATTAATATCTGAATGATGGTGCCGAATGCCAGCGTCACCATCGCCAGATAAGGTCCGGTCACGCGCAGTGCGGGCAACGCGAGGATTGCGCCGAATAGCGCGGTCAGGGCAATGCTGGCCGGTGCCGCAATCAGGAACGGCGCGCCCAGCTTCAAGATCAGTACGCCGGTTGTGTATGAGCCGACCCCGAACAGGCCGGCGTGGCCAAGTGAGACTTGACCGGTATAGCCAACCACGATATCCAGTCCGAACAGCAGGATCGCGTATATCAGGATAGTTTCGGCCAGATGGATATAGTACGGGTTGGGGAAGACAATCGGGAAAAGGCCGAGTGCAACGATTCCAAGTACCGCGAGTATGCGGTTTCTATTATTCATATTCAGACTTTCTTGATCGCAGCCTTGCCGAACAGGCCGGCTGGCTTAAGGGCTAACACCAGCAGCAGCAGCAGTAACCCCGGCACTTCTTTGTAGCCTGTCGAAATATAAAAGCCGGTCAGCGTCTCAGCGATGCCGAGGATCAGGCCGCCGACAATCGCGCCCATGCCGGAAGTCAGGCCGCCAATGATCGCGACTGCAAACGCCTTCAGGCCCAGCGCAGTTCCCATGGTCGCGCCGGTCAGTGTCAGCGGCGCCACCAGCACACCGGCAAACGCGGCGGTAGCCGAAGATAGCGCATACGAAAACGTGATCACCATGCTGGTATTGATTCCCATCAGGCCAGCGGCGTCGCGGTCATTTGCGGTGGCGACCACAGCCTTGCCGTAAATCGACTTGCGGTTGAAAAATTCGACCGCCAGCATCATCGCCAGCGCACCGAGTACCACCATCACCTGCATCGGCTGCACATAGGCGCCAAACACCTGGAACGGCTTTGCGGTCAGCGGCGTCGGGAACGTCATGTCATCCTTGCCCCAGATGTTTTCGGCCAGGTTTTTGAAGATGATCGCTAGCGCAATGGTCGACATGATCCAGCCGAATTCCGACTTGATCTTGAGCGCAGGGCGTACCGCAATCCATTCGACCACGACACCCTGAAGGGCTCCAAATATGATCACAACCGGGATCATCAGCCAGAAATTGAGGTAAGGCCCGCCGTGGATGTCACTGACCAGGCTCAAGCCAACTAGCGCACCAAGCATCAGTGCTTCGCCCTGGCCAAAATTGAGGGTGCCAGAGGTGGCGAAGGTAAGCTGGTAGCCGAAGGCGATGACGGCGTAAATCATGCCCAGCGCGATCCCGCTAAAAACAAGTTGAAGAAGAATTTCCATTTCTCAGCCTATGGTCCATGTTTCAGGTTCATGTGGGGATAAAAAACGGCCCGACAGATGCTGTGGGCCGTTTGATTTGCATTGCTATAGATTACTCCAGCAAGAAATCATGCTTATTTGGCGCGCACTACTACCCCACCGTTTACTTGCCCCATGACAGGCACATCGACCTTGATCGCTTCATGGTCAAGGGCACTGAACGGTTTGTCATAGGTCATCACCACGCCATCGATTTTTTGTTTCAGGTTTTCCAGTGCTTCGCGCACTTTGACGCCATCGGTGCTACCGGCTTGCTTGATCGCTGCAGCGAGCAGATAAACCGAGTCGTAGCCTTGGGCTGCCGACACCGGGGAAGGAATCCGGCCGCCCGGCGGGTTATAAGCTTTTTGGTATGCCTCAATGAAAGCTTTGCGTTTGGGTGTATTTGCCTCCTGGATGAAGGTTTGCGGCATCATCGCGCCATCTCCATTCTTGCCGGCGTTATCGATGAAATTGCCCATCGACAGCGTCCAGCTGCCAATCATCGGCACTTTCCAGTTCAGCTTTTCCATGCCGTTCGCAATTTGCGCCAGTTCAGGTCCAATCGCATACGTCAAAATTGCCTGAGCACCGGCCTGCTTGGCCTTCAGCAACTGCGGCGTCATGTCGACATCCTTGATGTTGAATTTTTCGACCGTGACTGGCTTGATGCTTTTTTTACTCAGCGCAGCTTCCAGATCTTCACGACCGAGCTGGCCGTAATTGGTGGAGTCGGCCAGAATCGCCACTTTGGTAAACTTGCGTTTACCGATCGCTTCCTGGACGATCATCGCGGACTGGATCTTGTCATTCGCCGCGTTGCGGAAAATATAATTTTGCGGATATTCCGGCGGTAAAAACTGCTTGGTAACCATGCTTCCGGTGGCAACGTTGTTCATCACCGGAATCTTGGCTTCCTGATAAAAACGCTGCGAAGCAAGCGCGACTCCGGTATTGATGTAGCCCACCGTTGCCGCCACTTTTTCCTTGTTGATCAGTTCCTGCGCCACCTGCACGCCGCGCTCGTTTTTAGCTTCGTCATCCCGCTCAATCAGCTGGATCTGGCGGCCAAGCACGCCGCCTTTGGCATTGATTTCCGCCGCAGCAAGCTTGACGCCATCGCGCATTGAAACGCCCATCGGGGCAGAGCCGCCTGTAAACGGACCGGACACGCCGATTTTGATTGGTTCAGCGGCGATACTGGAAAATGACAAACCCAGCAATGCAGACGCAATAAGGGATTTGGTTCTGAAAGTCATACAGTCTCCTTAATAATTATATTTTCGGTACCCGTTGCAGGTTTGATGAACAATACCCCAACAAGGCCTTCTCGGGTCAGCTTATGGTTGCCGCCCGTAATTGTCAAGAACCCGGAACAGCATCTTTGTCATGCCGCAAATTGTTGTTATAAACCAGCGCCGGCTGAAAGTCAGGTGCAGTAATTATGTCAATAATTAAAATATACTAATATGTAGTATATAAAATTTTTGATTAATTTAAATAGAAAAATAGATTATTTATAGCAATACTCCGCAATTAACAAAAAGTTGTATATAAAATTATTCGCGTAAGTGCGATTTGGCTATGTACTTTCAGGCAGGGTTGTTCAACTATGCAACCGCTTGCAAAATATTTTCATGCTTGCGGTGAATCTTTTTCATCCATAAAAATATTCGTGAAAAAATCTGCGTCGGCATCCTTGCCTGTTTTTGCTGTGTCCGCTGCGACAGGCTATGCTACCTTTTACCGCACAAAAGTGCCTATGACCACGGGCGCGCTATCGTAGGTTTGCTTTAAATTGACATTCGGAAAACGGCACTATGGATAATTTTTCTACCGGCAAGGAAGCCTCATTAAAGGGCGTTAAAGTCATCGAGTTGGGCACTTTAATTGCAGGCCCTTATGCCGCCAGTTTGTTGGGTCAATTCGGCGCTGAAGTCATCAAGATCGAAGCTCCGGTCGATGGCGATCCGCTACGCAAGTGGCGCAAGCTGCATAACGGCACTTCGCTCTGGTGGTATGCGCAGAGCCGCAATAAAAAATCGCTAACGCTCAATCTGAAGTCTGAGGAAGGCCAGCAGATCGTGCGTGAATTGGTCAAGGGCGCCGACATCGTGATCGAGAATTTTCGCCCTGGCACGCTCGAAAGCTGGGGGCTGGGCTGGCACGACTTGGCCAAGATCAACCCGAATCTAATCATGGTGCGGGTCTCGGGCTACGGTCAGGATGGGCCTTACAGTGAACGCCCCGGTTTTGCCGCGATTGCCGAATCGATGGGTGGACTGCGCAATTTGATTGGTTTCCCGGACCGCCCGCCGGTGCGGGTCGGCGTCAGCATCGGCGACACGTTGGCGTCGCTGTATGGCGTGATTGGCGCGCTGCTGGCCATGCATCATTTGAAAGTCAATGGCGGGAAAGGTCAGTTTATCGACATCGCGCTGTACGAGGCGGTGTTTGGCGTGATGGAAAGCCTGATCCCGGAATACGGCGAATCCGGCCATGTGCGCGAGCGCACCGGCGCTAGCCTACCGGGCATTTCGCCATCCAGCACCTATCTCTGCGGTGATGGCTTGTACGTGATCATCGCCGGCAACGGCGACAGCATTTTCAAGCGCCTGATGCAAGCCATGGGGCGTAATGATCTGGCCGCAGATCCGGCCCTGGCGCGCAACGACGGGCGGGTGCAGCACAATGATTTGATAGATCAAGCCATCTCGGACTGGACCGCGCAGCATGACATCGATCATGTATTGAATGCCCTTGAAGCCGCAGCCGTGCCGAGCAGCCGGGTATTTACTGCCGCCGATATTTATCAGGACCCGCATTACCGCGCCCGCGACATGATCCAGCGATTCACCCTGCCGGATGGTTTGCCAATCGATTTGCCGGGCATAGTCCCCAAGCTTTCCGAAACCCCAGGTGAAACCCGTTGGGTAGGCCCGGAACTCGGGCAGCATACCGTTGAAATTCTCACCGCCATCGGTCGCACCCCGGAGCAAATTGCCATGTTGAAACAGAAGGGCGTGATTAGTTAGGAGCATGAAAGTAATCGGGCCATGCCTATCACTTGGCTATTACTTTGGATTAGTCTCGTGTTCAGCATCAGCACGCAATGTCCCGGGCGGAATCGAACTACCAACATAAGGTTTTTCAGCGCACTTTTTAGAGCAATGGTCTTGCCATATGCTTGTGCTGAACTAATCTAAAATTTGCAGGATGGACAGGTTTTGTTGCCCGCACAGACGCATGGTCTGATGTGAATGCACTTGTCCATGCAAGACGCGACCAGAACGAACCGGAATCAGCATGCCGCATATTTCATAAAAAATAAGGAGTATGGCTATTTTTACTGTATTTTCCGCATGTATTCATTGCGCATATAAAATATACCTATGAATGTATTGGAAATGAGCTGATGCGGCACGCCAAGGGACTTGATTCGAATGGCAGTATCAACTCTAGTCTGGTGGGTACAACTTAGGGAGTGGCGTGGGTCGGCGCTTTCGAAGCGGTGTAAGCAGATGCGTCAAAGCATTGTGGTCCAGCTCGTACATCAGCGCGATCAGACCGCCGAGTTCGCCTGAAGGAAAGCCTTCACGCGCAAACCAGCCAAGGTAGTGGCCGGGTAGGTCGGCGATCAGTCGGCCTTTGTACTTCCCATAAGGCATTTCACGAGTGACTAAAAGCTCCAGGTGTTCAGGATCCATCGTCAACTGCAGCCTGCTTGCGAAAGACTGAAATTGGCGATATCGCTCAAGCTAATGCTTTACGGACGTCGGCGGTAATCTGATACGAGCGCAGACGCGCGGTGTGATCGAATATCTGCGACGTGATCATCAGCTCATCGGCATCTGTACGCGCAATAAACGCCGTCAATTCACGCGAGACCGTTGCGGGCGAACCGATCGCTGAACACGACAGAACCTGGTCAAGCAGTGCACGCTCCTGCGGGCCGATCTTGCTCAAATAATCTTCCATCGGCGGCGGCAGACGCGATGGGCGGCCGCTGCGCAGGTTCACAAATGATTGCTGCATGGAGGTCGCGTGAAATTGCGCTTGCGCATCCGTATCGGCGGCAAAAACATTAAAGCCGAGCATCACATACGGCTTTTCAAGTTGCGCAGAGGGTTGGAATGTGGCCCGATAAAGCGCAATCGCCTGCATCATCTGGGCCGGCGCAAAATGCGACGCGAAAGCATACGGCCGACCGAGCGCCGCTGCCAATTGCGCGCCAAACAGACTCGATCCCAAAATCCAGATCGGAACATTCAGACCGGCGCCGGGGACGGCACGCACAGCTTGCTTTGGTGCCGAAGAGAAATAATCCAGCAACTCCAAAACGTCCTGCGGGAACTCGTCCGCATCGGCGGCCAGATTGCGCCGCAAAGCGCGCGCAGTGATCTGATCTGAGCCCGGTGCGCGCCCCAACCCCAGGTCGATACGGCCGGGGAACAGGGACTCCAGCGTCCCGAATTGCTCGGCAATTACCAGCGGAGAATGATTGGGCAACATGATGCCGCCGGCACCGACTCTAATCGTGGACGTGCCAGCGGCTACGTGCCCGATCAAGACCGAGGTCGCGGCGCTGGCGATGCCAGGCATGCCATGATGTTCCGCCAGCCAATAGCGGTTGTAGCCCCAACGCTCGCCATGCTGCGCAAGATCAAGCGTGTTGCGAAATGATTGGGCCGCATCGCTACCTTCAGCGATCGGAGAAAGGTCAAGAATTGAATATGGGATCATATTTTTTATTTAGGGGCGACAAGGCAAAAAGCAAGTCTTAATTAACTGATGTCATCAACGGCTGACGCTATAAGAGTTGATCGTCGCCATTCCCTTGCCGCGCTTTAACTCAGCGCCAAACTCGATCGTGCTGATGTAATCGGTCTGGAGCAAATGGTTTTTAGAAACAAGATAATCAATAAACGGCTTCAGAGGAATGGACGCTTTCAGCAACGGTGTTTTGCTTGCGAATACCAAGACCTTCCATTTCCAGTTGTAAGATGCATTGATGACGGTGTGCTCAAACACTTCAAACTGATTCCCATCAACCGCAATCGTGTCGATTACCGGAGCATCTTTCCACGTCTGCTGCAGCTTAATCATGATCTCCGCTTTATGTGGCCAGTGGTCCGTAGTAGCAGTCGAATCGACCCAAATGTCATAGGTAACGTTGTAGTCGCCTGTGGCCGAAATGGTAACGTCGTGAGTGACGCTCAATCCTGCGACATCTGCGAATGGAATTGAAGTCATTCCCTTGCCGCCTGGTCTGTACAGTATTTCAGGATATGCCTTGATATCTGCGTTGGAGTTTTCAGACGGCCAATCCCAGCGGAATTGCGCAGTCGCCCCTGTCTGTATAGCCGTATTGTCGAGCACGGTTCCGACCGACGCACCACTGACGCACTGAGTGAAATCCGTGATCTTATCTTTGCCCCAGGGATTGCTGTTCAACGCATAATCTCCCAGCATAAGTAGTGCGAATGATTTATCGCACGACGAAACCGCGACTGGTTTAAAAACTACCGAAGTAACCGGTGAGACATGGGCATCAATAGTTTCATGGTTATTTTCAGAGCCGGTCGGTGTAGGCGAACCACCGCCGCCGCAACCCACCAGTGCAGCGACGGCGAGGCTGGTCAAAACTAAATTTTTTAACTTCATTTTTCCATTTTTTTGTAATGGGAGGCCGTTGCAAAGCGCGATAGACAGCTTCTCAGGCGCCGCATGTCTTTTGCTGCAAAATACCCGCTCTGCGAAGCGGCTTATGGGAGTGCTCGCAAAGCGTTTTTGTTTCAGGCTTGCAGATAAGTCTGCATATTGAAGTCGAGAATGCGGAAATTATTCGTTTAGCGCAGTAGTAATCTCGTGAAGCCGGTCGGAATAAGCGTAACTGATTTTGATCACGTCCGTAGCGTCAACGGCAATGCACCCGCGAATGATTGAATCGCAGAAATCAACTCAAAACGGTCAACGTACTCGTTTTGCAAATATATTTCCAATAGCCGTGGCCCTGTCGCGTCAGGTTTGGCTCTTCGGCGTTGAGCCAGTAAGTTCCCGGATGACCCGTGCAGGATTCCCGACTGCGATTACATTAGGCGGAATGTTTTTGGTGACAACCGCACCGGCGCCAATCACGCTATTCTCGCCAATTGTGACGCCCGCCAACACAATTGCCCCGCCTCCCAACCAGACATTGTTGCCAATAACAATTGGCTTGGCGGCCTCAAGCTTGGCCCGTCTAAGTTCTGGGTCCAGGGGATGTGTGGGAGTGAGCAACTGAACATTGGGGCCAATCTGTACGTCCTTGCCAATCGTGATTGACGCAACATCCAGCGCTACCAAGCCGTAATTTACAAACGTACCAGAACCCACTGTTATGTTGAACCCGTAGTCGACATAGATAGGAGGCTTGATATGAACATCTGCAGCAACTGTCCCGAGCAATTCCTCAAGCACAAGATGCGACTCGTCTACATCAACAGCATAACGAGCTTCGTATTCACGGGCTAAAAGGTGCGCTCGCCGACTGGCATGGATCAGCTCTATATCGTTTGCGATGTAAAGGTCGCCCGCGAGCATTCTTTCTTTCTGGGTCTGACCATCGTTCAAATCGGATTTTGACATTGATGCGTTTCCTCGCGCCGACAGACAAAGACCTATGATAGATGTATCCAGTCGAAACGCCACTATGAGTGCGAAAACGCCGTTGACATACTTCTCGAATGTCAACTCGTGGCCGTTAGTTGACCTTCTGCGTGCCTTCAAATTCTCCTCATTTTAAAAACCAATTTCCTCATCGAACGCGATAAGTTCTTAGTTGAAATTTTTAGCTAAAGTGTAGGAAACATGACTGTCGCTAATCGCACCGAACTGAACCAATGTATGGAAATGTTCTCGTCATCGACTGACCCTGCCGGGAGGAGCGAAGGATAGCTACTGCGTGAACTATATGGGATTGATGCTGGAGCAGCCAAAAGTTATGTTCGAGGGTCAATTTACTGTGATCAGCAACATCCCGGGCCTTTGCCGGCTCTTAGGCAGAGAGCGCCGGCAAGGCTGCGATCGCGGGTCAGCTGAGTCGGCATTTTTGCTATGCTAGCGTCTTTCCACTGGCCGGCACCACTGGCTGGACCGGGGACCTTATTTACGGAGTAGCACATATGGCTTCTTTGCAAGAGCAGTTTTTGAAAGCAGGTCTAGTCGACAAAAACAAAGTCAAACTGGCCCACCAGGACAAGAGCAAGCAGAAGAAAGTCGAGCGCCGAACTGGCACGCCCAGTGTCGATGAAGCGCGCTTGGCCGCACTCGATACGCAACGCAAGAATGCCGAGCGGGCCCGCGAACTCAATGCCCAGCGCGATGCGACAGCCAACCAAAAGGCGATCATGGCGCAAATTGCCCAGATGGTGCAGAAGAATCGTCAGAGCAAAGGTATCGGCGACATCGCCTACAATTTTACTTACGACAAGAAGATCGAGCGGCTGTATGTGTCGGCCGCGGTTCAGGCGCATTTAATAGCGGGGCGTCTGGTGATCGTCTGCCAGGGCGGCGCCACCGAATTGGTGCCCAGGGTTATCGCCAACAAGATCGCCGAGCGCGATGCCTCGCTGGTCGTGCGGGCAAACAAGACCAGCACCGAGATCGATGCGGACGATCCGTATGCCGCCTTCCAGATCCCGGACGACTTGATGTGGTAACGCCAAAGCTTGGCTGCCGTAGCGGGGCAATGACAGACAAGATCGCTACCGACAAGAAAATCAGCGAAGTGAAGAGCGAAGCTTCGTATCAGTGCAGCTACTCATCTCTGCACGAAATGCATCGCTAGCGTGCCCAGGTCGCCATACTGAATGGCGATGTCTTCTCTTATAGGCAAGTCAAAACTCCCCGCATACGAACCGGTGATCAGGGCTTGGCCTGCTTGCAGCCCCAGGCCTTTACTGCGCAAAAACTCCGCCAGCCAATACAGCGGCGCACGTGGGTTGCCGCTCGGGTGGCGGCCGTCAAGCCGGGTTTCCTTATCCGTAGCAACGGTGACCTTTATCGCCATCGCGCTGGCGGCGCGTGCTTGCCCGGCATCCACCTGCGGGCCGATAAACAGGCCGGAATTGAGCAAGCCGTCCGCCAGATTTTCAGCGAAACTGGCGTCGTCTGGATTGCTGTAACGGCTGTCGATCAGTTCCAGCGCGAGGTGGGTGCGTGCAATTGCGGCATCGACCTCGGCCGGCGTGTAGGGCCGGTCGCGAACAGGCAAGTCGCGACCGAGAATGAAAGCGAGTTCCGGCTCCACCCGCGCCTGGCCGGCACGGGCTTGCAGCGCGCATTGCTTGCCGGCGTCGATGGTGTGGACAGTGCCGGCATAGATAGGTGCCAGCACCAAATTCCCGGCTGCGGGTAAGCCGCACTTCCATGCAGCAACGCCAGCGCCGAGTTGCACGCTGACCGCTGCCTGTACCTCCAGCGCGGCGTCAAGCCCGGATGGCCGGCAGCACTCGGGCAGGCGGGGTCCTTGCTCGCCAGACCTGCGGCGCGCCACCAGGATGGCAGCGGCAGCGGAGGCGACAGGGGCGATTCAGACATGATTGCTTTCAAACAAGCGCTTGATGCACGCCATGTACAGGTGGTTGTATATTTTAAGAAACTAATGAATATATGAATAAATTGCACTGAAAATATTGATACTCCTGCATTTATATGGACAGTAGGGTGGGTGCAACCCACGCTGTAGATCGCCGGACAAACCGCGTGGGTTGCACCCACCCTACATCTGAAATACCAAGCTAAAGGGGACAGCTTCAATTTGCTTTGCGGATTCAGATACGAAGTGCAATGGTCATCCCTCTGCGTTAGGGAACGGCACGCTCGCTGTGCTGGTTTTAGCGGTGCTGCTCATGAACAGCCGGCGCAATTCGGTTCCGCGATTGCCATCAATGCTGGCCTGATCAAGCCAGCATGAATTGGACGCGTGCTTCAAATCCATCATTTTTACCTGTTGCGGGAGATGCCAGAGTCAATCTCGCACCCACTCCGCTGGCGATGGTAGTTGCGATCGCCAGGCCAAGGCCGGACCCGTCGGCCTGGCTATCGCCGCGCATGAAACGCCCGGTCAGGCGCGCCAGCACGGGCGCCGGCACGGCCGGGCCTGCGTTGACGACGGCCAGCAGCGCAGCGCCGGAAAGGCTGACCTCGATTGCCGCGCCGGGTGCACCGTGTTTCAAGGCATTCTCAATCAGGTTGCGCAACAATATGGCAAACGCATCCGGGTCTATCGTCGACAGCACCGAGCCGGTTGCCGGTAGCGTCAGTTTGATGGCGGTAGGGGCCGTGCCGCGCAAGTCTTGCACAATGAACTCCAGCAGTACAGCTAAGTCTTGCGGGGTTTCGGACAGCAGCCCGCCGCCTTCGGCTTTGGCCAGTTGCATCAATTTTTCCGACAGCCGTGACAGGTCGCGCAGCGACGCTTCGATCTGCGCGATGCGGGCTTGCAAGGGGCCTTCGGGCGCTTCGCGGCGCAGGCGCTGAATCTGCGCCAGTGTGGACGCCAGCGGCGTGCGCAATTCATGGGCGCTGTTGGCGGCAAAGCTTCTTTCGGCTTCGAGTGCGCAGCGCAGCCGCTCCATCAGGTGGTTGACGGCGTCGGCCAGCGGATTGATTTCCGCAGGCAGTTGCCCTGTTTCGATCGGGGACAGGTCGCCGACGCCGCGTTTTTCGATGGCGTCGCGATAGGACAGCACGCTGCGCAGGCTCAAGCGCACTAGCAGCCAGATGCCGCATAGGCTGATCGGGATCAGCAGCAGCAATGGCTGCAGCAGCGCGATGGTGGCGTCCTTTGCCGCCTCGCGACGGTATTCCAGCGGTTCGGCGATGTCGATGAAAATCGTTGCGCGCAGTGCGCTGGCCGAATACAGCCGGTGCGTGGCGGTGGTGGTGAAACCTTCCTTGGTGCGCGTATTGAATATCTCCGGGGCGGCAAGGCGTGATTGCAGCAGGATCTTGCCGCCAGCGTCGCGCACCCGATAGCTGAAATGCTCCTGTTGCATATTGAGCGGCGCAATGCGCTGCGGCGCAATCGCATCTTCGCGGTTGAAAATTTCGAGGATGGCGAGCGGCAGCAGGCGTTGCGCGGTTTCTTGCAGCGAGCTGTCGAATGTCTCATCAAGTTCGCGCTGCACCACCCGTCCGGTGACGATGGTTGCCACCAGCCACAGCAAAGTGATGCCCAGCGTCAAGCCGACGACCAGCCGTTTTTGCAGGCTGGCGGCTGCTTTCATGACACGCCCAGACGATAGCCCATGCCGCGCACTGTTTCTATCATTGAGTATCCGAGTTTCTTGCGCAGACGGCTGATATACACTTCGATGGTATTGCTCTCGATTTCGGCGCCGAACGCATATAGCCGCTCCTCCAGCTGTGATTTGGACAGTAAGGCGCTGGGGCGCTGGATGAAGGCCTCGAACAAGGCCCATTCGCGTGCGGTCAGCTCCACGGCCAAGCCTGCACGGTGTACCGTGCGATCCGACAGGTTGATCTGCAGCTCGCCTAATTGCAACTGCGGATTCGGGTTACCGCTGTAACGTCGCGCCACGGCGGCGATACGCGCGGACAGTTCGAACAGATCGAAGGGTTTGACCAGGTAATCATCGGCACCGGCATTCAAGCCGGCGATGCGGTCCGAGATTTGATCTCCTGCCGTCATGATGATGACTGGTGTGGCATCGCCGGCAGCGCGCCGCCAGCGCAGGAAATCGAGGCCGTGTCCGTCCGGCAACACCAGGTCTAGGAGGATCAGGTCGTAAGCGGTGGTGTGGACGCTGGTATCGGCATGGTCAAGGCGCTGTATCCAGTCCACCGCATGACCGTCGTCGGCGAGTTGCTCGCGCACTGCCTGGCCCAGCCCCGCATTGTCCTCAATTAGCAATACCCGCATCGGACTCCCTCGTTTTTTTCAATTTTGCATGGCCGCACTTGATGCTGGCTTGGCAGATTGTTCTAGCTTCAGGCTAGTGTCAGCAAGCGCCATTAGCATACGCCAGGCATACCCACCAAGGAGAAAAGTCATGCAAACCCTCATTCCCAAATCTGCAGCAGTGGCTGGCATGCTGGCCGGCATTCTGGCCAGCGGTGCCG
Source organism: Glaciimonas sp. (assembly GCA_012927625.1). Classification (GTDB taxonomy): domain Bacteria; phylum Pseudomonadota; class Gammaproteobacteria; order Burkholderiales; family Burkholderiaceae_D; genus AVCC01. Next base: position 22,258 of record JABBOV010000002.1, on the reverse strand, counting down.
CATTGGCGGACGACAATTGTGTCGATCCGGTGGCCGACTGGCAGCCGCGTGAAGTGTTGCGACAGCAGATCGAGCAGCGCGGTTGGACGGTCCAGCGCATCAAGGTAGACGACGGTTGCTACGAGGTCAGGGGCGTCGACAGTAAGGGCAACAAGTTCAATGCCAAATATGCCCCGGCATCGCTGCGCATACAGGCGCTGGAAATCCGCTTTAGAAAAAATGGCGATACGTCCGACTATCTGTTGCCGGGCCAGCAAGCCAAGTAAGCGCTCTCGTGCTCACCCATAACGATTGAAACGGAGAACTATCATGAAAAAAATCATTGCCTCGCTCTTTCTCGTCAGCGCTGTTGCTTTACCTGGCTTGGTCCAGGCGCGCACCCTGACTCTGACCACGCAACTGAAAAATTATAGCGGCGACGGCGCTTACCTGGCGTTTTATGTGACCGATGCCAGCGGCAAGTATCACAAAACGCTATGGGTCGCAGGAAAAAAATCGAAATACTACAAGCACTTGCGCGACTGGGCTCGCGGCAGCCGCTTGAATCCGCGCGAGTTCGATGGTGTCAGCGGTGCCAGCGTCGGTAGCGGGCGCACCTTGACGGTGAAGGTGGATCTGGCTGATGCCTTGATCGATGCGGGCTATGAAATTCGTGTCGATACTGCGGTCGAGGACGGGCGCGAAAATGCCGTTGATGCGCGCGCGCCGCTGACGGCCAAGGGCACCGGCAAGCCGGTTGCCGGGCGCGGCTATATCAAATCCTTCAAATACGACATGTAATCGCAGCGCCAAGAGTTGCAGCAATAGCAGTACCAATAGCAGTACCAACCAGAGATAGTCCAAACCATGTTACGTCAGTTTCATTCATTGCCCGGCTTGATCGCTGCCCTGTTTCTGCTGGTGCTGGCGATCAGTGGCGCCATCCTGTCGGTCGATCCAGCACTGGAAAGACTGGCCACGACGGTGCCTGCTGCCGGCCAGGTCAGCGTGGCCGAACTGGCCGGCCGGGTGGCGCGCCATTATCCCGGGGCCGAGCAGATCCAGCGCACGCCTTCCGGAACGGTCATCGTGTACTACAGCAACGCGGGCCAGTCCGGCGCCGATCGCATTGATCCGCTCAGCGGCCAGCGCATCGCGGCCCATGTCAGAACAGGCGCTTATTCAACGGCCTTGCGCTGGGTCAAGCAACTGCATCGTTCTTTGTTGCTGGACACGCCAGGTCGCGCCGTGGCGGGCATCGCTGCGCTATTCATGCTCATCTTGTTGGTGTCAGGCGCACTATTGATGGCCCGGCGACTGGGCGGCTGGCGTAATCTATTGCGTCCTCTGCGCGGTAGCCTGAAACAGCGCTGGCATGCCCAGGTCGGACGATTTGTCGTGTTCGGCTTGCTGCTGTCAGCGCTGACAGGCATGTACATGTCAGCGACGACCTTTGGCTTCATTTCCGACGGCAAGCAGAACGAGCCCGATTTTCCTGTCAGCGTGGCTGGCGGGCCTGCTGCCGCGGTCACCAGCTTGCCAGCCCTGCAAGCAATCGACCTGAATGACTTGCGAGAACTGGTGTATCCGAGGTCGGGCGACCTGACCGATTTTTACTCCTTGCGTACTGCGCAGGGCGACGGTTATGTCGATCAAGCCACCGGTGAATTGCTATCTTACCGGGCCCACGACGGCATACGTAACATCTACGAGCTGATCTACCAGCTACATACTGGCGAAGGCTTGTGGTGGCTGGGCCTGCTGCTGGGCTCATGCGCTTTGGGCGTGCCGTTGATGAGCGTGACAGGGGTGCTGATATGGTGGCAACGGCGTCGGGATCGGCCTCGTATTACCAACAATGGCGGCGCGCAAGCGGCCGACACTGTGATCCTGGTTGGCAGCGAAAACAATAGCACCTGGGGTTTTGCCAGCGTGTTGCATGATGCCTTGAGGCAGGCCGGCCATGTTGTGCACACGGCACCCATGAATCAGCTGGCACCGCAATACCGCAGTGCAGAGCGCGTGTTCATCCTGAGCTCGACCTATGGCGACGGCGCTGCACCGGCCTCGGCCAATCAATTCCTGTCGCGCTTGGCCAGCATGAATGGCAAGCCAGCGCAAACGCCAAAGCCGGTTTTTGCCGTAGTGGGCTTTGGCGATCGACAATTTCCACAGTTTTGCCAGTTCGCCAAGGATGTTGACGCTGCGCTGCTGGCCCAGGGCTGGCAGCATCTGGTGGCGTTCGATACTATTGACCGCCAATCGGAGCAGGAATTCGCGCGCTGGGGCAATGCGCTGGGCCAGGCAATCGGCCAGGATATTAAATTGGCGTATGTGCCGAGACGTCCGCCCACCCATGCGTTGCAATTGGGGGAACGCATCGACTATGGCTTGCAGGTGAATGCGCCGACCAGCGTTCTGCGCTTTGCTGCGGTAGCGCTGGCAACATCGCAGGGCCAGCGGCTGCAGCGGTTTTTTGGCAGCAACGGTTTGCCGCAATTCGACGCCGGCGACCTGGTCGGCATTCTGCCCCCCGGTAATGCTGCGCCGCGCTTCTATTCGTTGGCCAGTGGGTCCCGCGATGGCATCCTTGAAATTTGTGTGCGCAAGCATCCGGACGGTTTGTGTTCGGGGTTTTTGCATGGTTTGCGGCCTGGCGACCGCATCGATGCTTTTATCTTGCCTAATCCGCACTTTCGTCCTGCCTCCGGCAAGGCGCCTGTGATCCTGATCGGTGCCGGTACTGGCATCGGGCCATTGGCCGGGTTTATCCGCAATAACACTGGCCAGCACCCGATATACCTGTATTGGGGCGGGCGCGACCCGGCTTCGGATTTCCTGTATGAACTTGAACTGCGCGGCTATCTGGCCGACCGTCGGCTGACACAGTTGCATGCGGCTTTTTCAAGAGTCAAGGATCGCGCTTATGTGCAGCACAGGATCAGCGACGATACCGTGCAGATGCGGCGCCTGATTGCTCAGGGCGGCCAAGTGCTGATCTGCGGTAGCCGCACGATGGCGAAAAGCGTGATGGAGGTGCTGGATCAGGTGCTGGCACCTTTGAGCTTGAATGTGCAAATACTGAAAGCAGAGGGACGATATCGTGAAGATGTCTATTGACAATGGCAGCACACCTGCCTTGCAGCGTTATAGCGTCAGCGGAGAAACCATGGGCACGCGCTACAGCGCGGTATTTTTTGCCGCGGCCGGGCTGGATGCCGCAGCCACTGATGCGATCAACGCCAGCCTGTTTGCCGCAGTGGACCAGGTGGATCGGCAGATGTCGACGTGGAAACCGAATTCGGATTTGAGCCGGCTGAACGCGGCGCTGCCGCAACAATGGCTGGCCGTGCCCCGCGCACTGGCCTCGGTGTTGCAGGCCGCGCTGGACATCAGCCGGCAATCTGGTGGCGCATTCGATATCGGCGTCGGCGCACTGGTCAATTCCTGGGGTTTTGGCCCAGTCAAGCAACAACTATCGGCGCAGCAAATCGGCGCGCTCAAGCAACAGGTGGCGCACGCCGCAAGCGAAACACTGGAGATCGATCATGCAAGCTTGCGGGTGCGCAAGCTGTCCGACATCACGCTCGATCTGTCGGGTATCGCCAAAGGCTACGGCGTAGATGCACTGGCGCGCTGCCTTGATCGCCTGGGAATCGCCAGTTACCTGGTCGGCATTGATGGCGAGATGCGCGCGCGCAGCCTGAAGCCGGGCCGCCAACCGTGGTCGGTCGCGCTCGAAAAACCGCTGCCGGGCATGCGCGAAGTGATGGGTGTGATGGAATTGTGCGATGCGGCGATCGCCACGTCAGGCGACTATCGCCGCTTTGTCGACTTGGCCGGCGAGCGCTACGCGCACACGATGCATCCCTTGCTTGGCGCGCCTGTGCGCAACCGGCTCGCGGCGGTGACAGTGGTGGCTTCAAGTTGCATGTTGGCCGACGCCTGGGCTACCGCATTGCTGGTGCTGGGTGAAGATGCGGGAGTTGCGCTGGCGCAGAAACGGGGTATGGATGCATTGTTCGTACTGCGCGATGGTACCGAGTTTGAAGAGATATCAATTGTCGCAGGGCAGATTCAAACGCAACAAGACTAGCTTACCTGGACGGGTTGGACGCTGATATTCAAGGCGTTATATTTTTGCGTCCACGCTGTGCTCCGTGAATGGCTCAATGTGACCCACTGTGGCCGGTCGTGATCCGAAAGAGCTGTCGTTCGACTTCTTCAATGATGCGCTGCCAATCTCGCACTTTGCGATGCAAAATGTCTATCACTTCATTTCTTTCATCTGCGCCGGACTTTCATCGCTGCAGCCGCTTTCTACTTTGCTCAAAGCACCTGACAGTGCAACGCGCAATATGGATAGCGAGTGTGCCTTTTTCTCCACTTCACGAATTTTTTCCTGAATCAGAAGACGTTTTTTGCTCGGCGCCAGCCCCTCCTGCTCCCAGGCGACGATCACGTCCGCGATCTCTTTTAACGTAAATCCGAGCGCCTTGGCGTGGGCAACGAGTTCAATGCGTCGCAACGCCAGCGGCGAATACTCCTTATAGTTGTTACTTAAATAAGGCTGAGATGCCTCGTCGAGCAAGCCCATACGTTCATAAAATCGGACCGTATCGCGCGACACGCCGGCCCGAGATGCAATTTCTCCAATGCGCATTGCCCAGCTTCCTTTCAATCGAGACGCAAGTTGTCGAAAAAAATGATTGACTATGGACCATAGTCAACGGTTTACATTCGACACTCTCTTAACGAATCATTTCACCATGCAACCACTCAACTATCGCAACGCCGCCATCATGATAACAGGCGCCTCATCCGGAATAGGCCTGGCATTTGCCCATGCGCTGGCCGCACGCGGAGCGAACCTGACTCTGGTCGCACGCTCAGGCGACAAGCTAAGCAGCCTGGCGCAGGAGTTGGCGCATCGCCACAACATCCGAGCTCACGCCCTGGTAGCCGATCTGACCGAAACCGGTTCTGCCAGCGACGCCCATACAAGGGCAAGTGCTCTTGGTTTGACGCCGAATATTCTCATCAACAATGCCGGCTTTGCGACTTACGGTCATTTCGATACGTTGTCGCTGGAACGACAACTCGCCGAGATATCTCTCAATTGCAGAGCCGTCGTCGAACTCAGCCATGCAGCATTGCCAGCCATGTTGAAACAGGGGGAAGGCTCAATCATTAATGTGGCGTCAACCGGCGCTCTGCAGCCCCTGCCCTACATGGCCACCTATGGTGCCACCAAGGCTTTCGTGCTCTCTTTTTCAGAAGCTTTGTGGCAAGAATATCGCACTCGCGGCGTGCGCGTGCTTGCGGTGTGCCCAGGCGCCACCGATACTGCTTTCTTTGATGTAGTCGGTGCTGCCGAGGCTGGGGTCGGCACGCGTATGGCCGCAGATACTGTCGTCAACGCAAGCTTGCTGGCACTTGATCGCGGTCAGAGCCATGTCGTACCCGGAGGCGCAAATCGCATGCTTGGGTGGTTACCTCGGATACTCCCAAGGCAAACAATATTGCAAATCGTCGCGAACATGCTCCAACCTCGTCATCGGGTCTCGACTTGAATTCCTCGAACCCCCCTTATTGTTGCCGTTGTCAGAAAGACTTCCTGACCCTGGGCTAAAAAATATCTGATTGAATGAAGGCAGTGGCAATCCACCCGGGATGCGAGACCAAGCCGACTTCCGTCCTGGCACAGAGGCCGGAAGCGCCGCATCCCTCCGAAAACCGTCAGGGCAAATGCGGTGTTTACCTGTCATTTTGCTGGAGGCCAAAAACTCATAAAAAAGCCTTCATGGCTGTGTATGCCAGCGCTGAATTGATCAGTTCTTCGGCAATGCTCCACTCCCGTAAAAATCACCCGTTTTCATCAGATTAGGCGGTTCGCTATGGCTAATCGGATTATTTGGTCTGGTCACCATGAGATTGCACCCATGATTAATTTCAAGGTGTCGCCAACAAGCCATGCGCCCAACCAATGCATCGCAGTTGATCTGCACCAATTTGGCTCAAATAATTCAATTGAATTTTTTATTGAATCAAATACTCTATTCTGCTAGAGTTACAACTACCGTACATCAAACACATGCCGTGATGCCGGCTTTTTCAATCGTTTCCACGTCACTGGAGTCAGACAGAATGAAACTCAAACACTACGCCACGATGTTCAGCCTAGCGGCTTGTGCGGTCCTGCCTGTGATGGCAGCCGACTGGACGGTGGGCGCCAACGTCGGCAACGTGCCCTGGGAATTCCAGGACGCCAGCGGCAAGATCGTCGGTTTTGAAATCGACTTGGTTAACGAAGCCGCCAAACGCGCTGGCAAGACGGTGCAGATTGAAAATATTCCGTTCAATGGCCTGTTCTCGGCGGTGCAGTCGGGCCGAATCCAAATTGGTGTCTCTTCCATCACCATTACGCCCAAGCGCTTGGAGTCGGTGGCCTTTGCCCAGCCTTACTACGACAGCGACCAGTCGCTGTCGGTGCTGAAAAGCACCAAGATCAACAGCCTGGGAGACACCGCCGGCAAGACCATCGGTGTGGACACCGGCTCCACCGGCGACATGTACGCAACGCAAAACGCCGCCAAGCTCAAGATCGCCACCATCACCCGCTATGAAGGCCTGGCCCCCGCCATGCTGGACCTTGCCGCCCGCCGCATCGACGGCTACATCAGCGACATTCCGGCGGTCGAGTACTACATCAAGGACAAGCCGCAGTACCGCATAGCCGCGCGCATTCTCACCGGGGAGCGCTATTCCTTCATGACGGCGAAGAACTGGCCTGAAGGTGCCCGGCTCAACGACATCCTGACGGAAATGAAAAAGGACGGCTTCGTTTCAAAAATCCACCAGAAATGGTTCGGCACCGTGCCACCCGCCGAGTCGTCCAGCGCCAAGGTCATGGACGTTCCCAAACTGTAAGCCATTGCCTGGTCGGCTCGATGAGCCGGCGCAGGTCAATCCGCACAGCGGCAAGGGCTGCGGCTTCTTTGGCATCCCTTCTTCCTGAATCCGGCAACGACGCAACCCACAGAATAGGCCCTTCCGCATGGATTTGATCGACACCTTTTTCAACTGGAGCGTGCTGCACGGAGCGCTGCCCATGCTGATGCAGGGCCTCGGCATTACCGTGATGCTGGGCGCGCTGAGCATCGTGCTGGGCCTGGCCGGCGGGCTGCTGCTGGCGCTGGTCAGGCTGTACGGCCCGGCACCCGTGAGCGCCACTGCCCGCATCTACATCGACGTGTTCCGCTCGATTCCTATCCTGGTGCTTTTGGTGCTGGTGTACTACGCCCTTCCTTTTGTCGGTGTGCGCCTGTCGTCTTTCGCATCGACGGTGCTGACGCTGTCCCTGGTGTCGGCAGCCTATGCCGCCGAGATTTTCCGCTCAGGCATCGAAGCCCTGCCCAAGGGGCAGTTCGAGGCGTCCGAAGCCATGGGGCTGAATTTCCTGGACACCATGCGCGACGTGGTGCTGCCGCAGGCCTTTCGCATCGTGGTGCCGCCGCTGACCAGCAACTGCATCAATGTGCTGAAGGACACGGCGCTGGCATCGGTCGTGGCCATGCCCGACCTGCTCAAGCAGGCCACGCAGGCGCAGGCCCTGGCGGCTAACCCAACGCCGCTGATCGGCGCCGCCCTGCTCTACCTGCTGCTACTGCTGCCGCTGGTGCGGCTGGTCGGCTACTTTGAAGCGCGCCACCGCGCAGCCACCCGATGACCATAAATACTTCATTGCAACCCGACACCTTGCCGCATGCACTTGCCGCGGTGCCGCTGATCCGCATCAGCCAGCTACAAAAGCGCTACGGCGACTTCATTGCGCTGCACGACATCAACCTCGACATTGCCGAGGGCGAGGTGGTCGTCGTCGTCGGCCCGTCGGGCTCGGGCAAGTCCACGCTGATTCGCTGCATCAATTTGCTGGAGGACTACCAGCAGGGTGAGATTTGCGTGGATGGCCAGCCGGTGGTGCGCGGCAAGTCGCTGGCGCTGGTCCGGGCCGAGGTCGGCATGGTGTTTCAGAGTTTCAACCTCTTTCCGCACCTGACGGCCTTGCGCAATGTGGCGCTGGGGCCGCTGCGCGTGCGCGGATTGAGCCGGCAGCAGGCCGACCTTCGGGCGGCCGAACTGCTGGCCAAGGTCGGCCTGGCCGACCATGCGCACAAGTTGCCGGCACAACTCTCGGGCGGTCAGCAGCAGCGTGTGGCCATTGCACGCGCGCTGGCGCTGGAACCCAAGGTCTTGCTGTTCGACGAGCCCACTTCTGCGCTTGACCCGGAAATGGTCGGCGAAGTGCTGGACGTGATGCAAAACCTGGCCAAGTCCGGCGTCACCATGGTCATAGTCACCCATGAGATGGGCTTTGCCCGCCGCGTCGCCAACCGCGTGATCTTCATGGAAGCGGGGCGCGTCATCGAGGAGGGCCGGCCTGCGGAATTCTTTACCAACCCTCAGGAGGAGCGCACCAAGGCTTTCCTGCAGGCCATCGTCAACCATTGAAACCAGAGCATTTCTTTATGAGCACATTGCAAACCGAACTGAACCTTGACTTGGTGCGCGCCGAGTTTCCGGCGCTGGCCAGCGGCTATACCTTTTTGGACAACGCCGGCGGCTCGCAGGTGCTCGCCCGCGTGGCCGACCGGGTGCGTGACTACCTGCTGACCAACGCGGTGCAGCTGGGCGCGAGCTATTCCGAATCGGTGGCGGCCGGCGAGCGCGTCATTGCGGCGCGGCGTTCGGTGGCGCAGCTAATCAATGCTGCGCACGAGGACGAGGTCGTGATGGGCAGCGCCTCCACCAGCCTAATGTTCCTGTTCACCCAGGCGCTGCTGCCGGGCATAAAGCCGGGCGACGAGATCATCGTCACCAACACCGACCACGAAGCCAACATCGGCGGCTGGACCCGACTGGAAAAAGCGGGCGCAGTCATCAGGTTCTGGAACGTGAACCTTGACACGCTGGCGCTGGACCTGGACGAGCTGCAAAGACTCCTGAGTCCGCGCACCCGCTGGGTGGCGATGACGCATGCCTCGAACATCCTGGGCACCGTCAATCCGGTGGCCCAGGTGACCAAACTGGTGCACGCGGCAGGCGCGAAGCTGCTGGTCGATGCCGTGGCCTATGCGCCGCATCGCCTGGTCGATGTGCAGGCCAGCGGCGCGGACGCCTATGTCTTCAGCTTCTATAAGGTGTTCGGTCCGCACTTTGCCGTGCTCTGGGGCAAACGCGATATGCTGCTGGCGCTGCCCAGCCTCAACCATTACTTCATCGGCCCTGAGGTGCTGCCCTATAAGCTGCAGCCCGGGAATGTGAACTACGAGCTGTCGTACGGCTGCATCGGCATTTCCGACTATTTGTGCGCCATGGGCGCGGCGCACGGCGCCACCGGCAGCCAGCGCCAATTGATGCAGGCTGCGTTCGACCTGTTCGAGCAACATGAAGACCGGCTGGCCGAGCGGCTGCTGTCCTACCTGCGCGGCAAGGCGGGCGTTCGCATCGTGGGCCTGCCGGTGCAGACGCCCGGCGAGCGCGTTCCGACTATCAGCTTCATGATCAAAGGCCGTGCCTCGGAATCCATCGTCCGCCACCTGGACCGGTTCAACATCGGCATCCGCTTTGGCGACTTTTATGCCAAGCGCCTGATCGAAGCGCTCGGGCTGCAGGGCCAGGGCGGCGTGGTCCGGGTATCGATGGCGCACTACAACACACTGGAAGAGATCGACCGGCTGATCCGCCACCTTGACGAAGCCATAGGCTGAAGCACCATGAGCATCACGCTAATCCGCAACGGCCGCGTCATCACGGCCACCGACGACTACGTTGCCGATGTCCTGATGCAAGACGGCGTGATCCATGCCATTGGCAGGAACCTGGCCGTGGGCGAAGACGTCCTGGTCATCGATGCCAGCGGCCTGTATGTGCTGCCGGGCGGCGTGGACACCCATGTCCACCTGCAAAACATCATCGGCCCAACGGTCACCTGCGACACCTTTGCCAGCGGCACGCGGGCAGCGGCTTTCGGTGGCACCACCACGGTGGTGGACTTTGCCTTGCAGACCGCCGAAGACTCGCCGCTCGAAGCGATTGCGCGGGCGCAGCGCCTGGCCGACCCGCAGGTGAATATCGACTACAGCCTGCACGTCATCGTCACGCGGGTTGATGCGCAGGTGCTGGCCGACGTGCGCCATGCCATGCGGCACGAAGGCGTGACCAGCTTCAAAATGTTCATGGCCTACCCCGGCGTAATGATGGCCGACGATGCAGCCATCTTCCAGATGCTGCGCCAGGTAGGCACCGAGGGCGGCATGGTGGCCCTGCATGCCGAAAACGGCACGGTGATTGACCTTTTGATCAGGGAAGCGCTGGAGGCCGGCCACACCTCGCCGCGCTACCACGCGCTGACCCGGCCAGCGATTCTGGAGGGTGAAGCCACGCACCGCGGCATCCGGCTGGCAGAGCTGGCTGAGGCGCAGATCTATTTTGTCCATGTCTCGTCGAACCAGGCGCTCAAGCACATCGTCACTGCGCGCGCCGAAGGCATTCAGGCGTTTGCCGAAACCTGTCCGCACTACCTGCTGTTCGACGATTCGCTCTACAACAGCGACGAGTTTGAGATTGCCAAATACGTGATGACGCCGCCGCTGCGCACGTCGGACGACCAGAAGCACCTGTGGCGCGCGCTGCGCTACGACGACCTGCAGGTCATCGCCACCGACCACTGCCCATTCTGCATGAAGGAAGGCCACCTGGGCTACCAGCGCCAGAAGATGAGCGGCCGGCATGACTTCTCGAAAATCCCCAACGGCGCGCCCGGCATTGAAACCCGGCTGGTCAGCCTGTTCGACATCGGCGTGATGCAGGGCAAGCTGTCGCTGAACCGCTTTGTGCAACTGACCTCGACCACGCCGGCCAAGCTGTTCGGCCTGTTCCCTAAAAAAGGCACGATTGCCGTCGGCAGCGATGCCGACGTGGTGCTGTTCGACCCGGCGGCCACGCAGGTGATCCATGCCGAACACCTGCACAGCCAGTGCGACTACACGCTGCTCGAAGGGCGGACGCTGCGCGGCCAGGTGAAAAAGGTTTTCCTGCGCGGTGAGCTGATCGTAGACGGCGAGCAATGGCTGGGCCGCGAGGGCATGGGGCGCTTTGTGCCGCGTGGTACAGTGCAGGCGTTTTGAACTTCCCCCGGCCCCGCCCCGTGACACCATCCGTCCAGTCCGCAACACCGGCCAGCCTCGTCAAACCGGACCGCCCCGCCCGGCCCTCTAACTTGGCCGAGCTGCGCGAACTGATTGGCCGCGAGGGCGAGCGGCTCACGCCCCGCGTGCGCACCGCCGCGCGCTATGCGCTGGACCATCCGAACGAGGTGGCGCTCAATCCGGTGGCCACGCTGGCGCGCACCTCCAAGGTGGCGGCCGCGACCTTCATTCGCCTGGCCCAGTCCCTGGGATGCGAAGGCTACAGCGACCTGCAGCGGCTGTTTCGCGAGCCGCTGCAGCATGCCGGGCAGCCGAGCTTTCCCGAGCGCATCCGGCACTTCGGCGGCGAGCAGACGCTGGACAATCCGGGTGATCCGGCGCAGGTGCTGCGCGCCTTCAGCCAGGCCAACATGGTGTCGCTGGAGCACCTGTGCGCCGACGCCGACAGCCTGCCGCTGCAGGCCGCCATCGAGCTGATCGAGCAGGCCCCTCTGGTGCATGTGGTGGGGCTGCGCAGGTCATATGCCGTGGCCGCCTATCTGGCCTACGCGCTGAACCGGGTCGGTTGCCCAACGGTGCAGATCAACGGCCTGGGCGGCAGCATCAGCGAACAGGCCTCGATTGCCGGTGCCGGCCATCTGCTGATTGCCGTGAGCTTTCCGCCCTATGCCGGCGACACCCTGCAGGTCTGTCAGCAGCTGAGCCGGTGCGGTGTGAAGCGCTTGGCGCTGACAAATTCAATCCTCAGCCCGATTGCGCAGGGCGCCGACCTGGTGCTGGAAGTCAACGATGCCGAACTGCTGGGCTTTCGCTCACTGTGCGCCGCCATGAGCCTGGCGCAAACGCTGGCCATGGGCGTGGCCTTCAGCAAGCGCGGCAAGCAGAGCCTGGGTGTGGCCGAAACATTTCGATCCGGTCTTGAAGACGCGGACTGCTAGCCATGCGCCCCATCACGCTGAGGCTTGAAGCCCTGACAGCCGCCGTGTTCGCTCCGTTTGGCGATGTCATCGAAGCCAGCGACAGCGCGCAACGCCTGCCGGTCAACCAAGGCTATGCCGAGCGCTACCACGATTTGGCCACGGTCGATCTGGCCGGTAGCGAAGGCAAAGTGCTGATCAGCATTTTTCGATCTCAACCTCGACAGTTTCCTTTGTGCCTAAACTTGCTGGAGCGTCATCCGCTCAGCAGCCAGGCGTTCATGCCGCTGGCGCCCCTACCTTACCTAGTCGTGGTGGCTCCCGGCGATGACGAGCCCAAGTTGCAGGCGCTGCGCTGCTTTGTGGCGGCTCCAGGTCAGGGGGTCAATTACGCGCGCGGAATCTGGCATCATCCGCTGCTATCGCTGCAACAGATCTCGGACTTCCTGTGCATCGACCGGGGCGGACCCGGCATGAACCTGCAGGAATACTCGCTGCCACCGCTGCAGGTCTGGGTTCCCAACCCGAACTGACTGGTAGTCAGATGTCAGGCCATGGGTTTGCAGGGTAGGGCGGGTGCAGGTAGAGCAGAATATGGTTCTGTCGCATTGGTGGTCGAGCAGGCTGCTTGACCACCAATGCTGTTGGCGCCGACGTCAAATTGACCCAGGCTGCCGATTTTAGATGCCCCAGATCGGCTTCCCCCCAACCACCCATGCCATCACGGCTTCAGGAGTTCTGAGCTGGGTCAGTGGAATCGGCACAGCCTGGGTCAAAAACGCATCGGCGGCAACATACTGCCTTACAAAAGCAGGTTTGTCGTCTCTAAATGCTCAGAAACTGGAGTGGGAACACTTCATTGCCTCAGTCAATTCCATCCTCGGAGTCACCCATGAATAAAGAAGAATTTTTGCGGAAAATTCGCAGCGCCTTGCAAGGCCTTACGCTGACTGAGATCGACGAAATCCTTGCCGACTATTGCAACCATTTCGACGAATCCGCTGCGAATGGCCGCAGCGAGGACGCCACGGCGGCAGCGCTGGGCGATCCCGTATGGCTGGGGCAAGAGCACGTTGCCGATCTGCGCCACGAGGAAGATGGATTACTGGACGCAGCAAAGCGCCTCTGGGCTGATGCAGGACAGCGCCGACAAAGAGGCGACGAGACGACCAAGCGTGAACTCACATGGGTTCCAAGTTCGCGCATGGCCATCAGCCTGCCCGTTAAAGTGTCCTGGCGGCCGGCCGAAAAGGCGCGAGCGGTATTGCATGGTCCCGTGTGGCTGATCGAACATGTGCATCTTGACAGTCAAGAATTACGCGGTCGCTTCAAGTGGCGCTTGTTCCACAACAACTACCTTCGTCTCGATTTAGAAGGCCCAGCAATTGAAACGTGGTCAGTTTTTGGCAGCGCTGACTTACGTCTGCTCAATTTATCTCAACCCTCGTTGTGCCTGGAACTCGACGGTAGCGGAGACATCAAGGCCACAGGACGTGTGCAACATGTGACTGCGAGCACCCTGGGTTCGGGCGACATCGACCCCAGTCTGCTTGAGCACCCGCGTGCAACAGCTAAGGTCGTCGGCTCAGGAGACGTAACGCTTGGACCGAGTGAGGAAGCAAACCTGTCGGTCGAAGGAAGCGGCGATATCACCCTGTTGAGCTGCCCACCGACTATCAGAACCAATATCTTGGGTAGTGGTGATATCCGAATGCCGGATGGCATTCGCTTGTCAAAATGAGGTACACCTCAACTTGACGTCAGGTGAAGGCTCCAATTACGTCAGATTAGGGCAGTTTCAGGCTTTTTCTGACGTTACGCGCTCGACTTCCCAGACTTCAACCTGACATGTCAGCTGCTACCGTGCTTTATTTTCAATTTTCTGAGGCTCCCCTAAATAAAGTTGATGTAAATCAATATTCGAAAGTCCGAACCCGCGCCAGAATGGGGTGGCCGAGCGTAAGCCTGCCAAACGTATTCCAGCCATGTTCCCAGTCGCATTCAACTGAGCCCACCATCATCGGTAGAGCAAAGTCAGGTTAATTTGAAAAAAATAACATCGGCTAGCATTATCCCGGGGAAGCCGATTCCGTTCTCCTTATACGACAAGCAGGGCGTGCTTTTGCTGCGTCAGGGCACGGTGATCAATATGCCGCACCTGATCGAGCGGCTGGTGATGCGCGGCGCGCACTATGACGAGGGCGAAGGCGAGAGTGCGTCCAGCCCGGTGGCAGGATCGCAACACAAGCCGGTGCCGGTTACGTCGAAGCTGCCCGCGTTCGAGCATATCAATGAGCTCACGCTGAACCTGAAGCACGTGATCGGCACTGCACTGAAGAACCCTGAACAGATCGACGTGGCGCCGCGTATCGAAAAGATCGCGCTGGCGATCCAGCAAATCTGTGCCGAAGATATCGACAGCGCGATTGCCGCGCCATGCTTCGATACATTCAACCCTTATATCGTGGTGCATCAGGTGATGGGCGCGGTGCTGACCGAACTGGTCGCCCACGGCAAGGAATGGCCGCAAAAGGACCGGCTGTCGCTGGTATGTGCCGCATTGACGCGTGACTTGGGGCAGGTGCCGATTCAGACCGAACTCGACCAGCATGCCGGCCCGGTACCGGAAGCCCTGCGCATACGCATGCAACAACATCCCAATCTGAGCGGCGATCTGCTGCAGCGAGCAGGCGTGACAGACGGCCTGTGGATCGAGGCAGTGCGCGGGCATCACGAACGCCTGAACGGCAGCGGTTATCCGGCCGGGATACGGGCCGGGCAGATATCGCTGGGCCCCCGCATATTGGCAGTTGCCGACACTTACAGCGCAATGATAAAGTCGCGGCCCTACCGCAACAAGCCGCTGTTTTCCCAGAATGCGCTGAAGGAAATTTATCAAAAGAAAGACGCGGAAATCGATGGCGAAATTGCGCGCATCCTGATCAGCAAGATAGGTCTTTTATCGCCCGGTGCGATCGTCAAGCTTAAATGTGGTGAAATTGCGGTAGTGAAGAGTCCTACGGTGAAAGCCGAAGGGGCCGTTGTATACGCGATCTACAGTACCTCTGGAATGCCGCTGTCCGACCCTGTGCGCCGCGAAACCATGGACCCGCGTTATCAAATAACCGGGCTTGTGCCTTATTCCGAATGCCGTACCGCGTCGTTCATTATTAAACGCGTCTGGACCAAATGAAGTCACTGAAAGAATATTTTAATGAAAATTAATCTGCCGATTTCCGGCCAGGAACGACTGTTCTCCGCAGATAAGACCATGGTGACGAAGACCGACACCAAGGGTGTCATCACGTTTGCCAACAAGGATTTTATCGAAGTCAGCGGCTATACCGAAGTTGAGCTGGTCGGCAGCAGCCACAATATTATCCGGCATCCAGATATGCCGCGCATCGCATTCGAGCAGATGTGGAAGACGCTGAAGCGCGCTTCTTCATGGCGCGGTATTGTGAAGAACCGATGCAAGAACGGCGACCATTACTGGGTCGATGCCAAGATCGTGCCCATCAAAAAAAGCGGGCAGATCATCGGCTACATGTCGGTACGGGCCAAACCCTCGCGCGCCGTGATTGCTTCGGTGGAAGGCATTTATCAGTTGGCAATCGCCGCTCCTGAAATCATCAAGGAAGAAATTGTTCCGAGCTGGAAAAAATATCTGTCGATCCGGAATGGCATCCCGGCCTGGATCCTGTTTGTCACGCTGATCATGATTTCCGGAGGCATCCTGGGCATCAGCGGGCTGAATCTGTCAAAATCAGCGATTCATACATTGTATTACGAGGAACTGGATGCGGTGCAGACCATAGGTCGCATCAATTTCCTGATGGCCGACAATCGGGCTCAGGTGGCGCTTGCGCTGCATGGCCGCAGTCCGGTGACGGCAGCGAATCCGGCAGTGAATCCCGTGGCCAGTCCGGCAACCGGCCAGGCTCAGCCGGCATCCACAAATGCTGCCGCCGGCAGTCCCGCCGCGCCCATGCAAAAGCTACTGAAGAATCGTGACGATGTCGACCGCCTGTGGGCGGCCTATTCCGGGCAGATCCATAACGAAGTTGAAAAAAATCTGGCCGATCAATATGTGCTGGCGCACGCCCGGTATGTCCAGGGAGGGTTGCTGCAGGCCAAACAGGCTTTCGACAATAATGATTCTGTGCGTGCAGAACTGATCCTCACGAGCAATGTCACGCCGCTGTTCGAAGAAGCGAACGCGCGTGCCGATGCATTGTTGAAATATCTATCCGAACGTGGCAAGACCAAACTGGCCGAAGCGACCAATCGCATCTGGGTGATCATCAATGTGGCGATTGCCGGCATTACGCTAAGCTGCCTAGTGCTGATTGTGGCGGGTATATTTTTCTTCAGTGTCACCGCCAAGCCACTGGAGCAGGCTGTGCTGGCGCTGGAAAATATCGCCGATGGCAATCTGTCCGGGGATATCGATACCCGCGGCTACGGCGAGCCGGGCCGGGTAATGGAGGCGGTCAATACCACACAGATGCATCTGAAGGTGATGATGCACGAGATACGACAATCGGCTGAATCGATCCACCACCAGTGCCACAACCTCAACCAGATCATGATGAACCTAGCCGAACATTCGGAGGAGCAGCACGACCGGGTTTACCAGACGGTCAAGGGGGTAGACGAATCGCGTACCGACCTGAATGCGATCGCGTCCAGCATGGAACGCCTCATGCTGACCGTCGAGCAAGCTGGACAGAACGGCCTGGCAATCGGCGGCGGCGAAGTATCGCAAGGCGCGGCGTTCGAACCGGTTGCTACCGGCTGGCTGGATATTTTCGGCGACGGCAATGCGCAGCCGGAAGATCCGCTCGGAGAGACGTTTGATGCTGCAGGTGCCGAAGCTGCGAAAGAGACCGCAGGAGCGGCCGCAGCCGGCGACGCCGGTGCGGAAATTTCCGCCGGTCCGGCCGATGGTACGTCGCCGGCTGGTTCCGGAGACCTGAAACGCCAGATGAACGACATTGCCGGTGCGGCACGGGTGCAATCGCTGGCGGTGGCTGAAGTGGCGACCCAACTAAGCCAGATCGCCGTGCTGATCGTGCAAAACCGGGAAGACGTGCAGGGGGCGTGGGCTGCTTCCCAGCATCTGGAACAAACCGCGGTCGAGCTCGACAAGCTGGTCAAATACTTCGAATAGCCTGCTTGCCATATAGATGAAAAATTGATATGAATGCCGCGTGAATAATGTACCACTTAAGCGCACTTGAGCCGGCGAGAATGCCGGGTTAAAAGTGTACCAATCCTAGCCTGTAGTCTTATGTTCCTGAAGGGATATAAGAAAGGCGGAAAGGATGTTTCCAGTGGACTTATACGTCAAGGTACGGCGTGCGGTAATGGTCGAGAACAAGAGCGAGCGCGAAGTTGCACGCTATTTCGGCATTCACCGTAAAACCGTCAGGAAGATGTGTCAATTCGCCGTGCCGCCCGGCTATCGGCGAGCCCAGTCAGCAATCTCCCCCACATTAGCGCCATTTACTGCCGTCATCGACGCCATTCTGGAGGTCGATAAACAAGTACATGTCAAACAGCGCCACACGGCGGTGCGCATACGCGAACGACTCCGGCAAGCGACCTCGTGTCGCACATTGAATATTGACCCACCGTGCCGGTCTGGTACCCAACCATGGGATCGATTGATCGCGGCCCAACCTCCTTCTGTAAGACGGTATATCGCCTTTGACTTTATTTCAGATGGCAGCACTAGCTGATTGCCCACCATGCCAACAGTTCCAAGCCAGCAGCCATTTGGCTGACGAAAAAAAGCCCAACTTTTCTAGCTGGGCTAATTATTCATTTTATTTCAAAAATGCAACTACTCGTTGTTCTGAGAAGTTGTATCGGCTGAAATAAATGTTTATGACTATATTGAACAGTTCACGACTTTAATGTCTTATTTACGACTTTAATGAGTAGGAATAATAGCTATTCACAGCAAAAATAGTCGTAAACTCCTGGCTAGCATTCATGCGGGTATTCTGGGTGATGCATTACGACATTGTACAAATGAAGTCGTAAATTCAAAGTTGAAAATGAATTATTTGATTTACGCCGCATTCATTAAAGTCGTAAACACATAGTTCACATCAGTATTTCGTACTCAGCTTTCCCTCTGCTTCATTCGAGCCGGATATATATCAGAACGTCAAATTTTTGTCTATCGAAGCTTTCGCCCTCTACATGTAGAACGATCAAAGCTATCTGCAAGGACCGATTGACGTTCGACGCCTGCCAGACAATCCGAAGAACCAACTCGAAATCGTCAGTCCTGAAGAAGTCGAATAGCTGTTGTGCATCAGCTGGGAGAAGGCGCTGTTCAATGGCATGCCTGAGTAGCGATCCGTAAGAAAAGGTGGGGTTCACGGCAATGCTGGCCCCGTTGCCAAGCAGGATCGTGCATCCGTAGTTTCTGGAAATTGTCTCCCAAGGGCTGATTACAAATGGCATATCGTTGTCCTTTACGTCTCCAAGTCAGTCGGACTCAAGGTTGCTGGATGCGCGCGAGATGATTCTTGAGCAGGAACCAGCACATATTGAGCGCGAAGGAGCGGCCGAGCCGCGTCATCTGGTCTTGCGGGATGCTCACCGGCCGGTGAGCGCCAGGGCTCAGAAAACTGAACACGCCACCCAGCCCCTTCTCTTCTTCGACCGTGATCTCACCGCTGCTGCGCAGGAACGCAAGCACCTCGCCCCACTTCGAGGAGTTGTAGGTGGCTGGTATCTGCTGCAGTGAGACGGTATGGGCGGCCAAATCACCGGCCAAGGTTTCCAGTGCCACGCGAGCGTTTACGAGCGATGCGTTATAGTCGGGTGGTGTCGCCCGGAACGCGCCCGCCGAATCGTTGATTTTGGCGATGATCTCCTGCGCACGAGGAACCCTCGAATTCCGCAACGCTTCGATCAGGTCATCCTCCAAGGGCGCAGCATCCGCAATCGACGGGTCGGTTTGGAGCAGCTTCTTGTCCTGGATGATTTAGCCGTCCAGCAGCAGGCATTGCGTCAGATCGTGCATGCGCTCGTGAAACCGATACTTCGGATTGACCCTGGTCCGCAGATCGCCCGCGGTCGCAACGACCTCGGCCAGCGCCAGGATGAGCACGCGGTCATCGAGTCCTCGCAACGTGTTCAACAGTTCGTACAGTAGGTTTCCCCGCGACAGCGAAAGGTGCTGCACGCCATATTTTCCAGGAAGCACAATGGAAATCGCGGGCTCCTGAAGTTCCAGAAATTGCGCGAACGAATAGCGGGTTCTTTGTCCGATCATGTTTCTTGTCTCTCACAGCAAGTAGAGTGGGTTCGCAAAGCAAAGACCCCTGAAGCGAAGGACAAAAGGAAAAATGTAGTTAACCTCTCTTTGTCCATTCCTGATTCACCGGCTGGTTTCCTGCTTGTCGTTATGCAATGACGATAGATGGTAGCAGAATGGTGGTCGGGTGAAACTGGTGATCAATGACCGCTACGGAGAGCCATGTTGGAAGGCGGCTTTTGCCGACTGCTGCCAGTCACGACCGGTAGGAATCGACCCTGAGCCGTCCTCGACGAAAAACGAAAGCGGCCATTCACCACAAGGGTGAAAAAATGGAAGCGGCCGTTCGTGATGCGAAGTAAATATTCCGAGCTGAACGGCAGCTGTGTATTTATTGTGTTGAAAAAGCCGAGAAGCAATGTTTCTGATTTGACTACTGCTAGTAATTTATTCTATTAGACGACTTATTGCGCTGGGTCGGTACGGCATTATTTCAAAATACGCACTAATAGCTTATCGCCTTGGCACTGATCAGTGCAGGATGGAATCTTTTTGGATGCCAGATTCCTGCGAAACGTTGCTCTCTGACTTTTTCAACGGAATATATTGTCAACGGCCATTCGGGCCTAGAATGCCAATGGGAACTGTCGGCCAGTTGCTGCCGGTCGCAGTTTCCACGAACCTGCCATTCAGACGGCTGCTCCATTCAGGTAGCTGCTGTTCCCCGTGCGGGTACTTTCGTCGCTTGGTCGGTCCAACTGGCTCAATTGGTCGCGTAGCCAACGATTCCCGTTATCGGCTTCGCTTCTTGGGTGCCAAGCCTGGGCGATGATGAATTCCGGCAATGTCAGAGGTAGTGGAAAAATGTCAATCTGGTCTTCGAAACGTTTCAAGAAACGGATTGGCAGGGTGCACACATAGTCTGTTGTCGCGACGATGGATGGCACAAGGTCGTAATGTGGCACAGAAACTGTCACGCTGCGTTGTCGTCCGGCATCAGCGAGTTGTGTGTCGATGAAGCTTTGAAACCCGCCGGTCGTGGAAACCAAGACATGTTTCAGTTCGCAATATTCGTCCAGAGACGGTGGACACTGTCCTCGCGGATGCCCCTTACGTTGTGCCATATGGTAACGCTCCGTGCTCAGCGAACGGGTTTTCAGCGCATTGGGAATAATCCGAACGGTAGCCAACAGCAGGTCGACTTCATCGCGCTCCATCCGGGCAACAATGGTTTCTGGGTCTGGCAGGCAAAACGCGATCTTGATGCCGTGAAATCCTGACTGCTCGGTGTTGCGAACGAAATCCAGGCCAAACATGGATATCGCGTTGTCATTGGCTGCAATGGTGAAGCAGCGGCTCGATGTGTGTGGATCGAATTCGCCCTCGTCGCTGACGGCCTGATTGAGTTGCTGCAGTGCAGCCCTGAGTGGGCCTTTAAGCGAGGAACCTTTGCTTGTGGGGACCATACCTCGCCCAGTCTCCGAGGGGACCAGCAGCGGATCGCCAAACATATCGCGCAGGCGGGCCAACTGCGCGGAGAGGGCTGGCTGGCTTAGATGCAGCCTTGCCGCCGCGCGCGTCACGTTGTTCTCTTCAAGCAAAACGTTCAGAGATATCAGCAGGGGCAGGTCAGCAGGCCTGATATTCATGACAATTATGCCTCGTATCCCAACAATCGATTTCAAGTATACATCCCGTTTTGTCAGAATCAGGCTTCTTTATTGCACCTTTGGAATTCCTCCGTGAAAGATCGATCCACTTCCCTGGCACTCCACGTGCTGAGCTTTGCTTTTTTCGCGATGGGCACCGCATCCTTGTCAGTGGTTGGCGCGCTGGAGTCGATATCCACCTCGATGCAGTTGTCGCGTTCGTCGGTTGCCATGTTGGTGCCGGCGTTTGCAGTAACCTTTGCCATCTGCGCGCCTGCGATTCAGATCTTTGTAGGGCACTGGCCACGACGTCGACTGCTGTTGTCGGGACTGATCGTTCTGGCCCTGGGTGCGGCCGGGTGTGCATTGGCGACCAGCTATACAACCCTGATCGCTGCGCGCGTTTTAACCGGGATTGGCGCTGCGGCAGTCAGTCCCATGGTGTCAGCATTGGGATCCAGTATCGTTCCGCCAGCGCGGCAGGGGCATGCCTTGGCGGTTGTTTTTGCCGGGATAACACTCGCCTCGATCATCGGCGTACCATTTGCCTCCTGGTGTGCGGCCATGATGGGGTGGCGCTGGATGTTCGCCTCGATTGCTCTACTGGCGGTGACTGCGGCGATTGGAGTTTTTGTGTTGGTCAAAGATCCGTCTCACGGCCAAAAGGTTCGTCTGGTGCACTTCCAGCAACTGCTGCTGAATCGTCCGACAGCATTGGGGCTAAGTGTAACGGTGCTAGGTATTGCGGCACTGTTTACTACGTATACGATGATCACACCGATCTTGCGTGTTCGTTTTTCAGCCACGCCTCAAGCCATTTCACTGGCATTGTTCCTTTACGGTTTGGCAGGCTTGGCTGGGAACTTGGTTGCGCGGCATCTCGCGACAAAGTGGACATCGCAACGTTCAGTACAGACTGCGCTCGGAATTTTGATTGCCGCGTTCATGCTGCTGTATGCCGCCCCAGCTTGGTTCGGCTTTGTGCTGATCGTGCTCATTCCATGGGCCGTTGCGGTAGATGTTTTCGCACCGGCTCAGCAGCGACGGATGGTGGAGATGGTGCCGGAAATGCGCGGACTGGTGCTGGCATTGAACTCTACGGCTGTCAAACAGCGTGCAACACTTTCCAGATTAGGGGTGGAAACAGCGTCCAATAGTTTCCACCTCAGTATGTAACCATCCGGTGTTTGAGCCGGAGGTATCTGGAGTGTTTTATATGGACAT
>JABBOV010000021.1 GCA_012927625.1 Glaciimonas sp. | reverse complement strand
TGGCGACCAGGTAGACAAATCCGCGCCGCATCGGAATATAGGTCAAATCCGTGGTCCAGACCTGATTCGGCCTATCAATGACCATATCGCGCAGCAGGTAGGGATAGATCCGGTGTTCCGGGTGCGGCTTGCTGGTGTTGCGCTTGCGGTAGATGGCTGCGATTCCCATTTTTGCCATCAGCGTGCCCACATGCCGACGGCCCACAGCAATGCCTTCGAGGCCGAGCATGTCGCGCAGCATCCGGGCGCCGGCGAAGGGATACTCGAGATGCAGCGCATCCATGCGGCGCATCAGCGCCAGATCCGCCTGTGGCACCGCACGCGGCAGGTAATAGACGTTCGAGCGCGCCAGGTCGAGCAATTCGGCCTGGCGCGTCACAGACAAAGCGTGTGATTTGTCGATCATTTCTTTGCGCTCGCACCGTCCATGCGACCGAGCGCGACTGCCAAAAAATCAATCTCCATCGCCTGTTGGCCGATCTTGGCGTGCAGCGATCCGACGTCCGGCCCGCCAGCGGCTTCCTTCCTTTCCGCCGCTGTGGCAAAAATCTCGGTGGATCGGCTGATCAACTCCGATTTCCATTGTGTGATCTGGTTCAAATGCACGTCATACTGCGTGCTCAGCTCGGCCAGCGTCTTCTCGCCCTTGATTGCCGCAAGGGCAACTTTCGCCTTGAATACCGCAGTGTGATTCCTTCTGGTACGTTTCATTTCTGCTCCTGATGCGCGCATTGCGCTTTCTCATTTGAGCAGAATTTCCACTTGGCCGTCTGTCTGAATTTCCCGAACCACCTCTTGCAACCTCGCGCTAGCTCTTGTTCTCGACCATTACCGCACGCCGTACCTTGACGTATAAGTCCACTGGAAACATCCTTTCCGCCTTTCTTATATCCCTTCAGGAACATAAGACTACAGGCTAGGATTGGTACACTTTTAACCCGGCATTCTCGCCAGCTCAAGTGCGCTTAAGTGGTACATTATTCACGCGGCATTCATAAACTTTGGTACTCTTTCACTTTGAAACTCCTTCTTTTGGTAGAGATAGAAGTTTCAAACAGACCGACGTAAAGGTCAAACCTTGGTGAGTCCCCCGGCAAAGCCGGGGTTTACCTTATTAAATTATTTAACCTTGCAAGCCGCATCGCTATCCCAGCGCCCGGCGCAAATGCGCAAGCGGCATAATTCGCCTTCGACAAAACCGAGACTTTTACAGCGCTGGAGTAAAGACGCTGTGCTGTCGCCCATCTGCCGTGCAACGACGTCTCGATTGTGCTGAGTTGATTGAGCGTTTGCCTCAGCGCCGTTATTGTTGTGCGCCAAATTGTCTGGCTTAGTGACGGGCACGGCATTTTTTGCTGCTTGCTTTGGGTCGCGCTCTGTCGAGTACGCAACCAGGGCCGCGATTAACTTGGTGTCGCTATCAACTATGTTGTTGCTTTGGCTAGCGGCTTGTTTGCTTGGTTTTGCGGGTTGTTTATCCGCTTTGGCGCTGGTAACGCGATTGACCTGCGGTGCCTGCACAACGGCAACCGGCTTAACCGGATCTGGGGTGGATGGCGCTTCAAGTGCGCTCTGGAGTGCTGCTGGTGGAGGCTTGACGCCGGCTTCCAAAACGGTCGTCAGATTATTGTGCTCATCAATTTTTACGAGTGCGATGGGTGTGTCTGTGATGATTGTCGCGGCCGTCGACGCAGCTGTTAGATCCCTCTTGCCGGTATCAGGAAGACTTGCAAACGGCTGCGACGGTGTGTTGACACTGGTACTGGTACTTTCCGAGAGTGCCTCCGGTACCGGTTGGGAATGAATGCTGACTGGAGCTAAGACCGTAAGCCTATTGTCGGATCCACTCATCAGGGTCCCTGCAACGGCTATCGCGACCAAACCGAACACAAATACAAACAATCTCAAACGTCGCCGAACAGGACTTGGCACCGCTTGCAGCGAGGCGCCTTGCGATAGCATGTTTAGTATCCGCACATTCCCCGTGTCGTTTTGGTCAGACGACGATAAGAGGCTCGGCTTGGCCGCGATGCGTTTTTGTTGTTCGGATTGCTGCAAAATACATACTCCTGAAATTAAACAATAAGCAACTTTTGTTTTTTTATGGAAACTTAATAAGTTATACTGGATTGTAACGACATCCATATGGATTAACAATCTACCAAGTTATTTTTCGTAAAATTGCGATAAATACGTCAAATCAAGGATTTCCGTGCTCTTCGTCGTTCTCGTCCTTTATTTTGTGTTGGCTTGCAGTGTAATTTGGCTAGTTTTATTCCCTTCCACCCGAGAGGCGACGCTACGTCTGATTGGTGGCGTCTCAGCGAAAATTGGTGACAGTTTAGGGCGTTGGAAGCAGTCGAAAGATAAAACCCAGAGCTTCGCTTTAGGATCGCTCTGCACATTATTGTTTAGCTTGGGGCATGCCTTGCGCCGACAATATCTGCTCTGTATTGTTGTAATTTCCCTAATTGCACTTCCTCCTCTTGTCGCGTTAATGCTCAGTAGTAAGTCGATGCTGGAAGGTTTCGAGGATTCTGGGGGGGGAGCCAATCTACAAGTTGCAGAACTTCTCAAAGGCGAACAACTTGCGCCGCCGCCGCCATTGCCACCAGATTTTTTCACTACACAAGAAGTGATGCAGGTGCGTCCGATGTTGGTCAATGCGAGCCGGAACTGGCAGTTGCTTAACAATGATTACGCGCAGCGCCTACTGCTGATTTTCAAAATCATGAAAGAAAAACACGGATATGACATGGCCATTATCGAGGGCTATCGCAGTCCAGAGCGCCAGAACATGCTGGCCAACATCGGCGAGCATGTCACGAAGGCCGCGGCCTTTCAGAGTTTTCACCAATACGGCCTCGCTGCAGATTGTGCCTTCCTGCGTAACGGGAAATTGGTTATCAGCGAAAAAGACTCTTGGGCAATGGAAGGGTATCGCCTGTATGGCGAAGTAGCTGAATCTGTCGGCCTGACTTGGGGCGGCCGTTGGAAAATGATGGATTTCGGCCATACCGAACTGCACTTGCAAGGAGTAATAAGAAAATAATGTTCATTAAGAAACGTACTATTTATAACGCGCTTTATAATCAATGTTGCGAATAATCAATGTTGCAAAAAAAATTAAGGAATTACATGGCAAAAGCGTTTATCGTTTTAGGCGACAAAACTTCACACGGTGGCACCGTAGTGGAAGCTTCTGGTCAGACCTTCGCCGGAAACATTGGGGTCGCCCGTGTCGGCGATAAAGTCACCTGTCCAATTCGTGGGCATAGCACTAACGCGATCGCAACCGGGGATATGACATTGATCATTGATGGGGCCGCGGTAGCCCGTGCCGGCGATACAACTGCATGCGGTGCTGTTCTGATTGCGAGTCAAACCGCAACGACTGATTGAGATACCGTCGTCCTATGCAAGTTACTAAATTCAAAGACTGCAATTGATGCGCGCTTTGCTAATGCGCGGCCTGTTTATCTGCGCCATTTTCGTCACCGTCTGGATTTTGATGGTGATGTATTGGCGTAGCACAAACCGCATGCCGACTTCATCCGAAGTTGTTCTCTATCTGCTCGCCCTGCCAGTCAGTTTTTTGTTCGGCCTTTGGCTAATTCGCAAAATGACCGTGGCCGTAACGGATAGCGCTGCGGCCCGTGTTGCCGCAGCCGCTGTACCGCAACCCGATGACGTAAATCCGCCGGCACACGACGACAAACAGGAACGGACTTGGACATTGGCGATCCTCGCGGGCGCACTGCGTTCACCACACGGCGCAAGTCCCGATGAATTGGCGAGCGCGCTGAAATCAAAAGAAGCCCGGCTCGAGCTAGACACTGAACTAACAGACTCCAATGGTTTTCCGGTACGTACGGGACGCATTAATGACATTAATGGCGACGCTGTCGCAGAAGTGATTGCAGCTTGGCTCAACTCTGCAAATATGCAAATACCGACATGGACCGCTGAACAGTTGCGCGCTTTAGTCATGGGAAGCGACGTCTTGGTTGAGCTGGCAAGTCAGGCGCTGACCCACCCCTATTTGATTGACTATGTAAATGCAGGCACCACGAAACGTAGTTCCATTGAACTGCCCGTGCTGCAGTTATTACCCGTGTTTCCAGATAGCTGGCCAAGCGACTTGCGTAAGACGGTTGCCAACTGGTTCATGCATCTGATTGAACAGCACGGCTGGCCGGCAGAGAAGATTTTGATCAGCCCGATGATGACCAGCAACCGCACCGAGCCGCTCAGTCTGATTGATCGACTATCTGTCCACTCGCACCGCCAATCGCTGCCCTGCTTTTGTCTGCTGATCGCTTTCGAATCGTTTATCGGCGAAAAAAGCATCAACCAGTGGGACGCCGCCGGGCAGTTATTGAAAGGCAAAGGCAATACAGGGCAAATACCAGGAGAAGGGGCGGCCGGCTTACTACTCGCCGATCAGAATCAGGCGACGCTGATGGACGTCGAATTTCCCGCGACGATCCATCGTATCGCTCAAGGCCGGCGCGAAAAATCTGCGGATGCAAACGGCCAAGTGAGTGCGGAACTGCTATCTGAATTGGCCCAAGATGCCCTACTCATAGCGGACACAACATCGGACAAAATTACCATGCTGATTGCAGACAGCGACCACCGTGGCAGCCGAATGACCGAATTGATGAGTCTAAGCCAGAGAGTTTTTCCAGAGCTCGATTTCAATGACCAATGTATGAAAATTGCTGCAGACTGCGGCGCAGCAGGCGCAGTGTCAAGTCTTACCGCTCTTGCGCTTGCGTACCAAGAGGCGGCCGTAAATACGGCTTTTACTTTGTGCACCAGCAATCAGGATGCCTTCGACCGAACCGCCGTCGTCGTAGGCCCGTTCATCAAGGCCACCTTTGATACACAAGCAACCGCATCATATATTCATTAAACCCAACCTAAAACCACGTCTCCATTATGCAAAGAATTTGGCAATTCCTCACTGACACGCGCACATTGGTCATCATCGGTTTCGCAGCACTAGCAGCGTTCCTGTTTCTCGGTGCCCGCGCGTTACAAATTGCCGCGATTTGGGTCGCGATCATTTTGCTTGCTGCATTCGTAGCGTGGTTGTCGTTCTGGCTACTCAAACGCTGGCGCGCAGGGAAGGCATCGCAACAGTTTGGCGACATGCTAGAGCGGCAAATCGACAAAACATCTTCTAAGACCGACAACATCAAGCGCGATGAAGTCGAAGCGGTACGCCAGCGCATGCTAGAAGCGATTACAACTATCAAGAGTTCGAAACTTGGCCTTACCTCCGGTGCGTCGGCATTATATGAGCTACCTTGGTATATGGTAATCGGCAATCCTGCCGCCGGAAAAAGTACTGCCATTACCAACTCGGGCTTGCAATTTCCGTTTGCGGATAAGAATGGCAAGATCATTCAAGGTATCGGCGGTACGCGTAACTGCGACTGGTTCTTTACGACCGACGGCATTCTGCTTGATACTGCAGGCCGATACTCAGTGTACGACGAAGACCGTGAAGAATGGTTCAGCTTCCTAAGTCTGCTCAAAAAGCATCGCAAACAGGCACCGATCAATGGCATCATCATCGCGGTCAGTATTGCGGAATTAACCGGCAATCGACCTGAATTCGGCATCAATCTAGCGAAGAGTCTGCGCCAACGCGTCCAGGAACTTACCGAGCGGCTTGAAGTATTTGCGCCAGTCTATGTAATGTTCACTAAGGCAGATTTGATCACCGGCTTCAACGAATTTTTCCTCGACAGCGAACGCACCGAAAGAGATCGGGTATGGGGCGCGACACTGCCATATAACCGCAACAATACAGGCCAGGAAGTGTTGAGTTTTTTCGACGCCCGCTTCGATGAACTATATGACGGCTTGAAGGAAATGAGTCTGGCCAGCATGGCCATGAATCGAGGAGAGCGTATGCCCCCTGGCGTGCTGACTTTTCCTCTTGAGTTTTCGTCGATCAAAGGCGTATTGCGCTCGTTTGTCGCCACCTTATTTGAGGAAAATCCGTTTCAATTCAAACCGGTGTTTCGTGGTTTCTATTTCACCAGCGCATTACAGGAAGGTACGGCCGCCGGCACGTCATCCCAGCGCATCGCTGATCGTTTTGGCTTGGAACTGCAGCCTCAGGAGCAACCTGAAATTTATTCCAAGCACGGCTTCTTTCTGTTGAATTTATTCAAACAAGTCATTTTTGCCGACAAACAATTGGTGTCGCAATACGCGAGTCCGAACAAGACAAAGCTGCGTTATACCGCTTTCTTCGCGGCAACAGCGTTTGTTGGGCTGATGCTGGGTGGATGGAGTTGGTCGTATATTGGCAACAAGCAATTGGTCGTCAATGTTCAGGCCGATCTTGATAAAATTGTAAAGTTGCAAGATAAACGTTTCGACTTGCAATCCCGTTTTGAAGCGTTGGAAATCCTGCAAGATCGTATAGAGCAACTCGATAAATTCCACACAGACCAACCGCTATCGGTCGGTATGGGACTCTATCAAGGTGATTTGCTAGAGCGCAAGTTGCGCGAGGAGTATTACTCCGGAATTAAAGAAGTCATGCTGAAACCGGTCACAGCCAATATCGAGGCTTTTCTGGCAGAAGTTAACAGCGGAACCGATAAACTTGAGCCGATGACGCAGCCGCCGCAGTTCGCGAGCGTGTCGGTTTCCAGAGCTACATCCAGCGCTCGTTTAGCGGCCGGCAACAGCGCCCATCCGTATAAGGATGTATCGCCTGCAAGCGTCGAAGATGCCTATAACGCACTCAAGACCTATCTAATGCTGAGCGACAAGTCGCGCGCCGAAATCAGCCACCTTAACGATCAGCTGGCCCGCTTCTGGCGCGGCTGGCTTGAGAGTCATCGGGGTACGATGCCACGCGAACAAATGATTCGCAGTGCCGAGCGCTTGATAAGCTTCTCGCTAGGACAAATCAACGATCCGTCATGGCCCACGGTGGATCGCAAACTATCGCTGGTTGATCAAACACGCGAAAATCTACGCCGGGTGGTGCGAGGTATGCCTGCGCGCGACCGTGTGTATGCTGATGTCAAGGCACGTGCATCAACCCGTTTTCCGAGCATGACAGTAGCCCGTATTGTCGGCGATCAAGACAAGGGACTGATAGTCGGCAGTTATGCGATTTCAGGAACATTCACTCGCGACGCATGGGAAAAATTCGTTGAAAATGCATTCAAAGAAGCTGCAAATAAAGAACTACAAAGCGCTGATTGGGTTTTAAAAACTACATCTAAGGATGACCTGACTTTGGAGGGTAGCCCAGAGCAAATCCAGAAAGCATTGGTCAATCAATACAAGATTGAATATGCGAAGGAATGGCAGAAGTTTGTGCAGGGTGTGGCAGTAGCTGATTTAAATGGATTCGATACTGCCGTGACGGCAATGAACCGCCTCGGCGATCCATTGACCTCCCCAATCAACAAGTTGGTCAACGCGGTGTATCAGGAAACGTCTTGGGACAATCCGTCACTGGTCAATGCCGGCTTGTTGCGCGTCCAGCGTGGTTTCATCGGCTGGCTCAGGGAAACGATCCTGCGGCAGACACCAATACCTGTCAACGTCAACTCGACAGCTCCCACTGGCGACATTCCTATGGGTCCGGTCGGCAAAGAGTTCGCAGGTGTAGCCAAACTTGTTATCAGCAAGGATAAGGAATCGTCGTTGATGCGGGGATACATGGAATCCTTGTCCAAGCTGCGCACGCGTTTTAATCTCATTAAAAATCAAGGTGACACAGGGCCCGGCGCAAAACAATTGTTGCAACAAACACTCGAAGGCAGCAACTCCGAGTTGTCCGACGCATTGAAATATGTTGACGAGCAAATGTTGACCGGCATGACAGATTCACAAAAACTATCGATCCGGCCTCTGTTGGTGCGGCCGCTGATACAGGCGTTCACGGTCATCATCAAACCTACCGAGAACGAAATAAACAAGGTCTGGCTGGCGCAAGTGTACGAACCTTTTCAGAAAACTTTGGCCGGGAAATATCCGTTTACGGCTGATTCGAAGATTGAGGCAAATAACGCTGAAATCGGCGCAATCTTCGGTGCTGACGGTGCGATCGCTAAATTCGTCACAACATCAATGGGGCCGCTTGTAGTTCGGCGCGGCGATATGCTTGCACCGAAGACATGGGCCAACATGGGCATCAATCTGTCGCCGGTTGTCGTCAGTAATTTCGCAGGCTGGGTCACACCGCAAGGCGCAGCAGGGTCGGCGGCACCGACCGGAGGAACGGCCGATTCGCAGTCCGTGTTTCAAATTCAGCCGTTACCTGCGCCCGGCACGTTGGAATACACGATTGAAATTGACGGTCAGCAACTACGTTACCGCAATACACAGACACAGTGGACTAACTTTATTTGGCCCAATCCTCAGGGCGTACCCGGCGCGCGCATTACCGCCGTTACTTTCGACGGCCGCACCGTTGAAGTCGCCAACCAGCCAGGCCGGTTCGGGCTTGAACGGCTCATCAATTCCGCTACCCGCAAGCGCAAGGCCGGCGGCGTTTTTGAGCTCAACTGGGTCGGTGGCGGCGCCTCGGTATCGGTTGATCTGAAAATCATCAGCAGCCCCCAAGTATCGGGGGCCACCTCAGGCACAGGAACCACGCCAAGCTTGCGCGGTATGAAATTACCTGAATCGATTGCCGGTGGCGCGCCTGCATCTGTCGCTCAAACTGCAGCTACGGCCAGCGTCGTTGCCAATTCTAAGATGGTGGGTGCAATCGCACCAGTGGCACCACGCGCATTGGGAGTGGCCCAATGAGTAGCATCGCAACACAAACCAAAGTTGGCTATTTTGGAAAAGTTCCGTCACATGGAGACTTCATCAAGGCGACCGACAATATCGCGTTGATCACCTTGCTGGATAACTGGCTGGCGCAGTCAATGGATCTGCTGTCTACCGACCCTCGCTGGAAAATTATTTACGATGACGTCGCGCCATTGCATTTTGCTTTCATGGGCCCAAGTAGCAGGCATGCCATTGCAGGCCATCTGTTCGCCAGCTCCGACCTGGCGCACCGGCGGTTTCCATTTATATCCATGAGCGCGATGGATATCGACGAGCCCTGCGAATTCGTCAAACGCAGCCCGATGATACTGTCGCGTCTGTGGAGTCGGCTCGAGCTATTGACAGAAAATGTAATGACCGCAAGCGACCCGGCAGCACCGCTACAAAATCTAGCAGCCGCGGTGGTCGCTCTTGAACTCAACACTACGGCTTATGATGCCACGTTTTCTGATTTCCTCGATATGCAAACCATGGGCGCGCTAGATGCGCTGTTGGCGCAATCAGGCTTTAAAGGAACCTCGCGGCAATTGCTTTTAGCGCTCGGTTTTTTACTGCAGCCGGTGATGGCTAGCAGTTCCAGTCGTCTGGAAAAAAGTCTTATTCTCCCGCTGCCGAACGACCCGGTGTACCGCTATCTGGTTGCTACATTTTGGATGCATCTGATCACGCCATTCTTGCATCGCGCCGATTTTGAGCTTGCCATGTTCTTCACCCGAATTGAGAACAAGCCCAGTATGGTTCTCGGCTTCAGCGGCGCATCCGCACGCACGCTGCACGCGATCATCAATCCACAAATTAGTGCCGAACATCATATTGCCTTCGAAGACGCCGAATGGATCGAGGACCAGCTTGGCACCGACTATGGCGTCAAAAAATTATCCAGCTATTTGTCGCAACCCAACCTTTCCTTGAAATCCGCTCACGATTCGTTTCGTGAAGCGTTTATTGGAGCTTAACGCCATGCGTTACTTATGGATCACTCTGTGCTTTATGTCCGCCCTTGGATGGGCACAAAACGTTACCCCGCCGGTTGCAATACCCAATCCGGGGCAGGTTCTCATAACTGGCACGGTACCCGACGAAGCCAGTAAAGCCAGCGCGCTGGCACGTTTGCGCGAACTATATGGCGCCGACAAAGTGGTCGATCAGATCGCCATCGGTTCCGTCGTGTTGCCGCCGAACTGGAATGGCTATGTCCAAAAATTAATTAACCCGAGCCTGAAACTCATTAGCCGCGGCCAGTTGACAGTCGATGGCAATGCTGTGAGCGTGCGCGGCGAAGTCGCCAACGAAGCGCAACGTCAGCAAATCGCCAGCGAGATCGCCACCAATCTCAATCCGACCTACACTGTCAACAACGGCTTGCGCGTGTCCGCGTCCGTATCCGAACAAAGTGTTCTCGATAATACGCTCGCAAACCGCATTGTCGAGTTCGAAAGTGGCCAGACTATGCTTACTCCAGTGGGGAAAGCCATCTTGGATGAGATGGCTGTCGCTTTACAAAAGTTCAAGGGAAAGAAAGTGGAAATCATCGGGCACACTGACGGCAGTGGTCTGCGCGTGAGCAACCTAGCGTTGAGCCAAGCGCGCGCCGATACGGTTAAAGTTTATCTCAACAGTAAAGGTATCAACGAAGGCTTGCTGTCCACATCCGGGCAAGGGCCGGATCGTCCGGTCGCAAGCAACGATTCTTCAGGTGGACGCGCGCACAATCGGCGCATTGAATTCAGAATCGCGCAGTAAATTTTTTTCGCGTGATCCTGGCGTCCGTCAGTGATCGTCGGATCCGGGGATTTGTAAGCCCAGTAACTCTTCGACGTGCGCCAGAGAAGCACTGTCTTTGATGACTGCACGGAGCCATGTATGCAAAGGCAAGTCGCCCCAATTCGCCGCCTTGTCTGCAAGATAAGCGACCGGGCTATGTGGTTCAGCACGTCTGAAAAATTCCGCGACCGCGCGCAGTTGCGCAAGTGCCTGTGCACGGGTCTGGATTGGACCATTAAACGCTGTATGCGCGGGTGCATGACCCTGACCTAAGTCTGTAGGCAGCAATTCAGCATTCTGTGTCTTGATTCCGGCATCCGCCGCAAAGCGCTCGATGGTCATTATCACATTGTCCAGCGCTTCTTTTGCAGCGGAAAATCCCGGTCCATCAACACCCAATCGCACATCAACCGATTTTTCCATTTGGAGTAATGCGGCCAGACAATAATGCGAGTCCACCAACAGCTCGTCATAAAATCCGCGTGAGCTTTTACGGCGCGCAGCTTCGATTGTCGTCAACTTTAGCCCCACCTCAGGCGTACCGCCCTCTGCGACTATCTTTTCAGCATGTGCAGCCCGCGTACGTGCCGATTCAAAATCGATGCTTGAGAACGACGTGCCTTTGCCTTCCGTAATCGGCATTTCATGGATTAATTGCACCGAGCAGGCGAGCATCCAGCTAAGATTGCCGATTTTTCTTTCCTGGTCACCATCTTCCGCCAACGGATGGAGATTTTCCCAAAAATTATCGCATAACCCACTAATCAAGCTGTAGCCGTCGCCAAGGCCCCGAAATTTTTTTGTTTTGGCACTAGCTTCCGCAAACCAGACGGCGAGCCGCAAATCCTTGCTTTTTAAGGTAAGTAATGATGCGCAGTGTTGCACAACAAAGTTCCAGTCGGCCTCCTTGAGTGCGGTTACCCATTCGCCTTGATCGAGCGTAGGGTCGTCAAAACGACGCGCCTCCGCAATCGCATCAAGGTCTGCAGAAAACGACAAATCGTTGCCACAAGGCTCTGAATCATTAATTGGATTAAGTTGTTGGCTGACCGCGGGCATAGTTAAGCTGCCTCCTGAAGTTTAATTAAATTACCTCCGGCAAAGCCGGAGGTTTATTGCTGGAGCGCCTCAAAGGCGCTGGTAACTCTTGATCCGCCTAAAGGTGGCTACAGACTCACAACATACAGATGTAGGCACGACCTATTTCTTCATCCAGTCCTACTGTCGAGACAAAGTAGCCTCGCGCCCAAAATACCTCTCCAGTAAAATTTCTCTGCCGGCCTCCAAAATGCCGCGCTATCGAAATCGCACTCTTGCCTTTGATAAAGCCAACAACGCTTGATACCGAATACTTGGGCGGTACGCTCAAACACATATGAACATGGTCAATCATCAGATGGCCTTCAACAACCTTGCACTGTCTTTGCTGTGCCAGCTCCCGAAATATCTCACCAAGGTGTTTGCGTAATGCGCCGTAAATTGCTTTCTTGCGTCGCTTCGGTATAAACACCAAGTGATATTTGCAGTCCCACCTCGTATGACTCAAACTTTGGTACTCTTTCACTTTGAAACTCCTTCTTTTGGTAGAGATAGAAGTTTCAAACCGACTAAATTAGACCACAGCAGAAGCTTAATTATAATATTTGTTACCCTGCATCTACTTCGCATATGTCAGCGGTTTTTTTCGCCATAACGGGTCAACGCATGAAGATAAATCGTCCTTCATGCACACTGACCTTGATTACATCCTTAGGGCCAAATTGTCCCTGTAATATCAGTTTCGAGAGCGGGTTCTCGATTTCATGCTGGATGGCACGTTTCAAGGGCCGTGCGCCATACACGGGATCAAAACCCGCTTCTGCAATTTTCTGCAATGCCTCATCAGAGATGTCGAGCGCCATTTCAAGACTCGCTAGCCGCTTCTCCAGAATTTTCAGTTGGATTTTGGCGATAGCGCCGATGTTTTTTTCATCGAGAGCATGAAATACTACGATTTCATCGATACGATTGATGAATTCTGGGCGGAAATGCATTCTCACTTCTGCCATTACTTCCATTTTTATCAACGCCGGATCGCTGCCCTCCATCGCCTGAATTTTGTGGGAACCCAAGTTAGAAGTCATCACGATTACCGTATTTTTGAAGTCTACTGTACGTCCATGACCATCCGTCATGCGGCCATCATCGAGCACCTGCAGTAGCACATTAAATACGTCGTGATGCGCTTTTTCAACTTCATCGAGCAAGATCACGCTATACGGTTTGCGTCGCACCGCCTCTGTCAAATAGCCACCTTCGTCGTAACCGACATAACCTGGTGGCGCACCGATCAGGCGCGCTACCGAGTGTTTTTCCATGAATTCGCTCATATCAATGCGAATCATTGATTCCTCGGTGTCAAACAGGAATGTGGCCAGAGCCTTGCACAACTCAGTTTTGCCAACCCCAGTAGGGCCGAGGAACATGAACGAGCCGTAGGGCCGATTCGGGTCGCCTAAGCCGGCACGCGAACGCCGGATCGCGTCCGACACGGCAACGATTGCTTCATGCTGTCCCACCACGCGTTGATGCAAGGCATCTTCCATGTGCAGCAATTTTTCGCGTTCGCCCTGCATCATTTTCGCGACGGGAATCCCGGTCGCGCGCGATACGACTTCTGCGATTTCCTCCGCGCCAACTTGGGTGCGCAACAATCTTGGCTTGTTTGCAGCCAGTTTATCGACTTGCGCATCTTGCTGCGTTTGCGTTTCCAGCGCTTTTTCCAGTTCGGGCAATTTGCCGTACTGCAGCTCGGACACGGTCTGCCAATCGCTCTGTCGGGTCGCTTCTTCCATTTGCAGGCGCGTTTTCTCGATTTCTTCCTTTATATGGGTACTCCCCTGTACATTAGCCTTTTCCGCTTTTAATATCTCTTCAAAATCAGCGTACTCCCGTTCAAGTTTGAGGATTTCATCCTGAATCAGACTGAGACGTTTGAGTGATGCCTCATCTTTTTCCTTCTTAACCGCTTCACGCTCGATCTTTAGCTGAATGATGCGGCGATCAAGCTTGTCCATTACTTCCGGCTTGGAATCACCTTCGATCTTGATCTTGGACGCTGCCTCGTCGATCAAGTCAATTGCCTTGTCCGGCAGGAAACGATCGGTGATGTAGCGATGCGATAACTCGGCGGCTGCAACGATGGCCGGGTCGGTAATCTCCACCCCGTGATGCACTTCGTACTTCCCTTTTAATCCGCGCAAGATGGCGATAGTCGCTTCCACGCTAGGCTCGTCCACCAGAACTTTCTGGAAACGCCGTTCCAGTGCGGCATCTTTTTCAACATATTTGCGATACTCATCCAGAGTGGTGGCGCCGACGCAATGCAACTCTCCGCGCGCCAAGGCCGGTTTCAGCATATTGCCGGCGTCCATTGCTCCTTCGGCTTTGCCGGCACCCACCATGGTGTGCAGTTCGTCAATGAATACAATAGTCTGGCCTTCGTCCTGTGCCAACTCCTTAAGCACCGACTTCAACCGCTCCTCAAATTCACCGCGGTACTTCGTCCCGGCCACCAAAGCCGCCATATCAAGGGAAAGTACACGTTTGTTCTTCAGACTATCGGGCACTTCGCCATTGACGATGCGCTGCGCCAAGCCTTCCACAATGGCAGTCTTACCCACGCCTGGCTCGCCGATCAAAACAGGATTGTTTTTGGTGCGGCGTTGCAGCACCTGGATGGCGCGACGTATTTCATCATCACGTCCGATCACTGGATCGAGCTTACCCATCTTAGCTCGCTCAGTCAGGTCCACGGTGTATTTTTTGAGAGCTTCACGCTGCCCTTCAGCTTCCTGCGAATTCACATTGGCACCACCGCGCACGGCCATGATCGCAGCTTCCAATGACTTGCGCGTCAAGCCGTTTTCACGCGAAAGCTTTCCGGCGTCCGACTTGTCATCCGCCATCGCCAGCAGCACCATTTCACTTGCGATGAATTGATCGCTACGCTTTTGCGCTTCCTTATCGGCCAGGTTCAGCAAAGAACCAAGCTCACGCCCGACTTGCACATCGCCCCCGATACCGCTTACTTTCGCCAAACGGTCAAGTGAACCTTTTAGTGCGGTGGACAGGCGGCCGATATTCACGCCAGCCCGCTGCATCAGGGAACGCGCACTGCTGTCGTCCTGATTCAATAAGGCTGTTAGTAAATGAACCGGTTCAATATATTGGTTATCGTTACCCACAGCCAAGCTTTGGGCGTCTGCAAGGGCTTCTTGTAATTTTGTCGTCAATTTATCAGCACGCATATGCACTCCAATCATGTATATAAGCTGAAATAAGGCCAAAAAATGTATTTTCAAGCACAATAACGTGCGCCTATTTTCTCATCAATTTTGATGATAAGGCGCTGCGGTACAGCTAGCATTGTTATATGACAAGTTGCAGGAACCATACAAACAAACCAAATGTGGTGTTTCTTTAGACGAAAAAAAACTCCGGCATGCCGGAGTTTTTTTCTATCTCGCTGTATTCAGCGTTAGATAGGCTGAATGTTCGAAGCTTGCTTGCCTTTAGGGCCAGCAGTTACTTCAAAAGACACACGTTGATTCTCTTGCAGAGACTTGAAGCCATTCGATTGAATCGCTGAGAAATGAGCGAACAAATCTTCTCCGCCTTCATCAGGTGTGATGAAGCCGAAGCCTTTAGAATCATTGAACCATTTTACGATACCAGTTGCCATTGCAATTCCTATTTCAGTTAAGTTGGGCATATGCCCGTTAAATCGTTTGAAGCAAGAAAGGAATGACAGACCAATACTGCACTACTCGCTCGAATCATAACGGTCGCAAAATTATACCCTATAAGTTTAAAAAAAATCTAGTAGTCAAATTTTGCTTAACCACAGCCCGGCGTACTCAATCATTTTGTGCCGGTTATTGGGTCAAATGCTTCACCTAAACCTGAATATATATGCACCCACGCGCAAATTCAACAATGCGACATACGGCATTACCTTCATCGGAAAGAAATAGTATCGGTTGCGCTGAAGCAACTTAACAATCTAAAAAGATACAGCATCTTTTATGTTTAACGTAAAAAAGCTGTTAGTGACTCACATCACTAACAGCTTCCAATGCTGGTGCGGCTGGCAGGAATCGAACCCACGACCCCTTGGTTCGTAGCCAAGTACTCTATCCAGCTGAGCTACAGCCGCGAAAAAAATGATTATAGCACGACATTTTCGATTGAAAGAACTGCGTCCTGCGAATATTTTCAAATTTAAACACCTTGGTGTGGCTTATTTTGAAAACGAAAACATGTAGAATGAAATCATCTGAATAAAAAAATAAATAAAAATTTATTAGCGTTTGCTAATAAATTTTCGGATGCTGGTGCGGCTGGCAGGAATCGAACCCACGACCCCTTGGTTCGTAGCCAAGTACTCTATCCAGCTGAGCTACAGCCGCAATACTTTTGAAGCTGGAGGAAATTGATGAAATATTTTCTTTTTTACAAACTGTTGATAGTATTAAATCTCTTACTGCCTCAAAGAAGTCCGCATGTTAACACATGCGGAATAGCAAGAAAAGTCCGAAGTGAAAATTTTATTAGCCAAAAATAGCAATGTTTATTTTATGCAATTAAAAGAGGTGTTGCATGTTGTTGAGCCGGTGCGGAGAATGTACAGGGATGGAGATTGACAAGGCTGTGCCATTGCCAGGGCTGCTTGCGATAATCAGTTCGCCTCCAAGTGCATGAATGCGCTCCTTGATCCCCATTAGTCCAAACGAATTTGCCTTTCTTCTGTCGTCTGGCTGAAGCCCTTTCCCGTTGTCCTTTACCTGCATCAAAAAACCGCGCTCATCCTGGCTGAGCGCTATCTCGACTTCGGTGGCGTTGGCATGGCGAACAACATTCGCCAGCGACTCTTGCAAAATCCGAAATACTGCCAAGGTTTGATCCGCATTTAATCCCACCGCGGCATCATGTGCGACCGTTACCAGCTTGCAGGCGATCCTGGTCCTGCGCTCAAATTGCTTTAACTGCCACTCCACCGCTGGATATAAACCCAGTTCCAGCGCAGCAGGCCGCAGATCATTCATGATTGATTTCACGGACTTAATCGTGGCATTAATGTTGTTGAGAACTACCGATACCCGCTTATTCAGTTTTGGATGTGTGCCTCCGGTGCGCGCGTACAGCGTGTCCACATCCATTTTCAGTGCTAGCAAATTTTGGCCCAAATCATCATGGATATCTTGCGCAATGCGTTTTCGCTCGTTTTCTTTGATGTTTTCCTGATGGTCGGAAAGCCGGCGCAATTGGGTAAACGATTGCTGCAGCAGTTCCGCTGCACACTTGCGTTCAGTGATGTCGCGAATACTGGCGATGGCTACCGACTGACCATCCAACTGAAATGAACTGACGCTGATTTCAACAGGAAACTCGGTGCCGTCTTTGTGTATCGCAGTCAGTGGTCGGTTTAAACTTGACGGGTGCTGATTTTTGCTGGCTTCAAATTTTTTGCGGTAATGCGCATGACTGCTGCGACTACTGAACGGCACCAGGTCGTCGACATTCTGGCCTTTCAATTCTTTAAATGCATAACCGAAAGCTGCCTGTGCCGCGACATTGGCAAAAGCAATAATGCCGTCATTATCTATTAACAACATCGGGTCAGGTGCCGCTTCGATTATTCTATGTACCTGCGCCTGTTCAGTCTGTTTGCGGTCGGTGATGTCGACTTGAGTGCCAATCATGCGGCGTGCCTGGCCAGCGGCGTCTCGGCTGACGACCATGCCGCGGGCGAGACTCCATTTCCAGCTACCGTCTTTGCTCTGCATGCGATATTCGCTCTGGTAGACAGGCGTTTTACCCTCTAAACACGCCTGGAGTTTTGCTACCACGTGTGACTTGTCGTCCGGGTGGACACGGCTTATCCAGGCGTCAAAATTGTTTTCTATTTCATTTTTCGCATATCCCAACATCTGACTCCATCGGGTCGAAAAATGCACTTCATTGGACATGACATTCCAATCCCATACGCCCTCGCCCGTACCTTCGAGCGCGAATTTCCAGCGAGTTTCACTTTCCTCCAGCGCTTGTTTGCTCAATTCAAGCCGCCGATACGAACGGAGTGCAACATGCGCGCTCAGGAGCATGATCGTCATCATCAACAAAATACCTGCGCCGCCAATCAACAAATTTTTCTGCAAAGTTTGGCCCAGCGGTTCGACGGATACTCCTACAATCACATCCAAAGGTATGTTTTCAAGAGCACGAGAACTATAAATCGTCGTTTGTTCATCAACCGAACTATTCGCCTGGAAGGACTTGATCGATGTTTCCGGTGTTTTTTCAAAGAGACTAGAATGCAAAAGACTGGTGGCAAATGATTGCCTGAACGATGGAGCGCGGGCAATTATTTTTCCACCACGATGAATCAGCGTGATCGAGACATCCTTATTTAATCGCGCGAGTGCGAACATTGAGGCAAAACGGGCCGCATCCATCGGTGCGGCGACAACGCCCAAGAACTCGCCTTGCGCGCTTTCTACGCGCCGACTCATTATAAAAATCCGTTTATTTGTTATTTTTCCTATCATCGGTTCGCTAACATACAGGCCTTGATGAGCTTGTTTCCCAAGATGCGCCTTAAAGTAGCTGCTGTCAGCATATGATGTTCCTTGAACCGTCACATTTTTAGTTGCCACTACACCAATCCCGTTAGCATCGATAAATATCGTCCTAAAATTATCACTGGGAGCGGAGTCATGGTAGGCAAGCAGTTGGCCGATGGTTGTAGCGGAATTCCGTTCCTGCGCTGGTAACGCCTTGATGGCATTCGCAAACCCGATCAGCGCAGAATCGACCAATTGAATCGAATCTGACACATGAACCACAATCGTTTGCACGTAAGTTTCGGCCTGAGCACGCGCGGCACTTTCTCGTTCGCGAAAAGATGAGTAGGTTTCCCAAGACATGACCGCAATGAACAGACAAGCGACCGCCAGTAAGCCCACCATCAGACAACGAAAGCGGAAATATTTGGGAGACACGCGAGCAAGGGGAGGTTTCATGATTTGGCTCGTATCATGGCAAGCACCGTATAGAAAAGTGGCTTTGAAACAGTGAAGCATTTAATTACATGAATGTATCCGTTATTTGGACTAAAGAAATAACCAACCATACAATCATGAAAATTTTGGTTTTACGCAAAAAATTTGATACGGATGCTTATGATTAAGCAGAATATAGATCAAAAAACGATGTAACAAATTATGTCATCGCGTATTGAAATGCATTTCAATCATGGCGTCTCCTTAAGACATGCCAATTCAATCTTGAGATACGACCAAGCCATAGCCTATTTAAAAGGATGGGAATTTTTAAAAATACATCAATCAGTATATTTTAATTCATAGTAGAAAGACAAATACACGAACGCCTTGTCTTTTGCATGCGTTTCAAAGCAATGTTTGAAAAGCAAGTACCGATCACACCTTGACAGCGCTAACACGCTTTTCTGTGGTCACAAAAAAACCACTTGCGCCCCAGAATGCTGGACAAGTGGTTTTTATTTAAAAAAATATTGCTTTTTGTTATCGTTTATTGCGGAGTGACAGGACCCAGATTGGGTTGCTTGGCTGAGGCGCTTGCTTGCTGAATATCTGCAGCAACCGCATCTTCAGCCATCTTGTGCTTGAAGAAGAGGATGAAAAAAACGCCCATTCCAATCATGAATGCAATCCCGATAATACTCATCAGGCCATAGTTGGTGGAAAAAAGGTCGGTCAGTAGTTTCATAGTGGTAGCTCCTTGACATTGGAATGCTTACCTTAAACTTGTCTGGAGTCAACACACATGATCTTTATCAACCTCAACCGCCCTATCGACATCTTCTGACTGGCTGAGTTGCTGCCTGACTGCACACCCACTTTACTGCTGCGAGCGGTCAGTTGAAAGCCGCCAGATTTGAGTGCTTTGATGCAGGCCATGCAAATTAATGGCTTTTTGAGAAAAAGATATTTACGTCCAAAAGTCTGCGTTGCGCATGGTTGTCGCGTTTTTCACGGGATAGACCACTCTTTTGAATTGATTTAACTCCAATAAAGCTGGAGGCGGGGACGGGAATCGAACCCATCTAAACGGCTTTGCAGGCCGCTGCATAACCTCTTTGCTACCCCGCCATTAATGCCTTTACTGAAGGCAGAATTGTACTCGTTTTATTTATAATTCCAAAACATTTAACCAGAGTTTCTGTGTAACAAAAAAACATATAAAAATCAAAGGCTTGCAGATTCAAAGATCGGAATAACGCTGCCTTTTGAACTTGTTGCGTGTAGCAAATTCTTAGTCAAAATTTGCCAATTACCAATCGATATACACAAACGCTTATCCAAATTGGTGATCTACTCATGCACGCTT
Organism: Glaciimonas sp.; assembly: GCA_012927625.1. Lineage (GTDB taxonomy): Bacteria > Pseudomonadota > Gammaproteobacteria > Burkholderiales > Burkholderiaceae_D > AVCC01. The sequence goes on along the minus strand of JABBOV010000021.1, from coordinate 80,216 downwards.
GTCTCCGGCGTAAGCGCATGCCATTTGCTGGGTGAACTCAAACTCGTCCCGACTGACATGAAAGCCGAGCCGCGACTCGGTCAGGTAGACCTTGTCGCCATCGCGCAATTGCAATTTATCCAGCACTTCCTGCGGCACGATCAAGCCGGTTGCACCATTAACCAGACATAAAGTGATGCAATGCATATCGCCCTTTTTTCCATTAAATCAGGCGTCACCCTAAACCGGCGAAGCCAAAAACTATCTTAATAATCCACTACCATCCGATTGATCGCTGGCATGCGGGTCAACTGTTCAAAACGCAGCACCAGAATCAACGCGGTGGTGCCCAGCCCCACCACCAATCCCCACCAGACGCCGCTCGGTCCGGCATGGATGCTGCGGCTCAAGAATAGCGCGGTCGTCATACCGACGCCCCAATAACCCAGAATCGACGCCATCATCGTATATCGAGCATCCTTTAGCCCGCGCAAGGCTCCTGCCGCGATCACCTGGGTGCTATCGAACCACTGAAAACACGCAGCTACCGCCAAGAGTTGAATCGCCAGGGCTGCCACTGATTTGGACGAAGATGCGCCCTGCCCGACTAACATTCCCACCAGCACATCGCCAAAAAATAAGTACAAGCCCGCCGTCAATGTCATCGGAATCAGGCCGATCAAAATACCTTGCCGGCCTAGTCGCCGTGCTTCTCGCAGGTTGCCGCTGCCGGCTGCTTCGCCGACCTGAATCGAGCTGGCGTGCGACAAGCCGACTGCCATCATGAAGGTCAGAAATACGAATTGGTTGGCGATATGGTGTGCGGCCAGCGCAGTCGGGCCAAAATGGCCGATGAGCAATGCCACGCCCGTGAACATGCCCGCTTCCACGCCATAGCTGATGCCGATAGGCACGCCCAGCGATAGGGTTTCCCGAAAAATCCGGCTTTTAACGGTCATCAATCGCGGTCGGCGCAAATACCAGGCAAGAGAACGGCGGCAATACAGCCACAAGGCCAGCGCCATCAAGCCGAATATCAAACTGCTGATCGATCCCAGCGCCATCAAAATATGCGGCACGGTCGTAGTAATCCAGCCCGCTTGCAGCATGAAAAACAGGCCGGCATTGAGGCTGATTTTAAATAATACAGCGCAAGCGGTAATGAAAGTGATCGGTCCCGGCTGCTTGAGACCCACTGTCAAGCCGCGCAGAGTTGTAAATAGCAAACTGGGAATGATGCCGATGGCAGCCGCCGGCAAGTACGCCATCGCGTTCGCTACCATCTGCCTGTCCTGCCCAGCTATTAGCAACAAGGGCCCGGACAGGGAAATCACCAGAATCGCCGCAAGCCCGATCACGACTGACAGAATCACGCCCGATTCGACCGCCGTAGCGATATTTTCCCGATTATTGGCGCCGCTTTCAAAGGCCACCTGATTGCTGATTGCAATCAGTACGCCGGTGCAAATGATATGCACCAGGGAAAATACGGCGGTGGCCAGCGCGCCTGCCGCCAGCATCGTTACACCGAGCCGGCTAAAGGTCACTGTATCGACCACCGCCATAGCGACAATCGCCATCTGCGCCAGAATCAGCGGAATCGCCAGTTTAAGTGTCCGGTGGCTGCCGTGCAGAACGCCGGGGCTGGTCTTTGTCAGATGCATTTTTTTTAACCTATCGCACTTGCAGAAAAATAGTCGGGAAATCAAGACTGGCATGGTAGCGCAACAGCCGATCCAAGCAGCGCGTGGCGTGCCCAATAATGCAACAACCGGCCAAAGCCGGTTGTTCTTGCAGTGCAGATTTTCAGCCGCATAACGCCCAATTGCGGCGTCATGCGGACAAAACCCTTTAGATTTCCTCGTACAACGGCAAGGTCAGGAATTCAGCGAAATCTTCCGAAGTCGACATTTCTTCGAAAATTTGCGCAGCACGGTCGTAAGTCGGGCCGCTACCGGCGATTTCTTTCACTTTGACCAGCTCTTCTGGAATCATCTTGCGCACCATATCCGCGCTGACTTTGCTGCCATCTTCCAGTACGCCCTTGCTGGAGCGAATCCATTGCCAGACTTGCGAGCGGCTGATTTCTGCCGTGGCAGCATCTTCCATCAAATTATGGATTGGTACGCAACCATTGCCTGACAGCCATGCACCGAGATAATGGATGCCGACATTGATGTTGTAACGCAAGCCGGCTTCGGTGATTGGCGCTTCCGGTTGGAAGTTCAGCAAATCGGCGGCGGTGATGTTCACGTCTGGACGCTGTTTTTCGATCTGGTTCAGCTTATCGCCCAGCACCTTCTTGAATTCGGTCATCGATAGTTCAACCAGTCCAGGATGGGCAACCCAACCGCCGTCGTAGCCGTCGGTAGCGTCACGCGCCTTGTCCACACGCACGCCGCCCATGGCGATATCGTTCTTTGCCGGATCGTTCTTGATCGGGATCAGTGCTGCCATGCCGCCAATGGCTGGCGCGTTGCGCTTGTGGCAGGTTTTCAGCAGCAACAATGCGTAGGAACGCATGAACGGCGCGGTCATTGTTACCTTGGCGCGGTCGGCCAGGCAGAAATCCGCGTTGTTCTTGAACTTCTTGATGCAGGAAAAGATGTAATCCCAACGGCCGGCGTTCAGCCCACTTGAATGTTCGCGCAATTCGTACAGGATTTCATCCATTTCGAATGCAGCCAGAATGGTTTCGATCAGCACGGTGGCTTTGATCGTACCTTGTGGCAAGCCGAGCTCGTTTTGCGTCATCACGAAGATGTCGTTCCACAGGCGCGCTTCGAGGTGGCTTTCCAGCTTCGGCAAGTAGAAATACGGGCCGGCGCCGCGTGCCAGTTGTTCCTTGGCGTTATGGAACATGAACATCGCGAAATCGAAAATCCCGCCGGAAATACGCTTGCCGTCAATCAGCACATGCTTTTCGTCCAAATGCCAACCGCGTGGGCGCACCACCAACGTGGCAACTTTGTCGTTGAGCTTATAGCTCTTGCCGTTTTGTTCCAGCGCTATGGTCTTGCGCACCGCGTCTTTCATGTTGATCTGACCGGTGATCTGGTTTTCCCAGTTCGGCGTGTTCGAATCTTCGAAGTCGGTCATGTAGCTGTCAGCGCCGGAGTTCAGCGCATTGATGACCATCTTGCGCTCGACCGGGCCGGTAATTTCAACGCGGCGGCATTCGAGGGCCTTTGGAATCGGCGCGATTTTCCAGTCGCCGTTGCGGATGTGCGCGGTTTCCGGCAAAAAATCCGGCAATTTCCCATTATCGAGCTGTTGCGCCCGCACTTTGCGCGCGGCCAGCAACTCCTGGCGACGCGGCTCAAAAGCGCGGGTTAGCTTGGCTACCAGCGCCAATGCTTCGGTGGTCAAAATTTGTTCATACCCTGGTGCGATCTCGGCCTTGATTTCCATGCCGGCCGGCAAAGTGATTTTTGTCATGTGGTGCTCCTGGTAGTGGGTTGCGGTTGCGCGTCGAGATTGACGACAAGATGCTTTAAAACGGACTCGATGGATGATTTTACGATGTGATTAGAATCTAGTATATTAAATAAAAACAATGCAAACAAAATGATTTATCACTTTATTATTGCGTTTTAATCACAAGCAAAATATGGAGCCGGCAGGCAGCCACATACGTCATGGATCATTTCAAACAGATTTCCACCTTTGTCGAAGCGGCCACCCGTGGCAGCCTGTCTGCAGCTGCCCGAGCTGAAGGCATCGCCCCCGCAATGATAGGCCGGCGGCTCGATGCGCTGGAAAAACGGCTTGGGGTGAAGCTATTGCAGCGCACCACCCGTAAAATCGCGCTCACCAATGAAGGCGCCGCCTTTCTCGAAGATTGCCAGCGCATTCTGGCCGACATGGAAGATGCCGAATCAGCCGTCACCGCCGGCAGCGCCCGCGCCAGCGGCCACCTCAGCATTTCGGCACCGGCCGGTTTCGGCCGGATGCATGTGGCGCCGTTACTGCCCTCTTTTCTAGCGGAGCATCGCGATGTCGCATTGAATCTGAATCTGAATGACCGCCTGGTCGATTTGATCGGCGAAGGGATCGATGTCGCGATCCGGATTGCCACTTTGGCCGATTCGAATCTGGTCGGCGTCAAGCTGGCCGACAATAAACGCGTGGTGGTGGTGGCACCAAACTACATCAAAAAAAACGGCGCACCGCAGATTCCCGACGATTTGGCCAGACACAATTGCCTGATCCTGCCCAGCGATGGCAGCCAGCGTGGCTGGACTTTTCGCCAAAATAGCAAAGATATTACGCTCAAAGTGACGGGCAATATGGTCTGTAATGACGGCGAGGTATTGCACGACTGGGCGCTGGCCGGTCGCGGTCTGGCGTGGCGTTCGATGTGGGAAGTGCGCAGCGCACTGGCATCCGGTCAGCTGGTGACGGTGCTGGACGATTTTGCCGCAGCGGGCAATGATATTTACGCCGTATTCGCGCAACGCGAGCATATGCCGCTGCGCATCCGGGCTTTTATTGATTTTTTGCGGCACGTGTACGCACAGGCAGAATATTGGCAAAAGCATTAAGTGGCGGTTTTGGACAATTGGCGCCCATCGGCACATTAAATTTATACTGCGGCCTGTATTATTTTAATATTCATATAAAACATGCGGAAAAACGTACGTTTTATTACATACTCCACATTTTAAATAATGAAAAAGCCATGAATTGCTTGATAACCGCATGGTCGCTATATGCGCCTGAAATAAGAAGCTGGTTGCGCCATCGCCTGGGAGCCACCACAGACGTGGAAGATGTATTGCAGGATTTATTCTTGAAGGCATTACGCCAGGGCGACCGTTTCTGTTCGGTTCACAATGCCCGCGCCTGGTTGTTTGAGGTGGCACGCAACATGCTGGCCGACCGACTGCGGGTAGCGCGTGAAACCGTTGTATTGCCGGAAGACATTCCAGCACCAGCCTTTGAATCGGAGACTGTTGACAATCTCACCGCCTGTTTGTACCGAGTTTTGTCTGAGTTGAGTGCAGAAGATTGCGATGCAATCATGCTTTGTGACATCCAGGCCATGTCTCATGCCGAGTATGCGCAACGCAAAGATTTAAGCCTGAGCGCGACTAAATCCCGGCTTCAGCGGGCCCGAAAGCGACTTCGCGAGCAAATGACATCTGCCTGCCAACTGCAGTTTGACGAGTTTGGTCGAGTCAGTGACTTTGTGCCACGTGATACGCCTCTGTCTTAAACTGAATACGTATTTTTTTACCGAGATCGGGCTATCGTTTTTAGTAAGGCAATAATTTTTCAAAAACACTGCATCTTTTGCGTGGCTCTTGCGTCTTCATAGACATGAACACATCAACCAAATCTCTTCAGCACTGGCCGACGCGTCAGCCTATCGTTTTTTTAGCCTTGGCAGTTGCCATTTGGTGGGGTCTATACCAAGCACTGGCTCCCGTCTCTGAAGCTGTAGTGGCGGCTCTGCCTGTGGATCGGACCAGTCATCTGGGCGGTGCGCTGCAATTTTTCTTCTATGACACGCCCAAGGTGTTAATGCTGCTAACCGGGGTAGTTTTTGTCATGGGCATGGTCAACAGCTACTTCACGCCCGAGCGCACCAGGGCACTGCTGGCCGGTCGCACCGAGGGCGTGGCGAACGTGATGGCAGCCAGCTTAGGTATTGTCACGCCGTTTTGCTCCTGCTCGGCCGTACCGTTGTTCATTGGTTTCGTGCAGGCAGGCGTACCGCTGGGCGTGACGTTCTCTTTTTTGATATCGGCACCAATGGTCAACGAGGTGGCGCTCACATTGCTGTTCGGCATGTTTGGCTGGAAGGTGGCCATTTTGTATTTGGGTTTAGGCCTGGCGGTCGCCATCGTGTCGGGCTGGGTCATTGGGCGCCTGAAGATGGAAGCTTACCTGGAAGACTGGGTGCGCGACATGCCCAAGACCGCCGCGTCTTTCGATGCAGGTAAAACCACGCTGGCAGATCGGGTGCAGGCCGGTTTTGTTTCAGTACGCGAGATTGTTGGCAAGGTCTGGCCTTACATTCTGGCAGGGATTGCTATTGGCGCTGGCATTCACGGCTATGTGCCGCAGGACTTCATGGCCAGTTTCATGGGCAAGGACGCCTGGTGGTCGGTACCGCTGGCGGTGATTATCGGCGTGCCCATGTACACCAACGCAGCAGGCGTGATTCCAATCGTGCAAGCGCTGCTGGCTAAGGGTGCTGCACTGGGCACGGTACTGGCTTTCATGATGAGTGTGATCGCACTGTCCTTGCCCGAGATGGTCATCCTGCGCAAAGTATTGAAAGTGCGATTGATCGCAACTTTTGTCGGCGTTGTCGCCACCGGTATCCTGCTAGTGGGTTATGTCTTCAACACTGTTCTTTAAGGAAATTCTATGAATATCAAGGTACTAGGTACGGGCTGCGCCAATTGCAAGGCAACCATCGCATTAATCGACCAAGTTGCACAAACCAAAGGTGTCACTGTCACATTGGAAAAAATAGAGGAATTACGCGACATCATGCACTACGGCATCATGAGCACGCCCGGCGTGGTGATCAATGGCAAGGTGGTGCATGCCGGTGGCGTGCCTAGCCGCGACAAGATCGAACAGTGGCTCACAGCTAACGCCTGAGCACTGCAAGAAGGCAGAAATCGCGCACCTGGTGATACCGCAGGCAATCCTGATGAGGTGTTTCTAAAGCACGCGACTGATCTGTTGCAAAAGCGCTTCGAAATCACGCATCCTACTTTGCAGGTGATGAAGCTGCCATTCACGCAAGCTTGTTAAAAGCAACCAAATATCGGAATTGCAGCAAATCATTCCGTCGGGATGATGCATGATGCCCGTCAGCATGGCCCTACCCACTGATTGTACGCAGTCGCAAGACCCCTTGCTGTTGTCAGACCTGCAAAAAATCAGCTACAAAACCCGCAAAATAATGCAATAGAACTATCAATTCGTCATCCTGAATTCTGCCAGATGGCGTATTTTTTGTAAGTAACTTGTTACAAGTTAGAACCACTATTACTACAGAAAAAACATATACTCCTACATACAATATATTTTTACGCATATAAATATTGATAAATTTTACTATACTCCATATTTTTTTATATCTTAAAAAAATCGTCCAAAATTAACTGCGCTTCGATCAACGCATTTGACATTGCAAATCAAGTTATATTTATTTCCCCGGGAGTAATTCAAGAGTTTTACTGTCATACCTTGCTCCGATGCAACAGTTAGGCTCCAACATGCAAAAAACTCACGACAAACCAGATGCTTGCATTCATCCCATTCAAGCCTGAAGGCACTCCAACCGCCGCTATCCTGCTGCTGGCCGTCGTCGTCGTCACTGTCTTCGTTGCCTTGCGCACCAAGCAACTACAGCCGTTTCCAGGACGCGGCAGTTTCATGGGGATGTTGCTGGCGGCCGCCTGGTGGGCCGCGGCAGCCGCACTCGAAAACTTCGCAGTGCTACCGTCAAAAAAAATAATGTGGGCCGCGCTGGCGTGGCCCGGCATGGTTGCCGCGCCGACATTCTGGGCATGGTTTATCTGGATATATGTCAGCGGCAATGTGAAACCCCTGCGCGTTTATTGGCGACTGATTCTGCTGGGAATGCCACTCGCGACCTGTGTCATTGCCATCACAAACCCATTGCATCATCTGATGTACACCGAGACTACTGCGCAAATCAGCCAAACCGGGTTGCGGATACTGTACATTCACGGCCCTTGGTTTTATCTCACAACAGTCTATTTGTATATTTTCATGCTATTGAGCATAGTTGCAATTATCAATGCCCTGCCGCGTGCGAGTCCGGTTTATCGTCGCCACTACCTTGGTTTTGCGTTAGCCATGCTATTCCCGTGGCTCGCCAATATCGGCTACATCACCGATACCGTACTGTTGTTCGGACTTGATCCGACGCCACTCAGCTTTTTACCTATGACATTGGTTTTTTATTGGCTCATCAGCCGCAATCAATTGTTTGACTTGTTGCCGGTAGCGCGCACCGTCTTGCTCGACGCAGTGCCGGATGTGGTGCTGGTATTGGATCTGGAACACCGTATCGTGGAATACAACAGCGCTGCGGCCAATTTACCAGGGATGCCGGAAGTGTCCGTAGGCTGCCATTTAGAGCAATTTCCAATGCTCAATGATGTGCTGCAGCCATTGCTGGAGCAAGGTGCAAAAGACCGGTTTGATATCGTTCTGGGGCATCCAGAACGCCATTTCGAGCTAAAAAAAGTGCCATTGTCACATTGGCGCAAAAAAGTCGGAATGCTATTGATGTTGCGTGATATTACGAATCGCAAACTGGGTGAAATCAAGCTGCGCGATGCCATGGCCGAACTGGAGGGACAACTCGAAACCAATCTGCAGCTCCAACAGCAACTGCACGAAGATGCGATTCGCGATGTCTTGACCGGCCTGCACAACCGGCGCTTTTTGGATGAATTGAAAATCGGGCTAGAAGCCGAATTTGTGCGTAGCAAAGGACAGCTCGCGGCAGTCATGATCGACATTGACCACTTCAAGCATTTTAACGATACCTACGGCCATGTTGCTGGCGATCAGGTGTTGCACACCATCGCCAGTTTCTTACAAAACAGCATCCGGCAAAGCGATTATGTATTTCGTATGGGCGGGGAAGAATTCCTGGTTTTGTTGCCTAATACCAGCCGAGAACAGGCATTCATTCGCGCTAATCACTGGTGCTCCAGATTCGCCGCAATCAAAATTCAACTTGAGGATGACATTGTTTCCGCAACGTTTTCAGCCGGAATCTCGATTTATACGGCGGATACCGACAGCATTGATTCGCTCATTGATCTGGCTGACAAAGCCCTCTACAAGGCCAAAGAATCGGGGCGTAACCGGGTCGAACAAATAGACCCCGCTTGATCCGGCACCACTTTACGCCAATGGCGTGCCGCGCGCGCCATTGGCAGACGATATGCCCCACTTCGCTAGCGCGTGATCGTCCGATTCGCGCGCATCCACCCAACGCGCGCCGCTTGGCGTTTGTTCCTTCTTCCAGAACGGCGCCGCGGTTTTGAGATAATCCATGATGAATTCACAGGCCGAAAACGCCTCGCCGCGATGTGCCGAAGTAATCGCTACGAGCACGATCTGATCCAGCGGCATCAAAGGCCCGATTCGGTGAATCACCAGCGCATCGAAAAACACCCAACGCGAGCGCGCCTGCTGCACTATATCTTCCAGAGCCTTTTCGGTCATGCCGGGATAATGTTCAAGCTCCATGGCGGCAATATCTGTGCCTTCATTCAAATCGCGCACGGTGCCGACGAAAGCGACCACCGCGCCCACTTTCGGGTTGGCAACGCGCAGCTGGCCGACTTCAGTGGTCAGGTCGAAATCTTCAGTTTGCACACGGACAGGCATGATGGCGTTGCTTTCTTTCTGGATGCTATCGTTTGCGTATTTTAGTCCGTTCCCGGCCATTCCTTACAAGTCGCGCCTCACTTACAATGAAGCCCGCCGGTAATTGACGCAACAAGAAACATAGCAGACGTAACAAGAGATGCCGCAAGGATGGCATGAAAACAAACCCGTTGACTAAAATCATTCTCAATATTGTGGGCAGCATCGCCGTTGTGCTCGCCATTCTGGGTGTATTTCTACCGCTATTACCCACTACACCTTTCCTGCTGCTTGCTTCGGCTTGCTATTTCAGGGGATCGCCACGGATGTATCGCTGGTTGGTAAGCAATCGGATACTGGAGACTTACATGCTCAATTTTCAGAGTGGACGGGGAATTCGTAAAGCTGATTCTGGTTGCGATTGGGGTCGCGGTCAATCTGGCAATCCTGCGCATAAAGACACTGCGGTAATGAGTAGTGCAGGCCTCCGTGCCTGCAGCCCAATGCAGGCACGGAGGCCCGCATTACTGAAATTATGCTTTGCCGCCCAACATGCTTTGCTTGAGCGAACTGTCAGCCGGCTTGTCGCCTAGCCAGATTTTCAAGTATGCATTATAGAAATCCATTCCAGGTATAACTTCACCAACTTGTTTGCCGTTGACATGAATTAGCATGCCGGAACCAGGCACCCAGTCGGAGGTGATTGTGTCGCCTTTTTTAATCGAGGGTATGGAGGCGAAAATTTCGCCCATCTTGACTGTCTGGTTAACGATTTTCGATTTTTCGGCCTTGTCCGAATTGGCATTCAAGCCGGTCATGAAACTCTGCCCGAAGTCTTCGCTGCTGACTTCGCGCAGCATTACCAGAGTCAGTCGCCGTGGGCCGGCAAGATCCAGGATTTCAGGCACTGTGGTTTTTTTTGTTGGCAGGTATAGTCCCGCCACATACACCTTGAAGATGGCCTTGACACGAATCCCTGCTCCATTGAGCTTCAGTTCCGTGTTCGCCACGCGTACGGTTTCATCGACTTTCACACCGGCAATTTCAACTGCCGATGCACTCTGGCAAAGACCCATGACGAGACAGCCCAAAGTCAGTAACCGTGTGATACGCAAGTTTTTAATCATTTTTTTCTCCAAAATTACACTCAGGGTTTATGCGAATGGACATAAATGCGTCTTCTTCGAAATGCATTGAAATTTAAAAATCAAGTATTTTTCCTACAACTATTCAGCGGCAATTTGCATCACCGACTGTTGCCTTATTTTCCGTCTGGCCGGCGCCATGCCATGCGCAGCATCCTTAGCAACGCCTGCATCCAGTTTAAAAACACGCATCACCTGGGCCAGATTAGTCGCCTGATTCTGCATCGACTCGGCTGAAGCGGCTGCCTCTTCCACCAGCGCTGCATTCTGCTGGGTTACCTCGTCCATCTGGCTGATCGCGCGATTAACCTGTTCAATGCCTGAACTTTGTTCCTGGCTGGCGGCGGTGATCTGCGCCATGATGTCGGTCACGCGCGCAACACTTGCCACCACGTCGTCCATCGTGCTGCCGGCCTGGCGCACCAGTTTGCTGCCGGCTTCAACTTTTTCGACCGAGTCGCCGATCAGCAATTTGATTTCCTTGGCTGCCGCAGCCGAGCGTTGTGCCAGATTCCGAACTTCGGACGCCACCACCGCAAAACCACGGCCCTGCTCACCGGCGCGTGCCGCTTCGACTGCCGCATTCAGCGCCAGAATGTTGGTTTGAAATGCGATGCCATCGATGACGCTGATGATGTCGACAATTTTCCTGGAAGACTCATTGATCGAAGCCATGGTACCGATCACTTGCGCTACCACCGCCCCGCCCTTGGCCGCAACTTCCGAAGCAGAGGCCGCAAGTTGATTGGCCTGGTGCGCATTGTCGGCATTTTCACGTACCGTACTGGTCAATGCGAGCATTGAGGCAGCAGTTTGTTGCAGCGAGCAGGCTTGCTGCTCGGTGCGCGACGACAGATCTTGATTGCCGCTGGCAATCTGGCTTGATGCTGAGGCGATAGTTTCGGTGCCAGAACGTACTTCACCGACAATTTTCAACAAGCTTTCGTTCATGTGCCTGAGTGCCTGCATCAGCATGCCGGTTTCATCGAAGGTTTTGATTGCAATGGTACTGGTCAGATCGCCATCGGCCACGCGTTTAGCGACATCGACAGCTTCATTGAGCGGCCGGGTAATGCTGCGCGAAACGAAAAAGCCGACCAGCACACTCAAGGTACTGGCAATTGCAGCAAGAATCAGGATTAACTGCGCAGTGCGATTGGCAGCCAGCGTTGATTGTGCGCCGGACTGCTCCATTTGGTTGTTTTGGTAGGTGATGAAATCGTCGAGCTGGACAAAGTATTTGGTTTGCAGTGGCCGCACCGAAAACAGTAGCTTCAGCATCGCTTCGTCTTTTGCATCCTGGTTAATAAGTGCCACAAAACTGGTCTGCACCGACAAAAATTTATCGCGCAATGCGGTGATTGCGTCGAGGTGCTGGCGGCCTCGTGGATCGGCGATGATTTTGCTCAAGGTAACAATAGCTGATTGGGTGCTCTTGTTCTTGTCTTCTATGTTGACCAACTCCTTTTTGATTTGTCCCGGGTCGGTCATGATCAAAACGTTGAGCATATTGCGCGTAATTTCATTCAGATCGGCCTTGATGGCGTTGGCAATCACGGTTTTTGGATAACGATCTTTGACCAGCAGGTTGATTTCACTATTGAGGCTGGTAATGCGAACGTAAGCCAGGCTGGCCAGCATGATCAATAATGCAATCACGACTCCAAAGCCGAGCGCAAGTCGTTGTCCAATGCGCAATTTTTTAATATTCATTTTGTGCGAGCCTTTGTCCCTGGTCGAAATTACTTGGAAGTAGTGCAGGTCTTTGTGCCTGCATCCGGTTGCAGGCACAAAGGCCTGCATTACTTTAAGTTGCGGAAAAATATACTACTCAAGAAATTATTTGAACAACACTATAGCTCTTGGAAACAGACACGCTAATGCGTTTTAGTAGTGGAAGCACTCTAAAATAGCACTATCGTTCTTTTCTGCAATGCAACATGGAATTTTAAATACCCAGGCTAATCGACACGCTCGAAAGAGGAAGGATTAGGCAGCAACTTGCCTAATGCATCGGCAATATTTTGCAATTGGGGGGCGTCGTCCGCGCTATCGTCGCTAGTGTCGTTGATGCAAAAAAACGGAATCCGGCCGAACCCGGCCATCAAATCCTGAAACTGCCGTTCTGCATCCGGTGCGCCACTGCTGATATACAGCGCCTGCTGCGTCTGCACTGCGGCGCGACCGGTATGCAGCATCCAGCGCGGCACCAGATCCGGCATGATCGGCGGCACTCGCCAGGAGCGAAAAACTGTCTTGCGCACTTGCTGAAACAGTTCTGGCGCAGCCAGCTCCAGTTCATGCAGCAAACTTTTGAACATTGGACGCGGCGCATGCGCAAATATGCGCGGCGCATGGCGGTATTTTGGGTAACGCTGCGACAGCCAGTGCTTGGACAATACAGACGCATTCACCAGTGCGGTCTCGTTGGTTTGTAAAGTATCGTAATCCGGCACCTGCGCAGTATCCGTAAACAGCGCCACGCCTTCGGCGCCAAACCATTGATCGGGGTTCACTGTGGCCCCAAAGAACACATCATCATTGAGATAAATGAAGCGCTCGGCCAGACCAGGGATGTGATGCAGATAGGATTCAATATGCCCGGAATCGAACACCGGCAGCGCCGCCGCCGGCATCAGATCGCGATGATCGACCAGAGTCAGATTGTCGTTGGGCTGCAGCCAGTGCGGCACCTGAGCGTCGGTAACCAGATAAATATGGCCGTGATTCGGGTAAAATTTTTCCAGCGCCCGCAAGTTGAAGCGCAGCTCGCCATTGTCGCGATAGCGCCCGGCCACATTTCCGTAACGCGCCAAATCATCGGTCTGTTGCTGAGTCTCCCAGTGCGCCAGCGCTTGCTGGCGCTTGTGCCGCCAGACTGGATCGGCACCGTTGACCCACAAATAAACAATGTCGATGCGCTCTGCGCTACTTTGTACCATCTTGCTCATCTTGCTCAACCGCCCGTCACCGGAGGAAAGAATGCCACCTCGCAGCCTTCGCTAATCAGCGTTTCCGACTCGGTCATCACTTGGTTAAATGCCATGCGCAATGTGCGCTCTTCCGCCAGGCATTCGGCCCATGCGCCACCGCGGGCGATCAGAAAATGGCGCACATCGCCGATAGTGCGCACCTGCGCCGGCACAGCGACGGATTCCTGACTGGTGCCGAGGGTCTCACGAATGCTGGCAAAAAAGCGGAGCTGGATATTCATCAATGGAGGAGTTCGCTAAAAGGAATGAAATTGACCATGTCGCCGCGGGCAATAGCGCAGCCGGGCGGATTATCGATCAGGCCGTCACCCCATACGGTGGAAGTGAGTACGCCCGAGCTTTGATTCGGGAATAGATCCAGCCCACCTTGGGCGTTGATTTTGGCGCGCAAGAATTCGTTGCGGCGATCGTTTTTGTTCTGGGTGAAATCGGCGCGCAGCGTGTACCTCTTGGGTGCAACGTCCTGCACACCTTGCAGGCGCAAGATGAAAGGCCGCACGAATAACAGAAAAGTGACAAAGCTTGACACTGGATTACCGGGCAGACCGATGAAGAAAGCAGCGCCGCTCTTGTCTGCCGTACGGTTGACTTCGCCAAACGCCAGCGGTTTGCCGGGCTTGATTGCGATTTGCCACATGTTGAGCCGCCCTTCTGCTTCAACCGCTGGCTTGATGTGATCTTCTTCGCCGACTGAAACGCCGCCTGAAGTTACGATCAAATCATGCTCTTGCGCGGCGCGCCGCAACGTGTCGCGGGTAGCTGACAAATTGTCTGGCACGATGCCGAAATCGGTGATGTCGCAGCCGAGGTTTTCCAGCAAACCGCGCAGGGTGAATTTATTCGAATTGTAGATCGCGCCTGGCTTTAATGGCTCGCCGGGCATTGCCAACTCATCGCCGGTGAAAAATACCGCAACGCGCAACTTGCGCACCACCGGTAATGTTGCCAAGCCGACGGATGCCGCCAGACCGAGTTCCTGCCCGCGCAAACGTGTACCTGCCGGCAGAATCAAGCTGCCGGCGCGGATGTCTTCGCCGGCACGACGGATCCATTCGCCGGCAGGTGGCGCATGGTTAATGGTGACTTTATCGCCATCAAGCGCGCACATTTCCTGCATCACGACCGCATCCGCACCTTCTGGAATCATCGCACCGGTAAAAATCCTGGCCGCCGTACCGGCTAGTAATTCATTCCCGACATGACCAGCCGGAATACGCTGGCTAACGGTCAATGTCGCCGCGCCGCTGGCGCAATCGGCAGCGCGCACTGCATAGCCGTCCATGTGCGTATTGTCTTTTGGCGGCACATCGAGTTGCGAGGTTTGGGCCCTGGCCAGAATGCGGCCGTTGGCTTGCAGCGTCGCTAATTGCTCGACTTCGGTGACCGGCCTGGCAGCGGCGAGCAGTAAGCCTAGCGCTTCGGCGGCGTTCAACATGGGATTTTTTTCGGTCATGATTTTGCTCCTCCGTGTTATCCGCAGAATTGCCTTGCGGCCGGCATTAATATGGGTACCTGCAGGTGTAAAAAATTATACTTCAATAAATATATGCGGTAGATGTGCTGTTTTTACCTATACCCCTGCTTTTTTAATGTCTAAAAAATATTCAGCCAACTTGGCAAGTAAAGACGAAGCGGCACGATTTTGTAAGAGCGGCGTTAGCCGCGATCAGGCGCAAACAATCTCGGCTAACGCCACTCCTACAAAAATTGCTTCAGACTGGAAGTGCTCACGACATTTACAGGCCGGTATGTTTAGCGATAAATACTTTCACCAATTCGACATCGGCCGGCATCACTTCAAAATGCTGCGGCAAATCTTCGATGTTCTCGAAACCGGCCGGGCGCTCGGCGTCCGTGCCTAACGCTTCCAGAATGGTTTCATTGAATTTGGCGGCGAGTGCGGTTTCCAGCACGATCATCGGCACGCCCGGCGCCACATGTTCGCGCGCGACTTTCACGCCGTCTGCAGTGTGAGTATCGATGGTGATGTCGTATTCATCCTGCACCTCGCGGATGGTATCGAGCCGGTCTTGATGCGTCGATTTTCCTGACAGAAAACCATATTGCGCGATTTTAACGAACTCGTCTCCATCGCTGCCCGGCTTGCCGGACAGATCGAAGCCGCCGTGCGTTTCAACCTTCTGAAATAACGCGCGCACGCGGTCGCCGTCACGGTCTAGCAGATCGAAAATGAAGCGCTCGAAGTTGGACGCTTTGGAAATGTCCATCGACGGGCTGCTGGTGTGATAAGTCTCGGCCGATTTGCGCACGCGGTAGACGCCGGTGCGGAAGAATTCGTCCAGCACGTCGTTCTCGTTGGTGGCGGCGATCAGCTTGTCAATCGGTAAACCCATCATGCGGGCGATATGACCGGCGCAGATATTGCCGAAATTACCGGATGGCACGGTAAACGATACCTTTTGATCATTGCTGGTGGTGGCCAGCAAATAGCCACGGAAGTAATACACTACTTGCGCCACCACACGGGCCCAATTGATCGAATTGACGGTGCCGATCTTCTGGCGCACTTTGAATTCCAGATCGTTCGAGACTGCCTTGACCATATCCTGGCAATCGTCGAATACGCCAACAATGGCGATATTGAAGATATTCGGGTCTTGCAGGCTGAACATCTGGGCGCTCTGGAACGCGCTCATCTTCTTGTGTGGCGACAGCATGAAAACGCGGATGCCTTTCTTGCCGCGCATCGCATATTCCGCTGCGCTGCCGGTGTCGCCGGAAGTCGCGCCGAAGATGTTCAGTTCGGCATTATTTTTGGATAACGTGTATTCGAACAAGTTGCCCAGCAACTGCATCGCCATATCCTTGAAAGCCAGTGTCGGGCCGTTCGACAGCGCTTGCAGCATCAGCGTCTTGCCACCGCCACGGCCGAGTTGTTCATCCAGCACATGCAGCGGCGTGATCTGGCTGGCGTCATCGCCTGCGCGTGCATTGCGGTAAACAGCGGCAGTGTAGGTCTTGCGCGTGATGGCCTTGAGATCGGCGGCGGGAATGTCGGTGGCGAATTTTTTCAAGATCTCGAACGCCAGATCGGCGTAAGACAGTTTGCGCCAGGCACTCAATTCCTCGCCTGTGACCTGCGGATATTCGGCCGGCAAATACAGGCCGCCATCAGGCGCCAGGCCACCCAACAGAATCTCGGAAAAGGATTGCGAGGCAGAGGAATGAACAGTGCCGGAGCGAGTAGAAACGTATTGCATAAGTGTGGGCGGTGTGGTGGTGGCTGCACGGTGCCAAAATCACGCAAACTGATGCAGTCTGGTGCCGGGCGAGCGCTGAAAGTTGGTTATGGAGTGTCGGCAACTATTATAGCTGTGACCCTGCTGCTGCGGGCAATGCGAAAAAAACGGATAACTATCCTGCTTTAAGTATTACTTACATGACGCATTTTTATAGCGATTGCAGATATACCCATTTATGTATTTTTCAAGTAACATTAAAATAATGCGGCGAACAAGGTGAATATAATGGTACTCCCCTAGCAAGCAGCATGATTGACCGTCACCACATGCACCGCCAAGCCGCCGAGCGAGGTTTCCTTGTACTTGGCTTTCATGTCGGCACCGGTTTGGCGCATGGTCTCAATAACTTGATCCAGGCTGACGTAATGGGTGCCGTCGCCTTTCAGCGCCAGCGAGGCAGCCGTGATCGCTTTGACTGCACCCAGCCCGTTGCGCTCAATGCACGGGATTTGCACCAAGCCGCCGATCGGGTCGCAGGTCAGGCCGAGGTGATGTTCGATGCCGATTTCAGCAGCATTTTCGATCTGCGCATTGCTGCCGCCGAGTGCGGCGACCAAACCGGCGGCAGCCATCGCGCAGGCTACGCCGACTTCGCCCTGGCAACCGACTTCCGCACCGGAAATCGAGGCATTGCGTTTGCACAGCATGCCGATTGCAGCAGCCGCCAGCAGGAAAGCGCGCACCCCGCTGATCGGGTCGCTAGGATGGCAATCTTCGGTGTAATAGCGCAACACGGCAGGGATAATGCCGGCTGCGCCGTTGGTGGGCGCGGTAACGACGCGGCCGCCGGTGGCGTTTTGTTCATTTACCGCCATCGCATACAGGCTGACCCGGTGCAGCGCATCGTGCGGCAAAGTATCGTGTAATAACCTATCACGCAACAACACATCGACCGGTTCTTGCGCCGCCTGCCACAACGCCGCCGCACGGCGCTTGACGTGCAGGCCGCCGGGCAATTCGCCTTTGGCAAGCAGCCCGCTGGCAATGCATTCATGCATCACGTCCCAAATCCGGTTTAGCCCAGCATCAAGTTCTTGCGCGCTGCAATGTACCTGTTCGTTGGCGCGCATCATGGCGACAATGCCCAAGCCGCTGTCGCGCCCGTGCTGCAATAAATCTGCCATGGTGTCGAACGGATAGGGCAAGGTATTTGCGACTGGCGCTTTGGCGGCATTCATTTCTTCGGCGCTACAAATAAAACCGCCGCCAACCGAATAAAACACCGCTTCGGTCGTGCTGTCGTCCTTGCGGGTCAGGCTAAAGCGCATGCCGTTTGGATGCGCCGGCAAATTTTCTTTCTTGCACCACAGCAGATCACGCGCCGCATCGAAGGCAACTGGATATCGGCCGAGCAATCTGATCTGGCCGCTACTCTTGATCGCCGCCAGCTTGTCGACGACTGATTCCGGCGCGATATCCTGCGGCGTTTCACCCATCAAGCCGAGCAGCACCGCGCTATCGGTCGCATGCCCGACGCCGGTCAAGGCCAGCGAACCATACAGCGCCACTTGCACCTGCACCGCCTGTTCCAGGTCTGGACATTCCATCAGGAAACGACGTGCCGCCAGCATCGGCCCAACCGTATGCGAACTGGAGGGACCGATGCCGATTTTAAAAAGCTCGAATACCCGCATGTCCATGGTTATCTCTTTTGTATTTTAATTTTGAAGATTAAAAACCTGAAAATTCCAGCACCGTAGTCGGGTTAGCAAGTGTGTAATCCGACATTCCCAGCCGCAAATGTCGGGTTACGCGATGAAGCCGCTAACCCGACCTACAAAAGCCGTTCTAATTTCAGAGGTTTAGTTTGTAGCGGTGCAATGTTTTTCAGCATATCGTCCACCATCTGCTCCAGACCGACCTGCGCTTGCCAGCCCCAATCGGCGCAGGCCTGGATGTCGTCCAAACTTTGCGGCCAGCTGGCGGCAATCGCCTGGCGTTCATCCGGCGCATAACGTATCTCGAATTGCGGCAATACGCGTTGAATCGCTTGCGCCAATTGCTGCGGGTTGAAGCTCACTCCAGCCACATTGTAGGAAGAGCGCACCCGGATTTGCGCGGCGGGCGCGTCCATCAACAGGGTGGTGGCGCGGATCGCATCGGACATGTAGATCATCGGCAAGGTGGTGTCGGGGCCGAGGTAGCACTGATAACAATCGCCTTGCAACGCTGCATGGAAGATGGCAATCGCGTAATCGGTGGTGCCGCCGCCGGGCGGCGACTTGTAGCTGATGATGCCGGGATAGCGGATGCTGCGCACATCGACGCCGAATTTATGGAAATAATATTCGCACAGGCGTTCACCGGCCAGCTTGCTGATGCCGTAAATGGTGGTCGGATCCATGATCGTGGTTTGCGGCGTAGCTACGGCGGGCGTACTCGGGCCGAAGGCGGCAATTGAAGACGGCCAGAATACCCGCAACGGCGTGCCGGCCTGGTCGCGTTTTCGGGCGATTTCCAGAATATTCAGCAAGCCGTCCATATTCAGACTCCAGGCGCGCAAAGGAGCTTGCTCGCCGGTGACGGACAGCAATGCGGCTAGTTGGTACACCTGCGTGATGTGATGGCGTTCGATCAATTGCGCCATGCGCGCTGCATCCAGCACGTCGAGCTGTTCATATTGCGCCGCGCCATGCAGATTGCCGCCGATGTCGGATGCAATCACATGCTCTGCGCCGTGCTGCGCCGACAGCGCCAGCACCAGTTCGCTGCCGATTTGTCCGTTGGCGCCAATAACTAAAATTTGTTCCATTACCGTATTCCTTATTGATTCAGCAAACCAAGCTCGCGCCCGGCCTGCGCAAAAGCGGCCAGCGCCACGTCCAACTGTTCGGTGCTATGGGCTGCCGACAATTGCACTCGCACTCTGGCCTGCCCCATCGGCACCACCGGGTAAAAAAATCCGGTCACCAATATGCCGAGTTCATACAGGCGCTGCGCAAACTGTTGCGCCACCTTGGCGTCGAACAGCATCACCGGCACCACAGGATGGGTGCCGGGTTTGATGGTGAAACCCAAGGCGGCGATTTCGCGCCGGAAATAGCCGGTATTGGCATGTAAGCGGTCGCGGAGTTCCGTCGAGACTGAAAGGCGCTGCAATACCGATAGCGAAGCGCCGGCAATCGAAGGTGCCAGCGTATTAGAAAACAGATACGGGCGCGATTTCTGGCGCAGGGTCTCGATCACTTCGCGCTTGGCTGCGGTGAAACCGCCCATCGCACCGCCCAAGGCTTTGCCCAGCGTGCCCGTAATAATATCGACGCGCCCCATTACGCCGTGATGCTCATGCGTGCCGCGTCCGGTCGCGCCCATGAAGCCGGAGGCGTGGCATTCGTCGATCATCACCAGTGCGCCATAACGGTCGGCCAGATCGCAAATCTTGTCGAGCTGCGCAATCGTGCCATCCATCGAAAACACGCCGTCGGTCGCAATCAATGTGTGGCGCTTGCCGGTTGCGGCGGCGGCCTGCAATTGCAGCTCCAGGTCCGCCATGTCGTTGTGCTGGTAGCGGTAACGCGCCGCCTTGCACAGCCGGATGCCGTCGATGATGGAGGCGTGATTCAGCGCGTCCGAGATGATTGCATCCTGCTCATCGAACAGCGGTTCGAACACGCCGCCATTGGCATCGAAGGCCGCCGCATACAAAATCGTGTCTTCCATCCCGAGAAAATCCGACAACGCGCGTTCCAGTTGCTTGTGGACAGTTTGCGTGCCGCAGATGAAACGCACCGACGACAGGCCGTAGCCGTATTGTTCGGTAGCTTTGATGGCAGCTTGCACCGTGTCTTCGTCGCCCGACAAGCCCAGATAATTGTTGGCGCATAGATTAATCAGGCTGCGGCCATCGTCGCACAGCACTTCTGCGCCCTGGCGCGATGCCAGCACACGCTCTTGCTTGTACAAACCTTGTTCGCGCAAGGCCTCGAGTTTCTCGCTCAAGTTGCTGATAAATAATTGCTTATTGTTAGGTTGTGCGCTCATGTCGACCTCGTGTAATTGAATTGATGGGGGTGTGCACCAGAACATCCATACTGCAACGTTTTTTCAAAGTCATCTGTTACGATGTGCGAAAATTCATTAAAATACATAATTCCTATATAAAGAACTAATATTCAATATAATGGATATTACTAACAACACAAAAACTTTGCAAGCCATTATGAAAAGCAATCAACCCGCCAATTCCCCGCCTAAAATCGGCGCCACCCTGCAAAAAATGCGACTTGACCGTGGCTTGACGCTAGAGGATTTATCGCGTGTGGCCGGCGTTTCGAAGTCGATGCTGTCCCAGATCGAACGCGAAAAAGCCAATCCGACTATTGCCATCACCTGGCGCTTGGCCAATGCATTGGGAATCGGCATCGGCGAATTGCTGGCCAGCCAAACACCGGAAGCAAGCGCCATACGCACCCTGGAAGCGCATGAAACCCCTACTCTGCCCGGCAACCATGCCGGTTATGTGATGCGCATCCTCGGCCCGCTGGAATTGGCCGGAAAATTCGAATGGTACGAATTGACACTGGCGCCAAATGGCGAACTGGCATCCAATCCGCACGACCCCGGCACGGTGGAACACCTGAGCTTGCTAAACGGCGCAATGGAACTGGAAGTCGGCAACGAAAAGAAGAAACTGAAAATCGGCAGCACCGCCCGTTATCCGGGCGATCAGCAACACGCAATCCGCAACACCGGCAAAACCGAAGCCAGGGCGCTAATGGTAGTGATTCACCGATAAACAATCACGTTTTTCTCAATGCACGGACTACTTCTTATTATTGATTTCTATTTTGGGCATTACAAACATTCATTAAATCAATAACTGACATTGAGATTTAGCATTTGCGATCAATTTGTTTAGACCACATACTGAGCTCTCGTTTTTGCGTCGACTCCAATAAGTACAGATTTAAACCCGCTCTCGAAGTGGGTTTTTTGTTGTGAATCCGTTTTTTTGCACGACAGCGCCGACTGCCTTGCTGAGTAATATAAATAAGGATTGAAAAATGCTTGAAAAATATCAGGATCGTATTCGCTTGCCGCTGTTGCGTAACAAGGTGACCACTGCCGCTGCTGCTGCCGAGTGGGTACAAGATGGCATGACCGTTGGCATGAGCGGCTTTACCCGCGCCGGCGATGTCAAAAAAGTACCACTGGCACTGGCAGACCGGGCTCGCCATGAAAAGTTGAAAATTACCCTGATAACCGGCGCCTCACTCGGTCACGATGTCGACAAGGTATTGACCGAGGCTGGTGCGCTGGCGCGCCGGATGCCGTTCCAGGCCGATCCGGTGCTGCGCGCTGCGATCAATCGCGGCGAAGTGATGTATATCGATCAACATCTGTCGGAAACGGTTGAAATGCTGCGCACCAGGCAGATTGCGCCGATTGATATCGCCATCGTTGAAGCCATCGCCATCACCGAAACCGGAGCCCTTATTCCCTCCACTTCAGTGGGCAACAGCGCCAGCTTTGCGATTCTGGCCGACAAAGTGATTGTCGAAATCAACCTGACCCAGTCGCTGGAACTCGAAGGGCTGCACGATATCTTCATCCCCAAACACCGGCCGCAACGCGAACCGATCCCGCTGATGACGCCGCATGACCGGATTGGCACTACGGCAATTGAAATTCCATTCGAAAAAATCGTCGCCATCGTCATTACCGACGAGAAAGACAGTTCCTCGACCATCCTGCCGGCCGACGCGGAAACCGCTGCCATCGCCAGCCATCTGGTCAATTTTTTTAAGCAGGAAGTAGCACTGGGACGATTGACCGACAGTCTGTTGCCAATCCAAGCCGGTATCGGCACCATCGCCAACGCGGTGATGATGGGATTTGTCGATAGCCCATTCGAACACCTGACGATGTATTCCGAGGTGTTGCAGGATTCCACATTTGACCTGTTCGACGCCGGCAAACTCGATTTCGCTTCCGGCTCCTCGATTACCCTGTCGAGGGAAAAGAGCAAGCAAGTTTTTGGCGATATCACCCGCTACAAAGACCGCCTGGTATTGCGCCCGCAGGAGGTCACCAACCATCCTGAAGTCATTCGTCGGCTTGGGATTATCGCCATCAATACCGCGCTCGAAGCGGATATCTACGGCAACGTCAATTCGACCCATGTGCTGGGCACGCACATGATGAACGGCATCGGCGGCTCGGGCGATTTTGCGCGCAACGCCTATCTGTCGGTGTTTGCCACCAAATCAATCGCCAAGGGCGGCAAGATATCCAGCATCGTGCCGATGGTGTCCCATGTCGACCACACGGAACACGATGTCGATATCCTGGTCACCGAAATCGGTTTGGCCGATCTGCGCGGTCTGGCGCCACGCGAGCGCGCCCAGGTCATTATTAATCAGTGCGTGGCAGAACCTTACCGCGCCATGCTCAATGAGTACGTGGCAAAAGCGAATCAGGGCGGTGGACAAACGCCGCACGTGCTGGAACAAGCATTTTCGTGGCATACCCGCTATCGCGACACCGGCTCCATGCTGCCGGAGCATACCCATCCGGCACCGGAAATCGAGCTAATTCGTTTGTTGTCCGAGCCGTTCGAGAGTCCCGAAACTCAGGCAGTTTAGCTTGTAAGAATAAGAAATTTATAGGGAGTATGCCAAATAATATGGCAGTCCCCGCATAATATAATTGCGGCGTGTAAATATACAGACCATTGTATATTTACACGCCGCGGTATCTTCCTTTGGCCGCAAAGCGGCCGCTTGATTTTGTCAGGTCATACCCGGCGGCATTGTATCGTCGCCGCGTCTTTTTGCAAGGCATCGATCAACGGCTGCGGAATCGGCCCATCGACGTCGGTGACCGCATAGCCAAGCGCACCACGGGTTTGCAATTGCTGGGCCACGATGTTGAGGCCGAACTGCGCGAACTGCAGATTCATTCGAGCGATTACGCCAGGCTCGTTGCGATGCACGTGCAGGATGCGGCTGAAAGCACCCTGATCCTGATGTGCCACTTCCGGGAAGTTAACCGCCGATTTGGTAGTGCCCGCCAACAGAAAACGCGCCAGCTTATCAGCCACTTCAAGGCCGATGTTTTCTTGCGCTTCTTCGGTGCTGCCGCCGATATGCGGGGTCAGAATCACATTGTCGAGATCAAGCAAGGGCGACACGAAGGGATCTGTCCCACTGCTCGGCTCGACCGGAAATACATCAATCGCCGCCCCTGCCAATTTTTTGTCGCGCAACGCGCGGTCGAGCGCATCGATATCGACCACATTGCCGCGCGATGCATTAATCAGCACTGCCGACGGCTTCATCTGTGCGATACGCTCGGCATTCATGATGTTTTCAGTGCTGTGCAAGCCCGGCACATGCAAGGTTGCAATATCGGCCTGCTCCAGCAATGCTTGCAGCGACAACACTGGCGTTGCATTGCCCAGCGGCAGCTTGTTTTCAGGATCAAAGTAGACCACCCGCATACCGACGCTTTCGGCCAGGATGCCGACCTGGGCCCCGATATTGCCGTATCCGATAATCCCGATCACCTTGTTGCGCACTTCAAACGCGCCCTGCGCATTCTTGTCCCAGATACCGCGATGCGCCTTGGCGTTCTTCTCAGGTATGCGTCGCAGCAACAGGATGGCCTGCGCAATCACCAATTCGGCTACCGAACGGGTATTCGAAAACGGTGCATTGAATACCGGGACGCCATGCAGTGCCGCAGCAGCGAGGTCGACCTGATTGGTACCGATACAGAAACAGCAAATTGTTTTCAGCTTAGGCAAAGCCGCCAGGACTTCAGCCGTAATGTGGGTGCGCGAGCGGATGCCGACGGCATCCGCATCCAGCAGCGCGGCAATCAATTCCGGCCCCGACAATGCAGCCGATATCTGCACCACTTCGGTCAGGCCGAATGCGCCCAGACGGGTCGCCGCATTTGGGTGAATATTTTCCAGCAGTACTATTTTGCGCATTATTTTTTTCCATTTGCGAGTTAAGAGGCATTTGAAATAAATATTAACATGGCAGGTAAAAACGGGTTTGCCGGCGACTCTGCGTCAAACTTGCTAAAGCAGCCTAGCGAAACAGTCGCAAGCTGGCCAGCGCACCCAATGTCACAGCGAGCGCTACCGCAGTCAAGGCGATCTGGGTCAGCGATAATGCACCGAAGTGAAACAGTTCACGCAACGCCGGTACGAATAGCGCCAGCAACAAAATCGAAATCGCGCTAGCAACAATCCACCACAAAATAGGGTTGGGCAGCGTCAAAACGCTGCGCAAGGGCCGCGACCAGGATCGGTTAATGAAGATCAGACCGATGTCGCCAATAATCATGGCAGTAAAAGTAAGCGCCCTGGCCTGCTCCGTGGCAAGACCGGCAAATTGCGCCAATTGATATATCGCCAGCAGCAACGCCAGCAAGACCACCCCTTGGCGCACCCCGATCATCAGTATTTTGCGGTCAAAGATCCTGGCATTTGACGCCCGTGGCGGGCGCTGCATCACATTGGACTCTTCAGCCTCGGCCTCGAATGCTACCGAGCAAGTCGGATCGATCATCAGCTCGAAAAATACGATGTGTACCGGCAGCAATAGCAATGGCCAGCCCAGCATCACCGGTAACAGCGACATGCCGGCAATTGGAATATGCGCTGCAACGATGAATACCACCGCCTTGCGAATATTGTCGAAGATGCGCCGTCCCAGCCGCACCGCCGCCACAATCGAAGAAAAATCGTCATCCAGCAACACCAGCGCGGCGGATTCGCGCGCCACATCGGTGCCGCGTCCACCCATCGCGATCCCAATATGAGCCGCCTTCAGCGCCGCCGCATCATTGACGCCGTCTCCTGTCATAGCGACGATTTCACCGGCATTTTTGAGTGCCGAGACCAGGCGCAGCTTTTGCTGCGGCATCACGCGGCAAAAGATATTTACCTGCGCCAGGCGCAGCTGTAGTTGGGCGTCGTTCAGTGTATCGAGTTCGGCCCCGGTGATCAGGCCGTCGGCTGCATTCAGGCCGCTTTGACGGGCGATGCTCAGTGCGGTAGCCGGATAATCTCCGGTAATCATGATGACGCGGATACCGGCATCATGGCATTGCCTGATGGCATCCTGAACCGAGGGCCGCAGCGGGTCGGCCAATCCGATCAAGCCCAGAAATTGGAACGCAAAATCATGCTGGATTGCCGGCAAATCGTGCGACTGGAACGACGCCTTGGCTACTGCCAGCACCCGCAAACCTTGTTGCGCCAATTGATCTACCTGTGCGGTAATAGCTGCCACGCGCTGCGCATCCAGATGGCACAGATCGATCACGGCCTCCGGCGCACCTTTGGCCGCGATCACGTATTGCGCGCGATCCGGCGATTGCCAGACGCGCGACATCGCCAGCAATTCGGGAGAAAGCGGGTATTCCTCAACCAGCGTCCAGCCATCATGGATATGTTCGGTGCCTGCCAGCGCGTTATGACCAATTTCCTGTATCGTCTTTTCCATTGGATCGAACGGATCGCGATGGCTGGCCAGCATGGCAAACTCCAGCGTTTCGTGAAAATTTTCTGCAAAATTTTCCGGCATGGCGCTTGCCGCATCCGCAAACACATGCGCCACGTCATTGACCATAATCTGTGCCAGTGCCATGCGGTTTTGCGTCAGGGTGCCGGTCTTGTCAACGCACAGTACAGTCGCTGCACCCAACATCTCAATGGCCGAAATGCGGCGCGTCAAAACTTGTTTCTTGGCAATGCGCCAGGCGCCCATCCCAAGAAAAATCGTCAGAATCAGCGGCAACTCTGCCGGCAACAGCGCCATTGCCAGCGTCAAGCCGGCCAGCAAGCCATTGAGCCAGTCCCCCCGCGTGACGGCATACCAGAGCGCCAGTACCAGCACCAGCACAATACTGGACAAAGCGACCACCTTGACCGCATGCGCAGTTTCCTGCTGTACCCGGCTGGGCTCTTCTTCCAGCGCAAAAAGGGCGTGGCCGATGCGACCGAGTGCAGTTTGTTCAGCGATTGCCACCACCCGCGCTTGCCCCTTGCCCTGCACTACCAGCGTACCGGAAAAGAGAAATGGCAAATCGTCGCCGCCAGGTTCGCCCATCGCATCGCTCAACATGTCACCTGACAATACGGCCTCGGTGCTGCCGGCCTGCTTTCTGACCGGTACCGATTCGCCGCTCAACATCGACTCGTCGACTGTCATGTTCTGGCTGTCGAACAGGATTGCGTCAGCCGGCACCCGGTCGCCTTCTGACAGAAAGACGATGTCGCCCCGCACCACCTCCCGCCCGGCGATACGCTGGCGCTGACCATCGCGCAGCACTAGTGCGCGCGGGCTGGACAAGTCGCGCAATGCTTCCAGCG
Source organism: Glaciimonas sp. (assembly GCA_012927625.1). GTDB lineage: Bacteria > Pseudomonadota > Gammaproteobacteria > Burkholderiales > Burkholderiaceae_D > AVCC01. The sequence goes on along the minus strand of JABBOV010000021.1, from coordinate 53,128 downwards.
CCCGTTCGCTCTTGCGTTCCTGCACAAAACTCAAGCCCATGATCACGAACACCGAGCCGAGCAAAATGAACGCATCTTCCCGGCTGCCCAAAACCAGATAAATGCTGCCGCAGGCAACCAGCAGAATTAACATCGGCTCGCGCACTACCACCCAGGCAATCGCCAACAGGGAGTGCGGCTTGGCCGAAGGCAATTCGTTCCAGCCCTCGCTCTGCTGACGCTGCCGGGCTGCGGCCGCGGTTAATCCGATGTCGATGTCAGTAGTGTCTTTACGCATAGAAGCTCCCTGGATATGACACGGTTGAGCCTAGTGCAGACAATCGCATCTGTGCTTGCGCAAGGTCAAAATTCAAAGGACAAGGAGAAATTCGCAACAGGCTCAATAGTTGGCATTTTTTATTGACTTAGTACCTACGCAAAATCAAGTAGTGCAGGCCTCCGTGCCTGCACTACTTGATAAACGTTTTCCCCACACCTGTGGGGTATTCTCAACCCAAAATCTGACTCCCTGCCAGCCGCTGGTTTTCAGGACAGGATCCTCTCAACCTCATTTTGCTTTTAGAAAGAATTCAGGCATTGGAAAAGGGGCAATCAAGGTAGATGGCCTCTCAGAAAATAATTGTCGGCTCGTTTATAATTCTGCTTTAACCGATTCTTAAGCTATTTACGCTTACTGCTACTCATTATGTCTTCTATTTCAATTAAAACTCCTGACGATATCGTTGCCATGCGGGTCGCCGGCAAACTCGGCGCAGAAGTCCTGGACTTCATTGCGCCCCATGTTAAGGTCGGTGTGACCACGGGCGAACTCGACCGCCTTTGCCATGAATACATGACCGATGTGCAAGGCACTATTCCAGCTCCGCTGAATTATTGCCCACCGGGGTACACCCCTTTCCCGAAAGCCATTTGCACCTCTGTCAACGACGTTATATGTCATGGGATACCGGGCGACAAGGTGCTCAAGAATGGCGATGTTATCAACCTTGACATTACGGTCATCAAGAACGGCTATCACGGCGACACCAGCCGGATGTTTTTTGTGGGCGAGCCATCGATCCTGGCCCGGCGCTTGAGCCTGATTACGTATGAATGCATGTGGTTGGGCATTGCGAAAATCAAACCCGGTGCGCATCTGGGCGACATCGGTTTCGTTATCCAGCAGCACGCCGAAAAGGCGGGTTATAGCGTAGTGCGTGAATTCTGCGGCCACGGCATCGGCAAAGTATTCCATGAAGAGCCGCAAGTTCTCCACTATGGTCGCCCCGGCACACTGGAAAGGCTGGAAGCGGGCATGATTTTCACTGTCGAGCCCATGATTAATGCCGGACGGCGTGAATTGCGCGAGATGGGCGATGGCTGGACCATCAAAACCAAGGATCGCAGCCTTTCCGCGCAATGGGAACACATGATTCTGGTGACTGAAACAGGTTATGAGGTTCTTACCGTATCGCCCGGCATGCCGCCGCCGCCGGCATTTATTACCAATACGCCAGCTAGCATAGTGACAATCTGAAGATGGTATCGCTTGCGCTAACGCTGAAGGAACGATTGAAGTCGGAACGGCAAACCGCCATCCTGGCATTCCAGGCGGACAGCAAACCTGACAAGCTCCTGAGGGTCTTGCGCAAAAACGTCGATGCAGCACTAATACAAGCTTGGCAAGCGCTTGCGCTGCCGGCTTCGGTGTCTCTGGTGGCTGTTGGCGGCTATGGCCGGGGCGAGTTATTCCCTTGCTCGGATGTCGATTTACTCGTGTTGTTGCCTTCCAGTGCCGATGCATCGCTTCGCCCCAAACTGGAACAACTGGTGCAACTACTGTGGGATATCGGGCTCGAAATCGGTCACAGCATCCGCACGATCGACGAGTGCCTGAGCGAGTCCGACGGCGACATTACGATTAAAACCGGGTTGCTGGAAGCACGACTGGTGACTGGCAACAAAAAGCTGTTTCAGTTTCTGCAGGCCCGCTACATGGCGGCGATGAACCCGCAGACTTTTTTTCAGGCCAAAATGCTGGAACTGCGTCAGCGCCATGCGAAATATGAAGACACCCCGTACAGTCTGGAGCCGAACTGCAAGGAAAGTCCGGGCGGATTAAGGGATTTGCAAGTCATTCTATGGGTCGCGAAAGCGGCCGGCTTGGGCAATTCCTGGCGCGAACTGGCCGAAAGAGACTTGATCACGGCCACCGAAGCGCGCCAGTTGACGCAGAAAGAACGCGCTTTCACGGATATCCGCATACGCCTGCACATCCATGCCGGCCGACGCGAAGACCGCTTGCTGTTCGATGTGCAAACGCCAATAGCCGAAACCTTCGGCTTCGTCACAACCGATGCCTGCCGGTCCAGCGAATTCCTGATGCAGCGCTATTATCGGGCCGCAAAAGCTGTGACCCAATTGAATACAATTCTGCTGCAAAACATCGAAGTGCAACTATTTCCGCTGCCGATCAATCCGCGCGCGATCAACGAGCGCTTCAATGAAGTCAATGGTTTCATCGATATCGCGCAGAACGATACTTTTGAGGCCAGTCCATCCGCAATGCTGGAAGTATTCCTGCTGCTGGCGCAGCATTCCGACCTGGAAGGCATGACGGCGCGCACTCTGCGCGCCCTGTGGCACGCCCGCTTCGGAATCGATGACCGTTTCCGGCGCGCGCCAGCCAATCGCGCATTATTTATTGCCATCCTGAAAGCGCCGCAAGGGATTACGCATGCGCTCAGACGGATGAATCAGACCGATATTTTGGGCCGCTATCTGCCTAACTTCAGGCGCATCGTAGGCCAGATGCAACACGATCTATTCCATGTATATACGGTAGATCAGCATATTTTGATGGTAGTGCGCAATGTGCGTCGCTTCACGATGACCGAGCATGCGCACGAATATCCATTCTGCAGCCAATTGATGGGCAACTTCGCCCAACCCTGGTTGCTGTATGTCGCCGCCTTGTTTCACGATATTGCAAAAGGCCGTGGCGGTGACCATTCCAAGCTGGGAATAGTCGATGCCAGCAAATTCTGCAAAGATCATGGCTTAAGCAAAGAAGATACCGAGCTGATCGTTTTCCTGGTGGAAAACCATCTGATCATGTCGCAAGTGGCGCAAAAAAAAGATTTATCGGACCCCGATGTGATCCTCAGTTTTGCCCAATTGGCAAAGAACGAGCGCCATCTGACAGCACTGTATTTGCTGACTGTAGCCGACATTCGGGGTACCAGCCCTAAAGTCTGGAATGCGTGGAAAGGCAAGCTGCTGGAAGACCTGTACCAATTGACGTTGCGGGTGCTGGGCGGCGAATCGCCTTCCGCTGATCGCGAATTTCGGAACCGGCAGGACAATGCGCTCAAGACGCTGCGTTTGTATGGCTTGCCGGCCGACGCACACAATGCGCTCTGGAAGCAACTCGATATTGCTTACTTTTTGCGTAGCGACGCCGCCGATATTGCATGGCAAACCCGATCGCTGTATGACAAAGTCGACAGCCGCATACCCATAGTAAAAAGCCGGCTAGCGCCGATTGGCGAAGGCTTGCAGGTAACGGTCTACACGCGGGATCAGCCCGATCTGTTTGCCCGTATCTGCAGTTACTTCGACCGCAAGAATTTCAGCATTCTCGATGCCAAGATCCACACCACCAGGCATGGTTACGCGCTCGACACTTTTTTTGTAACGGAAACAACTTTCGCCAATAATTACCGCGACATCATCAGCCTGATAGAACACGAATTGACCGAACTGCTGCAGAGTTCGGCAGTCCTGCCGGCGCCGAGCCAGGGGCGCCTGTCGCGTCTGTCGCGCACCTTCCCGATCAAGCCGACTGTCGATTTGCGGCCGGACGAACGCGGCCAGTATTATCTACTGTCCGTTTCCGCCAATGATCGCAACGGTTTGCTGTATGCAATTGCAATTGTGCTGGCGAAGTACAAGGTGAATTTGCACATGGCAAAAATCATGACGCTGGGCGAGCGCGTCGAAGACGTTTTTCTGATCGATGGCCCGCTACTGAACAATGCCCGAACCCAAATCCAGCTCGAAACCCATTTACTGGAAGCGCTGGGCGTATAATTGCGCCCCTCCGATCGGAGCTTTCGTCTTCTGCAATCTCGCACCCACATTAAAATTTATCGCCATGTCTGAACCCCTTCGTTTATCCAAACGCATGTCTGAATTAGGTCTTTGCTCGCGGCGCGAAGCCGACGAATGGATTGAACGCGGCTGGGTTCGCGTCGACGGCGCAGTCGTCTCGGTACTGGGAAGCAAAGTTTTGCCTGGCCAGAAAATCACGGTCGAACGCCAAGCCAGTGCCGAACAATCGAAACGCGTCACGATACTGATCAACAAGCCGATGGGCTATGTCAGCGGTCAGGCTGAAGATGGTTATACGCCTGCGATCGCGCTGGTGAAAGCTGACACGCGATGGCAAGAAGACGCGGCACCGGAAAAATTCCACCCAACCCAATTGCGCAGCCTGGTGGCCGCCGGACGGCTCGACATTGATTCAGTAGGACTGCTGGTCTTGACGCAAGATGGCCGCATCGCCAAACATTTGATCGGCTCCGACACCAGCGTCGAGAAGGAATATCTGGTCAGGGTGAAATACGGCAAACCGGGGAAATTGCCCGAGGATCAGCTAAAACGTCTCAATCATGGCCTTATGCTCGACGGCAAACCTTTGCTGCCGGCCAAGGTGAAGTGGCAAAACGAAGATCAGCTCAGTTTTACGCTGCGCGAAGGCAAAAAAAGACAGATCCGCCGCATGTGCGACATCGTCGGGTTGGAGGTACTGGGCCTGAAGCGGGTACGGATTGGCAATGTCAAACTAGGCGACTTGCCAACCGGAGAATGGCGTTATTTGCGGGCCGACGAGCGCTTCTGAGAGATCGTTTCGCACCTTCGTACAGTGCGCGCAGATTATTTATCGATCCAAAAATAACTAGGAGTATCACAAAAAACACTATACTTTCCGCATATTTTATATGCAGCATTTAAAAATACCAATAGCAGTATAGATATCACATCAAACACGACCAGAAAATTTTCTGCAATCGCCGGCAGCCGCTCTCAAACATAATCATTCGTCGCTATCCGCTTCCAGCTCAGGAAACAGCACATCCACATAACCGAACTGCGTCATGTCCTTGATACGGATTGGGTACAGAATGCCTTCCAGGTGGTCAACTTCATGCTGCACCACGCGAGCATGGAAGTCTTCCACATCGCGGCTGATGCGATTGCCGAACTGATCCATGCCTTCGTAATGCAGCAGCTTCCAGCGCGGCACCAGGCCACGCAGACCCGGCACCGACAGGCAACCCTCCCAGCCGTCCTCAGTTTCTTGCGATAGCGGCGTCAGTTGCGGATTGATCAAAATCGTTTCCGGTACGGCCGGCGCATCCGGGTAGCGGGCATTTTTCCCAAAGCCGAAGATGACCAGTTGCAGGTTAACCCCGATCTGCGGCGCAGCGAGTCCGACGCCTTCGACCGCATGCATGGTGTCGAACATATCTGCAATCAATTCCGCCAGTGCAGGATTGGCAAAGTCCGTCACCGGCTCCGCATGGCGCAGCAACCTTGGGTCGCCCATTTTTAGAATTGGCCGGATCATGCTGACTTTATCTCCCTCAAAATGAAAGACTGCGCAGATAGCCGGCAAACGCCGCGCCGGTTTCAGGATGCTTCAAACCCAATGCGACGCTGGCTTGCAAGTAACCCAATTTGGAACCGCAATCATAGCAAGTAGCAGCGTAACGGTAGGCATACACCGGATCGCTTTGCAATAATTGGGCGATCGCATCGGTTAATTGAATCTCACCGCCCTGACCTTTGCCCTGGAGCTCCAGGAAATCAAAGATCCGGTTCGATAATACATAGCGCCCACTGACGGCAAGCGTCGACGGCGCATTCTCAGGTGAGGGCTTTTCAATGATGCCGCGCATGCGCTCCAAGCGTTCCCTGTACGGCGTACTGCTGACGATACCGTATTGCCGCGTCAAGGCGCGCGGCACATTTTGCACCGCGATGATGCTGGCTTGCTCGGCTTCAAAGAGCTGCGTCATTTGCGCCATCACCGGCAGCTGCCCACTATCGGGATCCATCAGGTCATCGGCTAGCAACACGGCAAACGGTTCATCGCCGATCACCGGGCGGGCGCACAGCACCGCATGCCCCAGCCCCAGCGGTGCCGGCTGACGGATGAAGATGCAATGGATATGGGGTGGAATCACGCTGCGCACCAATGCCAGCAATTCTTCCTTGCCGGCAGCCTCCAGTTCAGCCTCCATTTCATAGGCCTTGTCGAAATGGTCTTCGATAGCGCGCTTGTTGCGCCCGGTGATGAAGACCATGTCGGTGATGCCGGCCGCCGCCGCTTCCTCGACTGCATACTGGATCAAGGGCTTGTCGACAATCGGCAACATCTCTTTCGGTTGGGCCTTGGTGGCTGGCAAAAAACGGCTACCCAGGCCGGCTACCGGAAAAACAGCTTTTCGGATTTTTTTCATATTTTTTTTATGGTTGCCCTAATTACGGTTACTCAAAATACGGTTGCTTTAATAAATGCAAAAGAGCTGCTTCATCCATGATCGCAATGCCCAGTTCTTGCGCCTTAACCAGTTTGCTGCCGGCATCTGCTCCGGCCACCACTACACTGGTTTTTTTAGAGACGGAACCAGCGACTTTGCCACCCGCCGCTTCGATCATGGCTGCGGCGACGTCGCGGGTGAGCGTGGGCATACTGCCGGTGAGCACGAAAATTCGGCCCAGCAGGGGCCGTGGACTGGTTTCGGCAACGTTGTTTTCTGCCCACTGCACCCCGGCTGCGCGCAATTGCGCTATCAGTTCGATGTTCAGCGGATCGGCGAAAAACTGGGTGATGGAATTGGCCACCACCGGGCCGACATCGGCCACTTCCAGCAATTGGGCTTCGGACGCCTGCATCAACGCGTCGAGCGTGCCGAAATGGCTGGCCAGGGCTTTGGCAGTGGCTTCGCCGACATGCCGGATACCGAGCGCATACACGAAGCGCGCCAGCGTGGTTGACTTCGATTTTTCGAGCGCATCCAGCACGTTGCGGGCCGACTTGTCGGCCATGCGGTCGAGCACAGCCAGCGCAGTCAAGCCGAGTTTGTACAGATCTGCTGCGGTGGTAATGATGTGCCGGTCGACCAACTGGTCGATCAACTGATCGCCCAGTCCTTCTATATCCATCGCTCTCCGCGATGCAAAATGTTGCAAGCCGCCCTTGCGCTGTGCGGCGCACTTGATCCAGCCGCCGGAACAGCGCGCTATCGCTTCGTCTTCCAGGCGCACGATGCTGGAACCGCACACCGGGCAATTAGTGGGCATAACGAAACGACGCGCATCTTGCGGCCGCTGCTCCGGTACATACGCCACAACTTCCGGTATCACGTCGCCGGCGCGGCGCGCAATCACGGTGTCGCCGATGCGGATATCCTTGCGGTTGACTTCATCCTCGTTATGCAGGGTTGCATTGGTTACCGTGACGCCGCCGACGAATACGGGCGCCAACCGCGCCACCGGCGTAATCGCGCCGGTGCGCCCGACCTGGACTTCGATCTCCAGCACCACAGTCAGCGCTTCTTCGGCCGGGAACTTATGCGCCAGCGCAAAACGCGGTGCACGCGAAACAAAGCCTAATTTTTGTTGCTCGGCAAGCGCATTGACCTTGTACACCACACCATCGATGTCATACGGCAATTGTGCCCGCTTTTGCCCTATGTAATGAAAATACTCCAACAGTCCCACCGCACCGCCGCACGTATTTCTTTCGTTACAGACCGGTACTCCCATGCTGCTATACCAATCGAGCAAAGCCGAATGGGATCGCGGCAACTCGGCGCCATCCAGTGCACCGATGCCGTAAGCAAAAAAACGCAGCGCCCGCTGGGCCGTGATGCGTGAATCGAGCTGGCGCAAACTGCCGGCGGCGGCATTGCGTGGATTGGCAAATTCCTTTTGCCCGGCGGCGCGCTGGCGTGCATTGAGGCGGACAAAATCCGCCTTGTACATCAATACTTCGCCGCGAATATCAATCAGCGCCGGCGGCGTACTGGTTTGGAGCCGCAGCGGAATGGCGCGCACAGTGCGAATATTTCTGGTGACATCCTCGCCGGTAGCGCCATCGCCACGCGTGGCGGCCTGGGTGAATACGCCGTGCTCATAACGCAAGTTGATCGCCAGGCCATCGAACTTGAGTTCCGTCGCATATTCGATTTCCTGCCGGCTAGGGCTGGCGTTCTGCGCCAACGCTTCTTTGGCGCGACGGTCAAAAGCGATGATGTCAGCCTCGTTGAAACCATTGTTGAGCGACAGCATCGGCACCGAATGCGTCACTTGCGAAAACTGGCCGAGTGGGGCCGCACCGACGCGCTGGGTGGGCGACTCAGCGTTTATCAGTTCGGGATGCGCGGTTTCGAGCGCTTGCAGTTCACCGAACAATTTGTCGTATTGCGCGTCCGGGACAGTCGGCTGATCGAAAACATAATAAGCGATGTTGTGCCGGACCAACTCGCTGCGTAGCCAAGCCGCATGTGTTTGCCAGTCTGCGGAATCGGAATCGGAATCGGGAACGGAGCCACCGTTGCCGCTGCTGCCTGGAGCGGAAAGCATCATTGGAATAAGCGCTGCGCCCGGTTAGAACCGGCGGGAATTTCCGCTACCTCCATGTCATCATAAAAGGCGGCGACCTGAGCGGCGATTTCAGCCAACGCTGCATCGGTCAAAACCTGGCTATCGTCATCAACCAAAGATCCGCCCAATTTGACGGCCAGCAGCTTGGCACAGGCTGTCATCGCACCGTAACCATCCCGCAGCGGCGCTACGCAAGGCACCTCCAGCAGCAGGGTAAGCCGGGCCGTGGTGGGAGCAGCCGAGGCGGCGGCGGTAGTCGGATTGGTATTGACCGATAGCAGAAATAGATTGCCGCCGTCTCCGTCCGGCATGCTGTAACGGTCGTCGGAGCGCAGCTCGAAACCCATTTTTTTCAACATCGGACGCAAGCTGTTGAGCGCCCACGGTGCGCCGTTAGTATGGATATTGATGCCTAGCTGCACATCATGCTCGGCAATAAAGCGATGCAACTCACGCGCAATATAGATAATTTCGGCCATATCGGGGACGTCGGGTTCGGCATCCAACGTATCAGCCACCTCGCGCAGTCGCATTACCAGTTCAGAATATTCCAGCTCGGTCAATGCACTGCTGCGATTTGCCAGTTGCACACCGGCTTGCAGCGCGCTATACATGCCTTCGTTGCGCACCGCTTCCCAAATTTGATCCGCGCGCAGGCCGATGAAATGAATCGGCTTGCTGCCGATCTGCGTCAGGCTCTGCAGCGCCGGCAATATCGTTGCGCCGTGTACTGTGCCCTCCAGCATCAGGGGAATATTGCAATCGATGAGCGGGTCGACTGGCAACTCCTGCGCCGGCAGTGGTATCTGCGCACCGGTGTAGGCGGCAGCACCTGCAGGAGCAGCGCCTGGCGTTTCATTCGCCACATCCATTACCGCAGTGTCGCCATCGCGTCCAGAAAAGCTGGGCTCATGCCGTGCGTGCGCAACACGGTCGGCTTCATCTGTAACCAAAGGCTGCATCAGGACATCGTCGTGATCGCTTGAAAATGCGCGCTCAACGCTTTTCCTGGCCTTGTATTCCTGCCATTTGTTATACGAGATGACACCGACTACGATGGTGCCGCCGATGGCGATTAAGCTTATTTGTAAGTCTGTCATGCGGCTTGGCCCTCTAAAGCGAAATTAGCTGCGGACTGCATGTCCACCGCCACAATACGGGATACCCCTTGTTCCTGCATCGTAACGCCGATCAATTGTTGTGCCATTTCCATCGCGATCTTGTTATGCGAAATAAATAAAAACTGGGTTTTCGAAGACATGCGCTTAACCATATTACAAAAGCGCTCGGTATTCGAATCGTCCAGTGGCGCATCGACTTCGTCGAGCAGGCAAAATGGAGCTGGATTGAGTTGGAACATGGAAAACACCAGCGCCGTTGCTGTTAAAGCCTTTTCACCGCCGGAAAGAAGGTGAATTGTTGCATTTTTCTTGCCGGGCGGCTGGGCCATCACCATCACGCCGGAATCGAGAATTTCATCGCCGGTCATCATCAATTTGGCTTGACCGCCGCCGAACAGAATCGGAAACAGTTCGGCAAAATGGGTATTGACCTGGTTGAACGTCTCCTGCAATAGCTCGCGGGTTTCCTTATCGATGCGGCGAATCGCATCTTCCAAGGTATTTATGGCCTCAGTCAGATCGGCATTCTGCGCATCCAGGAAAGTCTTGCGCTCAGATGCCTGCGACAGCTCGTCCAGTGCGGCCAGATTGACCGCGCCCAGGCCGGCGATGGCATTGGCTAGCCGCGTAACTTCGCCTTGCAGGTAAGACGGCCGCAGATCGGCATGCAGTTTAGCGCTCAAGGCAGCCTCATCGGCATCGGCCTCTTGCAATTGCTGCGCGAATTGCTCGTAATTCAGGCGCGCAGCCTGTTCTTTTAGTTGCAGCTCCATGATTTTGTCGCGTTGCGGCTGCAGGTCGCGCTCGGCTTGTGTGCGCGCATCTTCCAGATGACGCAGTTTTTGGCTGATCTGATCGAGTTCATGGCGTGCGTCCGATAACGCGCGTTCCTGCCCGCTGCGTTGTTCCAGCAGGGTTTGCAAGCCGGCGTCGGTAGTCTGATGGTCCAGGGTTTCCAGTTCCAGCGTACCTTGCTGCATAGTCACCGCCAGTTGCGACGATTGCTCCAGCGCGGTGGCAATATTGCGTTTAAGCTCATCCATCTTGCTGCGCTGCGATTTTTCGGCGAATACCGCATCCTGCGCGGCCCGTTCCAGCTCACGCAAGCGCTGCCGGGCGTCCGCCAATTGCAACTCTTTTTCCAGATATGCGGTCTGTCCATCCTCATGCGCGGCTTGCAACTCTGCCAGAGCGGCATCCAGTTCTTCAAAACAGGCTTCGGATTCATCCCGAATCTGTTGCTGTTCGGCTTCCTGCCCGGCAATTTCAGCCAGATCGCCGACAATTTGTCCGCTACGCTGGTTGAAACGCTCCTCCACTTCGGACAATTTAACCACTTCCATCTGCAAGCCGTGTACTGCTTGCGTCAGGCTGCCGACACCCTGGCGGCTGTCCTGCAATTGCCTGGCAGCTTGCGACAGCGCCGCCTCGGCCCGCACCGAACGCGACTTGGCCTGTTCCGCCAGCAATTGTTGTGCGCGTACCTGCTTGCCGAGGTTTTCTATTTCGTGCTGGCGCGCCAACATGCCGTCCTGTTCAGAGTCGGCAGCGTAAAACCGCACTCCGGCGCGTCCGACCACATGCCCTTGCCGGGTCACGAAGCAGCCGCCTAACGGCAAATTGTTGCGTTGTGAAAAAGCACTGGCGGCATCTTCAGCCACAAAAACGCCATGCAGCCAATCCTGCAGCAGCGCCCGCAAGCCAGGGTCATTGAGTTTCAAAAAGCTCAATAGCGGCTTCAATCCAGCCAGCGCAACTTCGGTGTGTGGCGCTGCACTAAGCGAAAACAACGCCAGTTTAGCCGGCGGCACATCGCTGAAAAAAGCCTTGGCCCAGTCCAGATTCGACACTTCCAGCGCTGAAGTACGCTCGCGCAATATTGCTTCCAGCGCAGTTTCCCAACCCTGCTCGATTTGCATTTTTTGCCATAGGCGCGGTAAATTGCCTAACTCGTGCTTGTCGAGCCAGGGCTGTACCTTACCTTGGGTCTGGATCTTTTCCTGCAATTGCTTAAGCGCTTGCAGACGCGCTTCCAGTTGCGCGTTGCTGGCGGCCTCCAGATTGACTTGCTGCTGCGCATTGCTGCGCTCCAGTTCCAGCGCCGGCTGCTGCTCTTGGGCAATTTCCAGCTGCAGCGCAGCTTCTTCCAGCGTCGCCTGCTGTTCTTCCAGCTGCATTTTCAGGTTGGCAAGATGCGCGTTGTCCGGCATTTGCAAACCGTTTTTCTCGTGCGACAGCCGTTCGCGGCGCACTGTCAGCCCGTTCAGGATGTTCGACGCATTGCGCTGATGCGCCGACTCCAGCTCAATTTGTTGCTGTGCCTGCATGATCTTGCCGCGCGATTCGGTGGTGCTGTCTTGCGCGGTGCGCCAGGCCTGTTCCAGCTGGGGCAGCTTGTCGCTGGCCAGTTGCAACGTTTGCTCTGCATGCTCGACCAGAGCGCCTTGCTCTTCCAGACTGAATTCGGCCTCGGCAAACTGCTCCTGATTTTGCCGGCTTTGACGCTGCCATTGATCGCGCTGTGCAGTCAAGGCGGCCAGCTGATTTTGCAAGCGATTGCGCGACTCGATGACAAATTTGATTTGCGCTTCCAGGCTGCCGATCTCGGCATTGGTCTGGTATAGCGCGCCTTGCGCCTGATGCATGTGGTCGCCCATAGCGTAATGGGTCTGGCGCATCTGCTCCAGTTCCAGTTCGCTGTGGCGCAACTGGGCGGTGTGCTGTTCCAGATCGGTTTGCGCCTGTTCACTGTCGCGGAAATATTTTTGCTGCTCGATCTGCGCTTCGTTCTTGCGCAACAGCCAGAGCAATTTCTGCTTCTCATCCTGATCGGCTTGCATTTGGCGAAATTTTTGCGCCACTGCCGCTTGGGCCTCCAGCTTTTCCAGGTTGGTATTCAGTTCGCGCAGGATATCCTCAAGCCGGAGCAAGTTCTCGCGCGTGTCCTGCAAGCGGTTTTCGGTTTCGCGGCGGCGCTCCTTGTATTTGGATACGCCGGCGGCTTCTTCGAGAAAAATCCGTAACTCTTCCGGGCGCGCTTCAATGATGCGGGAGATCATGCCTTGGCCGATGATGGCGTAAGCACGCGGCCCCAGGCCGGTACCCATGAAAATATCCTGGATATCGCGCCGCCGCACTACCTGGTTATTGATGTAATAGTTGGAGTTGCCGTCGCGTGTGAGTGTGCGCTTTACCGCGATTTCCGCATATTGCCCCCAAGCGCCGGAGGCGCGCCCGTTGGCATTGTCAAATAGCAGCTCAACCGAAGCGCGACCAGCCGGTTTGCGGTGCGTCGAGCCGTTGAAAATAACATCCTGCATCGACTCGCCGCGCAACTCGGAAGCCTTGGATTCGCCCAGAACCCAGCGCACCGCATCGATGATATTGGATTTACCGCAGCCATTCGGCCCGACCACACCGACCAGTTGCCCCGGCACTTGAAAATGCGTCGGCTCAACAAAAGACTTGAATCCTGATAATTTAATGGAAGATAGGCGCACGTTGGGAGCAGTTCTTCTCTTGATCGTTAAAAAATAGTGTAAAAATACATGCTGGCAATTATCGCTTAAAACCAAGGGAAAATCTGCCGCAAAATGTTGTGAAAAGCCGCAATAATACACTTTAAGGGCTATTTCGCGCCTTGCTTGCTGCAGCGCAAACAAAGCGTAGACCAGTATAATATCTCGATGCCGTTTTGGCTTTTATAGGCGCAAATCATTTCATTCTAGTCAATCACTGCCACTTGTCCCGTGAATCCACTCCTACAAAATCTCCAGCCCTACCCTTTCGAGAAACTGCGGCAGCTATTTACAGGTATCACACCGAATCCCGCGTTCAATCCGATCAGCCTCGGCATTGGCGAACCTAAGCACGCCACGCCGGCTTTCATCCGGCAAGCGTTGACGGACAATCTGGCGGGCTTGGCGAGTTACCCCAGCACCGCCGGCAGCGCCGCATTGCGCTGCGCGATCGCCGGTTGGCTGGAACGCCGCTACCGTTTGCCAAAGCTCGACCCTGCCAACCAGATACTGCCGGTCAACGGTTCGCGCGAAGCCTTGTTCGCGCTGGCGCAGACCGTGGTCGACCCGACCCGACACGATGCGCTGGTGGTGTGCCCGAACCCGTTTTACCAGATTTATGAAGGTGCCGCGTATCTGTGCGGCGCCCAGCCCTACTTCGTCAACTCCGACCCGGCGCGCAATTTTGCCCCTGATTATGCAAGCGTTCCGGCTGCCATCTGGCAGCATGTACAACTGCTGTATGTGTGCTCGCCGGGCAACCCGACTGGCGCTGTACTCACGCAAGACGACTGGAAGGAACTGTTCGAGTTGTCCGACCGCTATGATTTTGTCATTGCAGCTGACGAGTGCTATTCCGAAATTTACTTCAAGGCGGAAGCGCCGCTGGGCGCACTTGAAGCGGCGCACCAATTGGGGCGTAACGGTTTCCCGCGCCTGATCGTATTTTCCAGTCTGTCGAAACGCTCGAATGTGCCCGGCATGCGCTCTGGCTTTGTGGCCGGTGACGCTGAATTGATGCAAAAATTTTTGCTGTACCGCACCTATCAGGGCGGCGCAATGAGCCCGTCAGTTCAAGCCGCATCAATCGCAGCCTGGAACGACGAAGCTCATGTGGTGGAAAACCGTATTCTGTACCAGCAAAAATTCCAGCAAGTCACGCCGCTGCTGCAAACGGTGCTGGATGTCGATTTGCCTGATGCCGGTTTTTACCTGTGGGCCGATGTCAGCCGGCACACTGCACTGTCCGATGTCGAATTCGCACGGCAACTGTATGCCGAATATAATGTGACGGTTTTGCCAGGTAGCTATCTGGCCCGCGAGGCGCACGGCGCCAACCCGGGTCGCAACCGCATCCGCATGGCTCTGGTGGCCGAGGTGGCCGAATGCCTGGAAGCGGCGCGCCGCATCGTCGCATTCACCCAAAAACTGCATATCATTGATTAACCCATCAATTAGTCAATTGATTAACTATTAACCTACAAGAGCAATCCAATGACCCAGCAACTTCAGAAAATTATCGATGCCGCGTGGGAAAATCGCGCCGACTTCTCACCATCTTCTGCCCCGGCAGAAGTCCGCGATAGCGTTGCGCACGTCATTGAGCAACTCAACGACGGTAGCCTGCGGGTTGCGCAAAAAGACAGTGGCGCATGGGTCGTCAACCAGTGGATCAAGAAGGCAGTATTGCTATCGTTCCGACTGGAAGACAATATTGCGATGCCATCCGGTGCGCACATGCAGTTTTACGACAAGGTGCCGACCAAATTCGCCAACTACAGCGCGGACGACTTCGCCAAAGGCGGCTTTCGCGTGGTGCCGCCGGCGGTAGCGCGACGCGGCTGCTTCCTGGGCAAGAATGTGGTGCTGATGCCATCTTTCGTGAATATCGGCGCGTATGTCGATGAAGGCACGATGGTCGATGCCTGGGCCACCGTCGGCTCCTGCGCCCAGATCGGCAAAAACGTCCACCTGTCCGGCGGCGTCGGTATCGGCGGCGTGCTGGAACCGATGCAAGCCAATCCAACTATTATTGAAGACAATTGCTTCATCGGCGCTCGTTCGGAAATCGTCGAAGGCGTAATCGTCGAGGAAAACTCGGTAATTTCGATGGGCGTGTATATCGGCCAATCGACCAAGATTTACGACCGCGCCACCGGTGAAGTCAGCTATGGCCGCATTCCTGCAGGCTCTGTTGTAGTGTCCGGCAACCTGCCTTCCGCCGATGGCAAATACAGTCTCTACTGCGCCGTCATTGTCAAGCGGGTTGACGCCAAAACACGGGCCAAGACCGGCATCAATGAATTGCTGCGCGAAGCTTGATAGGTGTCTTGCATGGTAGGGGGTATGGCAATTTTCATGGCATTCCTCGCATATATTTGTTGCGCTTTTTAAATATACTATAGTCAAGTAGTGCGGGTGAAACCCGCGCAGTTTTTGCGATCAAACTGCGAACTGCGCGGGTTTCACCCGCCCTACCTAAACAAATAAATCGGGAGCGCAGAATGAGCATGGATCGTTTATTTTCCCTGATGAAAGAAAAAAGTGCGTCAGACATGTTTCTGGCCATTAATTCGCCGATCCACCTGAAAATTCAGGGCAATCTGGTACCAATTAATCAGCAGAAAATGAACATGCAGCACATCATGGCGCTGCTGGGCGAAGTATTGTCTGCTGCCGACATGAGCAAGCTTGAGCAAGAAAACGAGCTTAATATCGGTATTCCAGTAACTGACGTTGGGCGCTTCCGGTTATCGGCGTTTCGCCAGCGCGGCGCCTTCTCGGCGGTGTTGCGATTCATCCCGCATGAAATTCCGGCGCTTGGCACGCTTGGCCTGCCGAGCATCCTGTCCGAACTGATTATGGACAAGCGCGGGCTAATCCTGATGGTCGGCGCCACCGGCTCCGGCAAGTCGACTACGATTGCCTCAATGCTGGACTACCGTAACGAGCTGCGCACTGGACATATCCTGACGCTGGAAGATCCGATTGAATTTCTGTTTAGTAATAAGCGTTCGATTGTCAGCCAGAGGGAAATCGGCATCGATGCCGCTAGCCTGGAAATCGCGCTAAAAAACTCGCTACGGCAGGCCCCAGATTGCATCCTGATCGGCGAAATCCGCGACAAGGAAACCATGTCGGCCGCCCTTGCTTATGCCCAATCAGGGCATCTGGTATTGGCCACGCTGCATGCGAATAACAGTTACAACGCATTGAACCGCATCATCAGTTTTTACCCGATCGAAAATCGCTCCGCTCTCTTGCTGGATATTGCATCGACGTTACGCGCCATCATTTCGCAACGGCTGGTGCGCTCGCCGGACGGCAAACGTCTGGCAGCAACCGAAGTCATGCTCAATACGCGCTATGTGGCGGAGCTGATCGAGAAAGGGGAAATTACGCAGATCAAGGAAGCAATTGAACAAAGCCTGTCGCCAGGTTCGCAAACTTTCGAGCAAACCCTGCTGCACATGATCAAAAGCGGCCAGATATCGCAGGAAGAAGGCTTGTCGAATGCGGACTCGCCCAGTAATCTGTTATGGCAACTCAACAATAACGAGCAATCCAGCAAACTTGCTCCGCCCGAACCGGCCGTCGGCAAACCGAATGAGCCAACTTTCACTGAATTCACCCTCAACGCATGATGCATCACGACCAGACCGCAAACATTACCCTGTATGGCATCCCCAACTGCGATACTGTCAAAAAAGCCCGCGCATGGCTCGATGCCCAGGCGCTTGCCTACACCTTTCACAACTTCAAGAAAGATGGCGTGACGCCAGCCATGATCCAATCGTGGCTAGAGGATTTGGACTGGACAATATTACTCAACCGCAAAGGCGCCACCTGGCGCGCGCTGCCGGAAGAACGCAAAGCAGCTATCATTGACGCGCCCAGCGCAATCGCGCTGATGTGCGAATCGCCGTCCGTCATCAAGCGGCCCGTCTTAACGATCGGCGATGCCGATGCGCAACACTGCAAAGTCGGCTTCTCGGACGCACTCTACCAACAAATATTCAAAAAATAATCCATGAATAAAACCCTCGCGCTGGCCGAAGAGTTGATCGCGCTAAGTTCCGTCACTCCGCAAGACAAAGGTTGCCAACAACGCCTGATCGCGCTTTTATCTCCGCTCGGTTTTGTGTGCGAAATCGTCCAATCCGGCGAAGTCACCAATCTGTGGGCGCGTAAAGGCACCACGCACCCTCTGGTAGTCTTCGCCGGCCATACCGACGTGGTGCCGACCGGCCCAATCGAACAATGGCAATCGCATCCGTTCGTGCCGACGCAGCGCGACGGCAAGTTGTATGGCCGCGGCGCTGCCGACATGAAAACTTCGATTGCCGCATTTGTGGTCGCCACCGAAGAATTCGTCGCCGCCCATCCCGAGCACAAGGGATCGATTGGTTTCCTGATTACCAGCGATGAAGAAGGCCCATCCACCGACGGCACAATTATCGTGTGCAACATGCTCAAAGCACGCGGCGAACAGATCGATTACTGCATCGTAGGCGAGCCGACTTCTTCCGGTGAATTGGGCGACACCATCAAGAACGGCCGCCGCGGCTCATTGTCCGGCAAGCTCACCATCAAAGGTATCCAGGGTCACATCGCCTATCCGCAACTGGCAAAAAACCCGATTCACCTGGCCGTGCCGGCGCTGACCGAACTGGTGGCCGAGCATTGGGACCAAGGCAACGCCTATTATTTGCCGACTTCATTCCAGATTTCCAATGCCAACAGCGGCACCGGCGCCAATAACGTGATTCCGGGCGAGATTGTGATCGATTTTAATTTCCGCTTCTCCACCGCCAGCACCGCAGAAGGCTTGCAGCAGCGCGTACATGCGATCCTGAATCGGCACGAACTGGAATACGACCTGCGCTGGATCATCAATGGCGCCCCATTCTTGACACCGCGCGGCATCCTGAGCGATGCACTGTGCGACGCGATCAAGCTGGAAACCGGGATCGACGCCGACCTGTCGACCACCGGCGGCACCTCGGACGGCCGCTTCATAGCACAAATTTGTCCACAAGTAATCGAATTCGGCCCGCCCAACAACAGCATCCACAAGATCGACGAACATATCGAATTGCGCTTCATCGCGCCGCTGAAAAACATCTATCGCAGCACGCTGGAAAACCTGCTGACCTAGTGCTGACCTAGTAGTACAGGCCTCCGTGCCTGCACTACCAAATCGCATCCACTTAAAAATCGACACACCATGACACGCCAACTGCCAGCCCACCCGTTCTCCACCCCGCGCGACCTGTTTCGCTATGCGATTACGCGCTTTAATACCGAACAGCTATTTTTCGGTCACGGTAGCAGCAATGCGCTGGACGAAGCCGCCTACCTGATCCTGCATACGCTCAAGCTGCCGCTGGAAACGCTCGACCCATTTCTGGATGCGCACCTGCTGCCGGAAGAAGTAGCTGCCATTCTGGAAGTCATCGAGCGTCGCGCCACCGATCGGGTGCCGGCTGCCTATATCACGCATGAAGCGTGGCTCGGCAGCTATCGTTTTTACGTTGACGAGCGCGTGATCGTGCCGCGCTCCTTTATCGCCGAATTGATTCCAGAATTTTTTGCGCCCTGGATCAGTGCCCCGGAAGCGGTGACCAATATCCTCGAACTATGCACCGGCTCGGGTTGCCTGCCGATCATGCTGGCCGATGCATTTCCGAACGCCCATATCAGTACCACCGACATCTCAAAGGATGCGCTGGATGTGGCGTTTCGCAACGTTGCTGATTACGACCTTGAAGATCGCATCACCCTGATCGAGTCCGACCTGTATACTAATGTCCCTGACAAAAAATACGATTTGATCGTCGCCAATCCACCTTACGTAAACAACGGTTCGATGGGACAACTGCCGCGAGAATATCTGCATGAACCGCAGATTGCCTTGGCTGGCGGTGACGATGGCATGGATCTGGTGCGCAAAATCGTGGCTGGTGCGGCCCAACGTCTGACTGAAAAAGGCCTACTCATCGTTGAAGTCGGCAATGAACGCACCTTTGCGGAAGCGGCTTTCCCGGATCTGGAATTGACCTGGGTTACCACCAGCGAGGGTGATGATATGGTATTTTTGATCACAGCAGAACAATTGAAACAACACTGAAACAATAAGCTTCAAACTGCACTACAGGCAATACGGGAGTCTGGCCTAATAAGCTCTACTCCCATTTGTATTTTTATTACGCGCAATAAATACATGCGGAAAAAGCATGGTTTTACAGCATACTCCCTAGAAATTAATTATGATTCGGTTCCAGCAAGTTAGCCTGATGCGTGGCATCAAGCCGCTCCTCGACAATGTCGACGTGACACTCAACCCGGGCGACAAAATCGGCCTGATCGGCGCCAACGGCGCTGGCAAATCCAGCCTGTTCGGCCTGTTGCGCGGCGAACTGCACGCCGACCAGGGCGAAATCGATTATCCCGCCAAATGGCGCGTCGCCTACGTTGCGCAGGAAACTCCGGCGCTAGAGCGCGCCGCGCTGGATTACGCGATCGACGGTGACATCACGCTGCGTAAGCTCGAAGCAGAATTGGCTGTATTGGAAGCGCAACCGGAAACTACCGAAAACGGCATCGCCATCGGCAACATGTACGGCGCGCTGGCTGACGCCGACGCCTACACTGTCAATTCGCGCGGCGAACAATTGCTGCTCGGGCTGGGTTTCACGCTGGAACAAATGCAGCAACCGGTGGCAAGTTTCTCCGGCGGCTGGCGCATGCGACTGAACCTGGCGCAAGCGCTGATGTGCCCGTCCGACCTGCTGCTGCTGGATGAGCCGACCAACCATCTGGATCTGGACGCCATCATCTGGCTGGAAGACTGGCTGAAACGCTACGCCGGCACGCTCTTGATCATTTCGCACGATCGCGACTTCCTGGATGAAGTGGTCAACGTGATCGTCCACATTGACGAGCGCAAACTGAAACGCTATTCCGGCAATTATTCCAGTTTTGAGCGCCAGCGCGCTGCGCAAATGATCCTGGCGCAAGGCGTGATGGAAAAGCAAAACCGCCAGCGCGCCCATCTGGAATCCTTCGTCAACCGCTTCAAGGCGCAAGCCAGCAAAGCGCGCCAAGCACAGAGCCGCATGAAAGCACTGGAAAAGATGGCGGAACTGGCGCCGCTACGCGCGGCTGCCGAATTCTCTTTCGAATTTCGCGAACCTCTGAATGCACCGAACCCGCTATTGGTGATGGAAGACGTGAATGCCGGTTATCAACTCAAGGACGAGAACGGCCACCAGACCGGCGAAAAAATCATCGTCAACAACATCAATTTTTCGCTTCAGATCGGTCAGCGCATCGGTCTTTTGGGCGTGAATGGTGCCGGCAAATCGACGCTGATCAAAACCATTGCCGGCGACATCAATCCGGTCACCGGCACTTTTACTACCGGCAAAGGTTTGACCATCGGCTATTTCGCCCAGCACCAGGTTGAAATGCTGCGCCACGACGAATCGCCGCTATGGCATCTGGCCAAGATCGCGCCCACCGTGCGTGAGCAGGAATTACGCAATTTCCTCGGCAGCTTCAACTTCCCCGGCCAGATGGTCACTTCTTCGATTGCACCCTTTTCCGGTGGCGAAAAAGCCCGTCTGGCCTTAGCATTGATCGTTTGGCAGCGCCCCAACCTGCTGCTGCTGGATGAGCCAACCAACCATCTGGATCTGGAAACCCGCGAAGCTCTAACCGAAGCGCTGGCCCAGTTCGAAGGCACGCTAGTCGTGGTTTCTCATGACCGCCACCTGCTGCGCGCTACCACCGATCAATTCATCATCGTCGCCAACGGCAGGCTGCAACCTTTCGACGGCGATCTGGACGACTACAAGGATTGGCTATTCCAGACCAAACTCGGCAAAGGCACCGATGTGTTGCCAGTCCACCGGGACACCTCCGAAGACTTGCCGAAAGCCACCCCTGTCGCAGCGGTTGCCGCCGCGCCTGCCATCGACAAGCGCGACCAAAAACGGCTGGACGCTGAACAAAGGCAAAAAAACGCCGCGGCACGAAAGCCGATTGAAAACAAAATCAAGCGCCTGGAAGAGCAAATCGCCAAACGCAACGAACAAAAAAACCAAATCGACACTGAACTCGCCAATTCCGGCATCTACGACGCCGCCAACAAAGCCAAGCTGAAAACCCTGCTGACCGACCAGACTTTCTACACCAAAGACTTGGTGCAACTGGAAGGGGAATGGCTGGAGCAACAAGAAGAATTGGAAAAGCTGTAAGTTTAGAAGCGGCAGTTCAGGAGCCAGCCTTCGCTTGCCACAAGGCGAACCTGGCGCCTGTCGGGTCGACAATCACGCTGATCCAGCCGTCGTCGCCGATATCCATCACTTCCTGCACTACGGTTGCGCCCAGCGACCTCGCTTTCTCCGTACTGGCCTTGATATCATCAACCCCGACAAACGCTTGCCAATGGGCCGGCTCGTGCTGGGCCGGATTGGCCATCATGCCGCCGCCGGTACCGCTGCCCACGTTGATCATGGTGTAAGGTACGCCGTTTTCGGGGGTCGCAACATCTTCCAGCTTCCAGTCGAATAATTGGCTATAAAACGCCTTTGCTTTGGCCAGATCGCCGGTGTGCAATTCAATATGCACGAATGGATTTGCCATAGTACCGTCTCCTTAAAATGAACCGGATAAGAACACCACAAACGAATGGCGTTGCGTGAAATCGCCATTGCAGACGGCGATAAAAAGAATTGTAGATTGCGCAATCCATGATCGTCCCGCCAAATAGCCAATCTTTGACCTGGCGCAATCCGGTGGAGCCTGCGCGCCGACTGAGTCCCCGACTCGGCATTCAAGTTATATATTTTGTGCCGTATTATTGAGGTGCTCTGAAAATAGTTTTAATAGCAAGGCATACGCGAGTACTGCTGGCTCATCACTTGGCTTTGCGTAAGTCTTAAATAATTCGGATTGTTTTCTCGCCCATCTTTCAGCGTATGGCGAACATGTTGTATTTGAACAAAATTACTGCTTTGCTTTTTAACCAAAGGATCATGATGAATACACCTAAAAATATTGCAATCATTGTCGGCAGTCTGCGCAAGGATTCATTGAACCGGAAAATGGCAAACGCATTGATTGCGCTAGCGCCGTCATCACTCAAACTGGAGATCGTTGAAATTGGTGCTTTACCTTTGTTCAACCAGGATTCCGAGGCTGAACCGACACCGCCAGTGAGCGCATTCAAGCAGCAAGTGCAGGCGGCCGATGCAGTAATGTTTATCACGCCCGAATACAACCGATCGGTACCGGGCGTGCTGAAGAACGCGATTGATGTCGGCTCGCGCCCATACGGTCATAGCGTGTGGGACGGCAAGCCGGGCGCGGTTATCAGCGTCTCGCCGGGAGCAATCGGCGGCTTCGGCGCCAATCATCACCTGCGGCAGTCGCTAGTATTCCTGAATGTGCCGGCGATGGCGCAGCCCGAGGCTTATATCGGCAACGCCAGCAGCCTGTTCGACGACAAAGGCGCGATTGCCAGCGACGACGCGCGCGATTTCATGCAGAAATTTCTACTGGCATTTGAGCAATGGATTGATCACCATCAGGCGCGTTAAGATTTTTTAATCGCACATCAGGCGCGTACGCCCAAAATCCTCGCGCAGAATACATACGCGGCTAAGTATTTTTCTATATCTTCGTAAAAATATGCGGGAGTCATATGCTTTATACATATACTCCCGCTTTTTTAAATTATTATTACACCCGCTTAAATTTCCTTTCGAAGCAATCAGCGTCGGATCAGCGCTGACTAATCCTGCCGGTGCGCCTGCTCCAGGCGGCGCTCCAAACGCCGTTGCAGGGCCTCAAAGCACAGACACAGGCACCAGTAAATCGCTGCTGCTGACAGATACAAAGGTAATGGACGAAAAGTGATGGCAATCACTTCCTTGGTCGCCAGCATCAGTTCGGTTACGGTGATGACGGACACCAGCGAAGTGTCCTTGATCAGGCTGATCAGAGTGTTGCTCATCGATGGCACCGCAATGCGCAGGGCTTGCGGCATGACGATATGGCGCAAGGTTTGCAGATAGCCGAGCCCGAGGCTGTAGCCGGCAGCCCACTGACCTTTGCCGACGCCGAGAATCGCACCACGGATGCTTTCCGACAGATACGCACCGGCATTCAGGCTCAAGGCCAGCACTCCGGCTACTGCCGGCGAAAACTCGATGCCGATACTGGGTAAGCCGTAATAAATCAAAAATATCTGCACCAGTAATGGAGTACCACGCATCAGACTGACGTATAACGCGGCAGGCACTCGCACCGATTTCCACGGCACGATGCGCGCCACTGCCAACAAGAAACCGAGCGCCAGTCCGCCGCCCATCGAGGCCAGCGCAAACAACACCGTGTAACCAGCACCTTTAAACAAGACCGGCGCAGCCTGCTTCAGCAGCTCCCAAAGTTCCATGTTGATCCTTATTGTGAAGCGCCAAAAAACTATCCCCGCAGCGCGTACGGGGATAGTTTGATGCCAGCCTGGTGCTTATTTATTTCGCTACCGGAGCCTTGCTCACGTCGCGGCCAAACCATTTGTTCGAAACTAGGCCGAAGCTGCCATCCTTGATGATATCGGCAATCGCCTGGTTGATCGCTGCCTTGAACTTCGGATTATTTTTCTTGAACGGGATCGCCATTTTATCGATGTCGCCCAACGGCGCACCCGCTTTCAGCGGCAGATTCGAGGTCTTCAACAGGTATGACACCATCAAGCTATCGTTGAGCGCCGCATCAATCCGGCCGCTGGCCAGATCCTGCAGATATTCCGGCGCGCCGGGATAGCTTTTGACTTCGATGCCGGCAACGCTCTTGGCTTTCTGCTCGTGATTGGTGCCCTGCCCTACACCGAGCTTCTTGCCTTTCAGGTCATCAAAACCATTGAATACCCGCTTCTCGTTTTTCTGCACGATCAATTGTCCGCTGGAGAGCGTGTACGGGTCGGAAAAATCGAAGGCTTCACGGCGCTTATCGGTGACGCCGACCTGATTGACGATTACATCGTATTTTCCATTCGCAAGACCTGCCAGAATGCCGCTCCACTCGGTGGTGGTGAATTCCGGCTTGACGCCGAGTTTGGCCGCCACCAGTTTGGCCACATCGACATCAAAGCCGGTCAGTTCGTTGGTTTTCTTGTCCTTGAAATTGAACGGCGGGAAAGTGCCTTCCAGCGCGATTTTTAGTGTGCCGCGCGCCTTGACGGTGTCCAGCAGATCAGCCGCCGAAGCACCCAAAGCGACAGCAACCAACAACGTCCCTGCAGTTAGTCGAGCTATGCGAGATAACAGTGTCTGTGTCATTTCAGAATCCTTTATTCTTGATATTTGATGCTGTGGTTTATGTTGCGCGGCAGACCATTGAATGGCACCGATTTTTTATCTACATCGATTATAAAGAAGGATCGCGATATCGACCGGGCAGCCGTAAAAATGAAGGCCATGCGCCCCATCAAAAAGTAACTTGCGCCTGGAATGCCTGCACGGTATTGCGGCCGCTCTGTTTGGCGTAGTACATGGCGCTGTCGGCATTCCGGGATAACTGTGTTTCGTCCAGGCCATCTTCTGGATACACCGCCACGCCTATGCTGGACGAAATGTTCAAGATTGTTCCGTCCGGCATTTCAAACGGCTCGCTAATAGCGTTACGAATGATGTCGGCCAATACCAGCGCATCTTGCGCATCCTCAATCGAAGGCAGCAACACGACGAATTCGTCGCCGCCGATACGCGCTACGGTATCGGATGCGCGCATATGCTGCTGCATGCGCAGTGCAACCTCCTTGAGGAGGAAATCGCCTACATGATGCCCCAGCTTGTCATTGATCGGTTTGAAAGCGTCGAGATCAATAAACATCAGGGCCAGCCGTTTGTGTTGGCGCTTTGCTTGTGCCAGTGCCTGCCCCAGGCGATCACTGAAAAGCGCCCGGTTAGGCAAGCCGGTCAAGCTATCGTGTTGCGCCTGGTGGCGAAAACGTGCTTCGCTTTCGCGCAATTCCTGCGTCATTTTCTGCGCCAGTGACATGGCACGAGCGCGTCCCGACAAAAGCGCCCAACTGAGCATGGTCAGCAACAGGCTCAAACCAATACCGGCAATTGCAATCAGACGCGAGTTATCCTTGCCTTGCAGCACATCGAATTCCGGCAAGGAGCGGATCGCCAGGGTCCAGGTGCGTCCGCCTACCTCGATGTACTCGGTCGCCTCGATGAACTTCTTGTCCTTATGCGCGATACTGCGTAGCTTGCCGTCAGGTGCTTGGGAGTCATACAGTAAGGTCTGCGGCGTCATCTCAACGCCATCGTAGATGGTGATGTCAGCCATCGAAACGCGCCTGCTATACAGTCCGGCCATCAGGTTTTTCATGCGAAAGGTCGCAATCACCCAGCCGTTGATATTGGCACGACGCGCGGCAATCGTATCGCTGCGCGTGCCTTTTTTGAACATGGGTAAAAACATTACAAAACCAGGTTGAGCGTCGCTTTTGGCATCAACCAACAATGTCACTTTGCCAGTAATGGCAGGCGAGCCTGAATCGCGCGCCTGCTCCATGGCGTTGCGGCGCGACGGGACTGCGTAGTGATCCAGACCCAGCATCAGCAGATTGCGGCCAACGGAGGGCTCGAACTGAATTACTGGAGCATATACATCCTGGTGGCTTTCAGGCTTTATAGCGTAGCTGGGGAAACCTTGCTTGCGCATGGCTGCAATGTGCGCCTCTTTTTGCGCCTGTGCCACGATAGGAATGATGCCGACTCCCTGAATGCCAGAATAATTTGCACCCAGTTTCAAAGCGTTAATGTAGACCTGAAATTCCTCGCGCTCCACCACGTCGGAGGCAGCGTACAAACCTTGTGTGCCGCGCAACACCTGCTCATAGGCCGCCATACGCTGCTCGATACTACCAATGGCTTCGCGCAAATTGAAGTCAAAACTCTTTTGCTGATCAATGGCAATATTGTGTTGTTCGTGCTGCCAAAGCTTATAAGTAACACCAAGTGAAGCCGTAAGAATTAGGAGAGTAGGAATTTGATAGCGGAACCGATTTTTCATGTTATCAAAAAGTAACCAGAGACTTGGCAAGATCCGGGTGGAAGTATTTTTCAAAAATATGCAGCACAGTGCCATCTGCGCGCATCTGGTTGACCAGCATCCGCCATTTTTCCTGTTCTGCAAGCGAAATAGCCTTCCTGGACATAATGAGACCGTGTGGGACGGCAGCGTCATTGAGATCGACAATGATCGTCAGCGATCTGATCGAACCGGCATCCACCTGCGGATAATCGAAAGGCTCAATAATCATTCCCTGGACACGATTGAGCGCTAGAATTTGATAAAGCGGCTCCAGGCGTGTTGCATAATCGACGCGCTGTTCCAATGCAAGATTGTCTAACAGACGGTTGGCATTTTCACTATAGCGGAAGCTGCGAATAACACCCAGCATCAGTTTTGGATTATTTTCAAAATCTGTCAATTGCTGCACCTTGGCATCCTTGCGTACCAATAAATAATATTTATTGGAAAAATACCACGCAAACCCGGCAAATTTATCGCGCGCCTCGTTCGTGATGCCAGACAGACTGAAATCCAGCGCGCCTGACTCGATTAATTGCCAGATCCTGGCGCGCGGCATGACGGTGACGATGATCTTGCAACCGCTGCGACGCATCAATTCATCTGCAAAATCCTTGTCGATCCCGGCGTCAGTCTGTGACGAATACAACAAACCGTGATCGTGCAAGGCGAGCGTCAGTGGACGTGTGCAATCTGGCCCATCCACGGCTCGGGCAGCCGACATGGAGCAGAAAAGCAAAGCAATGAGCAAAGGGCGAAAGTAGGATTTCATAAATATACATATTACATGGAGTAAATAACAAATTCCATAAGGCAACATTTCTATTCACGCAACTGATTAGCTTGATCGTCCTGCGGCCCGCAATTAACAATCGCCAATGCTTTAGCGAACGCTCTGGCCAAGTTCCAGTAACCCGGTAAATTTTGGACGATTGTTCGGTACGATTATTGGCTTGCAGCCGCGCTGCCAGTGGCAGGCGGCGGCAATACTGGTGCGGGACGCTGCTGGCGAAACACTAGCACATTTCCCGCAATCACCAACAACAAACCGCCCAATCCGACCGCAGTCCATTGATAACCTTCCAGCCAGGCCGAAATATTCAGCGATACCACCGGGAACAATACCGTCGAGTACGCGGCACGATCAGGGCCGATGCGCCCGACCAGCATCAAATAGGCGGTAAAGCCCACTACCGAACCTGGAATCGCCAGGTACAGCAAGGCGCCCAGATATTTCGGACTCCAATCCATCGTCAGCGGCGTGCCGCTCACTGCAACGCCTGCCAGCAATATCAGAGTGCCCACCAGCATGGCCCAGGCATTAGTGCCAAGCGGCGTCAAACCGCGCGACTGCAGCGCGCTCGACAGCAAGTTGCCGACAGAAAAGCTTAAAGTGCCGAGCAGTGCTAAACCCAGCCCCAGCCAGGTATCGCTGCTGACTGCATGGTGACGCATCTCTGGCCAAAACAATGCCAGGATGCCGCTCATCCCCAGCAACGCGCCGCCCATGACTTGCGGGGTGATTTTTCGCCGTAGAAACAGGCGACCATTAAGCGCATTCCATAACGGCGCGCTCGAAAACACCACGGCCACCAGCCCGCTCGCAATCCATTGGCTGGCGTAGTAAAAGCACAGGAAATT
The DNA here is from genome assembly GCA_012927625.1 of Glaciimonas sp. Lineage (GTDB taxonomy): Bacteria > Pseudomonadota > Gammaproteobacteria > Burkholderiales > Burkholderiaceae_D > AVCC01. Next base: position 25,077 of record JABBOV010000021.1, on the reverse strand, counting down.
CACGCAGAACAAAGTCACGCCCTGCGCCAACAGCAACTTGCCGGCACCGGCCGGAGGACGCTTCAAGCGCCCGGTAAAAGCCAAAAAGCAGAACAGCACCAGTGCCGCCAGCCCGAAACGGTAAGCAATCGATAGCGGGATGGCGACGCTGCCCAGCTGCATCTTGATGGCAATCCATGTGGTGCCCCAGACCACCACTACCAGAAAATACAGAAAAATATTCACAATGCATGCTCCTGTTGAGTTATGCCAAAGTATCTAGCCACAGTTGCAACCCGTCTTGCACATTCTTGCGTTTTTTTGTGATTTTTTGCGCTTGTTTTACCAACTCGGCCGCCCGCCGCTATCATGTGATGATGAACAACACTCTTAATCGCCTGCATGTATTCAACCGGCTCACGCACTCCAACGCGCAGCTGGAAGGTGCGGCGGCAATGGGGGATGGCATGGCAGTGGCGATCTGGCGCAATCGGCTGGATGCGGTCAGTTATGCGCCGCAAGGGCATCACACGCTATCGTGTTATCTGGATGGCGGCTATAACACTTTTTTACGCGACCGCCCAGACCAACGCGGCGCACCCGGACGTCTGTGTGTACTGCCGGATCAACAAGAAACAGACTGGGTAATCAATGGTCATCTGCGTTTTGTGCATCTGTATTTTTCTCCTGAACAGTTTGCCAGCCAGACCTTGGCCCTGCTGGACCGCGAACCGCGCGAAATGTGCTTGCCGCAACAAACCTTTTTTGACAATCCGCGACTGGCTAGCCTGTGCCAGGCACTGCCCCGGCTAGACTGGCGCGATCCGGGCCAGCGCCTGCTGGGCAATGCGCTGGCGCATCATGCAGTGGCGCAACTGATTCAATCCCATGTGGAACCGCGCAGGAACCTGCATTTGAAAGGCGGTCTATCTGCAACGTTGCGGCGACGCATGATCGAATGGCTTGATAGCCGGCTCGATCAATCGATCACACTGAGCGCAATGGCAACCGAGGCGGCATTGTCCGCAACCCATTTCGCGCACATGTTTCGCATCTCGTTCGGGATGCCACCCCATGTCTGGCTGCAGGCGCGCCGTCTAGCCAGGGCACGCCAACTGCTGGCGCAAAATCAATTATCGCTAACCGATGTTGCGATGGCTTGCGGTTATAGTTCGCCCAGCCATTTCAGCAACCGTTTTCGCGCAGCGCTGGACATCACGCCTTCCCGTTATCGTGAGCTGAACCAGTAAAAATTTGCAGTTAATGTTATTTAAAAACCGCATATTTTTTGTATACTAATGTATGTATTTTTTAGTGCAGCAATGAAATAATGCGGAAATTGCACAATATTTACTTATACTCCCTATTTTTTACATAACTAATTATTCTGAAGATCATGCCTACACCTATCGATTTGCCGCTCACCGGCATCCGCATCCTTGACCTGACTCGACTGCTGCCGGGGCCGGTGGCGACCATGCATCTGGCCGACATGGGCGCGGAAGTGATCAAGATCGAAGACCGTGGCGTCGGCGACTATGCGCGCACCATGGGGCATGTGAAGCACACGGTTTCACAGTTTTTTATTGCGGTCAATCGCGGCAAGCGCTGCATCCTGCTCGATTTGAAGGATGCCAGCGAGCGCGAAGAATTCCTGCTCATGGTAGAAAGCGCCGATGTGGTGATCGAAAGTTTCCGCCCGGGCGTGATGGATAAACTGGGCGTGGGCTGGCCGGTCTTGCGACAACGCAATCCGAAGCTGGTGATGTGCGCCATCACCGGCTACGGCCAAAACGGCCCGTTCGCACAGTTGGCCGGACACGACATCAATTACACCGGGTTTGCCGGCATGCTGGAGCAGAACGTCGGGCCGGATGGCGTCCCGGCGCTCTCAAATCTGCAGGTCGGCGACTTGCTGGGCGGCGCGCAAGCGGCGGTGCAAGGCATCCTGGCTGCATTGCTGGGCGTGAAAATGGGTGGCAGCGGCCGCTTTGTCGATATCTCGATGACCGATACCGTGCTGGCGCACAACATCATGCCGCTGGTAGCGGTAAATAATTTCGGCCGCACTGCTGCGCCGGGGCGCGACCTGCTGACCGGCGGCGTGCCTTGTTACAACGTATACCGCACCAGCAATGATCGTTTCATGGCGGTTGGAGCGCTGGAATTGAAATTCTGGGAAAGTTGTTGCGAGGTGCTGGCGCGCCCCGATCTGAAGTCAAAGCACTGGAGCCTCGGACAAACCATCGGCGGCACCGAAGCGATGGCGATCAAGGCAGAACTGGATGCGATTTTTGCGCAGCAAACGCTGGCGGTATGGAGCGAACGCTTTGCCGCTGTCGATTGCTGCGTGACGCCGATCCTGCGGATCGATGAAGCGCTCAGTCATCCGCTGTTTCTGGCCCGCGACATGGTGCAGCAAGTGCAACATCCGACTGAAGGAAATTACATCAGCACAAGGCCTGCGGTAAAGTTTCAATCCTGATCAAAATTTTCACAATCATGCACAAACCCGCCATCACCATAGTCGAGCACGAAGTCGAAATCAGTGCGATCCGCGCCCAAGGTGCCGGCGGCCAAAACGTCAACAAGGTATCGAGCGCGATTCATCTGCGCTTCGACATTGCGGCGTCATCGCTGCCGGAGCACATCAAAGAACGCTTACAGAAGCTGAACGATCAACGCATCACCAAGGATGGCGTGGTTGTCATCAAGGCGCAGACGCACCGTAGCCAGGATAAAAACAAGGGAGAAGCGATGCAGCGCTTGCAGGAATTAGTAGACAGTGTGGCGGTGCTGCCGAAACACCGCAGGCCAACCAAGCCGACCCGCAGTTCGCAACGCAAGCGCCTCGATAGCAAAGCCACGCATGGCAACCTCAAGCGCGCACGCGGCAAGATCAGCGGGATTTGAGCAAATTGTTTAATGCTAAAACTTAACGACTCATTACCTCATTACATTACCGCCTGTATTTGCCGGAATAGATATCCTGCCCAGCTTCATTGATCTGGCGGCGCAGTGCGCTACGCTCTTCCGGCGACAAGCGACTATTATTTCTTGACGGTGAGCGCCCATTCGCATCAGGCCCATTCTGCTCGCTACGGGTTCCACGCTGAGCGTCACGCTCAGCTTCAGATCTTTGCTGTGCCTGATCCTGCTGGCGCTCTACCCGCACCCGCCCCTGGCCCGGATCGGCGTAGACGCTCGCCGCCCCTGCCAGTAGCAGTAGTGCGAGAAAAATGCTTTTGCATGGTATCTTCATTACGATTTCTTTCAGATTGCCGACTTGACTTTGCCGCATGAATTTCAGTGTAGGCCGCTTTCCCCCTAGCTCTTAGCGCCATACGGTAAAGTGTGTAACTGTTTGTAATGCCTAGTGAATTTGCATTTTCCCAGTATCTTTCCGACGTTACCATGCAACATGAATAAAATAAACTCCACCATGCCACCGCATACACAGACCAGCACACAAACCAACAATGCCCATCAATCCAAAATCCTGGTGGTGGACGATGACATTCGGCTGCGCGATCTGCTGCGTCGTTACCTGACTGAGCAAGGCTTTCACGTTGTCACGGCCGAACACGCCACAGCCATGAACAAGCTGTGGCTGCGCGAGCGCTACGATCTGCTGGTGCTTGACTTGATGCTACCGGGAGAAGATGGGCTTTCGATCTGCCGCCGACTGCGCGGCGCCGGCGACGACACGCCAATCATCATGCTGACCGCCAAAGGCGAGGATATCGATCGCATCATCGGGCTGGAAATGGGTGCTGACGATTACTTGCCCAAGCCGTTCAACCCACGCGAACTGGTGGCGCGGATTAATGCGGTGCTGCGCCGCAAAGGCCCCGACGAGATCCCGGGCGCGCCATCCGGCACTCCGCAAACCTTCGAATTCGGCAGTTTCGTACTTGACTTGGCAACCCGCTCGCTAAAGAAAGACGGTGAAACAATTGCCCTCACGACCGGCGAATTCTCAGTGCTGAAAGTCTTTGCCCGCCACGCCAGGCAACCGCTATCGCGCGAAAAGCTGATGGAAATGGCGCGTGGCCGCGAATATGAAGCGTTCGATCGCAGCCTCGACGTCCAGATTTCGCGCCTGCGCAAGCTGATCGAACCGGACCCATCCAATCCGCTGTACATCCAGACTGTCTGGGGCTTGGGATATGTATTCATTCCCGAAGGCCAGCCGCGCTAGCGCGCCCGGCAAGATCGATGCACCTTACCGATAAACGGTTCAACTGGCTGCACAGCGGCTTGTTCTGGCGCACTTTTCTGCTGCTAGCGATTTTGATGATGACCAGCATGACGGTCTGGATCAGCTCTTACCGCCTGCTCGAACGCGCACCCCGCGCCCGCCAACTGGCCGCCCAGGTGGTTTCCATCGTCACCATCACGCGCGCGGCGTTGACGCATTCTGCTCCCGATTTGCGACGCGAATTGCTGTTCGACCTGGCCAGCAATGAAGGCATTCGTATCTATCCGCTTGAGCGCAGCGACCGGGTGGACCCCGTCCCCGATAGCGAGATCGGGCTCGCGCTGCAAGAAAACATTCGCGGCACGCTGGGTCAGAACACCCGTTTCGCGGGTGATGTCAATGACGTCGCCGGCTTCTGGATCAGTTTTAGTATCGAAGACGATGCGTACTGGCTCATGCTGGAAAGGGATCGCATCGAAAATTTCACCAATCTGCAATTACTGGGCTGGGGCGCCAGCGTCTTTGGGTTATCTCTGCTGGGCGCGCTTTTCATCTCCGGCCTGATCAACCAACCGCTGGCCAGATTGACCGCCGCTGCCCGCGCCATCGCAAAAGGCAAGCAAATGGCGCCGCTGCCGGAACAAGGCCCAACTGAAATCAGGGAAGCCAACCGCAGCTTCAACCAGATGGTCGATGACCTGAATCAGATCGAATCGGATCGCGCCGTGATTCTGGCCGGAATTTCGCATGATCTGCGCACGCCAATCACCAGAATGCAACTCGAAATCGAGATGGCGCCTTTGTCTGCCGAAGCCAGACAGGGCATGTCGGACGACATTGCACAGATGGACGCCATCATTGGGCAATTTCTCGATTACGCCAGGCCGGCAGATGCCAATAGCTTTTCTTCTGTCGATTTATCCACCCTGTTGCACGACTGCATCGGGCAAGCAGAACGCTTGCCTGACGTAAGCATCACGTCCCGAATCGCTAACCCGATGCAAGTGACAGGCAATCAAACCGACCTCAAACGCGTTGTCAACAACCTGATAGAAAATGCGCGCCGCTATGGCAAGACGGCCGGCACAGACATCGCCGAGATCGATATTCATAGTTACCTTGACAGCGGAAAACCGATCCTGGAAATCACCGATCACGGCGCCGGTGTGCCGGATGCGGAAATCGATCGCCTGCTACGGCCGTTTACCCGCATGGATGCCGCCCGTGGACAAGCTAACGGCGCCGGCTTGGGGCTAGCAATTGTGCAACGTATTATCAGGCGCCACGGCGGCCAACTGCAATTAAGTCGCGGCAAAGATGGCCGAGGACTGGCGATTAGAATTATTTTTTAAAGACGCCGTATCTATCTGGAATTCCGGCCCTCCGCCGGAAGAATTTATACTTTTTAACTCAGCCTTCCGGGTCTTGGTGCTGGCCGGTAATCGGGCCGGCTTTGAACAGTGCATCGTGCAATTCATGATCCATTTTCGGGTCGCGGCGACGGATCCACTCCAGTATCATCGCAGCATGCTCTTTTTCTTCGTCGCGGTTGTGCGCCAGAATCAGCTTGAGTTGCGGATCGGTACAGGCATCGACACGCTGGTTGTACCAGTCCACGGCCTCCAGCTCTTCCATCAGCGAAGTAAGGGCGCGGTGCATGTCCATGGTTGGCGCAGTGAGTTTGTCGATCGGTTCGTGGTAGCCTTCATTTGACATTCGGTGCTCCTTTTTCAAGTTAAAAATAGCGGTTTGCAGGAACGCCGTAAAGCGTTTTTTCAAACCCAGTTGCGCGTGTTCTCAAATACCCATGCGATTCAGGATTTGGCCCAACTCCCTCAGGATCGGTTCCAGTTGCGGGTGGCGGGCGGCAAATTGGGCTGAAATGGCTTGCGAACGATCTATCAACTCGTCTGTGATGGTGGTGTCCGTTGTGTCTTTTTCCAGTAATTTATGGATGTCATTGTCCAATACCCGCAGAATTTCCTTCAGCTCGGGATCGACGTTTTCGGCTGTCTCCAGATTCGCATGCAGCCTTGTTAGTGTCTGTTTCAGGCTATTTGTATTCATGATGTCCTCGGTCATAGTGGTGTGGCTGCAACAGTATTGATTTTAATAGAATGGCTTCAATACCTCGCATACCGGCTTGTCAGCATTTAACCAAAATTTCAAGCGGCTGGGAAGATTTATCGCAACTACGCTTACTGCGTTTGGCGGCAATAAACCAATACTACTGCCTGCGCCGCGATGCCTTCCTCCCGGCCCAGAGCGCCGAGCTTCTCGTTGGTCTTGGCCTTGATGTTGACCTGCCCGGCTGCTACGCCCAAATCTTCGGCCAGATTCGCCACCATCTGAGTGATATGCGGCGCCATTTTCGGCGCTTGCGCGATGATGGTGGCGTCCAGATTACCAACCGCATAACCGGCCGCCGCGACCCGTTTAAGCGCCTCGCGCAGCAGCAAGCGCGAATCGGCACCGGAAAACTGTGCATCGGTATCGGGAAAATGGCGGCCGATATCGCCCAGGCCGGCGGCACCCAGCAAGGCATCGGTAATCGCGTGCAACAGCACATCAGCGTCAGAGTGACCGAGCAGACCGGTCTTGTGCGCAATAGTCACGCCGCCAATGATGAGTGCGCGGCCGGGCACCAGCGCATGGCAATCATAGCCTTGACCGATACGGAATGGGATTGGATTAGTCATTATTACGCTGCTCTAAAATAGTCAATAAAATAGGGAGTATCATTAAAAACATATCAATTACCACAGATGAATAAAGCGGGTATTAAAAATACATTTAGCAGTATATGTTTTGCAATCATTTTACAATCCGGCAGATAAAAACAATTCCGCCAGAGCAATATCCTGTTGCCGTGTCACCTTTAGATTGCAGGCATGGCCGTCCACCAATAGCGGCGTCTGGCCGATGGCTTCGATTGCGCTGGCCTCGTCGGTGACATCTTCCACTTCGCGCAAGGCGCGCTCCAGCAAGGCATAACGAAACATTTGCGGCGTCTGCGCCAGCCACAAACCGTCACGCGCAATCGTCTGTACCCGACCTGCTTCCACCCGCTTGACGGTATCGACTACCGGTAGCGCCAGCAGGCCACCGACTGGATTATCGCCGATAGCGGTAATCAATTTTGCGATCAGGAACGGTGTCAAACCGGGACGGGCTGCATCGTGCACCAATACCCAGTCGTGAGCAGAAAGTTGATCGCGCAGCGCCTGCAAGCCGTTCAGTACAGACGCCTTGCGCGTCGCACCGCCGCAACGCAATATGGTCACGCCAGTCAATGCACCCAGCACATCGGCAATATATGCATCATCCGGGTTAACCACTACAAAGGTGCGCGTGATCAAGGGGCTGTTCAAGAAAGCAGCCACTGTGTGGCGCAGCATCGGTTGGCCGGCAACCGGCAAATATTGCTTGGGGCAATCAGCTTCCATGCGAGTACCAACCCCAGCGGCAGGAATCAGGGCGAAATGGCGAGCTTGCTTCATTGGATTGAGTTCCGATTAATTTTCAAAGTGCATTTGGACCAGAATGCATCTGATTGCGCAGGCAGCCGTTATGCTGATGCTTTGCTCCTTAGCCCACGGCAACGCTCAGAACAATATTTAACCGCATCCCACTCCCGCACCCACTTTTTGCGCCAAGTAAATGGCAATCCGCATTGTGCGCATATTTTAGTGGGTAGATATGTTTTTTTGTATCGTGGCAGGATGCCTTTCACTGCCAGCCTTGCAACCATTGTCTGCTGTCCGTCAGAGCACGCCAAGGCAAAGTAAAACTACGGCCGGAGTAAATGGCTTCCAATTCTATGGTCTCAATCTGCGTGGCCGGCAGCGCCGGCGCGATCACTTTCGTAACAATAAAATGTTTCTCCTTGTTGCCTGGAATGGTAGCAGTCCATTTGCTGTGCAAAAGTTTATTTGGATTAAGTTGCAGTGTGGTCCGCGCAGTCATGGTTGTTTTTCCTCATTACGAGTTTGCTTGACCCAAATTAGCGCTTGGGTATTGAGCCCCAGTTGTTCGGCTTGACGTAGCAGTCGTGCGCGAACCTCTGCTGAAAGTTGCTTGTCCCTGGCCAATATCCATAAATAATCACGGTTCGGCCCCACTATCATGGCCCAGCGATATTCTTTCTGGTCCAGAGCTATCACGTGGTAGCCGCCATAGAAAGGTCCAAAAAAAGAAACCTTCAGAGAAGCACGGTTGGTATCTCCGGTGAACACGGCCCGCCCGTCGGCCTGGCTCCACTTTTTCTTTTTGTTGTCATAACCGCGATTGATGACTTCCACACTGCCATCCGCCTGCGCGCGGTAAGTTGCACTGACATCACTCAAGCCACGCTCAAATACATGGTCCAGTCGGGCTATTTCGTACCACTTACCAACATAACGGTTGATGTCAAACGGGGTAACTGCAGTCATGCCGTCGGGCGGCGCTGTGGAGCAGGCAGAAAGACTCAGCAGGGATGCCTGTAATAGCCCCTTTAATGTAAATCTACTCGCAGTACGCAATGAATGTGTCATGAAATGGCTACCAATGGAGGGTTGAAATTGGATCAGAAAAGAACCAAAAAACGCCTTTAATGCATCCATGACAACTGCAAGAGGTTCGCTTTCTCAAGCATTTTTGTCTTGGACAATATATCATTTAACCTGTATTTGCATTTGAAGGAAGGTGTATGTCGATCAACTTGAATTTCGCATCCAATACACAGCTTTGCGGGTTTGCTCATTTGAAAAATTATCATTTTAAGGATTTACCATGGATAAAATAGCACTGATCACCGGCGCTGCAGGCGGGCTGGGCCAAGCGATGGCGGCCAAACTGAGCGCAGCGGGTTGGAAACTGATCCTGACGAGCCGAGATGGTGCGCGCTTGACGCAATGCTATGGCGACAAGCACTTGCAGATCGTGACCGACTGTTCAACCGTTGCGGGAGCGCGCAACATTTTCGAGGTTGCCAAAGACCATCATTTGTTGCCAACGGCACTAGCGCATTGCGTTGGCAATATTCGGCTGGGAGCCTTGCATCGCACGTCCGAGGCAGACTTTGATGCTTGCCTGAGCGCAAATCTGATTAGCGCTTTTCATACACTAGCGGCTTTCGTCGGGGCATTGCGGGAAGCCAACAGCCCCGGTTCTGCGGTGCTGGTGTCATCCGCTGCCGCCCGCATTGGCACGCCTAACCATGAGGCAGTATCTGCAGCCAAAGCCGGGCTGGAAGGATTAGTGCGCGGCGCAGCGGCAACCTATGCGTCATCCGCCATCCGGGTCAACGCCGTCGCGCCCGGCATCCTCGATACACCGGCTTCCGCCCGGATTTTGAGTAGCGATGCGGCACGCGAGGGTGCAGCCCGCCAGTATCCTTTACCAGGTATCGGAACGTCCGACGGCGTGGCAGAATTAATGCTATGGCTACTCTCGGAAAAGGCGGATCGTGTCACCGGTCAAGTGTGGTCTATAGATGGGGGATTTTCCAGTATCCGGCCGCTAGTCAAGTAAAGCGGCCAAGATCCTCATCGACAGAATTTATTGCAAGGCAGCCTTAACGTCCTGACGTGAAATCTGCCACGACTGTCCGCGTACAATTGCGCTAACCCGTCCCAGTGGCGCACGTACACAATCGCTCACGCTTATCAAGTTATTACTATGAAAAATTCAAATCGCGATGACGACATCACCCTTCCCAACTGCTTTGAAGATGACCTGCATAAAAGCGAAGGCAAACCTTTTACTTTCGATCACGGCGATATGCGCACTTTGCACTTTGATGGCAGATTCATTCAAAGCGCGATGCGCATTTCCGCGCCGGACCATCTGTTGCTGAGTTATACGCAAACTATGATGGCTTTCCTACTCTTTAATCCAGAGCCACAACATATTCTGATGATTGGACTAGGCGGCGGTTCCCTTGCCAAATACTGCTATCGCAAGCTACCGGCAAGCCGCATTACCGTGCTTGAACTCGATAGTGACGTCATCAATCTCCGGGATAAATTCGGAATTCCAGACAACGACAAGCGCTTTCAGATTGTGCATGCCGATGCTGCCGATTATCTGGCCGGCATGGATCATAAAGTAGACATCATCTTGCATGATGGTTTTACCGCTGACGGCCTTGCACCATCCCTGAGCACTGAAACATTTTATCGGTTGTGCAACACAGTACTAAACCGCGATGGCGTCCTGGTATCGAACCTTTGGGGCGATGCCGACGATCTTGCCCCGGTAATGAAGCGACTCTATTCCGTCTTTGATTCGAGAATGTGGTGGAGCGGCGCAAGCGGCAGCTTCAACCGCATTGTTTATACGGCCAAAAGCGATGATGAAACCTTGTGCCTATTATCACTGTCATCACTGTCAAAACGCGCGGCGCAACTCGACTTGCATCATAACTTCTCCTTTTGCGACCTGGTTGATCGCTTACAAACTGCCTGCGGTAAAAGCCGTGCCGAGTTCGAAGCGATTGCCGGCAATGATATGCATACGGCTTTCATGCAAGCCGCCCCTCAGGACGCTTAATTCTATTTAACCGTCAATCGTAGGCGTGAAAGAGTAGCCGACAAAGCGCACGATTGATGGTGAAATCAAGTAAGTAGTCAGCTATATAAAAACCCAAGAATCCATTATCAGCTATCTTCTGCAGCAACTTGCCCGCCCCTCCCGACTGCAGTTTCGAGGATAATGCCGCTTCCCTGATCGTACCTACTTGCCATGCCCAACTTTGTATTTCCGCAGCAAAAACCTGCAATGTCGCTGGAGCAGGCGATTCAACAAACGATTGCGTATTGCCAGTCCGGCCAATGGCACGAGGCTGAAAGCTGGTACCACGCCATCAAACAATCCCAGTCGTCCTCGACCCAAGGGCAATATTGGCTGTGTTATATCGACGCACTGATTCAGATCGGCAAACCGCAGTCTGCGCCAATCACACCGGACGCACCAACAGTAACAACAGCGACATTGACAGCACCGCAAACAGCGCCGGAGATCCAGCCGACGCGACAAATTCCCGCCGGCATCAAGCTTGCCAAGCCGCCTAATCCCTACTACACCGCAAAGCGGCCGCGATGGCCGTGGAAAATGGCGCTGGGCTGCGGGCACGTCCCAGGCAAACGGGAGATCCATCTGTTACTGGCACACTATCAAAACGCACGTTATGGCGCAGCGGAAACAATTGCGCGCCGCTTGACGCACGCTTTTCCCCACTACGACTTGGGCTGGAAAATACTGGTCGTCACACTGCGGGTGCAGGGCCGAATTGCGGAAGCACAACTAGCCCAACAACAACACAAAAGTTGTCATGCAAGCAGACGCAGAAACGTGTTGACAGAGCAGGATCTGGTATAAATTATAGGTCGAGTATAGTAATTTTCATGGCATCTTGCGCATAGTTATATTAAGGATCTTAAAAATACCCCACGTAAACGCAAAATACGCAGCGAACTGCGCATTTTGGGTATTTCGTTGTAAAAAATTATTTTGCCGACACAACCCGACGATGATGTTTTGGATGGCGCTTCGGATGATGTTTCGCTGGATGCATAGGCTTCGCATGGTGCATCGGTTTAGCACCCATACGATCACTATGTGTCGGTGTCATGGAGTAATTGGATGCCCCATTTCGATCGTTGCGTGCGTCTGGATGGCCAGCCAATCCTGCGCCGCTGTTCTGCGCTTGTGCGAGCGGTGAAAATGCCAGAATAAACGCAGCGATGCCAAGTAATTTTTTCATTTTCAATCCTTCGAATAATCAAGTTTTAAAATCCGCATTAGCAGCGGTATGTACCAAGAACGCAGCAGAATATCTTCGGTTGACAGCATTCAAAGATATGTTGAACCGTTCAGGCTACGCATTTGCGCTCCATGCGCACCAATGCAACCGTGACAATTTTTCCGGGCCGATTGGCGCGCATGGCGCGTTCTACTTTGCTACTGCCTGCGCAGATTCCCCTATAATGCAGGCTCCGATTTTAATCATCAAACCCTGCCAAACCGGCAATCTTTGATTCTCCTGACACACTGCCTGTCATTACCGCATGTCTTTTGATCTCATAAAACATCTCCCCAAATCCGGCCATCGTTTCGTTTTGCCGACTTTGCACGGCTCGGCCGATGCGTTTGCATTGGCTCAGGCGGCAATTGCGCTGAAATCAGAAAGACGCATGCTGGCCATCGTGGTCGCCAACGCCAGCGACGCGCAGCGCCTGCGCGTCGAAATTCCGTGGTTCGGAGAACAGGGTTCGGACGCGCTCCGCTGCCACTTGCTACCGGACTGGGAAACTCTGCCCTATGACGCGTTTTCGCCGCATCAGGATCTGGTGTCGGAACGATTGGCGACGCTGTATGAAATCCAGAATGGCCAGTGCGACGTACTGATCGTGCCGGCCACCACGGCGCTACTGCGGATGGCGCCGCCGTCTTTTCTGGCGGCTTACACCTTCTTTTTCAAGCAGGGCGAAAAACTGGATGAAGCGCGCCTGAAGTCGCAGTTGACGCTGGCCGGTTACAACCACGTGTCACAAGTAATGTCACCGGGTGAATATTCGGTGCGCGGCGGCCTGATCGACTTGTTCCCGATGGGTTCCGTGCTGCCGTATCGGCTGGATTTATTCGGCGACACGATTGAAACCATCCGTACTTTCGATGCCGATACGCAACGTTCCTTGTATCCGGTCAAGGAAGTGCGCCTGTTGCCGGGGCGCGAATTCCCGTTAGATGATGCGGCGCGTGCCGCCTTCCGCAACCGCTGGCGCGAACAATTCGAGGGCGATCCGTCCCGATCGGCTATTTACAAAGACATGGGCAATGGCATCGCTGCGGCCGGGATCGAGTATTACCTGCCGCTGTTTTTCGACGACACCGCGACCCTGTTCGAATATTTGTCGAAAGACACCACTTTTGCGCTAATCGGCGACATTGATAGCGCGATCCAGCGCTTCTGGACTGACACGCAGTCGCGTTACAAATTCCTGAAATCCGACCGTGAGCGGCCTTTGCTGGCTCCGGAAACCCTGTTCCTGAGCAACGAACAGTTTTTCACCCAGGTTAAGCCGTACGGCCGCTGGATCATCACGCCTGGCGCGCAGGATAACAATACTGCATCCGAACTATCGGCATCGATTCCAAACATCGCAGTCAATCGGCGCGCCGACGATCCGTTGGTGAACTTGCGCGCCTATCTGCTGCAAACCGACAAGCGCGTGCTGATCTGTGCCGAATCGAACGGCCGCCGCGAGACCTTGCAGCAGTATTTCAATGAATACGCACTGAGCCTGACAGTCTGCGATGGCTATGCCGATTTTGCCACCGGCAGCGACAAACTGATGCTGGGTGTCGCGCCTCTGTATGCCGGTTTTGAACTGAATGTTGAACTGAATGCGGCCGCCGGCAAGCTGATCTTCATCACTGAAACCGAGCTATACGCCGGCTCCGGCCGTCGCGCCGGCAAGAAAAGGCAGGAAGGAACAACCCAAGTCGAGTCGATGGTGCGCGACCTGTCGGAACTCAAGATCGGCGATCCGGTGGTGCATATCAACCACGGCATCGGCCGCTACATGGGCTTGACCAGCATGGATTTGGGCGAAGGCGAAACCGAATTTCTGCATCTGGAATACGCCAAGGACACCAAGCTGTATGTGCCGGTGTCGCAATTGCATGTGATTTCGCGCTATTCCGGGGCCTCCCCGGAAGACGCGCCGCTGCACGCGCTGGGCTCCGGCCACTGGGAAAAAGTCAAACACAAGGCGGCCCAGCAAATCCGCGACACCGCCGCCGAGCTATTGAATCTGTATGCGCGGCGCGCATTGCGCCAAGGCCATGCGTTCGCGTATTCAGCGCACGATTATGAAGCCTTTGCCGAGAGTTTCGGCTTTGAGGAAACCCCCGATCAGGCTGCCGCCATCACGGCGGTAATCGACGACATGACCTCTGGGCGTCCGATGGATCGACTGATCTGCGGCGATGTCGGCTTCGGCAAGACCGAAGTCGCGCTGCGCGCCGCGTTTGTGGCAGTGATGGGCGGCAAACAAGTTGCGATTCTGGCGCCGACCACGCTTTTGGCCGAGCAGCATGCACAAACCTTTGCCGACCGCTTTGCCGACTGGCCGGTGCGCATCGCTGAACTGTCACGTTTTCGTACCAGCAAGGAAATCACGCAAGCGATCAAGGGCATGGGCGACGGCACCGTCGATATCGTGATCGGCACCCATAAATTGTTGTCGAGCGATGTCATATTCTCCCAACTAGGCTTGGTCATCATCGACGAAGAACACCGTTTCGGCGTGCGCCAGAAGGAAGCACTGAAAGCCCTGCGCGCCGAAGTGGACGTATTGACGCTGACTGCAACGCCAATCCCGCGCACCTTGGGCATGGCGCTGGAAGGTTTGCGCGACTTCTCGATCATCGCCACCGCACCGCAAAAGCGGCTGGCGATCAAGACTTTCGTGCGTAGCGAGGATACTTCGGTAGTACGCGAAGCGTGCCTGCGCGAACTCAAACGCGGCGGCCAAGTGTATTTCCTCCACAACGAAGTCGAAACGATTCAGAACCGTCTGGCGATGCTGGAAGAATTGCTGCCGGAAGCGCGTATCGCCGTCGCCCACGGCCAGATGCATGAGCGCGATTTGGAAAAAGTGATGCGCGATTTTGTTGCGCAACGCTTCAACATCCTGCTCTGCACCACCATCATTGAAACCGGCATCGACGTGCCGACCGCCAACACCATCATCATGCATCGCGCCGACAAGTTCGGCTTAGCCCAGTTGCACCAATTGCGCGGACGGGTCGGACGCTCGCACCATCAGGCCTATGCCTACCTGCTAGTCAATGACGTACAAGGCTTGACCAAACTGGCGCAGCGCCGGCTGGATGCGATTGTGCAGATGGAAGAACTCGGCAGCGGTTTTTATCTGGCGATGCACGATTTGGAAATTCGCGGTGCCGGCGAAGTGCTGGGCGACAATCAATCCGGCGATATGACTGAAATCGGTTTCCAGCTGTATTCCGACATGCTGAGCGAAGCAGTACGGGCGCTGAAAAGCGGTCAGGAACCGGATCTGGCCGCGCCGCTATCCAGCACCACCGAAATCAATCTGCATGCGCCAGCACTGCTGCCGAGCGATTTTTGCGGCGACGTGCACGAGCGCTTATCGCTTTACAAGCGTCTGGCCAATTGCACCACCCAGGGCAAGATCGATGATTTGCAGGAAGAAATGATCGACCGTTTCGGCAAGTTGCCCGACCCGGCGCGAGCATTGGTCGAAACCCACCGCCTGAGGGTAGCCGCCAAAACTATCGGCATTGTCAAAATCGATGCTCATGACGACGCCGCGCTGCTGCAATTCATGCCGAACCCGCCGATCGACGCGATGCGCATCATTGAGCTAATCCAGAGCAACCGTCATTTCAAACTTAGTGGCCCGGACAAGCTGAAGATCACCATCAGCATGCCCGACCTGAATGCGCGCGTAACGCAGCTAAAATCAACCATGCGATTGCTCATGATGGGAATGCCGAAAGCGTCTGAAAAAGCTCCGCAGGATGCGCCCCAAGCAGCGAAAAAACGTCAGAAAACACATTAGACATGTCTTCCAAACCATTGAATACATTTAAACAATAACCATGAATCTGATCCTGCAAGGTACCAGCACCGACCGCGCCACCATTGAGCGCATCGGCGCGATGGCAGAGGCCAAAAACATCGTTGCCATCCACGCTAACGCTTTCCGCTGTGAAGACATCAGCTATTCGGATGAAATTCAAGCGCAGATAGAAGCTGAAAGCCACACTGCCCGGTTGGATGCCGCATTCGTTCCGCCGAATCTCGCCTTGAACGATTTCAAGCTGATCGCGATGGACATGGATTCGACCCTGATCACGATCGAATGCATCGATGAAATCGCCGACATGCAAGGCTTGAAACCGCAAGTTGCTGCCATTACCGAAGCCGCAATGCGCGGCGAAATCGCATTCCGTGACAGCCTGACCCGGCGCGTAGCGCTGCTGGCAGGATTGGACGCCAGCGCTCTACAGCGCGTGTATGACGAACGGTTGCAACTGTCGATGGGCGCCGAACCGATGCTAGCCGCCATCAAGGCGGCAGGCCTGAAGACGCTGCTGGTCTCCGGTGGCTTCACCTTTTTCACCGACCGCATGAAAACGCGCCTGGGCTTGGATGTCGCGCATTCCAATGTGCTCGAAATCATCGACGGCAAATTGACCGGCCGAGTGGTCGGCGGCATCGTCGATGCGGAGGAAAAAAAAGCCACTCTGGAACGTACTTGCGCGGCCCTTGACATCACACCAGCCGAAGCCATCGTGATGGGCGATGGCGCCAACGACTTGCAAATGATGGGCATCGCGGGCCTGTCAGTAGCGTTTCGCGCCAAGCCGATCGTGCGCGCCCAAGCGGACGTGGCCTTGAATTTTGTCGGACTCGATGGCATCTTGTCATTGTTCGGGTAAAAACCACACCGCCCAGCACCCTTTCACCAACCGGGAGTCAGCATGTCGCAAGAAATCGTTTTGGATACCAAGCTGGAATCCGCCAAGAACCTGGCATGGTGGCTGTACCTGCTGCATGCCGCAGGCTTCGTGTTTTCCTGGGGTTTGTTCTCGTTCATTCCCCTGATCATCAATTACGTCAAACGCGACGAAGCTGCCGGCACTTTCGTCTATAGCCATCATAATTGGCAAATTCGCTCGTTCTGGTGGTTCCTGATTTGGAGCGCAATCGGCTGGCTATGTATCTTTACCTTCTTCGGCATGGTGATCGGAATTCCAATTCTCGCCATTGTGTGGCTCTGGAAAGCCTACCGCCTGATCAAGGGCTTGCTCGACCTCAACGATAACAAAGCGATGCCGGCGTGACGTTTTTACGGTAATAATTTTTTGTTCAAAATCAAGCCTTCTTCACGTGGAGACAGCAGCGCCGTAGGTGCGAATTCATTCGCACCCACAAGAGCAACAAAAGCTATTTTGATTGTGATATGCAGCGCTGCTCGAAAATACAAACAATGCAGGGTATGCATGAAATTCATGCATACCCCGCATTGTTTGTGGCAGACTTAAAAAATACTGCCAACAATTCCTTGATTAGCAAATATTAATTACAACAAAGCCTTGCTCATTGCCTGCTCCAGATCCGCAATCAAATCCTGCGGATCTTCCAGTCCGATATTCAGGCGCAGCAACTGTCCCTGATGCGGCCAGTGGGCACGCATGGTTTGCATCCGGTATGGCACGCACAGACTGTTTGCGCCGCCCCAGCTGAAACCGATTTTGAACAGCTTGAGCGCATCGACCAAGCTATCAGTTTGGGCTTCCGTGTAGCGGCCATCAAATATCACTGAAAACAAGCCGCCGGCACCCTGAAAGTCACGCTGCCAGATTGCGTGTCCGGGGCAATCGGGGTACGCCGGATGCAGCACCGAAGCAATTTCGGAACGCGACTTAAGCCAAGCGGCGACCGCGCGGGCTCCCGCATCGTGCGCCATGAGCCGCATCTGCATGGTTGGCAGGCTGCGCAGCACCAGATACACGTCATCCATACCGACGCCAAAACCGAGCCGCATGTGCGCTGCACCGAGCCGCCGGTTCAATTCTTCGTCACGGGTGATGACGGCTCCCATCAAAACGTCAGAGCCGCCGGACTGATACTTGGTCAGTGCTTGCACCACAATATCGATCCCGTGTTCGAAGGCGCGAAAGGCGATTCCGGCCGACCAGGTATTGTCCAGCGCGACCAAGACGCCCTTCTCGTGCGCAGCCTTGCAGATCGCCGGAATATCCGGCACTTCCATTGATACCGAACCTGGGGTTTCAGTCCATATCAAACGCGTATTGGGCAGAATCATAGCGGCAATATCGGCGCCGATCAAAGGATCATAAAAGCGCGCGGTAATCCCGAAATCCTTGGCCAGCCAGTTTCCCAAATCACGATTCGGGTTATATACGTTATCCGGAATCAGCACATCGTCGCCGGACTTCAGAAAGGCAAAATCGACCATCGTGATAGCCGCCAAGCCGCTCGGCGCCAGCAGACAATGCTGGCCGCCTTCAATCTCGGCCAGCCGTGCTTCCAGCGTAAAGGTAGTGGGCGTGCCGTGCAGCCCGTAGGTATACGCGTTTTTGTGCTGCCAGCTGCGCGAACGCATCGCAGCGACATTGGCAAACAGGACGGTGGAAGCTGGATGCAGCGCCACTGGAAAAGCTGCAAAGCCCTCCGGTGCGCGGTAATCGCTATGAATAAGCGCGGTTTGGAAAGATTTTTTGCGTGTCATGGTTGACCTTTGTTGTCCTGCTGACGCGCTCACCCGTTGCGTAATTACCTATTGGAGCGGGTTTGTGCGCGATTTAACAGTTGATTATTGATCGCGCCCCGTTATTCAGTTCCTTCGGGGGCGTTCGCGCTTGGACACGCTCCTGCAAGACCATCAGAAAATCAAGCTTCAGCCCACAAGTCATGCGCGTCGGCACCATTAATGGTGACATCGATGAATTCACCTGCCACCAACTTGCGGTGCGGTTCAAACGGCGGCTTCACATACACCACGCCATCAATCTCAGGCGCATCAGCGGCAGAGCGCGCCACGCCGCCATTGCGGCTGACTTCATCAAGCAGTACGCGCATGGTCTTGCCGACCTTGGCTTGCAAACGTTTCTTGGAGATTTCTTCCTGCAACAGCATGATCCGACCGCGGCGTTCTTCCCGCAATTCTTCCGGCACCGGATTAGGCAACTCGTTGGCAGTAGCACCTTCCACTGGAGAATAGGCAAAGCAACCCAGTCGATCGATTTGCGCTTCTTTCAGGAAGTCCAGCAGATATTCGAATTCGGCTTCAGTCTCGCCAGGAAAACCGGCGATGAAGGTCGAACGTATCGTCAGGTCCGGGCATAACTGGCGCCATTGCTGGATACGTTCAATGTTCTTTTCGCCGCTGGCCGGGCGCTTCATGCGCTTGAGTACATCTGGATGCGCATGTTGCAGCGGCACATCCAGGTACGGCAATATCTTGCCTTCGGCCATCAATGGAATGATGTCGCTCACATGCGGATAGGGATATACGTAATGCAGCCGCACCCAAGCGCCATATTGCGCAGCCAATTCGCCCAGGGCGGTGACCAATTGCGTCATGTGGGTCTTGATTGGCTTGCCGTTCCAGAAGCCGGTGCGGAATTTAACATCGACGCCATAGGCGCTGGTGTCCTGCGAGATAACCAGCAATTCCTTCACACCAGCCTTGAACAGGTTTTCCGCCTCCAGCATGATCTCGGCCACCGGCCGCGATACCAAATCGCCGCGCATCGACGGGATGATGCAAAAGCTGCAGCGGTGATTGCAGCCTTCGGAAATTTTCAGATAAGCGTAATGTTTTGGTGTCAGTTTGACGCCTTGCGCCGGCACTAGATCGAAAAATGGCGCGTGCGGTTTAGGCAGATGCACATGCACCGCGTCCATCACTTCGCCCAGCGCATGCGGCCCGGTGACAGCCAGCACTTTCGGGTGTACGGACAAGATGATATCGTTGCCAGCGGCGTCTTTCTTGGCACCGAGACAACCGGTTACGATAACTTTGCCGTTTTCATGCAACGCTTCACCAATGGCATCAAGCGATTCCTTCACTGCCGCGTCGATGAAGCCGCAGGTATTGACGATGACGAGGTCGGCGCCTTCATAGGACTTGGCAGTGTCATAGCCTTCGGCTCGGAGTTGGGTCAAGATTTGTTCGGAATCGACCAAAGCCTTGGGGCAACCAAGGGAAACGAAACCGACTTTGGGCGTGATTTTGAGAGCGACTTGGGAAGCTTTAGGCATAGAAAAAGGGAGCAAAAACGAATCCGTTATTGTACCCCCTCACGTCATGCTTGCCGAAACTGCAGCGGTAAGGCGATTTTTACTGATTTTGCAGAACTAGCCTTGACGAGAGTGTATTTAATTTTGGTTTGGCTATGCGTTCGCCTTGGGTGCGGTTCTCGAACGCGTAGGTGCCGGGGGCGTCACTGCTAATGAGCGTAATGGCGCCGCTGCTGTTGGCGGCGCCGCCGGCTGCAGCGCTGTGGGCAGATATGGCGCGGGTGTTGGCTGTGCGGCAGTCCCAGCTGGCGATGTCGATGGCGTTCCGTATGCTGCGCCAGCGGTCGATGCTGTCCTTTTGCATGACGGCGCCGGGTTGGCTGACGGCAACGCGCGATTGCGCATTCGGCGTGAAGCTGCCGTAGTGGTCGGCGATGATGATGGTGTGGTTGCCAAAGCTGGGGCTGTGGGGGGCGCCCTGGTGTTGGAAATACGTGAACAGTCCTTCTTCTGCCTGGCAACGGTAGCGTGCGTGACGGCCATTACTCTGATGCTGCAGCATATTCGGGACCATTCGGGCGCGCAGCGTGCGCTTCATATTGCGTTGTCGATGGGCGCCTTGGCCGCTTCCTGGTTATTCATCCAGACCATGTTTGCGTTTCGTTATGCCCATCGTTATTACCATGAAGAACGGCTGAACGAACCCGACGGGCCAGGCCTGCAGTTTCCCGGCGGCCTTGATCCCGATTATTTCGATTTTTTGTATTACTCGCATGTGGTTGGAATGACCTCGCAAGTGTCCGACGTGCAGGTGACCTCGCGCGAGATGCGCCGCCTAACGCTGGTGCATGGTGTACTTTCCTTCGGGTTCAACATGTTGATTCTGGCGCTCAGTATTAATGTGGTGGCCGGCACCCTCCAATAGCTCACTTCCGGGCTATTGGACGCCTGCGTCTGACGGATCGGCGGGAATCACCACGCCAAGGTTCTGTCCCGCCCAAGCCTCAAAAGCCCGGTGGACAGCGCGGTGCCACACACAATCACGCCGGCACACATGAGCATCCACGGCGTGACGCGCTCACCGAGAAATACCGCACCATACAGCACGGCAAAGACGGGGATCACAAACGTGACTGCCAGCGCGCGCGGCGGACCGGCGTTTTCAATCAGGCGAAAAAACAAGATGTACGCCAGTCCGGTGCACACCACCCCAACTGCCAGCAGCGCCAGCCAGGCCGACGTACTCGGCAGACGTGTGGGCCATAACCAAACGGCAGACAAGGTGAGCCCCAGCGTCGCGCCGATCTGGCTGCCTGCGGCCGTCACGAGGGGCTGCAAGCCTGAAAGATAGCGCTTGGCGTAGCTGGCCGAAATACCGTAGCACAGGCAGGCCAGCAGGCATGCCAGCACGGCCCAGCCGGGCGCAACCCCCGAGGCATCGGGCTTGAAGCTGGCTTTATCCCACGCAAGCAGGGCCACGCCAGCAAAGCCGATAGCCAGCCCCAATACGCGTGAGCGGTTAGGTTTGTCTTTTAGCCATTCCCAGGCAATCAGCGCACCAAACATTGGCACCGTGGCGTTGAGAATGGCCGACAGCCCGGTGCTGATGGACAACAGCGCAAACGAGAAACAGACAAAAGGAATGCCCGAATTAAGCATGCCAACGAAGAAAATCCTGCGCCAGTTTTTCTTTAGCTCCGGCAACAAACCGCGCAGCCATACGAAAGGCAGCAGGAAGCCAGCCGCAGTCGGCAGCGGGCCAAATTCGACCGCCCCAATGCGCATGAAGAGGAACGAAGCGCCCCATATGGCCGCCAGCAATCCGAAATCGGTGACCCAGTGCTAGGGATTGTTATTGGCGAGGGCGGCGGCGCCCGCACGATCAGAAGACCTTGAACTCAAAGCATGCTTTCCTGAAATGCACCCTCAAGCTTGAGTAGTGCGGTTTTGCGATCGAGTCCCCCTGCGTAGCCGGTGAGCGAGCCGTCGGCGCCCATTACGCGGTGACACGGCACGATGATACTGATAGGGTTGCGCCCGACAGCCGCCCCCACTGCTCGAACAGCGTTCGGTCTGCCAATGCGGAGGCTGACTTCGCCGTAACTGACGGTGTCACCGTGCGGAATGGCGAGCAGTGCCCGCCACACCGCCTGTTGGAATAGCGTGCCGCTTGCCAGATCGAGCGGCACATCAAAACGGCTGCGCTGGTGAGTGAAATAGTCGGCAAGTTGCTGGCTGGCTTTTTTCAGCACGGGATGATCAGGACTGCTGGGCCAGACCGGGGCGCCGACCTGCCCAGTCAGCTCGGGCGGCAGATAGCGCTGGTTTTCAACGAACCAAAGCCCGGCCAGGCCCTTGGACGTTGCCGCGATAACGATAGGCCCCAGCGGGCTCGGCAGGCTGGTTTGGACGATGGAAGGATCGAATTTCACGAGGGGTTCCTTGAGTGCTCGGATTTTTAAAAGAGTTGCATGGATTTGTTTGATTTTTTTCGCGCGCTTTGCCTCGCAGGAGAACCACAGGAAGTCGTCAATTCAACCGTGTTTGGCGACGCGACGAGATCGGCGGCCAGCTTGCCGCTCCAAGTGCGAATGACCGCATAGCTGCGCCAGGGTTTCCAGGCCAGTGAGGCTTGTTCAGCGTGCTTGGCCGGATTTTTTAAGTGTTGTACCCCCAACGCTTTCTGCAATGCCACATCGGCGGCGGGGAACGCATCCGGCCAGCGCAGAGCGCGCATCGCAATGTATTGCGCCGTCCAGTCTCCAATGCCGGGGAGCGCTTTCAGCGTCGCCACGGTCGCGTTGACATCCGCAGCGCCGTGCAATTGCAGGCGTTTCTCAGTGACGGCCCGGGCAAGCCCGACGATAGCGGCCTGCCGCTGCTTGACAATGCCGAGCTGGCCCAGCGCGTCGCCGCTGGCAGCGGCCAGCACGGCGGAGACAGGAAACAAATGCGTCAGCTGGTCCCACGGCGTTGAAATCGGTTCGCCAAACCGGTCGACCAGGCGTTGCGCCAACGTGCGGGCCGCCGCAACCGTGATCTGTTGGCCGAGTACCGCGCGCACCGCCAGCTCATAGCCATCCAGTGCGCCGGGTACGCGCAGCCCGTCGCCCGCTGGAAATGCGTTGTGCAGCACGCTGTTAATGGCGGTCGGATCGGCGTCCAAGTCAAACAGGGCGCGCACTCGGCAAATCACTAACGGCAGCACTTCCCGGAGTGAATCGCTGACACACAGAACCAGCTGGGATCGTGCCTCGTCAAAGCTGGCATGCAACCAGCCGGCATGCACCTTGCCTTCCGACTCGACGCGAAACGTCCTGGCGATTCCCGGCCGCTCTGCATCTGCGGCTATAAATTCAATCGCTTTGATACAGCGCTGGCTAAAAAAGTAGAGCAGGGCCGCGACGTCGTAAGGCGGCCTGTAGCCGAGCCGAACGGTGGTGCCATTGCCATTGCCGCCGCGGTCAGCGCCCTGACGTCGTAACTTTGACGGGTTGAGTTGGTAGTGCGCCACGAAGCTAGCGTTGAAGCGCCGCAGGCTGGCAAAGCCACTCATCAGCGCGACTTGAGTAATCGGTAAATTGGTGTCGGCCAGAAGTTGCTTGGCGGTATGCAAGCGTCGCGTCTGCAAATACTGCAGCGGCGAGACACCAAAATGCGCCTCGAAAATTCGACGTACATGGCGGTCGCTGACACCCAGGCGGGCGGCGAGTTTGTTCACCGAGGGCGTTGCATCGGACCATCCCTCGGGTTGGTCGAGCAGACGGGCCGCCTGATGCGCCAGCATATAGGAAGCGTCCTGGATCGACCACACCACCGAATGCGGTGCCAGTTCCGGCCGACAGCGCAGACAAGGACGAAATCCCACCAGCTCGGCTTGCGCCGCATGACGGAAAAAGCGGCAGTTTTCACGCTTCGGGGTTCTGACGCTGCAGACCGGCCGGCAGTAGATGCCGGTGGACGTGACCCCGGTAAAAAAGCAACCATCAAATCGGGCGTCCCTCGCTTTCAGGGCGAGGTAGCACTCGTTGTCGGCTAAAGAGGCGATTGCGTTGGTCATGGGGAAATGATACGCCGGGCAGGGCTTTGGACTAGCCGTTTCCGGACATGCCCTCAAGGTCTTGTCCGGGCTGCTCGCGAAGCGGAGCCGCCTGCAATTGTCGAACGCCAACTTTCAGAAAGACCTTCTTCCATGCAAGTCAACGCATCCATTTTCAAGGCCTATGACATTCGCGGCGTGGTTCCTGCCACCATCACCGAAGAGGTGGCTGAAGCGTTAGAAAAAGCCTTTGGCACGAAATAGGCGCATGACGAAATGCAGGTCGCTTTCCTGTTATTGGGTGGTGAGGCTGCGCTTGGGGTAGATGCTCAGGTCGCGAATGTCAAGCTTCCACTGCGGTTGCAGGGTACCTTGGGCTTGGTAGTCTTTGAAGATCGATTCGACGATGTCGAGTGCGGTCATGTCCTGGTAAATGGCGCTGTCGCACGGTGGCGCAGGAAGGCGAGCCAGGGTTCGATGGTCAGTTTGTAGCGGGCCAGACCGCCATTGGCGCCAATGCAGTGGCACTGGGTTACGTATCCGTGGAAGGGGCGCAGCGCAGTGCGACTGGCGTCGGTCTGGAGTTCGAGCAGGATCGGCTGCCCAATCAATTTCTTCAATGCAAGATGGGCGTTCAGGCTCAGACAGGTGATTTCAAGCTTGTAGCAGCAGAGGGCTGGGACGGATTGGGTAGAATATGCATGGAGTATCACTATTTTCATGCCACTTTACCCTAATAAATGTTGTGTTTTTAAAATATACTCCTATAAATACTGGGAATTAGTCCGGCGCGCATTTCCGTGTGGTGCTGTTGCCGTTGCATGACGCCGGGTTGGGTGATGCGATTGCTGGCTGTACGGGTGGCGATTTATTAGTTTTTGATTCGTAAATGGGAGCATAGTTGTTTAGATTCGTGTGATCATATACTTATCCGTAGCTGGCCCCTTTTCAAAGCCAGGCACGTTTTGCGTACGCTGTTGACCAACGATAACCCATTGCCGATTCCATGACACAAGCCCTGCACAGCCAAGCGCGCACAACCCACCTGAT
>JABBOV010000017.1 GCA_012927625.1 Glaciimonas sp. | reverse complement strand
ATCAGGTGGGTTGTGCGCGCTTGGCTGTGCAGGGCTTGTGTCATGGAATCGGCAATGGGTTATCGTTGGTCAACAGCGTACGCAAAACGTGCCTGGCTTTGAAAAGGGGCCAGCTACGGATGGGCACATGATCACACGAATCTAAACACTTAGGAAAACTTGTCGAGGATG
The DNA here is from genome assembly GCA_012927625.1 of Glaciimonas sp. GTDB lineage: Bacteria > Pseudomonadota > Gammaproteobacteria > Burkholderiales > Burkholderiaceae_D > AVCC01. Next base: position 21,577 of record JABBOV010000017.1, on the reverse strand, counting down.
CAGTAATAGGCGACACCAGCGGCAATGTAAAACCGTTGCAAGCCATGAAAAGGAATCGGCTGAATAGTGCTGATCTGGAACGGGAAATCCGCATTACCTGAGCTTAGTAGACGTTGCGCCAGACAGCGGCCCATGGTGGACGCCATCGCGATGCCGCGGCCGTTATAGCCGAGTGCAATCGTCAGGCCAGCAATGGGTTCATGCACATGCGGTAAAAAGTCGCGCGTAATCGCCACCCTGCCGGCCCACCGGAATTCATAATCGATCATCCCTGCCAGTTGCGGAAACAGCAGTGCCAGCGAGCGTTCCAGATGGCTGAAATCCTGTGATCCGTGCGGATCAGCGAAGGGGCCGCGTCCGCCCATCAACAGGCGGCCATGCGCATCGCGTCGGTAATACAATAAAAGCCGGCGTGCGTCGGATACCACTTCACCTCCGTGCAAAATACTGTCGCTTAACTGTGCCGGCAGCGGTTTGGTGGCGACGATGAAGCTATTGGCGGCGATCACAGATTGTTCCAGCTTCGGCCACAAATCGCCGGTATAGCCATTGGTCGCAATCATTACATGCTCGGCGGTCACGCGTGCGCCTCCGGCCGTGGTGACGTGCCAATGCCTACCTTGCCGCTCCAGATTGGTGGCTAGGGTGTTGCCGTGAATGGCTGCACCATGTGCTTGCGCTGCCCGCATCAGTCCGCGGCAGTAACTTAGCGGTTGTATGCTGCCAGCACGGTGGTCGATCCAGCCGCCGACATAGGCCGTCGTGCCGATGCGTTGCGCTACGCTTGCGCGGTCCAGTACTTCTACCGGCGCACCGCGTTCAGCCCATTGTGCTGCGCGTTTTACCAGCGAGCGCATGACGTTATCGGAATGTGCCGGTTGAATCCAGCCGTTGCGAGTGGCGTCGCATTCTATGTGGTATTTATCGATCAGATTGAACACCGTGTCGGCGGCCTTGCCGATGGTGTCGATCAGCAGTTCACCTTTTTTATGGCCGAACTTGAGGTTCAATTCGTCGGGGTCATATTTCAAGCCAGGAATGACTTGCCCGCCGTTGCGGCCGGATGCGCCCCAACCGGGTTCCGAGGCTTCAAGTACGCAGACGCTGGCTCCGGCTTCAGCCAGATGCAGCGCGGTGGAAAGCCCGGTGAAGCCGCCGCCGATAATGACGACATCCGCTGTACGCGATTCGCATAGTGGTGGTGTGGCCGATGGCGGTGTCGCGGTTGCGGCCCACAGGGAGGACGGATGTGCTTGCCCTGCTGAAATTTTTTTCATATCGTATTTTTCATCACGCATTTTCGTTACGCATTTTCGTTATTTATGCACCCTGGTCCTATGCCTATTGACCTAGTACGCGACGCAGGAAATCCTGGGTGCGCGCATGTTGCGGGGCACCCAATACCTGTTTGGCCGGACCTTCCTCGATGATGATGCCGCTATGCAAAAAGCAGACGCGGTCGGCGACGTCGCGTGCAAATCCCATTTCATGTGTGACCACGATCATGGTCATGCCGTCGTTGGCCAGGGTGCGCATGACGGCCAGCACTTCGCCCACCAGTTCGGGATCCAGTGCCGATGTCGGTTCGTCGAACAGGATCGCCCTCGGCTTCATGGCTAGGGCGCGGGCAATCGCTACGCGTTGTTGCTGACCGCCTGAGAGTTGGTTCGGATAAGCTTCCCAGCGCTCTGCCAAACCGACTTTTTCGAGCAATGTCAGGGCTTCTTTTCTACCCGTTGCAGGATCGACCTTGTTGACGTAGATCGGACCTTCCATCACGTTTTCCAGCACGTTGCGATGCGGGAATAAGTTAAAGCGTTGAAACACCATACCGACGTGGGTGCGTAGCTGATGGATGGTGGCCGACTTGCTATCAACCCGTTCGCCTTCGATCAGGATTTCGCCGGCTTCATAAGTTTCCAGGCCGTTAATGCAGCGCAGGACGGTGGACTTGCCAGAGCCGGACGGCCCGATTAGGCACACCACTTCTCCTGCGGCGACTTGCAGCGAGACGCCCTTAAGTACTTCCTGTTGGCCGAAGCGCTTGTGGATTTGTCTGACTTCTATCATTTTCTTTTCCCTTGGCCGAAGCGTAGTTCCAGACGGCGGGTGAGAAACACCAGCGGCAAGCTCAACAGCAGATACAGCAGCGCGACCATCGTGTATACGGTCATATTCTGGAACGTGGACGATGCGATCATTTGACCGGCACGGGTCATTTCCAGCACCGTAATGGTGGACACTAGCGATGAGTCTTTCAACATCATTACCAGCGTGTTGCCGTAGGGCGGTAGCGCAATGCGGAAAGCCTGCGGCAGCACCACACGCCGCATGATCATGGGCATGCGCATACCAATCGATTGGGCGGCTTCGATCTGTCCGGGATCGACCGCTTCAATCCCGGCGCGAAAATTTTCCGCCTGATACGCCGAATAGGCGATGCCGAGACCGATCACGCCGGCCTGAAATGCGCTCAGTTGTATGCCTAATTCCGGCAGCACAAAATAAATGTAAAACAGTTGAACGATGATCGGCAAGCCACGAATGATGTTAATCACGCTAGCCGCGAATACCGACAGCGGGCGCAGATGCGATACCTTCATCAGGCCCAGGATCAGGCCGACTACGGTGCTCAGGATCAGCGCGTAAATGGTGACTTCCACCGTAACCAGTGCACCGCGCAGCAGGATCGGCAGGAAGTCAATTGCGTTTTGGATAAACATGGCGTGCTTCTCAACAATGAAGATAACGGCAGCGCTGCTGGCGCAAAGTTATGCGCCAGCAGGGCGTGATTATTTTTAGTTTAAATTCCACTGCTGCGCGATCTTGGCGAGCGTGCCGTCCGCCTTAGTAGTGGCGATGGCCTTGTTCAGACGTTCGATTAATTTCTGGTCGCCCTTACGCACCACCAGGCAAACGTCGCCGACCAGCGTGGATTTATATTCTTTGACCAGACGTACTTGCGGATTGGCGCCTTGTGCCAGTTGGTAGGCGACGATTGGCCGATCGCCAAATCCAGCCTTGATGCGACCCAGCGCAACGTCGCGCATCATGTCGCCGACTGAGTCATAGACACGGACTTCCTTGAAGCCGCCTTTCTTGTTGAGGGCATCGATGTATATCGTCCCAACCTGGGCGCCGACAATTTCACCTTTCAGATCGTCCAGCGTTTTGTAGGCACGCTTGTCTTCCGAATTGACGAACAAGCCTTCTCCATATGAATACACGGAGTCGCTGAAATCGACGATTTGCGCGCGTGCTTCCGTCTTCAGCATCGCGGCCGCGATGATGTCGATCTTGTTGGATGTCAGCGACGGAATCAGTGCGGAGAACGGCGTTTGCTGGATATTGATGTTAAAGCCAGCATTTTTGCCGATGGCGGCAACGGTATCGACCATCATCCCCTGCAGCTTGTTGGTCTTGATGTCGAGGAAGGTAAATGGAACTCCGGTGGAAGTTGCTCCCACGGTAAACGCAGTTTGCGCCAGGCAAACCGATGCCGCACTTGTGGCAAGCAGCAGAACGATTGCTTTGGTAAAACGTTGGATCAGCTGTTTCATATATTTCCCATCTGTGTAAAAACCAAGTTAAGGTCAAGTCGGATTTCGCTTGCTGAAAATGCGGCGGAATGATCGTCGTCTTTCATTCCCTGATACACGGAATTGTCAATATTTCATGTCGAATCGGATTTGAACGATTACAAACTGGGATATCAAATAAAGCCGCTGAATTGAGTATATTCAATTTATGAATATCGTCAACAGATATTTATGTATCGATATTCGATATTTACGTATAATAAATGCCATTCCAAGAGTGAGGTATCCATGATTGACACCCCCCCGCGTGCAGTTTCCGACTTATTGTTCAATCAATCGTTGGAGAAGGGTTTGGCTGTCTTGCGCGCCTTTAATGCGCAACGGCGCACGATGACGCTGGCAGATGTGGCCGAAGCCACCGCCATCACGAAAAGTTCAGCCCAGCGCATGATCTACACACTGGAGACGCTGGGATATGTGAAGAAGCATCCGAAAACGCGACGTTATCAACTGACGCCCAAAGTGATGGAGGTCGGCTATAACTATCTGGAAGCCGATACGCTGGTCGATGTCGCTAATCCATTCCTGGCGGAATTGACCAATACCACCGGCGAAACCACCAATCTGACTGAACCGTATGCACTGGAAATGGTTTACGTAGCACGTTTTGTCAGCCACAAATTCATTCCGATCCACATGCCCATCGGTAGCCGTATTCCGATGTATTGCACGGCATCTGGGCGCGCCTATCTGAGCAGGCTGGCCGAAGCAGAGGCCCGGGCCTTGTTGCTTTCCAGCCAGTTAACTATGCGCACCCAGCATACCAAAACAGATATCGAAGAAATTATGTCGGTGCTGGCAGTGGCGCGTGAAAAAGGCTATGCGTATAACAATGAAGAGTTGTTTTTGGGCGATTTGACGATTGCTGCGCCGATCATCAGTAGTCGGGGCGCAGCCGTCGCGGCAGTCCATGTGGTCGCGCCGACCAGTCGCTGGACGCTTGAAGAGGCCGAAAATAAAATTGGACCTTTGGTGTTGGAATGTGCACGGTCGATTAGCAATTCGATTCGGACACTAACCTGAAAGTCACTAGGCTGGAAATGCCCAGCCGAGTCGTTCCTTCCTTTAGACACTTTTGACTTTAAAGCATTCTGGGCCGATAAGCTTGGCCTCGTTGCACTTGGACGTTGAAACCGCCGCTCATTTCAGTTCGCGGGCAAAGAAGGCCGATGCCTTTTTTAAGATAGCGACATCCTGGCGAAGCTGGCGATTTTCGATCTTCAATTGTCGGATGCGTTGCTGCTCGACGGTGAGTGGCATGCCAATCCCGGGCTGGCCACTCTGCTCTGCGCCATACTGCGTCACCCAGCACCGAATTGCTGTTGGGCCGATGCCCATGTTTTCACTGACGTTCTGGACGCTCAGCCCCTGTTCTTTGATCATGCGAACAACTTCAAGCTTCAGGCTGGTGTCGAATTTCTTGCGCTGCTTTGCCATCATGTGGTGGATTTTCCACCTATTGAGGTGTCCGGGCAAATTAGACCACTGCAGGTGTAAAAGAGGCGACAATGACCGCAATCAGGGTCAGGCGCAAGGGGTGGCAAAAGGGGTGGCGAAGGAGTGGCATGGCTTGTCTCAAAGGTGGAATGCACACGCCCGAAAAGTCCGGCGTCATGCTGATATCTATCGTTGCTGGAATTGCGGCTCTTTGCCGACTAATATTTATTGGTTCTGTCGCATTAATTTTTTTGATCTTTACGACATAAGATATGCGAGACAATTATCGTCTATAGACACAGCTTATTGTATTCAATTTGTAGTCAATTTTTGAATTTTTTAGTTAATGCGACAGAACCTCTGTCCGTATGCAATTTCCTAACAATGTTGATGGAAAACATCACGGGAAGCTGATGCACATAAACGATGTTGTTGCACATCGCATCTGTGTGAAGAAAAAGTCTGGCTGGATTGCCGAAAAAAATCTTTCACGATCTGCGCAGTTTTCAACCCGGCCGAAACTTTCAGCGAGGTGTTCTTGCCGACGCAATTGATGCCTGTAAATATGTAAACACCCACAAGATCGATCACCAGCGATTCGATATTGACCAAAAGCCGCTCGCGAAAGCGCTTCTGCAAACCATGAACAGACAGTATCGGCGTGCTCACCGGAAAATGCGCGATGCAAGCGCATCGCTTTCAATGTCATCATGTTTGAAGGCTTGCGGTAACAGCCAACGAAATTCAGTGCCCAAGCAGCTCCACATTTCGAAACATGGTCCCGAGCAACTGCGGCTCGAACAGTAGCCGTTCCTTGCCGGTCAGCAGCAGGAAATGCGTGCCGCTGCAGCGCGTCAGTAGCGACATGCCCATTCGCTCTGCCACCATGTGACCCATCTGCGTGGTACCCGAGCGAGACAGCAGGAACGGAATGCCCATCTGCCCGCCCTTGATCACCATTTCGGAGGTCAGACGGCCAGTGGAGTAGAAAATTTTGTCCTCTCCGCTTATCGCGTCAAGCCACATCTTGCCGGCAATCGCGTCCACCGCGTTGTGGCGGCCCACGTCTTCAATAAAATAAACCAGCTCGCCATCGGCGGCAAACAAGGCGCAGCCATGAACCGAGCCGGTCTGTTTGTAAGTCGATTGTTGAGTACGTATCGTGTCGACGATTTTATGCACGACTGATTGCTTCAAACGCGCATCAGGCGACAGCACGATCGAATCGACTTCATCCATCAGGCCACCAAACACCGACCCCTGACCGCAGCCGGTAGTGACCACCTTCCTGGAAGTGCGCTCTTCAATATCGGCAATGCCGTGACGGGTTGTCACGGCGACCGCATCCACTTCCCAATCGACTTGCACTGAAGCGATATCTTCAATCGATTTAACCAGCCGCTGATTGCGCAGATAGCCCAGCGTCAGCGCTTCAGGCGCGCCGCCCAGCGTCATCAAGGTCACCAGTTCGCGCTTATCGACGTACATCGTCAAGGGCCGTTCAGCCGGAATCGCAATCGTTTTTAATCGGCCGTGCTCATCCATCACTTCGACATCGTGCATTAACTCTGCAGCGGCGCTGGATAAGAGCGGCCGAATTTTCATACGATGCTTTGCATTACTTTTTTGTCCAGTGCCTGTCCACCGCCGTAGCTAACCTGCACCGGTGGCGTGCCGCCCAATGAAACGCGAATTGCACAATATTTGAACTCTGGAATTTTGGCAAAGGGATCCAGCGCGGCATTGGTCAGCTCGTTGATGGCCGCTTCGTAATAGCAGAACGGCACGAACACCGCACCGCGCGGCGAACTCTCATCAGCCCGCGCATACAGGGTCACAGTACCGCGCCTGGACTCGATCGTAACCAGATCACCTGGCTTACCACCCATTGCATTCAGATCGAGTGGATGTACCAGGGCCACCGGATCCGGCTCAAGTGCATCCAGAACCGTAGCGCGGCGCGTCATGCTGCCAGTGTGCCAGTGCTCAAGCTGACGCCCTGTGATCAACACCATCGGATACTCGCTATCCGGGCGCTCGTTTGCGGGAATGATGTCGGCTGGCACAAAGCGCGCACGTCCTGTTTCGGTCGGGAACCGATCGACAAAGTCAATCGACAAGCCGGGGTCGCCTTCCTTGAGGCAGGGGTATGTAACTGCACCCTCGCGCTCCAACCGGTCCCAGGTGATGCCGGCGATGCTGGGCATCGTGTGCCGCATCTCGTCAAACACTTGCGACACGTGCTCGTGCCAATCCAGCCCAAACTGCGCTGCCATTTGCTGAATGATCCACAAATCCTGTCTTGCATCGCCCGGCGGATCGATGGCCTGACGCCCCATTTGCACCAGCCGGTCGGTATTGGTGAAGGTACCGGTCTTTTCGGGGAAGGCTGTGGCGGGCAGGATCACGTCGGCCAGGTAGGCGGTTTCGGTCAGGAAAATATCCTGCACCACCAGGTGCTGTAGTGAAGCCAGTGCTTCGCGCGCATGGGTGACATCGGGGTCCGACATGGCGGGGTTCTCACCCATGATGTACATGCCGCGAACCTCCCCTTTTTTAATCGAATGTAGCACCTCCACCACGGTTAGGCCTGGTTGGTCGTCCAGCGTACCGGGCGGCAAGTTCCAGGCCTTGGCAAAGCGGGCCTGCACCTGCGGATCGGTCACGCGCTGATAATCTGGATACATCATCGGGATCAAACCGGCATCGGAGGCCCCTTGCACATTATTCTGTCCGCGCAGAGGATGCAAACCGGTGCCAGGCCGGCCAATCTGCCCGGTCATCAGGCATAGCGCGATCAGGCAACGGGCATTGTCGGTGCCATGAATATGCTGCGACACGCCCATGCCCCACAGGATCATGGAAGCCTTGGAACTGGCGTATAGCCGTGCGACATACTTGATGGTGTCGGCGTCGATACCGCAGATTGGCGCCATCAGTTCGGGGCTGTAGCCCTCGACGTTCTTTCGCAACTCTTCATAGCCGATGGTGCGGCTGTCGATGAATTCCTGATCGACCAGGTTCTCATGCACGATCACGTGCATCATCGCATTGAGCATCGCAACGTCAGTATCCGGCTTGAACTGCAGGAAGCGGTGCGCAAGGCGTGTCAAGTCCGAACGGCGCGGGTCGCACATCACGAGCTTGGTGCCGTTCTTCACGGCGTTTTTGATCCAGGTCGCGCCAACCGGGTGATTCTGGGCCGGATTGGCACCGATGACGATGACGACTTCCGCTTTCATCACATCCATCACCGGATTCGAGACGCCACCGGAGCCAACGCCTTCCAACAGCGCAACCACCGATGAGGCATGACACAAACGGGTGCAATGGTCGACATTGTTGCTGCCGAAGCCGATCCGAACCAGTTTCTGGAACAAGTACGCTTCTTCGTTGCTCCCCTTGGCGCAACCGAAGCCGGCCAGCGATTTTTTGCCGTGCGCGTCGCGAATCTGCTTCAACTTTCCACCGGCAAACGCCAGCGCCTCTTCCCAACTAGCCTCGCGGAACACCTCCATCAACCGGTCGGGATCCATCGTGAAATCACCACGTTTAGGCGCATCGGCGCGCCGGATCAGCGGTTTGGTCAGTCGCTGCGGATGATGCGCATAATCGAAGCCGTAACGCCCTTTTACGCACAGCCGCTTGTGGTTGGCCGGGCCATCACGCCCTTCCACATAGAGAATCTGGTTGTCCTTGATGTTGTAGGTCAATTGACAGCCGACGCCGCAATACGGGCACACTGAATCGACTTTCTTGTCCGGCACGGTGAGCGCGACCTCGCGCGCCGGCATTAAGGCGCCGGTCGGGCAAGCCTGTACGCATTCGCCGCAGGCCACGCAGGTGGAGGCCCCCATCGGATCGTCCATGTCGAACACGATTTTCGCCTGATCGCCGCGGAAAGCCAGACCGATCACATCATTGACCTGTTCATCGCGGCAAGCGCGCAGGCAGCGAGTGCACTGAATACAGGCGTCCAGATTGACCGTGATGCCGGGGTGCGATGCATCCTGCCTGATCTGTTGACGAGCTTCGAAACGGGGCTTGCCGACGGATAGTTTTTGAGCCCACTGATCGACTTCATTGTGGCGCGTGTAGATGGTTTCAGGCATGTCGGACAACAGCAGTTCCAGCACCATTTTCTGCGAGGCCAGGGCGCGCGCGCTGTCGGTGACGACCGTCATCCCCGGTGTTGGAGCGCGGCAGCAAGATGGCGCCAATACCCGTTCACCGTTGATCTCGACCATGCAGGAGCGGCAATTACCCACCGCTTCCAGGCCTTCCATGTAGCACAGGTGCGGTATCTCGATTCCTTCCCGCTTGGCAATCTGGATCAGGGTTTCTGTCGCCCTACCTTGCACTTCGCGGCCATTGAGATTGAAGGTGAAGTCGGGGACATCAAATTGCATCATTTCATTTCTGGTAATTGCGTTCATGATAGTTTTCTCTGTGCTTTTAGGCGAAATTATCAGGCCAGTTCATGCGGGAAATATTTGATGACGCAATCTACCGGATTCGGTGCGGCCTGACCCAAACCGCAAATCGAGGCATCCCGCATCACATTCAACAGATCCGCCAACAAAGCGATATCCCATTTCGGACGTTCGATCAGGCTGGCCGCTTTGGCGGTTCCGACCCGGCACGGCGTGCATTGACCGCACGACTCGTTCCTGAAAAACTGCATCAGGTTGCGCGCCGCGCCGACCGCCGTATCCTGATCCGACAGCACGACCACTGCGGCCGATCCGATGAAGCAGCCATACGGCTGCAAAGTGTCGAAATCGAGCGGGATGTCATTCATCGTCGCCGGCAGGATGCCACCCGACGCGCCGCCAGGCAGGTAAGCGTAAAACTGGTGGCCGTCCTGCATGCCGCCGCAGTACTCATCGATTAATTCGGAGATTGTGATGCCGGCCGGAGCGAGCTTAACTCCCGGTTCTTTGACGCGACCGGAAACAGAAAATGAACGAAATCCTGTGCGGCCATTTCTGCCTTGTGAGGCGAACCAGACATTACCTTTTTCTAAAATGTCACGCACCCAATACAGCGTTTCAAAGTTGTGTACCAGGGTCGGGCGACCAAACAAGCCAACTTGCGCCACGTACGGTGGACGCAACCGCGGCAGGCCGCGTTTGCCTTCGATCGATTCGATCATCGCCGATTCTTCTCCGCAGATGTAAGCACCGGCGCCGCGCCGCAAAACAATCTGCGGCATACCGGGAGCTGGCGGGTTGGTGCGCAGCTTGGCCAACTCTGCTTCCAGCATGGCGCGGCAACCGTGGTATTCGTCACGCAGATAGACATAAACCGATTCGATGCCAACCGCCCAGGCGGCAATCAGCAGGCCTTCCAGAAAGCGATGCGGGTCGCGCTCAAGGTAGACCCGATCCTTGAAAGTGCCTGCTTCACCTTCGTCCACATTGATCGCCATCAGACGTGGGCCGGCTTCGGCACGGACGATGCGCCATTTGCGCCCGGCCGGAAAGCCGGCGCCGCCGAGTCCGCGCAAACCCGAGTCTTCCATTGTCTTGATGACGATTTCGACGTCGCGGTTGCCGCCGATGCACTCTTTTAGCAGCGTGTAGCCGCCCTCAGCCTGATAGCGGACGTAGTCGGTAAAGTCCTCCGTGGTGTGTTTGACCGCGCCCGCGTTTACCCTCGCGGCAATCGTTTCACAGTTGGCATGGGGAACCGGGTTTTGTCCGACCACGGCGACGGGTGCCTGCTCGCAGCGACCAACGCATGGTGCGGCGATCACACGCACTTCTGTGCCGAGTATTTGTGGCAGCCGTGCCAGTAGATCACGTGCCCCTGCCATCTCGCAGGACAGACCGTCGCACACGCGCACGGTCAGCGGTGCGGGCGCGGCTTCGCCTTCCTTGACTACATCAAAATGGTGGTAAAAGGTGGCAACTTCATACACCTCGGTTTGTGCCAGACGCATTTCCTGTGCCAGCGCCGCCAAATGTGCAGCCGATAAGCAGCCGTAGCGGTCTTGAATCTTGTGCAGGTGCTCAATCAGCAGATCGGGCTGGCGCGACGCCGCTCCTACCAGTGCCTGCACTTCGGCCAGCGCAGCAGGGTCGACGCGACGCCCTTTCGGCGCCTGGCGCTTGCGCTGCTTTGAAGCGCCTTGGATTGCAATCGGGATGAAGGCGTGGTTCATTGTTGTTCCTAACTCGCTTAACCAGGATTAACCAGGACTTGGGATATTTATTTTTGTGTCAATTTTTTCAAAAAAATTCAATAAAGTATGAATGACATGATCAAACAAGATATTTCCATTGAAATTTTGGCAAAAACATGACGTTAAACAATGCATCAGTTGAAGGGCGCCATGTGCACCCTTACTCAATAACATTAGCTCAGTCAATGATGTACATAATCCTTAACAGGCTATGAGAATGGAGCATAGGAGGTGATAAAAATACCTACTCACGACGTCCTGAACCAGTTCTTACCCGAGTAAAAAATATGTGCATTAAAAATAAAATATGTTTTTTATTACATATTTATATCTCTTTATTATTATTAATAAGGAGACTAACATCACAATAACAATTCAAAAATAGGCTATTTTTAGCCTAATTAACAAAGTTAAAATTAACCCATATATGGGAATCACTTGCGATCCAATGTTGCCACTGGATATCGTAGTTTTGCTTGGGTTACTTACGCCGATACAGCAGACTGGATCAATCCCGCGGGCAGTTCGAGCGGTCGGCCTGTTCTATCGTTACGCGTGGGCTTACAGCACGAAGTGAAAATTTTTTGGGCGATACGTTGATGGTTAAGTGTCGCGGGCGCGGGATAATTATGACGCCATTGGCGCGAAAGTTGATATGGCTGACGCGGCTAAAACCAGTGGATTTAACCTTGACACGGACATAAACCGCATCGCGGCGGTTTCCTCCCAAGCGCTGAACGGAAAGTCAAAGACAAGCCCGCTCAACCCACGCGAAAAATCATCGATCAACAGGTGCTTGCATATTCATGCCAACAACCTCACCGTGAACTCGGTGCCGACATCTTCCTGGCTTTTCACAGTAATGTTCCCGCCATAGCGCGCAACCAGCGTATAGCTGATCGATAAACCCAGTCCAGTACCACCCTGATGCTTGGTGGTAAAGAAGGCATCAAAGACGCGTGCAAGATATTCTTTTCTGATACCCGCGCCGGTATCAGCAACATTGATGGCAACACCGCGCACGCCGTTCTCATCGGCCCAATCCTGCGTCGCTATGGTTAGCTTGCCGCCATCCTTCATCGAGTGAATGGCATTTGTACAAAGGTTGATCAAGACCTGTTGCAACTCACCTCTATTAATCGGCACGGCGATGGTTGCGTGTCTATTGTGCGTCACCTGAATATTGTTTTGCTTCAGCAAATGCCGCACCAGCACCAGCGAATCCGCCACCACCTCGTCGACCGCAATGGCTTCGACATATCCGGCGAACTCACCTGGGCTGGCGAACTGTAGTAGTTTGTTGACGATGGTATTGATGCGGTGGATTTGCTGATCCATTAATTGCAGTTCACCTTGAACCGGTTTGACCGCGGCTCCAAGCGTATCGCGCAGCACATCCAGATTGCCTTGCAGAACCGCCATCGGGTTATTGATTTCATGCGCGACTCCAGCGGTAATTTCACCAATGGCAGCCAGCTTTTCGGCCAGCACAAGCTGACGCTGGGCTTGCACCAGCAATTTATTGGTCTTCTCCAATTCGATGGTGCGCGCGATAACCTTGCGATCAAGTTGATGGCCCCAGTCCTTGAGCTCCTCGTTTTGCTTTTGTACGGTATCCAGCAACTCGTCGAGATGACGCGACAGGCTTCCCAACTCGTCACGGGTCTGCACGCTGCCGGTACGGGCATCCATATCGCCCTGCTCAACCGCTGTCATTGTCCGGTTCATGCTCGCTAGCGGGCCGTAGATGTTGCGTGCAACGTGTAACGAAAAATACACGCCAGCCGCGCAGATCAGTGCGAATAGCGCGGCGAGAAGTGCAATCGCGGTTTCTTTCGCCTGTCGAAATGGTGCTTCCAGATAGCCGACATACAACATGCCGACGCGTTTGCCAAAGCTGTCGCTGATCGGTTCGTAGGCAGAGATATACCAGTCATCCACGACAAAAGCGCGATCAAGCCAGGTCTTGCCGTCATTGAGCACGTGATTGCGCACAACCTGCGAAGCCCGCGTACCCAGCGCGCGCCGATTGCCGAACAGGCGCACGTTGGTGGCGATACGCACGTCATCAATAAACAATGTAGCCGTCCCTGAGCTGCCTACGGGCAGCGATCCATCGGCGTATACGAGATTGTTGATGGTGTCGACAAAAGTCAGGTTGCGATTAAGCAGCATGCCGCCTTCCAGTACACCCAACAGCTTGCCGTTGGCATCAAGCACTGGCGTTGCAGTGTGAATCACCATGCCGCTGGTCTCGGCCGTTTTTTTCGTGGGTGCGGCATTCGATGTCCCAACCAACTCGAGATGCGCTTGCAGGGCAACGCGTTCATCGATCTGGCTCAATTGCGCTTCCGAATAAATGTCAATTTCGGTCGTCTTCAGGCCTAGCAATGATGCGCGCACAACCGGCCAATGTGCATTGTTTTCACCGCTATCTAAAGGCGTATTTTTTTTGAGGTTCGACGAAGCCTGAATATGACCGTTTGTGTCCAGAAAATTCAGGAAGTCAAGGCCCAGAGCTTTTTGTCTTTCAGAAAGTAAACGTTGCAGGCTTGCGTTGTTGCCGCTCCTGGCTGTCGTTACAAAAATGTAGGAGTTGCCCAGACTGGAGACATCGAGCCCGACCCGATCTCTGACGCGGATGAAATACTCATGCGCGACTACAAGGTCGCTACTGACTTTGAAGGTAAGCAGCCTGTCGTAGTAGGCAACGCCCCAGTAGAAGATCAGAAAAAAGAGGATCGGCAGAACGCTTAGAAACGGAACCAGCGCAACGAGCAGCAGCTTGGTCCTGACCGAAGCATTCCCCACGAAACGCAAAGTGTGCAGGTACTGAAAAAATCGACGCGCAGCAGCCAATTCCTATATGCCCCACGCGGTGCATTTGCGCTCAAGCGTCTTGCGGGCAATGTCCAGGCGACGGGCAGCCTCGGTTTTATTGCCACCGGCCTCGGTCAGGATTTTCAGAATATGCTGCTTCTCAATTGCATCAAGCGTCACATCGCTGCCAGAAAGTACCGGCGCTGGCTTGCTACCAAAACCAACGTTGGGAATGCTACCCAATATCAGCCAGCGCTCAATCAGGTTGCGCAGTTCTCGCACATTACCCGGCCACGAATAGGACGACATTGATGCCAGCAGTGCGCTATCGAGTTCTTGCGGTGGCACGCCCAACTGTTGAGACAACTGCCGCACAAAATTACTGGCTAACGCAGGAATGTCCTCGATACGCTCGCGTAGCGACGGCATATGGACTTGAACAACATTAAGCCGGTAATACAGGTCCTCGCGAAGGCGGCCTTGTGCCACTGCTTCTTCAACATTACGGTTGGTTGCCGCAATCACACGCACATCGACCGGGATTTCACGTTCAGCGCCTACCGGACGAATTTTCTTCTCTTCCAGTACCCGCAACAGCTTGACCTGCATCGCCAGCGGCAACTCACCCACCTCATCCAGAAACAACGTGCCGCCTTGGGCATAAAAAAACAGGCCCTCGCGAGATGATGCCGCGCCGCTGAACGCACCCTTGACATGCCCGAATAACTCACTTTCGATAATTTCTGGCGCAACAGCCCCGCAATTCACCGGGACAAAATTGTTTTTAGAGCGTTTACTCAAATAATGCATGGCGCGTGCGGCGATCTCCTTGCCGGTACCCGATTCACCAGTAATGAGCACCGTGCTCGGCACCGCAGCCAAGCGTTTGATCGCATCATGGATGGGTTGCAACGCTGCAGAATTGCCGACCAGGCCGTCAATCCCAGCGAGATCTACGTGGCAATCCAGCTCGCGTCGTAGGATGAAATTTTCGCGACGCAAATGCGTACGATCAAAGCAGCGTCCGATAGCACTCAAAATCTGGTTGATGCGAAACGGCTTTAGCAGAAAATCCGCGGCACCGGCACGCAAAGCACAAATCGCTGTTTCAAGATCGGCAAAGGCCGTGATCAAGACTACGTCATTGTGAAGACCGAGTTCGCGCATTTCTTGTAGCCACGCCACGCCGGACTTACCGGGCAGTGAATTATCGAGAATGATCAAATCGAAGGGTCGCTGTCCCAGCAGCACGCTGGCCTCTTCTGCCGACTCGGCAGTTTCCACCCGGCTACAGCGGCTAACCAGCGTGCGCTGGAGAAAGCTGCGCATACCAGGCTCGTCATCCACCACCAGGATGGAGCGTTCCTGCCAGCCACCGAACGCCTCAACGAAGGGTTCATCTGTCTCAGAACTGACGTGGTTTGCAGCGCTCATGTCGAATCTTTATGCAGGATGTTCAAAAAAATGCTTGGTTATTCTTATACACCGGAATTTGTCCACCCGCATTTTGAACGTCTTACGCACGGGACTTCGATATGCACTGCCCGACCCGGCGCATAAAAAAAGCGAGAGCTTGATCAGCCTCTCGCTTTACGGTTTCCAAACTTACTTTGCGCGATGCAGACGCAAAGTGCTGTATCGGCTAGTGGAAAAGTGCCATTGCTTTCTGCAAGGTTGACGATATACCCCAGGCAAGCGGAATGCCGACATACAGCCAAAACAGGACAACTATGAACGGGTTCGTCCGATTACCATTAGAAGAAGGTGGTTGACTTGATTTCATAATTATTCTCCTTGAACGTTATCAACATGAGGCTCAATGTTCGGCAACAAGTTGAGGCTACGCATTGCCTGCGGCTACTGGCATATTTGCAGGCCGGTTTGCCTCGTTTGCCATGTTATGTTTTTCATGCACGGGCTTGATCATCAGGTTACAGATAAATCCAACGAGGAGCAGGCCAGCCATGATGTACATGGTTACCGTATAGGCGTCGCCTCTGGCAACACCGTGACTGATCTGATATTCGCGGATGTAATTTACTAGCACCGGCCCCAATACACCTGCCGTTGACCATGCAGTGAGCAAACGCCCGTGGATGGCACCAACGTATTTGATACCATACAGATCTGCGAGATAGGCCGGAGCAGTGGCGAAGCTGCCGCCGTACATGCTGATGATGACCGCATACAGCATAACGAACATGGCTACGCTGCCGATCTGACCTACATAAGGAACGCTGGTGTAGAGGATCGCACCCAAGATAAAGAAAACAAAATAGGTGTTCTTCCGTCCCAGGTAGTCCGACGCCGATGACCAGAAGAGACGTCCCCCCATATTGAATACACTCAGCAGCCCGACGAAGCCGGCTGCGGCAGCAACAGTTACGGTGCCTTTAAAGGTTTCCTGAATCATTAGCGATGCCTGGCCGAGCACACCGATACCTGCTGTCACGTTCAAACACAGCACAATCCACAGCAAATAAAACTGTGGTGTTTTCATGGCATCGTCGATATGAACTTGGTGTTTGGTGATCATTTTGTTTTCGACCACAGGTGCAACCCATCCGGCAGGTTTCCAGTCGGGTGACGGAATACGGATCGTCACTGCGCCGATGGTCATCGAGATGAAGTACAACACGCCCATCACGACAAAGGTTTCCGCCACCCCGACCGAGGTGGCCGACTTGAAGTGATCCATCAGAAGCACTGACAGTGGTGCGCCAATCATGGCGCCACCGCCAAAGCCCATAATGGCCATGCCTGTCGCCATGCCGCGCCGGTCTGGGAACCACTTGATCAAGGTCGACACCGGCGAAACATATCCCAGTCCCAAACCGATTCCGCCGACCACACCATAGCCGAGGTAGATCAACCATATCTGGTGCAAGGAAACACCGATAGCGGAAATCAGAAAACCACCTCCAAAACAACAGGCCGCGACCAACATTGTGAGACGAGGTCCTACCTTTTCCAGCCACTTTCCGCCGAAAGCGGCAGAAAGTCCAAGAAAGACAATGGCAAGACTGAAGATCCAACCCAACGTTGTGAGCTTCCAATCTTCCGTCACCGAACTGTTGATACCAATTACTTTGGATAGCGGGCCATTGAATACGCTGAATGCGTAAGCCTGGCCGATACATAAGTGAACAGCCAATGCGGCCGGTGGCACCATCCATCGATTAAAACCAGGACCGGCAATGCTTTTGTCCCGAGAGAAAAATTCGAGCATGTTGATCTCCTTTACATTTAATTATGATCACAGCATCTATGTGCTGCGACGTCCATTTTGAGCATACGTTAGACAACTCTAACAAGGCCAAGCTTAGCGTCGCTCACATAACAATAGCAATTAACATGCCTGATGTAGAATTCAATATAACACTATGATTTGTAACGATTTCAGTCTAATTTCGCATCCAAAAAAGCGACAATTTGACCCACCGTTACGACAAAATGACCAAAGGAGTCGGACGAAAATAAATTGGACGTTTTGGCGCTCATGGCGGGATGCAATGCAAGGCGTCTGATGCGCCGCAGTGACCTTGTATTCCGAACGGTTGGTGGCCCAATCGGAATTGTTGGTCGTGATCCCGTTGGTGCCAGATTCGGGGAAGTGGAACGTCGTGTGCACCACCTTAGCTTGCACCTAGTCTGTGATAGATCAGCGGCACCGCATGCGACGGGATATGGCCGACTTGCTCCCGTGTTCCATGCAAAACCGGCAGTACCGCGCCAGGCAGTGCCTTGTGCAGCGCGATAATGGCCTCAACCGTGTTCATGTCGAATGGTATCTGCGTATTCATACGCCCCACCTGTCAAATCTGCTGGTGCCGGGGTAATGTAAGACATTTTAAAAAATTCGATTTAGTATGCTTTAAATTACATAATATATTTGCACTTATATTCCATATTCTACGAAGCTATCAGTCAAAAAATAATTAATTAATAGGCTAAATTTTGCATAATGTATAAAGTCACCATAAGCCCACATTGGGAAATCACCCATGATGCCGACACTCCGCTGGATACGTCTGTACTGCTTAATCTGTTGACGTCGATACAGAAAACTGGATCAATCTCGCAGGCAGCCAGAACGATCGGCCTGTCGTATCGCTACGCGTGGGGCTTGCTGCGCGAAGTGGAAAAACTCTTTGGCGACGCGCTAATGGACAAAGGCCGTGGACGCGGGACAAGTCTGACGCCGTTGGCGGAAAAGTTGATCTGGGCTGACCGCCGGATTACGGCACGTTTATCGCCAATGTTAGAAAGCTTGTCCTCCGAACTCGAAAGAGAATTAAACAAGATGGCCACGGGACAGTCCAAAACGATACGCCTTCACGCGAGTCATGGTTTTGCGGTAGCAGCTCTCTTGAACGACTTTAATGACGCCAAACTACCGTTCGAATTACTCTACCGGAACAGCACGGATGCTGTGGCCGCATTATCTCGAAGAGAGTGTGATTTGGCCGGATTCCATGTACCTCTAGGTGATTTTGAGCGTCCTGCAGTTGCGCTTTATGCCCAATGGCTCAATCCAAAAACACATTGTCTGATTCATCTCGCAATACGTAGTCAGGGGTTGTTCGTGGCCCCCGGCAATCCGAAAGGCATTCGTAGGCTGCATGACTTGACTAAAAACGACGTGCGCTTCGTGAATCGCCAGGTCGGTTCTGGCACGCGAATGCTGTTGGAACTGATGCTGACAGGGGAATCCATTTCGCCCAATGACATCAATGGATTTGAAAGCGCCGAATTCACGCACTCCGCAATCGCCGCCTACATCGCGAGTGGCATGGCCGAGGTGGGGTTCGGCGTACAAACGGCAGCGCAGCGTTTTGGGCTGGATTTCATCCCGCTGGTGCGCGAACGATATTTTTTTGCGCTACCGGTTGCGGCATTGGATGACCCGTTAATCCAGCAAGTCATCGGCATCCTGCAATCGGCCTCTTTCCGTGAAGTGGTGAATGGGATTACCGGATATGACGCATCCGATACCGGCAAGATATTATCGCTGGCAGAGGCGTTTGGTAATTTTAAGGGAAATTAAAAAACGCTTAAAACTTGCCCGTATCGCAACCCACCCATGTACACACATCTAATCACAGAGACTTGTGAATTTGCTGTCACCAGCGGATGTAAATTGACACAGCACAACGATTGAAATCTGATACACCAAACTAAGAAGATAGCTGCTTTTTCGAAGCGGCCTTGATCACAAAGGAGGTGTATGTGGAAAGCCTCAATAGATTGATGGGTGCTGCCGCCATTGATCGCCGTGTGATAGCGGTTACCAAATTGAGCTTGACGGCACACACGACGCAAACCAAGGCCACATCCCATACCATCCGACGCCACCAGCAAGGCCGCGAGCAGGTCAGCGGAGTCGGCATTTTGCTATGCTAGCGACTTTCCACTGGACGCAGCCGCTGCCTGGGCCAACGGATCCTATTTACGGAGTAGCACATATGGCATCTTTGCAAGAGCAGTTTTTGAAAGCCGGCCTAGTCGACAAAAACAAAGTCAAACTGGCCCACCAGGACAAGAGCAAGCAGAAGAAAGTCGAGCGCCGAACTGGCACGCCCAGTGTCGATGAAGCGCGCTTGGCCGCACTCGATACGCAACGCAAGAATGCCGAGCGGGCCCGCGAACTCAATGCCCAGCGCGATGCGACCGCCAACCAAAAGGCGATCATGGCGCAAATTGCCCAGATGGTGCAGAAGAATCGTCAGAGCAAAGGTATCGGCGACATCGCCTACAATTTTACCTACGACAAGAAGGTCGAACGGCTGTATGTGTCGGCTGCGGTTCAGTCGCATTTAATAGCGGGGCGTCTGGTGATCGTCTGCCAGGGCGGCGCCACCGAATTGGTGCCCAGGGTTATCGCCAACAAGATCGCCGAGCGCGATGCCTCGCTGGTCGTGCGGGTGAACAAGACCAGCGCCGAGATCGATGTGGACGATCCGTATGCCGCCTTCCAGATCCCCGACGACTTGATGTGGTAACGCCAAAGCCTGCCTGGCGCAGAGCTGCAGTGCGGCAAGCTCCGGTACAAGTCAGATGATAATCATCCCATTATAAAAATAGTAGAGACTACTCTGACGTACAGTGCTGGCTACGCCAAGTGCTGACGTCACGCTTACCGTTGGACGATTCGGTCGATTTCAAAATAGACATTTGATCGGCGTTGCTCGACACCCAACCTGATACCGGAAATAAGCCCGACGCGAGGAATTCCTGCCTCAGAAACAAAAACGCCAACCTGTAAAAGTTGGCATTTCGTAAATTTCATCCTAAGTGGCCCACGGCGGAATCGAACCACAGGCGCAAGGACTTTTAATCCGTTGCTCACCAAATATTTTTATAAAATAAGAATATCGAATTTTATTTCAAAGAATGGCCAGATGCAGCCCTTTGCGTGCAGTCAGAAATTGCCCACTAAACTCACAGTCGTTACTCTTTGACCGAAAGGTTTGGGCGGCACTTGCTGCGTCTCTGACGCTGAGCGTCTGAAGGCTGGGGTAAATTTCGCTAGAAGTGAAATGATGCCGCAGGTCTGCTGGAATTGCAATTCTGAAGTGCAATATTCCCGACCGGCTCCGATGCAGGTGTGCATGGTAGCTCGAATGCCATTTTTATTCCGTCTTGGGGTGCTTGGTTGGGGTTCCAAAGCCAGATCAGACGGGCAGAAACGACAAACCCGCTGACGAATCAACGGGTTAGCGTATTCATGGTGGAGGCGGCGGGAATCGAACCCGCGTCCAGAAGTACTCTACAGACAGTTCTACATACTTAGTGCTGCCATTTGATTTAATCCGTACGACGCGGACGCACACGCTGCGTAAAGACGAGTCGCCTATTATTTAACAACTGGCCAAGCGACACGACCGATTGCGATTCCTTGTGAATGACTCTACTGCTGTTGCCAGCCCACCCCAAGGAAGAGATGGTGTAGAGCTAACCGGTTATTAAGCGGCTAGTGCGTACGAGTTATCGTTTGCAGTTGTGTTTTTTCTGGATGTATTTACGAGGTAACCAGTCCTCGGTATGCCCTGCGCTGCTTTGCAACCCCTGTCGAAACCAGGTCGCCCCCAATACAGAACTTGCATTGTAGCGCAGTAGCTGGTATCCCGCTGACTCGTTTCAAGAGCCAATGACAAAAGAAGGACTACCAGAATTTCCCACGATGAAAACGATAAGATGCAGGTCATGCTTCAGGCCTGCAAATATTGAACTGCGTAGCCCGGCGACTGGAACTTTTTTAGCGCCCATTCGTTAAACTGTGCAATGCGAATCTTTTCCAACCTCAACGATCATCAATGCGTGACGCTGGCCCAAAATGGGGATGGCAAAGCGTTTTCGGAGCTTGTTGCGCGTTATCAGGATCGTATTTATCGCTTTCTGGTGCGCCTGACGTGTCAATCAGCGTCCAATACTTTCCACTAGTCAGCGTCCAATACTTTCCACTTTTTCTGTTTGCTGAGGGCGGTTTTTGCGCTGCTTGAAGCGGTAAGAATCGTTACCGGTTTCCAGGATG
>JABBOV010000018.1 GCA_012927625.1 Glaciimonas sp. | reverse complement strand
CCGCGTTTTGTAAATTTGCGTCAACTTGCTACACCACTTTTCCTCCCAACTACCCCCGTCTCGCAACAGGAGCCGCACTATATCAAACGTTGCCAAAACTTGGCAAGCGCTTTTCTAAAAAATAATTACTTGAACCACCAAATAGGCTAATCCTGCCACTCCACACCTGCCATCACTGCACCGCGCAGCGCATTGCAAACTACGACGCGCTCGGCTGCGCGCAAATCCACCAATGTCATGCGGCGCTCACTGGCAGCCCATTCTGGGGCGGCCAATAATACGCCACGCATGACGCCAGGCAGAACCCCGGATTCTAACGGGGGAGTGTACCAATGTCCTTGTATCTGCAGGAAAATGTTGCTGCGTCCGCCCTCGGTTAATTCGCCCTCGGTATTGGTGAATATTGTATCGAACGCTCCTTTTAGCTCTGCCTCATGCCAAGCAGCATCGTAGCCCGCTCTCAATGTCGTCTTGTGACGCAAAAACAAATCTGCAGCATTAGTAGGATGCGCGCTAATCAGCACCTTGACTTGCACCGGTAGCGGCGCCAAGGGCACGCTTTGCACCACGCACTGTCCTGACTGATCCAGTGATAATCTGGCCCGATGCGCCCCATCAAACGGTAACTTGTTCAGAGCATCCTCCAATGCACGACGCACCTTGCCTTCTGCATATGCAAAGCCGAAATAGTCTGCGGAAGCGCACAGACGCTTCAAGTGCAACGTAAGGTGGCGATAACCATCCGAACGGGTCGCATGCAATGTTTCGAACAAAGTAAATGGATGCTGCAAACCGGTAAGAAATTGGGCTTTCAACTGGCATTCGGCATACTCGTCAGTAACTTTGCTATCGTGCACGATACCTGCGCCCACACCCATTTCGCCGTTACGGATACCGCTTGAAAGCGGAGCTTGCAAGACCAAGGTACGTATCGGAACGGAGAGACAAAAATCACCGATTTTTTGGATAGCACTGTTCGGATTCGGATCGAACCAGCCGATGCTGCCGGTGTAGATACCACGCGGGTCAGGCTCCAATTCACGGATAACCTGCATCGCGCGCCGCTTGGGTGCGCCGGTAATGGAGCCGCAAGGATAAAGCGCGGCGAAGAACTGCTCCAAGGTAACATCTGTGCGCAGTTGAGCGCGAATGGTCGATGTCATCTGCAGCACACTACTGTAGCGGCTGACCGCAAATAATTCCGCTACAGCCACCGAGCCTAGCGCCGCAATGCGCCCAAGATCATTGCGCAATAAATCAACAATCATCAGGTTTTCCGCCCTGTTCTTGGGGTCGGTTGCAAGCGCTTGCGCGTTTACCGCATCCTGCTGTGAATCACCGGATGCTGGCGCGGTCCCTTTCATAGGACATGCTGTCAACCGGCCATTTTCGTGCCGCACAAATAGCTCTGGCGAAAACGACAGCACAGCGCGGCCACCCGGCAACGCTATCAAGGCGCCATAGGGTACCGGTTGACGCTGGCGCAAACGCAGATATAAGGCATACAAGTTGCCGAAAGCATCAAAGCGTAAGCGATAAGTGTAATTGGCCTGGTAGATGTCACCCGCCGCAATGTAAGCGCGAATCTGGGCGATGTCTTGTGCAAACTGGTTTTCGCTAATGTTAGCTTTGATATTTGCTATGCCGGCACTGAACGCATGGCTATGTCTGCTGTCCGACTGACCATTGCTTCGCGCTGCCAACCATACGTGCACTTGATCGGCGGAAAGTTTCTGATAGCTTTTGAATAACAGAATTTGCGCTAAAAACTGATCTACCGAATGCTGCGCCGTTCCCATTAATTCAGGACCCAGTTCATAGGAAAACAAGGCCACTGCATGCAACCCGCATTGCAACGCTTGCTCCATCCGGGCGAGCAAAGAGGGGAATGCGCGGCAGTCGCTACATTGCAGCGTATCAACATACGCCGTGTATAGCCGGGAGCGCGGATCAATGGCACTGGCGTCACAATCATCGAGCAGGGCAAAAACGTCGCCGTTGGCGGCATTACCAGAAGTTGTATCAGGAAGATGTGGCACAGGAAAACAGACTTTCAAATGAGTAAAGGATTAAAAGCTAGCAACAACGCCGAGGGACTTATTCTAGGGCGTTTTCTGCAACTCCCGGCTGACGCTACTGTTGCACAGAACGCGGCCCGACTGGCTACCATGAATAGGATGAATAGCGCAAAAATACTGCGTTGCGATAATGTGACAATGCGCGCTTAGACTTATCCCCTAATTCACCAAATGAATTACCCTACGGCGACCGATGTCGGGGGTCTATAGGTGGCATGCCACAAATGGAGTACACAGCTTGTCTAACCGTAAACATTTTTCTGCATTCATACCCACACTGCTGACCTTGCTGGCGGGCCTGCTTGTCACGTCGGCATTGTTTGTTAGCAGCCGGCGTCTGGAGAATGACAAGGTAGAAGCCAGCTTCAAGCAAAACGCGGCAATTTACTTGCAAACCATCCAGAATGAGCTGGATAACGCGATCATGGCGCTGCGCGCGATCAATCAACTCTTCGTGACGAACCCATCCTTGAGCCGGGAACAATTCCAAATCTTTACCCGCCCCCTGCTGGAGCGTTATCCGTACGTTTTGAATTTCGACTTCAATCGCATCATTTCCGACGATGAACGCCCAGCCTTCGAAGCTGACATGCGCAAACGCTATCCGAATTTCGCGATAATGGAAGCGAATGGTCAAGGCCGCATCACTGCCCGCTCAAGGCCATACTATCGGGTGGTGGATTATATTGAACCGATGCAAGGCAATGAAGCGGCGTTCGGATTCAATGCCAATTCTCAGCCCGGGCAAGCGACAGCGATGCAGCACGCCATTGACAGCGGGCAACCCGCAGCCACTGGCCTGTATCGACTAGTACAGGAAAAAGGCGACCAGCGCGGATTTCTGGTATTAATGCCGGTGTACCGGCAAAACGCCAGTCTGCACGATGTGGCGTCAAGACGGCAAGCCTTTATTGGGGGCACAGCGGTTGCCTTTCGCGCCAGAGATTTGATCGGTCAGATTCTCGCCAAAACACAGCTAATGATCCCGGCTGACATCAGCATCAGCGTGTATGCAAATGCCGCGCCCGACGACGAGTATCTTGCTTTTCGCAAGGGTAACAAGGGCATGTCGGCACATGACGGTGTATGGCCGTACTGGCTTTTTTATAATCAACCGGCAACGGTCCCGATGCAAATTGAGGTCGCCGGCAGCCCTTGGCACATGACTGTCTCGGCCGCCCCTGAGCCATTTTACAAAACCAACAATAATGCGCTGTACGCGTTGATCATGAGCGCGCTACTCAGTGTGCTGGCAGCGGCTTATGTGTACGCGTTGTCGTCGCGTTCGAAGCGCATCCAGTCGCTGGTCAACCAACGCACCGGTGAATTACAACTTTCGAACCAACGGCTCAACGATGATATCGCGGCTCGCGGAAAAACCGAACATCAATTGCAAATACTGGAAAGTGCGGTGCAATCGAGCGCCAACTCCATCCTCATCACCAGTGCAACTGCGCCTGACTATGCGATCGAATATGTCAATCCGGCTTTTGAGCGCATGACCGGCTATACAGCAGCCGAAGTGATCGGACGGAATTTGCGCTTTCTGTTTCGTGGTGACCGGAAACAGGATGACATCAAGAATATCCAGGAAGCGGTGCGAAACCGGCGTGAAGGCCATGCCGTTGTACGGAATTACCGCAAAGATGGCACGCTGATATGGGTTGAAATTTACTTTGCGCCAGTCAGGGATGAAACCGAACAAGTACATCACTTCGTGGTTTCCAGTTATGACATTACCGCCAACAAGCGCTACCAGGCTGAACTGGAATTCCAGGCTGGTCACGATGTTTTGACTGGCCTGGCCAATCGCAATTTACTCGACGACCGGTTAAGTCAGGCTGTTGCCCATGGGGCACGCCATGCGCATCCAGTCTGGGTGGTCTCGGTCGACCTCGACCGCTTCAAGTTCGTCAACGACACCCTGGGGCACAAAGCGGGCGACCTGCTGCTCCAGGCCATTGGCAACCGCCTCCAGTCGGCCGTAGAAGAATCGGACACCGTGGCCCGCCTAAGCGCTGACCAGTTCGTACTGGTGCTGCAGGAACGTAACTACGCCCACCTGACGCTAGCAGCAATTGAACAAATAATGGACACGATCGCGCAGCCGCTGTCGATTCACGGACATAATTTTCAGCAAAAATGCAGTATCGGCATCGCCATCTATCCGACCGATGGCGACGACCCCGAAATACTGATAAAGCATGCGGATATCGCCATGTACCGCGCCAAGGAAGGCGGCCGTAACAACATCCAATTGTATGCGGCGAGCATGAATGCGCGAGCGCTGGAAAGATTACGTCTGGAAGGCGATCTACATAATGCGTTGGGGCGCAACGAATTTTTGCTGCATTACCAACCACAAGTGGACTTGAGCAGCGGGCAAATCGTCGGCATGGAAGCACTAATCCGCTGGCAGCACCCGACCCTGGGCATGATTGCACCTGACCGCTTCATCATGCTGGCCGAGGAAACCGGTCTGATCGTGCCTATCGGCGCCTGGGTGATGCACACCGCATGCGCCCAGAACCGGGCCTGGCAATTAGCGGGGCTGGGGTACTTGCGGGTCGCAGTCAACCTTTCAGCGATCCAGTTCGCCCAGCGGGATATAGTCAAAACCGTCGCTACTGTGCTAGAACAGACTGACTTGGCAGCACAATATTTGGAGATCGAACTCACTGAAAGCCTGGTCATGACCGATGTCGAACATGCAATCGGAATTCTGCGTGAACTCAAGGGGCTTGGGGTGCAGCTCTCGATCGATGACTTCGGCACCGGTTACTCCAGCCTGTCGTATCTGAAACGGTTCCCGATCGACGTACTGAAAATCGATCAATCTTTCGTGCGTGACATCACCATCGACCCCGACGATGCCGCAATCGTAGTATCGATTATTTCGCTAGCGCACAGTCTGAGGATGAATGTGATCGCCGAAGGGGTCGAAACCGCAGCCCAGTTGGCTTATTTGCGCCGTAACAATTGCGACCAGATACAGGGCTATTACTTCAGCCGTCCAGTGCCTGCGAACGATTTTGAATTGATCCTGCGGCAGAATAAAAACTTACCGGCCGAGGACGACTGAACCAGATTAGTTATCCTTTTTGTCGCGACGCAAAACACAGCGTTGACCGGTAGTGCAGGCCTCCGTGCCTGCAACCGATGCAGGCACGGAGGCCTGCACACCTTAAATTAATAGCAAGGCGATTTGCCCTTGTAGGCTACCGGAAGGCAGTTGCTGGAAACCGGTCTTGGCAAAACGATGCCAACCACCGATGACGAAATTGACAATCAGGCCGGCGCGCGCCGACACTTCCGCTTCCTTTGCATGGCCCTGCGTGACGGCGATGCGCAAAGACTGCTTGAGGGCCAGTTCAATGCGCTCAACGAACTGGTTCATGCGCGCCTGCAGACGCACATCTTCATTGACCAGCGCCTCGCCTATCATCACCCGCGTCATGCCTGGATTGCGCTCGGCAAAGTTGCACAGCATCACGGTTATGGCCTGCACCTGTGACAGCCCGTCATCCTGCTGCTCGGTGATCTGGTTAATGAGGCCGAACACCGATGACTCGATGAACTCGATCAAGCCCTCGAACATCTGAGCCTTGCTGGCAAAATGCCGGTACAGCGCCGCCTCCGAGACATCCAGTCGGCCGGCCAGTGCGGCGGTGGTGATTTTTGCGCTTTTCGGCTGCTCCAGCATGGCCGCCAGTGCCTGCAGTATTTGGAGCTTACGTTCACCGGGTTTAACTGTTGCCATATTTTTTTGAAAAATGAATGCATTGTTGCCAGGTCAAGATGACCCCGCACTCTTTATGCAAGCGTTGCGATAAACACCATCTATCTGGAGTATGACGAAAAAATAGCTATTCTCCGCATAATTTCATGCGGACATTAAAAATACTCCATAAATATCATATTCAGCAAAAGTATTGTCATTGTGCATCAAAATCAACGCAAGCGATGCAACTGACCACGCAATTGCCTGACCGACTTTACCTTAACGTCGATATAAGCCGGACGCGCGCTGCGCTGGGGAGTGCTCAACGCACCCAAATATTGGGTCACCCAAGCGGTGCGCATGCCCAGCCCACGGGCGACTTTCAGCGTTGCCGCCGTATCCTCCACCAGAATGCAGCGACTGGCACAGACGTGCTGCCTGGCCATCAACTGGCGCAGCATCAGGCTGGATGGCTTGGGTCGCAACTTGCCATGCACTCGCATCGATTCAATTGAAACATGCGCGGCAAAATGCCGGTGCAAACCAAGATGATGCAGCACAGCACTGGAATATTGATACGGTGCGTTAGTCAGCAATATCTTGCGTCCGGGCAGCCGTTTGAGTAGTTGCGCAAGGCCGCGCTCGGCGCGGATCATGGCCCTGACATCGTCGAAGCAATGGGCGGCCTGCAAAAAATCTGCTTCCCGCACCGCGTGATGCTTGACCATGCCAAGCAAAGTCGCGCCGTAACGCTGCCAGTAATCGATCCGAATCGCATTAACGAGCTCGGGGTCGGCCGGCCCGGCATCATTGCCCAACACCTGCGCCATGAAGGCATTCATGTTGGCGTTGATGGCCGGAAAGATTGCATGCGAAGCGTTATGCAACGTATTGTCGAGATCAAACAGCCACAGCGGCCCGGGTCTGTGGCGCAAACCAGCGGCCGAAATCAGTGGCTGCGGATCATGGTGCCGAACGCTTGTTCGGTCAACACTTCCAGCAATAACGAGTGGGCGATCCGGCCATCGACGATATGCACCGTGTTGACGCCCGATTTGGCAGCATCCAGCGCAGATGAAATTTTCGGCAACATACCGCCGGAAATGGTGCCGTCGGCAAACATTTCATCGATTTCGCGGGCTGACAAATCGGTCACCAGATTGCCCGCCTTATCCTGTACGCCGGCGATATTGGTCATCATGATCAATTTTTCGGCCTTCAGTATTTCGGCGATCTTGCCTGCCACCACGTCGGCATTAATGTTGTAAGCCTGGCCGTCATCGCCAAAACCGATCGGTGAAATAATCGGAATAAAAGCGTCGTCCTGCAGCGCCTTGACCACTGCCGGATTGATCGCGTCGATTTCGCCGACGAAGCCGAGGTCGAGGAATTGACCTGGATTTTCCTTGTCTGGCATGCGCATCTTGCGGGCCCGGATCAGACCGCCATCCTTGCCGGTCAGGCCGACCGCCTGGCCGCCGTAATGGTTGATCAGCATCACGATGTCTTGCTGCACCTCGCCGCCCAGCACCCACTCCACCACTTCCATGGTTTCTTCGTCGGTGATCCGCATGCCTTGCACGAAAGTGCCCTGCTTGCCGATTTTCTTCAGCGCGCTATCGATTTGCGGGCCGCCGCCATGCACCACCACCGGGTTCATGCCGACCAGTTTCAGCAAAATCACGTCACGCGCAAAGCCGTGTTTCAAGCGCTCGTCGGTCATCGCGTTGCCGCCGTATTTGATGACAATCGTCTTGCCGTGGAATTTGCGGATGTAAGGCAAGGCTTCGGCGAGGATTTCGGCCTTGATTTCCGGCGCGACAGAGTTCAAATCGCCGCTGGGATTGAGTTCAAGATGTGAGAGAGCGGTCATGGCAAGTCCTGAAATATTTTCCGCGATTTTACAGGGAAAATCGTCTTTCTCCGTAGTTGCGTCTTGCATTTCGCATGCCGGAGCGTCCGGGTCTGCCGCCAGAGGGCTGAAACGTGTAGCATCGTGCCGGCAGCGCAGTAGCTTGCACAGTAGCGGGACTGCGGCCGCATTAAAAGCCAAGATTAACCATCAATTAAGCATCAAATAATCGCGTTATTTCAAGGACTATCGATGAACACACGTGACCGGCTGCTGGCATCAGGATCATGAGCCAGTGCATGCGCTGTGGTGCGCCATTTTCCTGCGGCATGGTCGACAAGTACAGCACCGACCTAACGCCGTGCTGGTGCAGTGCATTGCCGGCCTTGCCCGCCGACGTGATTGGCGCGGCAAATCGCGCTGACACACCCGCATCCTGTCTCTGCCCCGCCTGCCTGTATGCAGCAATTGCAGCGCTGCCGCTTTTGCCAACAGCTTCACAGTAGGAACTATACACATATGTGTATTTTTCAATACGCACATAAATCATGCGGAAAATGCATGTTTTTTACACATACTCTTTATATTTTTATAATGCTAAAAAGCCATTGCGCAATTTTTCGACAACTGGTTGGGATATTTTTTTACTCAAAAAATGCCTAATGGCACTATCATCACAAGCATACCCGCACAATCAGGAGCACAAATGAACGCATTCAGGCGCATCGCATGCATCATCGCCGCACTCACTCTGCTGGGCGCATGCAGCCGCGAAGTAAACGTCAAAATCGGCGTGGTTGCGCCAATGAGCGGGCCGCTGGCGCAATACGGCAAAGACATCGCCAACGGTGCTGTAGTGGCGGTGGATGAACTGAACAAGGATTTTTTCATGATCAACGGCAAGCGCGCACATTTCGAGTTGCTGATCGAAGATGACAAGGCGTCTCCTGATGAGGGAAAAATTGCCGCCAAACGCTTGATTGATGCGAAAGTTGCGGCAGTCTTCGGCCACTTCAATTCCGGCGTGACAATTGCTGCCGCACCGCTGTACGCCAGCGCCGGGATTCCGCAGCTATCCGTTTCCACTAATCCGAAATACACCCGCATGGGCTTGAAGACGGCATTTCGCATCACCGCAGACGATATTGCGCAAGGCGCCGCCTTGGGTAGTCTAATCCAAAAGAAATTGCGTCCAAAAGTGGTGTATCTGGTTGATGACGGCACACTGTTTGGGACCGGTCTTGCCGCAGAAGTGAGCAAAACTCTGACGAGCGCCGATATCGCCACACAGCACGACAGCGTGGACGTAAAGAGCGCTAACTTCGCGCTTTTGGCGCAAAAAATCATCGCCTCCAATGCCAACATCATTTTCTTTGGCGGCGACGAGGCAGCCGGCATACCGCTGCTGAAAGCCTTGCGTCAAGCTGGCTCCAGCGCGAAATACGTGGTGGGCGATGCGATGTGCGATGCCTCCACCGTCAAGCACGCGGAAGGTAGCGCCGATAGCAATTTCTATTGCTCGATTGCGGGTGTGCCTCCGTCCTGGCTATCGGCTGGAATCGCCTTCACGGAACTGTATAAAGCCAAATTCGGCGTGCCGGGACCCTATGCTGCGCTGTCCTACGACGGCATCCACCTTTTTGCGCAAGCGATGCAGCGCGCCAACTCAAGCAACCCAAAAGTGTATCTGCCTGAAATCAGCAGGGAATCATTCAACGGCAAGATCCAGGGTTCGCTGTCGTTCGACGACAAAGGCAACATCCGCGACGGCACCATCGTGATTTTTGAGTCAATTAACGGCAAGCTGACCGAACAGCGCAACAGGCTGTAAACGTACCGACAAAGCGCGCTTACTCACAGTTGCGCAACCGTTGCTTTGGAAAATCTGCAGCAATCCGGTCCAGCGCCGCTTTGCTGGCCGGGTCCAGGTTGCGCAACTGAAACACCACGTTTCCGGTCGCCACGCTGCGGCTGCCGATCCGGGCTGACTGCACGCCTTGCTGCTTTAGCTTGTCCAGCAGATTTTTGGCCGCAGATTCAGTCTTGTATACCCCCAGCGAGATGCCCCAGCGCAGTTTGGGATCAAGGTTGTCTTGCATGACGAAAAAGCTAGTCACGCGGCGCTGGCGCAGTTCCGCCACTTTCTGTTGCGCCCCAGCCTGGCCCCCTTGCGGCGGGATATACACCATGTAACTGCCGACTTCGCGCACATTTTGGCGCGATTGCCGGTCGCCCAGCGCCAGCTCCGCGGTTCGTTCCTCAAAACGCTGGACCAATGCCAACGGGAAATTGCCGATTTCAGTGCAGGCAATCAAGACAGGCGGCGCCGGTTCGGCTGGCAGCACTGCAGGTGCAGTCGCCGCAACTGCGGCGGCAGTAAGCAAAATAAGCTGCTCTGGATGGATTTGACGTTGGACACGCTGCGGCTCACGCCCGTCCGACATGAAATCATCGAGCGCGCCCCAGTTAAACGCCAGCAATCCACCGTTGACCAGCAACAGTATCCAGAAAATGAATTTCAACATGATGTGTCCGAATCCGTGGCCTGCAACGACACCACTTGTAAGCCGATAAGCACCAGATTATCGACAATTTTGTGCGGCACGCGCAACTGCGGCGCGATATATGAGGCTGCGCCGCCAGCCACCACACACAATACGGGGGCATGTTGCTGCGCATGGGCCGCCAGCGCACGCTCGATGGCGCCGGTCTGGGCGGCGATGCAACCGGCCACAATCGCTGCATCGGTATTGTCGGCAAATGCTTCCGAGAGCAATAATCTCTGTGCCACATGCGGCAATTGCGCGGTGCTTTTCGCTAGCGCACTGGCCATCAAACCCAGGCCCGGCAAGATCATCCCACCCACAAAACATCCGTCCGCACTGAGCGCGTCGACCGTGGTGGCGGTGCCGCAAGTGGCGATGATCAGGGCTTGCTGCGGAAACAGTGCGTGCGCGCCAATCACGGAGGCAAAGCGATCGCAACCAAGCTGGGCCGGGTCGCGATAGCCGTTGCGCACCCCAGCCCGTTGCAGCGTTGAGGCGAACCACGTTATCTGTGCCGGTCGCAGCGTGGTAGAAACGGCAGTGGTGGCCAAAGCCGCCACCAAGCCCTGGCGCAAGGCCGCGCCAGCCACGTTGGACAACAACGCCCGTGAAAACCGCAAGTTTTTCCAAGCCTGCGCCAGCGTGCCAACCTCGGCATGGCTGACCGAACCAAAGGCGCGCCAACAGCCCAATTCCGTGGCAGCATCCACCAGCGCCCATTTGATGCGGGTGTTGCCGGCATCGACCAATAACAACATGCTTAATCCTTTACGCGCAGCGATACATCGCCCGCCAACACGGCGACCCGACCGGCGGCAGTATCCAGCAGCAGGCGGCCGATGGCATCCACTCCGATTGCCACACCTTGCTGCGCCACTTGGCCGCGGTCCAGAATCAGGACTGTTTTACCGGCAAATGCATGCAAACCGTTCCAGCGCGCCTCGAAGGCGGCAAATCCGTCCGACTCGAATTGCACCAATGATTCTGTCAACCCATTCAATAATGCCGCCAGCAGCAGGTTGCGATCCAGCCGCGCCAGCCACGGCAGATCGGCTACCGCATGACCGATCTGCGCTTCGAGCCGATCCGGCACGCTCAAATTCAAGCCAATCCCGATCACCGCCCAAGTGCCACCCTGTTTTGGAGGGGGCACGGCCATTGTTTCGACCAGAATACCGGCCAATTTATTGCCGTCTTTCAGCACATCGTTTGGCCACTTCAAGCCAACACGGATATCAAACTGCGCCAGCGCTTCGGCCAGCGCCACCCCGACCGCCAGCGGCAAACCCAGCAACGCCTGAATCGGCAGCGCAAAGCGCCATGCCAGAGAAAACGTCAAAGCGCAGCCCGGCGCCGACAGCCAGCTGCGCCCGGCGCGACCACGACCCGCAGTCTGGCTCTCGGCTATCAGCAGCACCGGCGACGACAAGTGATTTAGACGCGCCAGCAAATCGGCATTAGTCGAACCGGTCTCGGCCACCACCTCGACTGCGACCTGTTGTGCGCTGCCCTGGCGCAAGGCGGCGATTCGCGATTCTGAAAGCAAGGTATCCATGTCGCGCATTGTAGCGGGAGTGGCGCGCTTGGCGCAGCAAAAGAAAGTAAGACAGTAAGCCGCAATTCGTAGGATGGGCGCAACCCATTACCTATCGAACTTACATTCTTTCATGAAAAAGTTGTACTTGAAATTCGAGCGCCCCGGCTAGAAACCAGTGATTGCTTCTCTCATAGCCGGCGGTGTGACGCCGGTTTTTGACTGAGCGGCGATCTGTTTCACGACATTTGACAACCTTACCCCTGTATTATTTATTACCGCAATGAATACATGCGTAAAATACACATTTTTTACTTATACTCCCGTTATTTTTTAGCAGAAAAAAGATGGGTAACAAGCGACTGCGCGCATTTGAAGAGGCTCTGGAACAACCTGCATCAAGCCACCATTGCGGCCCTCAACCAAGGCTCGATGCATCCTTTAAAACTTGTCGCAAAACGGCTACGCCGTGCTTGATCTGCGCTACCGAAATCGCGGCAAAGCCCAGCAGCAATCCTTGCGATTGACTATATGCGGGCGCGGCGTTGGCGAGCGTACTGGCGTAGTGCGACAAGGGCCGTACTTCAATCCCCTTTGCCAGTGCCGCTTGGGCAATCGCAATTTCATCGTGCGGTTTTTTAAAATACACCGCG
Source organism: Glaciimonas sp. (assembly GCA_012927625.1). GTDB lineage: Bacteria > Pseudomonadota > Gammaproteobacteria > Burkholderiales > Burkholderiaceae_D > AVCC01. The sequence continues at coordinate 111,023 of JABBOV010000018.1, read as the reverse complement.
AAGTCGAGTCCGGCATCGGTCGGGCCGCACACCAACTCGTCCGCGAGTTGCGCCTCGAGCGCTTGCAGCAGCGCCTCGCGCCGCTCTGCATAGGCTTCTCTGGTGCGCTTGATATGGCGCTTGAAATGGCCCTCGGCGATAAAGTCCGCTAACACCATCTGCGGCACGATTGCGGTGTGGCGGTCGATCACGGCTTTGCCCTGGACGATCGCCTCAACCAAGGGCAGCGGCGCAACCAGATAGCCCAGCCGCAAGCCGGGGAACAACACTTTCGACAGGGTGCCGACATAGATCACGCACGCGGCAGTATCGAGACTTTGCAAGGAAGCCAGCGGCGGGCCGGTGTAGCGATATTCGCTGTCGTAATCGTCCTCGATCACCCACGCTTTATGGGCGGCGGCCCAGGCCAGTAATTCCAGCCGGCGTTGCAAAGGCATCGTCACGCCGAGCGGGAGTTGGTGCGAAGGCGTGACGTAGATCAATTTGGCATCCGGGCAATGCCGGGCGCCATAGGCGACGCTGAGTCCGTCGGCATCGACCGGCACGGGCGTAATGCGCGCCTGGCCCGCATGCAGCGGCGCACTGGCACCGCGATAACCGGGATTCTCGACCCAGACTGCATCGCCGGGCGCTAGCAGTAAGCTCGACAACAGGAATAGCGCCTGCTGCGAGCCGGAGGTAATGACAATCTGCTCCGGCGTGCAATTAACCCCACGCGACGCTCTCAGGTAAACGCACAGCAGTGCGCGCAAGGGCGCATGACCGGCCGGATCGGAATAGCCCATCTGATAGTCGGGACGACGCCAGCAACGGGCTTCAAGCCGGCCCCAGATATCGAATGGAAACAGATCGAGATCCGGCATGCCGAGTCGAAACGCACGCGCCTTGCCTTGGTGAAAGCGCATTTCGCCCATCGGATCGACAAAGCGCAGACCACGGCTGGATAGTGGGCGCAGCAACGGACGCAACAGCGCGGCGGCTGGATGTGCGGCAGCGTTGCTGGTACCAAGGGCGGGCACCACCCGCTGCAGTTGCGACGCGATCGGCAACCGTTCACTGACGAAGGTACCCTTGCCAACGCTGCCAGTCAGATAGCCTTCGGCCATCAGTTGCGCGTAGGCGTTCAGTACGGTTTGGCGCGAGATGCCGAGCAAATGGCAAAAGTCGCGGGTTGGCGGCAACTGCATGCCGGGGCTGATGGCACCGCTCAAGATGGCTTGTTTGATCGCTGCATACAATTGACGAAACAGTGCTGTAGGACCATCACGGTTTAGTGGTAAGGATGCGAGTAATTGGGTGATGTGCATAAAATTTTTAATACGAAAATTGATGACTCCAAAATTACAAATACCGACGTACAAAAAAGACGCCAGATGCCGCAAATTGGTATTTCAAAAATAAATATTATTGGATATTTTCAAAAGCCAAGTTAGACAATAACATGATGCCTAACTCCTTCCCAACCACCAGGCACACCAGGCACATCATGCAAGCTATCGTTTATGCACAAAACCGCCGTATCACGCCAGAGCAACTGGCCGCTGTCTTTACGCGCTCCGGCATCAACCGGCCAGTCGATGATTTGGCGCGTATGGAAAAGATGCTCCAGCATGGCAACCTGCTGATCACCGCCTGGGATGGCGCAAACCTGGTCGGGGTGGCCCGAGCGCTGACCGATTTTTCCTTTTGCTGTTATTTATCCGACCTGGCGGTGGATCGCGAATATCAAAAAAATGGCATCGGACAAGCCTTGATCGAGCAGGTGCGCAGCGCGATTGGCAATGACGCGATGCTCTTGTTGCTGGCGGCGCCGAGCGCGATGTCGTACTACCCGAAAGTCGGATTTGAAGCAGTCGCCAATGGCTGGATCATCCCGCGCCCTTCCGCTGTCGCGGTATAACGCACTAATGCAGTAACCCACTAACCCGCAAGCTCACCATCGATCAGGAATCCCATGTCTGAATATGAAGCCACTATCGCCTGGCAACGCGGTACGCAGAAATTCGTCGATAACCGCTACAGCAGAGCGCATGAATGGGTCTTCGATGGCGGCGCCCGGGTACCGGCTTCGTCCTCGCCGCTTTCCGTGCCGGCGCCGCTGTCGGATGCCGCCAATGTCGATCCCGAAGAGGCTGTGGTGGCGGCGGCCTCAAGCTGCCACATGCTGTGGTTTCTGTCGATTGCCGCCAAGCGCGGCTTCACGGTCGATCAATACACCGACCGGGCGTTTGGCGTGATGGGCAAAAACAGCGACCACAAGATTGCCCTGACGCGCATTACGCTGCGTCCGCAAACGGTATTTTCCGGCGCGCAGCAACCGACGGCCGAACAACTCCAGGAACTCCATCATCAAGCGCACGAACAATGCACCATTGCCCATTCGCTCAGAGCGGATGTGGTAGTCGAGATAGCTTGATTTTTATATCACGGACTTACGCAAATCCAGTAGTGCAGGCCTCCGTGCCTGCGCCGGGCTGCAGGCACGGAGGCCTGCACTACTGACAAGCCACAATATTTGCGTAAATCCGCATCTTGAAAGCAATTCCATGTACGTACCCTCGCACTTTGCAGAAGATCGGCTCGATGTGCTACATCAGCTGATACATGACTATCCGTTGGGCACTCTGGTTACGTTGGAGTCGGGTGGACTGAACGCTAACCACATCCCGTTTGAAATCGCGCCCGCCAGCGCCGCTGCACCACATGGGACATTGCGCGCGCATATCGCCCGCAACAACCTGTTATGGCGCAATGCCTCGGACGCAGTGGAGGCGCTGGTGGTGTTCCAGGGGCCGCAGGCTTACATCACGCCAGCCTGGTACGAGGAGAAGAAAGTGAGCGGCAGGGTGGTGCCGACCTACAACTATGCGACCGTGCATGCCTATGGCCCGTTGCGCGTCATCGATGACGCCGCATGGTTGCATGCGCTGCTGGAGCGTCTGACACATCGGCATGAAGCGGCTCGCCCCCAACCGTGGCAAGTCAGCGACGCGCCGCCAGAATTTATCGAAAAAACAGTACCCGCCATCATCGGCATCGAAATCCCGTTGAGCCGCGTGATCGGCAGTTGGAAAGCTAGCCAAAACCGTTCCAGCGTGGACCGCAGGACGATTGCCGACGGTCTGCGCGAGATCGGCGATGCTAGCGCGATGGCGATGGCGGATTTGGTGGCGCGATAAAAGGTCGTAATCCGCAATGCGTAGGATGGGTGTAACCCCTCGCCTATTGAATTTACAAGGAGGGTTGCACCCACCTACGATAAATCATTCCGGTCAAGAGTCTCATTCACTCATCTTGATTGGACAGATGAGATAGCCAGGCAATTAATTAATACAAGGTTATGTATTTTTAAATTATCCAATATATACATGCGGGAACATAAGCACATTTAGCTATACCCCCGCCATTTTATTACGACTCCATATCCCGATATTCGCTGTGAATATGCAGCACGGCATCCCAATCCTTCAAAAAAGCCTGCGCGCAGATAGGGTCGAAATGACTGCCGGCGCCATCGCGAATTAGTGCTACTGCACGGTCCAGCTCCCAGGCCTTTTTGTACGGGCGCACCGAAGTCAACGCATCAAATACGTCGGCTACCGCAATGATGCGGCCATGCAGCGGAATCTGCTCCGCTTTCAAACCATTCGGATAACCGCTACCGTCGTATTTTTCGTGGTGGGTCAGCGCGATTGTTGCTGCCGCCTGCAGCAACGGCGATGTGCTGCCTTGGAGAATATCCGCGCCAATCTGCGGATGCGTGCGCATGATGGTCATTTCATCGTCAGTAAGCCGACCCGGTTTGAGCAGGATGTTGTCGGCAATCCCAACCTTGCCAATGTCATGCATGGGCGCTGCGTCCCGAATCAAATCCTGCTCTACTTCGCTCAGGCCCAGGTTGGCCGCAAGGAGGCGCGAATAATGTGCCATGCGCAGCAAATGCGCGCCGGTTTCCGGGTCGCGATACTCAGCCGCGCGCGACAAACGGTGAATCACATCCCGCTCGCGCGCCACCACTTCCCTGGTAGCTTTTGCGATTTCTTCGTCCAGCCAGTCGGCACGGCTGGCAAGTTGCAGCTGCGCCTTGCGTAACGCGAGCAGGTTCGTTACCCGTGCACGCAGTTCAATCGTATTGACCGGCTTGGTGAGGAAATCGTTTGCGCTCATCTGCAGCGCCTGGTGCCGCACTGCAGTTTGCACGTCTGCCGTGACCATGATCACCGGAATTTCCGCCTTGCCGGGCAAGGCACGAAAGGCCTGCAGGAATTGCAACCCGTCCATGTACGGCATCATGTAATCGAGCAGAACCAAATCCGGCGCATGAACCTTGCACCAATCCAGCGCCTTGATTGAGCTCGATACCTCGATCGGCGTCACATCCGGGATCGTTTTAAGCATATATGAGAACAAGGAAAGGTTGGTTTGGTCGTCATCGACAATGAGTACATCCATATATTTTCCTGGTCTCTGCGTATCAATGCAGTACGGTTAAAAACGCTTTATGCAGCAACCCCACAAATCAGAATCCCAAATCAGCGAGCAGATCGTCTACGTTCTCCTGATCCAGAGCGATGCTGCCGGGTGCGCCAGGACCTGCCGTGATCTCATTCCTGGTTACCGGGATGACCGTGCCGGGCGGCACCGCATCGATCAGGAGTTTCAGCAAGTCGTTCTCGGTGCGCTCCATCAGCGCGACCACTTTCTTGATGAGCTGGCCGGTCAGATCCTGAAAATCCTGGGCCATCATGATGTCCGACAACGCCGCGCGCGTGGTGCCGCAACCCGTTTGTACCTCGGCCAGGAAATTTCGCGTGTTCCTGGCAAGCTGTGCGTATTCCGGCGCCGCCGGTGCACTGCCGGCTGCACTATTCCAGGCTTGCTCCAGGCTAGCTGCCTTGCTCGCAAGCTGATCCAGCAGCGGCGTATTTTCTTCCACCTTGCCAAGCACGGTGTTGGCCGCGTTTTCAGTCAGGTCGGCGATATGCAGCAAGCGCTCGCGGGCTGACGGAAACTCGCTCGCGGCGTCTGCGAGCACGTCCTGCGCACCGATCTCGGACAAGGTGTCATGCAGCGCGCGCACAATCATGCCGAGGCGCTCGAATACTGGAATAGTGTCGCCACCCTCGGCCGGAAACGCCAGGCTATTTGCAACAGGATGGGTGAAGTCATTCATGCGGATAGTCCTTTTTTGAGCAGAATCTTGTCCAGCTTTACTTTCAAGGTTGCCGCATTAAACGGCTTGACGATATAACCATCCGCTCCGGCTTCGGCAGCGAGAATGATGTTTTCCCTCTTGGCTTCGGCAGTCACCATCATAACCGGCAGATGTTTCAGGCTGCCGTCTTGCCGAATCGCCTTTAAAAGTTCCAAGCCATCCATGATGGGCATGTTCCAGTCGGTGATGACAAAATCAACAGGTATCCCATCGTGCTGGTTAGAGCGAATCAGGTGAAGCGCCTTTTCGCCGTCTTCGGCTTCACGGATTTTTACGTAACCAAGCTCCTTGAGCAGGCTGGCGATGATGCGTCGCATGGTTGAAAAATCGTCAACAATGAGAAATTGAATTTCAGTAGACATATCGTTTGTTGTCATGAAGATGATTGCATCCAACGACCCGATCCTACAGGGGGGCGGCCTTATGCTACCTGACTTCACCCGTCTGCCGGCACCTGCGTTCTGTCACCACAAGTTTCCATTAAGAAATATACAATACGGATTTTAACAAGCATTTCTAAAGTCTGTTTTATTTGCTCAACTAATGTACTGCCCAAAAAATGTAGTCCACTAAGAGCAGGAAAAGCATACCTGTTCAGTCTCCAGGTAACGACTGTTTAAGTTCCCCTCCCCAGCCCTCCCGCGGCTGGAAGAGAGGAAAGTAGAAAGGGCGCGGGACTGTAAGGTCTAATGTACACGGACTATCCAGTACAGCTTGAATACACTGTGTAATGCATTCTTTCGTGTCTTTCGTCGACAATATTTTTCATGTTTTGCATGCAGCGGACGATACACCAGTGGTTAAATGCAATTTTTAAAATAGCAATTAATTCGCATAAGCTTTCAGGTCAGGCATTCCCATCCGCATCGCCCTGGAGGACAGGTTTCAACTGGAGTCAGAATATAGATGAAGCTGAAAAAATTAAAAAAAATCGATGCGCGGGTTCTTTTATGTTTGTTCGCGGCGCTGCTGATCACGGGCGTCTGGGCGATGACGCTGGTCCAATTGCACAAAGCAAAACGCACCCAGTTAGACAATGCGCAACGCGATGCCCACAGCCTGGCCCGGTTGTTCGATGCGCACGCGGCCCGCACTATTGAAGCAGCAGATCAGGCCGTTACTTATCTGCGCTACCGCTACAACACGGTCGGTACCTCGCTCAATATCGCACAGGACTTGAAAATGGGCATCAACCCGGGCGACTTCTACAACCTGTTTTCGATCGTCGATGCGCAGGGAAACATCCTGCTTTCCAGCCAGGCTTTCAAACCGATGAATTTACGCGACCGCGAACATATCAAGGTCCATATGGAGGCCGACAGCGGTGCTCTGTTCATCAGCAGGCCGGTGCTCGGCCGGGTTTCGAAAAAGTGGTCAATCCAGATGACGCGCCGCATCAACTATCCAGACGGCACATTCAAGGGCGTGGTCGTGGTTTCGATGGATCCGCAATATTTCACGCGGCTCTACCATGACATCGATGTCGGCAAGCATGGTGCGATAGCCCTGACCGGCGCGGACGGAATAATACGCGTGCGCCGCACCGGCGATAGCGACTCGATGGGGCAGAATATTTCCACCAGTGCGTTGTTCAAGGCGATGCAGGCCAACGGCCGGGGTGGCATCCAGGCAAAAAGCATAATCGACGGCAGAGAGCGCATCTTCGCGTATGAAAAGCTGGAGCGCTATCCACTGTATGTGTCGGTCGGAGTCGATACCGAAGAACAACTCGAGCCGTATTACGCGACGCGATTGCAGGCTTTTTTACTGGCAATTTTCACCACGATCATTATTCTGCTGTTCGCTGCCGGCATCGTCGTGCTGGTGGGCCGACTGATGGCAAGTCGTGAGCAGGCTATTGCGTCGAACCTGGCAAAGTCACGTTTCTTCGCCAACATGTCGCATGAGCTGCGCACACCGCTTAACGGCATTCTCGGTTTCTCGGAATTACTCACGGAGGAACTCGGCGCATCGGAACAAGGAGGCTTCGCCCAATCCATCCATCAGTGCGGCATGCGGCTACTTGCACTGATTGAGTCGGTGCTTGAACTGAGCATGCTGGAATCCGGCAATACTGCGCTGTCGATGCAGCACGAAAACCTCAGGGAAATCCTGCATCAGGCCATCAATCGCCACCGGGGCGGCGCCAATGCGAAACAGATTGCGCTCGGGTTCGACATCGATCCGAACCTGCCGGAGCAGATCACATGCGACCGGGTCAAGCTGCTGCGGGTACTCGACAGCCTGTTGCGCAACGCCGTTAGCTTTACTGACGCGGGAGAGATACGGCTGAAAGTCACAACCACGCAAGGCAGCCTGCTGTTCCAGTTGACAGACAGCGGACGCGGCGTGCCGGCGGCACACCAGCAACAAATTTTTGATAAATTTTCGCAGGTGGATGACGCGCCGACGCGCACCGGGAATGGCGCCGGCCTTGGCTTGGCCATTGCGGCACAACTGGTCGCCCTGATGGGTGGGCAGATATCGTTGCAGTCCTCACCGGGTGAAGGCTCAACATTTTCCTTTTCGCTGCCACTTGAACAGCCATAGCGAAGATGCGACCCGAATATCGATACGAGAACCGATCACATCGCATGCAATCAACCTCATCACCCGCCACGAAAACGCGCAAACCTCTGAATCAGGGATGGAACCCCATATGCTGGGCAATGGCAAGTGCGATGCGCGTTAAAAATGCCAGAAACGTCACTGCCGTAATCGGCAGTACGGTGATCGTTCTGCTGGCAGCCATGATAATTGCATCAAGCTGGATATTGCATGACCGGGCGATCGAAGACTGGAGCCAGGACCTCGGCAACCTATCCCTGGTGCTGGCGGAGAACACGGCGCAGACGATGGCCTCGGCCTATCTGGTGCTTGACAGCCTGGCCGACACGGTCCAGAACGCGGATATCGATAATCAGGCAAGACTGATAAAAAATTTCCGCAACCAGCAAACGCAGCAGATGATGCGCGACAAGATCAGCGGCTTGCCGCAGATCGATGTGGCAACCATCGTTGGCGCGAATGGCGATGTGATTACTTTTACCCGCGCATTCCCGGCGCCCGCCATCAACCTTGCCAGTCGCGATTATTTTCAGCATCACCGTAGCAATGTAGACCCCGCCGTATTCCTCAGTCAGCCAGTACGCAATAAGGGCAATAGCAAGTGGACTTTCTATATCAGCCGCCGCCTGAACAACGTCAAGGGCGAATTTCTCGGCGTCGTGCTAGTCGGGATATCGTGCGATTTCTTCAGTAATTTCTTCAAGAACGTCAGTCTGGGCGAGCATGCGTCGGTCTCGCTGTACCGGCGCGATTACACTTTGCTGGCGCGCTGGCCGAACGTGGAAAACATCGTCGGGAAAAAGAACTTCACCGGCTCGACCTATGCGGTCATGGAACAGGGCAAGGAACATGACGTCATCCTGACGCGAAGCCCGCGCCCGGCAGCAGAATTCAGGAATGTGTACCGCATGGGTGCGGTACATCTGGTCAGGAACTACCCGCTAATTGTGAATGTGACTGTTACCGATGACATCTTCCTGAACGGCTGGTGGCGCACAGTGCGACTGCTGGGCGCGGTTGCGATGGGAAGCCTGCTCGCGCTAGCCATCGCATTCTTACTCATGGCCCTCATCTTGAAGCGCCGCGAGCAGGACGCAGAAAAAGCGCTATCGCTCAAGGCGCAGGCCGATTCCGCCAATGCAGCCAAATCCCAATTTTTGGCGATCATGAGCCATGAAATCCGCACCCCGATGAATGGCATCATTGGCATGTCGGAGTTAATGCTGGAGACAAAACTCGATAGTACCCAGCACACTTACGCCAGCAATGTGTGCAACGGTGCCAAGGGTCTGGTGCATATCATTAACGAGATTCTCGATTTTTCAAAGGTCGAGTCCGGTCATATGCAAATCGAAAACACACCCTTCGATCCGGTCCGACTGATACAGGATGTCATCGATCTGCACCAATCCAATGCGATTAAAAAGCAGCTTGCAATCGATGTGCAGATCGGCCCGCACCCACGACACTGGGCCAGCGCGGACCCGATGCGAATTCGGCAAGTGCTGGGCAACCTGCTCAACAATGCGATCAAGTTCACGCCTTCGGGCCGGATTACGATCCACTTCAGCGCGCACCTCGATGCCACAAACCCAGCCGTCATGCACTTGGTGTATTCCGTCACGGATAGCGGCATCGGGATTAGCAAGCAAGCGCAACAACACCTGTTTGAACCGTTTCGCCAAGCCGACAACACGATTAGCCGCAAGTATGGCGGCACCGGCCTGGGCCTGGCCATCTGCAAGCGTATCGCCGATCTGATGCAGGGCCAGATCGACTGCGTTAGCGATACTGGTGCCGGATCGAAATTCACATTCCAGATCCCCTGCCAAATCGCCGACCCGGCGGTTGCGCCGAGTCCACCTGCAACCGGCCCAGAGCCGTCTCAAATTGCGGTGCCTGCTGCGGAATTAATACACGCCGATGCTGTTCGTGTGCTGGTTGTAGAAGATACGGAAATAAACCGGCAACTGGTGCGCATCCTGCTGACAAAAAGAGGATGCGTCGTGGAAGAAGCTGAAAATGGACAGCAGGCGTTGGAAGCACTCGAACGGTGTCGCTTTGATCTGATTCTGATGGATTGCATGATGCCGGTGATGGACGGTTACGAAGCCAGCAGACGCGTGCGAGAAAAGGAAGCCAAAACAGGGGCGGCCCGAACGCCGATAATCGCGCTAACAGCCAGTGCCATTGAAGACGATCAGCAACGGTGTATGGCCGCAGGCATGGATGATTATCTTGCCAAGCCATTTACGGCCAGCGAATTCGTAGCGACGGTTGGCCGCTGGATCAATTTGAAGCCGGTCTGAAGACAGCGCAAAATTCCGTAGCCAAATCGAAAGTCCGTAGGGCGGGTGCAAGCTGCGCGCCAACGACAGCATAGACCCTAATTTGGCGGCACGGGTCGTTCCAACCACCGAATTTATTGATGAGTATTTTTTTAAAATACACTAAATATATGCGGAAAACACACTGTTTTTAACGATACTCCATATTTATTAAAAAAGTAGAGCGACTGCACTCCGCGCACAATTGGGACAATAACGCGCCGAGTGCAGGCAGGTTGCACCTGCCCCACCCAATTATCGTGCTGCGGTACTGGTTTCCTGCCAGCCGCCGCCCAAGGCGCGATACAGATCAATCGCATTGGTCAGGCGCAACAACTGAACCTGCACCAGCGCTTGCTCGGCGGCAAACGATTGGCGTTGGGCGTCCAATACGTCGAGCGAGCTGGCGATGCCATTGCGAAAACGCGCTTCGGACAGTTTCAGACGCTCGGCTTCGGCATTCTTGACTGCGGTCTGGGCCGCAATCTGCAAGTCGAGCAGACTGCGTGCCACCAGTGCATCGGAGACTTCCCGAAAGGCGCTCTGGATGGATTTTTCGTAATCGACAATCGCCAGGTTCTTGCGCACTTCGGCCAAATTCAAGTTACCCCGGTTGCGTCCACCATCGAATATCGGCAACACCAGTTGCGGCGCGAACGACCAGGCACCGGAGCCGGCATCGAATAATCCCGACAGTGCATTGCTGGCAGTGCCGGCGCTGGCGGTAAGCGCAATGCGTGGGAAGAATGCGGCCCGCGCTGCACCGATATTGGCGTTGGCGGCTTGCAGTTTCTGCTCGAACTGGCGAATATCGGGGCGGCTGGCCAAGAGGTCGGAAGGCAGTCCGGGTGGGATCTCGGCTATGATGTTTTGGGCTGACAGCGGTTGTGGCGCCGGCAGATCAGCCAACGGTTTACCGACCAGTAGCACCAGCGCGTTTTCAGCCTGGGCGCGCTGGCGAGACAATGTGACTAACGCCACTCTGGCCGTCTGCAACAGGGACTCTTCGCCGCGCAGGTCAAGCGCGGAACTAGCGCCGACGTCAAAACGTTTTTGCGCCAGTGCGTAACTGTTACTACGCGCATCGAACGATTGCTGCGCCAGCGCACGTTGTTCGGCAAACCCGCGCTCGGACAAATAAGCTTTGGCGACTTCCGACACCAGGCTGATTTTGACCGACTGGCGCGCTTCTTCGGTGGCTAGATATTGCGCCAAAGCGGCATCATTCAGGCTGCGCACCCGGCCGAAAAAATCTAGCTCGAATGACGCCAAACTGACCCCGACGTCATAGCGGCCGCCGGTGCTGGGCGTGCCTAGCGTCGTTAGAGTGGCCGGTGTCCTGCTGCGAGCACCGCTGGCAACGCCGTTCAAGTTGGGCAGCCGGTCAGCCGACTGGATGTTGTACTGGGCCCGCGCCTCTTCGATGCGCAGGGCGGCTGTGCGCAAATCGCGGTTGTTATCCAGTGCGCTGGCGATCAGGGCCTGCAATCGCGCATCCTTGAAGAACTCGCGCCAGCCGATGTCGGTCGCCGCCGGGATGATGGCTTTGGTCGATGTAGCGTTGGCCGATTGGTCGCCGTAGCTGGCCGCCACCGGAGCATCCGGGCGCACATACTGCGGCGTCAGCGAACAGCCCGACAGCACGCCTGTGGTCAGCACAGCCAGCAACAGGGCCGGCAATGCTGACACCGCTGGCAAGCTTCGCATCCGTTGCTGCAGGTGCGTCAACAGCTCGGACTTGAACCCCTCTGATTTAAACATTCTCATTCTCCACATCGATTTTCTTATGGCTGGCGTACATCTTGCGCTGCCGCTCGCTGCCCTTGAACAGGGTACGCACCACGACAAAGAATACCGGCACCAGAAACACCGCCAATAGTGTGGCGGCAATCATCCCGAACATGACGCCAGTACCGATTGCGCGCTGCGCAGCGGAGCCGGCACCGTTAGCCAGCACCAGCGGCAGCACGCCGAGGATGAGGGCTAGCGAAGTCATGATGATCGGCCGGAACCGCAAATGCACCGCTTCCAACGTGGCGTCAATCAGGCTCTTGCCTTGCGCCTGCAAATCTTTGGCAAATTCGATGATCAGAATCGCATTCTTGGACGACAGTCCTACCACCGCAATCATTCCGACCTTGAAATACACGTCGTTAGGCATGCCGCGCAAGGTCACGCCCAGCAGTGCACCGAGAATCCCGAGCGGCACCACCAGCATCACCGCCACCGGAATCGAGGTGCTTTCGTACAGCGCAGCCAGTACCAGAAACACCGCTAGCAACGACAGTGCATACAGCAGCGGCGCTTGCGAGCCGGAGGTTTTTTCCTCTAGCGACTGACCGGTCCATTCAAAGCCGAATCCAGGCGGCAGTTTAGCCATCAGTGCTTCCATTTCGGTCATCGCATCGCCGGTACTGAAGCCGGCTGCGGCACCGCCGGAAATCTTCATGGCTGGATAGCCGTTGTAACGAATCAATTGCACCGGGCCGGTGAGCCAGTGCGAAGTGGTGAAAGCCGAGAACGGCACCATCGCACCCTGCGCATTGCGGGCATGCAGTTTGCCCAGATCTTCCGGTTGCAAGCGCTGCGGCGCATCGGCTTGCACGATCACACGCTGCTGGCGACCATCATTCGGGAAGTCATTGATATAGCTGGAACCGAGCGATGTCGAGAGCACGCTATTGATATCGGCAAACGTAACGCCGAGCGCATTGGCTTTGTCGCGGTCGATATCAAGTTCAAATTGCGGCGCATCTTCCAGACCTTCCGGCCGTACACCTGCCAGCACCTTGCTCTGTGACGCCAGCCCCAGCAGCTGGTTGCGCGCAGCGATTAATGCCAGATGTCCAGCACCAGAACGATCTTGCAAACGGAAGGTAAAGCCGGTGGCGTTACCCAATTCAGCAATCGGCGGCGGGTTGACCGGAAACACGATGGCATCCTTGATTTTCGACAGCGCACCCATGGCACGGCGAGCAATCGCATCGGCCGAATCTTCGGGCCCTCGCTCGCTCCAGTTTTTCAGTGGCGTAAATGCCAAGGCGGTATTCTGGCCGTTACCTGCAAAGCTGAAGCCGGTAACCGCGACGATATGAGCAATGCCGGGTTGCTTCAGGTAATAATCCTCCACCTGCTTGACGACTTCCAGCGTGCGACCGGTGCTGGCGCCAGGTGGCAACTGGATGTTGGTGACCAGAAAACCTTGATCTTCAGACGGCAAGAACGATGCCGGCAAACGCGCATACAGCAAACCGACACAGACCAGAATCACGCCATACACCAGCAAATAACGTCCGGTTCGACCCAGCATCTTGGCAATGGAATTTTGATAACCGTTGGCGGTGCGGCTAAATCCACGATTGAACCAGCCGAAAAAACCGGTCTTTTCGTGATGATGGCCGGCCTTGACCGGCTTCAGAAGCGTAGCGCACAGCGCCGGCGTCAACGTGAACGCCATCAGTACCGAGAAGAACATCGACGCTACCATCGAGAGCGAGAACTGGCGATAAATCGCACCGACTGCCCCACCAAAAAATGCCATCGGAATGAAAACCGCGATCAGCACCAGCGTCATGCCGATCAGTGCGCCGCTAATTTGGCCCATTGCCTTGCGGGTGGCTTCGCGCGGCGACAAACCTTCTGTACTCATGATGCGCTCGACATTTTCCACCACCACAATGGCGTCATCGACCAGGATACCAATTGCCAGCACCATGCCGAACATGGTCAGCACGTTGATCGAAAAACCAAACAGGAACAAGGTGGCAAATGTACCCAGCAATGACACCGGCACCACGATGGTAGGAATCAGCGTGTAACGAATATTTTGCAGGAACAGGTACATCACCAGGAACACCAGCAGAATCGCTTCGAACAGAGTCTTGACCACTTCTTCAATCGAAATCTGAACAAACTCCGAGGTATCGTAAGGCACTACGAATTGGATGCCGGACGGGAAGTATTGTGACAACTCCTCCATTTTGGCGTGCACTGCCTTGGCAGTACCCAGCGCATTGGCGGTGGGCGATAACTGCACCCCAATCGCGGCAATTGGCTTGCCGTCGATGCGCGCTGAAGTGGCATAGGCCTGGCCGCCGATTTCAATTCGCGCCACATCCCGCAGCCGCACCACCGAACCGTCCGCATTGGCGCGCAGCACAATGGCGCCGAACTGTTCGGGCGTGGACAACTGCCCGGAAACCACTATAGTGGCGGAAACCTGCTGCCCAACCGGGCTTGGCAAATCGCCCAGAGTGCCCGATGCAACTTGCGCATTCTGGTTCCTGATTGCGGTGGAGACATCGGCCGGCGTCAGCTTGTAGCCGACCAGCTTGGCAGGGTCGATCCAGACCCGCATCGCACGCTCAGTGCCAAACAGCTGGGCTTGGCCAACGCCTGGCAAGCGCTTGATTTCATTCAAGATATTGCGGGATGCATAATCACCCAGCGCAATCGGATTGAAACTGCCATCTTTCGATGTCAGCGTAATGAACAACAGGAAGTTGCTGCGCGATTTGGTGACTTGCACGCCCTGCTGCGTGACAGCTTGCGGCAAGCGCGCCTCGACCCGCTTCAGGCGATTTTGCACATCCACCGCGGCCAAGTCGGGATTGGTGCCGGTAGAAAAGGTCACCGTGATCTGCACTTGGCCGTTGGCCTGACTCTGCGACTCTACATATTGCAAGCCTTCGGCGCCGTTCATTTCCTGTTCGATCAGGCTGGTGACGCTATCGTCCAGAACTTGAGCGGTGGCGCCCGGATAATTCGCGGTGATGACAATGGTAGGCGGGGCGATGCTTGGATATTGCGATACCGGCAATTGCGTGATGGCCAATATGCCGGCCAGCATGATGAAGATCGCCAGCACCCATGCAAATACCGGCCGATCAATGAAAAATTTTCCCATTCGATGACTCCTTATTGCGCTTTTGCGGTTGGAACAATTTCAGGAGTATCTATTTTCTTGTCTTTATTTTGCTGCGCAGAAGGCAGTGCGCCCTTGACAGTATCAACCACTTTCGGTTGCCACGGCACGACCTTGACGACCGCCCCCGGCTTGATTTTTTGCAGGCCTGAGACGACCACCCGGTCGCCGGCTTGCAGCCCCTTGCTAATGAGCCAGTCGTTACCCTGCGCACTCCCGGTTATAACGGTACGCACGGCCACCTTGTTATCGGCCCCGACCACCATCACCGAAGCGCCATCGGGGCCGCGCGTAAGCGCTTGCTGCGGCACGCTAATGGCTTGCTCCCGAACCCCTTGTTCCAGCTTGGCGCGCACATACATGCCAGGCAACAGACGACGTTTCGGGTTAGGAAATTCGGCCCGCAAACTGACCGCGCCGGTGCTTTCATCCACGCTTACGTCGGAAAACAACAGCTTGCCCGGCAGCGGATACGGCGTGCCATCTTCCAGCACCAGCGTGACCGCAGCCTTGCCCTGGCCTACGCTTTGCAGTTCGCCGTTGGCTAGTGCGCGCTGCAGTGCAAGCAGATCGGTGCTGGATTGGGTCAGGTTGACGTATATCGGATCGAGTTGCTGAATGGTTGCCAGTTGGGTGGCTTCGCCTTGGCCGACTAACGCGCCTTCAGTCACCAAGGCACGTCCGATCCGGCCGGAAATCGGTGCCGTGACCCGGGTATAACCCAGATTAAGCTGAGCGATGGCGCGTGTTGCCTTGGCTGAAGCGACATCGGCAGCAGCTTGTTTCTGCGCAGTGCCGGCGTCGTCATATTCCTGCTTGCTGACCGCATTGACTTCCATCAGCGGCTTGTATCGCTGCAGTTTCAAGTTGGCCTGCGCCAGGTTGGCTTCGGACTTGGCTAGCGCCGCCTGAGTGCTTTCGTAAGTCGCTTGATAGGAGGCTGGATCGATCCTGAACAATAACTCGCCCGCCTTGACTTCACTGCCCTCGCGGAATTCGCGCTTCTGCACGATACCGGCGGCACGGGCGCGCACTTGCGCTACGCGCGTGGCTTCCAGACGACCCGGTAGTTCATTGGTAATCGTTAGCCGCTGCAACGCCACCGTCATCACCGCCACTTCGGGCACCGGCGCGCCGGCGCCAGGTGCCGCTCCGGCCTTAGGTTTTTCGCTGCAGCCGGCGAAGATGGATAACACGGCGAGTACAGCAGCCAGGCGTGCAAAGCGTTGATGTGATGTCATAGAACTCTCTTACGGTAATGATTGGCAAACCACCTGCCGCACCGCAGGCAGCAGGCAGATGAACAGGTGAAGGCGGAAACAAACAGCGCTACAAAACGGCAACCATGTGCAACTACACAAATACAAAAGCCCCGGTAAGTCTTCGGGGTTGTCTGCGACAGATTTTATACAAATTTTGTCGATATTACTCTGGTGCTGTTGGTGCACCTGCAACTTCGGCTATTATATATACATTCGCGAATGTATGTTAAGTTGGTGGGTAAGCGAAAAATCATCAAGGTTTGCGCAATGGTTTGCGTAATATCCAGTGGTGCAGGCTGGTCGTGCCTGCACTACAGGCAACAAGGACATTTCATCATGGCAAGATGTACCAAGGAAAAAGCGCTGGAAACCCGCGAGCGCATTCTCGATGCGGCCGAAGACGTATTCGATGCAAAAGGCGTGTCGAACACTTCGCTGGCCGACGTGGCGGCCGCAGCAGGCGTGACGCGTGGCGCGGTTTACTGGCATTTCACCAACAAGGCCGATCTGTTCGACGCGATGTGCCAGCGCATTCGCCTTCCAATGGAAACCATAATCGAGGCCGCCGCTGACGTCAGCATCGCCGACCCGCTGGGCCAGTTGCGTGTCGCCTGCCGGTTCCTGTTTCGCGAAACGGTGGAGAACCCGCACCACAACAAGGTGCTCGACATCCTGATACATAAATGCGAGTTCGTCGATCCGACGGATCCGATTTTTATCCGGCAACAGGAGTGGATGCGGCAATGCGCGATCAATAACACACTGTTGCTCTCGAATGCGATCGCGAAAGGCCAATTGCCGGCCACACTCGATGTGCGTTTGGCCAGCGTTATGCTGCATTCGATGATCAGCGGCCTGCTGTCCACCTGGTTATTCGCGCCGGATAGCTTTAACCTGATTCAGGACGGCGAGGAAATCATCGATGCATATTTAGAAACCCTGCTCACTACGCGCACCCTGAATCCAGGCACTGACACTGTGCATACCGCTCTGCCAAGCACGGCCAGAATGACGCGCTAGCGCTTATCCCTTACACTGCGCAGATGCCAGACAAACAAGACCCTACGCTCAGCGTTGACCGCATTGACCACGATAGCGGCGTGACGCTGCGCGCGTGCGGCACTTGGCTAGTGCAAAAAATGGCCCAAAAAGAAGTCATGAAGGAATTGCAAAGCAGCGCCCAATCGATACCGCCGAACGGTAATGGCAACGATATCCACTGGGATTTATCGCAGATTGACCGCATCGACCACATCGGCGCCCAATTTTTCTGGAACCTGTGGGGAAAAACCCGTCCGACCAAGCTGACACTGGCACCCGAGCAGGAGCCTTTTTTTGCGCGCCTGGCAGATGCCGGCGATCTCGCATTGCCGGCGCAGCCAGTGCAACGATTGATGCCGCTGATCACGCTGGGCGACGCGGTGCTGGGGTTTTTCGAACAGATCCAGAGTTTTATCGGACTCATAGGGCAACTGGTGCTGGATTTCGGTCAATTCGCGCGTAATCCTGCGCGCGGTCCGTGGAAAGAAGTTTCAGCGAATATTTTCCATGTCGGCTTTCAGGCGCTCGGCATCACCGCCCTGGTCGGATTCCTGATCGGCGTGGTGCTGTCGTATCTGTCGGCGCAGCAGTTGCACACCTTCGGCGGCGACATTTATCTAGTCAACATCCTGGGCATGAGCATCATCCGCGAACTGGGCCCGCTGCTGGCGGCGATTCTGGTCGCCGGGCGTTCCGGCTCGGCGATTACCGCCCAACTGGGCGTGATGCGGGTCACCGAAGAACTCGATGCAATGCTGGTGATGGGCTTGCCGCATGGTTTCCGGCTGGTGTTGCCGAAAGTCATTGCGCTGGCAATTGCTATGCCGCTGCTGGTGATCTGGACCGACGCCATTGCGCTGATCGGCGGCATGACGGCGGCCCAACTGCAACTGGACATGTCGCCCAGCTATTTCATCCAGTCGCTGCCGGACGCGGTGTCGCTACCGAATTACTGGATCGGCCTCGGCAAGGGCGTGGTGTTCGGCGCACTGATTGCGCTGGTGTCGTGCCATTTCGGCTTGCGCATCAAACCGAATACCGAAAGCCTCGGGCACGGCACGACTACCTCGGTAGTCATCGCGATCACAGTGGTTATCCTGGCCGATGCAGTGTTTGCGATCGTCTTCAGCGGGGCCGGCTACTAATGACCACCGGCCCGATCATCGAACTGCAGGATGTCTGCATGCGCTTCGAGCGCAACGTCATTCTTGAAAACCTGAACCTGGTCGTGCAACCGGGCGAAATCTTGTCGATGGTGGGCGGCTCAGGCTCTGGCAAAACTACCGTGCTGCGCCAAATACTCGGCTTGCAGCGGCCCACCAGCGGCACCGTGCGGGTCTTTGGCGAAGATATTGAGCACACCAGCGCGCAAAAGTTACAAGCGCTGCGCCAGCGCTGGGGCATGTTGTTCCAGCACGGCGCGTTGTTTTCTTCGCTGTCGGCGTTCGAGAATGTGGCGCTGCCGCTGCGCGAATTGCGCTATTTGTCCCAAGACCTGATCCGGGACACCGTGCTGCTCAAGCTAGGCATGGTCGATCTGGGGCCAGCGGACGCCGCCAAAATGCCGGCCGATTTGTCCGGTGGCATGGTCAAGCGGGTGGCGCTGGCGCGCGCGCTGGCGCTGGAGCCGGAACTGCTGTTTCTGGATGAACCGACCGCCGGCCTCGACCCGGATATGTCGGAAACCTTCGTGAGCTTGATACGTTCCCTGCACCGGGAACTCAAACTCACGGTGGTGATGGTCACGCACGACCTCGACACGTTGCTGGCGCTATCGAGCAAGATCGCGGTACTGGCCGACAAGCACGTCATCATCAACGCCGTGCCGACCGAAGTGATCGCCTTCGAGCACCCGTTTATCAAGAATTTTTTCCTCGGCGCACGTGGCCGCCGTGCGCTGGAAGCATTGGATACCGCTCATCCCTCCGAGCCGCCCGCAATGGAAGAGGGCGGAAATGGCAATCAGGAACATAAAATCCTTTCCAAACCGAATCAATAAAATGGAAACCCATCATGGAAAATAAGTCACACGCGCTGTTGACCGGCTTGTTTACCGTTGCGCTGATGATTGCAGCGGTGTTTTTCGCACTCTGGTTCAACCGCGATCGAGTTGACCGGGTGCCTTACGAGATGGCGACCAAACTGGCGGTGTCGGGTCTGAACCCGCAGGCGGCGGTGCGTTATCGCGGGCTGGAGGTCGGTCTGGTTGACGCCATCCGCTTCAATCCCCAGAAAACGGGTGAAATCCTGGTCCAGATCAGCGTCGATCCGCATACCCCGATGACGCAGTCGACTTTCGGCACGCTCGGCTATCAGGGCGTAACCGGGATTGCTTATATTGAGCTGGACGACGATGGCAGCAAACCAGCGCATTTGGCCAGCGATAAAAACCGTCCGGCCCGGATCGAAATTCGGCCCAGCATCCTCGACAACATCCAAATTCGCAGCGCAGCGATCCTGCAGCAGTTCGAAGCCCTGACCGTCAATTTCAACACACTGCTGGCACCGGCCAATCAGCAAAAAATCATCGGTGCAATCGATCACATCGGAGGCGCCGCCGCTGCACTGGAAGCGGTGCCGCGACAATTGGGGCCGACTTTGGCGAAGCTGCCGGCATTGACCGACCAGGCGCAACAGGCATTGACTTCGATCTCGGCGCTATCCAGAGACGCGAGCGCGCTGGCGGTCGATCTGACCAAGACCAACCAGCAACTGCAGGCCCCGGGCGGGCCGCTGACCAAAATCACCGACACCGCGGACCACTACAACGCGATTGCCGACAGTATCGAGCGCGATGCATTGCCGAGGATCAACGCCTTGACCAACGAAGCACGCAGCACCATGCAAAGCCTCAACCGCAGCATCGAAAAATTCGGTGAAAACCCGCAAAGCATCCTGCTCGGCGCACCTGATCTGCCGCCTGGGCCGGGCGAACCGAGCTTTCAGGGCAAGTAGCCTGCAGCACCTTGAACATAAGTAACCACGACATGGGTAACTACACATCCGGCAAACTAATGAAGAGCAAAATGGTGCGGTTCTGCAGGTGCGCTTCACCAACAACTGCTTCGGCTTGCATAGCCAACTGAATAGTTATTTTTAAATAATAAACGTGGCAGTATAGGCAAACAGCATATGTTTTCCGCATTGTTTCAATGGTGCTTGAAAAATACGCTGGTATGTATGCTGGTATATATATGCGCATACGCACTACGCCAGCCAGTAACCCGCGGCGCGCAATAGCGCCAGACCAAGGAGCCGCCATGCATCTATTTCATAAAATCAGCAATACCCGGTACATCGCACTGCTGTGCGCGCTGATCTCCGGCTGCGCCTCGCACGCCGCACCGCCCAATCTGTACGACTTCGGCCCGCTGCACGCTAGTGCGGCAAATACAGACAGCACCGGCACGATAGCCGGCGCACCGCTGCAATCGATATCGATTGCCAGCGTGGACGCACCCGCCGCGCTGAACAGCCCGCTGATGCTGTACCGACTGAACTATGTGAACGACCTGCAAACCCGCTCGTATGCCAACAGTCGTTGGAGCATGACGCCGGCGCAACTGCTTGAACAGCGCATCAAGGCGCGCCTGGCACAAGCCGGCACCGTGGTGTTGTCAGGCCGCGAAAGCACCGATACGCTGCCGACGTTGCGCATCGAACTCGATGAAATGATCCAGAGCTTCAGCAGCCTGAACCAGAGCCAGGCGCAACTCGCGCTGCGCGCCACGTTGTCCAAGGGTCGCACCCTGCTGGCGCAAAAATCCTTCCGCCAGCAAATAGCTGCCGCCAGCGCCGACGCCGCCGGCGGCGCGCAGGCAATGGCTAGCGCCAGCGATGCATTGATTGGCGAGATCATGGCGTGGCTGGCCGATCAACCTATATCGCAGCAGAAATAATCAATGACCGAAACCACGTTGCAGTCTGCGCCGCAACCTTCGCCGCTGGCACGTATTGCGCTGCTGGCGTACCTGTTCCTGATCGCCTATGCCAGCTGGTTTCCATTCTCGGGCTGGCGCGATGTCGGTCTGGCGCCTTGGGGTTACCTGTGGGAGCCGATGCCGAAATACTGGACCAAATTCGATGCGCTGATCAACATCGGCGGCTACATCCCGCTTGGCATGCTGATCGTCTACGCGCTGCATCCAGGGGTCAGGAAAACCGGCGCAGTGGTTATTGCAATCCTGGCCGGTGCACTGGTATCGGGCACGATGGAAGCGGTGCAATATTATCTGCCAACCCGGGTTTCCTCGATTCTGGACTTTTATACCAACCTCGGCGGCGCCTGCATCGGCGCTCTGCTGGCGGCCTGGAGTGCGCCCGCGCTGCTGGAACGCGGCCGTCTACGCCTGCTGCGCGCACAATGGTTTCAGCATAAAGCCAGCAGCGGCATGATTCTGCTGGCGCTATGGCCGCTGGCACAAATTTTCCCGCAAGGCTATTTGTTTGGCCACGGCCAGATACTGCCGATCTTGCTGGACTGGATTTCAGATGCCTTATCGGACTGGACCCCTGAACCGCTATCGGACTGGCTCACCAGTTGGCAAAACGATCTGCTGTCAGTGCCGATCCATCTGGATACCTTTCTGAGCGACAATTCTGGGCCCAGCGCCGGGCGATACTGGCTACTGGAGACGCTCATTACCGCATCTGGACTGACCGGCGCAGTGCTGCTACTGCATTGTCTGCTGCGCAAGAGCGCGCCCAAGGTAGCGCTGACATTAATCTTGGTCGGCGCTGCGCTGGCCGTCAAATCGCTCGCCACTGCCTTGCTGTTTGCGCCCGAGAATGCCTTTGTCTGGATTACCACCGGAGCCCAAAGTGGCCTGCTGGTGGCGGCGCTGATGCTGTCCGGGCTGATCTATACCCGGCCCGTGATCCAGCGCCGGCTGGCGGTGCTGATGCTGACAGTGAGCCTGCTGGTGGTCAACAGCGTACCCGTCAATCCCTACTTCGTGGCGACATTGCAAGCCTGGGTACAGGGGAAATTTCTGAATTTCAACGGTGCCGCGCACTTCCTGTCGCTGTTATGGCCGTTTTTAGCGCTGTGGTTTCTGTTGCATCCGCTGCACCGCATCAAACACCAGTAGTGCGGGCAGCACGATTGCGAAAAATGGTAACTATTCAGCCGACTATGGAGCGCACTGAACAGTTATCTAAAATTCTAAATTAATAGGAGTATGTGAAAAAATAGTACACATACCGCAATATTTAATTAGAATTTTTTAAATACATGGCGATGTATATGAATTTGCCACCATTGCAGTCGCGCCGGCGGTCGATTCGGCATTCCTGGAGTGACGTCCGACTTTACGCCGGCACACCCAAAATCACGCTGGAGGCCTTGAAAATAGCGCTGGCTTTGACGCCTACCGCAAGCCCGAGTGTGTTGCAGCTTTCGTTAGTGATGATGGCGGCAATCGCACCGCCGCCCGGCAGTTCAATCACGACTTCGGTATTCACCGCGCCCGGCTGCAGCCGGGAGACAGTGCCGCTCATATTATTGCGGGCGGAAAACTTCGCGTCTGCATCTTCCGTCACCAAAATGATCGAAGAGGCCTTGATCAGTGCAAACGCCTCCGCCCCTAAGCACAAGCCAAGCCCCTTGGTACTCTCCTGCGTGACGATGGCGACGATCTTCTGTCCAGCCCCGATCTCCAGCTCGATCTCATCGTTGACCGCGCCTTGCTTGACATGCGTGACTTTACCTAAAAACTGGTTACGTGCACTGGTTTTCATATTCATTTTCCTGATGAGTAAAAAATCGTCTGCGATCCCCTGCGCTTGCTGGCTGAGTTGATCGACAAAACGACGGTGCTCGCGCTCGATGATTCTAAAATTCGCCACCAATTGCGCGCCACGTCGGGTCAGGCGAGTGCCGCCGCCGCCCTTGCCGCCGGCCAGTCTTTCCACCAGAGGTTCGCCAGCCAGATTGTTCATGCTATCGATGGCATCCCATGCAGCTTTATAGCTCATCTTGATCGCCTTGGCAGCCTGGGTGATTGAGCCGCATTCGGCAATCCTGGCCAGCAGCGCGACGCGTCCCGGACCGCCGAAATTCTCACCGCCCACCATCATCCATACTGATCCGCGCAACTCGATGGGCTTCTCTTTCGTCTCCATGTGCTTTATCCGCCTTCTCTATTTGAAATTCTTTGCGTTGCGCTGGCAAGCCGCATATAACAGTGAGAACAGTGAGCAAAAAATTCAGTTCGCAAAATCCGCAATTTCCAGTGAAACATCGCTGATATTGCCGGCATCGATTTGACCTTCGCGTAGTTCCAGAACTTGCTCGCCAAACACTCGCGCATCCTCCTGATCATGGGTAATCAGGATCATCGGGACCTGCAGCCGGCGCTGGAGTGCATCCAGTTCACTGCGCATGCGTACCCGCAACGCCGGATCGAGCGCAGCAAACGGCTCGTCCAGCAGCAGCGCTTGCGGCCGCGTCACCAAAGCACGCGCCAGCGCGGCGCGCTGACGCTGGCCGCCGGAGAGTTCGTCGGGAAATTGCTGGGCCACATGACGCAGATGAAAAGCATCCAGCCAGTAATCGACCGTCGCGTGCCGATCGCTGCTGCATGGATTGCGCCAGCCGCGCGCCAGGCCGAAGCCGACATTTTGGCGCACGGTCAGATGCGGGAACAGCGCATAGTCCTGAAACAAGTACGCCACATTACGCGCCTGCGGGGCCAGGTTGATGCCCGCCTGCGCATCGAACAATGTGCTTTCGCCCAAGCGGATATGGCCGCTGTCGGGCGCCATCAAACCGGCAATCGCCTTCAGCGTCAAGCTCTTGCCCGCACCTGACGGCCCGATGATGACGATGCGCTGACTGTCCGAGCGCAGCTGCACGTTCAGGTGGAAAGTGCGCTGGCCGGAGCGCAGCGTCTTACGGATATCTATGTCAAATTGCATACGTTGTACCCACTATCGATTAACGATCCGGCCGGGAGCCAGTCGACCTGCCGCCAGCAGCACCACCACACAGACTGCGGAAGTGATCAACACCAGGGTATTGGCCACGCCGTCCTGCCCCGCCTGCACCGCTTCGTAGACCGCAATCGACAAGGTTTGTGTTTTGCCAGGAATACTGCCGGCCACCATCAGGGTGGCGCCGAACTCGCCCAGCGCGCGCGCAAAGGCCAGCAACACGCCGGCCAGAATACCGCGCCAGGCCAGCGGCAGCGTGACCCGAAAAAAAATGCCGATTTCGCCGATACCCAGCACCCGGGCCGCTTGCTCCAATTGACCATCTACTGCTTCGAAGGCGGCACGCGCCGGTTTGAAAACCAGCGGGAACGCCACGATGGCGGCGGCGATCACCGCAGCCTGCCATGTAAAAATTAAATTGATGCCGAAATTATCAAACAGCCATGCGCCAAACCAGCTGCGACGCCCCATCAGCACCAACAGGTAATAGCCCAGCACAGTGGGCGGCATCACCATCGGCAGCGTTAGCAGCGTGTCCAGCAAGTCGCGACCGGGGAAGCGCAGGCGCGCCAGCGCATAGCCCACGGCGATGCCAAAGACGAGGTTGATCGCGGTGGCGCAACCCGCGACTTTCAACGAGAGGGTTAGTGCGGTCCATGCCGAATCCATATCGAATCTATGCGCTATTAGCTGGTGTTGTCAGGGCTTGCTGAAGCCGTATTTGTGCAAAATCGTCTGTCCGGCAGGCGACAAAACATACGCAACGAAGCGTTTGGCTTCCTCGCCATTGCTGCTGGCAGTGGTTTTGGCGATCGGATAGCTGATGGGAATATCCAGCGCAACCTCCAGCACTATCTTGACCTTGTCTTTCATGATGGCGGCGTCAGTGGCGTAGACAAAACCGGCATCGACTTCGCCACGGGCCACGTAATCCAGCGACTGCCGTACATTCAGTGTGCTGATGGCCTTGGCCTGCACAATCGCCCACAACTTGGCCGTTTCCAGCGCGTGTTTGGTGTAACGTCCGACCGGAACGCTGGCCGGATTGGCGATGGCAACCCGCTTGATGTCGGGCCGGCCCAAATCTTCCAGCCGTTTAATCGCCAGCTTACTGTCGGCGGGTTCAATCAAAACCAGCGTGTTGCGCACGAAATTGCGGCGGTCGCCAGCCGCAACCAAACCTTGTTTTTGAGCCATATCCATCGTTTCCTGATCGGCGGAAGCGAAGACATCGACCGGAGCGCCTTTTGCCATCTGCTGCAACAGCGCGCCGGACGCACCGAAGTTCAACGCAACTTTTGCATCAGGGTATTGCGCCTGATAGTTTTGCGCGACTTCCTTGAAGGCGTTGGTCAGACTGGACGCAGCAGATACCGTGAGATCACCGGCAAAGGCGGAGCCTGTTGTAACAACCAAGACTGCGGCTGCCAGTAGCCGTTTCAAAAGCATGGGTTGCATTTTTATGCCTCAAGAGTGCTTTGATAAAAACCGTAATATACAACAATATATTACGCTATCAAAACCGAACTCCGAAAAGGCTAATGTGCATCAAGAAACGCACCACAGGGACGCCTCTTGATGCCCGTTAATAAATTGTATAAATTAGGAGTATGTTAAAAAATAACACATTCACCGCCTAATTAAATAGGTATTTATAAAATACATGCTGATGTATATCATAATCGCGGAAACCGGTGGCAAGGTCTTGATCCAGAACGCGTTCAGATGCGCCGGAGTACTGGGGTTGTGCGCGAATTCCAGTTCAAAACCGTGACATGACTGCAAAACCCGCACCGGTGCCATCTGACGACACCAGACGAAAAACATTCACCAAATGCGTCAATTTTTCTGCCTGCCTGAGCATGTTTTCGGCGGCGGTGGCGGCCTGCTCCACTAGCGCCGCGTTCTGCTGCGTCATTTCATCCATACCGCTTACCGCACTATTGACCTGCGCGATGCCGGCGCTCTGCTCCTGGCTGGCTGAGGTGATTTCAGCCATGATGTCGGCCGCCCGATTGACTGCCTTGACGATCTCGGACATGGTCTTGCCGGCATCCTCCACCAGCACGCCGCCGGCATCGACCTTCTCGACCGAGTCGCAGATCAGTTGCTTGATTTCCTTCGCCGCGCCGGCGCTGCGCTGGGCCAGATTACGCACTTCCGCCGCCACTACCGAAAATCCGCGCCCCAGTTCGCCGGCGCGCGCCGCTTCCACTGCGGCGTTAAGTGCCAGGATGTTGGTCTGGAACGCGATGCCGTCGATCACGCCAATGATGTCTACGATCTTGCGCGAGCTTTCCTTGATCGATGCCATTGTCCTGACTACCTGATCCACCGCCTTGCCGCCTTTCGCCGCAACGTCCGAAGTGGACAGTACCAGCCGGTTCGCCTCGACCGCATTGTCGGCGTTCTGCCTGACGGTGGCGGTGAGTTGTTCCATCGAAGAGGCTGTTTCTTCCAGCGCGCCGGCTTGCGATTCGGTACGCGCGGAAAGATCGGCGTTGCCGGAGGCAATTTCCGCCGCACCGGTACTGACCATACCGGTCGCTTCCTTGATCTGGCTGACTAGCAACTTGACGTTGGTCTGCAGGATGCGCATCGTCTGCATCACGGCCGCGAGTTCATCGTATCCATCAGCATCGATTTTTCCAGACAAATCACCGGCGCTCATGCGTTCGATATCGTGCTGTGCGCGTTGCAACGGCAACACGATGCCACGGTACAACAGCGGAATAACCGCGAGTGCTGTGATCGCGCACAGCAGCGCCGCGCCGGCTGCCCACGGCGCCACGACGATACCTTCCGGGCTCATGGCGCGCCAGGATAATACGGCGCTGACGAGCGAAAAAGTGGCGAGCAATCCGCCCGAGGCGATGATCTTGCGCTTGATGGACAATTTTTTAAGGATATTGAAACGCTCAAACAGGGAGCGCTCGACCGCCTTGCCCTGCCGTATCTGGATATGCGTGCTGCCGTTATTGAGCGCCTTGTATGCCACGGCAGCGGTCTTGATTTGTTCCTGAGTCGGCTTGACGCGAATGGATATGTAACCGACGACTTTGCCGCTCTCCAGGATCGGCGCCGCATTGGTTTCAACCCAATAGAAATTGCCGTTTTTGGTGCGGTTCTTCATGATGCCGACCCAGGTCTTTCCGGCACTCAGCGTCTTCCAGAAATCTTCAGAGATCGCCTTCGGCATATCGGGGTGACGCATGATGCTTTGATGCTTGCCCAACAGCTCCTGTTCGGCGTATCCGCTGATACTGAGGCAGTCGAGATTCACATACGTAAAATTTCCTTTCGAGTCGGTCTTCGAAAGAATCGTTTCCGAATCCCGCAAAACGTACTCGCTACTCACAATTAGGGCTAGCTTTGACATGATGTACAACCTTTATAAACTGCTGCGGCACCCTTCCCCACATACAGGAAAGGGAGCGAGCCAGACAATCAGAAAGGCAGCAATGCCTTGATCCAGAACGCGTGGCCTTCGGGACGGTTTTCGACGTTCATTTCTTTTTGCCACTTGGCCATCACGAACATGCCCTTGCCGTTGTCGTATTTGATCGAAGGGCCAATCGCAAAAGCTTGTCCCTTGTTGTCAGGCAGCTTCACGTTATTTTGCTCGTCGGTAGTGATTTGCTTGTACATATAGCCACCGACGCCGGCCACCCAGTTTTGCTTGAATCCATAGCCGAGCGAATAATCGATATGGAATTCATTTCCTGACTTGTAATTGGTGTCGGTATTTTTGAAATTGAAATCCAGCATCATCTTGAAATCTGCATTCCAGCCGGCCGGGTTGATATAACTGGCGGTATATACGGGTTGAATCGCCCAGTAATTGCGCCCAATATTGGCCATATCGGCTTTGTTGTAACGCCCGGTGGGCGCCATGATATCCAGTCCGAATATGCTGTGCAGATTGGGGCTGTGGTGATAACCCAGCACCAGCGCGGTGATATCGATATCGCCAATCCCACTCTTGCTTTGCCCGACGCCGTTGACGTTGACATCGAGATTGACCAGCGGCACCAGCAGCGCGTGTCCCACTTGGCCGCCAAACAATTTTTTATCGGTGACCCAGACAAAGCGTGGCACCACCGCGTTGGCGGTTACCTTGAAATCCAGCGGAACCGTGTTGCCGTTATTGTCTTTGAGCTTGTCGGCGCTGTAATTGCTCGCATATACCAGCGTGTAAAAACCCGGTGGCGGCAGTGCGCCGCTCAGGAAACTTTCCGCGCCCATCGGATAAATAGAGCCGCCGCCCTCGGTCGCATGTGCTACCTGAAATACGATAGCGCCGCTCATTGCCAGCCCCACCAGAGTAGAAATTTTAGTTATTTTCATGCTTGTCTCCCCCTACTATTATTATCAATAAAATTGCCTGCACTTTCAAAAAGTACAGATTTGCGTGTTTGTACTGAAAGCTAATCAACACGAATTCGCTACTTGTTGCTACTGCGCTTACTACATTTGTTTTTTTGTTATGGTCAGCGTCCGAGTTCTCCGGCGCTCTTGCCGCCGATGCCGAAATGCTCCTTCGGCATCTCGGTGAGGATCACGCGCACGGTTTCCGGCTTGGCACCGATTGCTTCAAACATGGCTTTGGTAATTTTTGCGATCAACATTCTTTTTTGCTCGACGGTGCGACCTTCCAGCAAATAGATTTGGCAAATTGGCATACTGATTTTCCTTAAATGAAACGCACGTTGACGCTGCCCATGTCTTGCACCCGCAAGTTGACGTTGTCACCGGCCTTGACCATCACCGCCTCGGTAATCGCGCCGGACAGGATCAGGGTGCCGGCCGGGATTTCCTCGCCACGTTCGCCCAGCAGATTAGCCAGCATTGCAATTGCTGCAGCCGGATGGCCGAGCACCGCAGCACCGGCACCGAGGGCGACGATTTCGCCATTTTTTTCCATCACCACGCCGAGCGTGCGCAAGTCGAGGTCATCGACCGGACGCATTCGCGCACCCAGCACGAAACGCGACGACGAACAATTGTCGGCAATCACGCTTTTCAGGTCGAACTTGAAATCGCGGTAGCGCGAATCGATGATTTCAATCGCCGGCATCACGAAATCAGTAGCCGCCAACACGGCGCCGATATGGCAGCCCGGGCCTTTCAGTACGGCCTTGGTAACGAAGGCAATTTCCGGCTCGACTTTCGGGTGAATCAACTCGGACAGTTTTACCGCGCTGCCTTCGGGCACCGAAAAATAATCGGCCAGAAAGCCGAATACTGGCATCGAGACGCCCATCTGCTGCATCTTGGCGTGCGAAGTCAGGCCGGCTTTCAGGCCGACGATGCGGCAGCCGCGGGCAATTTTGCGCTGCTTGATGGCTTCCTGAATTGCATACGCATCGTCCCAATCCATCTGCGGATATTCGTCGGTGATTTTGGCGGTATCGCGTGCCTGCAATTCGCAGTTTTCAAGATGCTCGGCGAGATTGTTAATAGTGCTTTGGTCTAATATCATTTTTTATCCTTGTGGGTGCAAACCCGTTTATCGCAATCCGCGGGCCCGCGCCATAGTCATGGCGGTATCTTCGATCATGTCTTCCTGGCCGCCGACCATGCCGCGCCGGCCCATTTCGACCAGAATGTCGCGTGCCGGCACCCCGTATTGTTTCTCGGCCCGTTTGGCAAACAGCAGGAACGAGCCGTACACGCCCGCATAACCCAGCGTGAGCGCGTCGCGGTCGATACGGATCGGAAAATCCATCATCGGCACCACCAGGTCTTCAGCCACATCCTGGATCTTGAACACATCGACTCCGGTCTCGATTCCGGCCCGGGCGCAGACCGCAATCAACACTTCCATCGGCGTATTGCCGGCACCGGCGCCGAGTCCGGCCGCCGCCGCGTCGATTCGGTTGGCGCCGTACTCCACCGCCACCAGCGAATTAGCCACGCCCATCGCCAGATTGTGGTGAGCGTGAAAGCCGAGTTCGGTTGTCGGTTTCAGCTTTTCGCGCAGCAGGCCGATGCGGGCCTTGACGTCTTCCGGCAGCATGTAGCCGGCCGAGTCGGTGCAATAGATACAGTTGGCGCCATAGCTTTCCATCAGCAGCGCCTGCTCCAGCAACTTTTCCGGTGACGCCATGTGCGCCATCATCAGAAAACCGACCGTATCCATCTCCAGCTTGCGGGCATAGCGGATATGCTGTTGCGAGACATCTGCTTCCGTGCAATGGGTCGCGACACGAATCGTGTGGACGCCCAGATCGCGCGCCATCTGCAAATGATCGATGGTGCCGATGCCGGGCAACAGCAGTGCCGATATCTTGGCGTTCTTCATTAGCGGGATCACGGCCGACAGGTATTCCTCATCGGTATGGGCGGGAAAGCCGTAGTTGACCGACGAGCCGCCCAAGCCATCGCCATGCGTGACTTCGATCAGCGGCACACCGGCGGCGTCCAGTCCTTGTGCGATGGTGGTCATTTGTTCCAACGTCATCTGGTGCCGCTTCGGGTGCATGCCGTCACGCAATGTCATGTCGTGGACAGTGATTTTTTTTCCTCTAAGTGTCATGGCTATTCCTTACGCGGCGACGGATTTTTGTTTCTGAATGGCGGTCTGGAGTACCAGTTTGCCGCTGAGAATTTCTTCGGCAAACATCTCCGCGGTACGAGCGGCGGCGGCGGTCATGATGTCGAGGTTGCCCGCATATTTGGGCAGGTAATCGCCCAGACCTTCCACTTCCATGAACAGCGAGACGCGCTTGCCGTCGAATACCGGCCCATTGACCAGTTTGTAGCCGGGCACGTATTTCTGGACTTCCTTGATCATCGCGTGCACTGAAGCGGTAATTTTTTCGCGGTCGGGTTCGGTTTCGGTCAGACAGTGCACGGTATCGCGCATGATCATTGGCGGCTCGGCCGGATTGATGATGATGATGGCCTTGCCTTGCTTGGCGCCGCCGACCAGTTCGACTGCACGGGAGGTGGTGCGGGTGAACTCATCGATATTGGAACGGGTGCCGGGGCCGACCGACTTGGATGCGGTGGTGGCGACGATCTCGCCGTACGCTACCGGCTGCACACGTGACACTGCGGCCACCATCGGGATCGTGGCCTGACCGCCGCAGGTGACCATGTTGACATTCATTTCACGTTTGCCGACATGTTCGACCAGATTTACCGGCGGCACGCAGAACGGGCCGATCGCAGCCGGCGTCAGGTCGATCATCAGCACGCCTAACGCATTGAGCTTGCGCGCGTTTTCTGCATGGACGTAGGCCGAGGTGGCGTCGAAAGCGATCTGAATACCATCCGACAACACGTGCGGCAACAGGCCATCGACGCCGTCAGCGGTGGTTTTCAATCCCATGTCGGCGGCGCGCTTCAAGCCTTCCGAAGTCGGGTCGATACCGACCATCCAGACCGGCTCCAGCACTGCGCTGCGCTGTAACTTGTAGAGAAGATCGGTGCCAATGTTGCCGGGGCCGATCAGGGCGCATTTTATTTTTTGCATACAAACTCCTATCGAATTTAGTAAAAACGCACCGAGCAGCCGCCGATGCCGCCGATCGCGACGCGCAGGTTGTCGCCGGCCTTGACCGTGAACATCGCCGCCAGCGAACCGGATAGAATCACTTCGCCAGCCTTCAACGGAATACCCAGGCTGCCCAGCATATTTGCCAGCCACGCGACTGCGTTGACCGGGCTGCCTAGTGCGGCAGCGCCGGCACCAGTAGCGACGATTTCGCCATTTTTTTCCAGCACCATGCCGCACGTCAGCAGATCGATCTTGCGTGGATCGACCGCGTGGTCGCCCAGCACGAATACGCCGCAGGAAGCGTTGTCCGCCACCGTGTCCTGAATTTTTATTTTCCAATCGGTGATACGCGAATCGACGATTTCAAAACACGGCATTACGCATTCGGTAGCACGCAAGACATCGGCGTTACTGATCCCCGGCCCCATCAAGTCACGCTTCAGGATGAAAGCGATTTCGCCTTCTGCCTTGGGCTGGATCAAACCGCTCATCGGGATGGCTTCGCCTTCGTTGTAGATCATGGTGTCGAGCAGGTAGCCGAAGTCAGGCTGATGCACATTCAGCATGTTCATTACGGCGGCGCTAGTGACACCGATTTTTTTACCGACCACATGCGCGCCCTGTTCAATGCGACGCGCCAGCATCTGCTGTTGGATGTGATAGGCATTTTCGATGGTAATTTCTGGATGGCGTGCTGTCAGAGGCGCAACCGTGCGGCAATTGCGCAAGGCATTAAAGAGTTCGTCGCCGAGTTGAATGATGGTGTTTTGTTCCATAGTGTGTACTCCGTACTTCTCCCTTCTCCCGTAAGCGGGAGAAGGGTTGGGGATGAGGGAGCTGGCGAGCATTACCGTCAGAGCTTGATGCAAATGTTTTTCAATTCGGTGTAAAACTCAAGCGAGTGAACTCCACCTTCGCGTCCGATGCCGGATTGCTTGGCGCCGCCGAACGGGGTGCGCAAATCGCGTAAGAACCAACTGTTGACCCAGACCAGGCCGGCTTCGATCCTGCCGGCGACGCGATGACCGCGCTGCAAATTGGTGGTCCAGACCGATGCCGCCAAACCGTAGGTGGTGTCATTGGCACGGCGAATCACTTCTTCCTCGCTGTCGAACGGGGAAATATGGCAACACGGGCCGAATACTTCTTCGCGGCAGACTGCAGCGTCGTCCGACAGGCCGGTCCAGATGGTCGGCTGCACCCAAGCGCCGTGGGCCAGCTCGCCCGCCATGTCCGGCACCCCACCGCCGGTGACAATGGTGGCGCCCTCATCCTTGGCTTTTTGGTAATAGGACAGGACTTTGGTCTTGTGCTCCTGGCTGATGAGCGGGCCGATGCCGGTGCTCGTATCACTGGGAATACCTATCTTGAGATTTTCCGCTCCCTGCTTCAGTGCGGCGACAAATTTATCGAAAATCGGCCGCTCGACATACACCCGTTCAGTGCCAAGGCAAACCTGACCGCAGTTGGAGAACACCGAGCGCATTGTGCCTTCGATAGCGGCGTCGAAATCGCAATCGGCAAACACGATCGCCGGATTTTTGCCGCCCATTTCGAGCGACACCGGACGCGCGCCGTCAGCCGCCGCTTTCATGATGGCGGCGCCGGTGCGGGTTTCGCCGGTAAACGTGATCGCGTTGACGCCCGGATGAGTGGTCAGGAATTCACCGGCGGAGCCGGGGCCGAATCCGTGCACCACGTTGTAGACCCCTTTTGGGATGCCGACCGCATTCATGACTTCACCCAGCAGAGTCGCGGTTTGCGGCGTTTCCTCAGACGGCTTGACCACGATGGTATTGCCGCAGGCCAGTGCCGGACCGGCTTTCCAGGTCATCAACAGCAGTGGCAAATTCCACGGACACACAATCCCGACCACGCCGACTGGCGAGCGGGTCGAATAGTTGAGCGCACCGAGACCGTCGGGCGTGGCCATTTCAAAAAATTCGGTCGGAGCATTTTTGACTACGTCGCCAAAAATTTTAAAATTGGCGGCACCGCGTGGAATATCGATATGACGCGCCAGACTCATCGGCTTGCCGGTATCGGCACATTCCGCTTCGAGGAATTCGTCGAAGCGGCGGTTGATTTCGTTAGCAACGCCATAGAGCAGTTCGACCCGGTCGGCAACCACCAGCTTGCCCCACGGGCCGTTCAATGCGGCACGCGCCGACTTTACTGCTTGATCAACCTCGATCTTGCCGGCTTCGCACACTTGTGCAATCACTGTATCGTTGAGCGGCGAGCGCTTCTCGAACGTCTTGACGGTCGAGACAAATTCACCGTTGATAAAATTGTGGATCTGCTTCATGCAACCTTCTCCATTCGAGTTTTCAAAAAATCAGACTGCCAAACCAATCGCGGCCAGACCGGCACCGGCACATTCCTGGTCCTGCGCTTCCGAAGCGCCGGATACGCCGATGCCGCCGATCCATTCGATGCCATCGGCAGCGGCAGCAGAACGAATTGGCAAGCCGCCGCCGAAGACAATCAAGCGCGGTTGTGCCGAGAAGCCCAGCTTCATGCCGTCGTCGTGGCCGATCGCTGCCATCCAGTCTTTGGTCGGAAACCCAAAACTGGCTGCGGTGTACGCCTTGTCGATCGCAATATCGATCGAATGAAGGTATGCCCCCGACATCCGTAGAAACGCCATCAGGCTGCCGCCGCGATCAACCACCGCTACGTTGATGCGCCAGCCGTTCGCCTCGGCGTGCCGCACAGCAGCTTGCGCGGCGGCACTGGCGGCCTCCCAGGTGATGCCCGGGGTTGTAGTGCGCACTTCCATTTCAGGTCACCACCGACAGGAATCGCTCATTGAGCTTGCGGTCGTGATAGAACACGCCAGCGCCTACTTCATCCCAAGTCCAGGTGATCGGATGCATGTCTGGATAGAA
Organism: Glaciimonas sp.; assembly: GCA_012927625.1. Lineage (GTDB taxonomy): Bacteria > Pseudomonadota > Gammaproteobacteria > Burkholderiales > Burkholderiaceae_D > AVCC01. The sequence goes on along the minus strand of JABBOV010000018.1, from coordinate 76,358 downwards.
GTCATAACCGCCACAAAAAGTTTCCAGCCGGTTGCCAGAGGGGTCGAAGAAATAGATAGTGGTGCCGCGCGTGACGCCGTGCCGTGTCGGGCCGGCGTCGATCGAGACCCGATGCATCGACATCAGGTCGGCCGCGCGCAATACCTGCTCCCAGCTTTCCAGACGGAACGACACGTGATGCAGCTTGTCGTCTTCCGAGTGCCGCACCATCGCGATGTCATGCGCCTTGGCCGAACAAGTCAGCCAGGTAGCGAGGTCGGTGCTGCCGTCTTCAAGCTTGATGCGCTCGACCAAAGAGAAGCCCAACACCTCTTCAAACAGTTTGCGGTTGCCATCGATATCGCCGCCGTAAATCAGGCAGTGATCCATGCGAACCGGCCCGATGCCTGGCAAGTTTGGCACCCATGCTTCTGGATTGGTATATGGCATGCCGTTGCCGACGTCGAGCTTCTGCGCATACAGTTCGATCGTGTGGCCAGTCGGGATCTTGAAGCGTACGCGTTCGCCGGTGTTGAGCATTTCACCGGCGGGTATACGCTCGGTTTGGACGCCGAACTCTTTCAGATTCCGGTCGAGTTGTTCGAGTGTCTTCTTGTCCAGCACCTTGAAAGCGAAGTGATCCAGACCGGCGCGGTCAGCTTGGCGCAGCACGATGCTGTGGTGGTCGCGCTCGTCCCAGCACTTGAAGTATGCGCGGCCCTGCTGATCGCGGCCAACATCGATCAAACCCATCACTTCGGTGTAGAACTTCACCGATTCTTCCATGTCCAGCACGCGCAACTGCGCGTGTCCCGGACGTAAAACTCCTGTCATTGCCATGGTTATCTCCTCCTGTGCAAAGCTTTGTTTAAGTAAAACAACTTTTTAATTAATCAAACAGGCACCGTCACCGGCACACGTTTTTTTTCATCATTCCCAGCACCTTCAATTTCACATCGCTGTTCGGCATTACCCGGCACGCCAGCAGATATCCTGCAGCCTCATCCTCTTCACTGACGTGCTCGCGGCTCATCACGCGCTTCTGATAACTGCCCGCCACGACTTTGATCTTGCACACCCCGCAACCACCGCTGCGGCAACCGACCGGGATGCCTTTCTTGCCGAGCGACTCCATGCCAACCAACAGCGACTGCCGATCCGAACAACGGAAAGTCTCGCCGGTCTCTTCGATAGTGATGGTGAAGTGCGGCATCTCATATCTTCTTGAACAGAGGGCTTCTGACCTGTTGCGCATCGGCAGCCGAAAAAAATTTCTCGGTGTAGATGTCGCGCTCGAACAAGCGCCCCTGCATCAGGGTCGTGATGCAGGCATCGATCATCACCGGCGGCCCGCACAGATATGCCTTGTGGCCGCGAAAGTCATTGTCGAAATGCGCTTTGGCCGCGTCATGCACGAAGCCGCGGAAACCGCTCCAGTCGCTCTCTTCGGACAGATTCGACAGTGCCGGTACATAGGTGAAGTTCGGATGCTGCTGCGCCAGTGCCACGAAACCTTCGTGGTAATACAACTCATCCAGACTGCGCGCGCCATACACCAACGTGATCGGCTGTTTGCAGCTTTCATCCAGCAGATCGAGGATCATCGAGCGCGGGCTTGATAGCCCCGAGCCACCGGCCAGGAACAGGTGCGGCAGCGCGGCCGATTTGCGCACGAAGAAGCGACCGTACGGGCCCGACAACTTGACCTGATCACCAGCCTGCAGGGCTTCATGGATCCAGCTTGTCACCCGCCCACCGGGGACGCGGCGAATATTCAATTCGACTTCACCCGCTGCCGAGGGTGGATTTGCCAGCGAAAAGGCGCGACTGGTGGCTTCGCCCGGCAGATGCAGGTTGATGTACTGGCCAGCCTGAAAACAAATGCCGGCTACATCGTCAAGCTTGATCCAGACTCCCTTGATAGTGGGCGAGAGGTTTTCGATCCGGCTGACGGTGCCGATAAAATCCTGCACCGGCAGATTTTGTGCATCGGCCTCGACATCGATGTCAGCCTCGATCGTCAAGTCCGACTGCAAGGTGGCGCAACAGGCCAGGCACAATCCTTCCTCGCGTTCGTAATCCATCAGTGCGAAGTCGGAAGCTTCGCCGTGATCGATGTCGCCCTCGATCACCTGAATCTTGCAGGTCGCACATAAACCGTGGCAGCAGGCGTGCGGTAGATAAATGCCAGCGCGCAGGCTGGCGTCAAGAATGGTTTGCCCATCTTCGACCTCAATCGTCTGGCCTAGCGGTTCAATAGTGAGCTGGTAACTCATGGCGAACTCCTTAAGCAATGGCTTAACTACACGAGCCCTTGATACCAGTCAAACCTGGCGTGCGGAAACGAATTACGTCCTTGTGCTTGAGGCCATTTTCAGCCAGCGATAAATTGAAATCGGGCTGCCACGGCCGACCTGATTTGAACCATTCAGCACGACTCCATTCGACCTGGTTCCAATCGGGGTGCATGCCAAAAGCACCAGGCAACACTTTTTCGATGACGTCGCCAAAGCGCATCGCCGGCGGGAATGGAAAGGCAAATGGAGCGCAGAAAAAAAGGTGATCTTCCCAACCGATATACAACAGCTGATTGCCATGAAATTTATCGGCGCTATCCTTGACCTCGCCGATGTAAGGCTTGATTGCTACGACTGCCATGCTGGTCTCCTTTATGTTGCGCAGGACGGACACGGGTTTGTACTGCATGCCGGCCTGCGGATTTCTGGTTGTGGGTTTGCCGTTGACTACTCAGGTATTGCTCTTGGCGGTCTGGCGCCAGGCTTCGAAATTCTTTTGATCTTCCGAACCTTCAAAATCAAGGTTGTCGCGGCCGAATTGGATGTTGTACCAGTCCAGTACCGCTGCCAACGGATCAAAACCTTCGGCGCTCGGATCGACTCCGGGCTTGAAGCAATTGCCCTGATAAATTTGATGCACCGGCATCCAGGCCTGCACGTATTTCTCCGGCTCGTGGTCGAAGATGTCCTTGCAGTGGTCCGAACAGAAATGGTATTTCTCGTCCTTGTAATCGGACTCGCGATAGCAAATCTTGGTCGGGTCATCCGGTTCGGTAAACAGCATCGGGATCTGGCAGCACTGGCACAGCATCGGCAGCGTCTTGTTATAGAAGCGCTTGCCCTGTTTGGCCTGCTCGCCCCAGTATTCGAGGCGCGGGCGATAGTATTTGTCGAAGGTGTTCGGATACTTTTCCGACAGCCAGTCGAGTTCTTCCTTTTCGGGAATCCAGGTCTGGAATCCGGCGGCAGCGCCGTACTGATAGAACGTGGCCCAGGCTTGATGGGTCAGATGCTCCTTTTCGATGGTGGCTTGTTCGACGCACTTCGGCACCGTGATGCCGTAACGCGCCAAATCCTTGAACAGTGCGCCGCCGCTCTCCTCGAAATACACTTCCCATGCTTCCTTCCAGCTCATCACACGCTTGGGCAGCATGTAATCCATCATCATGCCGACCAGGGTTAACGCGCGCACGCCGCGCCAAGTCCATTTGTCGATCCAGCCCTGCACGATCGGCAGGTTGGCCGGGTCTTGCTCCAGCATGAACTTGATCATTTCCAGACCCAGTGTCATGTGGCGCGCCTCGTCCGATTGGGCTGAGAAGCCGAACGCCATCGCGCCCATGTCGCCGTTGTAAGCGGCGCCGGAAATGAAAGGCACGAACAACAGATTGGTCAGCACGTATTCGAACGAGAAGCCGATCGCAACCATGTATTCGAACGGACCGGCGGTGATCGCGTCGTCAAAGAACGACTTCGGCACCGACAAATACCAGACCCGGTCGTGCATGTGACGCCAGTCGTGAAAGCCGTTGTAATGCTTGTTGTAATTCGACAGCGAGTGGATTTGCGTCTGCGCATGGCGAATCTCGTCGATTGATTGCATCTGACACGCGACCCGGGCACCGGCGCCGCGGAATTGGCGGCCGACATGAGCAAAACCGCGATGTGCCATGTATTCCAGCGGCGACACGGCGGTCATGAACAGTTTCAGCGCATTGATGTAACGGGCATCGGTCACGCCGAGATGGCCGTTGTTCTGGTTGAAGGCGTCCAGAATCGCATACAGCTTGCGCTCCTTTTCGGCCTGGTATTTCCAATAGGCGTCCATGGTCAGGCGAAATGGATCTTCCCACTTGTCCCAATCGTGAATCTTGATTCCTTCAAATTTATCGTACGGATACACGTCATCCATATCCTGATAGGTGGTTTCCCAGTCCAGGCCGCGCGTCATTGCTGCGTAACGTTCTTTCAGGCTCAGCTTCTTTTTTGCTTTCATGTCCATGTCTTGTCTCCTTGGTGGCGGCGGGCAGCTCAGTGCGCCCAGCTCAGGGTGAATGCATCGTCGGTTTCATCGACATGCCCGGATAGCGTGATCAGATGGACGTGCAATTCCTGCAGATCGAAGTTGCGCCCCATCTTTTCCTCCACCGTTTGGCGCTTGATGGTCAGGCTGCCTGGCGCATCGATCTTCACCATGGCCGGCTGTTCGTTGATGATCGCGTGCGGGTTGTCCTCTGCGATGGCGGCGATAATGCTGCGCGTTTCTTCATTCATCTGTAGCGCAATGAATACGTTTGACATTGTTCCTCCTTAGAGCGTCAGGCCGGATTTGGCAGCGCGGATATTGAATTCCTCGGCCAGCTCAGTCATTACTGCGCCGCCCTGCTCGCCCAATGCATGGTTCGCCAAAGGTGCCAGCGCAGCCAGCGCACGTTCGCGATAGGTGACGGTCCAGCGCGACAGTAACGCCTGATTCTCGGCCGATTCACCGCTGGCGGTCTTGATGGAGGCATTCACCCATTTGCTGGACTCGGCATACCACTCGCCCTGAAAGCGCGTCAGCATCGACATCACCGGACCGGCCTGGGCTGTCAGAGCCTGATCGAAATGCTCGTACATGAGCGGATACAGCAAGCCGTCCAGCACCAGGTTCTGCGCCACGAACAACTCGAACCAGTCCTTAATCACCAGGCTGTCTTCGATATAGCGGCGCAAGCCTTGCCACATGGGCTCGTGCAACCAGGCTTGCTTGGCGCTGTCGAGACCGCTTTCGTCACCGAACAGCAGGCCGGCGCGGGTCAGGTATTGCGCCATGCCAAGATGATCCATGGCCTGGAAAATACACGGCTGCGTGATGGCGGTGCCGTAACCGTAGGCGCACATCGCAGCATTGTTCATGTTTGCGCCCCATTCGGCGTGGCGCAGCGGCAGCAGCACTTCCAGCGCCAGCTTTTTGGCTGCGGCCGGATAACTGTCGGCCAATCCGCGCTCTTCGACGAAATCGAAATCGCCTTCGACCTTTTCTTGCATCCGCGCCCGTGCCAGCGTGTAGGTGCCGTAGTAAAACTGGCGCGGATCCTTGAACGCATACCAGTCGACCATCTTGATCGCAGTGCGAGTGGCATCGAATATCTCGTGCTCAGGATCCCACAACGGGCGGTAATGGAAATTGGCGACTGCCTGAACGTCTAGCGTTCCTTCCTGATAGCGGGTAGCCGGCTTGTCGGCCCCTATCCGGGCAGCGATGTGGTCAAACGTCTGGCGCAACGGCTTGATGCTGACGGTACGAAGATCAATATGCATGTGCTCTCTCCTCCTTAATGTTGCTGGATTGCCGACTTGAAGCCGGGCTATTTTGTGGATTTGAAACGCTGATGTGTCGCCTTGCGCAAGCTCCAATCCCAGTCGTTGTGTTGCTTGCCTTCTGGGTCCGAGGCGTTTTGTGCGGTTGCGGGCGCCAGCAATGCCACCTGATTAACCTCACAAAAATCCTTGAAAGCCGCTGCCGGCATCATCAATTCGACAAACAGCTCAGGTTCGCCGATGGCAAATTCGAACCCGACCATGCCGTCCTGCCGGATTTCTACGACCCGTACATACTTGTGTGTTGTGTCAAAAATTTTGCCCTCCATCGATCTGCGTTGTGACAACGCTATATCAGCAAAACCCGTGCCATAATCTCGACATAAATAATTTATCTCGAGATTATGTATTTTTGCTGCAGCGCGCCACACGGCCCCGATGGGCACAAAATCCACTGTCGATAGTTATTGCAGGCAGCAATTCGGCTGAGTAAAACGTGTCAGGAAAATAATTTTGAGAGGTGTTTTTTGCTGTAGTGCAGTAAAAAAACATGCCATCAAAACAACTGCTGAAATGATCTAATTGGTAGTTTTGAAGTGATCAAATAATCGATTTTCATGCTGCTCGGAACACGCTGGCGTACAGCACCACAGTTGCGTACCGGCACTTCGCCACAATCTATTTTTAAGAAACAAACAGGGAGTATGTTTAAAAACAATGCATTTTACGCATGTATATAATGCCATTTTAAAAAATACACTACCTGTGTATTAAATTAATGCAAGAGATTGATGCACAATTTCCTGCGGGCAGGCGCTTATTTTTCAGTTACGTATGTGAATTTTTGCGCTTGCCATAAAATCTCGAGATTCGTAAGATAGAAAGAGTTTGTTAAAACAATGCGCCACAAGGCCAGCAGGAGACTGAATGATCAAGTACCCGAAAAACCTCGATTTGCGTCGGCTAGTACATTTCTCCGCCGAGGACGGCACCATCTGGCTGGGTGAGCATCGCATGGTGCTACTGCACGTGGCGGCGCTCGCCGCGCTGCGCAAGGAGTTGTTCGATCTGACCGGGCCAGAGCAGGCGCGTCGCATCCTGACCCGCATGGGATACGTCTGCGGTACCCGTGACGCCGAACTGGCGCGCAAGATCCGCGCCGGCCAGGATCCGATCGACGCTTTCGTGGTAGGCCCGCAATTGCACATGTTGGAAGGCAGCGTGCAAGTATCACCGGTCAAAATCGAGATGAATATTGCCGCCGGCACTTTCTATGGCGAATTCATCTGGAACAATTCGTGGGAAGCGCAAGCCCATCTGGAAGAGTTCGGCCCGCAGCGCGATCCGGTTTGCTGGATGCTGCTCGGTTACGCGTCCGGCTATACCTCGGCGTTCATGGAGCGCTTTGTATTGTTCAAGGAAATCGAGTGTTCGGCTTGCGGGACGGATCATTGCCGAATCGTCGGCAAACCGCTGGAAGAATGGCCGGATGGCGCCGAGCACACTGTTTATTATGAAGACGATGCCATCGTATCGCGCCTGCTGGAACTGACCACTCAGGTCGATGTGCTGCGCTCATCCATCGAGGAGCCGCGTCGGACCGAAAACCTGATCGGCAACTCGCCGGCATTCCTGCGCGCCTTCCAACTGGTGAGCAAGGCCGCTGAGACCAATGTCACCGTATTGCTGAGCGGCGAAACCGGAGTCGGCAAGGAACGCTTTGCGCGCGCACTGCACCAGACCAGCAGCCGCGCAAGCGGGCCGTTCATCGCTGTCAATTGCGCTGCACTACCGCACGATCTGGTCGAATCCGAACTATTCGGCGCTGAAAAAGGCGCGTTCACCGGCGCCCATGCGACCCGCATCGGCAAGTTCGAGCGGGCCGAAGGCGGCACCCTGTTTCTGGACGAAATCGGTGAACTGCCATTGATCGCCCAGTCGAAAATCCTGCGCGTGCTGCAAGAAGGCGAAATTGAGCGGCTGGGCGACGATCAAACCCGCAAGGTCAATGTGCGCATCGTCACCGCCACCAATGTCGATTTGCAAAAAGCGGTAAAAGAAGGGAAGTTTCGCGCCGATCTGTTTTATCGCCTGAACGTTTATCCGATTGCGATTCCGCCGCTGCGCGAGCGCACGCTGGATATTCCGCCGATGGTGGACGCGATGATCAAGAAATTCAGCACGCTGCACAACAAGCGCGTGGCTGGCATCTCCGACCGAGCGCTGCAAGTGCTGAAACGATATGCCTGGCCGGGCAACGTGCGCGAACTGGAAAATCTGATCGAACGCGGCATCATCCTGACGCCGCAAGACGACTGGATCGAACTCGAGCAGTTCTCGCTTTGCCTCGATGACAGCGGCCGCAACGGTGAATCGGATATCGGCTTGACCGATAGCGGCGCGCTGGAAGAAAAACGCCCGCCAGAGCAGGCCCGTTTGTGCGACGCCTTCCTGGCTACCGGCCTGTCAATCAACGAGGCTGAAACCATGCTGCTCCACGAAGCGGTTGAACGCAGCGCCGGCAATCTGGCCGGTGCCGCCCGTTTGCTGGGGCTGACCCGGCCGCAATTGACGTACCGCCTGAAGCGCAATCAAGAAGCCAGTCTGGAGAAAGAATAATATGCTGAACAGCCAAAAATTCAATACCGCCCTCACCACGCCCGACGCGACGCCGCGCACGCTGGTCGAAGGCGCCTACCTACAGGTGCGGCGCGACATTATCGAAGGCCGTCTGGCGCCGGGCGAAAAACTACGTGTCGAGCATCTGAAAGACCGTTACGGGATTGGCGCCGGAACCTTGCGCGAAGCGCTGGCGCTGCTGCTGTCGGATGTGCTGGTGGTGGCAGAAGGGCAGCGCGGTTTTCATGTCGCACCGATCTCGCTGCAAGACCTGGAAGACATCACGCATACCCGGGTGTTGCTGGAAACCAATGCGTTGCGCCAGTCGATCCGAAACGGCGACGTTGAATGGGAAGCGGCGCTGGTGGCAGCTTTCCATAAATTAAGCAGCAGCGAGGAAAGACTTGAGGAAAAACCGGACAAGAACAGCAACGTGCGCGAATGGGAACAGCACAACCGCAGCTTTCACGAAGCGCTGATCGCAGCCTGCGATTCACCCTGGCAGCGCTATCTGATCGGCCTGCTGTATCGGCAGTCGGAACGCTACCGGCATCTGGCAATTACCGGCAATGCAATGCCGCGCGACGTCCATGCCGAGCATGCGTCGATCATCGACGCGGCGCTAAAACGGGATGCCGAACGCGCCAGCCGCGCCCTGGAGCAGCATATCCGGCTGACCTTTGATTCAATTCTTCTGCTGACGCCAACCCTGGCCGCGCCAAAGAAATCAGCCTGATACAGAGCTGATAACTCGACCGCAACCGGCATCAAGCAATCCGGCTGCGGTGTATCATGACGCCTTTGGCACCCGCTTTGGAAAGGCCGACATGAGCGACACTCCCGATGCTCCTTATTATCAGCATCACGTTTTCTTTTGCCTCAACCAGCGCGATGACGGCCGTCCCTGCTGCGCCGATCGCGGTGCGCAAACGGCCCAGCAACATGCCAAAAAGCGCATCAAGCAACTCGATCTTTCCGGCGCGGGCAAGATCCGCATCAACCAATCCGGCTGCCTCGACCGCTGCGAAGAAGGCCCGGTCCTGGTGGTGTACCCGGAAGGTACTTGGTACACCTATGTCGACAACGAAGATATCGATGAAATCATCGACAGCCATTTAATCAACGGCAAGATCGTCGACCGCCTGAAAATCTGACCATGAATCTCCATATTAAAAAATTCTTCATCAGCGGCGCTGCCGGCCAGCTCGAATGCGCACTCAACTTGCCCGACGCAACCGAGTTCGCTACCCCGCGCGGGTTGGCGTTGATAGCGCATCCGCATCCGTTGTACAGCGGCACCATGGACAACAAGGTGGTGCACACGCTAGCGCGCACCTTTACCAAACTGGGTTATGTCGCGGTTCGGATGAATTTTCGCGGCGTCGGCGCTTCTGAAGGTGTGCATGATGTCGGTGTCGGCGAAACTGACGACATGGCGGTTCTGCTGGCGCACATGCAGCAGCAATATCCTGGTCTGCCGGTGGCGCTGGCTGGGTTTTCTTTCGGCACTTTCGTCCAGGCGCAATTGCAGCAGCGCTTGATTACGCAAGGCCAGCCGGCCGAACGACTGGTGCTGGTCGGCACGGCCGCCGGCAAATGGGCGATGCCTGACGTGCCAGCCAATACCATCCTGATCCATGGCGAACAGGACGAGACGATTCCGCTAGCCGACGTGTTCGACTGGGCTCGGCCGCAAGATTTGCCGGTGATGGTGATTCCAGGCGCCGATCATTTTTTTCACAAAAAATTGCAACATATCAAGAATTTAACGGTCGAAATGTGGCGTTGTTAGGTACGGCAGGTTGGGTTTCACCCACCCTGCGAAAATTATTAAGACTTTCCCAGCTGCACATGTCGGGTTGTGCGATGAAGTCGCTAACCCGACCTACACGAATTTTCCATTCACAAATCACACTTTCCCCATCCCATGAAAAAATTATGCGCGGTATTTGCCGCCGGTATCCTATCCCTTTCCGTTCTTACCACCGCAGTGGCCCAAACCTTGCCGTCGCCGACGATTGCCGCACGCTCATGGCTGTTGCTGGACATGAACAGCAACCAGGTAATCGCCTCGCAAGATCCAGACATGCGCATCGAACCGGCCTCTCTGACCAAAATCATGACCGCATATCTGACCTTTGCTGCGATCAAAGACAAAAAGCTGGCGATCAACCAAATGGTCACGGTGTCGGAGCATGCCTGGAAAGTCGATCCGGAAAGCTCCAAGATGTTCATCGAGCCGCGCGTGCCGGTGAGTGTAAATGACTTGCTGTACGGGTTGATGGTGCAATCGGGCAACGACGCGGCGGTAGCATTGGCCGAAGCGGTGGCCGGCACTGAAAGTGCATTCGTGGTTCTGATGAATCGGGAAGCGCAGCGCATGGGCATGAAGAACACCCGTTTCGGTAATCCGCACGGCTTGCCCGATGCCGAGAATTTCTCGACCGCACATGACCTATCGCTGCTGGCCGCGCACATCATCGTCGATTACCCGGAGTTTTATAAGATCGATTCGACCAAATACTTCACCTACAACAGCATCAAACAGCCGAACCGGAATCGCCTGCTCTGGTCGGACCCATCGGTGGACGGCATGAAAACCGGCCATACCAATGCGTCCGGCTACAGCATGATCGCCTCGGCCAAGCGGCCCAACGGCTCCGGCCAGCGCCGCCTGCTTAGTGTGCTGTCAGGCGCGACTTCCGACCAGTTGCGCTCGCAGGAAAGCCAGAAACTGCTGAACTGGGGTTTCCAGAATTTCGACGCGGTCAAGCTATACGCCAAGGGCCAGCCGCTCGCCACGCTGGAAGTCTGGAAAGGCGCGCAAAGTCATATCAAGGTCGGCTTTGACCGCGACGTGTTCGTGACGCTACCCAAGGGCATGGCAGAAAAGCTGAAGCCAGTGCTGGAGCGCAACGACCCGCTGGTGGCGCCGATCAATCAAAACGCCAAAATCGGCACGCTGAAGATGATGGTCGACGGCAAAGTAGTGACGCAAATACCGGTGCTGGCGCTAGAGCAAGTCAATCAAGCCAGCATTTTCGGACGCGCCTGGGATTCGCTGCGGCTGTGGATAAAGTAATCTGATCGACCCAGTGTGCGGTTGTCAGCAATCCAATCAGCAAGCCCGTCAGCAACCGCACACCCATTTTCGCAATGTCAACTTTCTCAACTTTAACTATGCGCAACATACTGCGCTCTGTAAATATTATTTCCGCATATAATATATGCGTAAATAATATGGTTTTAAGGCATACTCCCGTATTTTTTATCATCAATCGAAGCACTGGCATAACAATCCCATCGTCGTTATGCGTTAATTGCATCATCTGATAGCACGCACTGTGCCAAAATCCCCGCTTTCACTGTATTGGAAATCATCTATGGACGACCCACTGGTCTATCTCAACGGCCAATTAACGCCATTGTCCGAAGCTAGAATCCCGGTACTGGATCGCGGCTTCATTTTCGGCGACGGCATTTACGAAGTCATTCCGGTATACAAGCGCAAGATGTTTCGCGCTGAACAACATCTGGCGCGCCTGTTTCGTAGCCTGGATGCAATTAGCATCGCCAATCCGCACACCAAACCAGAATGGCTGGCCCTGATCCAAACCATCATGGATGCGCATCCAGCCGACGACCAGATGGTGTACTTGCAAATTACCCGCGGCGTAGCCAAGCGCGCCCATGCATTCCCGGCCAATGTGACGCCGACCGTTTTCATCATGACTAATCCGATCGTACTGCCGAGCGATGCCGTGCGCGCCAAGGGCGTGGCTTGCGTGTCGCTGGAAGACAAGCGCTGGCTGCACTGCGAAATCAAATCGAGCTCACTACTGGGCAACGTGCTGGCGGCGCAATACGCGGCGGAACACGACGCGACCGAGTCGATCCAGTTCCGCGACGGCTTCCTGACCGAGGCATCATCCTCCAACGTCTGGATCGTCAAGGGTGGCAAGCTGATGGGCCCGCCGAAAACCAATTTGATCCTGGAAGGCATCCGTTACGCGCTGCTGCAGGAACTGTGCGCGGCCAACGGAATTGTTTTCGAAGCGCGCAATATCACTCGTGCAGAAGTCTTTGCCGCCGACGAAGTGCTGTTGTCGTCCGCCACCAAGGAAGTGCTGCCGGTAGTTTCCATCGACGGTCAGCCGATTGGGGCAGGCGTGCCCGGCCCGATGTACAAAAAATTGTATGCAGCTTATCAAGCGGCGAAAGCGGCCTAACAGACTATCGAGCTTGCCTTTTCGGATTTTGGCCTAAAATAAGTTGTATGCGCCGGACATTTTTGTTCGGCGCATCCACACCCAAACCGAAACCATGACAACCGCTCCCGACACCCTGATTGAATACCCCTGCGATTTCCCGATCAAGATCATGGGCGCAATGCATGATGATTTCGCCCAGGTCATTGTCGAACTGGTGATCCAGCACGACCCTAGCTTCGATCCCGCCAAGCTGGAAATGCGACCATCCACCAAAGGCAGTTATCTCGGTCTGACCGTCACCGTGCGCGCTACCAGCCGCATCCAGCTCGATGACTTGTACCGCGCGCTGTCGGCACATCCAATGGTTAAAGTGGTGCTGTAACCAGCGGGTGGATTCAACTACCAAGTGCAACCGCATCTAATTTTAAGCGGCAGTATCTTCCCGGCTAAAAATACTTCATGGGGGCTTTTGCAACCCAAAGATGTTTTTGGTCCGCGGTTCAGTTTGTCCAGCATCAATGCCGCCGCCTCGTGGCTGATCAGTTGCAGTTCGCCTGTTCCAGATGGTATTGACGGATCGAATCATTCATCTTTTCATTGCGTTTGCACTCCCAGGAATAAAAAAGGTGCGCAAAGTCCGCGACAGCTTGCAGCTACGCCGCAATAATTTCATGTCATGCAAACTCTGTGCCGGTGCCAAAAATGATGGTGTGGCATAGCGCCTTGTGGGGCCTGAGGATGGCGTTGTTGCAGGGATATCGATCTGCTCGATAGTTCCCCCTCCCCGTGAATTTCACGAAGGCCTGCCGGATAGCAGACGGGGTTTGAATCCCCGGCGACGCTTCGCGTTATGTTTGTTGGGCATGAGCCGGCACGGCTTGGCTCGATTGGCAATCCGCTGTAATTGCCTTGTCACATGTACATCAGATAATGATTCTTGGTAGCACTCATTATTAAGCCGACATCTTCAAATGCTTAACTATTTGAAAGACAAGACGTCGCCCATTTCTCTTCAGGATATCTATTCCATGCAAAATTTCACTCTGCCAATCATGTTGACGCTTGCAACCCTCATCACGGGTTGTGGGGGCGGAAGTAGTGACGGTGAACCAACGTCGGCGCTCGCCGTGATCGGTGACGTGCCTTATGGCACAGGCCCCGGCGACAACGCCCAGTTTTTGGCAAGCCCGACATTCATCAACGCGATCAATTCCGACCCCGATGCCTCGCTCGTGCTCCATGTGGGTGACATCCACTCAGGCAAGCAGTACTGCACTTCCGACTACGACCTCTCGATCTACAAGCAGTGGACGGCGTTCAAGAGTCCCGTCGTATACACGCCTGGCGACAACGAATGGACCGACTGTCACAAGGCCAAAGAGGGCGGTGGCACATACAACGCGGTCACCGGTCAGATCGTCTACAAGGTCGATGGAAGTAATAACTGGATCGACTATGCCGGGGGCGACCCGATTGCAAACCTGGAACTCATCCGCTCAATCTTCTTTGCCTCTCCGGGGAAGACATTCGGCGGCGCCATGAATGTACATTCACAGGCGCAGGAATACGATATCGCTCACCCGAGCGACAGCAACTACGTCGAGAATGTGTGGTGGGCGAAATCCAAGACGTTGTTCGTGACTTTGAATATCCCAGGTGGTTCGAACAATGATACCGATCCCTGGTATGGCGCTCCGGCCATGAGCCCGGCGCAGGCGCGAGAGGTTACCAACCGGACGGCGGCCAATCTACGCTGGCTCGACAGCGCCTTTAAACAGGCCAGCGCCAATGGCGCCATCGCCGTAGTGATCCAGACCCAGGCCGACATGTGGGATATCGACGGCGTTGCCCTGAGCCACATTACGCAATACAAGCAGTTCATCGACAGTATTGCGTCGCACGCGACGGCCTTCGGCAAACCGGTACTGCTCTTGAACGGCGACTCGCATGTCTACCGCTCCGACAACCCACTGGTGCAGGGTGCTCCTTGTGTTATCGAGCCGTCTTCGGGAGCAACCGCAGTTGCATGTAGTAGCAGTAACATGTCTGCCGGTAGCAACAATCCTGGCGACCCCTACATGACCCAGCCCAACGGCTATAACGTGCCGAATTTCCACCGCGTCGTCGTGCACGGTAGCACCACTCCGCTGGAGTGGCTCAAACTCACAATCGATCCGAATGCAAATGCGGCCAACGGCGCGGACAGCTTCGGTCCGTTCAGATGGAAACGCATTCAGCCCAAGTTGTGATTATGTAAGGTGAGCCGCGCGCGGGCATAGCACCAATTAGTTAAACCGGCCTGCGGCGTGGCAATAAACACTGTCGGGAGAGGTTTGAATCCCCTCCCGACGAATCGCTCTTTCATCGCTCACCGCCCTGAAAGACGGGGTTTGAACCCTGGTCAGTTTTTCGATCGTGCTCTTTAATCCCTGCCAGGCACCGACCTGTTCCAGATGCTCTGAAGATAGCGCCATGACCCGGCGCGATTCAATGCGTCCGTGATCCTTTTCGCAGGTGTCATCCAGCGGTGCCTCTAATGCCTGGTACTTGTGCTGCTCGGCGATTTCAAAGAATTCGCCTGCCTGCTCAGGCAAATTGCCATGATTGCCTTTCAAGGCCAGGACGTAGTGAGCGCCTTGCGCAACAATCGCTTTCTTGCCCAAGCGATGATGGTAGGTTCCCCGCATCGTCTTGCCGTCGATGGCGACCACTTGCCCGACCAACGAGCCGCCGATGGTCGACACCCACCGGGTACAACAGGCCTGGCATGTTGTACAGTTCGTGGTCGCAAATAGCCTGCAAATCGTCTAGTCGGAGGGAATGCCGTTTTTCAGCGGAATATATGGCAGCAACCACTCGAGCTTGGCTTCCCCCACATGTCAACCGCCTCCCAGTCATCTGCGCCGCATGCATGACCAACACCAAAATATCGAGCAAGTAGTGATCCGTTCTCACAACGACCCTTGAATCAGGCATGCGGGCAAAGCGCTCCATTAACTTCTGCAGTCCCGATTTTTCCATTCACTTTTCCCCATATGAAGAGGAACAGTAAGCCTGAATTTCATTAGTTTACAACAACATTTATAAGTGATTGATCGCAAACGACTTTTGATGCGAGCGACCCGGCAATTCCAGTTGCTTTGTTACAGCATTCGTTGTATAGTCCTGTCTTCAGACGCGGGGTGGAGCAGTCTGGCAGCTCGTCGGGCTCATAACCCGAAGGTCGTAGGTTCAAATCCTGCCCCCGCAACCAAATTCAGCAAGAAAATCAAAAGGATTACACGCTTCGGCTTGTAATCCTTTTTGATTTTTGCTTCCTTCATTGCTCAATGTAGGATTTTTCGCTACGCGTAGGAAATCTGGCGCATTCCCACCACATTTAACGATCACATTTGAAATGGCACTCTTGCGCGTGGACATAGAGGCACTCGTCAAAGTGCGCCAACTTAAAAATCACATGTCGAAAGGATATGAAGGTCGTTGGGCAACTATTGAAAGAAAGCGCTGCAATAAACCAAATTGAAAAAGCCAACCTAAACGGTTGGCTTTTTCAATTCATACAATTTTTTCACTGTCCGTGACACTATTTTTTCACTTACTTGACACAGATTTCACTTTCCGTGACATCCGACACGACAAAATCAGATATCGATATTGCTGGCTTGCAAGGCATTGCTTTCAATAAACGCCCGTCGTGGTTCGACATCGTCGCCCATTAGTGTAGTGAAAATCTGGTCGGCGGCGATCGCGTCTTCGATTTGCACTTTCAGCAGACGGCGCACGGTTGGGTCCATCGTGGTTTCCCACAGTTGAGCGGGGTTCATTTCGCCCAGACCTTTATAGCGCTGCTTGGAGACGCTCCGTTCAGCTTCGTCGCGTAGCCAGTCAACGGCTTGGTGGAAGTCGGCCACCGCACAATCCTTGGCCTTTTCGCCTTCGCCGCGCCGGATGAAGGCACCATCGCCGATCAAGCCCTTGAAGGTGGCTGCGGCATTGGCCAGGCTCAGGTAGTCGCCGCCTTGCAGGAAGTCGGCATCGATCGCGCTGACTTTGATATTGCCGTGGTACAGGCGTTCAATACGCAGCAGGTGCTTTTCGGACAGGGCATCGGATTTGACGATCGCCTTGACGTTGGGGTCGTTGATGGCGGCGGTCAGGACGGCAGCGGATTGCTCGGCATCCGCCAACGTATCGAGCTTGAGCAGCACGCCGGTCATGATGGCGGTCAGTGCGGCGCGGTCGATGGCGCGGGCCAAGCGCAGCATGATGGTGTTGGCGAGATTGTACTGACGTACCAGTTCGGCCAGTGCTGCGCCGGTAATCGGTTCGGCACCTTCGCTCGGGATCAGCGCCGCGCCATTCAGCGCGAACTGCATCATGTAGCTGGCTTCTTCGATGTCATCCTTCAGGTAGCGCTCGTCGCGGCCGGCCTTGACCTTGTACAGCGGCGGTTGCGCGATGTAGATGTGGCCACGCTCAACCAGTGTCGGCATTTGACGGTAGAACAGGGTCAGCAACAGGGTGCGAATGTGGGCGCCATCGACGTCGGCATCGGTCATGATGATGATGCGGTGGTAGCGCAGTTTGTCGGCGTTGAATTCGTCCGGGCCGATGCTGGTGCCGAGGGTGGCGATCAGGGTGGTGATCTGCTCGCTCGAGAGCATCTTCTCGAAACGCGCTTTTTCGACGTTCAGCACCTTGCCGCGCAGCGGCAGGATGGCCTGGAACTTGCGGTCGCGACCCTGCTTGGCGGAGCCGCCAGCAGAGTCACCCTCGACGATGTACAACTCGCACAACGCTGGGTCTTTTTCCTGGCAATCGGCCAGTTTGGAGGACAGGCCCAGGCCGTCCATCACGCCTTTGCGGCGCGTCAGTTCGCGTGCCTTGCGGGCAGCGTCGCGGGCGCGCGCGGCTTCAACGATTTTGCCGCAGATGATCTTGGCGTCATTCGGTCTTTCCTGCAAATAATCGCTGAGGGTCTTGGCGACGATATCTTCGACCGGGCCGCGCACTTCGGAAGACACCAGTTTGTCTTTGGTCTGGGAGCTGAACTTCGGTTCCGGCACCTTGACCGACAATACGCAGGTCAAGCCTTCGCGCATGTCGTCGCCGGTGACTTCAACCTTGGCTTTTTTGGCAAACTCATGTTCCTCGATGTACTTGTTGATGACGCGCGTCATCGCGGCGCGCAAGCCGGTCAGGTGGGCGCCGCCGTCGCGTTGCGGAATGTTGTTGGTGAAGCACAGCACCTGCTCGTTGTAGGCATCGTTCCATTGCATCGAGACATCGACGCTGACGTTGGTTCCTTGGTCCGATAGCTTGTCGCCGGTGGCCTGGAAGATGGTCGGGTGCAGCACGTTCTTGTTTTTGTTGATGTATTCGACGAAGCCGCGGGTGCCGCCTTCGAAGGCGAACAATTCTTCCTTGCCGGTGCGCTGGTCGCTTAGTTTTATCTTGACGCCATTGTTCAGGAAGGATAGTTCACGAATGCGCTTGGCGAGGATTTCGTAATGAAATTCGACCTGCGTGAAAATTTCTTCATCGGCCCAAAAGTGCACTTCCGTACCGCGCTTTTCGGTATCGCCGAGGAACTTGATCGGGGACACCGCAACGCCGTCGATCATCTCGATAATGCGATTTTGCGGCACGCCGCGCACGAAATCCATGCTGTATTTTTTGCCGTCGCGGCGCACGGTCAGTTGCAGCAACTTGGACAAGCCGTTAACGCAGGACACGCCGACTCCGTGCAGGCCGCCTGATACTTTGTACGAGTTCTGATCGAATTTGCCACCGGCGTGCAATTCGGTCATTACGATTTCGGCTGCGCTACGTTTGGGGTCGTGCTTGTCGTCCCACTTGATGCCGGTTGGAATGCCGCGGCCGTTATCAGTGACCGAAATCGAGTTGTCGGCATGTATGGTGACATTGATTTCAGTGCAATAGCCAGCCAGCGATTCGTCAATCGAGTTGTCCAGTACTTCGAACACCAGATGGTGCAGGCCAGTGCCGTCAGAAGTATCGCCGATGTACATGCCGGGGCGTTTACGTACCGCTTCGAGTCCTTCCAGGATTTGGATGGATGAAGCGCCGTATTGACTGTTGTCGGGCTGGCTGGCGTTGTCTTTTTGAATCTCGGACATGGGCTACTTTCTGAAAAAACGGTTACTGATTGCTGCACACACTTGGCGCTATACGTATACTGGGTGTTCTAAATTTAACTACCGCAATGTATATATGCGGGAATACTATTGTTATTTTGCATACTCCATCATTATTTGAATATCAGATTCGCATCGGCATCACGACATATTTAAAATCGGTATTGTCGGGAATCGAGATCAGAGCCGATGAGTTGGAGTCTCCCAGTGCAATGCTGATGTATTCGCACTTCAGGTTGTTCAGCACATCGAGCAGGTAAGAGACGTTGAAGCCGATGTCGACGCTGTCGCCGCCGTAATCGATTTCGAGTTCTTCGACCGCTTCTTCCTGGTCGGCATTGGTCGAACTGATCTTCAGACTGCCGGGCGTGACGATGCAACGCACACCCTTGAATTTGTCAGAGGTCATGATGGCGGCCCGTTGCAATGAGTGCAACAAGACGTCCCGACTGATAATGAAGCTATTTTTGTAGCCCTTCGGCACCACTCTGGTGTAATCGGGAAATTTGCCTTCGACCAGTTTGGAAATCAGCTCAATATCGGCGAAGGTCAGCTTGACCTGATTACTGGCAATTTCGAGTTTGACCGGATCGTCGTTTTCTTCCAGCAAGCGCTGCAATTCCAGAATCGTCTTACGCGGGATGATGACTTCCTGACGCGGGAAATCCTGTTCGGTTTCGACCTGGCAAAAAGCCAGGCGGTGGCCATCGGTGGTTACCGCGATCACGTTCTTGCCATCGACCACCAGCAACAGGCCGTTCAGGTAATAACGGATGTCTTGCTGCGCCATCGAAAAATGCACCATGTTGAACAGATGCTTGAGGGTCTTTTGCGGTAGCGTCAGGCTGGCGTTGTAATGCTCGGCTTGGGCCACCGTCGGGAACTCATCGGCAGCCAGCGTTTGCAGGGCAAAGCGCGATTTACCGCTTTGTACCGTCATGCGTTTATTGGTCAACGACAAGGTCACATCGCCGGATTCCGGCAAGGCGCGCAGGATGTCTAGCAGTTTGCGCGCAGCAACCGTGGTCGCCGCAACCTCGGCATCGACGCCGATCTGGGCGTGGGTGGTGATTTGCACCTCGATGTCAGTGGATAAAAAAGAAACCTTTTCACCATCCTTGCGAATAAGGATATTGGCCAGAATCGGCAAGGTGTGCCGACGTTCGACAATGCCGCTCACGATCTGCAAGGGCCGCAGTAGCGCATCCCTATGGGTCTTAACCAATTGCATAGTCATATCCTTGATTGTCATGGTTGAATGTTACCGTTGGCTTGTCGCGCCATGTCCGGTATAAACGCCAGTAAAGCAGAGTAAAGCCAAAAAATTTACTTCGTTACGTCAGATAAATGCGTTTCAGGTGCGTATTTAGGCCAACTTCCAGGGAGCACGGCAACAAACGGCACCCGCCATTATCCATAAATACGCTGCCGGTTAGCAATCTTGCCACTTTACGACAAGGAATACATGCCTTTCTAACCTTTTAGCGTCTGCTCCAATACATGCAGATCATGGTTGCACTCTGGATTCTTGGTGCGGTCCAGCGTGATCTTGCGCACCGCATGCAAGACCGTGGTGTGATCGCGCCCACCGAACAGGTCGCCGATTTCCGGCAAGCTTTTTTGCGTCAATTCCTTGGCCAGATACATTGCAATCTGGCGCGGCCGCGCAATATTGGCTGGCCGTTTCTTGGAATACATGTCGGCCACCTTGATGTTGAAAAAATCTGCCACTGTCTTCTGTATGTTTTCCACCGAAATTTGCCGGTTTTGCACCGACAGCAAATCTTTCAGGGCTTCTTTGACCACATCGATGGTGATGTCCTTGCCGTGAAAACCCGAATACGCGAGGATCTTGCGCAACGCCCCTTCCAGTTCGCGCACATTGGAGCGCAAATGCTTGGCCACAAAGAATGCCACATCGTCCGACAGCGTGACGCCTTCCTGGGTTGCCTTTTTCAGCAAAATCGCGACCCGCATCTCCAGTTCCGGCGGCTCGATCGCAACCGTCAGGCCGGAATCAAAGCGCGACGTCAGGCGGTCATCCATGCCAGTGATTTCTTTCGGATAGGTATCGCTGGTGATGATAATTTGTTTCTTTGCCGCAATCAGGGCTTCGAATGCGTAAAAAAATTCTTCCTGGGTGCGGCTCTTGCCGCCAAAGAACTGAATATCATCGATCAGCAGCATGTCGAGTGAATGATAATAGCGCTTGAATTCATCGAAACCCTTGCGCTGGTAAGCGGTCACTACGTCGCGCACATACTGTTCGGCGTGAATGTAGCGAATTTTTGCGTTCGGCTGATCGGCCAGTATCTGATTGCCG
Organism: Glaciimonas sp.; assembly: GCA_012927625.1. Classification (GTDB taxonomy): domain Bacteria; phylum Pseudomonadota; class Gammaproteobacteria; order Burkholderiales; family Burkholderiaceae_D; genus AVCC01. Next base: position 55,468 of record JABBOV010000018.1, on the reverse strand, counting down.
ATGGCGTGGATCAAATGCGTTTTACCGAGCCCGACGCCGCCGTAAAAGAATAGCGGATTGTACGAAACACCCGGATTGTTGGCGACTTGGATGGCGGCCGCGCGTGCTAGTTGGTTGGCCTTGCCGGTGACGAAGCTATCGAACGTCAGCGCCGTATTGATGCGACTCTGATCGCGCCGCGGCACAGGCTCCGCCGGCGTTTCCGCAAAGCGCAGCTGTGCGTTCACGGATACTGGCGCACTCATCATATCGTCAGCAGAGACAGTCACGTTGGGGCGACGCGGCGCATTGAGTTTCGGATCCAGCACGAATTGCACCTCAATCGGCATTTTCCAGAACTGGGTCGCGAGGGTATTGATACGGCTGGCGAATTGCGTCTTGACCCAATCCAGCTTGAAACGGTTGGGCGCGGCAATGCGCAAAACCCCGCCGTCAAAGTCGAGCGGGGCCAGTGGTTTGATCCACGCACTGAATTGCTGCGGTGTCAGTTCCTGCTCCAGTTGGGTGGAACAGGCCTGCCAGAAATTTTCCATGAATTTACTTGAGTGAAAAGGTGTGGAGGGAGGGCGTATCGGTATATTCGCAGAAAGACTGCGATCTAATCCTGAATCAGATCGCCACACATCGCCACTATTCTACCCTTGCCGAACCGAGTTATCCACAGGCAGTCCTACTTTTAGATGGTCGGTACTTATTCTTACCTTTGGATAAATATATCCGGCATATTGACAAACCCATGCAAAATATTGTCTAATCCACGGTTCCCTGACCATTAAACGGTTGCTTAAGCTTGTGCCTTCCGGTATGCGCGCTGCAAACACCAAGATATGGTGCCGGGCGTAGTAACACGATTTAGACCGATTTATTTTTGCTGATTAACGAGACCAACATGAAACGTACATACCAACCTTCCGTCGTGCGCCGCAAACGTACCCATGGCTTTCGCGCACGCATGGCAACCCGCGGCGGTCGCGCCGTACTGAATGCGCGTCGCGCCAAGGGTCGTAAGCGTTTGGCTGCTTAAGCCAAACTTACGGCAGAAAAGCTGACTGCGTGACAAGCGATTTTTCACGTGTTCGGCGAATCGTTAAAACGGATGACTTTTCATCCGTTTTTCGTTTGCGCCCAGCCTACAGAACTGCGCACTTTGTGCTGTATGCCCGTCCGGCAGGATTGCCCAATGCCCGTTTGGGCATCGTAGTGGCAAAGCGGTTTGCGCCGCGTGCGGTAACCCGCAACACCATCAAGCGGATGACGCGTGAACTGTTTCGTCAGACCGAATTGTTATCACTGGATTGCATTGTTCGTTTGTCCAAGCCTATCAATACCAAGTCAGATCCGGCAACTACAGTGCAACTGAAGGTATTGCTGCGCACAGAATTGACGCGCTTGCTGGCGTCACAGAAATTGCCGGAGAGCTCCTGATGAAGGTCTTATTGCTGCTGCTGTTGCGTACGTATAAGCTGTGCATCAGCCCATTTCTGGGGCAAAATTGCCGTTTTTACCCGAGTTGTTCCGATTACGCCAGTCAGGCTGTGCGCGAGTATGGCGCATTAAAAGGGACCGCTTTGGCGACCAGGCGTCTATGCAAATGTCATCCATGGCATCCGGGCGGATTTGATCCCGTGCCGGAGAAAAAACCTGAATCCCCTTCTGCAGACGCTAGCGACTGCAGCCATTCCCGAATTTCTGATTTCTCCTGACAAGTACACTTATGGATATCAAACGTACCATTCTTTGGGTTGTATTTTCGCTGTCGCTGTTGATCCTTTGGGACAACTGGATGCGTTATAACGGGAAACCATCGATGTTTTCACCGTCTGTGACGCAGCAAGACAAGTCTGTCGCTGGCGCTGCTACCGGGCCGGCCAAAACCGAGGTACCGCAGGCGTCGGTCACGGGTGCCAAACAGTCCCCTGCTGAAATTGCAGCTGCCGGTACCGGCGCGGCACCGGCCAAGGGTGAAATCGTGACGATTACCACCGACGTCGTCAAGGCGCAAATCGATACGACAGGCGGCGAGCTGCGGTATCTTGAACTTTTAAAGCACAAGGATACGGTCGATCCGACGAAAAATCTGGTGCTGTTCAATGCTACAGCCCAGCACACTTATCTGGCCCAGACCGGTTTGATCGGTGGCGCATTCCCTAACCACAAGTCGACTTTTACAATTCAGCCGGGAAGCCGGGAATTGGGGTCCAACGATGCAGTGAAACTGGTGATGGAGTCTGACACAGGTGGCATCAAATTAATTAAAACCTTCACTTTCAAGCGCGGTGATTACGACATTGATATCAAGCACGACATCGTTAATGGGTCCGGTAGGCCGATTACCCCTTCGCTGTATTTGCAGTTGGTGCGTGATGGCAACAAGCCAGGTGGAGAATCCAAGTTTTATAGTACTTTCACCGGCCCTGCGGTATATACCGATGCGGAAAAATTTCAGAAGCTGACCTTCGACAAGATTGCAAATGGCAAAGATGAGCACGCAAAAAATGCCGATAACGGCTGGGTAGCGCTGATACAGCACTATTTTGTCTCGGCCTTTATTCCGCAAGACAAGGCAGCGCGAGAAATATTCACCAAAAAAATTGCTACAAATTTGTACGCAATTGGATCTATTTTGCCGCTGGGTACTATTGCACCGGGTACGACCATTTCGATGGATGCGCACTTATACTCCGGCCCACAAGAAACCAGAGTGCTGGAAAAAATTGCTCCAGGTCTGGATTTGGTCAAGGACTATGGCTGGCTGACGATTATTGCCAGACCGATCTTTTGGCTAATGACTCAGATTCATAAAGTACTCGGCAACTGGGGCTGGACCATCATTATGCTGACCGTCTTGATCAAGTTGGCATTCTTCCCTTTGTCAGCCGCCAGCTATCGCAGCATGGCCAAAATGAAGCTGGTCACGCCGAAAATGACCTCGGTTCGTGAGCGCTTCAAAGGTGAGCCGCAAAAAATGAATCAGGCGATGATGGAGTTGTACAAGACTGAAAAAATCAATCCACTCGGTGGCTGCCTGCCGATCGTAGTCCAGATTCCGGTCTTCATTTCGCTTTACTGGGTTTTGCTGGCTAGTGTTGAGATGCGCAATGCGCCATGGCTGGGTTGGATTCACGACCTGTCGGCACCGGATCCGTTTTATATTCTGCCGGTGGTAATGGCAATATCGATGTTCATCCAGACCAAGTTGAATCCGAAACCACCAGACCCAATGCAAGCCAAGATCATGATGTTCATGCCAATCGCATTTTCGGTAATGTTCTTTTTCTTTCCGGCTGGGTTAGTGCTGTACTGGGTTGTCAATAACGTATTATCGATCGCTCAACAGTGGGCCATCACCAAAAAAATGCAAGGTGGTAAAAAAACATAAGCATCTTCACCTAGTTGACGGGCAATCAAAAAGGCGGAATCTGGAAAGATTGCGCCTTTTTTATTAAAGATATTTCGGTTTTCGTCCGCTATTCGAATGTTCCTGAAAGACAGTACGCAGATATGTGCAACCACGTCAAACCAGTACTGGCTTTAGGCGGCTGATCGTAGCGCCACAAAATAGTGTTCAATATTTACAGTGACTGACGGCAAAAATTTCCTACAGCAGAAAAGGATGTCAAAATATCGCCCCAAATTTCAATTTGGTTATATCGTAAAGCGTTGAATTGCTGCAACATAGGGCGAGCATCTAGAAAAAATTATGAGAGGCATGGATTATGAGTGACAGTTTTGAAGATCTGGATGCCTTGTTCGATCAGATATCCGCGCAGCACGCCGAGACTGCAGGGAGCGTATCTGACACGCCGTCCAGCCCTGTCCTAGTATCGGAAGCAGCGCCAGGGGCGCTTGCGGAAGCTGAAAAGCCGATGTATGAACGGCTCGGAGGGATTGTTCGGATATTGCACGATTCGATACGTGAGCTGGGCCAACAGCATCCGTTCAACACCCTTAATTCGCAAATCGGCGATGCACAAGACAGACTGGCTTATGTTGCAACACTGACCGAGCAAGCTGCGAACAAAGTGCTGAATGCGACCGATGCAGGGATGCCAGCGCAGGAAGTTTTATTGAACAATGCGAAGGAAATGAAAACGCGTTGGGCAGACCTGTACGACGGAAAACTCAGCGTAGAGGAGTTCAAGCTGCTCGCGGGCGACACAAAAAGCTTTAACGCTTCCGTCATTGAGAGTGCCGAAGAGGAAAAAGCGCGTTTGCTGGAAATCATGATGGCGCAGGATTTTCAGGATTTGACCGGTCAGTTGATCAAAAAAGTGGTAACGATTACTCAAGCTGTTGAGCGTGAACTGGCGCAACTGTTGTGGGATAACGCTCCTGAAGAAGTAAAGGAGAAGCCGCTGGCACAGAAGGAAGCAGTAGTTGACCTGATGCAGGGACCGGCCATGCCGTCCGCTGCAATGGGGCAGGATGATGTGGATAACCTTCTGGATGATTTGGGTTTCTGATGGACGACATGCTCAAGGAATTTGTGGTCGAAGCGCTGGAACTCGCTACCAATGTTGAAGCGCATCTATTGGTACTGGAACGCCAGCCGGATGATCAAAACACTTTGAATGCGTTGTTCCGTTCATTTCATACCATCAAGGGCGGAGCCGGCTTCATGAATTTGACGGCAATGGTATCGGCCTGCCATTTAACCGAAAACCTGTTTGATGCTTTACGCACCGGTGCCGCACCGGTGACGCCGATTGCGATTGAGGCAGCTCTGCAGGCTAGCGGTTTTGTTGCGGACCAACTGGGCGAGCTGGCGAATGGCGTCGCAGCTGAACAACTCCCGGCCATGCCCGATGCACTACAAGCTATCCTGACTGCTGCAATCGAAGGCAATGCACAACTGGAACCACCCGTTGCAATCGCCACTGTGGTGCCCGCTGTTGTAGCACTCGTTGCCGGCGAGCCGGATTGGGATGCGTATTATCGTGCATTGGTGCCATCGGCTATCCTGCCGTCAGCGGCTCCCGCTGCGATTACACACTTAGTCGCCGCAGCACCAGCTAAAAAATCCCAGCCTCCAATTCAGGCCGCCAAATCCACTGCTCCCATAATCGAAGAAAGCATTCGGATTGATGCAGTCAAACTTGATACCCTACTCGAAGTGGCTGGAGAGTCGGTGCAAGCTGCCAACCAAGCGGCCGTACTGCTGGAAAAACTGGCCCAGTTCAAGTTCGACAGTGACGCTACGACATTGATGGCCACACTGACTGAAACAATAGAGCGCGCCTCACGCTATGCAACTGAATTGCAACGGGCTACGCTGGCTACCCGCATGCAGCCGGTAGGTCGACTGTTTCAGAAGTTCCCGCGTCTAGTTCGGGAGCTGGCCAAGGATCTTGGCAAGGAAGTCGAGTTAGCGATCAAGGGTGCGGAAACCGAAGTTGACCGGGTAGTGGTCGACAGTCTTTATGACCCGCTGGTGCATATGCTACGCAATTCGCTCGATCATGGAGTCGAAAGCCAGGAAGAACGCATCCAGTCCGGGAAATCGCCCAAATCGACAATATCCCTGACCGCCTGGCAGGAAGCCAGCAGCGTGATGATTGAAGTGGCAGATGACGGTAAAGGCATGAACCCGCAATTTTTGCGCGAAAAGGCACGCGCCAAAGGATTGATCGGCGAGAACGATGCGCAGACCGACGAAGAAGCATTTCAGTTGGTTTTCTTACCCGGATTTTCTACCAAGGAATTCGCTACCGCGGTATCCGGGCGCGGAGTTGGCATGGATGTAGTGAAGACCGCAGTCGACAAGAATCGCGGCACAATCCGCATTGATTCCCAGCTCGGCCAAGGCACACGTTTTCTGATTCGTTTGCCAATCGAACTCTCGATCGTGCCGACTATGCTGGTACGTACCAGCGGCGCTGCGTTGGCAATGCCGTTAGCCGTGATTGAGCGCGTGGTGGAACTACCAGAGACATTTGCCGAAGTTGGTGGAGCGCCCATATTGCGCGATCAGGGGCGTCCGTTGTTAGTGCGTTCACTAGCGGCAATTCTTGGTTATGAGGCATGCGTGGAGCGGGTCGGTATCGTGATTGCCGCGCCGCAGCCGTATATTCTGGCCATGGAAGCGGTTGAAGGTACCGCCGATCTAGTCATCAAACCCTTATCCTGCCTAAACGTACCCGGCATTACCGGAACCGCGCGTTCTGCCGAAGGCGAGTTGTTGCTGGTGATCGGCCTCGGCTATCTGCTCGATGGTTGCCGCACGGGCATGCGCCTGGTGGCATAAACAGCTTGCCTGTGCAACGTACCTCGCACCTTTTGGTACGGCTTCACTCCGGCGGGCCGACAAAATCCTACTAAACTCTACGGTCAATCACGCGATTGACCGCGTTCGAGCTTGTTTAGGTAAAATCATAGTATGAACCTTGACTCCTCCCCCATAGCAGCCATTGCCACCGCTCCCGGACGCGGCGGCATTGGCATAGTACGTGTTTCCGGTAAAAATCTTGCAGCTTTATTGCAAGCGTTGGGCTTTCAGCTAAAACCGCGTCATGCCACTTATTTATCCTTCACTCAGACTGATGGCAGCATCATCGATCAGGGCTTGGCGATCCACTTCAAAGCCCCGCACTCCTACACCGGCGAAGATGTGCTGGAATTACAGGCGCACGGTGGGCCGGTGGTGCTGCAGATGCTGCTGGCGCGTTGTCTTGAGGCGGGGCGGGAAATCGGACTGCGTCTGGCGCAGCCGGGCGAATTCACGCATCGGGCATTTCTTAACGACAAGCTCGATCTGGCGCAGGCGGAAGCAGTCGCCGACCTGATCGAGGCATCGACCGAGGCGGCAGTAAAGTCGGCTTCGCAATCGCTATCGGGCGTCTTTTCCAAGGTAATTCACACCCTGGTCGACCAAGTGGTGCAATTGCGCATGCTGGTTGAGGCAACGCTCGATTTTCCAGAAGAAGAAATCGATTTCCTGGAAAAATCCAATGCACGCGGTCAATTGGAACGCATTCAACAGACCTTGCACAGCGTTTTGCTGCAAGCGCAACAGGGCGCCTTACTACGCGAAGGCTTAAACGTAGTGCTGGCCGGCAAACCCAACGTGGGCAAATCCTCCTTGCTGAACGCTTTGGCAGGCGCGGAAGTGGCAATCGTCACCCCAATCGCCGGTACCACCCGCGACAAGGTGACGGAAACCATCCAGATCGAAGGCATTCCGCTCAATATCATAGACACCGCCGGTATTCGCGCTACCGATGATGCCAGTGACGAGGTGGAACGCATTGGCATTGAGCGCACCTGGATTGAGGTTGGCAAGGCTGACGTAATCCTGCACCTGCTGGATGCGGGACGGGGACCGACGCGCGCAGACGAGGCAATGGTGGCGCGCTTCCCAAGCGACGTGCCGGTAATCCGAATATGGAACAAAATCGATCTATCTGGACATAAACCCAGCATAGACACCATGCTGGACGCCACGCATATTTATTTGTCGGCACAAGACACGAGCGGAATCGACCTCTTACGCTCGGAACTGCTGCGTATTGCCGGCTGGCAGCAAACTGGTGAATCGGTGTATTTGGCACGCGAACGGCATCTGATTGCGTTGCGCGCCGCACGCGATCATGTGCAGGCGGCAGCGCAGTTTGCAGCGCAAAATGATCACTCGCTGGACCTGCTGGCAGAAGAGTTGCGCCTGACCCAGGAACAACTTAACAGTATCACCGGCGAATTTACGCCGGACGATTTGCTGGGAGAAATCTTTAGTCGTTTCTGCATTGGTAAATAACGTCACATTTTTTAGCACCCAAAGAAACCTAAAAACCAACTTATTCAATTGTAAGACTGGTTTTTTTGTTCTACTCTGCCCACGCAAATCCATTACCAGCCGCCGGCTTATGTGCCCAAGCAAGGCCTTGGCCCGCGGTTATCAGCTTGTCATGCCCGGGGGCGACAGCCTGACCAAACCATTTGCCACAACGCCGTCAACACCGTGAATTAGGTTTTCGCTGTCTGTTTTTATTAAATGCGCTGTACTCTAAGCGCCGGCCGCAACTCGCTCCAGAAAGCGGTACAGTTGGGCATGATCGCTGTGAGCGACGTTGAAACGTAGCCAAGGGCTGGGTTGATCGATGGTCTCGAATAACTTGCCTGGCGCCAACAACAGCGCTTCGTCTGCGGCTTGCTGCGCCACTTGCGCCGTGTCAATGGCACCGGCAAAACGTGCCCACAGGAACATCCCGGCGCTCGGCCGATGAAACAGTTGCAGGCCGCAATTTTCCAATTGGGTGGCGACCGTGCGCTGCGCTTGCTCGCAGCGGCCGCGCAAGCGCTCGATCGAAAGTCGATGGCGGCCTTCAGTCAAAATTATCGATGCCAGTTTTTCGCTGATTTCACAACTGGTCAAGCCTTCCAGCATCTTTTTCTGCGCAAACTCATGGGCCAGGTCGCGATTGCAAGCGATGAATCCGACCCGCAGGCTGGGCGAGATCGACTTCGACAAGCTGCCGATATACGTGACCCGATTGAGTTGATCGAGGGCTGCCAGTGAAGTACTGCGCTCCGGCTGCAGATCGGCGAAAATATCGTCCTCGATGATCTGAAAATCGAAGTTTTCCGCGGCGCGCAAAATCCGGTGCGCAGTAGAGATGCTGGTGGAAGTACCGGTTGGATTCTGCAGGCTGGTATTGGTGAAGAAAGCACGCGGCCGGTAGCTGGCGGCCAGAGTTTCCAGTTGTGCGCAATCCGGCCCGCTCAGGGTGCGCGGCACGCCAATCACGCGATAGCCTCCGATACGCAACATAGCAATCAGATTCGCATACATCGGATCATCAACAAATACTGTGTCGCCTGGCTTCAGAAACAGCCGCGCACACAAATTGAGCGCCTGACTGGCGCCCTGGGTCAGGATGATCTGCTCGGTATCGAGCTCGATTGCGCGTGCATGCAATGCCATTTGCAAAGCCTTGCGCAGCGGTTGGTAGCCATAAGGATTGCCGTAGCGCACCATCGAACCGGCACTTTTTCGGGCCAAGGTAGTGAGCGCATGACGGATATGTTCGCCTTCCAGCCAGTCTTCTGGCAACCAGCCGCAACCTGGCATCAACAGCGATGAGGCATCGGCAAACACATGACTGACCAACCACTCCGAATCCACTGCGACCCCGGCCATCGAAGTATGAAAAACCGGCACCGGCATACTATGCGAAGGTTGACTGACGTAATAACCGCTGGCGCGGCGCGGCTGCAAATAACCTTCTGCCACCAGCCGGTTGTAGGCATTGACTACCGTGATCAGGCTGACCCCGCATTGCTTCGCCATCAGCCGTACCGACGGCACGCGGCTACCGATGATCAGTTGGCCCCGGTCTATCTCGCGCCGCAGCGCATTGCTTAATTGATGGAACAGCGGCGTATCTGCAGTGCGGTCAAGTGTAAACATACAAGGTAGTCTTACTGAAAATGAAACTTTAAAAGTGCCCGATACTGTTAGGCATTGGTAGTGCAGGCACGCACTACTCGCAGAAATTGTATCCAGCAGCGGATAGACACAGTTATAGGGGCAATCGCACCAACTGTATATATATAATTACCACGGACTGACATACAGTAGAAGTACAGCCATTCACTGGAGACACCCAAATGCGTATCCCTGACACCCCACCAATGACCGATATCGGCATGGATCATTACTGGATGCCGTTCACATCCAATCGTTATTTTCAGCACCATCCAAAGATGATTACGCAGGCCAAGGGGGCGTATTTCACACTGTCTGACGGGCGTCGCGTGTTCGATTGTCTGTCTGCGCTATGGACTACCGCGCTTGGGCACGGCGACCCGCGCATTACCGAAGCGGCGCGCAAGCAACTGGACACAGTGGATTTCAGTCCACCGTTCCAACTTGCCAACCCGTGGGCGCACAAGTTGGCCAATCGCATCGCCGCAATGGCGCCGGAAGATCTGAACCGGGTGTTTTTCACCAACTCCGGCTCCGAATCGGTCGATACTGCGATGAAAATTGCGCTGGCCTACCATCGCACCCGCGGTGAAGCCGGCCGTACCCGCTTCATCGGGCGCGAGCGCGGTTACCACGGCGTCGGCTTCGGCGGTATTTCGGTCGGTGGCATCGGCCCTAATCGCAAAATGTTTTCGCCGCTGATTCTGAACGGCGTCGATCATTTGTCACACACCCACAATCTGAAGGAAATGGCGTTCAGCCAGGGGCAACCGCAATGGGGCGCGCATCTGGCCGATGAGTTGGAGCGCATAGTCGCGCTGCACGACGCCTCCAACATCGCCGCCGTGATCGTCGAGCCCGTGGCCGGCTCCACCGGCGTGCTGGTGCCACCGGTCGGCTATTTAAACCGCCTGCGCGAAATTTGCACCAAGCATGGGATTTTGCTGATTTTTGATGAAGTTATCGGTGGTTTTGGGCGTTTCGGGGCAAATTTCAGTTGTCAGCGCCTCGGCGTAACGCCGGATTTACTCACCTTCGCCAAACAGATCACCAACGGCGTGGTACCGATGGGCGGCGTAATCGCGCGCGAACAGATTTTCCAGGCCTTCATGAACGGCCCCGACCACGCGGTTGAGTTCTCCCACGGCTATACCTATTCCGGCCATCCGCTGGCGGCGGCAGTCGGCAATGCGGTGCTCGACATCATCGAACAAGATGACTTGATCGCCCGTTCCCGCGCATTGGAACCCGTGTTGCAGGAATCTTTTCATGCATTGAAAGGACAAGGCGGCATCATGGATATTCGCAACTTCGGCCTGGCCGCCGCAATCGACCTGGAGCCGATCCCCGGCAAACCCGGTCTGCGCGGCATGCGGGTGTTGGAAGAAGGCATCAACCAAGGCATGCTGTTTCGGATTAGCGGCGACACCGTGGCAGTCGGCCCGCCGTTCATCTCGACCCCGGACGAGTTACGCCTGATGGGCGAAACGCTGGGCAAAGTGGTGCATGCGGTGCCCACTGTCGAATAGTAATTAAAGTAGTGCAGGCCTCCGTGCCTGCACCGGGCCGCAGGCACGGAGGCCTGCGCTACGCATCACCCAAACAGGGAATCAACATGACTGTGATTGGACACTGGATCAACGGCGAACTGATTGCCGACACTGGGCGCACCCAGGATGTTTTTAACCCGGCAACGGGCCTAGCCACCAAGCAGGTGGCACTGGCTTCCAAAGCAACCGTAGAGCATGCAATCGCCAAGGCGCAAGCCGCCTTCCCGGCATGGCGCAATACGCCGCCGGGTAAACGCGCGCAAATCATGTTCAAGCTCAAGCAATTGCTCGATCAGCACGTCGATGACATTTGCGCGCTGATCACCGACGAACACGGCAAAGTACTCAATGACGCGGCCGGCGAACTGCAGCGCGGCATCGAAGTAGTCGAATACATGTGCGGCGTGCCTGATTTGCTGAAAGGCGAACACAGCAAAAACGTCGGCCCGGCAATTGATTCCTGGTCTGAGCGCCAGGCGCTGGGCGTGGTGGCCGGCATCACCCCGTTCAACTTCCCTGCCATGGTGCCATTGTGGATCGCGATTCCCGCGATTGCCTGCGGCAACACCATGGTCCTGAAACCGTCTGAACGCGACCCAAGTTGCATGTTGCTGATCGCCAAACTAGCCAAGCAAGCAGGCTTGCCGGACGGCGTCTTGAATGTCGTCAACGGCGACAAGGAAGCCGTCGATACGCTGCTGACCGACCCGCGCATCCAGGCCATCGGGTTCGTCGGCTCGACCGTAATTGCCGAATACATCTACGCCACCGGTTGCGCCAACGGCAAGCGCGTCAAGGCGCTGGGCGGCGCCAAAAACCACGCCATCATCATGCCGGACGCGGATATCGACAACGCAGCAACTGCGCTGATGGGTGCGGCGTTCGGCTCCTGCGGCGAACGCTGCATGGCGATTTCAGTTGCGGTAGCGGTCGGTGATGCGGTAGCCGACGCGCTGGTGGCCAAGCTCACAGAGCGGCTGGCAACGCTCAAAGTCGGCCCCGGCACCGACAACAACAACGACATGGGTCCGCTGATCACGCGCCAGCACCGCGACAAAGTGCTGGGCTACATCGACAGCGCCGAACAACAGGGAGCGAGCGTCGCAGTCGATGGCCGCGGATTATCTGTGCCTGGGCATGAAAACGGCTACTTCATCGGCGCCACCCTGCTCGACCACGTCAAGAAGGAGATGAAATCCTACAAGGAAGAAATTTTCGGGCCGGTATTGTGCGTAGTGCGCGTGGGCTCGATGGCAGAAGCGATGCAACTGATCGACGACCACGAATACGGCAACGGTACTTGCATCTTCACCCGCGACGGCGAAGCGGCGCGCTACTTCAGCGACAACATCAAGGTTGGCATGGTCGGCATCAACGTGCCGTTGCCAGTGCCGGTGGCATATCACAGCTTCTGCGGCTGGAAGCGTTCCGCCTTCGGCGATAACGGCATGTACGGCCCTGACAGCGTCAACTTCTTCACCCGCCGCAAGACGGTTACGCAGCGCTGGCCAACCGGCGGCGTGCGCGAAACCGCACAATTCGCCTTTCCTGATAATCAGTAAACGTCGTTGGCTTGAAAGTGAAAAGTCCTGCATAGCATCGCTGTGCAGGACTCTTTTTTTGCGGCTTCAGTGCGGCGCCATAAATAAACAAAATTAGTGGAGTATGCTGTTAAATGCACTATTTTCCGCATGTATTAATTGCGTAATAAAAAAATACAAATTGCAGTATATCTATATTACAGATTCAATACGGCTGCATTCGTAGGTGCGAATTTATTCACAATCTTAACGATTCCACGCAAGCTGATGCGAATAAATTCGCACCTACAACGAATAGCTACAAAAAAAAAGAGCATCCCACTGAGAATAATCGCCGATATTTTTCGCGGGTCACAGCGAGCATCGCGCAGCGAATTTATCGGAAGGTATCTTGGGATGACGCTAATCGGCTGTCACGCCAAACTGATTTTTTTGCAATTGCCTAATGCAGAAACAGCCATTGCCCGCGTTGCTAGGAGGGTACGCTAGGGTGGACACGACATTCCTGAAACTACGATACGCCGCCGTTTTGATACTGGTCTAAAAAATTTTCACCAGCGTTACAAACCATCTGTTTCGCATCGGCATCACTCACTCGGTGTTTCCAGCCAGATCAATCCCCGGGGATTGAGGTTCATTAATCCAGCCCACTAAGTTATTGATAAGTGTTTCAAACACTAGCCTGCTGCGTCCCTGAATCGCGCATTCCCAAACAATGGCAACTCGCCAGTTGGCTCCCAACAGCTTTATATGGGAAAGCATGTCCCGGCTCATGTTGTCTGAAATTTTCGCAAGCCAAAATATTGTTGCCGCACTCCGCCAACTCATCTCGCCGTTATGTGATCAGATAGCGAGTGCCGATGATTTCCGCTTTATAGATCTGTTTGCAGGCGTTGGCGGTAACCGTAGCGGCTTTCAGTCAGCAGGGGGGCGTTGCGTATTTACCAGTGAATGGGACAGTTATGCGCAAAAAACCTATATAGAAAATTATCCTGCAGAACATATGATTGCAGGCGATATCACACAAGTTGACGCCGCGGACATCCCCGATCACGATGTATTGCTGGCAGGATTTCCATGCCAGCCATTTTCTATCGCCGGTGTTTCAAAGAAAAATTCTCTGGGACGCGCGCATGGATTCGCCGATGAAACGCAGGGCACGTTGTTTTTCGACGTGGCACGCATCATTGAGACTAAGCGCCCACGTGCTTTTCTTCTGGAAAACGTCAAAAACCTGATGTCACATGACAAAGGCCGTACCTTCGATGTCATCAAACGAACGCTGACGCAAGAACTGGGCTATCACATCTACTGCAAAGTCATAGATGGCGCGCACTTTGTTCCACAACACCGCGAACGTATCATCATCGTCGGCTTCCGCGGACCGGTAGCGTTTGACTGGGATATGCTGAACCTGCCGGAAAAAAACCAGATCAAGCTGGGCAGTATTCTGCACAAAACCGATGGCAGCGAACCATTGCTGGTGTGGGACGGAAGTAAATTTTTTGACCATGCCAATCAATGCATCCCTGCCAAATACACACTGACCGACAATCTGTGGGTCTATCTGCAAAACTATGCGGCCAAGCACCGCGCAGCAGGCAATGGATTTGGTTATGGGCTGGCGCATAAAGATTCAGTCACACGGACCTTATCAGCGCGTTACCACAAGGATGGATCAGAAATTCTGGTGTATCAGGGAGAGCAGAAAAATCCGCGTCGCCTGACACCACGTGAATGTGCGCGCCTTATGGGTTATCCAGATACGTTCCGAATTCCGGTGTCGGATACACGGGCATATCAGTTGCTTGCGGATGCCGCAATGCCGCCGATGATACTCAGCGTCGCGCAGGCAATGAAACCGATGATTATCAATAGCAATGAAAAAATCTGGCAAGCTATGCCGGTGCAAATCAATGTGGAGGAATTGACGATGACAGGAAAATCAAATAATTGGACACGCGAGCAATTGTTAGTCGCATTCAATTTGTATTGCCAACTTCCATTCGGAAAATTGGATCAACGCAATCCGGACATCATCCGGTTTGCGGCAATGATAGGACGCACACCCTCTGCTCTTGCAATGAAGTTGGTCAATATCGCAAGTCTCGATCCTGTAATTACTGGTTCGGGGCGCAAAGGTTTGGTTGGGGCCTCAAAATTGGACCGTGCTATGTGGGACGAAATGCAGCAAGACTGGAACAAGTTTGCGCTGGAAAGTCAGATGATGATTGATGCACTTGTGAGTCAAAGCAATGCAACTCTTATTGAACCACTAGTTACTGAGGAAATAGAAGACGACGTGGAAATCAATTATTCGGCAGAGAACAAAACCTCACAGACACAGATTCGCGTAGGGCAACATTTTTTTCGTCGCGCTGTGATGAGTGCTTACGCCGGACGTTGTTGCATCACGGGCATAGCGCATCCGTCCTTATTGGTGGCCAGTCATATTATTCCTTGGCGGTCGGGTAAGGATAATCGACTCAACCCACGTAACGGCCTCTGCCTTTCTGCTTTACACGATAAAGCGTTTGATAAAGGTTTAATTACTCTTACGCCAGACTACACAATCAAAATTTCCTCATCGGTTCGTCAAATGGCAGACAATCGTTTTGCATCGGAATGGTTAATTGGCTTGGAGGGTAAAAAGATTGCCTTGCCTGAAAAATTTACCCCTTCAATTGAGTTTATCGAATGGCACAACGAAAATATTTTTCTTCGTGATTAAACCAGAACAATATCTTTTTCATTAGTAAAATAAAAAATGAATATTCGCTTTTCTTACATGTATCGCGATGCAGGTAATTTCAAAAACTGGTGCGAGATTGTTTTTTCAAATCCGCGCAATATGCCATTAAAGAATTTGTCCGTGATGGTAAAACTAGCATTGCTTGACGAGATGTATTTCGACGCTTTTGCAGTTGGAGTGCCTGATCTATTTTTCGACGATTACGAAGAGGATCTTGATCACGACTGGCATGAATTTGAACGCTTGGAACAGGTTGATAGCCCACCGACTGATCGACAAGAACGTACCATCGAAACTTTTATTCTCAAATTAACTGAAAAAAAATTGAAGTAGCTGCCAATGGATTCCCAGAACTCGACGCCACATTTCTGAGTGCAAGCCAACACAGAAAGTCCCGTGCAGGGCGATCATTTGAACAGCATATAGCCAGGCTATTAACCGATGGCAATGTCGCGTTTGAAGAACAAGCCGTTACAGGTGGGCGCAGGCCAGATTTTGTGTTGCCTAGTCTTATCGTTTTAAAAGATGTAAAAAGAAGTTTCGATGATGCACTGGTTTTATCCGCTAAAACCACGTTGCGCGAGCGCTGGAAACAGATCGCTATGGAAAAATTCAACTGCACATTGTTTTTAGCAACAGTAGATGACCGTGTATCGTCAGATGCAATTGATGATATGCACCGTCAGGAAATATGCCTTGTTGTGCCTGAGTCGTTAAAAAAAGCGAAAGAGACCTGCTACAAAGACAAAAAGAACGTCATCACTTTCCGTTCATTCTTTGACGAACAAATCGTTGTCAAGCGACCGCATTTCCGGTCAGTCGCGCCAACGGAAATAACATAGAAAAAAATGGAACGGTGCGGTCAGGCCCAGCCAAGATGCATCACCAAACCCTCAAACGATTCTTTGCTAATAAGCCAGAACTACCTTGAATGCATTGCGCAATTGGCATGAGTAAGCCGGGAATCATGGATTCAATGCAATGTATTTATGGGCTGCATCAATGCGAAATTAATCGCATGAAAATCAACCATTGGAGTAATGCCCCGGGATGGGCAATACTGCGTCCTTTGCCAGCTTAAGAATCTACATAATGCATCAAAAGACAGAAAATCCCGTATTAAGCCAGGCGCTGATCGTCCTGATGTCGATTGCCACCGGGCTTGCCGTTGCCAGCAATTACTACGCGCAGCCGCTGCTCGAAACCATCGCCGGCGCGTTTGCGCTGTCGGTCAATCAGGCCGGCTTTATCGTTACCGCGGCACAGCTCGGCTACGCCCTTGGCCTGATGTTCATCGTGCCGCTGGGCGATATGTTCGAGCGTCGCGGCCTCATTGTTTTGATGACGCTGCTGTCCGCAGGCGGCATGTTGATTACGGCCATGTCTTCCAGCGTGGCCTGGATGATCGCCGGCACTGCGTTGACGGGGCTGTTTTCCGTCGTGGCGCAAATTCTGGTGCCGCTGGCCGCCACGCTGGCCGCGCCGCAGCAACGCGGCAAAGTGGTGGGAACCATCATGAGCGGGCTGTTGCTCGGCATTTTGCTGGCACGCACCGTGGCTGGAGCGCTGGCATCCATCGGCGGCTGGCGCACGATTTATTGGGTCGCCAGCGGCCTGATGGTGATCATGGCGCTCATCTTGTGGCGCGCACTGCCCCGTTATAAGGAAGCCAGCGGGCTTAACTATCCGCAACTGCTGGCGTCGATTTTCTCTCTGTTTAGCCGCAATGCGGCGTTGCGCACCCGCGCTCTGCTGGGCGCGCTATCGTTTGCCAACTTCAGCGTGTTGTGGACATCGATGGCGTTTCTGCTGGCCGCGCCGCCGTATAGATATTCCGAGGCGATGATCGGCTTGTTTGGGCTGGCCGGCGCTGCCGGCGCGCTGGCCGCTACCCGCGCCGGACAGTTGGCGGACAAGGGAAAATCCCGTCAGACCACCTCGGTCAGCCTGCTGTTACTGCTGGTTTCCTGGTTGCCGATCTGGCTCGGCCAATATTCTATTGCCGCCCTGGTGCTTGGGATTGTCGTACTCGATCTGGCGGTTCAAGCAATTCACGTCACCAATCAAGCCATGATTTATCGCCTGATGCCGGAAGCGCGCAGCCGCCTTACCGCCGGGTACATGACTAGCTATTTTATCGGCGGCGCTCTGGGTTCGCTGATTTCAGCCAGCGCTTATCAGTATGCGCAGTGGACCGGTGTCGCCATTGCCGGCGCGACGTTGAGCCTGATGAACCTGCTCACCTGGTGGCTGGGCAAAATCGACAACCCGCAGGTGCCAGCTTAGGAAAGGTGCAAGGCTATGTCGGCGACAACATCAAGGTTGGCAAACGCATTATTTGTGAATTTTTGCGGTAACGACGGTAGCCGCACTACGCTGTTTACAGCACAGATTACGTGACATTTTTTGCAGCCTTTTTACGCTTTTGTACAGCCCTGAACATCAATAATGTGATGGAGTATGCCGCTAAAAGCAATACTTTCCGCATATATTCAGTGCGTAATAAAAAATACAAATTGCAGTATATCTATATTAGAGATTCAATATGGCTGCATTCGTAGGTGCGAATTTATTCGCAATCTTAACGATTCCACGCAAGCTAATGCGAATACATTCGCACCTACAACGAATAGCATCCCACTGAGAATAATCGCCGATATTTTTCGCGGGTCACAGTGAACATCGCACAGCGGGGCTCGGTGTTGTATTTCTTGTCGCTGCCATTGCTAGTTACGCTGCGGCATGGCAGAAGAGTGATGGCTCGTGATCAGCCATTTTGAGCCGTTCCAGCGATAGGTGTAGGTATAGCGGCCGCTGACCACTGCGCCGGTCTTGGCGAAAGTGAATGTATAGAGGCCGGCATCGACTGCGGTGTTGCAGCCAATTTCTATGCTGCGCAGGTCTATTTTGCCGGAGGGATGGTTTTCCAGAAAATGATGAAAGTAATCCTCTTTTTCTTCACTGGTCAGGCGCGGTTGGTTGGAGACGGTGGGGAGCAAAATGGAGCGCTCTGCATAGTTAGCTACCACCTGATGCGCATCGCCCGTAAGCAAGGATTGGTTCCAGCGGTCAAACAACGCTGCGATTTCCTGCTCCGTAACGGCCTTGCAACTTTCTGTCCTTGCTGCCTGGGATACGGACTGCGAGCTGCCGGAAGAGGCGCAGCCGGAGAGGATTGCGCAGACAATAAGGGCAATTGCGGTGGGTGACTTCATAGAAACGCTCCTTGAGTATGGTTGGCGCTATTTTGCGGCAAGCGAATAGTGATTATCCACGACCACCGGAAGCGTAACAAAAATATAATCCGAAAAGGCCCGACGGCGGATGTGTTGCTGACAGTCTTGTATCGCGGCGGCGGGTAACGCTTGTCTGCTTTTCCACGTGATTTACAGTCTTGCACATCCCGTAAATAGGCAAATAATATTGGCCATGCTCTTGGATGCAGCAAGCAAACAATCTGGTCTAGCCAGCCTCTCAAACAACTCTTTGGTAGAAACGGGAATCCGCAGTGCGGCAGGCGCAGCGCTGCCATATACTGACATCTGAGTATCCACCAGCCGAAAAAATTTCGATCACAGGAACATGCCATGTCACGTGCCAAACCGCAGTTCGTCAACGCGCATCTCAATCAGCTGCACCCGACACAAATCACGGTTGGGAAGGCCGAGGTCGCACTCAAACGCAAAGAGTGGAGCGAACTCGGCAAAAAAGCGCGCAGCAGTGCGCTGGCCGACCACTGGTTTCCGAGCATTATGGGCCCGGAAGGCAGGCATTACATCGTGGATCATCATCATTTCGGTCTGGCCCTGCTGGAAGAGGAGGTCAAGACCGTCAGCCTGATGGTGCTGAAAGACTTATCCTGGCTGTTGCCGGCCAATTTTTGGCATGTGATGGATCACCATCAATGGGTGCACCCGTATGACGCTGACGGCCGGCGGCGCGACTTCGACACGGTGCCGAAGCACCTCACCCAATTGCAGGATGACCCCTACCGCAGCCTGGCCGGCGAGTTGCGTCGCGCCGGTGGATTTTCCAAGGATGTGACCCCGTTCAGCGAATTTTTATGGGCGGATTTCTTTCGCAGCCGGATCGACTCTGAACGTCTGGCGCAGGATTTTACCAAGTCCCTTGCCAAAGCAATGAAGCTCGCCCGCAGCCAGGAGGCACGCTATCTACCAGGCTGGTCTGGCGTGATTGCGGCATCATAAGTGTCCACCGCAGCACCTGAGGCCAATCCGGCTCATCCGCAGATTTCCGGTAGCCAGGCGCGCTGGCAGGATGTGATTGCCGGACTGTCGATCGCCGGTTTGCTGCTGCCCGAAGCGGTGGCTTATTCCAGCATCGGCAACCTGCCGCCGCACACCGGCGTGATCGCCTTGTTCGCCGGACTGGTCTGTTACGGCCTGTTCGGCAGCAGTCGTTTTGCCATCGTTTCCGCCACCTCATCGTCGGCCGCCGTGTTGGCGGCAGCGACCGCATCGATCGCCAATGGCGATGCCGGATTTAGACTGACGCTGGCGATCGGCCTGGTAATGATCACCGGCCTGTTTTTTCTGCTGGCCGGGCTGGCGCGCATGGGCAACATCACCGATTTCATCGCCAAACCGGTGCTGCGCGGCTTTGCTTTCGGCCTGTCCATTATTATCATCCTGAAACAATGCGCCAGCGTGGTCGGGGTTCATCCGCAGAACGGCGACATACTCAGGTTTGTGTTGGCATTGGTGGGCGAGTTCGCGCACTGGAATCTGACCGGCATCGCCGTCGGCATGGCCGCGTTGGCGCTATTGTTTCTGCTGGCCCGCTTCCAACATGTGCCGGGCGGCCTGATCGTGATCGTGCTTGGCATTGCGGCCAGCAAATGGCTCGATCTGCCACAGTATGGCGTTGGCCTGGTCGGCACCATCCATCTGGAACTGGCTACCCCGACGCTACCGCTGTTGTCGCGTAGCGAGTGGGTGCGGCTGGGCGAACTGGGTTTCGCGATGGTGATGATCCTGTATGCGGAGTCATATGGCTCGATTCGCGGCTTCGCCATTAAATACGGCGATACCGTATCGCCTAACCGGGACTTGCTGGCGTTAGGTGCGTCCAATTTGCTGTCCGGCCTATTCCACGGCATGCCGGTGGGAGCCGGTTATTCCGGCACCGCAGCCAATGAAGCGGCCGGCGCCAGATCAAAACTGGCGGGGTGGGTCGCCGCGCTAGCTGTGCTTGCCATCGTGTTGACGGTTTTGCCCAGCATCGCTTTGCTGCCGGAACCGGTACTGGCAGCGATTGTGATCCACGCGGTCAGCCATACCCTGAACCCGGCCATCTTCCGGCCTTACCTTACGTGGCGGCGCGATCGGCTGGTGATCATCGCCGCCGTGGTCGGTGTACTGGTGCTGGGTGTGCTGGATGGATTGCTGGCCGCTGTCGGGCTCAGCCTGATGTTGCTGTTGCAGCGCTTTTCAAAATCGATCATTACCGTGCTGGGGCGGCTTGGACAGGGTCATGATTTCGTGAATATGGCGCTGTATCCCGAAGCCAAACCGGCGCCCGGCATTCTTATTCTGCGGCCCGAGGAACCACTGTTTTTCGCCAACGTCGAACGCATAATGCAGCAGGCGCAGCGCACCATCGCCGCCGCGGAGCCGACGCTGCACAGTGTCATCCTGAGCCTGGAAGAATCGCCCGACCTGGATAGCACCAGTCTGGAAGCGCTACATGATTTTTATCGTTTTGTCGCCGGCCAGAACAAGCGGCTGCTGCTGGCCCGGCTCAAAGGACCGGTATTTGATTTGCTGCAACGGGTCGTTCCGACCGACTTGCCAGTGCCATTCCTCAGCACGTTGAGCGTGGACGAGGCTGTGCGTACTGCACAATTGCCATGAGTAGATTGCAAATCATTGACCCATCGTGCTGTATTTATGAGTCGAATCCACACTCCTACGGTGGCAAATGCGGAACAATAATATGCGATCATCCGCCACAAAAATTTACGTTCCTGGTTACTCACTAAATAACATGGGTATTCGATTAAGCCCATCCTCACACCGCAATCCGTGTCTCGAACTTGCTGCGATGAATCGCAAAATAACTGCGCACATTACGCACGTTGGCTTGCCCTGCAAATAGCCGATGCGCCAGCGCGTGGTACGCCGGCATATCGGCCACTTGCACCAGCAGCACAAAATCCGGCCCCGGCGCCACCCGATAGCACTGCAAAACCGCATCTTCCTCCGCCACCAGTGCTTCGAACTCGACCATTCGCTCAGACGCCTGGTTATCCAGCGTAATCTCGACAATGGCGCTCAATCCGGCACCGACCTTCTCGGGCGCGACAATCGCCACCTGACGCGCAATCACGCCAGTTTCCATCAAGCGCTTGACGCGGCGCAGACAGGTCGGCGGCGACACATGGACCCGCGCCGCCAGCGCATGATTGGTTTGCGATGCATCAACTTGCAGTGCATTAAGAATTCGGCGATCAAGTTCATCGAGCTGCAAAACGGGCTCATTCGTCATAAATATTCCATAGTTTTAAATTTATTGAAATATTATGCCATCAGTACAGCGTATTGAAATATTCGATCATATTTATAATAATTAAGACAGCATATTTCATTCGTAGTCCTCTACGATGCAATCTTCAACAACAAAATCCTGAAGAGGCTGCCATGTGCGGTATCGTCGGCGCGGTTGCGCAACGCAATATCACTCCCATCCTGATCGAAGGCTTGAAACGGCTCGAATACCGCGGTTATGACTCTTGCGGGGTGGCGCTGTATGTCGATGGCCGCTTGCAACGTTCGCGCAGCACCGCCCGCGTGGCCGAGCTCGAAACGCAAGTTGCCGCCACCGGACTGGCCGGCTTCACCGGCATCGCCCATACCCGCTGGGCCACGCACGGCGCACCCTCTTCGGACAATGCCCATCCGCACTTTTCGCCCAGCGACGCGGATGCGCGTATCGCGCTGGTACACAACGGCATCATCGAAAACCACGACGAGCTGCGCGATGAACTGCGCGCGCTCGGTTACGTATTCCAGAGCCAGACCGACACCGAAGTCATCGCCCACCTGATCGACCACATGTATGCCGGCGATCTGTTCGATACCGTGCAGCAAGCGGTCAAGCGACTCGATGGCGCGTATGCGATTGCGGTATTTTGCCGCGACGAGCCGCACCGCGTGATCGGCGCGCGCCAAGGCTCGCCGCTGATCGTCGGCGTCGGCCAGGGCGAAAATTTCCTGGCCTCGGATGCGATGGCGCTGGCCGGCGTCACCGATCAAATCATCTATCTGGAAGAAGGCGACGTAGTCGATCTGCAATTGCAGCGCTGCTGGATCGTCGATGCCGACGGCAAATCGGTACAGCGCGAAGTACGCACCGTGCAAGCTCATACCGGCGCCGCCGAACTGGGGCCGTATCGCCACTACATGCAAAAAGAAATTTTCGAGCAGCCAACCGCCATCGCCAATACGCTGCAAGGAATCGACGCCATCATGCCGGAGCTATTCGGCGACGACGCCTATGGCATCTTCAAGCAAATCGATTCGGTGCTGATTCTGGCTTGCGGCACCAGTTACTACGCCGGCATGACCGCCAAATATTGGATCGAATCGATCGCCAAAATCCCGGTCAGCGTTGAAATCGCCAGCGAATACCGCTATCGTGACAGCGTGCCGAATCCGCGCTCACTGGTTCTGACACTTTCCCAAAGCGGTGAAACTGCCGACACGCTGGCTGCGCTAAAACACGCCAGGTCACTCGGCATGGCGCACACCATGACGATCTGTAACGTTGCTACCAGCGCCATGGTGCGTGAGTGTGCGCTCGCCTTCATCACCCGCGCCGGGGTCGAAGTCGGCGTCGCCTCGACCAAAGCCTTTACCACCCAACTGGCCGCGCTGTTTCTGCTCACGCTGACGCTGGCGCAAGTCAGGGGCACGTTGTCGGAGCAAGATGAAGCCGATTACCTGAAGCAAATGCGCCATCTGCCGGTAGCGATTGCCGCCGTGCTGGCGCTGGAGCCGCAAATCATCGCCTGGTCGGAAGACTTCGCACGCAAAGAAAACGCGTTATTTTTAGGACGTGGCCTGCACTACCCTATTGCTCTCGAAGGCGCGCTCAAACTCAAGGAAATTTCCTACATCCACGCCGAAGCCTATCCCGCCGGCGAACTCAAGCACGGCCCGCTGGCGTTGGTCACCGAACAAATGCCGGTAGTCACCATCGCCCCCAACGATGCACTGATCGAAAAGCTGAAATCGAACATGCAGGAAGTGCGCGCCCGCGGCGGCCAACTCTACGTATTCGCCGACGGCGACTCGCGCGTAAAACCCGGCGAAGGCTTGCACGTAATCCGTCTGCCGGAACACTACGGCAAACTGTCCCCGATTTTGCATGTGGTGGCACTGCAATTATTGGCGTATCACACCGCGTTGGCACGGGGTACTGATGTGGATAAGCCAAGGAATTTGGCT
Organism: Glaciimonas sp.; assembly: GCA_012927625.1. GTDB lineage: Bacteria > Pseudomonadota > Gammaproteobacteria > Burkholderiales > Burkholderiaceae_D > AVCC01. The sequence goes on along the minus strand of JABBOV010000018.1, from coordinate 31,736 downwards.
AAGTCAGTTACTGTGGAGTAACGGAAACTCGATCAAGTGGCTATTATTCTTACCTAATAAAGTCGAGAAAAGGTCATTAAAGTCGAGAACAACGTATTAAAATCGTGAACTCTTAGTGCTCCTTGGGAATAAAGTTCGGAACACTGTCCATGTAAATACAGTCCGTCCTATTGATTCGGAATGATGAAGTCTCTATTCGATCGCACTTATTTCCCTCGATCTTCCCTTTGGAGTGGTTCGTAAGGAGAAGATGCAATTCAATACATAATCGTGCCGGATCAATAGAAGCAGAGTATTGAAAATCCTTGTGTCGGTGGTTCGATTCCGCCCCGGGCCACCAAGAACATACCTCACCAAACGCCAATCCATCGTGATTGGCGTTTCGCTTCCGGGACTCGCAGTCCTCGTGTCCGGTCTATCTCCGGAGCTACAGCCCCACTTCGAAATCGCTGCAGGTCCATTCTCCTCGCTTTTGGGATCTCTAGTGGCGCAGCTCAGCGCTGCACACCTGAGTGAGATCGCGGGAGTTTGCGCGACCTACGTTTTCGCCTCTTGGCTGCATTAATATCTTTGCCATACTCCACGGGATCCAGCGCTTTCAATATCCGGTGCTGCATCACGGGACGAAGCGACATGTAGCGCTGGATATTTACGTTCAGCTGCTCATGGAACATCAGCCCGCTATACGCGCAAAAAAACGCCCGAATAAGGCGTTTTTCGAAGTGTTCAGTAAACGGCCGTTTATTGAACAGCGTTATGACTTGAATGTCCAAAACATCGCGCCGACGGCGATCGCCATGATTGCCGTACACCCCCATCCAAGAATTTTCAGTTTGATACCAATAACAAACTTGCCCATCACATCCTTCCTAGCCGCCATCAGCATCATGACGCTCATTATCGGCACGGAAATGACGCCGTTAATCACGGCACTCCAGTAAAGCGCCTTGATCGGATCGATCGGTGCAAAACAAAGCGCTATCCCAAGCATTGTTGAGACAATGATGATGCCGTAAAACCCCTTCGCATCCGTTGGCTTGTACTCAAGACTGTTCTTCCACCGGAATGCGCCGGACAGCGCATATGCGGCAGAGCCGGCCAGTACCGGGACCGCAAGTAGTCCGGTCCCAATGATGCCCGCGCTAAAGACGAAAAAGGCAAAATCGCCGGCGATGGGACGCAAAGCCGAGGCAGCTTGGGCGGAGGTCTGAATGTCAGTAATGCCATGCGGGTTGAGCGTTACAGCTGTTGTCAACACGATGAAAAATGCGACGATGTTCGAAAAGCCCATTCCGACCACTGTATCGATTTTGATGCGCCGGAAATTGCTGTTTGCCTGGCTTTCGGCATGTTTAAGAGGTTTAGCTTTTGGGTTCGCCTGGAGTTCTTCAACTTCCTGCGATGCCTGCCAGAAAAAGAGATAGGGGCTGATGGTGGTGCCAAACACGGCGACGACCGTTGTGACGTACTCGGATTTCAATGACAGGTGGGGCAGCACGGTGCTGGTGAATACCTTTGGCCACGGGATGTGAATGGAGAATACCGTTGCAACATACGCCAGGAGCGCCAGCGTCAGCCATTTTAGGACTCGGACATAACGCTCATATGGAATGAATATTTGCAACAGCAAGGACACGATCCCAAAACCAAGCGCATACAGATGAACCGGGCCTCCCGTCATTAATTTCAGTGCGTCTCCCATGGCAGCCAGGTCTGCGGCAATATTGATCGTATTGGCGAGCAGGAGTAAGCCCACGATTCCGTAAAGGAGCCAAGCCGGGTAGTGCTGACGAACATTGGTGGCGAGGCCATGACCTGTTACCCGTCCTATTTTGGCGCTGATCATCTGGATCGCCACCATCAGCGGGTAGGTAAAAAACAAAGTCCACAACGTATTGAACCCGAACTGGGCTCCCGCTTGCGAATACGTGGCAATTCCGCTCGGATCGTCGTCCGCTGCGCCTGTGATCAATCCTGGCCCGAGTTTTTTTACCCACGATATACCGTCGGATTGTTTGAAATTGGCGGGGGGCGAATCTGTCATATTTACTTTCAGAAAGCAGTTTCGTGAGCGATCGAAACAACATTCGTACCTGCCCTTATGTGGCTTCCCTAGACTGAATTGATGAGCGGCAAAAAAATTATTGATGAGTCATAGATCAAAAAGGTATCGTCTGACTGTGAGCTTGGGCACATGATGTCTTTTGATATTAAAAGATCCGTTTTATCCGGGTTAATACACAACCTTGAAGGTGGGTCTATCCTACGGGCGCATTTTCCTGCGGTCGTAAATACGCGTAGTCGCAATACTGGCATGCCCCAGCCATTCCTGCACTTTGGCGATATCGGCTTCATGGTCGCGAACATTGGTCGCTGCCGTCGCGCGCAGCGCATGCGGCCCAAAGCCGGCGATATCCATTTTCAGACTGGCCGCATAGCCGGCCAGCATCTGGTAGACGCCATCGGCGGTGATAGAGGCGCGCTGATTGCCATGCACGTTGTTCTTGATGGACCGCAACAGCGCGCTCTGGGCGTCGCTACCGTGGCCGGCCGCCTGCAGATACGCATCGATCAGCCCGGCGGTACCCGGATGCAGCGGCACATAACGCAGCTTGCCGCCCTTGCCGTGGACGCGCAGATGCGCTACACCACGCCGTTGCTGCACGCAGCCCACCGTCAGCGCGCACAGTTCGGCGCGGCGCAGGCCGTGGCGCGGTCACGCCGCCCCTGCAGCGTACCGGCGTCCGGGGCGTTCAGCAGCGAGCGCGCCTGGTAGTCGCCGATCACAGGCGTCTTGCTCTCCCAGGTTTCCATCTTCGGGCGCTTGACACCCTTGACCGGATTGCTGACGACCGCATTGGCTTCGCACAGGTACTCGAACAGAGAGGACAGCGCGGCGAGTTTGCGCCGGATGGTGGTGCCGGCCAGCGCGCGGGACGATCAGGAATTGTGCCGGCTGGTCGATGCTGGTAAACGCCATGAATTCTTGTAAGTCGTTCTGGTACGCGCGGCGCGTTTGCGGATTATCGATGTTGGCGAACCAGGTCAGCGCCTGCGGCACGTCGGCAAGCTGCTGAAACTGCGCAGCAGTGAGAGTCCAGCATTGTGATTCCTGGTCTCCAGGAGATGGGAATTAGAGACGATCAGTGCATTTTTCAAGGGGAACTCTTTAACAAAAATGCCAGCCAAGGCGATTTGGCGATGGATACCGAGATTAAAGCCGCCACCGCCAGCGAATAGATCAACCACCTTGCCATTACGCCCACACGGACAGGCCAAGGGGCCGCTTTAGTAAAGAGAAATTCCAACACATGTTTCTTCGACCGCATCGTGACGCTCCGGAATTGATTGATACCGTCATTGTGGCGTCACGACTGCTATTTGATGTCGGCTGTTTTCCTAAGTCCACGCGGCATCGTTCTGCCTGAATTTACTATTGATAATGTGTTTTATCAATAGTTAAATGCCACTGCAAACCATCGCGGTATGGAAAAAGTCCCGACTTGCGTCGTTCCTAGCTAAGCTCGATGATACCTTCGCTATATATCTCATCAGGTCAGCCTGAGTCCACAGGAATGGAGATCGACAAGGCCGTGCCTTTACCTGGGCTGCTTGCAATGATGAGTTCGCCACCAAGCGAATGGATGCGCTCCTCAATTCCCATCAGGCCAAACGAATTAGCCTTCATTCTGTCGCCCGGCTGAAGTCCTTGCCCATTATCCTTTACCTTCATCGAAAAACTGCGCTCATCCTGGCTCAGCACTATCTCGACTTCGGTGGCCTGGGCATGGCGAGCGACATTGGTCAGCGATTCCTGCAAAATCCGAAATACTGCCGAGATCATAGTCTCATCCAGTTTAAACTCAGGCTCTGGCACGATCGTCGTCAGTTTGCAGGCAATCCCGCTGCTGCGTTCAAATTGCTTGAGTTGCCACTCCACTGCCGGATGCAAGCCCAGCTCCAGCGTAGCAGGGCGCAGATCGTTCATGATTGACTTCAGGGACTTGATGGTGGCATCAATGTTATTGAGAACTCCCGCTACTCGCTCATGGAGTTTTGGATGCGAGTTCCCGGTGCGCACGTACAGCATGGTTACATCCATTTTCAGCACCAGCAAATTCTGGCCCAGATCATCATGGATATCTTGTGCGATGCGTTTCCGTTCGTCTTCCTTGATGTTTTGCTGATGGTCGGAAAGCCGGCGCAATTGGGCAAGGGATTGCTCCAGCAGTTCCGCTGCCCGCTTTCTTTCGGTTATGTCGCGAATGCTGGCGATGACGACCGGTTGACCGTCCATCTGGAATGGGCTGAGGCTAATTTCGACAGGAAACTCGGTGCCATCCTTATGCATTGCAGCCAGTGGCCTTTTCAGATCCATCGGGTGCTGCGTTCTGCTGATGTCAAATAGGTGACGATAATGCGCATGGCCGCTTCGGCTCTTGAGCGGCACTAGGTTATCGACATTCTGGCCCTTCAAGTCCTGGAACGGGTAGCCGAAAGTTGACTGGGCGGCGCGATTGGCAAAGGTAATGATACCGTTGTTAGCAATTAGCAACATCGGATCAGGCGCCGCTTCGACTATTTTTTGCACCTGCGCCCGTTCAGCCTGTTTGCGCTCGGTGATGTCCTCTACGATGGAGCAAATGTATTTCTGGCCACCGCTCCCGATGATCAACATGCCGCTGAGCTGCACAGGAACCAGGCTGCCGTCTTTGCGGACGCACTCCTGCTCATAAGGGCCATATAAACCGGTGCGTGCGAGGCGCTCAAATTGCCGCGCCTCATCGGCCTTGTATGCCCGGGAAGTCAGCGTATGGGAGTCGAGGGCCATCAGCTCACTTTCAGAATAGCCACTCATTTTTTGGAACGCTTGATTGGACTCGACGTGGCGACCTTTTATGTCGGTCAATACAATGCCCATTGGAGACAACTGATAAAGGTCGCGCAGCTTTTGGTCGCTGGCACACAGCACTGCGGCGGTACGCCAGATGACGGAGGTGAGCAGGCTGACGTAGGTGATGGTTGCCAGGGTAATACCAAACTCGGAGCTGATCAATCCACTTTTCTCTCCTTCGAGGCGAAGCCAGCCGATCAGAAATGGGGCGACAAGGGCAAGCGGCAATAGTCGGCGCGCTATCATGCCGCCTGCGGTGTTGCTGGTCACGACTGCCATCAGGCCGCGCCGGGGGCGTGCGAGCAGCACACCACAATTGACCACCACAAGCCCAAGCGCGGTATGCAGCGCGACGCTGGAGTAAGGGCCCGCATCGTACAGCGCGGTGACGTCATAAACATAGCCAAGCACGGCGAGCATTCCGATCAGGTTGGCGAGCAGCGCTGCGGCCATGGAGACAGCGCGCCCCCGGCGCATGTCCAGCAGGGCCAACGCCAGTCCAGTCAACGCGAAACCGGCTGCAGTTGCCATCGCCATGCGACCCGGCAGAGCGTGGCCCGCCGACGCGGGATCGACGGTAAAAAGAAGCTGATCGATGCCAAAATCGACCGTAAATAGGTACTCGCCGAGGGTTGATAGCCCGAGTAAGGCAACTCCTGCAGCAAGAGCGACGTGGAGGTTGCGCCAGGCCAGAGCATCCGGTTTGCGGTTGGCGAAAAACAGGGATGCTCCCGCCAGAAGAAAGCCCATGGCGGTATTGGCTTTCATCGTCGCCCATCCTGTCATCACGCTCTTTAACGTCACGATATCCAGAGCCCATCCCAGCAGAGCGGCCAGTCCGAGCGAGGCAACGGCGAGCGCAAAAATGCGTGCCATCCATTCACATCGTGCCAATATGGCAAGGTCGATATTTCTGTTTTGCATGGCAGGAGATTAGCTTGTTTCTACATGCATTATAAACCGGCATTTATCAGAGATAATTGCTCAGCCACCACACCACGCAAGCGCCTTGTCCCACGACTATAGGTCTGAAGCAAGCGCCCCGTTTGACATAAAGCCCCCACCACGTCATTGACAGGAAAAAAGCCGTTGTCCTTAACCTCAAATTTCAGACTGGCAGCATAACGCCATCCTTGGCTCAGACAGCTAATGCGACAAAACCGTAATGTCGCACAGGGCTGCGGCCAGCAGCGAAGCATCGTTTGCGTCCAAAATGTCGGCCAAGTAGGCGGCGATGGCCACCACACTGTCAAGGTAAAGTGCTGCGTCGAACTCGGGCAGATCGGCCACATTTATGCGTTTACGCATGTTTTTTCTCCAGATAATTCAGTAATGCCACCCATGCTTTGGCGCGCTGCATGCCACTTTTTCTGCTTGCGCTTTGAACCACCAGCACAATGATTAATCATGCTGCGCAGCTATTGCACCCTCCGCTTTGGCATCAGCAAGCAGTCTTTAAAAACAAATTTTCGATGCCATCAAAAATCATCAGGTTGCATGCAACCCAATCATCTGAGGCGATGAGCGCGAATTCGAAATACAAGCCTTTAGCAAATCTTTCAACGAAAAGATACGCACAGTAGTTGCATTCATAAAGTTCAGATTGCAGGGTAGTGATTTTATGTTGGCCTTCAAAAAATACAGGGGGAAATATCAGGTTTCCTTATCAAACGCGCCCGAAGCACGCGCCTCTTGAAGAGACTTTCCCAACCGCAATGAAGTTTTGACATTCTCCTTTAAGCGGCCTCTTCCGTTCTCGCGCGCACCATCAATACGATCAATATTCAAAAGTGAAATTGCAGCCAGGTTCGCTGCCGACAGAATGTTCGACTGTTCGGAAGATTCCTGAAGCGTCGCAATTTGCATTTGCAAAGACATTATTTTTTCCATCAAGGCGATATGCTTTCTATCGAACTGCGCTAGACCATCACGAATGAACATTCGAGCAATATCAGTCTGTTTAACTTTATTTTTTGCCGCAATTTCTTTGATTTTTTCCCATTCATTTTTTTGCAAACGAATCGTCATTCCTTGTGTTTGCATAGCGCACCTTCAATTTTGATTGTCTCTGGTTTATTTACATCACTAAAGCAAAAAACATTACTAAATAGTAATATAGAACCTAAATAGAACCTTGTTTAAAATATTCAAATCCAAAGACCTAGCATAATAAGGTTCTAAATAGGTTCTTTTAAATTTATTGCGTGATTACAAGCTTTATTTATATTTATCAAATAGTTAGGTGGTAAAACAACTTGGCACGGACCCGTGCGTAATGTGTGCGGGTTTAAAAGAAGAAAAGGGGCGTCTCCCAGGGATGCATTTTTCCTTCTGATTTGTCCTGGTCATGCCCGTAATCAGCAAACCGGTTTACGCACTAAAAATGGGGAATTGGCGGATCTGCAAGGAACGGGTATTTTTTGAAAGTCTGAAAAATTCAAAAGCAGAGGTGACGCATGGGTGCAGCACAAACATCAAAAAATTAATAAAAAGTGTCACGTCCCATGAGGATGAAATTGTGGTTATAAGAGAAAAGAGAGAAAAGCTGTGAAAGCGTGAAAAGCGTCAAAAGGCAAATTAAGAAAGAGCAGGGGCAACATACGATTTTTCCCGTTTCGTAAATTATCCCTATATAAATCTCCAGAATCATGGATCAGTAAACCGCACTTCGATTGCCGATTTTCACAGCACGAATACCCGCGCTTAGCCTTCAGTTTTAATTTTCAGGCAATGCCTAAAAACACAGCGAGCGCCCGGCTCACGGCCAGCATGTCCTCTTCGGCTATATGGCCGAACACTTCCCCGATCTTTTCGCGCGGAATGGTTTGCACCTTGTCAGTCATGACCTGGGACGGTTTGCGTAGCCCATTGCCTTCGCTCGGATGCACTAGCACCCGAAACAGCGGCGTATCCCGCAGTTCGCTGGTGACCGGCAAGATGGTTACGGAAGGATGCTCGGCAAACAGGTCGGACTGGATCACCAGGGCTGGGCGTGGCTTGCCATACGCGCCTTGCAAGGCAATCGTGACCAAGTCGCCTCGCCTCACGCCCAACCTTCAGTGTGCGCAGCCGCTGCGAGCCAGTCGAGCGTATCGGCCTCTTGTGCGTCGCCCTGCAACAACAGCGATTGACGGCGGCATTCTTCCGCAAAACCGCTGCGCCGCGTATCCGGCACCCAAATCTGTACTGGGCGTAGGCCCGCAGCCCGTAATCCGGCTCGATGCTTTTGCACCCGCTCTGCACCATTCGTGCGCATACATCCTCCTTAATAAGTTACATGTAACATGTTAGGGTCATACTGCCTGCAATGCAAGGAAAAACTATTGCAGCCACGTAGGGGTTGGGTAAGGATTCGTGCGTAAATGAGTAACAGCCGTCGTTCATAGACGGCTATGATTTTGGGCAGAATGATCGATTAGATGAGGAAAGAATGACAACATACGCACAAATTCAAGATGATGTTCGTGCCTGTCACAACAGGACTGTAAAGACCTGCTGGATTGCGCACGTCAAGGCATTGAATGGACTAAATCCTCGCACTGCACCTAATCGGCAATCATCCGAATCCCGCGTGTATCCCTGCCCAGACGACGCCCGCCAGTGGATCGAAGAATCCATGCGCCGGCTCGGTATGCTTTAGGTCGCAAGAAAAACGAACCTTATCTTGTGGTGAATAATGCGCTGGTTTGGCGCGGAAAAAGCGCAAGAAAACTCATTGCGAAAATCAAAACAAGGTTCAATACCTCTATTTTCCTTTTTTTTGCGGTGTCTGTTACTCATTTACGTACGAATCCTTACTGTACCCCTGTTTATCCCGTGCCGGCAGAAACCGCAGGAACGGCCCTAGGCGCGTTATTCGTTCTCGGGACAAAGAATCCTGTGTCCAGTCATCAGAAAACGCCGCCACGCTCCCAAAATGGCCCTCAAACGGCACGCAGCAGGACAATCTTTCGCCGCTGATCCATATACCGCAGGTCAACCGTCACGGTATGCGCACCAAGTAACGACAACCCCGGAATAGAACCGTCTGAGAAAATTCCCGCGTCCGCCCGTGCACAAACTGGTTGCCCACACCTGGTGGCATGGACAATCGGCAAGCCGATACCCACGTTGCACCCGGCTCCCCACGATGTTTGCCTCCGGCCTGACTGTGCGTGCTTAATTTTGAGAAAAGGCACAAATACGGGGCTTGGGGAGCAGTGGAACGGTGAACCGACTTAAGGGCAATTTCAGCGCTCTCACAACTCATATTCGGACGAAAATTTGCAAAAAACGTTTCGAGAATGTGTTTTGAGAACCAAAACGCCCCTTACACCATGGGCGTGACCGCCAAAATTGAGAACCTAAAAAATGGTCGTTTTCGAAAGTGGCCATGACAAAGCCTTTTCTGTAGCGGCTTTCAAGCCTGCATATGAGGCTTAAGTCGGTTGGCTGCTCCACTACTCCCCAGACCCCGCGTTTTTCCGTGGCGCACCATGTCCCGGCGACACCCTGCGTCGAAAAACGCGCCTATGGCCGTTGCGCGACCTGCGCCGGCACCGGTCAAACGCGAGCGCGGTGGCGATCGGCCCTGTGGCTTGCCTCGTGTCCTGCGGTCCTGGGCGGGGGCGGGCCGGATTCAGCCGGCGGGCAGCACGATATTAGCGGTGCGCGGACAGACCCGGCGCGGAAATTCGCGCGAGGCATCGATGCAGCCACCGCCGGCGTACACTCCCTGCGGATCGCGCAGCCGCGCCATCTGAGCGAGAATCCGCTCGGTTTCCTCGGGGTTTGTCAGCGTGTCGCGCACGCGCGCGTCCACAACCGCTTCGTTCATGCGCAGCGCGCCCTCGTCGTCACGGTAGGTGCCGTGGCGCCAGTGGAATATCTCGATGCATTTCGTCGTCAGAGTGTAGGGCTGGTCGCGCTTCCAGAAATTCGAGAACAGGCCGCCGCCGAGATAGAACACCCACGAGCCTTCGTAGCCGGAGACATCGGAAGAGCGCTCGTCGGGATTGCGGAACCAGAGCCGGTCGCCCGGAACGTAGTATCCCGGCGGCAGCGGATCGTTCATTGTGCCGTATTCGTACAGGAAGACGTCGTGGAACTTTCCCGACATGATTGCCCGCGTCTCCCACTGAGTCTGCAGCCTTTCCAGCAATTGCGGATTGACCGTGGCCAACTCCTGCGCGATGCCGAGCAGGATGACGTACTCGGTAGCCCGGTAGCAGGAGAAAGAGTAGAGTTTGCCCGATGCGCCGGGCTGCGTCGTTTTCTTCAATGCCGCGATCAGCGGCTTGCCGGGCAGAACCGTGAAGCCGCGGTCCTCGGTGTAGGTCCAGCAGTCGTTCGGCCGTTCGGCCTCGCTGGTGTGAAAAGCCAGCTGCGTGCGGCGCGCGGCGTCGACGATGTTGCGGCGCAGCCGCACCGCCGCGGCGAATTCTTCATAGCTTGGGTACTCGAAGGCGAGCGGCCCGGCCAGCATCGCCAGTAGGATTTCGCGATTGAGGTCGTCCGGGCTGCCGGCGATGTCGAGGTCGAGATCGCGCGACAGTTGCGTCGTGTCGCCGCGCGGCGCCCAACTGCGGGCAAACTCGTCGCGCAGCGAGAAGGCGATGCTGCCGCCATCGTCCGCGGTTGCGACGTATCGATGCAGATCGAGTTGTTCGAGCATGGAGATGAAGCTGCACCGTGCCGCATCGACATCTCCGAGGATGCGAATGCCCGCGGGACGCGGCTCTGGTGCTTGCGCAGACGTGTTCATTGTTTGCTCCACTGCATCGGTCATTTCTCCCCTGGGGAAGCGCTGCAGGAAGCAGCGCCACGGCATTATATGAGGCTTATATGAAAAATCATTAAGGAGAGAACAGGGGAAACGGAAAAAATCGTACGTGGGGTCTGGGGTGCAGTGGAATCGTGAACCGACTTAAGCCTCATGCACAGGCTTCAAAGCCGCTACAGCAAAGGCTTTGCCACGGCCGCTCTCGCAAAAGACCATTTTTTAGATTCTCAATATTCGTGGTCACGCCCACGATGCAATCGACGTTTTCGGTTCTCAAAATGCATTCTCGAAACGATTTTTGCCTGGATATGAGTTTTGAGAACGATGAAATCGCCCTTAAGTCGGTTCACGATTTCACTGCTCCCCAGACACCTTCTTGGCCTGGACTCAAACACTCCCGCACCTGCTAAGCCGGTTTTAAGACTGTCGCTTAACGGGAAGCGGGGGCAATCGGCACGCCGTAGGCGGTATGGCCGATGCGAGCGCGAGCGAAGCACCCCTGCTGCGTCTATGTGTTTTCGGGACACCCCGAAAATGCACGAATGGACCGTCGATCACTGCCTTTGAGTTTTATTTGTGCGCCTGAAGGCGCAGTCTGTATTAGTTTTTGGTGTCGTTTTGTCCAAAGATTTTGGGGTTCCTTGGGGTACTAATGTTTTTGTTTTTTGTCAACTTCGAATGTGGTGTTGATTGGGCGGTGTGATGTTGATTTAAAAGGGGTGTAATTTGTCGCCGATTGACTTATCCACAGGCTGCTTATGGTTAAAGAAAGTTAACGACGCCAATGCCTTGGAAAGCCGCGCCAGCATTAGCTCTCCAAGGGGGGGTAGAACGCTGTCCCGATGGAAGTGGAATGCTGTCCCGATGGTGTTGGTAAGCTTGTGGTGTTAAGTAAGTGTTAATTAATTCGAGGGAAGCGTATGCAAAGCGATGGTTGTTTGCCTAAAAAATAGGCGAAAAGTGAAATGCTATCCCGATCATTTTATTTCTATAAATACAACTATTGGAATGCTATCCCGATGAAATTCATGTTGGGAGTTTTGTCCAGACTGCGGTTTGTTCGCGTCGTGAGCTTGATTGAATGCTCGCACCGGCGATAATGTCGAGTCGCTCCAGCTCTGCGAGTGCTTCAAGCAATGCATCTCTGAATTTATTCATTGGGGCACTGTAGTCCATCCATTGCTTTAGGTATTTGACACCTATTCGATGAATTCCTGCTTCATGGGTTGCTGCATAGTTTTGAAGCCACTTTGCCATGTCCACGCGTTTAGCAATTTTATGACGTTTTTCCCAGTCAACTAGGGGTTGTACGCCCTAATCCACGAAAATTTCAGACTGCCAAAAAGTCGATGGCCTACTCCCAGTCAATCCCTGCCAAAACAGCCTCCAAATCAATCGGATTGTGCTTGCCTCTGAAGGCATAGTGCCCCAGGAAATGCAGATGCTGCCACGCAGCAGGTGAAATTCGCCTGAGCAAGTCCAGCGCCTTTTCATTGCCAGCGGCCAGATACCGGCCAAGCAGCCCTGACAGCAGCATGGAGTTGTAGGCTATCACCACATTGGCAATCAGCCGACCACACTGGTTGCTGATGTCCACCTCCAGGTCGGTACGCCCGGTCAGTTCCTTCTTGCCGTTGACCTGGGCGATGGTGGAGCGCAGCTGGTGGTAGGACTCAATGCGGTTTTCCGAGCGGTGGACATCACGCTGCAATTGAGGGTCGCGCAAGTAGCGCAGCGTGTAGATCGTGCGGATCAGCTTGTCATACTCGAAGAGAGCCTTACGTGTGCGGTGGTGGCCGGACAGCGTGCAGATCTTGCGCACCAGTACGCTTTGGCTCATTTCCTTGAGACCCAGGGTGGCGGCAATGTGATCCAAATTGGATTTTTCAGCGGCAATCAGATGACGGTCAATCTGTCCCACTGGCTGAATCAGGAATTTATCATAACCCTCCTGGTCAGGGCCGCAGTAGAGGTGCTTCAACTGGGCATGCAAATTGGTGAATCGTGGCGCCAGGTTCATGCCAAACCAGTGCAGGATGGCAAAGTTGGCCATGTTGATGCAGTGCATGTCGCCCGTGATCGTGGTCGGCCTAATGTCGGACGTGTTGTTGTAGCAGATGTCAAACACCCAGTAGCTCTCATGCTGGTTGGCACTCAGCATCTGGGTTTGCAGAGCCACATGGTTGGCCAGCAAGGTATAGGCGACAACGCCACGGTCCATGCCAAAATACTTGCGTGAATGGCGGGCCTTGAGCGTCGGAGAGGCGGCGGCGAACTTTTGCCCGTCCACGCTACCGTACAGCACGTTCAAGTCGATGGAGTAATACGGGAAGATGGGCAGGCTGGCAATGAAATTGCTGAGGATGTTGCTCGCCCCAATCAGCGTGGCCGGTCGCAAGTGCTGCTGGTGCGTGGCCTCCAGGACGTGGTATGGGATGTTGCAAGTCTCAGCCATTTTGAAGTTGCCATGGTTCATGGCCTGAGCAATGATCACAGCCATCAGGCTGTCAGCATCGGCGACTTTTTTGGCGTACCGTGGCTGCAAGGGTGTCATGGCCGAGAGAAAGTTGCACCGTTCATTCACGAACCGGAATACGTCGGTAACATCGCGCGCCTGCAGCTTGCCGTAGAAGCCTTGCTGCAGTTGTTTGTCCTTGTCGGCCTTGGGTCGGTGCCACGTCAACGTTTGTTTTACTGGGTCAAACTCCAGGTGCTTGAGCTTGCCGCTGCGCAGCTCCGAATCGAACGCCCGCCACTGCTTATCCAGTTCGACAAACAAGGCATCAAGCGTTTGGTCAGCCGGCTCACGCAACCAAGGGATATTCAGTGCCTTGAGGGCGTCGGCCTTGGCCTCCATGGACACCATGTCATCGGCAAAACGCCGGTGCTGCACACTGTCATCAAGATAAATGTCACCCGTGTCGAGGCGCTTGCGCAGTTGCCTGTAAACCCAAAATTCGTACCGGTCAGCGCGCAGGCCAACTGGCTTGCCCTCCTCGTCAAAGCTCAGCAAAAAGTTGCGCAATCGATTGGGTATGGTGCGCGGCGGAATCTTAGCCAGCGGCTGCTTGGCAAGGCTCTGTTGGCCAGCAAAGACCTCTTTCATCCATTGCAACGCTGCCAGCCAGGCTTTACCTCTGGCGCTACTACTGGCGAACTCCAAGGCCGTGGCCAGCGGCCGCAGATTCTTCGTGCAAAGCCCGCTCTGCTTGTCCACCGCCTGCCAGCGCAAATCCATCTGACTGACAGGCGTTGTTGACGCCGACTGAAAACTGACCCATCTATAGGTGGTATGCCGATCGAAAATTGACCCAGGTGTTCTACTACCCCCGCCTAATTTTTAGGCGGGAGACAAAAGGTGATCACCATGGAAATGTTTGGCAAGATTCGACGTATGCATGTGCGCGACAAACTGTCGCTGCACGAAATAACGAAGCGCACCGGTTTGTCGCGCAACACACTACGCAAATGGCTGAGGATGCCCGAAGAGGCCGCGACGCCAACGTACCGCAGGAATGAGGTGCCAGGTAAGCTGGCCGCATTCCATGAAACTTTGATACTGGCTCTCAAAGCTGACGCGCATCGCATCAAGCAAAACCGGCGCACGGCCAAGGCGCTGTTCATACAAATTAAGCGGGACGGCTATGCAGGCGGCTATAGCCGCGTGACCGATTTCATCCGCGACTGGCGCAGCGGCGAAGGCAAGGAGCCCTATGCATTTGTGCCGTTGACGTTCGATCTGGGCGAGGCGTTTCAGTTTGACTGGAGCGAAGAAGGCCTGCTTATTGGCGGCATCTACCGACGCATTCAGGTGTCCCATCTGAAGCTGTGCGCCAACCGCGCCTTCTGGCTCGTGGCCTATCCAAGTCAAGGCCATGAAATGCTGTTCGACGCTCATACCCGCTCTCTGACGGCACTGGGCGGGGTTCCCAGACGCGGCATCTACGACAACATGAAAACGGCGGTCGACAAGGTTAATAAGGGCAAGAGCCGTACCGTCAATGCGCGCTTTGCGACGATGTGTTCGCACTATCTGTTTGATACCGACTTCTGCAACAGGGCCTCCGACTGGGAGAAAGGCGTGGTGGAGAAGAATGTGCAGGATAGTCGCCGGCGCATCTGGCTGGATGCGCAAGCCCGTCAATTTGGCTCGTTCACGGAACTCAATGCATGGCTCGGTGAACAGTGTCGGTTGCTATGGGACGAATTGCGTCATCCTGAACACGCGCAATTCAGCGTGGCAGACATGCTGGAGCAGGAACGCGCCCAGATGATCCCGATGCCCACCCCATTTGACGGCTATGTGGAAAAACCAGCGCGGGTATCCTCGACATGCCTGATCACGGCGCATCGAAACCGCTACTCCGTGCCGTGCGAATTTGCCGGCCACATGGTCAGCACCGGGCTCTATCCGAATCGGATCAGTGTCGTGGCAGGAGACGCCATCGTCGCCAGCCACGACCGGCTGACCGAGCGCGGTCAAGTTTGCTACGACTGGCAGCACTACATCCCGCTCATCGAGCGCAAGCCGGGCGCGCTGCGCAACGGCGCCCCCTTTACCGACATGCCGGCGCCATTATTGCGTTTGAAACAGGGCCTGCTGCGGCTCGACGGCGGCGGCAAAGTGATGGCGCAAGTACTCGCTGCGGTGCCTGCAGCCGGATTGCCAGCGGTATTGGTGGCGGTGGAATTGGTGATCGAGTCCGGGGTACTCAGCGCCGAACATGTGGAAAATGTGCTGGCGCGACTAAATGCTAGTCCCGCACCGGCGTGCGTGGAGACGAGCCTGCAATTGACCGAAGCGCCGGTCGCCAACACCAGCAGGTACGACAGCCTGCGCGGCATTGACGACGTGGCAATTTATGCCGTGGAGGCCGACCATGCGTGACGTCGCGAAGGAACTCAAGGATCTTCGCCTGTATGGGATGGTCAGCGCCTGGATGGATTTGATGGAGCAAGGTGAAACATCAACGGCGTCTTCAAAATGGCTGATCGAGCACCTGCTGCAAGCGGAAAATACGGACCGTGGCATGCGTTCGATCCGGCACCAGATGACCGCGGCCAAATTCCCTATGCATCGTGATCTGGCTGGATTCGACTTCGAATCTTCCAGGGTCGATCAACGGCTGGTCAAACAGCTGGCGACGCTGTCGTTTACGGATACGGCGCAGAACGCAGTCCTTATCGGTGGTCCTGGTACGGGGAAAACGCATTTGGCGACTGCCATCGCTGTGGCCGGCATTGAGTCCCATGGCAAGCGTGTCCGTTTCTATTCCACAGTCGATCTGGTCAATACCTTGGAGAAAGAAAAGCGTGATGGCAAGGCTGGCCGGATCGCGCTGTCATTGATGCGCATGGATCTCGTCATACTCGATGAGCTTGGATATCTGCCATTCAGTCAGGCTGGCGGCGCCTTGCTGTTCCACCTGCTGTCCAAACTGTACGAGCACACCAGCGTCGTCATTACGACCAATCTCAGCTTTGCCGAATGGTCGAGCGTATTTGGCGACGCCAAAATGACCACGGCATTGCTGGATCGGCTTACCCATCATTGTCATATCGTCGAGACCGGCAATGATTCGTACCGGTTCCAGCACAGCAGCATGGCGGCAAAATCGCGGATCAAGGCGCGGGAGCAAGCCCAGAAGGGCGCCAAGGAAACATCGGCTGACGAGCCGCTCTAATCAAGCGCGCGCGGAGAAATGTGCTACGGGCTTCGCCCTTCGCGCATTTCCCCGCGCATTCTGGCTGACGAAAAACGAGAGAATAGAAAACTTCGAAACCACGCTATTTGGTATAGTTATCCACAGCTGCTGATGGAAACGCAGCACCCAGCCCTAGGTCAATATTCAATCGGCACGGTGGGTCAATATTTAATCGGCGCCAACACTGCTAGGCCTAGCTTAGCAAATAGAGGTTGGTCTGGCCGGGCTTGAATCGCCGTAAATCGTAGATGGTGTAAAAATTGGCCAGACTGGCGTAGTAGGCGATGTTGAGCTGCGAGACATCAAGGCTTGGTAGCAGGGCTTTGGCGATGGCGTACACGGGGCAGGGTGAGACGCTTTTGGCGCTCCATGCCCATCTGGAGGTAGCGAAAGCTCTTGGCGTCCTGCTTGAGCGCCGCCAATTCAGACAGGGCATCATCGCGTTCCAGCAGTTGTTGCAGCGCTTTGCGTGCTGTATCGGTCAGGTCTGTTTCGACAAGTCTTTCCAGACGGTCACGCTCGACTGATAGTGCATTCGTGATCAGGTCTTGCAACGTGGTGTAGCCTGGTCGCACGATGCGCTGGCCAATCAGGAATACCATCAGTTCACCCAGCAAGAAGGTGGGGGTCACGTCCGTGCGTGCCAGCAGTATTGCCTTGGCCCGCAACGCTGGCAGATCGTCGTCTGAGCACATGCGGTAGCCAAACAATTTGGCAACTTTATTGCGCTGCACGTAGTATTCGCTGTTGTGTAACGGCGCGCTGACCAGCGTCTGACCCGGGAAATATCGCTGCAAAAGGAAGGCAATGTCCGCGTGTTGCACGTCGTCAAGCGAGAATTGAAAGAAGGCTTGCTTGGCTTTGAAATACCCAATTTGCAGAAGGCAATAGACCTGTGCCAAAACGTTTTTGCGCCCCAATGCGAGGGAACGTTCCGCATCGGTCATGGCAAAGAATTCGATGCGTTGGAAGTCGTCGAAATTTGGAATCCCGTAGAGGGCGGTTTTTTCGACCTCAGAAAGGATGGTCAGTCGCGCATTGGGGTCACCGCGCATGTGGTGCTTTCAAGAAACTATTGGGGATATGCCGGAGTCCTATAAAATTTCGTCGCCCCAACTCCAACTCGGCGAGCGCTGCGTTAATCGCTCCCTGGTGGTGCGGAATCGTGATCTTAGACATCGCCATGTCGTTCTCTGCGGCGAACGCTACCTGTTCGATGTTGGCACCTGAGTGTTGGACCAACAACAGGGCTGCCAGCCAATGCTATGGCAATCGGGGGGCACCTGCGCCAATGTGAAATAGGTGTAGTAGGCATAGAACTCCGTTCATTCATGGGTTATTTGTGGGGGTAGACGTTCGCAGCGGTGGTCTAATTAATTCAGCGAAAATGTCTTTTTTAATGGCCTGTTAAGCAAGGCGTCGTCCTGGTCAACGCACAGGCAGTGCGCCGCTTCAGCGCGACTGCACGGCCGACAGACCCGTGCGGCCTTTACGGCCTAGATGGGTGTCTCCAAAGCCCGTGGCGTACTTCAGGCCGTAGCCCAACGCGCGGTCCATCCCTATGTGAGCCACCCAGATCAGCGCCAGCAGCAGGCACTCAGGCAGCGCCATTGCTTGACCCAGCGTCGCCAGCAACGCCGGACCCACATAGCTGTGCGCAGCGTTGTATGCCACAGAACCAACCCGCTTGCCAGCCACGTAGGCCAGCATGGACAGGCCGGCACCAAGAACAGCCAGACAAAGTGCGCCCAGCCGCCGCCCAACGCGCGGTAGGCCAGAACCGCCGCCGCCAGCGCGGCCAGTACCTCCAAGCGCAGCAGAAGGAGCGGCCAACTGCGCACGGCGAATACGAAAGGGGTGATGGGCGTGGAAGTGGCGGAAGTTAACTGTTTCATGGATGGCTCCTCAGGCTAACGCTTGCAATGGTGCGACCGTTAGCCACGGCGGCCAGTGTTTGCCGTATGCCTTCCGCATAAGACGTCTTGTGAAGCGGGCCGATTAGCCGTTGAAGAGCCGAGTCGTCCATGATCACGGGTTCGGTCACCAGATAGTGCATCTCGACCATTTCCCGCATGATCGGGACGAACAAGCCGATCAGGCGCAGCATGGTCTTGCCCACCACGCGGAGCTTCAGCTTCCTTCCAGTCTGACGCTCCATCTCCGACACCAGTTCGCGCTGCGTCGTGACGCTGGCGCCGCCGAAGTGCCAGATTTTCCCGAACGCGGCGGGAGTATCGACCAGCTTGGCGACAACGGGGCCGACATCTAGTACAAAGCAGAACTCATGGGGCAAGTCGAGCGGGCCGACCATGTCCGCGGTGCCCCCTTGCACGGCTGCTTTCGCTGCGCCATGCAGATAGCTGGCTTCTACGCCAGGTCCATAAAAATCCGCCAGACGCAGCACGGTCGCGCGGATGTGGCCATCGGCGTGCGCCTGCATCACCAGGTCTTCCTGGGCCTTGCGCATGCGCCCCTTGAAGGTGTGCGGCTCGCGCGGATGGTCTTCGCGCACCGGTCGTGTTTTCGGCCGACCATATGCATACACGGTGCCGATGAGGACGATGTTCTTGACGCCAGCGGCGATCGCGCCGGCGAGCGTCTTACGCATAACCTCGGGATGGAGCGCAAACTTTGTGTAGTCGACGCCGACCAGGTAGATCAGCGTCTCGATACCCGCAGCGGCTGCCTGGACCGAGGCTGGCGAATCGGGGTTCCAGGTGACAATTTCAGCCAGGGGGTCTGTACCGAACGCCTTGCGCAGGCTCGCTTCGGTGCGTCCGACAACGCGATAGGGTTGGCCGTTGCCACTGATGGCGGCGGCAATGCTTCGGCCGATGGCACCTGCAGCGCCGAATAGAGCGATTTTGGACATGACGATTCTCCTTGGGTTGGGTTCAGTGCGAACGGAGGTGAAAAACAGAAGTGGCGACCGACGAGATTCGGGACATTGACGATTGCAAGTAGCCATCGAGCAGATGCTGGATCGGAAACCGCAGCCAGCTTTCAAGCGCAGCCGCGAACACCGCGATGCCAATCCGTCTCGCCCAGACGGCCAGATTCCATTCGGTACGGCAGGGCAATGTCTGAGCGATAGTCGAGGTGTTCATGAAAGGCTCTGTAAAAGTCGGTTGGTCTTTGCTGTCGGAGAAGGCAGTATGCAGAATTGACGGGTAAATGAAAATTGCCTAATATCCTATAGCGACTATAAATAATTGAATACGATGACTGAAAACGAACCGAGCTGGGAGTGGTACCGGACCTTCATAAAAGTGCTAGAGACAGGCTCGCTGTCGGCGGCTGGACGCGCGATGGGCCTGACGCAGCCGACCGTTGGTCGTCACATCGACAACCTGGAGACGGCGCTGGGGTTGAAGCTCTTTATCCGTTCCTTCGACGGCTTCGCCCCCACCGATGCCGCGCTGGAACTGAAGCCTTATGCCGCCAGCGTCGCCACCACCACGGCGGCGCTGCGCCGGGTGGCCAGCAGCCACGGTACCGGCGTTCGCGGCACGGTGCGCCTCACCGCGAGCGAGATCATCAGTGTCGAAGTGCTGCCGCCCATCCTCGCGGCACTGAGGAACGAGCACCCCGCGCTGAGCATCGAGCTGGTGACGTCAAACAAGACGGGCGATTTGCTGCATCGCGAAGCGGATATCGCCGTGCGGATGTATAGGCCGGTGCAGGACGCGCTGGTGGCCAAGCGCGTGGGCGGCATCGAAGTTGGGTTGCACGCGCACAAGCGCTACCTGGCAACGTACGGCACCCCGAAATCGCTCGCCGAGGTCTCTGGTCATACGCTCATCGGTTTCGATAACGAGGGCGCGTTCATCCGCCGGCTGCAGGATCAATTCCCCTGGTACTCGCGCGCCGCCCTGGCATTCCGGGCCGACAGCGATCTTGCGCAACTGGCAGCCATCCGCGCCGGCTTCGGCATCGGCATATGTCAATCGACGCTGGCAGCGAGAGACAAGGCGCTGGTGCGTTTGCTGCCTACCCAGTTGTCGATCACGATGGACACTTGGGTCGCGATGCATGAGGACCTGCGCCAAAGCGCACGCTGCGTGGCAACTTTCGCGGCACTTGTTGCGGGGTTGAGCGCGTACATGGGGTGCGGGGAGCAATGGAACCGTCAACCGACTTAAGCTCTTTCGAGCTGATTCTGTGGCTTTCGCGTCGGTAAACCGGCTGTCAGGCTGAAGTACACCCTATCCTGATGTCAGATGCTGTATGCAAACTACGTCAGGATAGGATCAAATTTCGAATTTATTGACATATCTCATTAAATGTCATAGAGTCTTTCCTGACATTTAGCAGGAAATTCTATGATCGGACAGCGCATTGGATACATCCGGGTCAGCACGTTCGACCAGAACCCGGAACGGCAACTTGACGGCATCAAGGTTGATCGTTCTTTTACTGACAAAGCATCGGGCAAGGATATCAAGCGGCCGGAACTGGAAGCGCTGACGAGTTTCGCCCGCACGGGCGACACCGTGGTGGTGCATAGTATGGATCGCCTGGCGCGTAATCTCGATGATTTGCGCCGCATCGTGCAAACGCTGACGCAACGCGGCGTGCATATCGAGTTCGTCAAGGAACATCTCAATTTTACCGGCGAAGACTCGCCGATGGCAAACCTCATGCTGTCGGTCATGGGAGCGTTCGCTGAGTTCGAACGCTCCCTGATACGCGAGCGCCAGCGCGAAGGCATCGCCTTGGCTAAACAACGCGGCGCCTATCGTGGCCGCAAGAAATCTCTCTCCGATCTGGAGATTGCCGAGCTACGGCAGCGGGCCGCTGCCGGCGAACAAAAAGCCGCACTCGCTCGCGAGTTCGGCATCAGCCGGGAAACGCTGTACCAATATTTACGAGCGCCGGAGTAACGCATGCAGATCGCAAAGAGCGAGCGCCTGACCGTCTTGTCCGGCGCCGAGCAGCGGCCTGCCGGACTTCGACGATGCACAGCGGCTGGAATATCTGGCCTTGACGGAAACCGAACTTGCGTTCGCCAGCAGTCGTCCCGGCCTCCATGCCCAAGTCTACTGCCTCTTGCAGATCGGCTATTTCAAGGCTAAACATGCCTTCTTCCGCTTTGACTGGAGCGAGGTCGAGCGCAAGCCGATCACGAAGCATGAGCATTACATGTCGGCACACTGCGCCAAGACGGTCAAAAGATGCTGGGACGCTGAGAAAACCGGGGAATCTGAAATTTTCGTGGATTAGGGCGTACAACCCCGTATTACCGCAGCCTGATGAAACATGGCCGGATCATCGTTCCTGCCAATGGCTGGTATGAATGGGTTGGTGAAAAAGGCAGCAAGCAACCCTGGTATATCCGCGCCAAGTCAGACGAACCGCTGTTTCTGGCGGCATTGACCAATCATCACCCAGGTGAACCGGATCATGCTGGTGCGGGGTTCGTGATCGTCACCGATGATGTGGCCGGCGGCATGCTCGACATTCACGGCCGTCGCCCGCTTGCGCTCAGTGTTGAAGAGGCGCTGCTGTGGATGGATACCGGCATTTCCTACCAACAAGCCGAACAAATAGCCCGAACCGCCACCCTGCGTGAAGATTATTTTGTGTGGTATCCGGTGAGCAAGGAGGTCAACCGGGCCGGCAACAATGCGCCCCATTTGATAGAGCCAGTTAAAAAAGAACCTTAACTTTGCGGTGTTTCAAAGCGGCAAAAGTACATCTTTTAAATATACCCGACAGCTTCTTCCATAAGTAATTTGCATAAGCGGCCTGCCAATACTACTGTATATTTAAACAGTAGTATTGGAGCGAATGTTCTCGCTCCGGCAAATTGGAGGTCGCGATGTCGGCACAACACTCATTTAATTCAGGCGTGCAACAGGTGGTGTCGCAGCTGCCCCACGCAATCTGGCGTGCCGATCAGATGGGGTCATATTCCAGTGCGATCACCAGCTCCGGCTATCCTGCATTGGATGCAGAGCTACCCAATCAGGGCTGGCCTGCGTCGTCCCTGATCGAACTGTTAGTGCAGCAAAATGGCATTGGTGAAATGCAACTACTGCGTCCCGCTTTAGCTGCTATTGCGAAACAGCGTCGCATCGCCTTGGTGCAGTTGCCTCATGTGCCGCAAATTGCTTCCTGGATGAGCTGGGGACTACCAATAGAAAGTCTGCTCTGGATTAAAACCACTCGGACTGCTGATGCGCTATGGACTGTAGAGCAGATCCTGCGCAATGGCAGTTGCGGGGCATTGCTGTTCTGGCAAACGCATGTCCGTTCAGAATCGCTACGCCGCCTGCATCTGGCTGCACAAGGCAGTGAAACGACCTTCTGGATGATTCGACCGCTTGCCAATGCGCAGGATTCATCTCCGTCTCCACTTCGGCTGGGTCTGCGCCCGGCACGCTCAGGTATTGCAATTGACATGATCAAGCGCCGAGGTCCACAGCGTGCCGAACCCTTTTACCTCATGTTGCCGACAATGCCATCGACGCCATTACCGACTTTAGTTCCATCTACCTTAGTTCCTTCGTTGTCACTTTCATCCTTTCCTGATCATGCGTTTTTGGATAAGCGTGCACTTGCCGCTGCTACCGCTAGAAACCTTTCGCCCGCTCTGGTCTGATCCCGGCCTGCATGTGGTGCTGAATTGTGAACAAGTGCTTGCGGTCTCGACAGAGGCAGCCCACGCCGGGGTCCGGATCGGCATGCGCCGCGGCGGTGTCGCCGCGATTGCACCCGATGCGGTGCTGCACCAGCGCGACCCTGCCAAGGAGCACGAAGCAATCGACAGCATTGCGATGGCAATGCTGCAATACACACCGGAAGTGGCTCACACAGCAGAATCCAGTCTGGTGCTGGACGTCACGGCCAGTTTGCGCGCATTCGGTGGCAGGCTTGCATTGGTGCGCCTGGTGCGTGCCAGTATTGCTGCCCTCGGCTTCACTGCACGTATCGGTACCGCACCTACCGCACAGGGTGCATGGCTACTGTCGCGATATGCGGCAAATAGACAGATATCGAAATGGCGCCGCAGTATCAAGCTGGCGACCTTGGGTCGTCGGCTCGATGCATTGTCATTTATGGTGCTGCCGGATACCAGACCGTATCAGCAGTGGTTTGAGGGCATTGGTTGCCAGACCCTGGCGGATGTCAAAAGATTACCCCGCGCCGGATTGCAGCGCCGTACCAATAAATCGGTCCTTGACGCATTAGATCGTGCTTATGGGCAGGGACATGAACTGTTTGAGTGGGTACAGGTACCATTGACGTTTACCGCAAAGCTTGAACTGCCGGACCGGATTGACTACGCAGAAACTGTGTTGTTCGCTGCCCGTCGGCTGATCTTGCAAATGACCGGCTGGCTAGTCGCGCAACAACTGGCGGTGTCGCGTTTCGTCTTGTTACTCGAACACGAGCGCGGACGCATGGCGATAGAACCGACATCAGTGGAGATCGTGCTGGCAGAACCGGCATGGCATGAATCTCATCTGGTCAGGCTTTTGAAAGAACGTCTAGGACGCATGGAATTAGTCGCCCCTGTGATTGGCTTACGACTGACTGCTGCGCATGTCGAGCCCATGTTGCCACCCACTCTGTCATTGTTTCCTGAGCCTAGTGGCAGTCCAGCAGATTTCAATCGACTAATCGAATTACTAACGGCACGACTTGGTCCCGAGTCTGTCTTGGTGCCTGCCCCGGTAGCGGATCATCGCCCGGAGCGCTGCAATAGTTGGCGTTCTGCTGCTGAAACCGTTAAAACCGGATTTCGCTTGCCCGAGGATCTGGTTCGCCCTTTCATGTTGCTGGACAAGCCAATTGCGCTGCTGTTGCGTGAACATCGGCCTTTCTATGGCGCACCGCTACGTCTGATCAGCGAGTCGGAGCGCATAGAAACGGGCTGGGACGATGGCGCCCTTGCAGTGCGCGATTACTTTGTGGCAGAAAGTGTGGAAGGCGCCTGCTATTGGATTTACCGGGAACGTGCCGACCAGGAAGCCCATTGGTATCTACATGGATTCTTTGCATAATCATGGACAAAAATGATTCTATAACAACAATGCCGTCTTCTGCGCAGGCTTCGCGGCAAACATTACCCGCCTATGCAGAATTGCAGTGCGCAAGCAATTTCAGTTTCCTGCGCGGTGCTTCACATGCCGAAGAGCTGGTTGAACGTGCCAGTGCGCTAGGCTATGCAGCCCTTGCGATTACCGATGAATGCTCGGTAGCAGGCGTGGTTCGTGCCCATGGCGTTGCAAAAACACAGAAGCTGCACTTGATCATCGGCAGTTATTTCGCACTGGTTCATCAGGATCGGACCCCGGCGTTATCGCTGATCCTGTTGGCGCAGAACCGAAATGGCTATGGAAATCTGTGTGAATTCATTACTCACGGACGCACCCATGCTGGCAAAGGGAGCTATCTGTTGACGCTGCAGGATCTGGACGCACCCGCAGGGAACATAGCCCATCTGAAAGGCCTGCCGGATTGCCTCGCCATTCTGGTACCGAAATATGGCGAGCGTGTCGAAAGAATTGCCGAGCAAGCAGCATGGATGGCAGCGACCTTCCCGGGAAGGACATGGATTGCCCTGACGTTGTTGCACCATAGCCAAGATGAACGGCACCGCTCTGTGGTTGACGCCGTTGCAAAGAATCTTGGATTGCCGGTGGTTGCCACCGGCGACGTCTGCATGCACGTGCGGTCGCGCAAACCGTTGCAGGACACCTTAACCGCGATCCGGCTGGTCAAACCGATTGCAGAATGCCGCTTCGACATGGCCCCCAACGCGGAACAGCACTTGCGGGCTCGGGTCAGACTAGCGAATCTATACCCGCCCGCCGCAATGGCGCAAACCATCGAGATCGCAAGCCGATGCACATTCTCGCTGGATGAACTGCGCTATGAATACCCGGATGAACTGGTACCCAAAGGGTTCACCGCCCCGGACTATTTGCGGCAGGAAACGTATATCGGTGCTCATAGCCGCTTTCCAGACGGCATACCGGCCACTGTGCAGTCGCAAATCGAGCACGAACTCGCCCTCATTGCCGAGATGCAGTACGAACCGTACTTCCTGACCGTGTATGACATCGTTCGTTTTGCACGCGGACAACGCATTCTGTGTCAGGGACGCGGTTCCGCGGCCAATTCAGCGGTGTGTTATTGCCTGGGCATTACCGAAGTCGATCCCGCCCGTGGCACCTTGCTGTTTGAACGGTTTATTTCCAAAGAGCGCAATGAGCCGCCGGATATCGATGTCGATTTCGAACATCAGCGCCGGGAAGAAGTGATTCAGTACATTTACAACAAGTATGGACGGCTGCGCGCCGCCCTCACCGCTGTCGTGATCAGCTATCGCCCCCGAAGCGTGATGCGCGATGTCGGCAAGGCGTTGGGCGTTGACCCAAGCATTGTCGATCAGGTGGCGAAATCGCATCACTGGTGGGATGGCAAGAAAGAGCTGTCAAAACGCTTTCTTGCTGCGGGTGTTGATCCTGATTCCCCTATTGCACAAATGTGGCTTTCGCTGTCGCAGACCTTGATGGGTTTTCCACGCCATATGTCGCAGCACCCGGGCGGGTTCGTGATTTCGCGCGGCAAGCTGTCGCGCATGGTCCCGATCGAAAACGCCGCCATGCCGGATCGCAGCATTGTCCAGTGGGACAAGGACGATCTGGATGCGCTGGGATTACTGAAGATCGACATTCTCGCGCTGGGTATGCTTACCACCATCCGGCGTGCGCTCGATCTGGTTGCCGAACGCCGTGGCGAGCCGTTTGAATTGCAGGACATTCCAAGTGAGGATGGCGCCACCTACAACATGATCTGTCAGGCCGATACCGTTGGTGTGTTTCAAATCGAGAGTCGCGCCCAAATGACCATGCTGCCACGGATGAAACCGTGCACCTTCTACGATCTGGTGATCGAAGTGGCAATCATCCGGCCCGGACCGATTCAGGGCGGCATGATCCAGCCTTATTTACAGCGACGGCAGGGATTTGAACCTGTGACTTATCCCAGCAAAGACATGGAACGGGCATTGTCCAGAACTCTGGGGGTGCCAATATTCCAGGAACAAGTGATGCAGATCGCGATGCTTGCCGGTGGCTTTACTGCCGGCGAAGCGGATCAGTTGCGCCGGGCCATGGCAGCCTGGAAACGCAAAGGAGGATTGGAAAAATTCGAGGACAAACTGATCCATGGCATGCTGGAGCGGGGTTATACCCAGGAATTTGCTGATTCCATTTACAAGCAGATTCAGGGCTTTGCCGAATATGGCTTCCCGGAAAGCCATGCGGCAAGCTTTGCGCTACTTGCCTACGCCAGTTCCTGGTTGAAATGTCACGAACATGCTGCATTCCTGACCGCGCTGTTGAACAGTCAACCGATGGGCTTTTACGCGCCGTCGCAACTGGTGCAGGATGCACGACGCCATGGGGTAGAGGTTTTGCCGGTCGATGTGTGCATTAGCCATTGGGAAGCATTGCTGCAACCATCGTCAGTACAGACCGACAGCGAGAACCCGCAACCCGCAGTCAGGCTGGGCCTGAACAACATAACGGGGATGTCGCGAGAAGCAGCATGGCGAATTGAAGAAGCACGTGCAGTACGTGCGTTCTCGGATTTGGATGACCTGGCCAGCCGGGCGCAACTGAGGCGAACGGATTTGCAGACGTTGGCTGCAGCGAATGCACTCGAATCCTTGGCTGGCCATAGACGCCAAGCGCTGTGGCAAGCGGTGGTGGCGGCACCCGAAAAAGGATTGCTGCAACATGCGCCGGTGCGCGAAGAGCACATATCCCTTTCCGCACCAACGGAAGCACAAAACATTGTGGCGGATTACGATTCAGTCGGGTTGACGCTGGGACGACATCCGCTGGCACTACTGCGGCCACTTCTCCTGAAGCAGCGGTTTTTACCAGCGGAGGCACTGAATACGTTCGTCACCGGGCAATGTGCGCGCGGTTGCGGCATCGTGACAGTCAGGCAGCGACCGGAGACGGCAAAAGGGGTCATGTTCTTGACGCTGGAAGATGAAACCGGGCCGGTCAACGTGATTGTGTGGCCCAAACTGGTGGAAGCACAGCGCAAGGAAGTGCTTTCCTCCACACTGCTGGGCGTCTATGGGATATGGCAGTGCGAAAGTAATGTCAGGAGCCTGGTTGCGAAGCGGTTGGTGGATCTGTCGCATCTGCTGGGAGGATTGACTACGAATAGCAGGGATTTTGCGTAGATTGCGCTTGATGGAATCGCGCAATTGTGTTCGTATTTGTACACCGCGTTAACCGGCCGATTCCCCGACTCATCGGCTGAATTTAGACTTGTTGCGGTCATTGGGCTTTGCTGGAACGCCGGCTCGCCAAAGCCAACTTCTCAATCAGTTAAGATGTCAATCTCGAGTTTCCAAAAGGCATCACATGGCGAATGTCGATGAGTATCAATCCGCGAATTGGCTAAGGATGAACATTGCTGGCGAATAGATTGGTTTGGCGCGATTAGACATGCAGAGCGATATCGACGCGCAAGCCAGAGCAATTCTGCCGACTCAATTGCGTCGATCGAAAATGTTCGAATCGCCTTGCGCAGATGACACCAGCAATCCACGTGCCAATTATCCCGGTAATACACCATCTGCTGAGGTGAAATGAATCGATCTGTGAGTGCGCCGGTACCGCGATTGAAATGAACAATATGTAAACGCTTTCGCCGAACGGTGGCAGTCGCGACCGCTTCAAAATGTCGGACGGCCATATGTTGGCGACTATGCGAAAATATACCGACGCACTTGGCAATTTCCTCGCGCGAATCGTTCTACGAACAGAGAATTGCCTGCAGCTTCGATTGTAGTGGTTGTAAATGGGGGCCACCAAGTAACCCTGTCTGAACATTTTCCAGAAGTGCTGCATGGCGAGTAACGCATGCAACTCGCTGTCGTTAAACCAGAGCCTTGGAAGTTCATAACTTGGGCCGATAACAGATACATTGTCGAACCGGTAACCACGCGCATCCCTGTCCCAAATAATGGGCGCGTTCATGCGATCTTCATATATTCGAGATCGCGCTTAAGGGTCGCAAGCGTAACCTTAACTCTTCCAGAAAACGTGCAGTCGACACCGCTCCGTTTATCGAAAGCATCTAGTCTATTTTATGTATGCGTTCCGTGCGATCCATGCCATACCTCTCGTGGTTTTTTCAAAATGCATCAGCAATAGCTCACATAGCGAGCTATTGCTGATGCATTATAGAGCGAAAGGTTTATCGACCGATCAAAGCAGGAGCGGCCACGGTTCGGCATCGGTATGACGGTGTGGTCGATGACTAGCTCAAGTTTAATTTTGAACGGCGGCTTCTTGAGAATTGATTCCAATGGCGCCCAAAGGTGGGTTGTCCTATTGAAAGAATTATCGCGATGAAAAACCCACATGTCGAACGCCTGAAACGCCGAGCCAAGCAGCGTCATCGGGCGCGACGAGGCGACCATTTTGAAGGAGGAATCATGTGTTTTCACCACTATGATCGATTGCTTGCTGATCGATTGACGTGGTGGGATGATGTGACCTTTGTCCTCAACAATTACCGTGTTGCATTGGCCTGGACGCATCCAAGGATGGCGTATGAAGACGCTATTGATGCTGAGGCAGATCGTCTGACCGCGGATTTACCATCCGACAATTTTATGCGCGACGGTACGCCGGTCTACAGGACAGTTGGACGATCTCGCAAGCAAATCATCCACACCGTGTATGAACCGTGCACGCAAACAGACAGGCACGATCAATGGCAGCAGGCGCGGAAACAAGTCATGCTGTCAGCAAACATTCAGATCGGGCCGTCCCTGGATGCACACTGGTGTCAATACAGCCGAGTCATCAATCTCTGTGTGCCAATCGAGGTGCGCAACGAAAGCGATCTCCGTCAATTGGTGGCATTGACAAGGCGCCTGCTTATGCGTGAGGTGACGTTGCAAGAAGCTTTTCCCGACTACCAGTACACGCGAGCAGATTGGGAACGAGAAGGCTTGCATATTGCCGGGTCCGATTTACATGTGCACAAAGTTGGATTATGAAAACATTCAAGCTGATACCAACAGAAATCGTCTCCGAAATCACATGTGATTGTTGTAAAACGCGTTTTACAACCAATGACGCTGGCTGGTTCGAAATTCAGTCAATTGAATTTGTGGCCGGCTACTCATCAATCTTTGGTGACGGGAATGCCATTTCGATCGATCTATGCCAGGATTGTCTGAAACAAAACCTCGGGCGCTGGCTGCGCGTCGAAACAGAACAGCGGCAAATTATTGATGACGAGGCACTGTTGAAAAGCCTCATCAAGGCGTTGCATCAGAGCGTCGAGAGAGGCCACGTTTCGATAGATGACACGGTCAGGTTCGTCGAGGAATCAAATCACCGAATCGAGGCCATGGAAAAATCGGGCCGCCGGATGGGAGCACTCAAAGGTAAGATTGATGTTGCCGAGGATTTTGATGCCCCGCTGCCAGATAATATCCAACGACAGTTAGAAGGACCGAAAAATCTAACGCCGCCACCAGGGTATCAAAGCTGGCTGCATTACGCCGTCGAAACGATGGAGACACGAAACCTTGAAATTGAAGGAGTTTTTGATGTGCGGGCTGAGCATCAAGGAAAAACAGTTTCGCGAGAAGAAATGCGGGTAGCTGCGCAAATGGAATTACGTCAGTTACTGCAAGGATCCGTTCTCAAGTATGAGGATCCGACCAAACCGATCAATCATGGAAATACAACTGAGGCAACCGAAAATCTGAAAGGAATGCTTCACAAACCAGATGCATCAGTGTCGATCGACGACATGCGTATGGTGGACGGCCTGAATTACCAGAAAATGTTGCGTGAAGAATGGGAGCGCAGTGAAGAATCGAATACCGGGCCACCGGTGGGTTGCGAATTTGGCGCGGACAGCGCACGGTTTGCGCGAGTGCTGCAACGGCCCATTTCAGTTTTTGGGAATCCGTTGGAGGCTGTTCAGTGGCTCACCTCTTTTAATCTCATAGTTAGCGGCGAGCCGCTAAAAAGCGTGATCAGAAGTGAAGAGGGATGCAAACATGTTATGGGCATCCTTTCTGCGATCGAAACCGGGGGAGTCGAATGACAATGCCAAACGCGGGGATCCGGGCCTTAAGATTAGTGGGAGTGTTTTTGCCGCAAGTGCATTTGACACGGTGTCAGTGAATTTACGTGAACAGGCACGGCCGATTCTGCACCATTTCCCAAGGGCGGGGAAAATCGCTACGGTAACGCAGCGGCGGCGAAACAGGATAGCTGGCTCGACTCATGTCTGGAGCTCGAGAGGTGATGCCAATCTGTCGGAGTTAACATTGATAAGCTGAAGGCACAAGTGATCAAACTATGATCAAGGAAGTATTCTGAAAAGGCAATTTCAGATGCTGATGCAGTGCAAGGAGATATCAATGTCAAACATCAGGGCAGCCAGACGCAATAACTGAGGGCCAGACCATGCAAGCATCGACGACTTATATTCATTTGCTCAGGAATACGCCCTTCTTCACCAGCCTGAGCTAGCCGCAATTACGCTGGGTGATTAGCCATTCCCGCGAATGGGAGGCCAAGCCCGGTACCATGATGACCAATTGTGCCGATACATCGGGTGACTACTGGATTTTGCTCGACGGCGGCTGGCAGGTCGAATACAGCGGCAAGCGATTCCCTGCCGGGCACGCCGACGTCGGCAAGTGGTTTAGCGCCAAGGAAGCACGAGGTGCATGCCAATTGGTGACGACCGAACACAGCTATGTGATGCAAATCAGGCATGCCGACATGGCCGCCATGTTGTCGGAAGGTTTTGCGTTCGACGCCCACCTGAACGCAGGCCAAGCCTAATACGATTCGATATTTGGCGGCGGTCTCCCTTCAGTGCGCTCTACGACAACTAGCCGACTAGAACCGCCGATTGCAGAACGGTATCGAACTGGATCATAAGACTGAGCAGTCGTTCACAGCAACTGAGAATTGAGCCCGCACTTAAACCAACGGTACCGCTCGGATTCATCTTTGAATCAGGTTGCTACCAACGGAGACTCTGCCTTTTGGAAGAAACGATAAGTCGGACACACTTGCCTAAGATTTGCGAGGCACGTTGGAACAATGGGACGACAGCATTGCCAGAAGCGCCAAACTGATTGAGACCAGCGGTAATGCCATAAGCCCCCAATGCGCCGTGACCATGCCTGCCAGCATGGCCCCAACAGAGATGCCGATAAACAATGCCGTAGAGTGTCAATCAGCGTCCAATACTTTCCACTAGTCAGCGTCCAATACTTTCCACTTTTTCTGTTTGCTGAGGGCGGTTTTTGCGCTGCTTGAAGCGGTAAGAATCGTTACCGGTTTCCAGGATG